>CAZKRY010000001.1:0-128946 GCA_964555355.1 uncultured Klebsiella sp.
TCCGACAATCCTTGTCGAAGCCGCATCTTCTACCGCGTAGCGGTCTTTGTGCAACTTAAATTACTCGACCTATTCGCCGAGTTTGTAACCGGTATTTTAGGCCGGGCTATCGGCGGTTTACACTAGGATCAACGGGTTGCCAGGGACGTAACCCGGATAAATTCTAGCAATCCTATAGAGCAAGGAGGCTCTTATGGACAAGCCACGTCTTCTCGTTCAGGTGCGCGATGCTTTGCGTTTGCGGCACTACAGTTTGCGCACGGAAGAAGCTTATTTGCAGTGGATTCGGCGTTTCATTCTGTTTCATGAAAAGCGGCATCCAAATCAGTTAGGCGAGGCCGATATCGAGCGTTTTCTTTCTAACTTGGCGGTGACGCACAAAGTCGCTGCCGCTACGCAAAATCAGGCGTTGTCGGCAATCCTTTTTCTGTACCAAAAAGTACTCGGTCGCGAACTTGAGTGGATGGAAAACGTCACGCGCGCTAAGCGGCCCGTGCGGTTACCGGTGGTGCTAACGCGAGATGAAACGCAGCGCACGCTGCAACAACTCGAAGGCACTCGCGCGCTAGTGCTTAAACTGATGTACGGAACCGGTATGCGCCTTATGGAGGCGCTACGATTGCGCACCAAAGATATCGATTTTGGATATCGCCAAATCATCGTCCGCGAAGGCAAAGGCTTTAAAGACAGAGTGGTGCCGTTGCCGGAAGCAATGGTGGCGCCGTTGTCTACGCAGCTGGAAAAGGCTCGCTCGCAACACTTGGCGGATTTGGATGCCGGGTTTGGATCAGTTGAATTACCTTATGCGCTAGCCAAGAAGCTGCCGAATGCGGCGCGTGAGTGGGCGTGGCAGTTCGCTTTTCCAGCGCCTACACGCAGCGTTGATCCGCGCAGTGGCGAAATTCGCCGGCATCATATGCATGAACAAAGCGTTCAACGCGCGTTGCGCGAAGCCGCACGGCGCGCTGGAGTTGTGAAGCGAATTACCACGCACGTTCTCCGCCATAGCTTTGCGACGCATCTGCTGGAAGAAGGCTATGACCTACGCACGATTCAAGAGTTGCTCGGCCACAGGGACGTGTCCACCACGATGATCTACACACATGTCATGAACCGCGGCGGGCGCGGTGTGAAGAGTCCGCTCGATCGTCTATGAACGGCGACAAAAGAAAGGCGGCGGGCCCGTGGGCCGCCGCCATGAACAGAGTGGGTTATTTATCTAAATACACTTGGCGATACGTATAGCGCCACTCGCCTTGGTGCTTGCGCAATTGATCTTGGTAGCCGCCGGTGAGTAAAAATTCGCTCTTGCCATCGTGAATTTTGAAATAGATAAGCGCGCAGGTGCCGGTGGCGGTATCACCGTTCACGTCAAAACTTACGTTCACCATCATGTGGCGCACGCCGCCGCCGGCCCAGGATTCATGATATTGGCGGGTGAAGCGGCGCAATTCGTCGTGTCCGGTAAATTTGCCCATGATGGGGCTTTCGAATGTGCCGTCCGGCGTGAAGCAATTGATCCAATCGTCAAATCGCGCGGCGTCCACATAAATTGCATAGCGCGCATAAAGTTCTCGGATTTGTTCGCGGTCTTCAAATGTGCCGGTGATCTTGGGCATGGGTGGCTCCTTATAACGATGGTGCGGCAGAGTGTAGCGCGGATTGTTCGCGGGCAATCGCACGGTAACCGATGTCTCGGCGGCAATGCATGTCTTGCCAAAAAATTTGATCAACCCGCGCATAAGCGCGCTGCTGCGCGGCAAACACGGTGGCGCCTAAGCCCACCACGCAGAAGACGCGCCCGCCGGTATTCACCACTTGACTGTTTTGCACCGCCGTGCCGGCGTGAAATACCTTGGTATCGGGTACCGTGGCATCGAGCCCCTGCACCGCGTGGCCTTTGGTGAAGTCGCCGGGGTACCCGCCGGAGGCGAGCACCACCCCCACCGCCGCGCGGGCGTCGAACTTTAATTTCACGCGCGCACCCTGCCCCGTTAAGAGCGCGAGACATGCCGCTGGCAGATTTGATTCCAAACGCATCATCATCGGCTGGGTTTCGGGATCGCCAAAGCGGCAGTTGTATTCCAGCACCTTGGCCTCACCGGTTGGGCTGACCATTAATCCCGCGTACAAAAACCCGCGGTACGGGCGGCCTTCCGCCGCCATGCCGCGCAAGGTCGGACGGATAACTTCGTTGATGACGCGGGTGTGTAAGACGCGGTCGACGATCGGCGCCGGCGAATAAGCGCCCATGCCGCCGGTATTGGGGCCTTGGTCACCATCATTGACGGCCTTGTGATCTTGAGCTGAGGCAAACGGAATGATGTGTTCCCCATCCGTCATGACGATGAAGCTCGCTTCTTCGCCCTGCAAAAATTCCTCGATGACGATTTCGCGCCCTGCGGCGCCAAAGGCCTGCCCGGTGAGCATATCGCGCGCACTCGCCAATGCTTCCGCATGCGTCTGCGCAATGACCACGCCCTTGCCCGCCGCCAGGCCGGAGGCTTTTACCACCACGGGGAGAGGGTGATTTTCTAAGTAGGCTTCGGCCGGCGTAATTTCCGTGAACGTTGCGTAACGGGCGGTGGGAATGCGATGTCGCGCGAAGAAGTCTTTGCTAAACGCTTTGGAGGCTTCCAACACCGCCGCATTCGCGCGCGGGCCAAAACACTTGAGCCCCGCGTGTTCAAACGCATCGACGACACCCTCCACCAGCGGCGCTTCCGGGCCGATGATGGTGAGTGTTATTTGCTGCCGTCGCGCAAATGCGACGAGTGACGGGATATCCTCCGCACCAATGGGCACATTGCGGACTTTGGGTTCTAGCGCCGTGCCGGCATTACCTGGCGCCACAAAAACCCTACGCACGTTAGCGGGCTGCGCGCACTTCCACGCAAGTGCGTGCTCACGCCCGCCGCCGCCCACAATCAGAATTTGCATGGGGCGTTAATGCCGGAAATGCCGCATGCCGGTGAACACCATCGCCATGCCGGCGTCATCCGCCGCGCTGATGACTTCAGCATCGCGCACCGATCCACCTGGCTGAATGACGGCCGTGATCCCCACTGCCGCCGCGGAGTCGATCCCGTCCCTAAATGGAAAAAACGCGTCCGACGCCATGACAGAGCCCGCCACGGTCAGCCCTTCGTCCGCCGCTTTGATACCGGCGATGCGCGCGCTGTACACGCGGCTCATTTGCCCGGCGCCAATGCCGATGGTGCGCTGGTCGCGCGCGTACACGATGGCGTTCGATTTCACACACTTGACCACGCGCCATGCAAATAACAGATCGCGCAGCTCATCCGCACTCGGTGCACGACGCGTTACCACTTTTAAATCCGATTCGCCGATGGCGCAGGCAATCGCATCGCGGTCTTGCGCCAACATGCCTCCGGTCACGCGTTTGTAGTCCAGCATTGGGGCATCGGCCGCGAATCCTCCAACCGTCAATAGCCGGAGGTCCCGTTTGCGTTGGCAAATCTCCAGCGCTTGGGGATCAGCAGCCGGCGCGACAATGACTTCCACAAACTGCCGCTCAACGATTAAACGCGCGGTTTCGGCATCTAGAGCCCGATTAAACGCGATGATGCCACCGAACGCAGACGTCGGATCGGTGGCATACGCCAGGTTGTAAGCCTCCGCAATGTTCGTTGCGACCGCCACGCCACAGGGATTGGCGTGTTTCACGATGCAGCACGCCGGCTCGGCAAAGGCCGCCACACACATTAACGCCGCGTCGGTATCCGCAATGTTATTGAATGAGAGTTCTTTACCATGCAGTTGGCGCGCCGCCGCAATGGAACCGCTCGGCGCATTGGGTTCGACGTAAAACGCGGCGGCTTGGTGCGGATTCTCGCCGTAACGTAAATCCTGGCGCTTGGTAAAGAAAAGCGCGATGTGCGCGCCAAATTTATTGTTTTGCTGCTGGCTCAAGTAGGCCGCGATTGCACCATCGTATGTCGAGGTATGCGCAAAGGCTTTGGCCGCGAGTTGGAAACACGTGTCCGGCGTAAGCGCGCCGTCGTTCGTTTGTAGTTCGGCCTGTAACGCAGCGTAATCGGCCGGATCCACCACCACGGCCACATGGGCATGATTCTTCGCCGCGCCGCGCAACATCGCGGGCCCACCGACGTCGATGTTTTCTATCGCCGTTGCCAAATCGCAATCTGGTTTTCGAATGGTTTCTTCAAACGGATAGAGATTCACCACCAGAAGATCGATCGGCTGAATGTCATGCGCGGCCATCACGGCGTCATCGGTCCCGCGGCGCCCCAATAAACCGCCATGAATCTTGGGATGCAAGGTTTTAACCCGGCCATCCATGATTTCGGGAAAGCCGGTGTGGGCGGCGACTTCTTTGACCTTGATGCCGGCATCGGTCAACAGTTTGGCCGTGCCACCGGTAGAAAGAATCTCTACGTTGAGCGCACTCAGCGTTTGCACAAAGGGTAACAGCCCGTGTTTATCGGAGACGCTAACAAGCGCACGCCGGATTTTGATCATCGGCTGAAAAGTGCCAAAAAAAGAAACGAGTGTCGCGTCAGTCGTTCAAGCCGTAGCGCTCTAACTTCTTACGCAAAGTCGCACGATTAAGACCCAAGTATTGGGCGGCTTTGGAGATATTGCCGCGCGTGCGTTTCATCACCACTTCCAATAAGGGCTTTTCAACTTCACTCAACACAAAATCGTAAAGGCCGCCAGGCGCGTGGCCATTCAATTGAATGAAGTATTTTTCAATCGCCTGTTTCACGTGGAATGAAAGCGGCGGTTGATCGGGTGTGATTTTCACGACTTGAGCACTGGTAGCTGTGGACTCGGCTAATCCGCTCATGCTGCCTCTCCGTAAATGGGCGTTTGATCGTTGTAGTTGTCGATAAAGGCCAATTGTTGAGTGGCCTTCTCTAGAGAATTAAATTGTGCGCGTAACGATGCGCCATAAGTCATCCAGCGCATGAAATACCATCCAGCGTGTTTACGCGCGATGCGCACGCCGAGCGCTTCTCCATAAAACGTGTGCAGGCCGCTGATGTGATCGCGTAGTGTTCTGCAAACTTCAGCATGACTTGGGCTCGCAAGCTCCGTGCCATGAGCCATGAATTGTTTAATCGCGGCGAAAATCCACGGGTTGCCTTGTGCGGCGCGGCCGATCATGAGTCCGTCGGCACCCGTGTGCCGTAATACGCTGCAAGCTTTCGCGCCACTGGTGATATCACCGTTCGCGATCACGGGAATGGAGACTGCGGCTTTGACCGCCGCAATCGTGTCGTATTCGGCTTCGCCCTGATAAGCGCAGGTGCGCGTGCGTCCGTGCAACGTAAGCGCTTTGATCCCTAGCGATTCCGCGAGCTGCGCCACGCGCACGGCATTGCGATGCGCGGGATCCCAGCCGGTTCTAGTTTTGAGCGTTACGGGTACTGATACCGCGCCGACTACCGCCGCTAAAATTTGCGCAACCAGCGTTTCGTCCTTCAATAACGCGGAGCCGGCGAGACGATTGCACACGCGTTTCGCCGGACAGCCCATATTGATATCGATGACTTCCGCACCATTCTCGAGCGCGGCCTGCGCGGCCTGCGCCATTTCGGCTGGCACCGCGCCCGCGATCTGCACAATCCGCGGGCTGCGTTCATCGCTTAAATCAAGCCGTCGACGCGTCTGAATGGAATCGCGAAGCGCAAGCGCGGCCGCGGTCATTTCAGAAGGCGCGTAATCCGCGCCGTGTGCGCGGCATATCGATCTGAACACGCGATCGGACACGCCAGCCATGGGGGCGAGAATGACGGGATTCTCAAACGTATATGTGCCTAGTTGCATCCGTTCGTTGTGTTCTAGTCGTTATAAGTTCGCGACGCGGCGGGCACGAGCGGCGCGACTTTTTTTGTTTAGATGCTGTCTCTCCGATCGAACCGTGCAAACCGTGGGCGCGGGTTGCGGGACAGTGGGCTTGCTTTATCGGAGCAAAGTAAACCCAGTGGCGGAGGATGATAGCGAGAAATTTTTGGACGTGAAAGCGGTGCGCGGAAAAATTTTCCGCTTTACAAAAACGAAAATTCGTAGCTATCCGCGTGCACACCTAAGTTCGCAATTTCGATCACCACATACACCAAGCGGTTGGCTGCCATCCCTTGTGTAATATCAATGCTCGCGTCCAAGTATTCCGTCGGCGCAAAACGTCGCACGCCGAGCAAATCGCCCTGCCGCCGATACATGCTGAGTTGCAATGTGGGATACGGAATGACCGCGTCTCCTCGATTGACGATTGTTGCATTCACGAGCAATGCATCTTTGTAAGTTGGATGCTCTCGAATATCGCGCGCCACCACGGCGACATGCATCGCGCGCGCAACTGTTGGTGCACAGGTTAATGTTGCGCAGAGCTTTGTGATGAGCGGCGCGACCTCTGGCACACGCGCGGTGATTAACGCGTGATATTGCTGCATGCCTTGCGCGAGTAATACAAGAAACGCCAGCAACGCGAGTAACGTCCACCAGCCCCCACCGTTGCGTTGTTGTCGTTCCAACCTTGAGAGGTCCGCGCGCAGAATTTCCGGCACGGCGCGCGTGTCGAAATCCTCTTCTTCATGCGCGGATGCAGGTGGCTTTTTATTGACTGGCTCAATTGGGCTTGAAGCACGCGATTCTTCGGGGGCGATCGCAACAGGTGCCGCCGCAAAAGCGCTCGCCGTTGGTGACACTGGCTCATCGAGCAATCGATTCAGCGCATTGAACACCTGTCCACAGTTGCCGCAGGTGACAAACCCATGCGCCACCGCGAGTTCCCCCGCTTTTACGCGGTACACGGCGGCACACTGCAGGCATTGCGTCAGCATGCGGCAAGCGTAACGTTGATAGTGCCGCCTACGCCAGTCGCACGCCGCTTAACAACGCCCATTCATCGGCTTGCCGCGGTGGGTCTAGTTTGAAATACGGCGCATATGCCGTGCGCACCAGGTCTATTTGTTCGATCAATATGCCGGATACGGCGAGCCGGCCACCGGGTACTAGCAAGGTTGCGAAATCGTCTACCAGCGCAAGCACGGGCTTTAGCAAAAGATTCGCAACCAACACATCAAAGTGTGCTGCCCCGAGCATCCTCGGCAGACCGATATCGAACCGGGCGCAATCATTGAGCACGGCATTCTCCTGCGCGACTTGAAGCGCGGCGGGATCGATGTCCACCGCCGCGACCTTACGGGCACCGAGCTTCGCGGCGGCAATCGCCAATATTCCCGAGCCGCAACCGTAATCAAGCACGGCACTCTCCCCTAGGCTAGACATCTCTGCGAGCCACGCGAGACAAAGCGCGGTGGTCGGATGGGTGCCGGTTCCAAACGCCATGCCGGGATCGAGCCGCAGCACCACCTCGGCACTGGCCGGGACTTGATGCCAGCTTGGCACTACACACAAGCGCCCAAACTTTAAGGGCACGAAGTGCGCGCGAAAGGCTTTTTGCCAGTCTTGATCGGCAACGACTTCAAACCGCGCACCTAAGGTATTGACGCCCTGCGCGGCGAGCTCGGCAAGAATATCTTCGGGAGAACGCGCGGCATCGAACAGGGCCTCCACCCGGCAATTCGGCCAAAACTGCGGTTCGTTTGTCTCCAGCGTATCGAACAGCGGTTGTGCATCAGCGGCCTCTATAGTGACCGCGCACACGCCACTCGCTTCCAGTACATCGTCGAGCGACGCCAATTCCGAGTCGCGCGCACGCAAAATGAGCTTGCGCCAGAGGGTTTCACTCATCGCGAGTGCGCGCTATTCCAGCGCGAGCTTGCGCTCCAGGTAATGGATATCGGTGCCGCCGGCGGCAAAGGCGGCGTCATGCACCAGTTCGCGGTGCAGCGGAATGTTGGTGTCGATACCGTCGACGACAATTTCCGTCAGCGCATTTGACATGCGCGCCAACGCGCCCGCGCGGTTCGGTGCGTGCGTGATGAGTTTCGCCACCAATGAATCGTAATAGGGCGGGACGACGTAACCGTCGTAGAGGTGTGAGTCGATCCGCACCCCCAGGCCACCGGGCGTATGAAAGGTTTTCACGCGCCCAGGCGACGGCCGGAAGGTTTTGGGATCTTCCGCGTTCACGCGACACTCCACCGCATGCCCACGCAGCACGACGTCTTCTTGCGTCATCGAAAGTTTAGCGCCCGCCGCAACCATCAATTGTTCCTTCACGATGTCGATACCCGTAACCATCTCAGTCACTGGGTGCTCGACTTGGACGCGCGTATTCATCTCGATGAAATAGAACTGGCCATCCTCATATAAAAACTCAAACGTGCCCGCGCCGCGATAACCGATGCGCTGACACGCTTCCACGCAGCGCTGGCCCATTGCCGCGCGTGTCGCGGCGTCGATACCTGGCGCCGGGGATTCTTCGATGATTTTTTGATGGCGTCGCTGCATCGAGCAATCGCGCTCGCCTAAATGCACGCAATTGCCGTGATGATCGGCTAGCACCTGGAATTCAATATGGCGTGGATGCTCGAGAAATTTTTCCATGTAAACGGCGTCATTCTGAAACGCCGCCAATGCTTCGCGCTTGGTCAGTTGGATCGCGTTTTTTAGTGCTGCCTCCGCGTGCACCACGCGCATGCCGCGCCCGCCGCCGCCACCGGCCGCTTTGATGATGATGGGATATCCAATATCGCGCGCGATGCGCACGTTTTCGTTCATGTCATCAGTGAGCGGCTTGCCGGAGCCCGGCACACAGGGCACGCCGGCGGCCTTCATCGCGGTGATGGCGGAAACCTTGTCGCCCATCAAGCGGATCGTTTCGGACTTAGGACCGATAAAAATGAAACCGCTTTTTTCCACCCGCTCGGCGAAATCCGCGTTCTCGGATAAAAAGCCGTACCCGGGATGGATTGCGACAGCGTCCGTCACTTCCGCCGCGCTGATGACGGCCGGAATGTTGAGATAAGAGGCAGCTGGCGGCGGCGGACCGATACAAACCGATTCATCCGCCAAACGCACATGTTTCAAATCGCGATCGACGGTGGAATGCAGCGCGACGGTTTTAATGCCCAGTTCGCGACAGGCGCGCAGGATGCGTAAGGCGATTTCGCCACGGTTGGCGATGACTACTTTGTCGAACATGCGCTTTGATCAGGACAGAATGAACAGCGGTTGTTCAAACTCCACCGGCTGTCCGTTCTCAACCAAAATGGAAACCACCGTGCCGGCGCGATCGGCTTCGATCGGATTCATGATTTTCATCGCTTCGATAATGCACAGCGTGTCGCCCACTTTGACCGTCTGGCCTATCTTGATAAACGGCGCGCTGTCGGGTGAGGGCGCTGAGTAATACGTGCCGACCATGGGCGATGTGATGACCTGACCATCCGGCATCGTGGCCACGGGTGCTGCCGGAGGCGCAGCGACTGGCGCAGGAGCATGCACGGGAGTAGATGGGGGTGGTGCGTACACCGCGTGCGCCATTTGCATCCCAGCCGGCATACCGCGGCTGATGCGGACGGACTCTTCGCCTTCCTTAATCTCAATTTCGGCGACGCCGGATTCTTCTAATAACTCGATGAGTTTTTTGACTTTGCGTAGGTCCATGGATGTCTCTATTGGTTCGTCAGCAACATCAGGGGCATGTGGCGAGCTTGGCCACCGCCGCGCTGATCGCAAATTCATAGCCTTGCCCGCCAAGACCGGCGATTACACCAGCCGCAATGTCGGACAAATACGAATGTCGGCGGAACGGCTCGCGCGCGTGAACGTTCGACAAGTGCACTTCGATAAAGGGGATCGCCACCGCCAATAGCGCGTCGCGAAGCGCAATGCTGGTGTGGGTGAATGCCGCCGGATTGATCACGATAAAGGCGATTTGGTCCTTTTTGGCGGCATGGATGCGCTCAATGAGCGCATGTTCGGCATTACTCTGAAAGCAGACTAGACGGTGGCCAAGGGTCTTGGCATGTGCCGTGGCGCGCGCTTCGAGTTCGGCCAAGGTGGCGCGGCCGTATTTCTCCGGCTCTCGCTCACCGAGCAAATTGAGATTAGGGCCGTTGATTAACAGTAGGGTCGCCACGTTTCGCCTCTCGCCGATACTTGCGGCGGCGCGCAACGTAACACAGCATTTAGGGAGTTGCGAGCGAGATAGCGACCGTTCAGCGCCAATGCCGGATGTTTAGCGTGCAGCTTGTTGTGCGCTCGGCGCCCCAAGCGCGACCTCAAGCACCTTCCGCGCGGCAGATTCGTGCCATTCGCCCTGATGGGTGTGCAGGATTTGCCCGTCCCGCCCGAACACCACCGTATATGGCAACGCGCCGATTTGATTGCCGAGCCCCTGCATCAGTTGTGAGACCTCGTCCTCGCCTGCCAATACCGGGTAGTTCACGCCGCGCTCTTGGGCAAATTTGCCCGCCGCTTGGGGGTCGTCAAGGGCGATCCCGACGAATTGCAGGCCCCGGGACCCGAGTTCGTTTTGCAATTGGATGAATACCGGGATCTCCACCACACAGGGCGGGCACCAAGTCGCCCAGAAATTGACGACTAGGATTTTCCCGCTCCATTCGGTAAGCGAGTGCTCACGGCCTTCGAGATCCTTGATACGGATGTCGTTGTCGGCCACCTGTCGCATAGCAGCCGGTGGGGCGTCCGGCGCTGCGGTAGCCAGCATTGTCACGGGCTCAGCTTCTCGCGTTGAGAATTTAAATCCGGCAAAGGCTGAAGCGCTCGCGACGGCGAGCACCAAGGCGGTGGTTTTCCAATCGGTCATTGATTTAAGGCGAATATGCGGCGGCTAACAGCGCGCCAAAGTCTTGCGGGCCAAGGTAGCCAATTAGCCGGTGGCTCCGGAGTTCTTCACCCTCCGGATTGAAGAACAGTACGGCCGGCGGGCCGACCAAACCGAACTGCTGTAGTAACGCGTTATCGTCTGCATCCGAGGCGGTTAAATCGGCACGCAGCAACACGAAATCCCGCAGGACTTGCTGGATCCCCGGATCGGTAAAGGTATTGCGTTCCAAGCGCTTACACTCGATACACCAATCGGCGTAAAAATCGAGGAGCACCGGGCTACCTTGCGCTTGGGCGGCCGCCAAGGCGAGTTCGACTTGGGCCGGGCCTTTAACTGATTGGAAGCTTGGATGTTGCGTGGCCGCATACGCTTGCTTGGACCCAGCGAGTGGCGCAAGTGGCTTCAGAGGATCTTCCGCGCCGGCGGCCGCGCCGACGATGAGCACCACGCCATAACAGAGTAGTGCGAGTCCGATGCCTTTCCAAAAGCGCTGCCAGCCACTCGCCGCATCACGCAGCGGTTCCAAGGCGCCTAAATAGATGGCTGTCCCAATTAACAGCACCGCCCACAGTGCGAGCGTCGCGGCGGGAGGAATGAGACGCTCGAGGAACCAAATGGCGAGGCCCAAAAATACCACGCCAAACACATACTTAACCGTTTCCATCCAGGCACCGGCGCGAGGCAGCAAGCGACCGGCGGACGCACCCAGGACGAGCAGCGGAAGGCCCATGCCTAAACCCAGCGCGAACAACGCGACACCGCCAGTCAGCGGGCTGCCTTCATGGCTCAAGTAAAGCAACGCCGCCGCGAGGGGCGGCGCTACACAGGGTCCAACGATGACCGCCGACAATGCGCCCATCGCGGCCACGCCGAATAAGCTACCGCTGCCTTGTTTCCGGCTATGCGCATCCACTCGCGCCTGCAAAAAGGCCGGGACCTGCAGATGAAAAAACCCGAACATCGAAAGCGCCAGCGCCACAAACAACAGGCTAAATCCAACCAGCACAAAGGGATGTTGAAACAAAGCTTGGAGATTGCGGCCGGCGAGACCGGCCGCCACGCCCACTGCGGCGTATGTCGTCGCCATCGCGAGTACGTAGATAAGAGCAAGCGAAAAACTACGCGCGGCCGTGATGGGCTGCCGCTGGCCGACGATGATGCCGGACAAGATCGGCAACATCGGAAACACACAAGGGGTCAGGGCGAGCGCAAGTCCCGCGAGCAGAAACCAGCCGACCACGCCGACTAACGACTTACGACCGAGATCGGCGGCCAAACGGTCGCTTAAGGACATGCCCACTGGCGTTGCCGCGGCAACTGGGGGGGCTAACGGCATCGCAGAGGAAGAAGCTTGTGTGGCGAGCGCCAAGACCTTCTTGATCGGTGGATAACAAATGCCGTCTTCCGCGCAACCTTGATAAGTGATTCTGATGGAAGGGTTTGCTGCGTTCGCCAGCGTGACGGGCACATCGAAGCCAAAATTGCCGCGGAAAATCTGCACCCGGCCGAACTCGGCATCGTCCTTGTTTTCACTCGGTGGCAAGGTGGGCAATTCGGCCTTCACGCCGGGCGCGGGTTCTACCTTAAAGCGGTCGCGATAGAGGTAATAACCCGGCGCGATCTGCCATTTGAGCGCGAGCGTTTCGCCACGTAACTCGTGGCTAAACACAAACGCTTCGTCGCCCGGTAGAAACTCGCGCGTGGCCGTACGTTCGCCGCTCGATAACTCATCGAGCCGATCGAGCACCCCGCCCGCCCACACCGGGGCGGCGAGCAGTAGCCACAACGCTAAGCAACTGAATCGATTAACCATGAGAGATATGCAGGTAACCCTTGTTCCACACTGACCGCGATAAGCTCCGGGAGTTCATACGGGTGTTCGGCGCGCAGCAAGTCCTCGACTGAGGAGTAGGCCGCTGCCGTCGTTTTAATCAGCAGCAAGACCTCTTCTTCTTCCTGCACCTCGCCCTGCCAGCGATATACCGAGGTGATTTGCGGCAACAGATTGACGCAGGCCACTAGGCGACGCTCGACCAAACCACGCGCGAGGCGCCGCGCCACTTCCAGATCCGGGCAGGTGCAGAAACATACTCGAATATCCGTCACGGCTTTTTGGTCTCGTGCTTACGGGCAATTACGGGCGAATCGGTGATTTCGATGCAGCTTACAACGCCACCAGCCGCGCCGCGCCCTGTTCGAGCGTCGCATCCTGTTTACAGAAACAAAACCGGATGTAGCGCTGCGCCGGCGGCTCGGCGTAGAACACCGACATCGGGATTGCCGCCACCCCTTTTTCGATCGTCATCCAACGTACGAAATCGACGTCCGGCAGATCGCTAATAGCACTGTAATCCGCCAGTTGAAAGAACGTTCCGGCGGAGGGCGTCACGCGAAAGCGCGATCCTTCAAGCGCACGATTGAATAGATCGCGTTTGCGTTGATAAAACATCGGTAGCTCGTCGAGATGCTCGGGGTGGGCGCGCATGAAGTCGGCGAGCCCCAGCTGGATCGGCGTAATCCCAACAAACGTGACGAACTGATGCACACGCCGCAGTTCCTGCGTCAACGCGGGCGGTGCCACGCAGTAACCTGTTTTCCAGCCGGTGACGTGATAAGTCTTGCCGAACGACGACACCACGAAAGCACGCGCGGCGAGGCCAGGGTACCGCAGCACGCTTTCATGCCGCGCACCGTCAAACACCAAATGCTCGTAGACCTCATCGGCGCAAACCAAGAGGTTATGCCGTTCGGCCAAGCGTTCGAGTTCCAGCAAATCCGCCCGGTCCATGACCGTGCCGGTCGGGTTGTGCGGTGAATTCACCATGATGAGGCGCGTGCGCTTGGAGATGGCCGCCGCGACGCGCTGCCAATCGATTCTGTAAGTGGGAGGCGCGAGCGGAAGCCGCACCGGGATACTCCCGGCAAGGGTCACCGCCGGTTCGTAACTGTCGTACGCGGGGTCGAACATGATGACTTCGTCACCCGGCCGGCACACCGCGGTGACCACGCAGTAAATCGCTTCCGTGGCACCCGGGGTCACGGTAATTTCCGTTTCTGGCGAGACCTTGGCGCCATACAGTCGCTGGATTTTTTCCGCCACGGCCTCGCGCAGCGGCAATACGCCGGCCATCGGCGGATACTGATTGAAGCCAGTATCGAGGTAGTGTTTGACCCGCTCCTTGAGCGCTGAGGGGCCATCGTAGTCCGGAAAGCCCTGACTCAAATTAATCGCGCGATGTTCGGCGGCCAGCGCCGACATGACCGTAAAGATCGTGGTCCCGACATGCGGGAGCTTGCTGTTAAGATGAAAACTCATGAGCGCATTATCGTGAATGTTGTGACCTCCCCCAAGCGCCAACTGCGCGGCCCGCATTGCATCACCCGTTAGGACCGATGCATCTAAGGGTGGACATTCCGTTAACCGATGACTCCCTGCGGGACGCAGCGATGCTCGCCGTTGCCCACTTTCGCACGGCACTCGCGACGCAAAACACGCCGTTCCCGGCGTTCCCGTTGCTGGAGGCGGTGTTCGCGGCAAGCCCTTTTGTCGCCGGTTACGCGGCGCGTGAGTCCCGTGTCTTTGCCGACTTGCTCGGCAGGGACTTGGCCGAGACTCGGCAAAAGCACGATTACCGCGAAGCGCTGCTCAAGCAACTACCGAGCACGCCGTCGGAAGACGAATTGCGACAGCGATTACGGCAATTCCGGCACCGCGAATTGGTGCGTATCGCGGTGCGCGACCTGTGCGGACTCGCCTCGCTCGATGAGGTGCTGCAAGAGCTCTCCGGTTTAGCCGATGCGTTGGTCGGGGTCGCTGCGTTTATGCTACAGGCGCTACTCGTCCCACGTTATGGCACGCCGGTCGATGAGCAGGGGGAGCCGGTGTCGCTCTTGGTGCTCGCCATGGGCAAACTTGGCGGATCTGAGCTCAATTTTTCATCCGACATAGATTTGATTTTTTTGTACCGCGCGAACGGCGATACCACGGGCGCTTCACGGTCGATCGCCAATCAAGAATTTTTCGACCGCCTCGGCCGCAAGCTCATCAATTGCCTGAATGACACCACGGCGGACGGTTTCGTTTATCGCGTTGATATGCGCCTGCGGCCATTTGGTGACAGTGGTGCGCTCACCTCAAGCTTCGGCGCACTTGAACACTACTACCAGGTGCACGGCCGGGATTGGGAGCGTTACGCGCTCATCAAAGGTCGCGTGATCGACGGCGATCCGCGCGACCTCGTACAACTGGAAGCCATTACGCGCCCTTTCGTCTATCGTCGTTATCTCGACTTTGGCGCGCTGGAAGCGGTGCGCGATATGAAGGCGCTCATCAACGCCGAGGTCGCCAAATTCGGCCTCGAACACGATATCAAGCGCGGCGCCGGCGGTATCCGTGAGATTGAGTTCATCGGCCAGATGTTTCAGTTGATTCGCGGCGGGCGTGAACCGCGTTTGCGCCAGCGTGGCATTGTGCCGGTACTCGAAGTCTGCGCCGAACTCGGCGTGCTGAGTGGCGAAGAGAAAACCGCGCTGATTGCTGCCTATCGCTTCTTGCGGGTGACCGAACACCGCTTGCAGCAGGTGCATGATACGCAAACTCAGCGCCTGCCATTGACGGGAAGCGAGCAAGCACGGCTCGCGTATGGCTTGGGGTTTGGTACTTGGGATGAGTTTTTCGCGGTACTCGAGGACCATCGTGCGCGCGTGCGCACGTGCTTTGGTGCATTGTTAAGTTCCGGCGAAGAAACCGCCCCGGTGAGCGGTACCGGGCCTTCGTTATGGCAGCCGGAACTCGATCTGGATTCGACCCAAGAATTACTCGCAGTCGCCGGTTTTCAAGATATCGCGCGCGCCAATGAAGTGCTTCATTCGCTCAAAGATCCGCGTTTTCTCGGTCGTTTGAGCGGGGACGCACGCAACCGACTCGACCGTTTGATGCCGCCGCTGGTCGCCGCGTGCGCCGCGCGCACGGACGGCGCCACCACGCTTGCACGCCTGGCGGAACTCATCCGCGCGATCGCGCGGCGTTCGGTGTATATCGCGCTCTTGGCCGATAATCGCAATGCGCTCACGCGGTTAGTCGATCTGTGCCAAGCAAGTCCGTGGATCGCGCGTGAACTCACATTAGCGCCGGTCTTGCTCGATGAATTGCTCGATGGCCGTAATTTGTTTTCACCGCCGTCGCGGTCCCGTCTCGAGCGCACGCTGGATGAAGCATTGGAAAATTCGGCCGAGGACGGCTTGGAACGCGTGATGGATGTTTTGCGCGTCTTCAAACATCAACAAGTATTACGGGTGGCGGCGAGCGATTTGACGGCCGCGCTGCCGATCGCGGAGGTAAGCAATCATCTGACGTTCATCGCGGAGGTCTTGATCGATCGCGCCCGCGCGCTCGCCTGGGCCGAACTTATCGCCAAGCATGGCCGTCCACGCTGCGGTAAACGGGCGGCAGGTTTCGCCGTGATCGCGTACGGCAAACTAGGTGGCCTCGAACTCGGGTACGGCTCGGATCTCGACTTGGTGTTCGTGCACGACAGTCACGGCGAGCACCAGCAAACCGATGGTGCGAAGCCGCTCGCCAACGATGTGTTTTTTACTCGACTTGCGCAACGCATTATTCACTTGCTCGCCACCCGCACGGGCGCCGGTACGGCCTACGAATTGGATGTGCGCCTGCGCCCGAGCGGCGCCGCCGGGTTATTAGTGACATCACTGCATGCGTTTGCGGAATATCAGGCAACGGAAGCTTGGACCTGGGAACGCCAGGCGCTCGTCCGCGCGCGCCCCGTGGCCGGCAGCCTGGAAGCGGGCGCCCGCTTTGAGGCGATCCGACGCGGCGTTCTCCGCACGCCCCGCGAAGCCCATACCTTGCGGCACGAAATCGCCGACATGCGCGAGAAGATGCGCCGGCAACTCGACCGCTCGACCGGTGAGACCTTCGATCTCAAACAAGGAAACGGCGGTATTACCGATATTGAATTTATGGTGCAATACGCCGTATTGCGCTGGGCAAACCGCCACCACGTTTTAAGCGCCTATACCGACAACTTGCGGTTGCTCGATCTGATCGCCGATCTCGGATTGATTCCCCGTGCCGATTGCGATCTGCTACGCGACGCTTATTTTGCGTATCGCGCCGAAGTACACCGTTGCGCGCTGCAGGAAATCGACGGCCTGGTCGAGGCTTCGAAATACCTACCGGAACGGCGCGCCGTTGCCGCAGTGTGGGCGCGCGTGATGCAAGTTTAGACAATGAGGAGACGATTATGAGTTACGCCGATCGCGATGGCGTTATTTGGATGGATGGCAAGATGGTCGATTGGCGCGCGGCCAACACGCACGTGCTGACGCATTCCTTGCATTACGCGACCGGCGCGTTCGAAGGCATTCGTGCCTACCAGACCGCGCGCGGGACGGCGATCTTCCGACTGGATGAACACATCAATCGGTTGTTCGAAAGCACGCATATTCTCGGCATGAAAATGCCTTTCGACCGCCGCGCCGTGGCACAGGCCTGCATCGACTGCGTGAAGCAGAACAAGCTTGATAGCGCCTACATTCGCCCACTCGCCTATTACGGCTCGGAAGGCATGGGCCTCCATGCTTCCTCGTTATCGGTGCACATTGCAGTGGCGGCATGGTTCTGGGGCGCTTATTTGGGTGGTGACGCGTTGGAAAAGGGGATCCGCATCAAGACATCGACCTTTACGCGCAGCCATGTCAACAGCGTGTTTGCCAAAGCCAAGGCCACCGGCAATTACCTCAATTCGATTTTAGCGCTGCAAGAAGTCGCCAAAGACGGATACGACGAGGCGCTACTGCTCGATCATGAAGGCATGGTGGCGGAAGGCAGCGGCGAAAATATCTTCATGGTGCGTAACGGTGTTTTGTTTACGCCAGATCCGGCTTGCGCGCTGGAAGGCATCACGCGCGATACGGTCATGCGGATCGCACGCGAGGAAGGCATCACCGTGGTTGAAAAACGCATTACGCGCGACGCGTTGTACATTGCGGATGAAGTATTTTTCACCGGCACTGCCGCTGAAGTGACACCGATCCGGGAACTCGACAACCGGGAAATTGGTAATGGCCGGCCGGGGCCTATCACGCTACGCCTGCAGCGCGCCTATCTCGACACCGTGCAAGGCAAGCGCGCGTGTCCTGCCGAGTGGCTGACGCTGTGTAATTGAGTCGGGTGAGCGTACCTTGCGTCGTCTGGCGCTTGCTCGACGGCAAAGCCGGTCACGAACGACAAACCGCCGGTCTGGTGCAAGCGCTCGCGCGTTTGCGCGAGACATCGGTGCATGAGTTCCTTACCGCCGAGCTACCTCTTCCCCTTTGGCAGTGGTGGCGCAAAAATTTCCCTAAACCGCCGCTAGTTCCCCCGCCTTCGTTGATCGTGGGCGCCGGTCGCGCCTGCCAGCTGCCGCTGCTCGCCGCGCGCCGCACCTGGGGCGGACGAGCGGTGTATTGCATGAAACCCGTGCTTCCCACGCGCTGGTTCGATCTATGTTTGATCCCGGCACACGATTTGCCGCCGCGCGCGGCGCATATTGAAGTCACCGCCGGGGTCTTAAACGATCTCGCGCCCCCGGTGGCGGGTGAACGAACGCGCACGTTGGTTTTGGTTGGAGGGCCTTCGCGACATCACGCGTGGGATGAGAAGGGCTTGTTGCAGCAAGTGGCGTCGCTCGTTTTTGGCAGCAAGACCCGTGACATCGTTATCGCCGACTCGCGGCGCACGCCGGCCACGACGTCGGCCAAATTAAGCGACTTCGTGCGCGATGGCGTGGAATTTAAGCGCCACACGGATGTTTCCTCCGACTGGCTGCGCGATGCCTTGTACCACGCGCGCGCCGCGTGGATCAGCGCGGACAGCATGTCGATGCTGTTCGAGGCGTTGACCGCAGGCGCCGGGGTCGGCGTGCTCGCGGTACCGGCGCGCCAATCCGATCGCATTACGCGCGTCGCCGACAGCTTAATCGCCGAAGGTAAAGCCGTCTCGCTACAAGCTTGGTTAAGCGGCGTCGAGCCGCAAGCGCTCGCGACGCCACTGGCCGAAGCCGCGCGGTGCGCGAGACTCATCGCCGAGCGTTGGTTGTAGCCGATGGGTTACACCGTTTTGCAGTTATTGCCCGAACTCGAAGTGGGCGGCGTCGAACAAGGGACGTTGGAGATCGCCGACGCGTTGGTGGCCGCCGGTCATCGCGCATTAGTGGTCTCGGGCGGCGGACGGTTGGTATCAAAACTTAGCGCATGTGGTGCCGAGCACATCACGCTGGCGGTGGGACGCAAACACTTATCGAGCCTCTTCCTCGTTCGTCGCTTACGTGACTTGATTGCGCATGAAAAAGTCGACATCGTGCACGCGCGCTCGCGACTTCCC
Source organism: uncultured Klebsiella sp. (assembly GCA_964555355.1). Classification (GTDB taxonomy): domain Bacteria; phylum Pseudomonadota; class Gammaproteobacteria; genus CAIKBL01. Next base: position 19,137 of record CAZKRY010000001.1, read on the forward strand.
GCATGGCTTGGATGGCTCGCCATTCGCGGCATGTCAGGCGCTCGGCCACACTGGGTGACCACGGTGCACGGTCCCTATACGGTCAATCGCTACAGTCGAATCATGGTCTCTGGCACGCGAGTGATCGCGATTTCCGAGTTTATCCGCGATTACGTCACTCGTAATTATTCGGGAATTGCGGCTTCGCGCGTGGTCACCATTCCGCGTGGTGTCGATCCGGCGCATTATGCGTATGGCTTTCGTCCCGCACAAAGCTGGTTAGACTCTTGGCGACTCGAGCATCCCGAACTCGTCGATAAACAACTGCTCACCCTCCCTGGGCGGCTAACACGTTGGAAAGGACAGCAAGATTTCATTCGGATGATGCGCGTATTGCGCGCGAGCAATTTAGCGGTGCACGGACTCCTCGTCGGCGGTCCGCACCCACGTAAACGGCAATTTGAAGAAGAGCTCAAATGCGAGATCGCGGCGGCCGGCTTGCAAACCCATGTTTCGCTGCTCGGAAACCGCGCCGATTTGCGCGAGATTTTAAGTATATCGGCGGCGGCGTTCTCGCTAACGCTTGAACCCGAAGCCTTTGGCCGCACCACTATCGAGGCGCTCAGTCTAGGTGTGCCGGTGATTGGCTACGACCATGGTGGTACGGGTGAAATTTTGCGTAAGGTTTATCCCGCGGGGCTGGTACCGGTAGGCGATGTCGACGCGGTGGCGGCGCGCATCCGGACACTGCTTACGGCGCCCATCTCGGTTCCGCCATCGCATCCCTATACGCAACGTGCGATGCAAACCGCGACTCTTGCCGTTTACGACGCGCTTATGGCCGTTTGAACAACAATAATTTGGCGGAGCGGGCGACGAGCGTGAAACCGTTCTCTTTAAGCTGCGCTTCGTAGGCGCGCTTGCGGCGTGCGAAAAAGTACTGTGCGTCGGCCGGATAGTCGTGTGTCGCGGCGTCCCATACGAGATTGGGCGGCGCGATGCCAGTATAGAAATACACGCTATCGCGCAGCGGATCGTTGCGGCGCGGTCCTGGCGGCGGCAACGCATCGGTTAGCACCAAGGCCGTTTGCGCACTGAACGCGCCCGTTTGCGCGAGCGCTTGCATGGTACGCAGGCCTGCGCGATCGGCCGCGCCTTGCACGCTAATCGCGGCGGTATATCCCGTTGCGATGAGCGTTACCACGGCTGTCGTCGCTAGTGCCCAATGGGGTATTCGCGCACGACACCAGTGAGCCATCATGCCGCCTGCAAAAATCGCCAGCAACGGCAACGATGGATACAGATACCGCACGTCCGGATCCGGCTTTACCACCGCAATTCCGTAGTTCAACGCAAACAAGCTTAAGCACAACACGAGATCGGCGTGCGCGCGGCCGGTTTTGCGGGCGCGCCACCAGTCATACAAACCAAACCCGAGTCCCAACACAAACAACGGTAACCACGGCCACAATCGATTGAACGGTTTAAACACATATTCAAGCAGCGCGGATTGCGTGGCGGATAAACCAAGGGCGGAATTGTCGCGCCAGAAATCCGCATTCAATTGCGACGACACTTCCGAGCCGTGCATAAGCCAAAGGTAGGCATACCACCATAACGGCAACAGCAACCATGCCAATGCCCATAGTTGACGCCGCGCCGCGTGCCGCCAACTGCCGGTGACGACCATGTGCGGCACGAACACGAGCGCGATGGCGAAGATCATCGGCCCTTTGGTCAGCGTGGCTAGCGCAAATCCCAGACACACATAATGCGCACCGCGCGCCTTATCTAAATTCAAATAACCCCACAGCATCAGCAGCGCGCCGAAGGTCATCAACGAGTCCATGCGGAAATTGGTCGTGAATTGGATGTAAATACCATTCGCGACGAACATCAGGACGGCGAACCATCCAGCTGCCGCGCCATACAATCGGCGGGTGAGCAAAAAGCTCAGTGCGGCACAGCCGAGCCCAGCAAGCCGCGAGGGCAGGGTCATTGCAAAGTCGTTAATGCCGAATAGGTGACCGGCGGCGGCACTCAGCCAAAAGGCCAGCGGCGGTTTGAGCAGGTACGCCTGGGGCCCTTCGAAGGGCGCTAGCAAGTCGCGTGCTTCAAACATCTCGCGCGCCAGCGCGGCATAGAATGCCGCCGTGCCATGCAGTTCATGAATGGCGATATCGCCAAATGTAATCAACGTGACCAACAGGCACAGCATGAGACCCGCGCCGCGCGGGAGAGATGATGATAAATTCACAGTGACTGCTGCGGATGTTAATTTCGGCGGACGTGGCGCGCGAGAATAAAGGAATTGCACGGCGCGCGCCAAATCGCGTTGAGCTTTGGGCGCGCGATGTTCTTCCTTCTACCTGGAAAGATCACTTAGGCGACATGGCCTCTGAGTTTAAACGGCGACTGCGAAAACGACTGCTGGGCAGTGAAACTCGCCAGCAAATCGACGATGACACGGCGGCCATCGCGCGCCTCGGCAATCATGCGTATCTCGCGCATCATCCGGACCTGCGTGCACCGGAGTTTACGCCGCCATTGGCGGCATATGAGTTCAGCGCGTACTCACAAAACGGTGAAGACGGGCTCATTTTGCATTTATTGAGTCTTATCGGCGGCGACACGCGTTTTATTTTAGAAATCGGCACCGAAGACGGCCGTGAATGCAACAGCGCTAACCTCATTCTGAATTACGGTTGGCGCGCCTGCTTAATCGAAATGAACGAAAAAAGCGCCACGAGTTGCCGGCAGTACTTTAGCGATCTCGGATGCTCAGGACGGGTGACCGTGCTGAACGCGGCGGCGACGCCGCAAAACATTGCCCCGCTTTACCTTGCGGCGCGCGTGCCGGAATCGCTCGATGTCTTGTCGATCGATATCGATAGTCATGACTATTGGTTATGGCAGGCGGTATCGCTGTCACCCAGGTTGGTCGTCATCGAATACAACGCAGTATTCGGCGATGAAGCACGGGTGACCGTGCCGTACCCTATGCCAGGCGGCCATCACCGGTATTATCACGGCGCGTCATTGGCGGCATTAACGGCGCTCGCCGAAACCAAGGGTTATATCCTGGTTGGCTGCGATAGCTGCGGTGTGAATTCGTTCTTCGTGCGGCGTGATTTGGCGGCAAGCGCTAATCTCAGCGCAATGAGCGTCGCGCAAGCTTTTCGCCCGCATCGGCGGCGTAGTCGCAAGCACAACGCGGCGGCGCAAATGGCGCTGATCGCGGGCGCCCCTTTAATCAACGTGTGAATTGGAGTTGGTCTGGTAAATAAGGTAAGTAATGCTCGACTTGCCATTCCCATAGCAGTTGTTCCGCACGAACGTGGGCGGCTTGTCCATATCGCTCACGTAATGAATCGTCTGCTAGCAACGCGTCGACTGCGTTCATTACGGCGTCGTTGTTTGCGCCATCGCATACCAGCCCCGTCTGCTCGTGGATAACCGCCTCATTCGCGCCGCCAGCACGACCGGCGATTGCTGGCACACCAAACCAACCTGCTTCGACATAGGCCAACCCGAATCCTTCGATATCCGCGCCTTCCACGCGCCCGGGCAGGACAAATAAATGGCTACGCGCGAGCAGTGCATTACGGAGATCGCTATCGATCGCACCCGTGAGCTTTACATGCGCACCGAGGTTCTGCTCCGCGACTAAAGCTTCAAGCGTCGCGTGTTGGCGACCATGGCCGACGATGATGTAGCAGAGCTTGGGATATCGCGCGATGAGTTGCGGCAAGATTTTAAGCATCGTATCGATGCCTTTGCGCGGTTCCAGACGAGCGACACTGATGAGAATGGGATCTGCCGCTTGCAGTATTACATCCGCCCGCGCGCGTGCAGCAGTGGATGGTTCTGCAAGCTTAGTGATCCCGGGGTGAATGATTTCGACGCGCGTGCGCGCGGTCACCAGTGGTCGTACCAGACTCGCGGTGTAGGCTGAGTTCGCGATGACAAGTGACGCTTTACCGAGCGAAAGCGCGATTCGCGCTCGCTTTGTGCGCGTGGAATAGGGCGGAAATTCGCTGCCATGCGCGAGACACATCACCGCTCTCGGCGGATGAATCGACAGTTTCTCTAGGCTTTTCCAGGTATCTGCGAGCACCGCGTCGACTTGTCCCCGTTGCATGGCTCGGGTTAATGCCAAACCTTTGCGCCACCGGCGCCAAGGTTTTAAGCCGCCAAAGCGGCGTATGGTCAATGGAGAGCCCGCGTCAAAGGATGCATCCGCCGCGCGGTCGGTGGCATCGGCCCAGACTTCAAGCGGGACACCGCGTGTGTGTAATGCGCCGGCGAGCGCTTGCATCATCCCTTCGATACCGCCTAAGCGGGGCGGAAAACATTGGGTGGTAACGACGAGCATCGGTTTAAATCAAACCCTCGGCGCTTAGGCGCGCTAACACCATGGCTGGCGTAAGCCTCGCAAGATCGTGTGATTCCGGCGGACATTGTGCACGGCTCCCGGCAGTATCCAGTGTGATGACGCGCGTGCGCTGACCAAGCGCATGCGTGCGCCGCCAGTCGGTGGGCCCGAACAAGCCGAACACCGGGATGCCGGCGCAGGCCAAGATGTGCATGGGCGCGGAATCATTGGTGACGGCGAAACGCGCGCGGCGCCCCAGTTCCGCCAGCGCGGCAATTCCAAAACGAGAAGTGGCATCAATGCCGATTTCCGTCGCGAGTGTTGCATTGATTGCCGCGTCTTCAGTCGCCCCAATCCATACCACTTGCAAATCCCGCGCGCCGAGGGCGCGCGCTAGCGCCAGGTAATGTGGCCAGCGCTTCGCCGGGTGGCGCGCACTGGCGCCGGCGTGTAACAACACGAATGTTTTATCGATTAGCCGATGAGTGGCGCACCATTCGTCGACCTGAATCTTATTTTGTGGCGATATCGGTAGCCATGGCTCCGGCGGTGAGCTTGCATGGCCGGCGGTCACCAGTACCTCATTGAGCCGTTCGAACGCGTGGCATTGACCACGATAGGGAGTCGGCGGATGCATGGTGTACGGATAATGCGGATGATTGCCAATGCGCGCGCGCGCACCGGCAAGCGCGCACCAATAACGGGTGCGATCGGTGGATTGCAGATCGTAGAGCCGGGTGAATCGCTGTGCGCGCAACCAACGGATGGCGGCGATATTGGCGAGCGCGCCGTGGCGCGGCACCGCGTGCACGCGAATGCCGGGCCAAGCATTGAAGAGATCGACAAACGACGGGCTCGTCAATAACCAGAGTTCGTCGTCGCGGTAGTCAGCGGTGAGCGTTTTGAGTAACGGCGTTGCCATTAACACATCCCCCAGCGCGCCGAGTTTGAGAATTCCTATCTTTCTCACGCGATCGTCCGTTCACTCGCAAGATGAGCCAGCGCGCTCGCCACTAACCACCAGAACATGCCGGCCCAGTAAGAACCGTAAAAAGCCATGTGCGTATTGAGCGGGAAGGCAGCGACGATCACCGCCAGCACGCCGGGCCAGGCCATTGAAAGATTAGGGTCCCTTCGCAGGTGTCGATGCGCAATCACGCAAAAGAGCACGAGCCCCGCAAGCCCAATGACGCCCGTTTCGACCATTACTTCAAGCACCAACTGATGCGGATGCGTTTGGCCTTCGGCATGAAAGATATCGTCGGGCGGCGAATACTCGGTGTAAGCGAAACGATAACCGCGCGGTCCCAGGCCGTTTAGCCAGTGCGCGGTAAACATGCGCCACGCCGCCTCCCATAAATTTAAGCGCGAAGCCGTCGCTAGGTTTACCGTTTGATAATCACCGCTGAAAAGACCAAAGGTATGGTGCATGCGCTGTTGGAGCCCGGAATCATTCAAGACGGCGCCGGCGAGCGCTATGGCGAGAACAAGTGCGCCGGCAACGGCGCGCCAGCGCTGAGCCGCGCGCTCGAAAAGCGTGTGCCGTGTGAACCATAGGTAGATTACGGTGCTCAACGCCAACATGATCCAGGCTGCGCGTCGTTGACTCAACAAAACGGTGAGCACAAAAGGGATTAGCAATATCGCGAGCCACGGTGCACGGTGCCGCCATTGGTAGAGCGCATGGAAATACCAAGGGGAAAGCGCCGCCGCGACATGGCCTAAGGTAATTTCGGGATAGAACACGCCGTACACCGAGCCCGGCGCGCCAGGGAGTCCGAATAAGTCGACGCCGGTGAAATATTGCAGTAATGCATCGAGACACCAGAACGAGACGATGCACAGAATGCCGAGGAGCAGCGCCGGCGCCATGGGCGCCTGCCGTGCTTGATCGATGACAAATAGCGCCATGCCCAAGAACCGCAAATAGGGACCCGTGGTCTGCAACGCACGTTCGAGATTTAGCGCATCGGGCAAAGCCAACAACATCGGGATCCATAAACAAAGAAACAGACCAATCGCCAGGCGAATCAAGGGATCGAGAAACTGTTTGCGCGGTGCGCGGCCGAACGCCCAAAAGCCGGCCAGCGCCATGATCGAGGCGAACCACGTGGGTAATGATTTACTCGGCATCGCGAGCAACATACCAAGCATCAGTAGCGTGCCCGCTCGCCACCAATAAAGTTGCGCGCCGAGATCCTTTGACATTGCTAAGAAGAGCTTCACATGCGCTATTCTGCCCCAAATTATTGGCAGGCGCAGACACTCGCCGTGGAGCTCGTTTGATGAATGTAGTGCATTACTTCGATTACAAAAGTCCATACGCCTATCTCGCGCAAGCGGCGAACGATGAATTAGAAAAGCGCTTTTCGATCCGGATTGAGCGTATTCCCTACACCTTGCACATTCCGTCGTACTTGGGGGATGCCGAACTCGACGCCGAGGGTCGCGACACCGTCGGCACTCGCAACGCGCATCAATGGCGACGCGTGCGCTATAGCTACATGGATTGCCGACGCGAAGCGAATCGGCTAGGCGTTACTATTCGCGGTCCAAAAAAAATTTGGGACAGTAAGCCCGCGCATGTCGGTTTTTTGTACGCCGCCGCGCAAGATAAGTTCGCCGCGTATCATGCGCTTGTTTACGCGCGCTTTTGGCAGCGCGAATTCGCGTTGGATTCTTATGAGGAAGTTGGATCTGCACTCCACTCGACTGGCGTCGATACAGCGGACTTTGCACGATACATGGCGGCCGATGGGCCGGCATTACTCGCGCGCCATCAGGCCGAGGCGGAATCCGCGGGCGTGTTTGGCGTGCCAAGTTGGCTCGTGAACGGGGAGCTCTTCTGGGGTGCGGAGCGTTTGGTGCGCGTTGAGGAATTGCTCGCGCGCGGAGCCCGCGCAACCTAGCGACGTGGTGTACCGCGGATGCGACAACTAAAGCTCAACGCGCGCAGAAATTGCACCTGCAGGATGTCGGCATCCTCCGGCAGTTTCGCCGCGATGTCGCGCACGGTCTCCGCTTGTAGCTCGACCGTGCGTTCACCCACGTCACTCAAATAGGTCACACGGTATTCGTTCATCCACCCGGCACGCCGGTTAATCGCACTTGCGAATAGAAAATCTTCTGATGATAGATTTTAGCGAGCAGCGCATTGATCTCGCGTGCGGCGGTACGCGCGGGAAGATCGGCAGAGCCGACTAGTGTGTGAGCGGACAATCGGGAGAGCTCGCCGCGTAAAGCGGTTTCAATAATCTCTATATCCCGGATCTGAAATAGAAAAGACTCGCGAAATCTCGCCATGATGGAATACCTCGATACGGCTTTAACCTAGCAACTTCGTTAACCCGTGATGCAATCATAGCTTGGCCTCGATTAGTTGTGTTGGCCCACACGTTATCGATTTGTTGCGAGTAGCTGCGCCCGAAGCGCATCCCAAACAGCGTCGACTTCCAGCCTTCCCAAATCGCGCGCCGGCGCGATAATGACTTGTCCTTGCGACTGCCACGGTCGATAACGCTCCGGCCGCCCGGGCCCGAATAACGTTAACGTTGGGATCCCGCGCGCGGCGGCTAGATGGCCGAGGCCTGAATCGTTGCCGACGAACAGACTCGCGTGATCTAGAAGCGCCGCGGCTTGTGTTAGCGAGGTGGTGCCGGTTAGGTCAACGCACTCAAGCGCGGCGTGTGCTTGTATGGTTTTGGCAATTTGGCGATCGCCAGGACCGCCAAGCAGTAATGCCCCGGTGAATGTGTTTATTCCGCGCGTGAGAAGCTCGGCGTAGCGCGTTGCGGGCCAAATTTTGCCGGGCCAATTCGCGCCCGGCGCAACCGCGAGCCAGCGCCCCGGTTGCTGTGCACCCATAATGTTTTGCGCATAGGCTTTGTCCTCTGCATTTATCCAAACGCGCGGCGCGGGTGGTCCCTCTCGATTTCCGAGCACACGGGTAGCGACTGCTATGTGTTGTTCTACGGCGTGCGGACCATGCGCGGGTGCACGCCAGCGCGCGCTGCGGTGGCGTGCTTTCAAGAGCCAGGGAACGAAATCCGTACGCAGATCAATGACGGCTTCGTAATGCCGCTGTCTCAGCTGTCTCACGAGACGGAACAACCCTGCAAGTTTGTCTCTTTTGTGGCGATGAAAAAGGGTGCCAAGGAAAGGGCACGCCTCGAATATCGCGCTCGAGCGGGGGTCGGCAACGATATCGATTGCGGCTTGCGGAAAAGCGTCGTGCAGCGCAAGCAACGCGGGCGTCGTCATGATCACATCGCCGATATTGCTGAGGGTGATGAATAGGAGGCGTGGCTGCATCATGGCATTAGCCGTTGATCCGCTTGATGACGTCGATAACAGCGGCAAGCGGAATGGCCTCAACCGTCGTGCCGCCAAAATCGGCGGCGCGCAACACCACTGGCTTTTGATAAGGCGGTTCGAATTTTCTGGCGTTGGTACGCCCGTATAGAAATACCACCGGCTTTCCTCCAGCAGCAAGTAAGTGACCGGCACCGGAATCGTTGGCGACGTTCACGTGCATGCGTGCGGCGAGCGCAATGGTTAACAAGGGCCCACGCCGCGCTTTATCGATACACTCAAATTCCGGAAATAGCGCCGCCGGCACAGCGGATTTCAAGGCTGGGAGCCAAGACGTTTCGTCTGGGCCCAGAAAAAACACCGGCAGGAGATCATGTCGGCTAGCCTCGTTGGCTAGGGTTACAAAACGCTCAAGCGGCCAACATTTATCACGCCCGCCGGCACCTGGCGCCAAACCAAGATAGCGTCGATTGTCGGCTAACAACCCGGCCGCGGTTTGCCGATAAATCAACGGTAACTCGAGCGAGGCCTCCATTGGCAATACCTGATTCAGCGCGAGTTCAAACAGTTGTTGGGTTTGACGATAGATGGGCTGTTCGAAGAAAGCCCCCATCGGTTTGCGATCGGAACAACGAAAATTTCCCATGGGCGCGATGAAACATTGGTGCCGCAACCGACGCAACGAGAGTGTCGCGCGAAGCGATTGATCCGCCGCGATCACGATATCGAAGCGGCGTGTCCATTTGCGCATCACTAACTCTGACCAATTCACACCGATGTGGGAGGGCGCATGCAGTTCATCGATGACGTCTTCGACAAGCGGCTTGAGGCCACCGGCGAACGCACTACCGTGGCGTGCAGCACTCCAGATCAGGACGACGTCCGGCCGCTGTTTCTTCAACGCAAGAATGGCCGGCAACTTGATCAGCGCATCACCCAAACGATCCTCGGCAGTGTGAAAAAGCAGCGTTGGTCGCATTTAATATGCTTGATAGGATTTTTCTTCGCTCAGGCGCGAACCCATCAGAGAGTCGAGCTGCTTTTTTAAACGGGCGCGTTCATCGTTGGTGATGTAGACGCTACGCGCTAAATCGATAAACGCTGGTCCGAAATCTTTGCGACGCTCGAGTTCGCGGATGTTGTCCTCGATTAGCCATAGTTTGCCGTTGGTTTCTTTGAGTGCTCGCTGCGTGGTGAGAACCTGCGCCGACTTCAGCGTTGCCGGAATCGCGTCCCAAACGGCCGTGAGTGCCGCGAATTCCGCGCGGATGTTGGCGAGCTTGTGTAGGTCTGTGATGCGCTCGAGTTTGAGTTCCAAAATGCTCAGCTTGTCCGCGAGTTCGCCGGCGGAAATTTCCACGGTGAGTTGCATGCGCTTATTTTCCGATGCAAAAACGGGAGAATATTTGGCCGAGTATATCCTCGCTCGTTACTTCGCCGGTAAGTGAAGACAACGCCGCTTGTGCGGCTCGTAGGCGTTCCGCGGAAACGACCATGTCCTGCGTGAATTCTTCGATACTCGAGAAAGCGAGATCGGCGCGCGCGGCGCGCAATGCGACAAGATGCCGGTCGCGCGCGAGCATGGGTGTATCGGCCGCGTCACCTACATTTAAGTGACGTTCGAGCAGCTCCAGTAGAGCGTCCATTCCATGACCGAGAGAAGCGGATACCGCTACTTCGTCATGATCAAGTTTGGGTTCGTGAGAAGGCGGGATCAAGTCAATTTTGTTACGAACAAAAATAGGCGCGCCCGAAAATTTGACTGTACTTCCCGTAATTTCATCCCAGGTGGGTTTGGGTTCGCGGGTGTCGTATACGCAAAGCACGATATCGGCGTTGGCGAGTAACGCACGCGCGCGACGTATACCCTCGACTTCGATTTGTTCGTCGCTTAGGTGTATACCCGCGGTGTCATGCAATTTCACCTGTACGCCTGCGATTTCGAGATCTACCGTCAACACATCGCGCGTGGTCCCGGGGATAGGACTTACGATTGCACGATCTTCTTTGGCGAGGGCGTTCAGCAACGTGGATTTACCGGCATTCGGCCGCCCGACGAGTACGACCGTCGCACCAGCATTGAGTCGCGCGCCCTGTTGCGCCGAGTGCAAGAGTTCCGCGACGGCGATCTGTGTTCGCATGATGGCGGAGTAGAACGCATCAAGTGAAACAGCAACATCAGGTTCATCGCTAAAATCGATCAGGCCTTCAAGGCCCGCGCGAGCGTCGGTGATGGCGGTCACAATCTCGTGGACTTTCTGCGAAAAGACACCGGTTAGCGCGAGATTTGCCGCGCGTAACGCTCGCTCGGTAGTGGCAGTAATAGTGTCGGCTACGGCCTCGGCTTGTAGCAAATCTAGTTTACCGTTTAAGAATGCACGCTCGGTAAACTCGCCAGGTTTCGCGGGAACAGCGCCGGCGGTGAACACTTCGCGGAGCAAGCGTGCGAGCAGCGCGCTACCCCCGTGAACCTGGAGTTCAGCCAAATCCTCTCCGGTATACGAAGCGGGACCCGGATAGAACAGCACGATACCCTGGTCAATGGCACGGGCAGTGGCGTCGCGCAACGTTAACAGGGTGGCGACGCGAGCCGTTGGCACGCGACCGCAGAGCTTATTTAGTACCGCGCGGGTGTTGCTGCCTGAGATTCGCACGATACCGATCGCGCCATTGGCTGCCGCGGTGGCGACGGCTGCAATGGTGGATGCATCGGCCATGGGATCAATCGCACTACTTAGCGCCTTCAATGGCCCGCGTGATGTACCACTGTTGACCGATAGAAAGCATGTTGTTAACGAACCAATAAAGCACCAAGCCGGAGGGGAAGAATGCAAAGAAAAAACCGAATGCAAACGGCATGATCTGCATCACCTTCGCTTGGATTGGATCAAGCGGCGCCGGATTAAGCTTTGATTGCATCCACATGCTGAGTGTCATCAATACCGGTAATACAAACCACGGATCTTTCGTGGAGAGGTCCGTGATCCAGCCAATCCACGCCGCTTGGCGTAGTTCGACGCTTTCGAGGATCACCCAGTAAAGCGAAATGAACACCGGTATTTGCACAATAATTGGGAGACAACCGCCAAGCGGGTTAATTTTCTCCTCTTTGTACATATCCATCATCGCCTGATTAAGGCGCGCTCGATCGTTGCTGTAACGGTCGCGAATGGCGAGTAGACGCGGCTGTATCTTGCGCATCTTGGCCATTGAGCGGTATCCGGCGGCGGAAAGGGGAAAGAAAATTAATTTAACGATGCACGTCAAAAAGATAATCGCCCAGCCCCAATTGCCGAGAAGCGCGTGAAGCTTTGACAAAGTCCAAAACAAAATTTGGCCGATGAACCACAAAAGACCGTAATCGACCGTGAGTTCCAACCCGGGCGCTATTTTCGCGAGCGTGCCCTGCAGCTTTGGACCGAAATAAAGTTGGCTATCAACGGTTGTTTTTGCACCATTAGCGACTTCGAGCTCTGGCCCGTAGAGACCAACAATATAGTGACCATCGGGAAGTGTAGAGGAGTAGTAGTGATAAGTATCGTCACGCGGCGGAATTACCGCCGCGACGAAGTAGTGCTCGAGAATGGCCACCCAACCGTTCTTTGTATCGAGATTGAACGGCTCATCAACAAGGTCGGCGAAAGAAAATTTGGCATACCGCTTTTCCGGGGTCGACAGCGCGGCACCAGTGAAGGTATGGATGAAATATTGTTTCTGTTCAACGTGTTTGCGTTGCAGTTGTTCATAGTGTCGGAAACGCCATGGGCTCGCGCTTTGGTTATCAACCGAATATTGAACGTCGACAACATGGCTAGCGCGTTTGAATACGTAGGTTTTTGTAACCCTAATACCCTGTCCGTTTTCCCAAGAAAGATCGACGCGAAGTTCTTGTTGTCCGGATGAGAGTTCATAGTTGGTCGCGGAAGTGACGTAACGCGCATAATGGTCAGGACCAGGATCAGTTGCTGCTTTGAGACCGCTTTGTTCGATAAAGCTTCGATCAGACGAGTTATCCAGCAATAGCTTGGGCACTTCCGGTGTTGCAGCATCGATCGGATAATCAAGCAGCGCGGCACGTTCGATGACACCGCCTTCCAGATTGATATCAAGCTTCAGCGTATCTGTGGTGACAGAAATAAGCTGTGACGTGTTGGCAGTGGTAGGAGTAGCGTTTGGAGTTTGCGGAATACTGGTCGCGTTCGCCGGAACATTGGGTAACGTCGAGGGAGCAGGTGCGGTCTGCGCAGGTGTGTTGTCGATTTCGCTTGACGCTGACGTATGAACCGCATAGTCACGTTGCCATGCTTCCCACAACAGCAGCGCGAGAAAGCTCAGGGAGATGAGCAGAATGAGTCTTACTTGCTCCATATCAATCTAACCACATGCATCGTTACGCTGAATTTTGTGTTGTAGTGTCGTCGCGAGCCACGTTTCTACTAAGCTTTGTCTCAAGCTTTGAAGGTCGAGTAATACTTGCGCGGAAGATATCCGAATAACGATATCGACCGGTGGCAGTAGCGCGGCGTGCTGTCGATATGAATCGCGAACTACTCGCTTGATTTTGTTTCGATCGACTGCTCGCGACAGAATTTTTTTTGGAACAGCAATCCCTAGCCGTGGGTGATTCTGTTGATTGGATGCAATGAATGCATCGAAGCCTGCGCGCCGCAGTCGCTTGCCCTTCGTAAATGCATCGCTGAAGGCGCCGTCTCCGCAAAGGCGGCGGTGCCGAGGGAATGCGAAAGCGCGGTTAGACAGTGGTGAGCCGTTTGCGACCTTTTGCGCGGCGGGACTGCAGCACAGCGCGGCCGTTTTTAGTGGCCATACGAGCACGGAAACCATGTGTTCGCGCGCGTTTCAATTTGCTTGGCTGATAAGTTCTTTTCATGTGGTTTCTCGAATCAATGGCTAGTTCAGGCGGAATGGGCCGGCAATGCTAGTGGGGGACTATTTACGATGTCAATTGGAACCGTTCTTAAGAAGCATGAAGTTTCGCGGTGGATACCCCAAGTCATCGTCGATAGACTAGCGCGCCTGCTGCTTTAGGCACTTGGATTTTGCACATGAATGATAGTTGGCGAGAGTGTCAAAAAGCTTTGGAGAGCGAAACCACTCCCCAGCAATTTAATACATGGATTCGACCATTGACGGCGGAGTTTGTTGGATCGCAGGTGCTGATCATGGCACCCAACAAGTTTGTAGCCGATTGGGTTCGGGAAAAATTCGGCCTTCGTATCCTAGAAATTTGTCAATCTAGATTGAGAGCGGATCTAACGGATATCGTATTTACGACACCTGCTGAAGCCGGCGCAGAAAATACGGCTATGACAGCAACGGGCAGCAAGCCGGCGACGCAGATAGCGCCGGTTAGAGGTCCCGTCATCGGCTTAAAGAGGGATTTCACGTTTGAAAGCTTCGTCGAAGGAAAGTCCAATCAATTAGCGCGAGCGGCTTCCCTTCAAGTTGCTGAAAATCCTGGAAAAGCTTACAACCCGCTATTCATCTGCGGAGGTGTTGGGTTAGGAAAGACACATTTAATGCAGGCCATCGGAAATCTACTTTCAACGCATCGCCCTAATGCGCGGGTTCAGTATGTGCACTCGGAGAAGTTTGTAGGCGACATGGTACGAGCCCTGCAACACAATGCGATCAATGATTTTAAGAAGCGCTATCGCACAGTTGACGCTTTGCTCATCGACGACATTCAGTTCTTTGCCGGTAAAGAGCGTTCGCAGGAGGAATTCTTCCATACTTTCAATGCGTTACTTGAAAGCCAACAACAAATTGTGTTGACTTGCGACCGCTACCCAAAAGAAGTCTCCGGCGTCGAAGAGCGGTTGAAGTCTCGCTTCGGATGGGGCCTCACCGTTGCGATTGAGCCACCGGAACTCGAGACACGGGTAGCGATTTTAATTAGCAAAGCACAAAAAAGCGGTCTTCATTTACCAGATGAAGTCGCCTTTTTCGTTGCGAAGAAATTTCGCTCAAATGTCAGAGAACTCGAAGGCGCGTTGCATCGAATGCAAGCCAACGCTCACTTTTCAGGCAGCGAGGTCAACATTGAGTTTGCGCGCGATGCACTAAAGGATCTGCTGGCGCTACAGGAAAAACTTATTTCCATCGAGAATATTCAGCGGACTGTCGCAGAGTATTACAAAATGCGCGTAGCTGATCTTGTGTCAAAGCGGCGTAACCGCTCGGTAGCGCGTCCTCGTCAAATCGCGATGGCACTTTCGAAGGAACTCACAAGCCATAGTCTGCCAGAGATAGGAGATGCTTTCGGCGGCCGAGATCACACGACGGTGATCCATGCTTGTAGAAAGATATCCGAGCTCAGAAGATCGGAAAGCAAAATTAACGAAGACTTTGTTAATCTTGAACGTATTCTCAGTAGTTAGCTGTTAGTAAAAGCATAGCCAAAACAACGAGGCCTAAAGTTATCCACAAAACATACCCAGCTATCCTCTTGGTTAGACTTTGGGGTGTTTTCCTAACACTATAAAAAATAAAGACTTTTTTGTTATTCACGTTATACCGATGAACTAACAATAGTTAGAACAATGGATATAAGATGAAGATTAATATTGATAGGGAAACACTACTAGCGGCTCTACAAGCGGTTGCCAATGTTGTAGAAAGGCGCCAAACACTGCCGATCTTAGGTAATGTTCTCATCAACGCCGAAAAGGACAACGTCAGTTTTACGGCGACTGATATGGAAGTCGAAGTAAGCGCCAAGGTGACGGCAACGATACCTAAAGCAGGCTCGCTGACTGTTCCAGCGCGCAAATTATTAGACATCTGTAGGTCTCTCCCCGCGGAAGCGAAAGTATCGATTGAAGAGACCGATAAACGCCTAAAGGTACAAACGGGGAAAAGTAGATTTGTGCTGGCGACGCTACCGGCAAATGAGTTTCCATCCGTGAGTTTCAGCGGTTCGCAAAAATCCCTAGAGATAGATAGCGCTGATCTAATCGCGATCATCTCCGGCACGCAGTTCGCAATGGCCCACCAAGATGTTCGTTATTACTTGAATGGGTTGTTGCTGGAAGCGGGCGGTAGATCGATTAAGGCCGTTGCAACGGATGGTCATCGTCTCGCTTTTAGTGAGCGGCCGAGCAATTCGGAGTTACCAGAAACGTTACAAGTCATCGTGCCACGCAAGGGTATCGCTGAAATACAACGTATCGCAGGTCACCAAAAAGGGCCGATGATGATTGAACTTGGCGCCAATGCCTTACGCATCACAACGGACTCGCAAGCATTAACCGTAAAATTAATCGAAGGAAAATTCCCGGATTACGAACGAGTGATTCCGAAAAATTGCTCACGAACAGCAACGGCCTCTAAAGAGAGCTTGAAGTCTGCATTACAGAGGACCTCGATCCTTTCAAACGAAAAATTCAGAGGGGTGAGGCTCAGTTTTAAAGACAATGCGCTTAAAGCGACCGCGCATAACCCGGAACAAGAAGAAGCAGAAGAGGAAATAGAGATCAATTATTCCGGAGATGAACTCGAAATAGGGTTTAACGTTTCGTATTTATTGGATGTGCTTAACGTTATTGACGCGCCGGAAGTACAGATAAACTTTTCGGACGCGAATAGCAGCTGCGTTATCACCAATCCAGCTGACACCAGCGCAAGCTATGTCGTAATGCCAATGCGGTTATAGCCAAGTAAAGCAATCGGATGATCGTTAAACATTTTCGAGTTTATCAACTTCGAAAATGGAAGACGTTTGAAGTTGAACCGGGACCAGGGCTAAACATCTTTAGTGGTCCTAATGGCAGTGGAAAGACTACGCTGCTGGAAGGACTCCATATCGTTCACTCTGGTAAGTCCTTTCGGACCAGACATTTCGCGGAACTTGTTAGTCACAATCAGAAGGAGTTTGAAGTTAGAGCGAGTATCAGCAGCCCAGATCAGACTGCTTTACCGCATACCGTAGCCGTTAGAAAAACGAGCTTAAGTACTATTTCAAAAGTTGATGGAGCTGTGGTGCAAAATGCATCGACGCTCGCGCGACTCCTACCGCTCCTACTGTTTGAACCGAGCAGCTTCCAAGTCGTGGAGGGTGGACCTAGGCTGCGACGCGGCCTGATAGATAAGTATCTGTTCCACGTGAAACCAGATTTTCTCCAACTTTCTCACGTTTATAGTCATGCATTGGAACAACGAAACGCGCTTATAAAAGCCCGAAAGAAAACGGCTGAGTTCGATTATTGGTCGGATCGAATGAGCATGAGCGGAACTAAGCTCAGCGAATTGCGAAAACAGGGCGTCACTGATCTGAATCAAAATCTCAATGAAACGCCTTTACTACATCGCTCGATAGGACCCGTGCATCTTGTTTATCGGCAAGGATGGAAAGAAGACCGAACGCTTGAGTCTGCTCTTTCGGAGACTTTATCGGGAGATTATGAAAGAGGATTAACCTCTGTTGGTCCCCATAAAGCCGAGCTCGCAATCAATATCGATAAGAATAAGGTGGCTAAAGTCGCGTCGAGAGGACAAACTAAGGCGATTGTCCTATCTCTTATTGTCGCCATCGCCGAACGGCTACGCCAAGTTCTGGGTTTCTCGCCGGTAATTCTGGTTGATGACTTCACTGCCGAGTTAGATCGCCAAACGACTGAAGACGCGCTCGAAGCCGTCATCTCAACCGGCTCGCAAGTATTTATTACGGCCTTAGAGCCTGGTCTTGCCAAAAATGATAAATTTTCGGCGTTTAAAACGTTTCACGTGAAACCGGAAGAAGCATTCGTATGACTAACTATGACTCGTCTTCGATCAAAGTACTCAAAGGTCTGGAGGCAGTGCGAAAAAGACCGGGTATGTACATCGGCGATACCGACGATGGCACCGGTTTGCATCACATGGTTTTTGAAGTCGTTGATAACTGTGTGGATGAAGCATTAGCAGGCCACTGCAATGAAATTACGGTAAAAATTCACTCCGGTAGTTCAGTAACCGTGACGGACAATGGTCGCGGGATTCCAGTCGATATCCATCAAGAGGAGCAACGCTCTGCGGCCGAAGTCATCATGACGACACTGCATGCCGGTGGTAAGTTTGACGACAATTCATACAAAGTGTCGGGTGGCTTGCACGGAGTTGGCGTCTCGGTCGTTAACGCGCTCTCTGAACTTCTACGTCTCACGATCTACCGGGATGGCTTTGAGTGGTTTCAAGAGTATCGAGAGGGCGATCCGGTCGAAGCGCTCAAACCGGTACGCCCCTCTCAAGAACGCGGTACCAAGGTTTACTTTTCTCCGAACCCTAATATTTTCAAGAACATAGAGTTTAACTACGAAATTTTGGCCAACCGGCTACGAGAGTTAGCGTTTTTAAATTCAGGCTTACGGATAACGCTAACGGACGAACGAGACGGACGCACTGACACCTTTGAATTTATTGGTGGTATTGCTGCCTTCATTCAACATCTTCATAAAACCCGACAGGCCCTGCATCCGACCATTCTTCATCACACCGCAGCGAAAGACGGCGTTCAAGTCGAGGTGTCGCTGCAATGGAACAACTCTTACCAAGAGAATATTTTTTGTTACACCAATAACATTCCGCAGCGGGATGGTGGCACGCATTTAGCCGGTTTTCGGGCAGCGCTGACACGGACGTTGAATACCTACTTTGAAAAAGAAGGCATCCTCGCCAAACAAAAAGTCGCCATATCGGGCGAAGACGCGCGCGAAGGCCTGACCGCCATTCTTTCAATCAAGGTCTCTGACCCTAAATTTTCATCGCAAACCAAAGAAAAATTAGTCTCTAGCGAAGTTAAAGGAGCGGTTGAGTCGGTTTTTGCGGATTACCTGCAAGCGTTTCTGCTCGAAAAACCGCAAGAAGCGCGCGCTATCACAGGCAAGATCATCGAGGCGGCACGGGCACGCGAAGCAGCGCGTAAGGCTCGAGAGCTCACAAGACGAAAATCAGCTTTAGACATCGCGGGTTTGCCCGGCAAACTGGCTGATTGTCAGGAACGAGATCCCAGTCTATCGGAACTCTTCATTGTGGAAGGTGATTCTGCAGGGGGTTCAGCCAAGCAGGGCCGCGACCGCAAAAATCAGGCGGTATTGCCACTTAAAGGAAAGATTCTCAATGTCGAAAAAGCTAGATTTGACAAGATGTTATCGTCGGCCGAAGTGGCTACCTTGATCACGGCGCTAGGTTGCGGCATTGGCAATGAAGAATACGATCCGGACAAGCTTCGCTACCACAAAATCATCATCATGACTGATGCTGATGTTGATGGTTCTCACATTCGCACGCTATTGCTTACGTTTTTCTATCGCCAGATGCCGGAGTTGGTGAAACGCGGACACATCTTTATCGCACAACCGCCGTTGTATAAAGCGAAGAAAGGTAAACAGGAACGTTATCTCAAAGACGATTCGGCACTGGCTGAGTATTTATTGGAAATCGCTCTCAGCGATGCTCACTTAAAAGCTATTTCGGGCAATAACTTAACGCTCGAATACATGCGAGAAGTAGGTAATCAATACCTACAACTTCAAAAACTAACCGATAAATTATCGCGACGTATCGACCCGATAATTCTGCGGGCACTACAGCAAGCAGGCGCCTATGCACATCCGGACTCTCGCGTGGAAGAGTATTTATCCGCCTGGGCGGCCGAGATAACCACCCGCATTGAGGCGCAGCAAATTACCGCCACTAGAGTCAAAGTATCTTTAGAATACAAAGACTTAGAAAATTGGCGGCTGCGGTTTGAATTTGTCGCGCATGGCGTTGCTCGACAACTCACGCTCGATAAGGATTTCTTCCAGTCGTTCGAATACAGGCAACTAAAGGCGTTGAGCGACACGCTCGATGCACCGCGAGCGGATCTTCAGCTAAACGCCGGTGACGCGACGGCCAAAGCCAGTTCGTTGCACGAGGCCCTCGATTGGCTAATGCAGGACTCTAAGCGTGGCATGCATGTTCAGCGTTATAAGGGCCTCGGCGAAATGAATCCTGAGCAGCTTTCCGAAACCACCATGAACGTCCAGACGAGAAATTTGTTACAGGTACGCATCGATGATGCCGTACATGCCGATGAAATTTTTTCGACCTTAATGGGCGACCAAGTAGAGCCGCGGCGTGAATTCATCGAGAAACACGCACTAACGGTGACTAATCTGGATACTTAAAAAAGCTAGCGCTTATGGGCCACCACCAATGCCGATACTTCGGCCGTGCCGGCGCGCATGAGGCAACGCGCGGCCGCTCGTAGCGTCGCGCCAGTCGTTACCACGTCATCAACTAATAGCACGTGGCCAGTGACGGCGTGACGCGTACGAAACGCATTTTTCATATTTGCTTCACGAGCCAATCTATCCAGCCCCACTTGCGGCGTTTGATGTACCGACGCGCGCACTAAACAGGTAGTCGTAAGCGGCACGCCAAGGTTACGCGCGACGGGGCGTGCTATCTCTGTCGCATGGTTATAGCCGCGCGCCAGCAATCTAAATGTCGGCATGGGGATTGGCATCACCGCCGAGACAGTCCCAAGTTCTTTGTTGATCAAGGTGAGCAACGCGCCGAGAAGTGCGGCGGCACCAACTTCTCGATTAAATTTCGCGCGTGCCACCAACGTATCCACCGGAAACGCGTAATCAAAAGCGCATACCATTGTTTTAAGCGGTGGGAAGCTTTGGTTTGGATACGTGCGCCCGGGAAGATCGCGAACGCAGGCCTCGCATATCCCTAACGCTTCACACGAGTCACCACAGAGTCTACAACCGCTAATCGTCACGCCACCCCGCAGCGGCACGGCAAGTCGCTTAAAAATAGACCAATTGTTTAGTTTCCAACCCTGCGGTAAGGTTGACGGTGAAGTATCCGTATGCATGAAGCATCCTTTCTTTCATGCCTAAAACACGAGGAAATAACACGATGTCCGCGGTAAGCCACCCGTCATATTCCGATAAACAGACAGCCGTTCCGTCTGCGGAGCGCTGGTCCGTCACCGCTGCCGCTGAACTGCTTAATCTTCCGCTAATGGAACTGCTCTTTAAAGCACATTCCGTCCATCGCCAGAATTTCGACGCGAACCACGTACAGCTCAGCACGCTTTTAAATATCAAAACCGGCGCTTGTCCGGAGGACTGCGCATACTGTCCGCAAAGCGCCCGTTACGACACCGGCGTCTCTGGCACCGAACTGATGACCGTCGAAGCCGTACGCGAAGCAGCGTTAAAGGCACGCGCGGCGGGCGCAACGCGGTTCTGCATGGGTGCGGCATGGCGCGCGCCGAAGGATAAAGAGATCGATAAAGTCATTCCACTTATTCAAGCGGTGAAGGATCTCGGCTTGGAATCGTGTGTGACGCTCGGGATGCTGAAACCTGCTCATGCGGAAAAACTAAGTCAGGCGGGCCTTGATTATTACAATCACAATCTGGATACGTCGCCTGAGTTTTACGGCAAAATAATTTCGACGCGCACCTACCAAGACCGCCTCGATACGTTGGACGCGGTGCGCGCGGCCGGCATCAATGTTTGCTGCGGCGGAATTATCGGGATGGGCGAATCGAGGCGTGATCGCGCGAGCTTGCTCGCCACGCTCGCCAATATGCCAACCCCACCGGAAAGCGTGCCGATCAACATGCTGGTTAAAGTGGAAGGCACGCCGCTCGCCGAGCAGCCGAACACGGATAGTTTTGAAATGATTCGCACCGTTGCGGCAGCACGCATCATGATGCCATCGAGCTACGTGCGGTTGTCTGCCGGCCGTCGCGAGATGAACGATGAAGCGCAAGCGCTATGTTTTTTCGCCGGCGCCAATTCATTGTTTTACGGCGATCAACTACTAACCACCGAGAATCCGTTACCCTTGGCGGACATCGCGCTGTTTAAGAAGCTCGGCATTATTACCACCGCGGCTCAACATTAGTCGCGAGTGCCGGCGACTCGGGAATGAACTTACGCGCGCGCCGGCGGATATTAGAGAGTAACGCCAAGCCGCAGGGCGTCGCGATCGAGATCGCCGGTCGTTCGCTCGTTAATTTTTGCAGCAACGATTATTTGGGGCTCGCGAGTGATCCGCGCATGGTCGAGGCATTGCGCGACGGCGCCGTTCGTTACGGCGTAGGTGCAGGCGCCGCCGCGTTATTGTCCGGGTTTAGCGAAGCGCACGCACAGCTCGCGCATGCGCTGGCGGAATACACCCATCGCGACAGTGCTCTGATTTTCTCATCCGGCTATCTCGCCAATCTTGGCGTGTTAGCCGGACTAATGGGCCATCACGATTATGTATTTGAAGATCGACTTAATCACGCATCGTTGATCGACGGCGTTCGTTTATCGCGAGCCCGCCATCACCGTTACCCCCACGGTGATGTCGCCGCGCTGCGCGGTATGTTGGAAAAGGCGCCGGAAAGTTCGCGTTTTATCGTGAGCGACACAGTTTTCAGCATGGATGGCGATATTGCACCACTGCGCGAAATCGCACAGCTCGCACAGGAGTTTTCTGCGCGATTCATCGCCGACGACGCGCATGGGATCGGTGTGCTCGGAGAGGGCCGCGGGACGCTCACCCATGCGCGGCTAACGCAGACCGATGTGCCGGTTTTGATCGTAACTTTTGGCAAAGCGTTGGGCACCGCTGGCGCAGCCGTGCTCGGCTCGCGCGAGCTCATTGATGAACTTACGCAGTGCGCGCGCACTTTTATTTACGATACCGCACTACCACCGGCAATCGCGCATACGACCACCGCGGCGCTGCGATTAATCGTTACCGATAAAGGGTTACACGCTCGTCTTTTTTCCAATATTCAACTGTTCAAAGAAGGACTCCGGCACTTCAAACTGCCGCAATCTTTGAGCGACACGCCGATCCAACCTCTGATTGTGGGTGACGAAAATCCGGCCCTCGAGCTTGCCGCGCGCCTGCGTGATAAAGGCTACTACGTGCGCGCGATACGCCCGCCGACAGTGCCCGCCGGCACTTCTCGTCTGCGCATTTGCCTCAGTGCTGCACATACTCCGGCGCACATAGAAGGATTGCTGAATGCACTTGCTCAGCATCGCGATCTGTTCACCGACATTGCAGATGACAAACGATCAGCCCACTGAACGCTTAGATCGCGCGGAGATAAAGCGCGCGTTCAATCGCGCGGCCACGCAATACGATGACTTCGCTTTCTTGCAACGAGAAGTCGGCGCGCGCTTGTTTCAACGATTGGACTTCATGCAATTAGCGGCGACGCAAATCGTCGATCTCGGTGCTGGCACGGGATTCTTCGCGGAGCAACTCGAGAAGCGTTTTCGGCAAGCGCGGGTGTTGTTAGTGGATTACGCGCACGGCATGTTGGCGCATGCGCGCTCGAAACACACGCGCTGGTTTTCGCGTGCGCACTATGTGTGTGCCGATGCGCAACGGCTATGCTTAGCCGACCAATCGGTCGATTTAATCTTTTCTAACTTAACGTTGCAGTGGTGCGAAGACCTGCCCGCGGTGTTTCGCGAATGCAGGCGGATTTTGCGGCCCGAGGGGCTGCTGTTATTCACGACATTAGGGCCTGCAACGTTACACGAACTACGCGCCGCCTGGGCTCAAGTCGATTCGCGCCCACACGTCAATCTTTTTTTAGACATGCACGAAGTGGGTGACGCTTTAATCCACGGCGGGTTTGCAAGTCCGGTCCTCGATCGCGAAGATTTAATTTTGACCTACTCGGATATCGTGCCGCTGATGCGCGACCTCAAAGGTATCGGTGCGCACAATAGCAACGAGGCGCGCGCGCGCGGGCTAGCCGGACGCCGAACGTTGACGGCACTCACGACGGCTTACGAGGCGTTTCGGCGTGATCAATTACTGCCGGCCACGTATGAAATCGTCTACGGGCATGCCTGGGCTCCCACCCCACGCAGCCGTCCCCAAGACGGAAGCACGGTCGCCACCTTTCCTTTCAAACAACTGACCCGGCGGCGCTCATGAGCCGAAGTTGGTACATCACCGGTACCGATACGGGCGCCGGCAAAACCTTCTTCACCGCCGGTTTATTGCGAGCCTTTACCGCGAATGGGCTCAGCGTCGCGGGGATGAAGCCGGTCGCGGCGGGCGTGGGTGCCGATGGGCGCAACGAAGACGTTGTGGCGCTCTGCGCCGCATCTTCGCCATCGTTGAGCGAGATCTTGTTAAATCCCTATACCTTTCAAGCACCGACGGCACCGGATTTCGCGGCGCTCCGCGAGCATCGATACGTCGAATGGCCGGTATTGAATGCAGCTTATCTAGCGCTCTGTGCCGCCGCGCAGTTGGTATTGGTCGAGGGAGTCGGCGGTTGGTGCGTACCCCTGAATCGAGGTGCAAATCTATGGCAAGCTGATCTCGCACGGCGTTGGAATTTACCCGTGTTGCTCGTTGTGGGTATCAAACTCGGCGCTATCAACCACGGATTACTCACCGCTGGCGCAATTTTGCGGGATGGCTGTTCGCTGGGTGGGTGGGTGGCCAACATGCTCGACCCGGATTACGAATTCGCGGCTGAGACCGTGCAGCTTCTTAAAGACGAGATCAAAGCCCCTTGTCTCGGCGAATTACGTTGGTCCACCGGGTTGCCTGATAACGGGCGTGACCAGCAATTGACAGCGATTGCCGCTCGACTTAACGATCGAAAGCTCCCCAAACCGACACCCTAGGCGCGCCGTGACGTCTAACCAAGCTTCAACCTGGGTTATTCAGCCGCATCGAACGTTGACGTGGCAGCAGGCGAAAAGCTACCTATGGGTAATAAGCCTCATCCCAACGCTCAGCGGTTGTTTATTTCTGTGGTTTGGCGCGCCGCTCATTTTGCCCTTTGCCGGCCTTGAAATCGCGTTGCTATGGGCCGCGTTTTATTGGGTCATACGCGAAGGCGCATATTTTGAAGTGATCCGCATTGAGGGAGATCACGTGATCGTGTCGAAAGGCCGCAAGCGACCGACTGAAACCCATAAGTTTCCGCTCGCCTGGGTCGCAGTTGATCTGCGTGGTGCCCCCTATCGTTGGCACCCTAGCAAGCTTTATGTCGGTTCCCACGGTCGGCGCGTTTCACTGGGCGAATTTTTGACCGACGGTGAACGCGCGGCACTCGCGCGATCACTGATTAACGCAATAGAAAAAACCCGCTAGAATGGCGGGGATTAGAACCTTATAAATTCCGTGCTCCGTCATTGGCGAGCGCGGATGTCACCGTCTCAGCGCTCTAAGAAGGCAACGTCGAGACCGTGCAACGGTTGGAAATTTTCGGCACTTTTGGGATTTGTGGGGAGCCAATAGCATGATGAGAACGAAGAGTAGACCGTTGGGTCTAGGCGTGACGGTGGCGGCTTTATTAGCCTTAGCACCCGGTCTCGCGAGCGCTGCGTGGGATAAACTCAACCTACCGCAAGGGGTGACTCCTTACAGCCACGTTGTCTATGACCTCCACATGCTGATCCTATGGATCTGTGTGGCAATTGGCGTAGTGGTGTTCGGCGCCATTTTCTATTCCATCTTGGTATTTAGAAAATCGAAAGGCGCGGTGGCCGCGCAATGGCACGAAAGCACCACCGTCGAAGTACTCTGGACATTGGTGCCTTTCGTTATCTTGGTGGTCATGGCAGTGCCGGCAACCAAAGCACTGATCATGATGGAAGACGTCACCAAATCCGACCTCACGATCAAAATCACTGGCTACCAATGGAAATGGCAATACGAATACGTCAATGAAGGGGTTAGCATTTTCAGCGCCCTGGCCGAAACCAGTAACCGCGCGCGGCTACGGAATTCCGGAATAGATCCAGCGACGGTCGAAAACTATTTACTCGAAGTCGATAACGAAGTTGTCATTCCCGTTAACAAGAAGGTCCGCTATCTCACCACCGCCGCCGACGTGATTCATTCCTGGTGGGTACCGGCCCTCGGATGGAAACGCGATGCCATCCCTGGCTTCATCAACGAATCTTGGGCGACAGTGCAAGAACCGGGGACTTATCGCGGCCAATGCACGGAACTTTGCGGCAAGGATCATGGATTCATGCCGATCGTCGTCCGAGCGGTATCCGAAGAGGAATTTCAAACTTGGCTCGCCGAACGTAAAGCGGCGCAGGCGCCCCCGTCTACTGCCGCAGTAGAAGAAGGGAAAGCCACACTTATTGCCGAGCGTCGCTAAGCGCGCCCCCGGCCCCTACCGCACCGAATTTAAGAGGAACCGCGCATGAGCGATACAGCAGTTCATCATGACCATCACGATGCCCATTATCCGGGCGGAATTACGCGATGGTTGACCACCACTAATCACAAAGACATCGGCACTATGTACCTGGTGTTCGCATTGATTATGTTTTTCATCGGCGGTGCCATGGCGATGGTCATTCGCTTAGAACTCTTTCAACCAGGATTGCAGTTTGTTGAGCCGCAGTTTTTCAACAGCATGACGACCATGCACGCATTGGTCATGATTTTCGGCGCGGTCATGCCGGCATGGACAGGGTTCGCCAATTGGTTGATCCCGATGATGATCGGTGCGCCTGACATGGCGCTCCCAAGGCTTAACAATTGGAGCTTCTGGATCCTGCCATTTGCCTTCACGTTATTGCTCAGCACCGTGTTCATGCCCGGTGGAGCGCCCGCCGGCGGTTGGACTATGTATCCGCCGCTCGTGCTGCAAACCGGAATGGCTTTCCCGTTCCTGATATTCGCGGTGCACTTCATGGGCGCTTCGTCCATTGCCGGCGCGATTAATGTCATTGTCACGGTCTTTAATATGCGCGCCCCCGGCATGACCTTGATGAAACTACCGCTTTTCGTTTGGACTTGGATCATCACGGCATTCTTGTTGATTGCCTCGATCCCGGTGTTGGCAGGCGCGGTCACAATGTTATTGACGGATAAGTTCTTCGGCACCGCATTCTTTAGCGCGGCGGGCGGCGGCGATCCGGTCATGTTCCAGCATATTTTCTGGTTTTTTGGTCATCCGGAGGTCTACATCCTTATTCTGCCCGCGTTCGGGATCGCCTCCGCGATTATCCCAACTTTCGCGCGCAAACCGCTCTTCGGCTACAGCTCGATGGTGTACGCGGCAGCCTCCATCGCTTTCCTCTCATTCATCGTATGGGCCCACCACATGTTCACGGTAGGCATGCCGCTCGCCGGCGAACTTTTCTTCATGTATGCGACGGTGCTGATCGCCGTACCCACCGGTGTGAAGGTCTTCAATTGGGTGGCGACAATGTGGCAGAGCTCAATGACCTTCGAGACGCCGATGTTGTTCGCGATAGGCTTTGTAGTGCTATTTACGATTGGCGGCTTTTCTGGGTTAATGCTCGGCGTCACGCCGGTCGACTTTCAATACCATGACACCTACTTTGTCGTGGCCCACTTCCACTACGTGCTCGTCACCGGCGCAATATTCGCGATCATGGCCGGCACCTACTTTTGGCTGCCGAAATGGACTGGCCACATGTATGACGAAGGCCTCGGCAAATTGCACTTTTGGCTGTCGACCATCTCCGTCAACGTGCTGTTCTTCCCTCAGCATTTCTTGGGACTGGCCGGCATGCCACGCCGCATTCCGGATTATTCCGTGCAGTTCGCCGATTGGAATATGGTGTCCAGTATCGGTGGTTTCGTGTTTGGCGTGTCGCAGCTTTTATTTGTGCTCGTCGTCGTTAAATGCGCCCGCGGTGGAGCCAAGGCGACGGATCAAGTGTGGGAAGGTGCGCGCGGTCTCGAATGGACCTTGCCGTCGCCGCCTCCGTATCACAGCTTCTCAACGCCGCCGGCGCCGGCAACCATCGATGGCGGCTATCGTTAATGAACCATGATGCCGCGCACGATCTAGTTCGTCGCCAACGTCAACAGGCGAAGCGCACCGCCTTTGTGTTGGCCTTGGTCGCGCTCGGCATCTATGTCTTTGCGTTTCTGAAGTATTCGGTCTAATCGGCGAATGATCCGCGAGCCAAACAACGCCACCAAATGGCTGGTGACCAAGTTAATGGTCGTCGTAGTCGCGATGTTTGGTTTCGGTTACTTGATGGTGCCGCTATACAACGTGTTCTGTGAGCTGACGGGCTTTAACGGTCGCGCCGGGCGCATGACGGTCGAGAGTGCCGCCGCGCTGCAACGCGACGACTCTCGACAAGTGAAGGTTGAATTTGTAACCAACGTCAACTCCGGGTTCCCGTGGAACTTTAAGCCGATGGTGGCGAGCGTGACCGTACATCCCGGAGAAGAAACGCTAGTGATGTTTGAGGCGGTCAACCGCAGCGATAGCGCCGTCACGGGTCAAGCAGTCCCTAGCGTGTCACCGGTTCAGGTCACGCGGTTTTTCAGCAAGACAGAGTGCTTCTGTTTTACCCAGCAAACGTTGGCCGCCAAAGAAACAAAACAGATGCCGGTGCGATTTATCGTCAATCCGAATCTGCCGCGGGATATCGATACGATTACACTCGGCTACACGTTTTTTCGGTCGGACGCACAAGCAGCGGTTCCGGCCTTTGCGCGGCCCAGTTCTTAACTAACTAACTCGCAACTTCTATCAACCAAGTCATCGCCAGCACTAGAGAGAAAATCACTATGGCAAATGCACACGCGTCCCTCCACCACTACTATGTACCCGAAGGTAGCAAGTGGCCGTTCATCGCGAGCCTCGCGATTTTTACGATGTTTGTCGGCGGTGCGCTGACGCTTAATCATTTCGGGATCGGACCGGAAATACTCGGCGCCGGATTCATCTTATTTGTGTATATGTTGTTCGGATGGTTTGGCGACGTTATTCGCGAAAGCGAAAAAGGCACCTATGGCCATTGGGAAGACGTTAGCTTCCGCATGGGCATGATGTGGTTCATCTTTTCCGAAGTGATGTTCTTTGCTGCGTTCTTCGGTGCTCTGTTCTACGCCCGCCATTTCTCAGTGCCGTGGCTTTCGGGTGCCGGCGCCGAGGTGTCTACGCATCAAATTCTGTGGCCGGAATTCTTGGCGGATTGGCCGCTGATGCAGGTCCCTGGCGATTACGCGTTCCACGAAGCTAAAGATGTAATTGGCGCGTGGGGCATTCCGGCGTTGAATACCGCCATCCTGCTGACCTCGGGCGCAACCGTTACCTGGGCGCATTGGGGCTTGAAAAACAACAATCGAGGTCAGTTGATTTTAGGTCTCGCACTTACCGTGGCGCTCGGCGCGATTTTCGTCGGTTTGCAGGCGCACGAGTATGGCCACGCGTACCACGAGCTGGGTTTAACCTTAAACGCCGGCATTTACGGCGCGACTTTCTTCATGTTGACAGGCTTCCACGGGTTCCATGTCACGATGGGGACCGTCATGCTGTTCGTGATCCTGATGCGCTCGATACGCGGTCACTTTAAACCAGACCATCATTTTGCCTTTGAGGCAGTGGCCTGGTATTGGCACTTTGTCGACGTGGTTTGGATTGGCCTCTTTATCTTCGTCTACTGGCTGTAGTCGAACGCCTCCACCAAGAAACAAAATAGGCGCTCCCTGGAGCGCCTATTTTTTTTAGTGTAACGCGGCCCGACTTCGCTCAATGACGATCTCGAAGCCGGGTAACTTAACTTGTCATCCTTGACTACAAGCCATGTGGTTTGATGATGCCAAGGGCGTACAGAATCATCAAAAACACAAACAACGCGATCGATAGCCCGACACGAACAGTAAGTGCCTTTACGCCCGCGGTTCCGGCGCCTTTGCCACGAATAAGCGCGGTGAACGCGGAACCTAGCGCGCCTAAGATCAGAATAAAGACGCCAATGATGATGTATTTGATAAAGGGATGAGATTCCATGGTATGGCCTGTGCTGCGCTTGGTTGCGTTTAAATCCACATCGACCCGCACCCAATGAGGCGACGCTTTAACCCTGGGTGGCCGTCGACGTTGGTGTTGATTCTACTTTTCCCGAGCCTGATAAGTCTCGGCATGTGGCAACTCGACCGCGCACAACAGAAACGGGCCTTGTTTGCCGAGTACACGCGCAATGCAGAATTGCCGGCGATCACTTTGGGCGAAGCACTTCGGGTGCAACCGCTGCCGCTCGGCCGCAGTGTGATAATGGACGGCGTTTTTCTCGCCCCCACGCTTTTGCTCGATAATCGGGTGCGCCAAGGCCAGGTCGGGTATGAAGTGTTAGCGCCGTTCAAGCCTTCTCACGACGCAACGATGCTCGTGGCTTGTGGATGGATAGCTGCGCCTGCCGACCGGTCTAAGCTGCCGGTACTGGTAAACTTGCCCCAAGCACCGCAGTCGTTTACCGGAAGACTCGGTCGGCCGCCTGCCACCGGTATCAAGCTAAATAATATTCAAACGCTCGAAAGGCTATCAACGGAGGTCATTCGCATTCAGGAAATTGATATCCAAGTTCTGGTGAAGGAGCTGGGGCATCCGCTTACCGAAACGTTCGTCTACCTCAATAGCGATCTCGGATTCGGGTATGACCGTCACTGGACGCCGCCCTCGCCCGATGTCAGCAAGCATCAGGCGTATGCGACTCAATGGTTCGTGATGGCCGGCGTGCTGCTCCTTCTGTATCTAATCCTTAGCTTTCCCAAGCATAGGCTTGCGCCGCCATGATCGAACAACGCACCAAGAATCGCCTGACGTTATTACTGGTGATTGCCGCATTCGTCGGCCCAATCTTGGTTGCCTGGGCCTATGTCAACGGAATTTTTGACTGGCACGCGCGTGGGCTGGTTAATCGCGGCGATTTGGTGGCTCCGCCGCTCGACCTCTCCGCTTACGCGTCGCGACCGGCGCTTACCAAATTGTTTGCCCTGCAACCAAGCGAGTGGGCAATGGTGTATCTCGAACCCGCGACGTGTGGGGTGGACTGCGCCAAGCATCTCGACAATTTATTGACGATCCGCGAGGTCCTGGGACAATCCGCGACCCGTACCTCGGTGCACGCGCTGAGCGCCGTGGAGGCGCCCCAAACCACGCATGCCGCGCGGGTGCATGTGGATGCCGAGGTGATCGCTGATCTCCGCGCGGGCTTGAGCAGCCGGCGCCCCGCGTTTACTTTGCCGGCGATCGTGTTCGTCGATTGGCGCCACCAACTAATGATGTACTACCCTACGGACGCCCCGCTCGCGTCAATTAAAAAAGATTTGCAGCGACTATTACGGGCCTCCGCGATTCGCTGAAGCAGCGCGAGAGGGTTATAACCGATGGTATATACTGCGAGTGCGTCGCTAGTCTGACCTACAGATAAAACAATGAACGATTCACCCGCCCACAATGTACAACCGCTTTCGGCATCAAGCTGGCGCGATTATTTGGAGCTCTGTAAGCCTCGCGTCGTCTCGTTGATCGTTTTTACCGCCCTCATTGGGATGTTGCTTTCGACCCCGGGCTTAGTCCCGCTACACACGCTGGTGATTGCCACGCTTGGGATTGCGCTTGCCGCCGCTTCCGCCGCCGCGATCAACCATGTCGCCGATCATCGAATCGATGCGCTCATGGCGCGCACCCAGCACCGGCCACTGCCGCAGGGAGAAATGGGTTCCGCGCAGGCCCTGACTTTCGCGCTGGTGCTCGGCGGCATTTCGATGTACTTGCTGATCGCTTTCATTAATGTCCTGACTGCGGCGCTAACGTTTCTTTCGTTGATCGGTTATGCGGTCATTTATACGCTCTACTTAAAGCATGCAACTCCGCAGAACATCGTCATCGGCGGCGCCGCGGGTGCCGCGCCGCCGGTGCTGGGATGGACCGCGGTCACGGGCACTCTAGATCCTCACGCACTGCTGCTCTTCCTCATTATCTTCGCGTGGACGCCGCCGCACTTTTGGGCGCTTGCCATCTATCGACGCACGGAATACGCCAAGGCCAACGTGCCAATGCTACCGATTACGCATGGCGCGGAGTTCACGCGCCGACATGTCTTGTTCTACACGTTTCTGCTGGTTGCCGCGACGTTGTTGCCCTACGCCACCTACATGTGCGGTGTTATTTATTTGGTTGGCGCCTCAGTTTTAAACATAGGCTTTCTTTACTATGCCATTCGCATGCAGTTCGATACGCGCGACGAACTTGCCTACGCCACATTCAAGTACTCCATTCTTTATCTCACGGCGTTGTTTGTGGTGCTGTTTATCGATCACTACTGGCCGCTCGCCAAAGCGGCGTTTGCGTAAACTCGGTGGCCACTCGCAGTGAATGAGCGAGTGTTACTGCCGTCGTGGATTTGGCTCTGGTTCCCGCCGGTCATGGCGGTGGTCGTCTTCGTGTCTCGCCTCGCCTCGCCGGACTTTTTTAACCAATACATTGAAGGCGAACACGCACTCATAGAACTAGCCACGCCCGTCGCGGCGTTATGGGGCTTTATCGTAGGTCTGATGATCATGCGGCAGCTGGCGGCGATTCCATCGCGCTTGGTGCGCTTATGGGTGCTCGCGATCACGTTCAGCTGTTTGTATCTTGCGGGCGAGGAATTATCGTGGGGCCAGCAGCTATTCCAATGGGATACGCCCACCGCGGTTGCGCAGTTGAACGATCAACATGAAACCAATCTGCACAATATGAGTAGCTGGTTCGACCAGAAACCGCGGCTGCTCTTGGAGCTTTGGGTTTTGATTGGCGGGATTATCGTACCGCTACGCCGCCGACATCGCGGCGCGCCACGTACAATCTTCGCCAAATGGTTTTGGCCCGGTTTGGAGTGTGTGCCGACTGCGGTGTTAGCGATCGCGATCAAACTCCCAGAGCGGTATCGCGATATCGCAGGACCGGATTCGCTGCCGTTTGAGATCCGCTGGAGCGAGCCGCAGGAATACTACTTCGCGTTGTTTCTGACGATCTACTTGCTCGCGATCCGCGCGCGCATCCAAGCGCGCCGCGGCGCGCTTTAAGTCGCCAATTCGTTGGCCGGTGACGGCAATAACCCCAAATCCATTTTTTTACGTAACGCATTTAACGCGTTGGCTTCGAGCTGGCGGATGCGTTCGGCCGAAACTCGGTACTTGGCAGCTAACTCTTGTAGCGTCGCTTTAGGCTCGACGAGCCAACGGCTGGCCACGATATCGCGACTACGTGCATCAAGCTTGGCCATCGCGTGTTGCAAATCGCTCGCGCCACGGTGCTCTTCTTCCAACACCTCTAGCTGATGAGTTGGCTCGAAACGGGTATCGCATAAGTAGGCCGCCGGTGCGAACTCTTCTTCGCCGTCTTCAACGGTTGGATCGAAGGTCTGATCGTGCGCGTTCAAGCGCTCTTCCATTAGCAGCACATCTTTCGCGTCCACGCCTAAATCCTTGGCGACGGCCTCGACTTCTTGTCTGTTCATCCATCCAAGGCGTTGTTTCGCGCTGCGCAGATTGAAAAACAGCTTGCGTTGCGCCTTGGTGGTCGCAACTTTAACGATGCGCCAGTTGCGCAGGATGAACTCATGTATCTCGGCGCGGATCCAATGCACGGCAAACGACACTAGGCGCACACCCATCGTTGGGTTAAAGCGCTTAACGGCTTTCATGAGGCCAATATTGCCTTCCTGAATTAAATCGCTCGGCGGTAGTCCATAGCCTTGATAACCGCGGGCCACGCGCACCACGAAGCGCAGATGAGAAAGCACCAGTTGGCGCGCGGCTTCCAGGTCGTCGTTAGTCTGAAAACGCTCCGCGAGTTCTCGTTCGTCCTCTTCGCTCAGCATTGGCACTTTATTTACGGCCGCGACATAGGCCTCGAGCGAGCCCACCGGAACCAGTAAATTGTTTAGCGCTACAGTCATGGCTTGTTCTGCCTCCTTCAACTTCTAATGTAATACTAGCACTCGTGGATTTAGAGTGCTAAGCCCACGATAGGTTCCAATGCCAGGGTGTATTAGCGGCAGGGGGCGCGGGCTTTTTCAACCATGCGCGCGCTGGCGCTCGGTACCGCATGGCCGTCGATTGGAGGAATAACCTATGCATATTCAGCGAGTTAGGTCCCCGATCGGGTGTCGGCGGCGATGGTATAAAAGATGAACGTCATCCGGCTCGGTCCCGCTACCTCCGCTAACGCGACTTCACTTACGGCGCTTTGCGCAGAAGATGCCCTCCGCGTGGTGTTTGTGCAGATGACGGAGGACATTCCGGGAAGCTATTGGGGCAGTCCGGAAGCCGGGCTTATCGGACACACGCTTTATGTTCGCGAGGATACGCCCCTCCATTCCGCGCTCCATGAAGCCGCGCATTTTTTCTGTATGGACGATGCGCGCCGCGACAACCTCGCGACAGATGCCGGTGGGGATGACCTCGAAGAATGCGCGGTGTGCTATTTATCGATTGTGCTCGCCACGCGCTTTCCCGGCAGCACGCGCGAACGTTTTTTGGCCGATATGGATACGTGGGGCTACAGCTTTAGATTAGGTAGCGCGGCACGTTGGTTCCACGAAGATGCGGAGGATGCGCGGCGTTGGTTGGAACGAAATGCCATGCTCGATGCGGCAGGCACCTATCACGGTCGTCGTCGCTGAGGTGTTTGATCAGGCCGCGTCCGGCGCCTCGCTACCGAGCAGCGCGGCGACGAAATTCTTTGCGTCAAACACCTGTAGATCATCGAATTGCTCACCGACACCGATAAACCGCAGCGGTAGGCCAAGCTCGCGTACCATGGCGAATACAATGCCACCCTTAGCGGTGCCATCGAGCTTCGTCATCGTGAGGGAATTCAATTGCACGGCTTGATGGAACACGCGCGCCTGCTGAAGCGCGTTCTGGCCCATCGTCGCATCCAGCACCAGCATCGTCTCGTGCGGTGCTGTCGCATCTTGTTTGCCTAACACCCGTTTGATCTTGGCGAGTTCCGCCATCAAACCGTCTTGCGTATGCAAGCGGCCGGCGGTGTCCGCGATCAATACATCGATGCCGCGCGCGGTGGCTGCGGCAAATGCATCGAAGATGACGGCCGCGGGATCCGCCCCGGGGCCTTGGGCGATCACCGGAATTTGCAGTCGTTCGCCCCAGGTTTTGAGCTGCTCAACTGCCGCCGCGCGGAAGGTATCGCCAGCGGCAAACATGACTTTTTTGCCTTGGTTCTGCAAATAGCGACCGATCTTCGCAATCGTCGTGGTTTTGCCGACACCATTTACACCGACCACCAGCAATACAAACGGACCTTGGTTTGCCTTTTCCAAACGCAGCGGTTTGGCCGCATCGTCAAGTGCACGTACCATTTCCTCCCGCAATATCTCGAGCAACGCGGGTTGTTCGCCGCGCGCGCGCTTCTTTACCGCTTGCATGATGTCTTCGGTAACCTGCACGCCGGTATCGGCGAGCAATAAGGCGTTTTCGAGTGTTTCGAGCGACGCTGCGTCAATCGGTTGTCCCCGACCAAACAAACGGCTGATGCGATTTAACAAACCATCGCGCGTGCGCGCGATGCCTTCTTTCAAGCGTTTAAACATAGAACCGGTTAATGCAAGCGGTGGGCGTGTGCTTAGCTCAAGGTGCGTTATGCTAACACTTCACACGTTAGCGAGCAGGCCAAAACCCGTGCCCAGAACCGTCTTTATTCGTGCTTGGATATTTCTCCCGTGGGTGTTATGCCTCTCTTTGGGCGGGGGCGTCGCGAGCGCCACGGCGGTGCATGATTTCACGCTCGATAATGGTTTACGCGTGCTGGTACAGGAAGACCATCGCGCACCGGTTGTGGTGGTGCAGGTTTGGTACAAAGTCGGCGGCAGCTATGAACAAGATGGCGCGACCGGCGTGTCACATGCGCTTGAGCATATGATGTTCAAGCGCACGAAGAACCTTAAGACAGGCGAATTTTCGCGCCGCATAGCCGCCGCCGGCGGTCGTGAAAATGCCTTTACCACGGCCGATTTCACCACTTATTTTCAGCAGCGTTCGGCGGCGCAAGTCGAGGAAAGTTTCGCGCTCGAGGCTGAACGAATGCAGCATCTGGTGCTCGATCCCGCCGAGTTTGCGAACGAACTAAAGGTTATCCATGAAGAGCGTCGACTGCGAACCGACGAAGATCCTCAGGCGCTGGCGATGGAAACCGTCCTCGCGCATACCTGGCAAACCAGCCCCTATCGCCAACCGGTCATTGGTTGGGCGGCGGATATCGATCACATGCAGCGCGACGAATTGTTGGCCTGGTACGCACGTTACTACGTACCAAATAATGCGTTTCTCGTGGTGGTCGGTGATGTTGACCCTGGGGTTATTAAAAAACTCGCCGACAAACACTTTGGCACCATCCCGGCGCGGCCGGTCCCGCCGCTCAAACCGCGCCCTGAAGTCGCGCAAAGTGGTGT
This sequence comes from uncultured Klebsiella sp., assembly GCA_964555355.1. Classification (GTDB taxonomy): domain Bacteria; phylum Pseudomonadota; class Gammaproteobacteria; genus CAIKBL01. The sequence continues at coordinate 55,032 of CAZKRY010000001.1, forward strand.
CAAGCGACTCGTCATCAAGAATCCAAAACTCAGAATCCCGATGCTGGTCATGCATTACAAAGTGCCGGGATACACCCAAGTCGGCGGCGGTTCGCCGGTCACCGAGGCCTGGGAGATTTACGCCTTGGAAGTACTTGCGGCCGCGCTCGATGGCAGCGCGAGTGCGCGGTTCGCGCGCGAGCTCGTCCGCGGCGGCATTGCGCTGTCCGCTGGTGCGAGCTACTCGGGCGCCTCACGGTTAACGGATCTTTTTTCTCTCGATGGCGTGCCGCGCGAAGGCGTCGATCTCGCGCAACTCGAAGCCGCCCTCAAAGCGCAACTCGATGCCATTAAAGCCAAACCACCCACCGAAGACGAACTCGCGCGGATCAAAACAGCCGTGGTGGCCGCCGCGGTTTATCAGCGCGACTCGCTGTTTAGCCAAGCCATGCTCATCGGCTCATTAGTCGCGGTTGGGATCGATTGGCACGAGAAGGATGCCTACGTCGAACGCATCCAAGCGGTTACTCCGGTGCAGGTTCAGGCAGTTGCGCGCAAATATTTTAGTGAGGATGGCCTCACCGTCGCTTACTTACAGCCGGAGCCCCAACATGAATAAAGTTTGGTGTTGGTGGCTAACGCTGCTCGTTTGCGCGCCCGGCTGGGTTGCCGCGGCTCCGGCGATTTCGCAGTGGCGGACACGTCAGGGAATTCCGGTATTTTTCGTCGCGGCCCCCGAGATCCCGATGATCAAATTGCGCGTCGTTTTTGCTGCCGGTAGTGCCTACGACGGTGCACAAGCCGGCGTTGCGACAGTCACTAGTGCGTTACTCGGGGATGGTACCCAGACACTATCGGCGGATGACTTTTATCAAGAGATGGAAGCCACCGGCGCTGACATGGGCGCGGCCGCCAACCGCGATATGGCGTGGGTGTCGCTGCGCAGCCTGACTGCAGAGGCGCCGCTCGCGCGCGCGTTGGAACTTGCGCGCGAAGCGTTGCTCACGCCGCGCTTCGCCCAAGAGGATTTCGCGCGGATGCAGGCGCAGGCTTTGGCCGGATTGAAGCAGGAACAAAGCTCGCCGGATGCGCTCGGCGATAAAGCCGTGCAACACGCGTTGTATGGCGAGCACCCCTACGCCACCCCGCCGAACGGCACCGAATCGTCGATTGCGGCGATGACCCGCGACGACGTTGAGAATTTCTATCGTCGTTACTATGTGGGCCGCAATGCGATGGTCGCGATCGTCGGTGCGCTTAGCGAGACCCAAGCTAAAGAACTGGTCGAAACGCTACTTGAAGGACTCCCGGCCGGGGAGCCCGCCAGCACCATTCCCAGCGTCACGCCGATCAAAGCCCAACAAGTTCGAGTCGATTTGGCGGGTGAACAAAGTCATTTATTGTTCGCGCAACCCGGGATCGCGCGCCACGATCCCGATTACTTTCCGTTGGTGGTGGGCAATCACGTGCTCGGCGGCAATGGCCCGGTGTCGTTGCTGTTTCAGGAGATCCGCGAAGCGCGCGGCTTGTCTTACTCGGTGACGAGCTATTTCGAGCCGATGGCTGAGCCCGGGCCGTTTATCGTGTCGATGCAAACGGATTACCGGCGGGAAGCGGAAGCGCTGCGCGTTTTGCGCGAAACGCTGGGTCGATTCATTGCCGAGGGACCGGACCAAGCTGCACTGGATGCGGCCAAACAAAACCTGATCGGGGGTTTTCCGCTGCGCGTCGACAGTAACTCCAAAATGCTCGAGTACCTGACCATCATCGGGTTCTACCGCTTACCGCTCGATTATCTGGAAGCTTATCCGCGCGCGGTCGCGGCGGTCACCGCGGAGCAGGTCAAAGACGCCTTCGCGCGCCGGGTCAAGCTCGACCGGATGGCGGAAATCACGGTCGGGCCGCCACCTTGAATTCCGCGGCAAAAGCCGCCGGGCCGCCCGGCAAGGTCCGGATCATCGGCGGCACTTGGCGGCGACATTGGCTCAAAATCCCGCCGGGAAGCCCGCTCCGACCAACCGCCGACCGCGTGCGTGAAACTTTGTTTAATTGGCTAGCGCCGTGGCTGCCGGGGGCCCGTTGCCTGGATTTGTTTGCGGGCACCGGCGCGCTCGGATTCGAAGCGGTGTCGCGTGGCGCGAGCCACGCCACGCTCGTTGAAACCGACGCGATCGCCGCAGACCAATTGGTAAAAAGCGCCGAAGCCCTTGGCACGGCGGCCGTCATGGTGCGTCGCATGCATGCGCACGACTTTCTACGCGGCCCGCTCGGTGACCCATTCGCCGTGGTTTTTGTCGACCCGCCCTACGCTAGCGCGTTGGCCGAAGAGACGCTGGCCTTGCTGCCGCGCTGGCTCGCGCCAACGGCGTGGGTGTACCTTGAAACCGCGCGCGAACAAGCGCCCGCCTTCCTGCCGGAGGGATGGCGTATCATGCGCGAGGGCACGACCCGTCATACTCGCTACACGCTGCTTGAAAGCCGCACCGTGTCAGCTTCCTAGTTTTTTTAAGGAGTACTGCCGCGTGGGCAATATTGCGATTTATCCCGGAACCTTCGACCCGATTACGAACGGCCATAGCGATATCGTCGCGCGCGCGGCCGGTATCTTCGACCACGTGATCGTCGCGGTGGCCGCCGCAACCTCCAAGAACACGGCATTTTCCACCGATGAACGCGTCGACATTGCTCGCCAAATTTTTATCGACCATAAGAACGTGGAGGTCCAGCGCTTCGAAGGATTGCTCGCGCATTTCGTCCGCGCCTGCGGCGCCCGTGCCGTGATTCGGGGCTTACGCGCGGTGTCGGATTTCGAATATGAATTTCAGCTTGCCGGCATGAATAAAAAATTAGTCCCCGAAGCCGATACGTTATTTATGCCGACCAGTGAGCATTACTCTTATATTTCTTCATCGCTGATCCGTGAAATCGCCTCGCTCGGCGGCGATGTCAGCGAATTCGTCCACCCCATCGTAAATGCCGCGTTGATGGAACGCCTCGCCAAGCGTGGCAAAAAGTGAGCAACGAGCGAACCACACATGGCGCTACTGATTACCGACCAATGCATCAACTGTGATGTGTGTGAGCCCGAGTGTCCAAACCAAGCTATTTTCGAAGGCGTGGAACACTACGAGATTGATCCCGCGCGCTGCACCGAATGCGTGGGTCATTTCGATCGCCCACAATGCGTGCAGGTGTGTCCGGTAGACTGCATCCCCAAAGATCCGGCACACGTCGAATCGTCGTCCGACCTGTATGCCAAATACCAAGCTCTGATTCGCCGGCAGGAAACCTCGTGTTGAGATTTGTTATCGCCCTTTGCTGTGTCCTTGCAGCCGTTGCGGCCGCGGCGTTTCAAGAACCGCGCGCGGCCGCCATTGCTTCCGCCCATCCGCTCGCCACCCAGGCCGGACGCGAGGTCATCGATGCCGGCGGTAACGCCTTCGACGCCGCGATTGCGGTGGCCGCGGCACTCGCCGTCGTTGAACCGTATTCGTCCGGCATCGGCGGCGGTGGTTTCTTTTTGCTACATCGCGCAATAAGCAACACCGACATCTTTGTCGATGCGCGCGAGCGAGCGCCGTTCGCCGCCACCGAAACGCTGTATCAAGACGCCAAGGGAGAAGTCATCCAAGACAAATCGTTGAACGGCGCATTAGCCGCGGGGATCCCAGGTATGCCCGCGGCATTGGTGCATCTCGCGCTGAACTACGGGCGCCTGACATTAGACCGCAGCCTAGCGCCGGCCATAAAGCTGGCGCGCGACGGTTTTGCCGTCACCGAGCATTACCGCATGATGGCGAAATTTCGTACCGATGTATTAAACGCGGATCCGGCGAGCGCCGAGATATTTCTCAATAGCGGCGCGGCTCCCGAGATCGGATACGTGTTGCGCCAAACCGATTTAGCGGACACGTTAAAAAGCATCGCCGCGCAGGGTACGGATGGATTTTACGGCGGCGAAGTAGCAGATAAATTGGTTGCGGGTGTGAAAGCGGGCGGCGGCATTTGGAGCGCCGAAGATCTCTCGCAATATCGCGTGGTTGAACGCAACCCGCTGGTCGGTCGCTATCGCGATATGACGATTGTCTCGGCGCCGCCACCGTCATCGGGAGGAATTGGGCTCATCGAGGCCTTAAATATTCTCGAGCAGTACGACTTAAGCGCGCAGACGTCTATCCTGCAAACACATTTGACCATCGAGGCGATGCGGCGCGCCTATCGCGATCGCGCGGAGTTTTTAGGTGATCCCGATTTTGTCGACGTGCCGGTAGAACGCCTGATCGACAAAGCACACGCCAAGCAAGTCGCCGCGGATATCGCGCTCGATAAAGCAACCCCGAGTAGCGCGTTAAAGCCCATCGCGCCGCCGAACCAGGGCCCGCACACCACGCACTTCTCGGTGTTGGATGCCGAGGGGAATCGAGTCGCGGCCACACTTAGCATCAACTATCCCTTTGGGGCCTGTTTTACGCCGCCTGGCACCGGCGTGCTGTTGAACGATGAGATGGACGATTTCTCCGCGCGTCCGTTAACGCCGAACGCCTATGGTTTGGTGGGCGTTGATGCCAATGCAATCGCGCCCGGCAAGCGGCCGTTATCGAGCATGACGCCAACGTTTCTTATCACAGAAGACCGCATCGGCATTCTTGGCACGCCGGGCGGCAGCCGGATCATTTCCATGGTGCTGCTAGGTACGCTCGAGTTTTACGCAGGCCAGCCGCCGACCGCGTGGGTTGCGCGCCCGCGTTTTCATCATCAGTACTTACCGGACGAAGTCCTGTATGAACCTAAAGCGCTCGATGACGCCGACAAAGCCAAGCTTGAAGCAATGGGACACAAATTGACGCTATCCACGCGCGATTACGGCAACATGCACGCGATTCTGTGGAACTTGGATTCAGGTGACGTGACTGCCGCAAGTGATCCGCGTGGCGAAGGCGAAGCGCAGGTGTGGTCCGCGCGCTTACCCGCGGTGACGGTGCCGGTCAATGCCGTGGACGGCGGCGTGCCGGCACTACCCATAACAGAGCCGGATAGCGCGGCGCCGATTGAGGTCCCCGTGATCGAAGACGCGGTGACGCGCTAAGACAAACCCACCACTGGAATGAGGGCGCCGTGAATCGCCGCGGCGCCATCCGAGCCTAAGAAACAGATCACCTCGGCGAGTTCTTGCGGTTTGACCCATTTGGAGAAATCGGCATCCGGCATATCTAGCCGGTTGCGTGGGGTATCGATGATGCTCGGCAGTACCGCGTTGACGTTGATGCCCTTCGTGCGCAATTCCTTCGACAGGCTTTCGGTTAGTCGCATGACGACACTCTTCGCCGCGCAGTAGGCGCTCATGTGCGCCTGGCCTTCGCGCGCGGACATCGCACCGATGTTGACGATGCGGCCGCGACCTTGCCGCAGAAAAATCGGCACCGCCGCGTGAATTGCATTTTGCGTGGTGGCGACGTTGATCTTGAACATCGCATCCCATTCCGGTGACGCGACTTCATGCGCGCTAGTGCCCATGGCGAAACCACCGGCCACATTGAACAACACATCCAGTTGGCCGAGTTTGGCAAAGCAGGCTTCGACCGCTTGTCGATCGGTCAGATCGACCACCACACACTCATCGCTCACGTTTGACGCCGGGGTGAATTGCAAATCTAGCCCAATCACTTTCGCGCCGAGTTCACGCCCGCGCGCCGCCACCGCGCGCCCTAGCGCGCCGTTCGCGCCGGTTACTACCACGCGCTTGCCCACCAAACTCATGATTGGCACTCCTAATGACAATTCAAATCAGTTCAAACCGTACGCCGCGCTAACGTTCTCCGCCAATATGCGCCGCCGCGATTGCGCCGGTAACGGCACTAACATTTCGCGCAGTTCGTGCATGTATTCCGCCGTGTGATCCGGATGCGGAAAGTCGGAAGCCCAGAAGAAACGGTCATCGCCGATAAACGGGATGACACCCGCCACTGCGCGTTCGTCCGGATCGATTGAGACATAACATTGCCGCTTGAAATACTCGCTCGGCAATTCTTTTAAGTTCGCCTTGGGCATCAAGGGGCCCTTGGTCACGGCATCCATGCGATCGATCAACTGTCCAATCCATCCGGCCTGGGATTCAAGCACCACCACTTTCACTTTCGGAAAGCGATCAAAAATCTGATAGTGAAAAAGCGAGACGAAGGCCTGCTGCATGCCCTGCGCGACCAACACATCAAAGTACCAGGTAAATTCGAATTGCTCTTTTTGCGCGAGTTCATCGAAACGGCGATGCACATCGAGCGAGGGTGGGTCGACCGTCGGATGCAACGCCACCGGCGCGCCGTGTTCCTCGGCAATCGCCCACATCCGCGCGTAATCCGGATGCCCGGGCGATTTTTTGGTCCACGTAAACGGGTGGAAGAAGATGCCCTTCGCGCCGGCCTTCAAGGCCCGCTCCGTTTCTTGCGCGGCGAGCACCGGATCGGATAATGAGATATGCGCGATCGGCACGAGCCGACCACCGGAATCCGCGCAGAAATCCATGATCCAGCGGTTGTACGCGCGGGTATACGCGCAGGCGATTTCCGGATCGCGTACTTCGGGTTCCCACAAAAGCCCGAGCGTTGGATACAACACGGCCTTGGCCAATCCTTCTTGATCCAAGCGCTGCATGCGCTCCTTGGGATCCATCGAACCAAACGGCGCGCCACGCATATAGGTGCGTTCCGGTAAGGGACGAATATCCGGTTTACCCATGCCACCTAGGCTGCCGGCAAAGCCCGGTGGCATCAGCGTCGATGGTCTGCCGTTGTATTCAAAATACTCAAGGCCATCCGAGTTAGTGCGAATTTTAATCGCGCGTGCCCGATACTGCGGTTCGAGATATTTCTCCCACAGATCCGGCGGCTCCAGAATGTGCCCATCGGCATCAATGGCGCCACGCGTATCAACCTCGCTCATGGTGAATCCTTTTATCGTTGCCACCTAGGCGGCATTCGCAACTTTGACCGGCGGCGTACTTTCGCTCAACTCGCGAGTCACGACGTCGTCCGGCAGATTAAACGCACCGCCAAACCCCTCATCCATCTGCGAGTATTCCGGCCGACCATTGCCGCTTGGCGGTTGGGCCACGGGTGTGCTGGATGCGTTTTTGTAGGCCGCGGGATTTTTGTAACGCGCGAGTTCGTCCGCGCTAATCCCCAGCATGCCGACGACTTCCGGATCGATCCACGCCTCGGGATTAATCGCCGCTTTGGAACTTGAGACTTCCAGCACCAGGTTTTCCGGTCCGCCAAAATAGATCGACTTACAAAAGCCATGATCGAGCGGACCTAACACGCGCACGCCTTTGGCGCGGATGCGATCGCGCATGGCATAGAGTTCTTCGTCCGTATCGACATTGAAAGCCAAGTGCTGCATGACCCCGGGCGCGCAAGGTTTCACCGGGTTGCCGGCGTGCGAGACGCCAAATTGGGTTGGGATACTCTTCACATCCGGCGCATACACGAACGCAACCGAGCAAAAAGGGTTCAGCTCCATGAACGCGTGGAAGTAACCTTCCACGTTATGCATCCAATAAAGTGCCGTGAGTTTGGCGCCGAGAACATCGGCAAAAAACTCGATCTGTTTTTTGACATCCGCCGACATGATGGCGATGTGGTGAACACCGTTGACACTGGCCATGGGCGTCTCCTCTTAACTTGCAGGAAAGTTTTAAAACATGAGCGCCGAGCATAAACCCGGCGCGCGGCGCGCACCATCATCTAACGTTAATGATGCACTGCGACGAAATCTCCTCCGGCGTTAAACAAACGCCGGCATAACCTCTTTTACGAACAGGTCTTGAACCTCGGAGGATGCAGCCAAAAAGATGTAATAGGTCACGCCGGTTTCCGCGACACGCTGCTGGATCGTTCGACGTACTTCTTCCGGTGTACCGAGCAGCGCGACGGGCGAGGCCTGTGCCGAGGCGTAATCCTTAAACCCAAGGCGAGTCGCCATCTGGCGCAGCGCCGGATCGTTCGCATCTTTGGACAGCCCGAGTAGCATCAAGCCGCCGAGTTCCATCTCGGCCGGATCGCGGCCGCGTTCACGCATCAGCTTATGCAAGACGGCAATACGGCTCTTCAACGTCGGCATGTCGAACCGCCGCGTGGCTTCTGGATCGTTGACGAAGTCCTTGCCGTTGCCAGTGGGGGGGATGATGTTCAGGATGGTGGCCTCGCGCGCGGCAATTTTTAAAAGCCCAGTGCCGGAACCGCCGAGCATGATCGGTGGGTGCGGTTTCTGCACGCTGCGCGGGTTGTTGTATGCGTTTTCGATGAAAAAATGTTTGCCGCGAAAGCAGGGCTTTTCCTGAGTCCACATCGCCTTTAGCACCTGAATGCCTTCGTCCAATTGTTCCAGGCGCTCCGCCAGCGGCGGAAACGGATAGTTGTGGGCGAGATACTCCGTGGGCTGCCAGCCGGCGCCAAGGCCGGCCACCAAGCGGCCGTTGCTCGCGAGATCGACCGAGGTCATGACCTTGGCGAGCAGCGGCGGGGTGCGGAACGACATCGCGGCAACCGCCGGCACCAAGCGGATCCGCGACGTGACCGTGGCCATCGCGGTGAGCGCGGTAAAGCATTCGAGTTGCGGAGACTCCGCTGTGCCCAACGGTGAATAGAAATGATCGTTGACCGATACCGAGAAAAAGCCCTCGCGTTCGGCGCGTTGTGCCGCGGCCTGCGCTTCCGCGATCGTCGACGGTAACAGGAACAATCCAAACTTAACCGGATGCATAACAAACTCCCCTCGTTAGAATTTTGACAAAGCGGCGTAACCGACGCATCGTGCCCGTATATACGTCGCGCAGTGTAGCGAGAAGTCACCCAAAAAATCCCGCGCCTAAATTTAATGTAGGAGGAATCTAAATGAACATCGGCTTTGTTGGCATCGGTGCAATGGGGGTTGGGATGGTGCGTAACTTGTTGCAAGCCGGATTCAACGTTAGCGTATGGAATCGCACGCAGTCGGCCACCACGGAACTGGTGCAAGCCGGTGCGCGATTGGCCACAACGCCGCTTGACTGCGCCAATGCCGATCTCGTCATCAGCATGTTGGCGGACGATGCCTCGACCACGCAGATCACACTTGATCCAAACTTCATCGCAGCGCTTCCACCCGCTGCGCTGCATGTTTGTATGGCAACCATCAGTGTGGGCTTAGGCGAGCGCCTCGCATACGCCTATCGTGCCGCCGGCAAGGGCTATCTCTCCGCGCCGGTGTTCGGGCGGCCACCGGCCGCCGCCGCCGCGCAGCTGTTTATCGTGGTGGCCGGGGCGGCCGCGGATATCGCACGCGCCGAGCCCGCCTTTAAAGCCATGAGCCAGCGAGTCTTTGTCGTCGGCGAGCAACCCTCCGTCGCCAACGTGGTTAAAGTTTCCGGCAACTTTCTCTTGGCCTCGATGATTGAATCACTGGGCGAAGCATTTGCGCTGGTGCGCAAGCATGGCTTGGATCCGGATCAATTTTTGGAAATCCTCACCAACACGATTTTCCCTGCGCCGGTTTACAAAATGTACGGAGGGTTAATCGCGCGCGATAACTTTGAGCCGGCTGGCTTCAAACTCGCGTTAGGGTTAAAAGACGTGCGTCTTGCGCAGGCCGCGGCCGATGCCGCGATGGTACCGATGCCGTTGGCTGGCCTTTTACACGATCGTTATATGGCTGCAATCGCCCGCGGCTACGGCGATTTCGACTGGGCCGGCATCGCGCGCTTATGCGCGGAAGACGCCGCGTTGCCGAAGCGGGCTTAATGGCATGCTGCAATACGCGATCAAAATCTTGTTGAGCGCCGGCATTATCGTGCTGGTAGCGGAAGTCGCGAAGCGCCAGGTGTTATTCGGTGCGTTGGTCGCTTCGCTTCCGCTAACGTCCATCCTCGCCCTGTGCTGGCTTTACCACGACACGCATGACGCGACCCAAGTGGCTGCGTTGGCGAGCGGTATCTTGTGGTTAGTCTTGCCGTCGCTCGTGTTATTTATCGCGTTACCCAAGCTGCTCATGCACGGGGTGCCCTTTGCGTGGAGTTTGGGCTATGCCTGTGGGCTAACCATGATCGCGTATTTCGCTATGTTGTGGTTATTGCCAAAACTAGGAGTGAACATTGCATGACGCGCCCACCTAAACGCACCGTGCCACGGCCGATCGCCATGTTTCTGCCCCCGGTCGCGGCTTTGCTGTTAGCCGCTGTCTATACGACTTGGCAAGCGCGTGACGCCGCTGCCGCCGCGGCGACGCTCTGTGCGCAATTCAAAGCCGGCGACGCCCTCGATAATTTTGTGCGCGCCGCGCTGGATGCCGAATTTGAAGTACAAGACAACGGTCCAGGATCGCTATCGATGATCGCGGCGAAGGAAGTTTTCCGCCTGGACCGCGAAAGCTACCGCTGCACGGCGCATCATGACGGCAGCAAAATACGTGCGATGGAAGCGACAATGGTAAAGTTGGAGAAGTAAATAGTGCTTAGCTAGGCGACCAAGTGGCAACATATTTCGCCAGTGACTAACGTACGTCACTTAGCGAGAACGAACTCTTCCGAGCCCTGCGGAGTTCGAAAATGCTGTTCATGCACTTCAACGTCCGATGTGAACTCGCTCCACGCACGGCGCGTGCGAACAAAAACGTGACGGAACTGGAGGTGCTTCGCGTTCAGGAAAGTGCTGTCATCTAACGTGCCTGCCGGCACCGTACGAATGCCAAGGACCGCCTGCAACGTGAAACCGAGATTTCAACCGCTCCGAGGACAGAAACAAATCTCTAACCAACGGCCGGACTCGTCTGAAGTGTGGCGATAAGTGGCCGGGGCGGTGCCAGAAAAAGAGATGCTCCGCTCTAGAAATACGACCTCGGTGCTGACACTCTCGTGATGTCCAGCTTTTAAATCAGCCGGCCAAATCGCCAAGTTGATAACTATTAATTTCGGACACACTAAATGTAGGATCTATCACAATCAATGTGTTACGAAGGACATAATTCATCAATTGTTTGGCACTCCAATAAAATAACGGACTTGGCGGAATCTCCGCGCTTACGCCGCAAATACCCTCTGCACTAACCCACCTTCTCCCTCTCCGTCTCCCCTTCCACCTCACCTACCGACTTCCTCGTCCACTCCCGAAACACCGCAAAGCCCACCGCAAGAATCGTCGGTCCCAAAAAAATGCCGATGAAACCAAACGCGAGCAGGCCACCGATGACACCCAGCAGCACCAGAATAAACGGCAGTGCCGCTCCTTGGCTGATGAGATAGGGGCGGACGAAATTATCGATGCCGCTGATGATAAAAAATCCCCACAACGCCATGAAGAGCGCCCAACCGGAATTGCCTTGATGCAGCAGCCATAACGACGCGGGTACCCATACGAGTGGCGGGCCACCGGGCACGATCGAGACGACACAGGTAAGTAGACCTAAAAACAATGGACCAGGGACGCCGGCTACGGAGAAGCCAATCGCCGCCGCGACGCCCTGCGCAAGCGCGGTGCCGATGATGCCGTACACCACGCCGCGGATGGTGCGTGCGCCTAAATCGATCAACGTTTGCGCGCGGCGACCGGCGATACGTTCCATGCCCGCTTGAAATCGCGCGGCGACTTGCACGCCGTCGCGGTACAAATAAAACGCGGCGAAAATGCTCAACGTTAATTGCAGAAGCGCTTGGCCCGCATCTAAGCCGCGTTGGAGCAGCCAAGTACTGATGGGTTTTGCCTGCGCTTGCAACCATGCGAGCGCGTCGCTGCCGCCGCTGAAGGGGGTCAACGGTTGAGCGCGGAGCTTGTTCCAATTCTCGAGCGCGTAATTTCCCACCACCGGCAATTCATCCAGCCACGCGGGCGGCGGTGGCAGTCCATTCTCAAACATCGTGCGTACCGCACCCGTTAAGTTGTTTAAGTTATCGCCCAATTGCGCCGCCACCAGTACCAGTGGTGCGAGCAGCACGCCCGCAAGGAGCAAGGTCATGGTGAGCGCCGCCAAATTACGGCGGCCCCCGCACACGCCTAACAACCACGCATACGCGCCCCAGGTGGAGAACGACAGAATGACCGCCCATAACAGCGCTGAAATGAAGGGCGCGAGGACGGTCAAACAACCCAATACCAAAAATACGATGGCCGCAATGGTCAGCAGATTTTCCAGACGGATGCTCTGCAAGCGGGTGGTTTCAGTCATCTGGTCGCTCCTGCTATGGGTCCAAAAGTATCAGTAAGTCACTCCAGGTGCCGTCCCTCCCGGCGTCACGCGTGAGGAACTTCACCTCGCTCGCAATCGGCACGTGGCAGTTGTAAAGTCCATCGCTACGCGCGAGGCCACTTACTCTACAGGCATTCTATCGATGTACATTCCACCGCACTTCGCAGGCTCTGATCCCGCTGCGGCCTTCGACTTCATGCAGGCCCATCCGTTCGGCATGGTGCTGACAGTGGCGGCGGGTGAACCCTTTGTGAGTCACGTTCCGATGCTGGTGGATCCCGATACACAATCCATTCGTTGGCATTTAGCCGCGGCCAATCCGCACTGCGATCATCTCGCCAACGGCGCCAATACGCGTCTCATTTTCCACGGACCGCATGCCTATGTTTCGCCTCGATGGTTTCGGACTCCGAACGTCCCTACCTGGAATTACATTGCGGTCCACGTAGACGGGACGGTCAGCGCGCTCGATGCGACTGCCACCGCCGCGATAGTGTCCGACTTATCCCGGCAATACGAAGGTTCGGCAGGGCTCGGCGAGTTTGAAGCCACACAAGCCTACCGCAACTTACTGGGCGCCATTCGCGGCTTTGCGTTATCAATTACCAACCTGCAGGCTAAATACAAATTGAGCCAGAATCGCGCGATTGCAGATCGCGCGAGCGTTTCGGAGGAGCTGCTCAAAAGTGACGATAGCGCCGCCCGCGCCATTGGCACGTACATGAAGATGGAATTACCTTCCGCATAAACCGCAATGCGCGCTAGAGACGCGCTTTATTTAGAGGGGTGTCGATGTCTCGATCTCGCTTGGCTGGGCTATGATCCGGGACATCTAATCAACCTTCGGGATCTCCGCATGCGCGACCAAGCCGTACAACTCATCCGCCGTTATTACGCTGCCTTCAACGCCGGCGACATGACCACTTTTTTGAGTCTGCTCACCGACGATGTCGCGCACGATATCAATCAGGGCAAGCGCGAAACCGGCAAAGCGGCGTTTGGTAAATTCATGCAGCACATGAATCGCTGTTATAAGGAAGAGCTCGTCGATATCGTCGTAATGGCAAATGACGACGGCACGCACGCCGCGGCGGAATTCACCGTGCTCGGCAAATATCTGGTCAGCGACGAGGGTCTGCCGGAAGCCGCCGGGCAGACTTATCGGCTCCCGGCCGGCGCGTTTTTTGATATCCGCGACGGCAAGGTCGCGCGCGTCACCAACTACTACAATTTGAATGATTGGATAGCGCAGGTGGGTGGTTGATGGCGGATACCCTGCGCATTGAAACGCTCACCGGCAGCGATCCGGCGTTGGCGCGCCGGGTGCCGGATTTGGCGGATTTACGCATCACGGTGTTTCGTGAGTTTCCGTATCTCTACGACGGCACGCATACTTACGAAGAAAAATATCTGGCCACTTATACACGCTGTGCGGATAGCGTGGCCATCTTGGTGTTCGATGGCGACCGCGTCGTCGGCGCGTCTACCGGACTCCCGCTCGCGGCGGAGACCGAGGAGTTTCAGCAACCTTTCGCGCGCTTTGGCTTTAACCCCGCCACCATTTTTTATTGTGGGGAGTCCGTCTTGCTCCGTGACTATCGCGGTCGCGGGGTCTATAAAGAATTCTTTGCCGGGCGTGAGCGGCATGCGCGCAAGCTAGGCGGCTTCAGTACGATGGCATTGTGCGGTGTAGTCCGCGCGCACGATCATCCCCGGCGGCCGCCGGACTATCAGCCGCTCGATGCCGTGTGGCAGAAGTTCGGTTATACCAAGCATCCGGAACTCGTCACGCACTACACATGGCGCGATCTTGACGAAGCACAAGAATCGCCCAAGGAGATGGTGTTTTGGCTGAAGACGCTGTAGCACCCAATCGCCGCGTGCGCGTCGCCGCCGCGCAATACCCCATTGAACTGCTCGCTAATTGGGGGGAGTTCCGCGCAAAGCTCACACGTTGGGTTGAGGAAGCGGTTGGCGGGGGCGCCCAGCTGTTGCTCTTTCCGGAATATTTCAGCATGGAAATCGCGGCGATTTTCGGCGCGGAAATCGCCAAATCTTTGCCACAGTCGCTCGCCAAAATGCAGCGCGCGCTGGCCGATTTCCTCGCTCTGTTTCGGGAGTTGGCACAGACCCATCGACTGCACATTTGTGCCGGGAGTTTTCCGGTCCGTCTCGACGAACAGTACTGCAATCGGTCTTATTTCTTTTGGCCAAATGGTCATTGCGACTATCAAGAGAAACTTCAAATGACGCGGTTCGAAGCCGAAGTTTGGGGAATTTCCAGCGGCCAAGGACTCAAAGTCTTTGTGACGGACTTTGGCAAGGTCGCCATCAATGTCTGTTACGACAGCGAATTTCCGCTGTTTGCCCGTCACCAGGTTGAGCAGGGTGCGGATCTTGTACTGGTGCCTAGCTGCACGGATACGCTCGCCGGCTACCATCGTGTGCGTATCGGTTGCCAGGCGCGGGCATTAGAGAATCAATGTTTTGTCGTGCAGTCCCCGACCGTCGGCGATGCGCCTTGGTCGGAGGCGGTGGACAAAAATGTCGGCGCGGCCGGCGTCTATACGCCGGTCGATTACGGCTTCCCCGCGAATGGTCTCTTGGCGCGCGGTGAACTCAACAAGCCGCAATGGGTTTACGCTGATTTAAATCTCGAAGAAATCGCCCGTATTCGCGCCGAAGGCCAGGTTTTCAACTATCGGGACTGGCCGGCGCAGCAGCGGTTTCTGCCGACTTAATCCCGCTCGGCTTCGGCGAAATTAGCGGACTTCTAGCGCTTCGCGCGCGTTGTACGGTGCGCTAACGTGTGGTCTGATCAAGCCGCTGCGCGTAACCGCGCGGCACACCGGGAGGATGACTCGAAAAGCAACCAACAAAGGAAGGATGACTCACATGAGTATGATGGAGGAATTTAAACAATTTGCGATGCGCGGTAACGTCGTTGACCTGGCGGTCGGTGTCGTCATCGGGGGAGCGTTCGGCAAAATTGTGTCGTCGGTGGTCGCCGACGTCATCATGCCGCCGCTCGGCTTATTGCTCGGCGGCGTCAATTTCTCGCATTTGAGCATCACGTTGAAGGAAGCGGTCGGTGAAGCGCCCGCGGTGACACTTAACTACGGCTCGTTCATCCAAACCTGTATCGACTTTATCATCATCGCGTTCGCCATTTTTTTATTGGTCAAAGCGATGAACTCCTTGAAGAAAGCGGAAGCGGCCGCCCCGCCGCCGCCCCCGCCGGCACAGGAAGTGTTACTTGCCGAAATCCGCGATCTTTTGAAATCGAAATAGCAGACAGCCCCGCGGGCATTCCCTGCGGGGTGAATCCTTAGGAGGTTTCATGCCGACGCTTGCCCTCAAAGATGTCACGCTGAATTACCGGGTGGAAGGCGACGCGCAGGCGCCGGTCGTCGTGCTGTCTAACTCGCTCGCTTCCAATCTGTCGATGTGGGATGCGCAAGTACCGGCATTGCGCGCGGCAGGTTTTCGCGTCGTGCGCTATGACACCCGTGGTCATGGCGCATCCTCCGTGCCGGCGGGACCCTATACGCTTGACGCATTGGCATCGGATGCGCTGGGCTTGCTTGATGCCCTCGACATCAAACAGGCACATTTCTGCGGCTTGTCGCTTGGCGGCATGACAGGTCAGAAATTCGCGACCTTGCATGGTACGCGGCTCAAATCGCTGGTGTTATGCGCGACCGCGGCGTACATGGGGCCGCCCGATCTATGGGAAGGCCGGATTAAACTCGTTACGGAGAAAGGAATGTCGGCGGTCGTCGACGCAACGCTTTCCCGCTGGTTTACCGCAAAGAATCAGCGGCGCCTTCCTAACGAAGTCGCGCGGATTCGGGAAGGCATCCTCGCCACGCCGCCAGCCGGCTATTGTGGTTGCGGTGGTGCCATCCGCGAGATGGATCAACGCGAAGCCATCCGTGGGATCCGCACGCCAACGCTCGTCATGGTGGGCGCACTTGATCCGGCGACCACCGTTGATTCCGCTAAAGTGATTCATGAGCGGATCCCAGGCGCGGAATTACTCATTATCCCGGAATCTCAACATCTCTTTAATGTCGAGTTTCCGGATCAGTTCAACACCGGTTTGATTAACTTTCTGCAACGACATCGTTAACGCTTCTTCGCGCAGATGAGCGATCGTTTCCGACGTGTATGGGCGATGGTCAAAAAAATTCCGCGTGGACGGGTGGCGACTTATGGCCAGATCGCCGCCTTAACGGATCTCGGCGGGCGCAGTGCCGCGCGCCAAGTCGGGTATGCGTTGTCCGCGCTCCCGGACGACACGCGGGTGCCGTGGCATCGCGTGGTTAACGCCTCCGGCAAGATCAGCACGCGCAGCGATCCCGACCGACCGGAATATCAGCGCATATTGCTCGAGGCCGAAGGCATTGAATTTATGCTCGGCGGCGTCATCGATCTCGGCATCTATCTTTGGCAACCGGTTAAAAAAACCCGTGAACGCGCCAACTGATACACCCGCCACGCCCAAACGCGCCGGGTGGGTCATCATCCTGCTCTTGTTGGTTTTCGTCGCGCTCAATAATTGGCGCAATGGCTCACGCGCCAAACCTGTTTATTGCGAACAAGACAAACGGCCGACAGCCGATACGGTCATCATGTTATCGGCTGTTTGGTGTGGCTACTGCGCGCGAGCGCGTCAACTCTTTGTCGATAAAAAAATCGACTACTGTGAATACGACGTTGAAAAGTCCGCCGAAGGTGCGCGGCGGCATCAAGCCTCAGGCGGGCGCGGCGTGCCCGTCATTTTGATCAAGCGGGATGTGGTGTTTGGGTTTGAGCGGAGCGCGGTGATGGAGAAGCTACTGGCGAATGGGCTCGTGCCGCTTACGGAGTGATCGATCGGAAGACCCTCACCCTACCCTCTCCCGCGGAGCGGGAGAGGGTGAAGACACAAGCGCAGGGGAGAAGATTTGGTTAGTGCGAAACCCCAACCGCGAACTGTGACAAGTCGACGTTCTCGCCGACCATCAAGTCATCGCGATACATGAACTTCGGTCGCACAAACCACACCAAAAGCGGCAGCACGATCAGCGACAGCAACATGTTGATGAGCATGATCGCGACCAGCAACTTGCCCATGTCCGCCATGAATTTAAGGTCGGACAGGAAGTACCACGGCACGATACCGATGAGCATGACCGTCGCCGTAAACATAATGGCTTTGCCGGTGGTAGTTAGCGCGGCATAAATCGCGGCGGCAAAGTCATGGTTGCGCGCGGTGAATTCCTCGCACATCCGACTTAAGAGATAAATACCGTAGTCGATACCAACACCCACCCCCATAACCGCAACGATCGTGGCATTGATATCGAGACCAATGCCTAACAAGTGCATCGTCGCGCCGAGCATGAAGTTCGACAAGTTCACGGGAATAAGCAACAGGATACCGGCGACAATCGACTTGTAGGCCAAGCTCGCGATGACTAACACCGCTACGTTGACCAAGCCGAGAATAAAGTAGTGATAGCGTTCTACTACGTTATTCATGGCTTGTTGTAGCGCGATTACGCCAGAGGCTAACCGCACCCTAAAGGTCGGATGATCTTCGCCGACGGCCGCCACCGCACGCCGTGCACTCGCGAGAGCCGCGTCGACAGTTTCTTGTTTGTTGTCTTTAAACCAAATAGAAACCGTCGAATTCTGGAACTCAAAGTCGGCGATAGTCGAGAAGTTAACCGGGTTGGTACCAAAGGTCGCGGCGAAGCCGGCGGTCCCGACTGCTTGTTCCGTCGGGTCGAGAATGAGCCACTTTGGATTACCGCCCGAGAACAAGCGATACACCTCTTGCATGTAGTCGGTGAACGATAGTGTCGCGCGCGGCGGCATAACGGTATCGGCTTCCATAATCCGCTGGATCTTGGAGGTAACTTCCACTGCGGGCGGCGTGCGAGCGACGCGGTTTTCCGGATCGCGTTCTTTGGACTCCAGCACGATTTCCAAGGTATTCATTCCCGGGAAGTGTGCATTGATGGCGTGCACCGCGGTGTTGAATTCCGAGTCCTCCCACAACAGGCTACTGCCCTCGACGGGGTTACCGATCTTGATCAGCGAGTTCACGTAAATCGCCGCGACACCCAACACCGTGACAACCACGGCCGTCACGATCGCGGGTTTACCCACCACACTGCGAGCGATGGCGCCCAGCGCTTTCTCTTCCAATAGATGGATACCGGCTTCTTTCTCTTTGCCGCCCACAATTTCTTCCAGGTTTTTTGGCGCCGGCAGGTAAGACAGCAGAATGGAAATCAGGAACACTCCGGTAGGAATGATCCACAACGCCCAGAATCCGCAGAAAATAGCGTGATTGACCATGGTTTGAATCGGCGCGACGGCAATGAAGACGATGCCGAATACGTCGGTCATGATGCCGAGTACCGACGGTGCCATCATGATCCCCATGGTGATTTCCGCAGCCTTTCGCTTTTCTTTCACATGCGAAAGGATTTCGTAGTAACGCTCGGTGTATTGAACGCAATGCGAGAACGATCTGGCGACGAGCAACAACGGCACGATCATTAGCAACGGCTCGACCGGTCTCCCTAACCACCCGATAAAGCCAAAGCCCCAAACCCCCGCGACCGCGGCACAAATAATCGGCGTGCTGACGCCGGCGATGTTGCGCATGTAGAGCACCAACAGCACTATCAACGCGCCTACCGTCACGCCGAAAATGCCGTAGGTTTGTTTCTGAAGTTTATACACCCACCCGGTCAGCATCGGTTGGCCGGCGACGTACACATTGTGATGTTCGTCGCGCGCGGCCTCGACCAGGCTCTGCACTTGCTTAAACGCCTCGCCGTAGTCGACGTTGTGGTGGTAGGCAATGTTGATAAGGGTCGCCGTTTCATCCGGCGAAATATAGAACGTCCGTGCGTTTGGTGATTTGCTGACGCGGGATTTAAATTCCGCAATTTCTTCCGGTGTGCTCGGCGCTTTGTTATCCATCAACGCTTGTAAGTCGACGCCGTCCGGAGTTGCCTCGGCGTAGCGAACTTTCTCGGTGGTGATGGAAATCAGCGTGTCGTGGTCGACATTGGGAATGACGTCCAGATCGCGTGTGAGTTGCCAAACTTTCTGCAAGGTTTCCTGGTTATAGATGTCGCCGCTTTTACGTTTGACCATCACGTAGATCATCAGTGGGTTGCCGAAATTGGGATGGTCGTAATAGACCTGCACGAACGGGTCGTCCTTCGGCAGCAGGTCTTTAAAGATGGTACGGATCTCGACTTTGGGAATGCCAATCGCGAAAGCAATCGTGATTAGAATGAACGCGATGCCGCAAATTCCTCGGCGGTCCATGATCCATTTAGCCAAACGAAAGTTCATTGCTCGGATTCTCCCGATGCTGTTGTTTTAACAATACCGGCACACAAAGGGGCCGTGCCGGCGGTCCATAAGGGCACCGAGTGAGTCATCAATTCAGGGGATCGCGAACAATGCGTAGCGCTGAATCAATCGGCCCGGACTTAAACCGGGCTTCACCTAGAGCGAGCGCATCGTCAAACAAAGGTTAGTTAGATTGGCGCACGCGTGCCGTACGAGCCGGATTCTAACCATATACGGCGTAATGCAGAAGCCTTACACCGGCGCGGGAAATAAAGATTAACTGACCCCAACCGCCGTTCCCGTGTAGGAACTACGAACCCTTCCGCCACCGAGAACGACGCGTTAGCGCTTGCCGAGGTCACCCAACCAACGATAGACCTCATCCGCGAGCCACTGCGCCACAACTTCGGCGCCTTCGATAGTTAGCGCGAGTTCATTCGGAAAAAATAACCGTGCGCCTTGCCCATCGCCGCCCGCGGTTTGCAACGTTTCATGCAGACTCAGGCAACGCAGTTTATTCTCGGCGCAGAACGAGCTGATCACTTTGGCATCGTCGCTCGGCAGTAGGCCGTCGGCGACTTTGAGCAAGTGCCGGCCACCTGACCAAGCATCCGCGGACACTTGCGGCGGCAGTGGAAAATGCACGAGTAAAAACGGAATTTCTCGCTGCTCCGCAAGTTTGGCCAGCGCGAGCACATGTTGCAGCGAGGGCGCATGGACGGCTCCCAGATCGGTTGCGCGCGCGCCAGCCAGTTTGTCGCGCGCCGCGTCTCCCACCGTGATGGTGCTGTGCATGGCGCGTATCGACCACCAATCAGCGGCGAGGCGCGCGGCGACACTTTGTTTGGCGATAGCCGCCAACCACAGCGGGGGCGGCGGCGGATAATCTTCCAAATGTGGCACGCGCAGCGTGGTGACTTCTTTGCGTAAACCCGTGGCAAGACCGTCGGTTGTCGCGGCGTCCGCTAAAAAACGCGCGTCGGCATGCGGCATCAACGAGGTATAAAACAGTACGATCGCGGTGGGCTTTAGTTCGTCGATGAGCGCCGGTGCCGCCAAGTAGTTTTGCGCCGCGCCGTAGCCGGACTTGCCGGAGATTACAAAACGCACCGGTGGTTTTAAGGCGGTTTTTTCGTTGACCAGGTTTTGCGCCTTGACGACAAAGGTCTGATCGATATCAGCACCCCACCCCTCGACGAATTCATCGCCGAACATCAAAAACTTGAGTTCGGAACGCAGGTGCGTACCCATCGGCCGATCACGCACGCCAATTTCGTTGGTCTTGAATAGAAATTGAAAGTCACCGAATGGCGAGTCGATTAGGCGATCGACATTCAGCTTGTAGCCGACTCCTTTGACCGGATCGAATTCCACAAACGCGGCAAGCGCGCTAGCGAGTTCATTTTCGCGAAACCCCGGTTTCAATTTGAGAACGTAGCGCCCATACCCTTCGCACGCCAAGACAATGCCTACGAGGACCAACAGCACTTTGACGAGACGTCCACCCATGACTTCCCCCCGTATTCAGTTATCCACACCCAACCGGTCTTCGCCGATTCTGACTTCAAGCTTAGCAGCCTGTCGGACCTAGGATAAATCCAAGGCGGCGATTCCCTAAGTCCTCGGCTGCAAAATAGGGAAGGCCGCGAGCGCTAGAACCGTCGTGCTACGGGCAGAGATTCTTGACGATGTAAGACCACTCGGCGGGGGCGACGGGGGTGATGGATAGACGGCTACCCCGTTGCAGTAATGGCATGGTGGCAAGCGCCGGGTGTTTGCGCAGTTCGTTCAACGAGATGAGCGGTAATTCTTGTTTGAGCTTGACATCGACGGTATACCAGCGCGGCGCTTCTTTGAGGCTTTTGGGATCGTAATAGCGGTGCTGACGCATGAACGCAGTCGGGTCCGGATAGCCGGCGCACAGTACTTCAACAATGCCCACGATGCCCGGCTCGGGACAGCTCGAATGGTAGAAGAAAGCGAGCTGGCCTTTCGCGAAATCATCGCGCAACCAATTGCGCACCTGATAGTTGCGCACCCCGTCCCACATACTGGTGCGGCGGGCACACGCTTTAAGATGATCGAGCCCAAACACATCGGGCTCGGATTTCATAAGCCAGTAACGCATGGACTAGCGTCCTAAATTCAATCGGCCGGTAACGCGCGAAAAAATGGAAGGCGTTCTCCGCCATGCCGCTGCGGGCCGTAATCTTGAACCAAAGGCTCAAGATTGGAACTTCTCGGAGTGAATCAGGCTTCCCGCAAATTCGCGGGCATGCACAACATCGCTGCCAGATCGGTCCCTAAGAGTTGCAAATATAGGCTCAAGGATCTCGAACCCACTGGCGAACACAGCAGAGAACACCAAGCCGGATTCTACCCGCGAATGGCGTCGAATAGTCGAACGAACGATTTCGAGGGAGTGCCGGCGTCGCGCTTTATACAGATTGCGCACACGGCGCGCCCGCCGCTATTCGAGCGTTAGAGTGGCCATGACCGGTGGATTCTCCGCCAGCCGGCCGCGCGTGAGTGCGGATTTAATTTTGGATTGGATGCGTTCGATGCCGGCACCGAGATCGCTTTCCACCGATTCGATGCGGCGTCGGTAGTCCAGATATTCGTGTGCGATATTGAGCGCGGCCATCACCGCCACGCGTTCGCTACCAATGACCTTGCCGCTGTCGCGTTGTTCGCGCAGCTTACGGTTCAGGAATTCCACCGAGGCGAATAGCGCTTCGCGCTCGTCCTCGGCACAACCGACGACATACTCCTTGTCCATGATTGTGACGGTGATCGGCTTGACGGCGGAATTCATGTTGCTTTCGAGTGCTTACTATCTATCAATGTAAAAATCAGCGGATGCGTATCGTGTCGAACTAACGGGCTTCCATGGCTTTCAAGCGAGCGATCATCGCCTCCACCCGCGATCTAGCCTGCTCGGTTTTCTCAATCAGCGTGGCACGTTCGGTGGCGAGCACGGTATGCTGGCTGCGCAGTGCTTCGTTCTCATTGGCCAGTGTCTCGACGGTGCGGATAAGTTCATCTACCCGCGCTTCGAGCGCTGCGATATCCAGGCGGTCTTTGTGTGATTCAGCCATGGGCGCGTCGTTTGGATCGTAGGATATGGTTTGGGGCAATATAGTGCTCGCACCGAAGCATGGTCAACCGAGTTGAAACGTCCGTAACCCGCGCCGACCGGTTCTAGTCGCAGTAAGCTCGTGGGATAATCCCCGACCCCGACCCGGCAGGTTTGTCCATGACCTATTTTTCCGCCCGCTCCTTCTACGCCACCGTCGCCCAGGCCTTGTCCTGCTTAGACAGCGACGTCGAACCGGCCGAATGCCATGGCATGTTATGCGGTATGTTATGTAGCCCCACCGGCTTTGAGACCACGCTGTGGCTGCAGCACCTGACCGGCTACCCCGAGGTCGACGCCACCGAAGATGAAGTGAGTGATGCGCTGAATGATTTGCTGCAGCTAACCATGCGTGGCATCGATTCGGATGAATACGGCTTCGAACTCCTGCTGCCGGATGATGATGAGCCTCTGATGGTGCGTACCGACGCCTTGGGCGGTTGGTGCCGCGGGTTTCTATCCGGCTTCGGGGTAAGCCAAGGTGCCGCGGCGATGAGCAACGAGAGCCAAGAGTTTTTAAGTGATCTCTATCGATTAAGCCAAGTGGATGCCACCGAACCGGATTCCGAACTCGGCGAGCAGGCGTTTCTTGAAATTGTGGAATACGCACGTATGGGCGCCATTCTCTTGCGCGAAGAGAATCGACAAGTCCTGCCCACCGCGTCGCTCGAATCCGGGATGTTGCATTGATGGATAAAAAAGAATTCGCGCGTCGGCGCAAACGGCTCATGGACGTGGTCAATCACGGCGGCATCGCCATCCAGCCAACCGCGCCTGAGCGCGTGCGCAATCGCGATGTGTTCTATCCGTTCCGTCCGGACAGCGATTTTCACTATCTGACGGGATTTCCGGAACCTGAAGCCGTGCTCGTGCTGGTGCCCGATCGCGCGCAAGGCGAGTGCATTCTGTTCTGCCGCGAGAAAGATCGCGATGCCGAAATCTGGCACGGGCGGCGCGCCGGGCTTGAAGGCGCGTGCGAAGAATACGGCGCGGATGACGCGTTTCCGATCTCGGATTTAGACGACATCCTGCCCGGGCTGCTCGAGAACAAAGAACGGATTTATTACACGATGGGCCGCTACCAGGATTTCGATCAGCGGTTGATCGGGTGGTTGAATCGCGTCTCGAGCAAGGGCCGGACCGGTGTGCATGCACCGGATCAGTTCAATTCGCTGGCGCACTACGTGCACGAAATGCGTTTGTACAAAAGCCGCGAAGAAATCAAAACCATGCGCCGCGCGGCGCAAATCGCCGCGGGCGCGCACCGCCGCGCGATGGAAGTCTGTAGGCCAGGTATGCATGAGTATCAAATCGAAGCTGAACTCATGCACAGCTTCATGCAGCAAGGTGCGCGCGCGCCGGCCTATCCGTCGATCGTTGGCGGCGGCGCCAATAGCTGCATTCTGCATTACACCGAAAACAGCGATCCGTTGCGCGATGGCGATCTATTACTGATCGATGCCGGCGCCGAACTTGACAGCTATGCAAGCGATGTCACGCGAACCTTTCCCGTCAACGGCCGCTTCACGCCCGAACAGCGCGCGATTTATGAGATTGTGCTGGAAGCGCAATACGCGGCGATTGCGAAAGTCCAACCCGGTAACTCGTGGAACGATCCGCATGATGCGGCGGTGGACGTCATCACCAAGGGACTCGTCGATGTCGGCATTTTAAAAGGGCGCTGGAAAACGCTCAAGAAAGAAGAAGCTTATCGTCCGTATTACATGCACCGCACCGGACATTGGTTGGGCATGGATGTGCACGATGTCGGCGAGTACAAAGTGGGCGATGAATGGCGGACATTCGAACCCGGTATGGTCACCACCGTCGAGCCCGGCCTTTACCTTTCACCGTTGACCAAGGGACTTGCGAAGCGATGGTGGAATATTGGCATTCGCATCGAAGACGACATTTTGGTCACCGGCGACGGCCACGAGGTGTTAAGTGCCGGCGCACCAAAGTCGATCGACGAGATTGAGCTCACCATGCGGCAAGCCAGTGCCGCGTGATTACGACGTCGCCATTGTCGGCGCTGGTTTCGTAGGTGCCGCGCTCGCGCTCGGTCTCGCCCGCGCCGGCCTCGATATTTTGCTCATCGAGCGTCAGCCGGCGCCGGCTGGTCGCGGCGATGGCCGGGGTCTTGCGCTCAATCAACGCAGCCTCGCGCTGCTCACCCGGCTCAACGTGTGGCCGCGGCTCGCGCCACTTGCTTATCCGGTCAAGACCATCGAAGTAACTCAACGCGGCTATTTTGGTTCGCTACGACTTTCGCATCGGGATCTAGCACTGCCGATGTTAGGAGCGGTGTGTCCGGCCGATGCGCTATTGGACGCGCTCGTGACCGAACTCCGCGGGCTGCCGCAAATAACATTGCAGTGGGCAACACGTCTCACCCAGGTGCACCAGGAAGCCGAGCAGGTGGCGCTGACATTAGCCGGCGCGCAAACGGGAACATACGCCGCTGCGTTGTTGATAGGTGCCGATGGTGCGGAATCGATGGTGCGCCAAGCGGTGGGCCTGACCGTCGCGCGGCGGGATTACGGTCAGACCGCGCTGGTCGCGAATTTAGAAGTCACGCAACCGGCCCCACATACCGCCTTCGAGCGTTTTACCGAAGACGGTCCGATGGCCTTATTGCCGCAAGGTGGGCGTCGCTACGTCTTGGTGCGCGGCGCGCGCACCGCTGACGCCGAACGTTTACTCGCCTTGCGTGATGAAGATTTTCTGCGCGACGCCGAGCAGCGTTTTGGTTCCGCGCTCGGTACCTTTAGCACGCTCGGGCCACGCCGTGCGTATCCCCTCGTTGGACAGCATGTCAACGCCGTGCACGCCGGGCGCACGCTGCTGCTCGGCAACGCCGCTAATACCGTGCACCCCAATGCTGCACAAGGCTTGAACTTAGGCCTGCGCGATGTCGAAGTCGCGCTGGAAGAAATTCAAGCCGCGATGTCGCGTGGCGAGGATCTCGGCGCCACGACGCTGCTCGCGCGTTACGCCAAAGCGCGTGCCCCGGATCAACGCGCCACTCGCCTCGTCACCGATTGGCTCGCGCGCGGCTTTGCAATTAAAACGCCGCTGTTCGGCGCACTGCGCGCGGCGGGCATGCTGGCGGTTGCGCATACCCCAAGCGTAAAACGGTTGATGCTGCGTCAATTGGTCTTCGGATTTGGGGATTTTTGAATGAGCCTGCGTCCGCTTAACCCTGACGTGGCCGTAGTCGGCAGCGGGGTCGTTGGTATGGTCACCGCCGTGCTGCTCGCCAAAGCAGGCGTTGAGGTGTTGTTGATCGATCCCGTCACCCCGGTCCCCGTACGTGATGAGCCGTATGACTTGAGAAGCCTCGCGCTCACGCCGGCGTCGGTCCGGATCCTAACCGCCGCCGGTATTTGGCCGTTGCTCGAGGCGGCCAGGGTCGGCTGCTTCAAGGCCATCGAAATTTGGGAGGAGCACGGTGACGCGACGGTTCATTTCACGCCGCCGCCGTACGCCGCCGTGCCGCTCGCCTACTTGGTCGAACAAGCCAATTTACTGCAAGCTTGTCAGCGCGCGCTCGCGCTTCACGCGCACATCGCGGACGTCGGTTGCCAGGTGACGGCACTCGCGATGGAAACGACGCATGCCAATCTTCGTCTCAGCGATGGGCGTAAAGTTCGTGCCGCGGCGGTACTTGCCTGCGATGGCGCCGGCTCGCCGTTGCGGAAAATGGCGGGTATTGCGTGCGACATTCATGATTATCAACAACACGCGGTTATCGCGAATGTCGACACGGAACAACCGCACGCGGAAGTCGCACGCCAGCGCTTTTTGGATAACGGGCCGTTGGCATTACTGCCGCTGCCGCCGGCGCATTTGTCTGCCATCGTGTGGACCATGACGCCGCAAGAAGCCCAAGCCTGCATGACGGAGACGGATGATGCGTTTCGCGCGCGGCTCGAGCGAGCGTCCGGGCAACGCCTCGGCGCGGTAAACACCACCACGCGCCGGCTTGCCTTTCCATTGCGGCGCCAACAAGCGGCGACTTATGCGCAAGAAAGGCTCGCGCTCCTTGGCGATGCCGCGCATGTGGTGCATCCGCTCGCCGGGCAGGGACTAAATCTCGGGTTGCTCGACGCCGCGGCGATGCATGAGAGTTTGCTGGCCCGCCGGATCGCACTCGGCCATCCGCAATCGGCCCTGCAACGCTATGCGCGCATCCGCCGAGCCGCCGCGTGCCCGATGCTTGCCCTCACGCACGAATTGAATCGCGCGTTTCGCAATACCTGGCCTGGGATCGTTAACCTACGCCAGCAAGGATTGCGACTCGCCGAACGCTGTACGCCGCTCAAGCGCTTCATGATGGAACACGCGATGGGCGAGCGGGGTGATTTGCCGACGCTCGCGCGTATGGGCATTGATTAGAATGGCGTTACCTAATAAAGGCGCGCGCATGAAACTGAGTGACGAGTTACTGAATTCGAGCTTGTTTGAGACCAACCTCAAGAGCTTGCCGCTGCTCGCACGTGGAAAAGTCAGGGATATTTATGCGGTTGGCACTGAGCATTTGTTGTTGGTGGCGACGGATCGGTTATCGGCCTTTGATGTCGTGATGCCGGATCCAATTCCAGGTAAAGGCGCCGTGTTAACTGCGGTGTCGAACTT
Organism: uncultured Klebsiella sp.; assembly: GCA_964555355.1. Classification (GTDB taxonomy): domain Bacteria; phylum Pseudomonadota; class Gammaproteobacteria; genus CAIKBL01. The sequence goes on from CAZKRY010000001.1 coordinate 82,360, forward strand.
TTGGTTCGAACGTTTTGCCGAGCGCACGCCGAATCATTTGGCGACACTCTCACTCGAGCAAGCGCTCCCGGATCCCGCCGAACGAAAACTCGTGGCCGGGCGCGCGGTGGTAGTGCGCCGGCTGCAACCGTTGCCGATCGAAGCGGTGGTGCGCGGCTATCTCATCGGCTCAGGTTGGAAGGAATATCGCGAGCACGGCACCGTTTGCGGAATTGTATTGCAGCGGGATATTCCACTTGCCGGTCAATTACCGGAGCCCATTTTCACGCCCGCAACCAAAGCCGCCACCGGCCAGCACGATGAGAACATCGATTTCTCGACCACGGTCGATCTGATCGGCCGCATGCGCGCTGAAGAAGTACGTTCGCGCGCGTTGATGCTGTATCGCGAAGCGGCGGCCTATGCGCTTACTCGCGGCATCATCATCGCCGATACCAAATTTGAATTCGGCATCGATGCCGCCGGCGAGATCGCGTTGATAGACGAAGCGCTGACCCCGGATTCATCGCGCTTTTGGCCGGCGGACGAATACGAGGCGGGCACTAACCCACCGAGCTTCGACAAACAATTTGTCCGTGACTACTTAGAGACACTGCACTGGGATAAACGACCACCCGGGCCGCGCCTACCGCCGCAGGTGATCGCGCAAACTGCCGAAAAATATCGGGAAGCGTTGACGCGTTTGACGAAATGAAGACCCTCACGCCTACCCTCTCCCGCACGCGGGAGAGGGTGATAAAGAGTACCTCTCCCACCGGGAGTGGTCGGCGCGGAGCGCCGGGTGAGGGGCAGCGTTTCCACCGACGCTGCACTAAGCCCCTTTAGCTCTCGCGATAAAACAACAGCGTCAAGCCGGTTGCCACAAAGGCCAATGGCCACACCCACGCCGCGTGCTCTTTAATAGGCGACGGTGCGCGCAGCTCGAGCCAGCGAGCGCAGCCGGCCGTGATGGCGAAGAGTCCGATGGGGATATGACTCATCTCAATTAACAAGGCCTCCTGAATGTTTTCGAGTACATGAGAGTGCGTCAACATTAAGATCCCACCCAACACATTCGACACCGGAAACACATACATCGCCGCGGTGTCGGCGAGATTGCCGACGCGCACGCGCCACTCAAACAGGCCAAATACGATGACCAGCAATGTCATCAGCCGGTGCTGCACGACGCCGGGTTCGCGGAAGGCTTCAAAAAAACCGATCGATCCGAGTGGCCACGACTCGGGATCCGCGCGGATCGCGATGAAGAATCCGAGGGCGACGAATACCATCGGCCAATGCTGCGCGAAGCGGCAAGAAGGATGGCGCGCGAGCAACGCGAGAAGGCCGATCGCGAGCACAAACACGCCCGCCCAATTGTGATTGAATTCCGACCACGCCATGTCCGCGGCCCCCCGCGGATACAAAATGCCGGCGCCCGGCACAAACGCGCGCGGCGCTTCCTCACGCGCGGCGAACGCTGAGGCATTCAGCTTGGCCTGCTCGGTTTCATACCAAAGTTCGGCGTGATCCGGACTTTTGAGCTGCGGCATTTTCGGCGTTAACACGCGCTCCACAATCAGATGCCACGGCACGCGATCGTTCGGCAAGTCGACGGCTGGCGGTAGGGAAGTCAACGAGCCGGCGACAAAAAAAAGCCCCACGCCTATCGCCAGTTCAACTTCGACAAACCGCTGCGTGCGTGAGCTCGCGGCGCCCACCGTGCGGAGATTGCGCACCGCGAAATAATTCGCGGCGCCAAATGCGAGCAGGGTAAAGAACATCACGGCCTTGGTCATCGTCATTAATCCATAAGCCGTGCCATAGGCGGCCGCCGGCACGCCGAGATAGGCGATGTACTTGGCAACCGCGGTCGCGGCGATGACGAGCACCGATCCCACGCACACATGCGAGAAGCGTTGCGCCAACGGCGCGTGTACGGCTACCGGCAACTGCAACGTGGCGAGAAAGTACGGCAGCCCACCGATCCACGCAGCACCCGCAAGCTGATGCAGCGCCGATACACCGATGAGCCAGGCGCGCGCGTCGATCCGGCCGGTGGCGTGCGTGGTGGCAACCAAGCTCGCGAGTAAAACAACCGCCGCGAGCCACTCGAACAGTGGTCGATGGCGATACGCCCCGAAGCCAAGCCAACCCGCGGCAAGCACACTCGCAATGCCGGCAAGCGCAAACGGCGCCGTCAGCGCGTGACCTAGAGGCACTCCAACCTGAGTCAACAGCACCGTGACATCGAGTCCTTTACCGGTCAGTGTGACCAGCAACAGCGCCAACGACGAATACTTGAGGATCCGAGAGGAGGCTACCCACGCCGGTGTGACCGGCGCACCGGTGGAGAGCGGTCCGGCGAGAACCATGGCGCGAAAAATAACGCCGCCGATCGCGATCGCGGCGAGCCCGAGCGCGAAGCCGCGTGCCAGCACACTCAAGAAACCGAACAAGTCGACTAGCAACGACATAAGAACTTTACGGCTGCACCTTAAAGTTAAGGCGCCCACGCGTAATGTGACCGTCGGCGCTAAGCACGAACCATTCGAGACGATACTCACCCGGCGCGACGCCGCGCGCGGTGGCGCGCAAGACGTGTTTGGCCGACGCGGACTCAAGCGCCAACTCACGTATATTCCCCGCAGGGTCCTGCAACGTGAGCTTGGATCTGGAGGCATCGATACGGCTGTTAAACTCGAGCACGATCGGAACATCGCCAGCCGCTACACTCGCGTGCGCGCGTGGGGAGGCGGTGACCACAATCGCGTGAGCAAGGGCGAAATCGTGCCACTGCGCAAGCAACAAAATCATGAACCAAGAAAACAAGCGGTTGCGCATTTGGAGCCTATCCGCGTTTAGGTTGTTCCAAGCTCGCCATCAACGCGGGCAATACCACCAACGCGCTCACGATCGCGTAGCTCAACGACACACTGATTAATATCCCCATGCCGGCCATGCCCGGATGCTTCGAAAAACCTAACACGCCGAATGAAGCAATCGCGGTGAGCCCACTGAACAGGATCGCGCGTGGCGTGCTGCTGCGAAGCAGACCATCGATACTCTCGCTGCCATGCTTGCGCACGACAAGATACGCGCCATAGGCATTATTGAGTCCGATCAAAAGCGGCAAGGCGATGATATTGGCGAAATTGAACGGTACGTTGGTTAGCACGGAAGTGGCAACGGTCAGCAACCCGGCGAGTACCAATGGCGCGGCGACCAGCAACGCATCGACCACGCCGTGCAAGACAACGATGTGCAGAATGATGGTAAGCGCAAGCGCCCAAAGCGAGGCTTGGATGCACGCGTCGATCACCGCGTGACTGCCTTCCACCAATTCGACCGGGGCATCGGTGGCCTGCGGCGCCACGCGCTGCACGGCGCTGACAAATTGGCGCATGGCCGCGTTGTCATTCAGATCAGCCTTGGGGTTCACCTGTACTCTGGCGAGTTGGTTTCGCCCGACCCATTCGTCGTGTAGCGCATCCGGCAGCGATTCGAGCGACACCTCGCTCGCCTGCAGCAATTGATTGATCTGCGCGAGTAGCCGATTTAGGTCGCCAACCAAAATCGCCCGTAGTTGCGGTAACAACGTCGTGAATTCCGCTTCACGCGCGACGACTTTTAATAGTGCTTCCCGTAAGCGGCGAGCCGGCGCCGACAGCTCACTCGACGGCGAACGCTCGACGGTCTGCGCGAGCGCGTCGACCAACGCGCGCAAACTGCGTGCCTCCGCGTCGATATTCGCACGCGTCTCGGGTGGCGCGTCCAGCGCACCGGCCAAAGCCAGTTGCAAGCCTTCGATTACTTCGAGCTTCTCCGGTTGGTCAGCCGGAACGAAGCTTGACAACGTGATCGCAGACGCAACTTCCGGCAATGCTTTTAGTTTCGCGGCGAGCGCGTCGGCGTCCGCCAGGGAAGGCGCCAACACCTGAATCGTGTAGGGCGAACTCGCGGGGTCCATCGCCAGCGCGCGAAAGGCGGCGACGCCTTCGGTGTTACCGTCTTTGAGATTGAGCGGATTCAAATCAAAACGTGCACGCGGCAACAACATGAGGCAAAACACCGCGAGTACGCATGAGACGATCAACACCGCTCGCCGAAATCGCACGAGTCCAAAATCAAATACGCGCGCCGCGCGCACGCCGCGCGCAGCTGGTTGCGGGCAGAGGCGCAACAGCGCGGGGAGTACGGTGATATTTGCAAACCACGCTACTCCCATGCTGAATCCGGAGATGACACCGAGCTGGGCGAGACCGCGATAACTGGTAGGGACAAACGCGAAAAAGCAAATCGCAGCTCCCACCGCGGCAAGCGCGAGCGCCCCACCCGCGGTATGCGCCGCGTTCAGCAGCGCGGGCGTGCGTGACGTGCCGCGGTCGATTTCTTCCAAATACCGCATCGTGTATTGAATGCCGAAATCGACCCCCATGCCGATAAAAAGCACGGCGAACGAGACCGAGATGATATTGAGCGCACCAACCGCGGCCGTCGCAAAGGCCGCGGTCCAAACCAGGCCGCAGGCGAGTGTTATCAACACCGCGCCCGCTGCGCTTAACGTTCGCACGCCCAATAGCAGCAAGACCGAGACACAGCCAAACGACAATAACGTCGTCAACTTGGCGTCTTCGGCGACGGTGACTAGCTCATCACTGTCCATGACGGCACTACCGGTCAGCCGAATCGTCGCGTCATCGATCGTCTGACGATAATCGTCTAAGAGCGCGCGAAGCCGCCGCACGGCGGGTGCCGCGGGCTGAAAATCCGTGGTGTCGAGCACAGGCTCGACCAGGATAAAAGCTCTCGCAAGACCGCTAGGTGCTACATCTCGCGCCATTAGCTCATCGCGCCAATGTAGCGGCTCGGCTCGCCCTTGCAGCGCCCGTTGCGTGGCACTCGCCACGCGTTCATACATTTGCGCGAGCATGCGTTGTTGTTCGGGGTCATCCGCATTCGTGGCGCCGCGCGTTAACGTATCAAAGAGACCCCGCAGACTGCGATCTTGCGCCAACGTCCCGAGCAATGGCGCGGCGGCGTTCAGGCGTTCGTCGAGGTCCCATAACCGATCGCGGTCGAGATAGAGCAGACCGTTAGTTCTAAAAAATTCGTCGGCACCCGGCCGCACCACCACGCGAGCGATATCGGTGTGTGCGCGCAAACGATCAGCCAATGCATCGGCGAGATCGTCCGCGCTGGTTTGCCGCGCGGCTTCGATGAAGATGACGATATCGCCCGGCAGATCCGGAAACGCGGCGCGAAATTCCCGATGCGCCTGACGATGCGGCAGTTTGGGGTCGAGCATGTTGGCGGTATCGGTATCGATCGCGAGATTCGCGCGCGTGTAATGGAGGGCAGCGGCGGTGGCGATCGCTGCCAGCAGAAGCGTGAACCAAGCCTGACGAATGGCGAGCGCCACTATCGCGGCGGTCAATCGGCCCGGTAAGGCGCGTAGCGCTTTTTGCATGCGAGGAGTCTTTGTGTATCGCGCGGGTAACGGGTGCAGCTGGAGGCGCGCCACAGCATACGCAATTTGATGCGCAATTTCAGCACAGACGAAGATTCATCCGCGTCGCGGCATCACAACCGTGGAGGTCTTACGCCGCGCACCGCGCAATGCTCTAATGCACGGTAGTAGCGCTGACCAAGGCGGGAGTTCGAATGTCGGTAATTTCACGTGCGACTACCAGCGACGAACCGTTGTTCGGCGTGTGTCTACTGGCCACCGATCGATCGGTTTCCCCCGCCTTGCTCGCGCGCGAAGTCGAAGCGCGCGGTTTCGATATGTTGTTTCTGCCAGAGAACAGCCATATTCCGCTCAAACGCAACAAAGAATGGCCGTACGCCGAAGCGTTGCTCGACCCGTTATCGCGATTGTACGACCCCTTCGTCGCCCTCAGCGCGGCGGCGGCGGTTACTTCGTCGTTGCTACTCGGCTTCGGCGTATGTCTGATGACGCATCGTGATCCGATCAACACCGCGAAGGCCGTTGCCTCGCTCGACCTGCTCTCGCGGGGCCGAGTCATTTTTGGCGTCGCCGGCGGCGCGTTGGATGAGGCGATGCGTAATCACGGATCGCCGTTTAAGCAGCGCTGGAAGATTGTCCGCGAGCGCACCCTCGCGATGAAAGCGATCTGGCGCAACGATGTCGCCGAATATCACGGAGAGTTCGTCGATTTCGATCCGATGTGGTCGTTCCCTAAACCCGTGCAAGCGGGCGGACCGCCGGTTTGGATCGGATCGAACTCGAAATGGGTGCCGGAGCGCGTCGCGGATTACGCCGATGGCTGGATTGTCTATAACGGCCGCTACGAAGGCGATGCGGTGCACGACCTACGGCATGCCTGCGACAAGCGGGGGCGTAATTTCGCCGATGTGTCGCTCACACTGATGGACGCGCCGTGGGATCCGGGTGAGGCTGTCGGCTTTATCGCGCAAGGCTTTTCTAACCTTGTGTTTTTAGTCCCGCCGGATGCCAGTGATATTCTCGCCGCGCTCGATAAGCTTGCCGCGGTAGTGACCCACCTGCGAGCGGGTCACGCCTAACGCACGCACGGAAGTCACGCAGTCAACCGCCGAACTTCTTTAAGGCGGTTCGTTAAATGCTATTCCTTCATAAACACAGCCTAACGGGCGCGGGACACGCGGTAAAAACTCGGCGCTTAGATGTTTTAACGACAAGCCGGCGGCGGCAACCGCGTCGTCGATGGCAGCCAGCGGTCGCCGACCGCCACCCATCATCGGTTGTAAAAATCTCAACCGTTGCTGCCACCGTACGACTTGTTCGTCACGGCTGTAACCGTATTCCACAAACAACAAGCGACCGCCGAATTTAAGCACGCGATGAATTTCTTGCAGCGTGCCGGCTAAGTCGGGCGAATGGCCCAGCGCGAAAGTACAGACGACGGTGTCGTACGCGCGATCTTTGAGCGGAAGCGCGAGCAACGAGCCCTGCCGGCGATCGATCGGAAACGGCAATTGGCGCGCGGCTTGGCGAAAAAGCGCGGGCGACGTGCGCCGTGCCGCGAGCGTGGTCAAGGACGTGATCGCGCGCGGATAGAAAAAAAGATTCGCGCCGGAATCTCCGCCGAGTTCGAGCACGTGGCCGGTGGCCCCTTCAACCACGCGTTGGCGCAGCGCCGCGGCGCTGCCAAAGCGTTCTCCGAGATCAATCAAGGTGGATAGCGTTTGCATGGAGCGATCGATAGTTAGTTATTGTGAGGTGAGTCTGTGTGCGGTGGCGGTGCGAGACCCGCATTGCGATAGATGGCAGCCAGACGATCGCGCGCACCGGCATGGCCCTGCTGGGCGGCTTCGCGTAGCCAAGTGATCCCCGCCGCCTCGTCAGCGACCACGCCAGCGCCTTGAAAATAAGCGTCGGCGAGCGCGAATTGCGCATCCGCATGGCCAGCTTCCGCCGCGCGTTGCAGCCACATCAGGGCTTCGCCTTGGGTGTCGGCATCGAAGCCCGCGGTTTTCAATAGTTCCGCGAGCAGATACTGCGCGTCGCGATTGCCTTCGTCAGCCAGCACAACGAGCGCCGCGCGCGCGGCCGCGGTGTCGCCGGCGGCGAGCAACGCCTGAGCGTCCGCAAGCGCGGGGGTGTTCGGCGCCGGTGTGGCATCTGGTACGTGGAAAGCACCGCTCGTCGATGGCGTAGTGGGTCCCTTGGCGTCCTGTCCAGGCACGTTATTGACTTGGATGCCGTGCGCGCGCGCGAATTCGATCGCCCGATATTCGTCTTCCGAGAGCGCGGCCGGTACTGATCTAACGTACTCGGGATCTGGCGTGCCAGTGGGCGGCGAAAGCGACGTATTTGGGGTGACTTCGGCGGGCGGCGTCGGCGTGGCTTCATCGGACGGCGGATTAACCCCCGCCGCGCGATAAAATTCATTGACGTTTTTGTGCGCGAGCGGGTGCCCCTGCGCCGCGGCTTGGCGATAGTAAGTAAACGCCCAATCGTCGTCTTGCGGCACACCCTCGCCGAGTAAATAAAGATTGCCCAAGCTGTACTGAGCCTCGGCATCGCCGGTCTTGGCGGCCTGCGAAAAATACGCGACCGCACGCGGCAAATCACGCGGCGTGCCCTCGCCCTTTTGCAACAATTTCGCGAGACGCACCATGGCACGGAGATCTCCACCGTCGGCCAGCGTCGTGTAAATCGGGATGGCACTCGCATAGTCGCCGCGGCGTAACGCGCTCTCGGCGTCTTCAAAATTGACCGCGAAAGCATTCGCGCCGCTTAGCATGGCGGTTAGCATCAGCAACGCGCGGCCGCTCTGTCGAATTGGGGCGAGGAAGAAAAAAATTTTAATCGCGCGGATAGTCTGAGCAATCACCGGCGCGATTATAGGCAGGGCACCGCAGGCTGCCAATGCAAGGCGGCGCTCGCGGTGATGTTTGAAGCGTTTTCCTAGCCGAACTGCATGCGCCGCACGCCGCGGCCGCGAATACCTATTAAAACGATGTTTTTGCCGAGCACTGTGACTTGTTTGTGGTCTTCCATTTCCTTCAGCACTTTGCCGACCATCTCACGTGAACACCCGACCAGTCGCGCCAGCTCTTGACGCGTGACCCGTACTTGCATGCCATCGGGATGGGTCATCGAATCCGGTTGATCACTCAAATCGAGTAAGGTGCGTGCGACACGTCCGTAGACATCCATGAACGCGAGGTCGCCGAGTTTGCGGTTGGTATTACGCAAGCGGCGTGCAAGCTGTGAGGTCATGCAGGTGAGCAAGCGTGGATACAGATCCGTGAGGGTCTTGAGTTTGGCGTAGCTTATTTGGGCGACTTCGCATTCGTTACGCGCGCGCACCAGCGCCGAGCGATGACCATCCTCCGCGAACAAACCAATCTCGCCGAAGAATTCGCCCCCATTGAGGTAGGCGAGCACAATCTCGTGCCCTTTATCGTCTTCGAGGAGCACCGTGACGGAGCCACTGATGATGTAGAACAGCTCATCCGCGCGATCCCCTTGGCGGATGATCGCCGACTTGGGGGGATAGCGCCGCCGGTGACAGTGCGTCAGAAACGGCTGAATGCACTCCGTCATGCTCAATGCGTCCAACGCCATGGATTCCTTCACCGTGATTGAATTTTCCGATTCGGTTGCATCGGCACCTCTATCTATAGCTTTATTCCCGGCCTCCCAATACAGGGGCGTATCCTGATTACACAAAGTTCGTGAGGTCGGTCACGGTTTAATTGTTAAATGTGGTGTTAACCACGCATTTCAGCGGCGGCGCACACGGACCCGAACCGGTTTCGGGGCTGACGCCGAAGGTCCTCCACGGGCCGGTTTCGAGCGAACCGTCGCGAAGAATCCAAAAAAACTACCGCTCCAGGCTTGAAACTAGACCCCTGCCGCCCCTACTATTAGCACTACTCAATGTCGAGTGCTAATAGGAACCCCTATTGGCATCAATCCCTAAAGAGTCAGTTTGGAGGTAGAACCATGAAAGTGCGCCCATTGCATGACCGTGTGCTGATTAAGCGCCTGGAAGAAGAGAAAACCACCGCCGGCGGGATCGTGATCCCGGATACCGCGGCGGAAAAACCGATCAAAGGCGAAGTTGTCGCCGTCGGTAACGGCAAAATCCTGGAAAACGGCCAGGTTCGCATGCTCGACGTCAAAGTCGGCGACAAGGTGCTGTTCGGCAAGTACTCCGGAACGGAAGTCAAAGTCGAAGGCGTCGAATATGTCGTGATGCGCGAAGACGACATCATGGCGGTTATCGCCTAACGCCACTGTCGTTACAGTTCAATCGTTTAAGAGGAATTATCAATGGCTGCTAAAGACGTACGCTTTTCCGACGACGCCCGCGCGCGGCTCGCCCGCGGGGTCAATATCCTGGCTAATGCTGTTAAGCAAACCCTCGGCCCGAAAGGCCGTAATGTCGTGCTCGAAAAGAGCTTCGGCGCGCCGACCGTCACCAAAGACGGCGTATCCGTCGCCAAGGAAATCGAGCTCGAAGATAAATTCGAAAACATGGGCGCGCAGATGGTGAAGGAAGTCGCCTCCAAGACTTCCGACGTCGCCGGCGACGGCACCACCACTGCCACTGTGTTGGCGCAAGCGATTGTGCGCGAAGGTCTGAAGGCCGTTACCGCCGGTAACAACCCGATGGACATCAAGCGCGGCATCGACAAAGCCGTGACCGCGGCGGTCGCCGAACTGCAAGCGATTTCCAAACCTTGCACGGACAGCAAAGCCATCGCGCAGGTCGGCACCATCTCCGCCAACTCTGACCACAGCATCGGCGAAATCATCGCCCGTGCGATGGACAAGGTAGGTAAAGAAGGTGTCATCACCGTTGAAGAAGGTTCTGGTCTCGACAACGAACTCGACATCGTCGAAGGCATGCAGTTCGACCGCGGTTACCTGTCGCCGTACTTCATCAATAACCAAGAAGCGATGAATGTCGAACTCGACAATCCGCTGATTCTGGTTCACGACAAGAAGATTTCGAACATCCGCGATTTACTTCCGGTGCTCGAAGGGGTGGCCAAATCCGGTCGCGCGCTGCTCATCATCGCCGAAGACGTAGAAGGCGAAGCGTTGGCGACCTTGGTCGTTAACAACATGCGCGGCATTGTCAAAGTCTCCGCCGTCAAGGCGCCGGGCTTCGGCGATCGCCGTAAAGCAATGCTCGAAGATATCGCCATTCTGACCGGCGGCACGGTGATTTCCGACGAAGTGGGCTTGAGCCTCGAAAAGGCCGACCTCAAAGACCTCGGCAATGCCAAGAAAGTCCAGATCACCAAAGAGAACACCACCATCATCGATGGCTCAGGCGATCAGAAGGCGATCGAAGGCCGCGTGCAGCAGATCCGCACGCAGATCGAAGAAACCACTTCCGACTACGACCGTGAAAAGCTGCAAGAACGTGTCGCCAAGCTTGCGGGCGGCGTTGCCGTTATCAAAGTCGGTGCCGCCACCGAAGTCGAAATGAAGGAAAAGAAGGCTCGCGTCGAAGATGCGCTGCATTCTACCCGTGCGGCCGTGGAAGAAGGCGTGGTCCCGGGCGGTGGCGTGGCGCTACTGCGTGCGCAAGGCAAGGCCAAGGCCGTTAAAGGCGACAACCAAGATCAACAAATCGGCGTCAACATTCTGGTGCGTGCGCTGGAAGAACCGATTCGCATGATCGTGGCCAATGCCGGTGAAGAGCCGTCAGTCGTTGTCAACAAAGTGGTCGAAGGCAAAGGCAACTACGGTTACAACGCACAAACCGGCGAATACGGCGACATGATCGCGATGGGCATCCTGGATCCAACCAAGGTCGCCCGTTATGCGTTGCAGAACGCCGCGTCGGTCGCGAGTTTAATCCTGACCACCGAGTGCATGGTCGCGGAAGCGCCGAAGAAAGACGCTGGCCACAACCATCCGCCGATGCCGCCGGGCGGCGACATGGGCATGATGTAATCTCGCGCTCCGCGTTGAGAATTGGAAAGCCCCGCTCTGCGGGGCTTTCTATTTCACGGCACAAAGTGTCGCTCCGCGGCGACCATCCGTACTTATGCATTGAACGATCCGCGATGCTTGCGGCACGCGAGTCATTACCGCTCTCGACCACGCACCTCCCTAGCGTGACGCACGTCTAATTTTTGCGTGCATTAGCAGCAGCAGCGTTGGGCTGCTACGCGCTGTTCAATTGGTTTTCCCCTTGGCAAGCTTCTTGCGAGTAAAGATTTGAACGTGGGCGGCCGGGCCATCAAGTCCGTTACCGACAACGCCGATAACCAATTGAACGAGTGCTGACACGAGGTGACGCGATGCCAAGCGGTTCCCCGATCCTAACGGACGTCAATATTCACGATTATTTTCGCGATCAACTGCACGCAAGCATCGCGCACCAACATGTGGCGGTCGGCCCGCCAACGGTGCAATACCTGACACGGTTGCTCGCTGAATTCACCGCGTCGAGCCAGCTTTTTACGCCAACCGAAAATGGTTGCGAACTCAAGCCTCTGGCACTGCACTACGCCGACGCCGTGTATGCCGACGGCGTACACGCGCGCAATCTCGCGCTGAAGCGGCTGGGTGATATCGCACTGTTTATTGCCGGGGTGTTCTCTGGCAGCCTCGCGCGTAAAATCGTGGATGTGGATTATTACGCCGCGATGGGTGGCGGCGCCTATCGACATCTACACGACCTGTGCAGCGCGCAATTCAATTTAGGGGAAACCCCGCTGCCGTTCGCCGAACTCGCCGAAAAATTTCTGGCGATCGTCGATGTGCTGTCGGAAGTCGCCGAGGAATCGCACTTAGGGGCGAAGCCCGATGTGCTCCGCGAATTCGAACTGTGGATGCGCACCGGCAGCCCGCGCGCCCGCCAACAACTCATCCGCCGCGGCATCGCACCGACCAACGAGATGCTGAGCCGCGCTCGCCACTAAGCGATTTCGCGCCATGGTGCTGCAACAGATCCACAGCGAACTCGCAACGATTTACGCGACGCCCGTATGCCCCGACGTACAGGATTTCGTAATTACCGACGCTAATCTCGCGGCCTCATTGACCCCTTCAGACGCCGCATGTGGTAATCAAGAGCGATTGTTGGTGCAAGATACGCCGGACGGCGCTTTCCTCTCATTGTATATCGATGACGCGATCGTGCGCGCACTCACCGATGACGATCCGACGACCTATTTGCACGAAGGCAATTTCGAATCGTTCTTGATCGCACTCGAAGGCATTAGCCATCTGAACTATGCACTGTGGCACGGCGAACGCGCCGAATCAGTCACGCCGTTCGAACTCGAGCTACAAGCAGAAATCGATAAATATGTCGCGTGCGCCAAGCTATTCGCCGCTCAACAAGACGGCGCGATCCCAAGTGCGCTCCATCACGTGCTATTCAACGGCTGGCGGCTCGATGACACGCTTGATGCCGAAACCCAAACTCGCTACATGGATGCTAATTACTTTGCCGCCAAATATTGTGCGAATTTGAGACGTCGCTTTCCGGGACTTCATCACCAACCGTCGTATCTGCGGGAGCTACGCGCGTTCTACCGCCTCTCCAGAAATCAGAAAGTTAGCCGTATTCGCACAGTTGGGTGTATTCACTAACGCCGAGTTGAAATCAGTCCGAGATCTTTTTGTGAATTTCCGGCAGTGTGTTGGGATCTCCCGCTCGCATATAGCGCGACTCCTTACCGGTACGGGTGACGTTTTCGTAAACGCCGTCATCACGTTTGACGAGTTTGGTGAACCCCATGTTTTTTAATCCCGCGTTGCCAACCGGCACCGCGATCCCTGGCGGCACCGAATGCACCTTGCGTACCGGTGCGAGGAAATCCGTGTCGCCCATGGTGTACTGCGCGGCATAACACACTTCTCCCCACGTGGTGAGCTCAACTTCGATGCCGTGTTTGACGGTGACGGTCAGCCCATTGGTTTCACAGTAATAATCGTAAGATGGCATAGTCCGTTCCGGGTGAGTTCCTGAGCTTAGGTGTAGAAGCGGAACGCACGCTTGCCAAGCGACTCACGTCCCGAAACCGCCGAGCGGTACCTTAGAGGCCCGTGAACGGTTGTCCAAAGCGATCGGAAAACACAAATTCGGCATAACCGACGCGCGTGCGATCCGCGCGATTTTTCTCGGCGGTGCCCACTGGCAAACGGGTTGGATCACCCACAAAGCCAAGCGCCATGACGCAAATCGCCGCATAGCCGTCCGGGACTTGCAGACTTGCGGCCGCGTTAGCCGCATCAAACCCCGCCATTTGATGCGCAACCAGTTCGAGTTCGGTGGCGGCCAACAACATCGCACCCACGGCCTGCCCAACGTCGTACCACGCATGGCGGTGAGGCGCTTGATTATGGCGAAACTGTTGGCGCGCGAGGACCAAGATCAGCAATGGACTGGTGGCCGCCCACGCCTGGTTTTGGGGGAGCAGCGCCGCCAATAGCGCCTTATAAGCGTCACTCGCGGCGCGCGTGACGATAAATGCCCACGGCTGATCGTTGTAACAGGACGGCGCCCATCGAGCGGCGTGAAATAACTGTGCGAGCAGTGCATCCGATACCGGCGCTGCGCCAAACGCTCGCGGACTCCATCGCGCATCAACCAGCGCACGCGTATTTGTCGCCGGTGGCTCGACGTTGGCGGCAAGCGGCGCGAGCGAGCTCACGGCGTCTTCCCAGTGTTGGCCATCGAATAGGGTAACGTTGACATGCGTAATGTGCGTCCGCTCAAGGCAGCGGACATTGATGCTATAACCATCCGGATGGGAACGGGGTACGTAAAATGACTTGATACCGCAATGTCGGCAAAACAAATGTTGCGCGACGCCAGTGTTGAAAGTGTAGGTGCTTAACGCATCGCTGCCGCTTAAGAGTTTGAAGCGGTCCCGCGGCACCATTAAATGGAGATAACCCGCGCGCGCGCAAATACTGCAATTGCATTCCACCGCATCGATGATCGTCGGTGCTTCCACCAGGAATTTCACTGCGCCGCAATGGCAGCTTCCGTGGTGCGCAAACAAATCAGTTGGACTGTGCATACGTTACCGCTCCGCGCTGGCAAGGGCGCTCGCCGCGGAATACACCGACACGCAAAACGGCACGCAATAAGTCACCCCGATTTTCACGAAATCCCGCAAGGCCATCGTGCCCGCGAGCAGTCGATCGCCGTAGTTGATTGCAACCAAAATTGAGCCCACCACGAATGCCATTCTGAATCCGCGCCTGATCACTGGCGCGGAACGCGCGTGTTGCCAGAAAAATCGGCTCGAACCCATTACAGAGCGCTGACTAAGATAACGATTGCGCCAGTATAATCGGGTTCTACTCAGACGCATCGCGAGGTCGTCATGCTGCAAATCGAACAGCTCCCTGTGTTAAGTGACAACTATGTCTATTTGGTACGCGATCCCGCGAGCGGTGCAACCGGTGTTGTCGATCCGGCCGAAGCGGCGCCCGTCTTGAGCGCCCTTCGGCGTCTTGGCTGGTCGCTAACCTATATACTAAACACGCATCACCATCCGGATCATGTCGGCGGCAATGAAGAATTGATGGCTGCCACGGGCTGCACGGTGGTCGGGCCGCGCGCCGATAACGCACGCATCCCCGGCATCGCGCATCAAGTGGGGGACGGCGATACTTTCGATCTCGGTAGCGCACGCGCCAAAGTGTTCGATGTCCCCGGTCACACCCGCGGCCATATCGCCTACTGGTTTGAGGATTCGCATGCGCTCTTTTGCGGCGACACGCTGTTTGCGCTCGGTTGCGGGCGCCTCTTTGAAGGCACGCCGGCGCAGATGTGGCACTCGTTATCCAAGCTAAAGGCGTTGCCGCCGGAGACACGGATCTATTGCGCACACGAGTACACACAGTCAAACGGCCGTTTCGCCTTGTCGGTGGAGCCGGATAACCAAGCACTGCGCGCGCGGATGCAAGAGGTGGATGAGCGGCGCACGCAAGGCCTACCAACGGTGCCCTCAACACTCGGTGAGGAGATCGCGACTAATCCTTTCCTGCGACCGGATAGCGCATCGATTCAGGCGTTACTCGGATTGCAGGGTGCACCGCTTGCGGAAGTTTTCGGCGCGACGCGCGCGCGCAAGGATACCTTCAGAGGGTAATAGGAAGCGTAGGTGGCACGGCGTCTCGCGCCGCGCCGCAGGAAAAGATGGGGTTACTGGCCGACCGCGCGTGGGCCGGCGAATAGCGCTGTGTTCGGCGCGATGATCTTGCCCATGCGCATGACCCGCCGCCACTCTTCATTGGTAAGTTCGGCGCGATGTTGCTGATGGAGATCTTCGGCGAGCGCCGAGAACTCAGTCACCCGCTCCGTAATGTAATACACCTCGGCAAGGCGCAGCTTTGCTTGCACGTTGCGTGGTGCTTTCTCGATGACATCCAACAGCGCGCGCTCGGCGTCTTGATAACGACCGTGCGCGATACTGGTATCGATCTCATCTTCACCGACCACTTCAAAAAGATCAGCCGCCGGTGTCGGATTGAGCGAAGCATCCAAGCGCTCAATCGTGGTCGCGAGGTCCACCCTCGGCGGCGCGAACTTGACTGTCTCCGTAACGTCTTTGACCGCCGAATCAAGCAACGCTCGGCGTTCCGCCTTGCGCGATACATCCGCCTTGCGTGAAGCTTCCTGGAATTCACGCTGTAAGCGCAGCCGTTCGCGAGTTGCTTGTCGGCTACGCCAAAAGAAAAACGTACCGATGCCAATTCCGAGCAGTAATGGCAGCGTTGCGAGCGCGATACCAAGCGCGGACGTTTCCGGTTTTAACGAATTAGATGCAACAGGCACTTCAACAGATACCGGCTCCGGGGTCGCCGCCGAGATCTTCGACACGGGCGCCAACGTCACGCTCTCGCTCACTTCGGGCGTTGCAGGTGCGGCAGCCTCGGGTGTATCAGCGACACTGGGCACTTCGACGATAGACGTACGCGCAGGCGTAGTCGCCGAGGTGTCATACTGTGCGCGGATTGCGGCGAACTTATCATCGAGATTTTGCAGGAGTGCGGTGATTTCCGGATCACGTGCCCGCGCGATATTGGAATCATCGGTAAGCTCAGTGGGAGACTTCGCTTCAGCGGCGGGCACGACTTCTTCACTCGTCTCACCCAGCAATTCGTCAAACGCGTCGATGCGCGAATCGGCGCTGTCGGTTTGTGCCACGGTTGGGTTTTTAATGGTTGGTTTCGGCGCAACCGTATGTGCGGTGGTCGATGCGACGGTCGCGCCTGTCAACTGCAACGTCACTCCAACTTTGAGGCGGTTGCGATCGTTGTTGGCGAATGCTCGTGGGTTTGCTTCGAACAATTGTTGCATGGTGCTTTCAAGATTGACGTTGCCGCGCAGCTGTCGCGCGATCGCCCACAACGTATCGCCGGGTTGCACCGGACCGTAACTGGTGGCGCCGGAACCAACGACGGCTTTCGGTGTGCTCGATGTCGTTGAGGCACGAACAGTTCGCACCGGCGCGTTGACCTTGCGTACTACGCGCGCCGGCAAAATGTTCACATTAAAATTTCGAACCAATGTCGTTGCGCCATTGGTCAGGCGTAGCCGAAAACTGACCACGGACTGATTAACGGATTGAGTCGACTGCACTCTGATAAACGATGAACCATCGCTTGCACGCACAACTTCGGCGGTTAAGTTGGACAACGTCGCGCGATTCGACGCTTGATCGGCGGCGAACAGATCCGGCGCCAGCGATACCGTCAGAGTTTGTGATTGTTCGGTTGGTGAGAGATAAAGATCGATCGCGGCGTTTAACGGTTCGCCACTGCGCGTGCCTGAGTAGAGCTGTCCGAAGTTAAATGCATAGACAGATGTATGCGCGAGGAGCAAGGCGCACAGCGCGATAAAGGCGCTTTGGGGCAGGCGTTTCATGTCGACCTCCTTATAGCCACCTGGGCGGGCGGCAACTCCCGTGGACGATATTGATGAATGTTGTTCAGGAGTTGGTCCCATTGTGTTAAACATTGCGCTTAGTGGTCAACCAGTTACAGTCCTGAAATGCCCCGCCGGAGGGCCATTTCCCTAATTATCGGCAGGAACTGAGGACCGCTTCACCCTAATAACCCCTGAGATCGGCCTAAGTGACTGAAAATTCGGCCCCCGAAGCCTTTGGCGAAGCCTTCTTTAAGCGCTTCTATTTGAGCCGTAAAACCCGGGTTGCCGCCCCCGAAGAGTACCTCGCGCGAGCCCGTTTACTGCGCGCGGTCGCCGACTTATTCGGCTGCAAGGTGCAACGAATTTTGGATGCGGGCGCGGGCACGGGTTTATTTTTGCAGACGTTGAGCGGCGCGTTTCCGCGCGCGCGATGCCATGGAATTGAAATCAGTCGCTACGCGTGTGCGCAATATGGTTGGCAACAGGCGTCGCTTATCGACTACGCGCCGCGCGCGCGATTCGATCTCGTGGTGTGTCACGATGTGCTGCAGTACATCTCGCCGAAAGACGCGCCGCGCGCAATCGACAATCTCGCCGCGCTAACCACACATTTGTTGTACTTCACTGCACTAACGCAAGAAGATTGGGAACAACATTGTGATCAGTCGCGCACCGATCGCAATGTCACCTTGCGGCGTGCGCGCTGGTATCGCGCGCGGTTGCGCGTCCATTTCCGCCGCGTGGGTCCCGGCATCTACTTCAAGCGGGATACCGTGCCTGTGATGTATGCGTTAGACGAAGAGTAACGCTGTTCGTTACTTCAACGCGACAAACGAAAGCGCCAAGCCATTATTGCACCAGCGCTCTCCGCTCGGTGCCGGACCGTCGTCGAACACATGACCTTGGTGTCCGCCACATTTCACGCAGTGATATTCGGTGCGCGGAATCAAGATTTTGAAATCTGTTTTGGTGGCGAGATGTCCCGGAATGCTCGTGAAGAAACTCGGCCAGCCGGTGCCGCTGTCGTATTTCATCTCCGACGTAAATAATGGCAGTCGGCACGCGCGACAGACAAACACACCGGCCTGCTTCTCTAGATTCAACGGGCTTGAGAACGGCGGCTCGGTGTCTTCTTCGAACAAAACATCGTAAGACTCGGGCGGTAGTTCGGCGCGCCATTCTTCCACGGCGCGTTGCAGCGGCGTGGGGTCCTCAGCCACTTTGGCATTAGGATTCAAGAGTTCGCGCCAGCGTTTGTGCAGTGCTTGGATCTGTTGCGGGGCTTCCTTGGCGAACGCCCGTAAGGGCGTAAGCAGCGAAAGCGCGGCGGCGAGCGGCGCGAAAAAAGAGCGGCGGTTCATCATTGTGATCTCCTCCGACCGGCGCGGTCGGGCCGTGCGATTGCGTCAAATTGATAGTGGTTAGAGCCGGGTATGGAATGATAGTTTCAATCGGCGATGCGCGGGGCTCAATTTTTTAAGGCTGCGGGGCGTCCAAATGACCCGAAAAATAGCGCGCCAGATAGTCTTCAAAGCTCACTGACGTATCTTCCTCGAGCGTGCGTTGCGCCGCCCAGGACTCCTCGGCGATGGTGCGGAACTGCTCCGCCACGGTAGCGGTCGGCGGATGGTCGCGAAAATAAGCGGCGTGCTGGTGCGAGAGGCTCAACGCGTATTCTTGAAAGCTCGTTTTGCCGGCCCGAACTTCTTGCAAGAGAAGCGCGGAAGGCAGCGTATCCGGATTGTGCAGTGCCAGGCGTTGCGCATCGAGTGCCGTGCGATACGGTTTGCCCGACTCGGCGCCATCCAATATTTCGCACAACGGTTCCATCGCGTTAAACACTTCGTTCGCCCACTCAAGAACCGGGATGCGGCGCCCGCCTTGAATTAGCCGCAATCCGGGTTCGCGGCCGCGCAGTGCAATCGTCAGTTCGTTGTATTCGATGGCCCATTGTTCATCGACGCTGATCGGTGCGCTATCGGCGAGTAGGCACAACAGCAGGAATGCTTCCAGGAAATGCATGTGCTGTAACTCGACGCCCGCCGGGCTGAATGCGAACAAATCGAGTGCCCGCATTTCGACATACTCCACGCCCCGCTCGCGCAGCGCCGTGGTCGGCTTCTCGCCGCTGTGAATGGTGCGCTTGGGCCGCATGTAACTATAAAACTCGTTTTCGAGCTGCAGCACATTGGTATTTAACTGCACGCGCCGCTCGCCATCGTAAAGGCCAATGACCTCGTACTCCGGATAAGGCGTCACAATCGCCTTGGATAAGCTTTTGACATAGTTATCGAGAGTGTCGTAGGACATCTGCAAGACTGCTTGGTTTTTATTCTTGTAGCCGATATCGCTCATACGCAGCGAGGTCGCATAGGGCAAATAATGCGCATGCGAATCAAACGATTTAAAGCGCGCCGTTCGCCCCGACAGAAACGACGTGCTGACCAATGGGCTGGTCCCGAACAATAACGGGACTATCCAACCCAGTCGCCGGAAATTGCGGATCAGCGCGAAGTATTGTTGATCGACGAATGAGCGTTGGCTTTCCGGATTTTTTTCCAACGCTTGGTAAAGCGGCCAGAATTCCTTCGGCAACGAGTAATTGAAATGCACACCGGCGATCGCCTGCATGCGGCGGCCATACCGGTAATCAAGGCCCACGCGGTACACATGTTTCATGCGGCCGATGTTCGATCGCCCGTAATCGGCAATCGGAACTTCTTCGTCGTTTTTAATTTCGCACGGCATACTCGCACACCACAGGAGCTCATCGCGTTTGAGTTCTTGCAGGGTGAATTGATGGATGCGATTCAAATATTCGATGACTTCGTCGTTACGTGAAAATGCCGGGGTGATGAATTCCGGTAAGGCTTCGGAGTAGTCGGTCGTGATGAAGGGGTGGGTCAGCGCGGCACCCCAAGCACATGGGTGCGAAGTTTGTGCCAAGGCGCCGGCGCGCGTAATGCGCAGGCTTTCCTTTTCGAGGCCGCGTTTACCGCCGATGAGCGCGTTGGCGCAGTTCGCGGCTTGCAATCGGTTCAAGCGGCGCAGGGCAAGTTCGTACACGCGGGCTCCGGGCTTCTTAGAGGTCGATGGGGAAGGTTAACATACTCGCCGACGGCGCCCGTCCGATCGGTTTGTAGCCGCTTTGTATGCCGGATGGTCGTTGCAGTGCAGCGCGAATTGGTGGAATCCGAAGCGAGGTTCAAGACGATGAAGATTTCATTGATGTATAGCTTTGTGTGCCCACCCGGTGCGGCGATCACTCCGTTGGCAACTTTTCGCGAAATGGATCGGCTGCTGCCGCTCGCGGAAGCGCTCGGGTTCTACGCTTTCCATACCACCGAACATCATTTTCAGTTCAATGGATGGGCGCCGAGTCCGCTGTTGGTCCTTGCCAAAGCGGCTGGTCTCACTCAGCGCATGAAACTCGTGACGAATGTTCTGCTCGCCCCCCTTTATCAGCCTGTGCGTTTGTTGGAAGACCTCGCCACCCTCGATAATTTAAGCGACGGACGACTCATCTTCGGGACCTCGCCAGGCTATGCGTCGGAAGAGTTCGATGGTTATGGCGAGCCCTACGCGGCACGCTTTGGTTATTTCGAAGAGATAATCGACTTCATCGAGCACGCTTGGCAAAACCCCTCCAACATTGCGTTTCAGGGCAAGCGTATTAAGGTCCCACCGACGGCGCTGGTTCCGCGGCCCGTGCAACTGACCTTGCCGATTTGGTATGGCGTGTCGGGACCAAAGTTGCTGGTGCGTGCCGCGCGCCGCCGTGCGCCGGTGACGGCTTCTCCCCGGCACACCATCGAAGAACTGCAAGCACACTTCGCGCGTTATTCGGCGACGGCGCACGCGGCCGGCTACATGCCAACCGAACGCCCGGTAATTCGCGAGGCTTTTGTCGCCGATTCAACCGCGGAAGCCGAGCGCATCGCAGGCCCCGCGGTCACGCATCTATTTGGCCTGTACGGGCGTAAGTCGGCCGAAGGTCAACGCGAATTGCGCGACGATAGCGGCCGTCTTGTGACTTCGATCGAGCAGCTCGACTTTCGTTCTTTTTCCTCGCGATACCTCATCGGCGATATCGCGAAAGTCCGTGACGATATCGAACGTCTGCGCGCACAACTCGCACCAACCGAGCTCATTCTGCGCATGCAATTGCCTGGAGTTCCGACCGCGGCACTTGAGCAATCGATTCGCCTCGTTGGCGAAAAACTCATTCCGCGTTACTAAGCCGCTTCCCGTAGAGCGCTCGCTCGATCAACGCGGTATCGAGATATTCGATATCACTCGTGATCTTGCCTTTGCGCACCGTGAAAACGTGGCAATAAGTATTGTTGTACTGGCCGTACTTGCCGGTGACAGTGCCCTGCACGCGGGCCACGACTTTATCGCCCTCCGCGATTAGTTCGATGACCTCGAGTTTGACCCCGGCCTTGGTGTCGATTTGCCGGCGCACCGCGCCGAGCAAGCCGGGTTCGACGCCTAAGTGGCCGCGATAGGTTTTTGAGAGTGGAGTGCTGCCAATGATCGTCCACGCCACATCCTCATCGAGCAAGGCTTGAAAGCGTGCGCGATCACCGCTGGAAAGCGCGGCGAAAAAGTCTCTTATTATTTGTTTGTTCGCGTCTAACGACATCGTAGGTTCTCCTCGTGCGGGTTGCTTGCGCTCAGGGCATGGTATCGTGCCCCGCATGTCGGTAGAACCCAGCACAGCACCTCCGTTCGCGCACCCGCCCAAAACGTGGCGCGTACGATTCTTACGCGTCGCGACGTGGGCCATCGCGATACTTTGCTTTTATTGGGTGTTTGCCAAGATTGAGCAGGCCGCGGCGCGTGACGGGTTGGACGCACTGAATTACCTCAAGCGGTTCTTTGGCGCGGCCAACTGGCTGGCATGGCTCGCGCTCATGATCCCGTACTCGGTGTTCTTTTTCCTCGTCGATGCACACGTCACATGGCGGGTCGTCCGCTGGTTCAACGCGCCTGATTTCGAGTTCCGGCGCATGCTGCCAATCCGCGCCAGCGCGTACATTTTATCGCTCGTCAACGAGCAAGTCGGCAAGGGTGCAATTATCGGCTACCTCTGGCGGCGCCACGCCGTCCCGGCGTGGCAGGCGCTGTCGTCGATGGTGTTACTTGGCATGTTGGAGATCTATCAACTGTTATTGTTCTCAAGCCTGGGCACGGCACTCTACTTCGACCTCGTTCAACGGGCATCAACCCAGCTCCCGCTGGCCGAGATTCTGCCGATGGCGTTTGTCGTCGCGGCCATTTACTTTCCGCTACACGTGGCATTTTTCCGCGGTCATTTATGGCGCACTTCAAAGTTCCGCGAGCTGCAAGTGTTTCGCGCGTTCCGGCTGGCGACGTTGCGGCACTATGGACTCATCGTGTTATGCAAGGCACCCAACTTGCTCGGTGCGATCGCCGTGTATACCGTGGCTTTGCAGCTTTTTAATGTCTCGGTGTCCTTCGGGCAGATGTTGGCTTTCCTGCCGGTGATATTTCTCGCCGCCGCGCTCCCGTTACCATTTCACGCGGGCGCGCTCTTGCTGTGGACGGTGTTGTTTCCGGATTACCCGGAGGTTGGCGCGTTCAGTCTCGTCATGCACACGTTCTTCGTGCTGTTCAATGCCGTCATCGGTCTGATCTTTCTGCCGACGGCGAATCGCGAGTTGTTTGGCGAGCGGACGGAGCATTGCCGTTAACGCACTTGACGCGCAACGAAAGCTCCGCGCATCACCATGGAGACGATCGTCGATGCGAGTAGCGCGATGCCACAAACCCACAGCCATGGCGCACCGGTCGGCCACAGGTGACGCACGCCGATGAGCATTCCGGCGAACACAAAGTACGCCACGCCATTCAATCGGCCTAAGCGCGACGCGCGTAACCCCGCTGCGGGAGATTTTGCATCGAGCGCGTATTGCACGAACGCAAGTGCCATACAGACAGGGAGTAAAGGCGGGACGAGCCCGAGCCGCGCCCCGCTGGCGGCGATGGTGGTGACGAAAAATGCGTCACATCCATGGTCAATTAACGTGCCGTATCGCTGAACGTCGCCGCGCGCACGCGCGAGCCGGCCATCGAGTAGATCGCTAAGCAACGCGCAAACGTACGCGCAGAGTGAAACCGCGACATAATCCCGCACCAACCCCCAGATCACGATCCCCGCCAGCAAGACCCGAGAAATGCTGAGTAGATTGGGTAGAGTACAGAACTTCATCGGTAACCATTGAGGACGCATTGCGCGCAACATACCGGACATGACCCGACTTCTCATCACTGGCGCGAATGGTCACTTGGGCCGCCGCTTAATCAGCGCGCTGCCGCCGGAACTCGCACTGACGGCGGTGGTTCGGCGCGAGGCGGCGCGGCGCTTGCTCGCACCATTGATAGCGTCCAGACCTAACGCGTCGCTGGTGCTGACGGAGCCAAGTGACGCACATGGCCTGGGCGCCGCTGCAAACGGTTGCGATAGCGCGATCCACTTGATCGGCACCCTCAAGGAAACCCGTAACAACCGCTATGCCGATGCGCACGAAACGCCGGCGTGCGCGTTGCTGGAGGTTGCGCGGCGCGGGAGCTTCAGGCGCGTGATCTATGTGAGCATTCTCGGCGCGGATCCGGCCGCGGATTCCGCGTGTCTACGGGCGCGAGCGGCGGTGGAGACACTGTTCCGCCAGAGCGGCGTATCCAGCGTCATCCTCCGCGTGCCGATGGTTCTCGGTGAGAACGATAAGGCGAGCGCTG
This sequence comes from uncultured Klebsiella sp., assembly GCA_964555355.1. Classification (GTDB taxonomy): domain Bacteria; phylum Pseudomonadota; class Gammaproteobacteria; genus CAIKBL01. Next base: position 106,476 of record CAZKRY010000001.1, read on the forward strand.
CGCTAAAGCGCCGAGCGGCTTCGTCACCCGCTTGGTTGTATCGGGCGCAAAGTTTGGAGCAACCGATTTACGCAGGGGATGTTATCGCCGCACTCCTGAGCGCGCTCAACCTCGCGTCCGCGCCCCACACCTTGTACGAATTGGCGGGCCCGGAATCACTCCCGCGCGCCGAACTCGTGCGGCGCGCGGGAGCTTATCTCGGTCAGCGACCGCGTGTGCGATCGTTGCCGCTGGCGCTCGGGTTGAGTGTTGCCGCGATCTTGGAGCGGCTCCGCGCGAACCCGCCAATCACCCGCGACATGTTGCGGGTACTCGACCACGATGACGCCATCGATCCCTATCCCGCGGCGCGCGCGCTGCAAATAACGCTCACGTCTCTCGATGAAATGCTCGCCAAATGCATGGCTGCCCAATGACGTTGTGAGCCGCGTGCCTACATGATTTGATAACGGAGCAGCGAGCGGGAACCATCCGCTAGGCCATCGCGAAATCGCGGACCCCATTTGACCCATTCATCGGCATACTTTTTACCGAACACCTCTAACACTTGCGCGCGTAACGCCGGATCGGTTTCGAGCTTGCCATTCAACATGAGCGACGGCGCGGCGCGATATTTCTCTTTCGCGCTCGTCCAAACGCCGAAGTCGCCCACCCAAATGCGTGTTTTGGTGAGCCCTTTTTTGATCGCCTGTGTGCGCCATGCGTCCATGCGCGTGCTGACGAAGATCTCGCCGTTATGCAGCACGTACCAGATTTCCGACTGGCATGAGCTCTCGGTACCGTCGCTGCGCAGTGGTGTTAGATAAATCACGCGCGAGGAAGCGAGCCCGGCGGTAGCCGCCGCCGCGTCCGCCATCACCGCGCGCGCCGCGCCGAGCCCGCCTAATAATAAGGCAGCGCCGTGCATTACAAACTGTCTGCGCTGTAGTTTCATGATGCCGCTCCTGTGAGATGACGCTGCAAGCGTAAACGAGTTAGCGCACGGAGGCGATGGTATCCGCGCGACATCGGCGCCAAAATAGGTCGAAGCAATTGAGTGAAATCGCGCCGTTTTGTGATAGGGAGGCGACCGTGATGACAGCAAAAGCGCCGAAATCCTTAGCCACCGTATGTTGTGGTTGCGCACAGCAGTGCGGGATTGTGGTCGATGTCGAGGACAATCGCGTGCTCGACATTCATGGCGATCCTGAACACCCCATCAGCCAAGGATTTATTTGCCCGAAAGGCCGCGATGCCAAGGAATTGGTCACGCATCCGTCGCGCATTTTGACGCCGTTGAAGCGCATGGGACCCCGCGGCGCCGGACGCTGGACCCCGATTTCTTGGGATGCGGCACTCGATGAGATTGCCGCGCGCCTTGCGCACATCAAAGCTAAGCACGGCGCACGCGCGCTCGCCCATAGCTATGGCACTTTTCGCGGCGGTGATTGGGGGATTGGCGAGCGCTTCATGAATCGCTTCGGTAGTGCGAATTCGTGCGGGCAGGACAAAATTTGCTACGGCCCATTAGCACTCGGCGAAACCCTGACGTACGGCATGGGACCAACGGTATTTAGTGCGCCGGTACCGGGCGTTACCAAAACAATTGTGCTCTGGGGGATGCGCCCAGGCGCATCCGCGCCATTGTTATGGAAATCCATCGTCGCCGCGCAACACGCCGGCGCCCGCCTTATCGTGATCGATCCGGTGCGTACCCGCGAAGCGCGCCACGCCGATCTGTGGTTGCCCGTCAAGCCCGGGCGTGACGTGCACCTTGCGCTCGCCCTCCTCCACGAAGTCATCGTGAGCGGCCGCTATGCGCAAGATTTCGTGCGTGAACAATGCATCGGATTTGAGGCATTGGAAGCCACGGTGCGCGCGCATGATGTACACCAACTCGCCGCCGAGTGCGGGGTGTCTCGCGCACAGATCGCGTCGGCCGCGACGCAAATCACGGATCACAGCCCGTGCGTCTTTAACGCCGGCAACGGATTGTGTCAAAGCGGTACGGCCGCTTTGCAGTTAAGCCGAGCGGTTGCGTGCCTCGTCGCGCTCACCGGTAGTCTAGGCGTGCCGGGCGGACATCACTTAGCCGGTCCTCCGCGCGATATCCGTGCCAACGGCTCGATGTTCGACAGCAGTTTGCTGCCGCAAGTCGCACGCGCCGAACGCTTAGGCGCTGAGCGCTATCCCTGGTTAGGCTCGGGCTACGCCGCGGCCGATCGCGCCATTGCGCAAGCGTGGTACGGTCAAACCGATACGATGAGCTGGTATCAAACCGCCCACGAACCCTCGTTGTGGCGCGCGATCACCGAGGCTCAGCCCTATCCGGTCAAAGCGTTGATTGTCCAAAACCACAATCCGCTTGGCGCCAATCCATCGCAGGCCGAAGTGACCGCTGCGCTGCGCTCGGATGCTCTTGAGCTATGCGTCGTGCATGAATTGTTGATGACCTCCACCGCCGCGCTGGCGGACTATGTGTTGCCGGCGGCGCATTGGTTGGAAAAGCCCTACTTCTCGACCGGACTTGGTTTCATGGGCGCGTTTGGTGACTACGTCGGCGGCGATTACGCGGTGCTGCGCCCCTGCGGCGAGGTAAGAACGGATTACGAATTTTGGCGCGATCTCGGCCGACGGCTCGGTCAGGCCGACGCGTGGCCAGATCGTGCGGAAGAATTCTATGAATCTTGCCTCGCGCCAAGTGGCTTGAAGTTTGCCGATGTCGCCAAACAGCGCGGTCCGTTGTTTGGCGCCGCGGCACGTCATCCGAACAGTCCCGTGGCGCCGCCCGCGTTTGGCACGCCGAGCGGCAAGGTAGAGCTCGCCTCCAGCTTGCTCGAAGCGTGGGGACTCCCGGCGACGCCTACGCCCGTGCTCGCGCCGATTCAAGCGGCGTCAGCGGAATTCCCGCTAACGTTAACCACCGGCGGCCGACACATCGAAGGCTTTCATCAAAACGCGCAGAACACGGCGCGTTTCCGCCGCCGTCATCCGCATCCGCTTGTTTCCATGCACCCCTCAACCGCAGCAGCAGTTGGGATCGTGGACCGCGCGTGGTGCACCATTACGACCGCGATCGGTAGTGTTCACCAGCAAGTCGACTTCGATCTGGATGTCCCGCCTGGCCTAGTCGTCGCCGACCGTTGGTGGTACCCGGAAGGCGTTAGTGATACCTCAGATCCGTACGGCGCCGCGGCGACGAACATCAATATGTGCACCAGCGGTCGCGCGGTCGACTGCGATCCGGTGATGGGGACTTGGCTGATGCGAGGTCTGCCGTGCCGGATCGAACCCTATCTATCGACCGGTGACACCAACGCGGCGTAATGCGACCGTCAACCGGCAACACGCGCACTATTCCCGTTCCGCCCGGACGCGCGTAAATTGACATCCTCGAGTCTGTCCATCGACAGCACGACTCGCTACTCAACTAACTGCCCAAATGTCACGAGGATCCGTGTATGGAAGTCGGCCTGCAATTTATCTTTCAGAACACCCACCCTGGCATGTCCGATGCGGACATGATGCGCAAAGAAACGGAAATCGCGCTGCTGGCGGAAGAAGTCGGCATGGACTTTTTACTGTTGCCGGAACATCACTTCGATCCGAATTACTCGATGATGCCGGACAACTTGCAGTGGCTTGCCTACCTCGCCGGCAAGACCAATCGCATCAAAATAGGCTCAGGGGCCATTATTTTGCCCTGGCATGAAAACCCGACGCGGGTCGCGGAACGTATCAGCTTGCTACAAGTCTTGCTTGGCGACCGATTCATGCTGGGATTTGGCCGCGGCCTGGCACGCGAGGAATATCGCGCGATGGGCGTGGATATGAATACTTCACGCGAACGTTTCGACGAAGCCGCCGCGATCATCCTCGACATTCTCGATACCGGATTCGCGGAATACGACACCAAGTACTTCAAACAATCGCGCACGGCGGTCACACCGAAACCGGAACATGGTTATCGCGATCGCGATTTTTTATCGGTCGCCATGACGCCGGATTCGGCGATGGCGGCGGCGACGCTTGGGGCGACGATGATGTCGTTCGTGCAACTTCCATGGGATCAGCACAACGCCGCGGTGGAAGCCTGGCGCGCGCGTTTTAGGCAATTACATCCGCACAAGCAGCCGGGAGCGCCGGTATTTTCCGATTTCACGTATTGCCACGAAGATCCAAAAGTCGCGGAAAAAGTCGCGCGTGAATATCTATCCAAGTACTACTTGAGCGTTATCCGGCATTACGATTTCGACGGCTCGCATTGGGGCGAAACCAAGGGCTATCAGGCTTACCAAGCCGGCGCAGCAGCGATCAAACAAGTAGGGCTGGAAGCCGCCTGCGAAGGTTTTGTGCAGTCGCAGGCCTGGGGCACGCCGGACCAGATCGTTGAAAAATGGACCAAGCGCGCCGAACTCACCGGCGATCTGCGGCCGGCGATGGCGGTTTCTTATGCCGGGCTACCCTTTGACTTAGTGAAAGGCAGCTTGCGATTGATCGGTGAAAAAGTCGCGCCGCGCCTGCGTAAAGTCGTCGCGACGCGCAAAGCGGCGTAAAGGAGAACAGCGATGCCGTTAACGTTAAAAAAAGGAATCAAACAGCTCTGCGCGGAAGCCACCGCCGAGATCGAAACGATCAACGTCGAGCAAGCCCAAGCGCTCCTCGGCAAACCCGATGTCACGTTTATCGACATTCGCGATCCGCGCGAATTATGGCGCGATGGCGGTGTGCCTGGCGCCATCAATGTCACGCGCGGCATGCTGGAATTTTGGATCGATCCGGAGAGCCCGTACTACAAAGAGTTTTTTGGCTCCGGCAACAAATTTGTGTTGTTTTGCGCGGGCGGCATGCGTTCGGCGCTCGCCACCAAAACCGCGCAGGACATGGGTTTAACGCCGGTGTGTCATATCGAAGGCGGTTTCGGCGCGTGGAAAAAAGCCGGCGCACCGGTGGTGCCAGTCGAGCCTAAACACTAGTCACTAAGGTTTCCTCCCCCACCGCGGCAGATCGCGCATTAACCCTCTCCCTAGGGAGAGGGTAGGGTGAGGGGAGCGCCATTACATTCTCCTCAAGGCCAATGTCTCTTCGTATCTGTGTCTGCAAACGCGGCTTTCAGCGCGTGATGAGCATCCTGCGCGATGCTTTGCCGCATGATGAAATCATCGAATGCGCGGCGGAAGAAGTCGCCGCCATCGCGCAAGAGGTCGATGTTCTTATTCCGATCATGTCCCGCATCCCGCCGGAAGCACTGGCGAGTCCGCGTCTTAAGCTGGTCCAACAATATGGCGTGGGGCTAGAGATCGTCGATATTCCGGCGGCCACGCGTGCCGGTAAATATGTTGCGAACGTGCCGAGTGTCGGGACCGGTAATGCCGAGTCCGTGGCGGAGATCGCGATTGCGCATATGTTGATGTTGGCACGCGAGCTTCCGCTCGCATTTCAGCGCGTGCAGGAACGACGTTTTGGCGGCCCGCTCAGCGCATCCCTATGGGGCAGCACGGTGCTGATTTTGGGTTACGGCGGGATTGGCGAAGAAATCGCACGGCGGCTCGCGGGTTTTGGCACGCGGGTGATAGCGGTGTCGAAGCACGGCCCAGGCGGTGCGCGGCAACGCGATCTGAGTGTTCCGCTTTCGCGGCATGTGACGTTTGCGGAACTCCATTCCGTGTTACCCGAAGCCGATCACGTGGTGATCGGCGCGCCCGCGACGCCCGAGAATATCGGACTCGTCAATGCAGAAATGATCACGCGCATGAAACGCGGGGTTTTCATCGTCAACATCGCGCGTGGGCAAGTCATCGACTATCACGCGCTGCTCGAAGGCTTACGCAGCGGCCAAGTCGCGGGCGCCGGCCTTGATGTGTTTTGGCAGGAGCCGTTCGATCCAAACGATCCGTTGCTCAAAGAAAACGTTATCGCCACCCCACACATTGGCGGGGTGACACTCGCGAGTTTGCAAGGCATTGGCCGCGCGGTGATTGAAAACATCGAACGCCTAAGGCGTGGCGAAATACCCGCGTGCTGTGCGAATCCGGAAGTGCAAAGGCCGCGCTAAACGCGCATTTAGATTCGCACGTTGCGCTGGAGAGCCGCATGAAATTTACGCGAGCGATATTGATTGAAATCCTCTCCCGCCTGCGGGAGAGGGTAGGGTGAGGGTGCCCTTATCCGCGCTTACGCACCAACCAACCCAAGCCGCCAAGTGCCGAGAACATTAGCGGTAACGCCGCAGGAACAGGCACGATTTGCACGTTATCGATCCCTCCCGTATCCAAATCCGCCTCGTCGTCTAACCATTCGCTGATGAGCGTCAGACGCTGACGGCTCTCCAGTACCGTATCAAAATCGCTTGCGGAGGCTGGTGACACGCCGCCGATATTGGATGGAGGATTCGAATGCAGAAAGGAAAACCAACCTAAGCCTACCCCGATAGGGATATCGTAGTGTTTCCATGGGCCGTCGATTTTCGGAAAATCATCCGATGTGATGGCATAGACCAACGTCATTCCGTCGCCATCAATAGTGACCAATGGAGCGATATCACTGTCAAAACCGCCGGTGTTACCTGGATCAGTAATTGACGCATCGAACGAAAGCGTGAGCCCGACGGCAAGCGCGTTGAGAAAAGCCTCTGGCGCTTGCACGCGTCCGGCCGTTTCCGAACTTGGGTCAACGGTCAGAATATAGCCGCCTGGATTACCGCCAGTTCCTACGTGCATGAAATTGGTTGCGCCAAGTGTGATCGAACCGGCCGCACAAATGCCTGGATTCGGACAACGTAGCCCAACCCAGCCGTCGGTATCGCTATCAAAAGTACTGACTACGGCCGCTTGCGCGCTGCCGAGCAGAGTCACGGTAAGTCCCACCGCGAGCCCGAAAGCACTGGAAGATTTGCGCGCGATAGAAAGAATGGATTTCATCGTTGTACCCTCCGCGGGTTTCTACACCGGAAACCCTGATAGTGCTTTAGAACATAGGCCTGCGAATCCGGTCTCGCAAGAGGAAAAACCCCTGCTTTCCGGTATTTTTACCGCTCCCGGTCGGCGCCTCGAACGCACGGCACGCGCCGCGACCTGATCTAGGTCATTTACGCAAGCGCACAATTCAAAGACAAAGAGTCATCCAACGATTACGGAGACTCGCATGCTGCTTGAATGGAACGATGCGCTTGCCATCGATGGCGGCACCATGGATACGGTGCACCAAGAATTCGTGGACTTACTGAATCAACTGTATGTGGCGGACGACGCGTCGATTGCGTCGTTGCTGGAGAATTTCATTGCGCATACGAAAGCGCACTTCGAACAAGAGCAAGACTGGATGGGGCAATGCAGTTTCCCGCCCGTTCATTGCCATACCCGGCAACACGAGGAGGTGCTGCGTGTCGCACGTGAAGTCCAAGAACGAGTGGCGGCCGGCGAGCATGCGCTCGGTAAGGCGCTGGCGGTGGCTGTCGCGGATTGGTTCCGGGATCACGCGGCCTCGATGGACACCATGCTCGCCCATTTTCTGCGTGAGACGGGACATGGTGCGTTGTTAGCACCCAAGACCGCCAGCTCCCCGCGCCTAAGGCGGGAACCGGCTGCCGCGTAATGACTAAGCTTTACACTGGCTTCATTCGCATCGCACACTGCCGGTTCCTCGTTGCGGAACGATGTATATGCCTATCCACTCGCTCAAACTTGGCAGTTATCAATTTGAAGTAACGGATGAGGGAGCCGGCGACCCTGTCCTATTACTCCATGGCTTCCCGGATTCCGCGCGCCTATGGCGTCACCAAATCCCGGCGTTGGTAAAAGCAGGATTTCGTGTCATTGCGCCCGACCAACGTGGTTTCGGTAATTCGGACAAACCACCGGAAGCAAACGCCTACACACTGCCGGAAGTCATCAATGACATTGTGTTGTTGATCGATGAGCTAAAACTGCCCCGCGTTAAACTGGTTAGTCACGACTGGGGCGCGGCGGTTGGCTGGGGCCTTGCAGCGTATCACCCCGCGCGGATTGAACGGCATGTCGCACTCTCCGTAGGCCATCTCACTGCCCTGTGGGAAGCCGGACTCGCGCAACGACGGCTGGCCTGGTACATGTTGGTCTTCATGCGACGCGGGCTTGCGGAAGAACTTCTAACCGCGCGCAACTGGGAATTTTTTCGCGAACTTTTTCAACATCACTCGGAAATGGACACCTGGGTGCGTGATCTCGCGCGGCCCGGCGCACTGACCGCCGGACTCAATTGGTATCGCGCGAATGTGGATATGGAAACATGGCAGAGGGGTTGGAATCTGCCGCCCGTTGAAGTTCCAACGCTTGGTGTGTGGAGTTCGGGTGACGCTTATCTCACTGAAGTACAAATGGTGTCGTCGTACAAGTTCATGCAAGCGCCGTGGGAATACCTGCGGGTGGAAGGCGCAAGCCATTGGCTGATGCTTGATAGACCGGCTTATCTTGCCGAAGTACTCGTCAACTATTTGAGGAAATCGTTATGAAAGTAGGCATCATGCCTTTATTCGGCGGCGAAACCGCCGAGCCCGCGTATGTCGCGCGCATCGCGCGCGGACTCGAAGACCGCGGCTTTCACTCGGTGTGGGCGGTCGATCATATTTTGTTGCCGACGACGTTTAGTTCGCGCTACCCGTATGCGGCGGATGGTTCGTTTCCCGTCGATCCGCGCTTGCAGGGATTGGAGCCGTTCAATCTTTTGTCGTTCATTGCCGCCGTCACGCATAAAATCCGGCTCGGCACCGGCGTGCTGGTGGTGCCGCAACGCAATCCAGCGCTGACCGCGAAGCAAGTGGCCGATCTCGACGTACTCTCAAACGGTCGGTTTGATTTTGGGGTTGGCGTCGGCTGGCTCGCCGAAGAATTCACGGCGCTCGGCGAATCTTTCGATCATCGCGGTTCGCGCAACGATGATTATTTACGCTTGATGCAAGCCTTGTGGCAGGACGGCATTTCGACCTATGAGGGTAAATTCAAATCACTCCCGCCCGTGACGCAGTATCCATTACCGGTGCAACAACCGCATCCGCCGTTTTATTTCGGTGGCGAGGGCGAAGCGGCATTACGGCGCGTGGCGCGATTCGGCCATTGGTACGGTCTCGATGTGTTGCCGGAAGAAGTGCCGGGCAAACTCGCCGAACTGGCACGTCATTGCGCAAAGGTCGGGCGCGATGTCAACGACGTGAAAGTTGCGCTCTGTCCGTACGCCAAACCTTGCACGCGCGACACGTTAAAGCGTTACGAAGACACGGGTGTCGATCAGATCATCATGGCGGCGTTTGTGCCGGGGCAGGCGGCGATGGAGCGGGCGATCGATAAGATCGCGGCGGATTTGTTGGCGTAAATAACGGCTCCGAATTTTCGATTAGTCGGTGCCAACCTCCGGCCGGGATGCGGATGGCTTGCTTGGGGACACGCCACGAGTACGTCCCTGTAGGCTCGCGAAAATACATCCTGTATTTTCACGGTCCCCAAGCAAGCCATCCGCATCCCGGCCTTGCGCCCGGCGAGGAATTCGGATCAGCTAGTTAGCGCTACGGTTCTCTGCTGCGCGCGTGTTGGACTTCAACAGCAGATCGCTCTCTATCGGCATAAACCGCGTCGCAGCCGCTTGCAACGCCATCGCCGTGAGCGCGGGCACGCCATAAACTTCAACTTGAACGGCGTACTTCGCGATCACGCGCCGCACCAGCTCTTCGAAATCACCATCACCGGAGCCGAGGATAACCACCTCCGCATCCGCCGCGTATTCCATGACATCGAGCGCAATGCCCACATCCCAATCGCCCTTGGTCGAGCCATCGGCCCGGTGAATGTAACGTTTGAGTCGGACTTCAAAGCCGATCCCGCGCAGAATTTGTTGGAACTGTTGTTGTTTTTCGTCACCGCGATCGATCGCGTAAGCAATCGCCTTAATGACTTTGCGATCCGCCGTGACGCGCGCCCAAAACGCGTTGTAATCAAAATGGCGCCCGTAGGTATCGCGCGTCGTGTAGTAGAGATTTTGAACGTCGACGAAGATGGCGGTTTTCTGCAATTTAAAAGGTGTCCGGTCTCGTCAAGAAGGTGTGGAGAGATGCGATGCTTTCGCAGGCGATGGATGACCACGCCGCGCATGCGTGGACAATACCTCCAACACCCGCCGCCCGTTTAAACCGGTGATGAGGGTACGAACCGCCGCGGTTTGGCGACCTTGGTGCACGCGCGTCGCGCTTGTCCGAAGCACACGGCCTTGGCCCGGGCTGATGTAACTCGCCGTGACGCTGGTCATGCGCCAATGTTCCGGCACGGCGGCGCAGGCAGTGACGGCGGCAAGGCCCACTTGAATGCCTCCTTGCACGTGACCGACGCGGTTACCGAGATGCGGCCCGTTGTCCGTGCGGCAGGTCGCGCCGCGTTGCGTCGCGTGCGGTTGCTGGCCCCACAGACGACGCAAAAAATCCCGCGTGTGTTCCGGTGCGGCAAGCGTTTGATCGATACGCGCGAGGATTCGTTGTTCTTCGCGCGTGAGTTCGTCTTCCGCCAACGGCAGCACCTTGCTGTGATCGGCATTAACCACCGGATGCATGGTCACCCCAGGCGGCGGATCGAGCACCATGAAGGCACCGCTGCCGAATAACACCTCGCGCCCGCCGGCCGTGAGTCGCGCCCGGCTCATGCCTTGCCGACCCGCCGTATCGTGCACAAAGCCCATGAACTCACTGATACCTTCAAGCGGGCCGGTGATGGGCTCGCCCGTTAGTTGCAGATGCATCGAGACGGTGGCCAAACGCTGCGCCGGATTTAAATTCGCGCGCACCACACTCGCAAGCGTCATGTCGGCGAGCAGCGCCACCGCGCCAAAGTTCACCTGTCCATCGTGATCCGCGCAGAACGCGCCAGGCTCGAGCGCGACGCGGGTCGTCCGCGGTGACAAAAACGTAAAACACACACCGAGAAAATTACCGGGAAAATGAAACCCCGGCGTGCGATTGAGCGCAAACGCGCGCAATGCGCGCAGCCGAATGTCGGCGCCCTCCGAGCCCGCTGTCGAGACGCCGGCTGCCGCGCTAGGATGGTCGCGCCTCATCAAATTCACAGACTGCGGGAGATCACGATGGAATTACAGGTCGTCAAACTCGAATTGGTGGAAGACTACATTGCGGTGGTTAGATTCGCCAATCCGCCGGTTAACGCGCATAGCCAGCAATTGTTGACAGAAACCGCGTATATGTTCGATTCCATCAGCGATCGCGACGACATTCGGGCGGTAGTTTTGACCGGCGAAGGCAAAACATTCTGCGCCGGCGCGGACATCAAAGAGCGCGTCGGTGCGGTCGACGAAGCCGGCGCGCATTGGCAGCGCAGTCGCCGCGCGCGCGAGGCCTACCACAGCATCATGGAATGCCAGAAGCCGGTGATCGCCGCGATCAACGGCGTGGCACTCGGCGGTGGTCTCGCTTTTGTTGCGTCCTGTGACATCTTGGTGGCGGCGGATTCCGCGTGCATCGGCTTACCCGAGATTGATGTCGGGCTGCTCGGCGGCGGCCGCCACGCGCAACGTCTGTTCGGGCATTCGCGCTTGCGCCGCATGATGCTGACGGGGTTGCGTGTGTATGGACCTGAGCTTTATCGGCTGGGCGTGGTCGAAGCCTCCGTGCCGCTCGATCAGTTAATGGAGACAGCGCTCGGTTTAGCGCGCGAAGTCGCGAGCAAGAGTCCACTGGCCATCAAACTCGCCAAACACGCGTTGAATCAAATTGAAGAGATGACACTGCGTGACGGTTACCGCTTCGAGCAGGGCATGACCGGTCAACTAAGTAAATCGGAAGATTCCAAAGAAGCGATGCGCGCCTTTGTCGAGAAGCGAAAGCCGGTGTTTAAAGGAAGGTAAATCCTATACTCGCACATGGAAAAGCGAGAAGAGAAAACCTCTCCCTTGGGAGAGGTCGGCGCGTAGCGCCGGGTGAGGAGCAGCGTGTCTACCGATGCCGCATGAAGACCCTCACCCCAGCCCTCCCGCATGCGGGAGAGGGTGAAAAAGCGCTCGCCTTGATAGGGGGCGTTTTACCCTTTCGCCGCTATCCGCGCCGCCATCGTCACATGCGGCGCGATCACCGGATCCCACGCCGCGAAGCGTTGATCATCGGCGCGGTAATAATTGGGGTCAGAGTGAAAGCGTTCGCTTTTACGCTCACCCCAATTTCACGAGTATTGGACCGTATTGATTGTTTGCGATTAGCCCCGTTTTCCGCAAAAGTGGTAATACATAAGCGGCGTTAAAATCAACGTCAGCAACGTCGACGCAAGCACACCGGATGCGAGGGTTATGCCCAAGCCATCGAACGTATCGTCGCCAAGGATAAACCCGACGCTTAAGATAGCAGCCATTGCCGTCAACAGAATAGGTTGCGCGCGCGCTTTCGGCGCAGCGATCACCGCCTCGCGCAAAGGCTTGCCGTCGGCGGTTTCGATGCGGATAAAGTCCACCAACAGAATCGTGTTGCGTACGATAATTCCCGCAAGCGCCAGCACGCCAGTCGCCGAGGTCGAACTGAATTGCGCACCCAACAGCCAGTGCCCCGGCAATACTCCAAGTAGCGTGAGCGGAATGGGGACCATGATGATGAGTGGTACGACATACGAGCCGAAATGAGCGACGATCAAGAGGTAGATTAAAACCAAGGCGATCGCAAACGCGACACCGAGATCGCGAAAACTTTCATAGGTGTGACGCCACTCGCCATCCCAGCGTACCGAATAATGCGTTTGCGCATCGTCCGGGTCATCAAAAACATAGTCGCGCAAAGCAATCCCATTCGGGGCAATTATTTTGCTTATGACGTCGCGCATCTCGAACATCGCGTGCGTAGGGCTGTCGTAATCACCCGTTGATTCACCCCCGATGTAGGTCACTGGCTTCAGGTCCTTGTGATAAATCGCCTGTTAGCGCTCGTCGTGGTGGAAACGCAACTCGCGAAAGCCGGCTTTCTCATCCGACATATGCGCGGTACGAGTGCTTATTACCGTATCGCAGACCCGGAAATCTACGCGATCTGTGACATTGTGAGCGGCAAAATCGCCGACCTGTTGGGTGCGCAGCGCGCGCTCCAAGCGGCACTGCGCAGCGTCGCGCAAAAGAGCGGGGAAACGCGCAGGGTCGCCAAGAAAAAGTGACTTTACGCTGAGCTGATTTTCATCATTGAGAGAGTGGCTAATGGCGGTTCGTAACACCCGCAACTCGGCTGACATGCAAGGGGGAATTCGTCCGCACGTATTGTTGTTGAAATCTTCAAGGCCGGTTCGCAGTTTTCATGCGGAAACTGGGCGTTCGCGATGAGAGTCGTGTAGGGGGGCATGTTGCGCGAGGCGCGACGTCCGAAGCCGAACTCGGTCGTGATACCGAATTTGCGCACGCACCTGCGCCCGGTCGCGATGTGCCGGCGGCGGCCGGAAATGGCCTCGGCATGATGAAATAAACCCAGGGACTCCTTACGCCCGACATTCCACCCGCGTTTACGTAGGGACGCGGCACAAGTGGGTGCGATGCCGTTGCGGGCGATGGCTATCGGCACGAAGTCGAACGCCCCGAACCCTGGTTCCGTCAGCGGCGTTGAGACCAGATCGGGGAAATTTTCCCTGCGAGATCAAGACCCTCCAGTCCCAAATCGTTAAAGGATTGCCAGTTCTAGCCGACACCGATCTCCGATTCGCAACCGTCGCGGCGTTTTATCAGCACTAGCCAGGAGGCGTAGTTAATGAATGAGGCCTCGAAAACATCAGCACTCGACCGCCTCAGTCTCAAGGCATTGTTCACGGCCTTGGTGGGGACTCTCGTGCTCGGGTTCGTGTTGTACGGTACGGTCTCCTGGTTCACTCTGGATCGCCTGCGGGTCAACGGGCCTATCTACAAAGAGGTAGTTCGCAGCAAAGATCTCATCGCGGATATCCTCCCGCCGCCAGCGTACATCATCGAAGCCAATCTTATCGCGCACGAACTCCTGGCGGAGCGCTCGTCAATTGTTCAACAAGACTTGATCGACCGCTTGTCGAACCTGCAGCACGAATTCGAAGCGAGAATCAGTTTCTGGAGCACGGAACCACTCGGCACGGAAACTCACACGATCATGGATGGCCAGCTTGTGAGCGCCGGGCGCGAATTTTATCGCCTGGCGAGTGAGCGCCTCGTCCCAGCCGTGGTTGCCCAGGATACCGTGACTGGCGCCCAGGTGCTGGAAGAAATGCAGCGCGCATACATTACCCATCGCGAGGCAGTTGACGCGGTGGTGGCGCTCGCGGTGGCCGCCAATAAAGAACATGAGGCCCACGCGGAAGCTGCGCTGGAGAATTCGCGCGTAACGCTGCTCGCGATTTTCTTCGTGTCAGTGTGCGTGGCGATATCGGCAGCCGCCTGGGTGGCCAAGCGGGTATTACGCAAGCTTGGTGGCGAACTAGCGTATGCAGTGACGATAGTCCGGCAGCTTTCGCAAGGCGATCTACGTGCCGAGATTGTGACGGTACATGCCGGCGACAGTCTGCTTGGTAACTTGCGCGATATGGTCGGCAAGTTTCGTGAGGTTCTGTGCGGCATACATGCCGCCAATATCGAGGTCAACCAATCCATTCTCCAGATCTCTTCGGTGTCCAAAGAGATCGCTGTATTGAGCAACGAGCAACAGCGCGAAGCCGAGTCGGTGGCAAGCGCCACCGAGGAACTGCGCACGGTGTCCGATGACGTGTATTCCCTCGCCACCAATGCCCGCCAGAACAGCGAGACTGTGGAGCAGATCGCGCGTGCCGGCCTCGACTCGACGACCAATATTCAGAACGACATGGGCCAGGTCGTCGGTCAGGTCCAGGACAGCAGCCTTGCGGTGGAGGAACTCGTGCGCACCGGCGCCGAAATAAATGTGATTGTAGGCACCATCAAATCAATAGCGAGCCAAACCAATTTGCTTGCGCTTAACGCGGCCATCGAGGCGGCACGCGCCGGCGAGCAAGGTCGCGGCTTCGCGGTCGTCGCCGACGAAGTACGCGCGCTCGCCAATCGCACCGGGGAGGCAACGACGCAGATCGAACAAATCGTGGGCGGCCTCAATGAAAGGCTCGCGCGCACCACCGACACCATGATCGCTGTCGGAAATACGGTGGTGTCGGCCCAGGCCCGAACCAAAGAGAATGGACAGTCGATCCACCGGATGGCGGATCAGGCCATGGAAGGCAGCTTGTCGAGCCGGAAAATTGAAGAGGCATCCGTCCAGCAAGTCGAAACGTTGTCGCGAGTGCAGCGGAACGTGGAGGAGCTGTTTGGCCGGCTGCGCAAGAGCGCCTCAACGCTCGAGATTACGAACAACATTAGCCAAATCCTGCAAGGGTCCGTTCTGTCACTGCAGAAGTCAATTGCCTTCTTCCAAGTGAATGTCGAGCAGACACTCTATGAGCCACAGAATTCTCGGCGTCGGCACTTGCGGGTGTCGCGAACGCTTTATGTCACCGCGATCCGTCCCCAGGATGGCGCACGCGTCGCGTCGCTCGCGCGCGATTTCAGTATTGGCGGAATTCGCATCGAGTCACCTTGTGTACTCGGCGTGCAGACGAACGACGAGATCGATCTTGAGATAAAGCCCCCGGCAGACGATCTGGGGCGCTACGAATCCCAACCACCGACTCGCGTCCGCGCGCGTGTCGCACGTTGCAACGAATCAGACCCGGCGCGAGCAGAGTACGGAATGGAGTTCGTCGACATGGATAATCATACAAAGGCAGAACTGCTGGCCGCGATTGCGTACTACACCGCGAAAGCACCCGATAGCGCGCAAGCGGCCGCGCGGTAACGGAAAGTGGAGTTCCTTGCGTGCGCTGTAACGGCACAGGCGTTCCAGCGTCTCGCGTTTGTGCGCCGGTGAAATGAATGTGACGGAACTCGTGACGGCGACCGGCTGCGGTCAGGCCAACGTGTCTAAACATCTAACGCAACTCGCGAAATCCGGTTTTCTCATCCGACATATGCACGGTACGAGAGCTTATTCCCGTATCGCAGGTCCGAAAATCTACGCGATCTGCGACATTGTGAGCGGCAAAATCGCCGACCTATTAGGTGCGCAGCGCGCGCGCCAAGCGGCACTGCGCAGCGTCGCGCAAAAGAGCGGAGAAACACGCAAATTCGCGCCGGGTGAGGGGCAGCGCGTCTATCGGTGCTGCATGAAGACCCTCACCCCGGCTTGCCCGCCCGCGGGGGAGGAAGAAAAATCGCTCGCCTTGATTGGGGCGTTTTACCCTTTCGCCGCCATCCGCGCCGCCAACGTCACATACGGCGCGATCACCGGCTCCCACGCCGCAAAACGTTGATCATCGGCGCGGCCGCTGCGGTAGAGCTGAAAGCCGAGCGCGATGATGGCCGCGATCTTGGCAACTTCGATCGCTTCATAACGTGCGAGATCAACCGCACGGCGACCGGTGGCGGACTCCCAAGCCTCGACCATCTTGGCACGTGACCACCAGCCGGGGAGTTCATAGCCGGCGGAGCCGAGCGGCGCATCGCCCTGGTCGTAAAAGTGCGCGATGTAGCCCAAGTCCAGCAGCGGATCGCCGACGCCGGCCATCTCCCAATCGAGCAGCGCCAACAAGCGTCCCTCGGCCGACCACAAACAATTGCCGTGTTTGGGATCACCATGAATGGGCGTTGGCGCCCCGGACGGCCGGGGCGGGCGGGCGATCAAATCATCCAGCACCTCAAGCAGCAACGGCGCAGCTTCTGCTTCCGCTGCCACTTTCCGCCAGTGACGCGCTTCATCCACCGGCGTGCGGAGGCGCGCCGGCATCAATTCAACCGGCATACGGTGGACGGCGGTCACCGCCGCCATCCACTGTGCGCATATACGATCAGGTGTGCTCGGCGGCGCGTTCTGTAGCCACGCCGGCACGGCGTATTCAAACGCTTCGCCGCGCAGGTTTTCCATGATGAAAAACGCATCTCCTATCACACTCGCATCCGTGCACAACTCATACACTTTAGGCACCGGCGCACCATGTTCATAGTCGCCGATCGCGCGCAACACGGCGTGTTGCGCAGCCATGTTATAGGGCGGCAACAAGCCTTCCTTCGACGGCGGCATGCGCAGAATGCGATCAATGCCTTCCAGTCGATAGGTTTCGTTGGAGTGTCCGGTTGAGAGTGGGGTGATGGAAATCAGTGCCTCGCCGCAGCCCAGGTAGCGGCGCAGGCCCGCCAGCATCCGGTTGAGATCACGCGACATCGTAGGTGCTCAGCACGCTTTGACGTCGGTGGGTAATTCCAAGTCTGGCCACTCACCGAGCACAATCGGTTCAAACAAACCGTAACCGTTGGCTTCGCCTTCGCGAACTCTAATGATGGTGTCGCGCACCGCGCTCGCCATGCGTTTTTGGATCTCCGGTGCCGTCATGTCCGGAATTTGTTCGCCGTCCAAATTCAATTCACCGCGCCAATTGCCGTGCTTTTTGCCGTCAAAACCGAGGTACAACGCAGGCCCCAAGTAGAAACCGGATTCGCCCATGACCTCCACTTCCACTTGCGCCGTTTCGCCGTTCAACATGTCGAAATTCAAGCGCCCACCGATCAATCGCCTGGTCGCATCGACGTAATGCAGCTCCGGCCGCACGCGCGCGATGCGTTCTTGCCGGCCGTCCTCGTGATTGCGATAGCCTGAGAAATAAAAAACTTCGTCGCCGCGGATCTGCAAATAGAAGTGATATTCGTACCGGCTGCCGTCCAGCCGTTGCAATGTGATGGGCGACCAATTCAGCAAAAATTTTGATTGACCGAATTGCCGCTCGCCGAAATCCCGCGCCGGCCGTAAATCGGTGGGGGGCGCACCGACATCCAGACGCACGCCCCAGGAATGATCGCGATAGGAAAACCATTCCTCTGGCGTTACCTCCTGACGTTGCCCGTCGATTTCTACCCAGCCGGTGGGTGCACCGGCTTGGTGATAACGCACGACATTGGACACAATCCGGAACCCGCGCTCGTCACGTTGAATATGCCGATCTTCGAAGAACGCCGGCATTACTGCGTTGAAGGTCACATCGAATCGGAGCGGAATGATCTCATTGCGCTCAAGCCACACGCGAACTTTTTTGAGTGGCTCGATGACTTCGTAATGAATGGGACCGACAGAAGTTTTGCCGGGATCGAGCGACAGTTCGCGGCTGGCACGCACCGTCCACTGTTCCTTGCCGCGCGAGATACCGGCGAACGCATCCATCACATCCCGGTTCTGATAACGGCCTAGCCCTAAGTCGATCTGCAAACTGCCGTCCTTGCGCGAGGTGGGCATCCAAAGTTTCTCGGTCCACGCCAGATCGGATTCGACCACGGTGGCAAAGGTATCGACGATCTGATGATTGAGTTGCTCGTCGGCGGCGAGCAGTTTGCCGATGGTCTGCATGGGGCTCCTTTGGGGCGTGATGACACGGAAACTTGGACGGCGGCGATTCTTGCGCAGTCCCTTGGCGGTTTCCAGTCTATCTACCCACCGGAGCCAAGTTCGTAGCGTGTTAACGGCAATGATGTGATGGCGTTTTCAACACGGTTGATGTGGCATGGAATTCACCCGGATTACGCGTGGCCGCCATTTTTAAATGGGAAACTCAGTTTGCCTTCGCGGCCGCCGCGTTTTTCATGACTTTTGCGATCAAAGCATAGACCGCTGTCCACGCGGCTGCCGTTTCCGCCGTGTACGCCGCGCCCAAGCCCTTCTCCAAGGTCCACAACAAAGCTGCGCCCACCGTTTCATAGTGTCGATCTTCTACCCCATAATCGACGTGTCGCTGTCCTAAGTGCTCCAGCACGGGCACCACGGCATCCAACTTCGAGAGACCCCGCACGGCGACGCTCAACGTTTGCATCAACATCTTTTTCTGTTTCGCCAAATCGCCTTTGAACAACGGACGTAACGAGGGATCGAGTTCAAATAGCCGCTGGTAGAACAGATCGGCGGCCGTGTCCTCAATCGGTAATACCAACAAAAAACTATCTTGTACTAATTTGATTTGTGTAGGCGTCATGGAATGCTTTCATGAAAAATGGACTCTCATCGAGTTATCGACGTTCTTCGAGATTTGCTAAGCCCTACGAGACGATTTGCTCCTTTGCGTCAAGTATAAACGCTAGGGTGCCGATATTGATTCCTAACGGCAATAGGAGAATAACGGTTATGACCGTGGTTAACGAGACAGCACCCACACTCACCTGTCCCATTAAAGATAAGCGCGCATTTTGGAAACGTTTAGGGATCGCGGCCTTGCTTTTCTACTGCATTAAGGGTGGCGTATGGCTTGCCATTGGGTGGTACGCGCTCCGCTAGTTAGGTCACCACCGACAAAAAACTTTCATGTAATTTCCGCTGCGGGAAGTCTAATCCTTGACCTAAATTGTCCCAGGTCCAAGTTAGTGGTTGGTAGTCAGGGTAGGTGTGATAGCCGCCCATAAAAGTTTCAAAGCGATTACCGGATCGATCAAAAGCGTAAATCGTTGCTCCACGGGTAATGCCGTGACGCGTAGGGCCGAAATCGACGCTGACCTGATTCATTGACATGATGTCACCGGCGCGCAGAATCTTCTCCCAACTCTCCAGTAAAAACGCCACGTGATGCAGCTTGCCGGGTTCCGGGTAGCGCACAAAGGCAATGTCATGTGCTTTTTGCGAACAGGACAGCCAAATCGCAACGTCCGTGACGCCGTCTTCGCCGAGCACATGTTCGACCAGGAAGAAGCCTAAGACCTCGGTGAAGAGTTTTTGCACCTTCTCGATATCCGGACCATAGAGCAGCGCGTGATCCATGCGGATTGGCGCGATGCCATGTTCCGCATTGGCATTCCACGGCATTGGATTCACCACGGGAATGCCGTTACCGATGGCCGCCTTCTCGGCGTACAGCTCGATTAAATGCCCGCTCGGGATCTCAAAGCGCACACGCTCGCCGGTTTCGAGCAGGTCGTGCGCCGGGATGCGTTCGGTCGCGCAGCCATATGCGCGCAGATCTGATTCCAGACGTTTTAGCGTCGCGGAGTCGAGGACCTTGAAGCCAAAGAAGTCGATCCCGGCGCGGTCGGCCTCACGCAAGACAAAACTATGATGATCGCGTTCATCCCACGCCTTGAAATACACACGTCCTTGGCGATCTCGCCCGGTTTCGACCAGGCCTAATATCTCGCCATAAAACTTGGCACCTTCCCAAATATCGAGTACCCGCACCTGCGCGTGGCCCGGCCGCAATACCCCTGTCATGCTCATGCGTTTGCTCCCGGAATATCGATTGCACGGCGACGTGCAGATAATTGAATCGGGTATCGACTTTAAGTGGATCACGGATCCCGGTGTGCTGATGCAGATCAGGGATTAGCGCTCGCGGACATTGCGGCCTAACTCTTCCAATCGGGTCGCGAGATTTTGAATCGTGCGGTCGATTTTTGGTGCAACAGGCGCCGGTGTGAGATCGATTTCAATGTCTCGCGATTGTCGTCGTGGCGTTCTTCATGTGCCAGCCAACTGCTAGAATTTCCAGCAGGATGGCCAACGACGAACAAACAGCCAACGAACGACGGCTCGCGCGCCGTGAATGGCGCGTGGTTAAGACTTCACTGTCTGTTTTAAATGCGGTAAAGGAGACGCTGCCGCCGCACGTAGCGCTCGGCATGATGTGGCAGCTGGCGCTTGACGCGTGGGCGATGACCGGCCGCGCGTTACCCGATTATGTGCGATCTAAGACGCCCGTTCGGCGCTTGTCAGTGCACGAAGTCGAATTGCGGTCTTCGCCGTGAACGAGGATTTCCTAGATATGTTGCGTGCGCTCCAATCTACGGGCGCCCGCTTTCTGAATTTGATTTTCGCTTTGCTCACAAAATCAATAAACTGTGTTCGCTGATTTTGGCGGTACATCCTGTACCGCGGAAAGCGCTGCACATATACAGAGCGTCCTTAATTGGCGTTCCGAATTCGCGCTTCATTCAATCCGGCGCTTAAGCGCCGGAATCAACATCGGCACGCGCTTGCGATAATCGAGATAACTCTCCTTGAAGTAGGCGACGAGATCGCGCTCTTCCAGATAGATGCCGATCAAGATGTAGCCCGTGGTGGCGAGCGCGAAAAGCAGGTGTGCGGTTGTCATCACCGGTGTCGCCCAGAACGCGACAAGAAAACCAAAATAGATGGGATGGCGCACATGCTTGTAAAAGCTTGGTGTGCGCAGTGCCTTGGGCGGATCGACTTTGCCGATAAAGTGAAAATACACCTGCCGCAATCCGGAAAGTTCGAAATGATCGAGCAAGAAAGTGCTAATGAGCACCACCGTCCAGCCTAATCCGCACAGTGCCCACAACAGATATTTGACCGGACTGGCCGAGAAATCCCACAGCACGTTGCCAAAAGGCTGCCACTGCCAAAACAGCAGAACCAGCGCGAGATTGGTGAAAAGCACATAGGTGCTGCGCTCGATGGGTGCCGGCACAATCGTGGTCCACCAACGCTTGAATCCTTGGCGCGCCATCACACTGTGCTGAATGGCGAAGACGCCAAGCAATCCGAGGTTGATAAGGATCGCGATCCCAGTTGAGGTAGTTGCGCCCGAATCCATCGACTTCGGCACCAGAAAATTGCCGACGAAGCCTATCGCATAGAGAAAGGTAGCGAGAAAGAAGGCGTAGCTCAGCAATCCATAAAAGACGAATAAGTAGCGCATACCGAGTCCCCTTCGATTCATAGTGACTCTAGTGAATGCGCTACTCGATGTACAGCAGCCCAAACTGGCGCTAAAAGCGATATTGCAAACCCGCGCTGAAAAAATCCGGATCACTGTCTTCGCCGGGAGGCCCGAGAATGTAGAGGTTGAAATTGAAAATTTCGTAGCGATCCCAGTCCAAACGAAAATCGAGTCGGTCAGTCAAGGCATAGGTCGCCGCCAATCCCATATGGAAACCATTTTCTTCGTCGAAACTGAAAGTCGTGAGGGCAATTCCAGAGTTGGCTCTTGGTTCCGAATCGGTAAATCCAAAAAACCAACCCAGTTTAGCGAAGCAGGTGAGCTTGCTCGCTAATTCGAATCCGAGCAGCCCCGAGATGCCGGCGGCTTGAAAATCGGCGGAAGCCTCGGACGAAATTCCGCCCGGGACGGCAATAGTCGCGTCAGCTTCGCCGAGATCGACATAAGAAACCTCGATACCGGCCCTAATTGGCCAGTTACCCCGGGGAGACATCGCGCCCGCAAAAATTTTCCAACCATGAGAGGAGTCATCGACCGAGCCACTCCCAACCGGCGTGACGTTGCTATCCTGGATATCAAGATCGGAATATCCACCGCTAACCCCAGCGTATAAGCTGGGGCCGGCACGCGCGGCAGTTGCTTGCGCAAATGCGGCGGGGGTTAGTAGCGTCCATGCCGTGAACGTGGTGATCCATCGCGAGCACCAGTTATTCATCACGGTAACGCCGATTTCTTATGTCGCGAGTTCTTTGAGCGTAGTCGTTGCCGTT
>CAZKRY010000001.1:129046-410379 GCA_964555355.1 uncultured Klebsiella sp.
CACGGTAACGCCGATTTCTTATGTCGCGAGTTCTTTGAGCGTAGTCGTTGCCGTTCTAGTGTCAAGGAAAACTGGCTTCGATCAGTGTCACTAGCCCATTGAGATCGCACATCGCGTGCTTACCGGTATCGATAAATTTAGTGCATTGCGATACCGAAATGCAGTTATCCGCTTTAATCAATGACGCAACGGATTCGAGGCGATCCGGTGGACCTGAGAGGTTTGCTTTCCGGCACTCGCCACGCGTCGTGCTTCGATAAGTTCCACTCGGAGGTCATCGAGCGTCTCGGCATCCAGATCGAACTCGCGCTGTAGGGCTCGGTAAGTCATGCGTCCGCTGGACTGCAGCAAATCGATTGTCGCGCCTATCAATTCAGAAAACCGCATGCACAGCCCTCGTCTTCCGAGACAGAAGCTTATCGACTTGAGTCATTTAATCGGCAGGCGGAAACGCCGTATGGGTGATAGCTAAGGATTGCTCCCGGCAAGGCGCACGAGCTGCCGCGCGCTCTCGCGATGTATTAGGGCTTTT
This sequence comes from uncultured Klebsiella sp., assembly GCA_964555355.1. Classification (GTDB taxonomy): domain Bacteria; phylum Pseudomonadota; class Gammaproteobacteria; genus CAIKBL01. The sequence goes on from CAZKRY010000001.1 coordinate 129,579, forward strand.
AACCCTTCATGAATCAACTCCATGCGGCCAGCGATTCCGGTTACTCGTTGTGCTTCAACGACACGCTTTTCATCGATCTCGATGGTGATTCGCAAAAGACCACCTCTCTGCTTCGCATGGCTAGATCATACGTCAGGTGACGCTCACGAATCGCGAAAATCTTTGCCTAAAGCGCTCAACCACCGAGCGGTCTTCAACGCGCCACCAAAACTAAAGAAGTGCACACCCACCACATTGCACGCCGCCTTGCCTTCGCAGTATTGCGCGAGCGCGGTGATTTGGTCCGCCGGATCGGTATTGACGACCAGCCGGGCGATGCCGGTGCCTAAGTGTCGTAACGCGCGGCGCGAGGCGCTGACGCCGCAACGTTGTGCATACTTAAGAAGCGCGACCGGATCGGTGGGACCCGCGATACCGACATGGATCGGCAACCCCGGATACTGGCGGGCGAGCTGGCTGCACCATTCCACGATGCGCATAGGGGCGAAGGAGAATTGCGTCACTAGCGACACGCGCAACTGTTGCGCGCGCGCGAGTGCGATCTTTTCGGCGAGCGCGGACTCGAGCGTTTGATTCGCTATCTCCGGATGACCTTCCGGATAACCCGCGAGCAGGATTTCTTGAAGTCCGGCATTACTGAGTGCGGGATCGCGTAACACGGCCAACGAATCGGCGTATGGGCCGAGCGGCGTTGGAATGTCGCCCGCGATCAGCATGACGCGTCGCACGCGCGACTCGGCGGTGATCGCGCGCAAAAATAATTCCAGCTCGGCGGCGCTGGTCAGTTTCCGCGCGGCGAGATGTGGCACCGGCTCAAAGCCGGCTTGGGCTAAGCTCCGCGCCGCGTCCAATACTTGCGCCAACGGTTGATTCGGTAATGCCGGGACAAACACCGGCATGCCGCGCGGCAAGAGCGCGGCGAGCGGTTCAATCTGTGCCGTGTCGCGGGCGAGGATTTCGACCGATGCGCCACGCAGTAAACGTGTTTGGCATTCTTTAGGCGCTGCGCTGCGCGCCACTGCGGTATCGATATTTGAAAGTGCCATCCGCGTTACTCCCGTTTACGTGATACGACGAACGATTCGTCTTGAAACCATAATTGGCCGTGCCGTTGCAGCACGCGTCTTGTTGCTTCGAAATAATCGGTGGAGCCAAGCACCTGCGCGAGACGCGCGTCTTCGATTTGCGCGACATAGGTAGCCGCGTTCCACGCCGCGAATAACGTAGAAGTGCCTATGCTCGCCGAGATTTCGCTTGGCAGCGTGTGCATGTCGTAGCGAAAAATGGCGCGTCCGTCCGCATACGCGTTGAAGTTATAACGACTCGCTTCTTTACCGAGATCGGCTTTGACGGCGCGCAGGAGATCGTGCCGCGAGTGTTGAAAGGGCGCTTCGGCCGGCCACATTTCCTGCACGATCTCAAGCCCCGGATCATGCCCATGCGAGTGAATACCAAGCAGCCTGCCACCCGGACGCAAAGCCCGCACCAGTGGCGTTAAGACGCGGGAAGACTTAAACGAGAGCGGCGCGCGTGCGCGATATGGCTGCGAGGCGATGATCAAATCGAAATCCGCGCGGGCGCGCCCTTGGCGTGGCAACACATCGTCGAGCAAAAATCGATAGTCGTCGCGATATAACACCAACGCCACGGGCCGGTCGTAGATCGGATTGCCGGTTTTGGGGCTGTGCCGTGCTTGCCAGTGTTTGGCCAGAAAGGGCTCGAGATCGTTGACCTGTTCGGCGAACTCGTGCGCCGTGGTGCCGGCGAGCGGCGCTTCATGCCACACGAGCGAGGTGGCCGCGGCGAGCGAATTGGGCGTCAGCCACGGCGCCTCGGTGTAATACATGTTGGTAACGACGACGACCGTCGCCGGGTGTTCAAAAAAACGATCGGCCAATCGCGTGAGCGTAATACGAATATCTTCCAAGCTAATTTCTTTGCCGACGATATAAAACGGCAAGGTTGGAAAGCGGCGATGCATCTCGCGCATGACGCTGGTCAACACCGTGCCGTCGCCCACCCCGGCATCAAATACGCGCAATGCCGGCGGCTTGGGATGCAACTGCGCGAACTCAAGTCCGACGCGTTTTGCGATCACCGCCTTCTCGCTGCAAGTGTTGACGAACAGCAGGTACTTTTGCCGATTGTCGAAAAAGCGAAAATTTTGCGCCGATGAAATCTCGCCGATTGGTTCGGCTGCGCGTGGCCGCGAGGCGACGGTGAGCAGGGGCTTTAACTCAGGCGGTGTCTCGTTGGTTAACTTGCCTCCTTCGCGTTTGATAAAGCTCGCGATTCGCTGCAAGGTCTCGGGCGTGATGCGAGCGCCATCGCGCAGGCGGGAGACGAACTTACCGTCGTTGACGGCGCGCCGGCCAAATGTCGTCTCGGCCATGCCTTTGGCACGGCAGAACATCGCGATGGAATCGAGCAGGGATTCGCCGGCTACTTGCATCGGACTCGCTCCGCATGAAGTTAGGCCTGCATTGTGTGGAGCCTGTCAGTGGGAAGGCAACCACAAAATCCCAACCGAACAATATGGGACGCTGCCCACTTTCCGGGCATGGATCGTGAAATGCCGATCAGTTGAGCGTTAACTCGCTCAGGAGTTGGTCCGCGGCAACGTAAATATCAAGCTCGCCACTCGCAATGCCCTGCACCAGTGCTTGTAAATCAGTCGCGGTTTCTAGCTTTAGCGCGAGTTGTTCGCGTAGCCTTTCTTGTAGAAACAATTCGAGTTCACACCGGCAATCGGCGAGCCGTTGGGACTCGCTCGCCGTGCGGGCGGATTGGCGATAATCGCGGTGATGCCGCACTGCTTGCCAGAGCTCCGCGACACCAAGGCGACGCAACGCGACCGTTTTGACGATGGGTGGCATGAAGTCCTGTCGCGGCCAACGCCGGACGATGTCGGTCAAATAGGCTACAGTCTTATCCGCTTCGGAGTGATCGGACTTGTTAACGACAAAGATGTCGGCCACTTCCAAAATTCCGGCCTTCATCGCTTGGATGTCGTCGCCGAGTCCGGGCACCGCGACCACCAGCGTGGTATCGGCGATGCGGGCGATATCGATTTCGTCCTGCCCCACCCCGACGGTTTCGACCAAGATGATATCCTTGCCCAGCGCATCCATCACGCGAATAGCACCGCGCGTGGCCGGTGTAATGCCACCAAAGTGACCACGCGTTGCCAGCGAGCGCACGAATACTTTGTCATCCAGCGCAAAACGATTCATCCGCACACGATCACCCAAAATCGCGCCGCCCGTAAAAGGACTCGAGGGATCGACTGCTAGCACGCCGACCGCAAGCCCCGCGCCGCGTGCCTGCTCGATCAAACAATCAATAAGCGTGCTTTTGCCAGCGCCGGGCGGCCCCGTGATACCTACCACTTGTGCATGGCCGGTATAGGGGAACAGGTCTTTGAGCGCTTGCCGCGCCAGCGGGTGTTGGTCGTCGATCAAGCGGATTAGCCGCGAGGCGGCGCGAATATCGCCGCGCGTGGTGCCGCGGACCAGTTCGTCTATTGGGATGTCAGGGCGCCGCTTCACGCGCTGCCAAGCGCCGGACGGTGTCGACCATGTCGCCGGCCCGGGCGCCAGAGCCGAATACCGCGGCCACGCCTTTATCGAGCATGGATTGCGCGTCTTCGTCGGTAATTACCGAGCCGCCCAGTATCACGGGAATGTCGAGTCCGTGTTGCGCCAACAATGCGAGCAGCTCCGGCGTGTAATACAGATATTCCCAGGAATGGCTGCTGATCCCAATGACATCGGCGTCTTCTTCGAGTGCGGTTTGAATCATCGTTTCAGGCGTATTGAAGCAACCGGTATAAATAACTTCCATGCCGTTATCACGCAGCATCTTGGCAATGCCGACCGCGCCGAGTTCATGTTGATCCATGCCGAGCACACCGACGAGCACGCGAATCGGACTCATCGACTCTGCCTCAATGGCGATTCCAAATATCCATAGGGGTCGTATGATGCGCCCGCGGCCTGGCGTAGGACCCCGGCGATTTCGCCCATGGTCGCGTTGGCTTGTGCGCACGCGATCACCGCGTCCATCATGTTGTCTTTGCCTTTAACCACCGTGTGCAGATTCTCTAACGAAGCGATTAATCGGGATTGATCCCGGCTTGCGCGGAAGCGCCTAATTTCCTCGACGCGTTCGAACATCGGCGCGATCTTCCGTTCGCTGATATCGCGCAGCAGCTTGTCTTCTTCGGCCGGCATCTGATGCGCGTTCAGGCCTACTTTAATGACTTCGCCGTCCTGAATTTGATCGTGATACCGATGCATCGTGGCATGGAAAAATTGTTTGAAGTATCCGCTATTGACTAGCTCCGCGGGATCACCTTTGGCTTCTATTTCGCGGACCATGGCGATGATTTTTGCCTCGACCTGATCCGTCAGCGACTCCATAAACCAAGAACCGCCGAACGGGTCTTGCACACGGTTGATGTTGGTCTCCAAGTCGACTATCTGTTGTGTGCGTAATCCCACTAAATGCGCTTCCTTACTCGGCGTGCGATAGCCTTCGTCGAACGTCGAGATTTCAAGCGCGCTGACGCCGGCGAGGCCTAACGCGACGGTTTGGATCGCGCCGCGCACGATATTGTTGGCGGGTTGTTCGGTGGTCAGCGAAAGCCCGGAGGTGTGCACCGCGATGTTGACCGCCTGCGATCTGGGATCTTGCGCGCCAAACTCTTCTTTCATCATCCGCGCGAACATACGACGCATCGCGCGAATTTTTGCGATCTCCTCATAAAAGTCCATCGAGCAGTTGGTAAGAATCGCGATACGCGGTGCAAAACTGTCGATATTCAACCCGCGCTTCAGCAAGGTGCGCACAAGGTGGCGAATTTCCACAAACCCCAGCGCCGCTTCTTCCACGGCGTTCAATCCAGCTTCGCTAAAAAAGTAGGTGTCTTCGAGGTAACCATGAAACCTTGGCATCTCGTGTGCGCAAAACTCGATGACATCGCACGACATGCGCAAGTGAAGGTCGAAGGGCATTTTGTAAGCGTAGGAACAATGTTCGGCATAAAACGGCCACTCGATGACCGAGCCACGAAGTTTGGTGGGCGAAATCCCCCGCTCGTTCGCGAGCAGGTAGAGGCTCGCGACCATGAACATCGATGGCGTGGAACTCGAAATCGACATTTGATCGAGCGGAATTCCAGCTAGGAGTTCGCGATAGTCTTGGTGGCGGCACAGCGATACGCCTTGCGTGCCCACGGTATAGCGAGCCAACGGATGATCCGGATCCATCAACGACATCGTGGGACTGTCACCGATCACATCGAGGCCGGTTTGCCCTAGGCTCATCAGATATTTGAATTGCTCGTTGGAACGTTTGGCGTCTCCTTCGCCGGAGAGTTCGCGCTGAATCCAGCCCCGGCCGGTATCGGCGCGCGTGCCGCGTGTGAACGGGTAGGCGCCGGGATCGCCGAATCGCGCCGCATAGTCGCCGATATTGGCGGGGTCGGGTCCGTAAACCGGACGCAATTCGATATTCGAACGAGTCAAGTTTGTTTTCATAATCGGACCCTCAATCTGTTCGGATTCAGCTAGCAGGCCGTACTATCGCGCGCCCATCCACTGCAGGTATTGACCGTCGTCATGGTGCGTCCGCTCGCGGTTAACCTAGCATGCGCAATTCGCGGCGTAGCCAGTGTGGCCGCAATCCGTGCCGCGCTGTCGGGGGCATCCACCGTCACCACCACCGCCACCGCCTTCGCGATCGAGAATGGTCCAGCAGTCGGCCAGCGCGACCGAAGCCAACAATCACCACATGTCCCGACATCATGGGCAGCGCGGCGGCGCGCGGCGAGGGTATCGCGGGCGTCAGCCAGCCGTTGACGACACGGCCAAGACGGGCGCCATCAACGGTGCGAGCAACATTCTGAAGCGACCACCAACAACATGAATTGCCCAATCTCCGGTGTTAGCAACTGCCGTGTCACCGCCATGCCGATCACAATCAACGCCAACTCGTCACCCTGACCGAGCAACAACCCGGTCGGCGGCGGCTCCCCAGGCGCGATTGGTAGCGCGAACAAACGCTGTCGCGATGGCTGCTTTGATGGCGTACGAACCTAGCGCCGACGCGCCAATCCATAACGGTTCGCGGGCGATCGCGTGCGGAGCGATCTGCATACCGATGGCAGGAAAGAATACGCTGATAAGCAGCCCTTTGAAGGGTTCAATCATGATTTGAATTTGATGCCGATAAGCGGTTTCGGCAAGCATCAACCCCATCAAGAGGGCGCCCAATGCAAACGAAAGTCCGGCGGCGGCGGTTAGCGCCGCGGTAGGTACCCAACGTAAACAACAACGTGAGCGCCGAAAACGCATCCGGCTGATGGGAATGCACCACCCGATCAAACAGCGGTTGGGCGAGGTGCTTACCCGCCAGCACGATGAGGCCGATTGCGAGTAACGCCTTGATCCCGGCGATGGCAAGCGTCGTCGTCAAGCTATCGGTGCCCGCCGATTGCACTACTACGAGCAGGGGCACCACCATCAAATCCTGCATCAGCAAAATTGCCAACGCCACGCGCCCCACCGGCGTGCCGAATTCGCGCCGCTCGGCCAGCAGTCCCGCGATCGCGCAGAACAGCAGGATCTCGCCGAGTAGCGGTAAGCGAAAACACAGAACCTAACAGCATGCGTCACGAGGTAACTCGCGCTATGTCAAATCCGCCTGGCAATTCCCGCGGGTAGGGATAGGCTGCGCGAGCAACCACTCGACGATTATTTCCGCGGCCTCGTCCGGTTTCATTTGTAGCGTGTCGATTCTGATCTCGGGGTTCTCGGGCGGCTCGTACGGAGAGTCAATCCCCGTGAAGTGTTTGAGCGATCCGGCGCGCGCTTTTTTGTAAAGTCCTTTGACGTCCCGTTTTTCGGCTTCGGCAAGCGGCGTATCGACAAAAACCTCGACGAACTCACCCGCCGGCAGCATCTGCCGCACCATGTCACGTTCGGCGCGGAACGGTGAAATAAACGCGGTTAGGACAATGAGCCCGGCGTCGGTCATCAATTTCGCCATTTCGCCGACGCGCCGGATATTTTCGATGCGATCGGCGTCCGTGAATCCTAAGTCCTTATTGAGTCCGTGACGGATGTTGTCGCCATCCAATAGGAAAGAATGCATGCCGAGCGCGTAAAGTCGTTTTTCAACCAAATTCGCGATCGTCGACTTACCCGCGCCGGAGAGGCCGGTGAACCAGAGGACGCGCGGTGACTGTTGTTTCTGTTCGGCGTGCGCTTGACGCGTAATGTCGAGCGCCTGCCAATGCACGTTTTGGCTGCGGCGGAGCGCGAAATGCAGCATGCCGGCCGCGACCGTCGCATTCGTCATCTTATCGATCAAGATAAACCCACCGAGATCACGGCTGGCGGTATAGGGTTCGAACACCAGTGCCTTCTCAGTGGTTAGATTAGCGACGCCAATCGCATTCAAATCCAGCGTGCGCGTTGCGGTGTGTTCAAGCGTATTGACGTTGATTTGATACTTCGGCGCCTGGACGCGCGCCGTGGTGATCTGCGTGCCGAGCTTTAGCCAGTACGGTCGCCCGGGCACGAGCGCGTCTTCGGCCATCCAGACCAGCGTCGCTTCGAATTGATCAGCAACTTCCGGTGAGTTATCGGCCGCGACCAAGACATCGCCGCGCGAACAATCCACTTCGTCAGCAAGGGTGAGTGTGATCGACTGGCCGGCAACGGCCTCGTCCAAGTCACCGTCCATCGTCACCAACCGCGTGACGGTGGATGTCTTACCGGAAGGCAACACGCGCACGGTATCCCCCGGACTGACACGGCCACCCGCGATAAGCCCGGCGAAGCCGCGGAAGTCTAGATTCGGACGACTGACCCATTGCACAGGCAGACGAAACGGCTTGGCTTGCTCGATCGCGTTGTCGACTTCAACCGTTTCCAAATGCTCGATGAGCGGCACGCCGCTATACCAGGGGGTATTCGCGGAGCGTGACGTGATGTTGTCGCCGGCGAGGCCGGAGATCGGCATCGCGACAAAATCTTTAATGCCAATCGAGTCGGCAAACGCACGGTAATCGGCGACGATGGCGTCGTATTTCTGGCGGTCGTAGTCGATCAAATCCATTTTGTTAATCGCCAACACAATGTTGTGAATGCCGATCAAATGCACCAAGTAACTATGCCGGCGCGTCTGTGTTAGCACACCCTTGCGTGCATCGATGAGAATGACGGCGAGATCGGCGGTGGATGCGCCGGTCACCATGTTACGCGTGTACTGTTCGTGGCCCGGCGTATCGGCAACGATGAACTTGCGCTTTTCGGTGGCAAAGAAACGATATGCCACGTCGATGGTGATGCCCTGCTCCCGCTCGGCCGCCAAGCCGTCCACCAGTAACGCAAAATCGATGTTCTGACCTTGCGTGCCGAGTCGCTTCGAATCGGCTTCGAGCGCCGCGAGTTGATCCTCAAAGATCATTTTGGAGTCGTAGAGTAACCGGCCAATGAGCGTTGATTTGCCGTCGTCGACCGATCCACAGGTGATAAAGCGCAACATCGACTTGTGCTGATGCTGCACCAGATATGCATCGATATCTTCGCTGATTAAATCGTGTGCTTTGTAGGAAGAAGCAGTCATTAGAAATAACCCTCCTGCTTCTTCTTTTCCATGCTCGCAGCTTGGTCGTGATCGATGGCGCGACCTTGGCGCTCGGAAGTGGTGGTCAGCAACATCTCGCGAATGATCTGCGGCAGCGTGTTTGCGGTGCTTTCAATTGCCCCGGTCAGCGGATAACACCCCAGTGTGCGAAAACGGATTGAACGCATGACCGGCTGCTCGCCGGGTTTGAGTGGGAATCGTTCGTCATCAACCATCAGCAACAGGCCGTCGCGTTCGACGGTAGGGCGCGGCGCCGCGTAATAAAGCGGCACGATGGGGATGTTCTCCAAATGGATGTATTGCCAGACATCGAGTTCAGTCCAATTGGAAATGGGAAATACGCGGATGCTTTCGCCTTTGGCCTTTTTCGCGTTATAGAGCCGCCATAGCTCCGGGCGTTGATTTTTCGGGTCCCATCGATGGTTGACCGAGCGGAACGAGAAGACTCGCTCTTTGGCGCGACTTTTTTCTTCGTCGCGGCGTCCGCCGCCAAAGGCGGCATCAAAGCCGTATTTGTCGAGCGCTTGTTTCAATCCTTCCGTTTTCCACATATCGGTGTGCACTAAACCGTGATCAAACGGATTGATGCCTAAGGCTTTGGCTTCGGGGTTTTGGTGAACTAATAGCTCCATCCCGGATTCCTTGGCCATGCGCGCGCGCATCTCATACATGGCCTTGAACTTCCAGGTGGTATCGACATGCAAAAGCGGAAACGGCGGTGGCGCCGGAAAAAACGCTTTGCGCGCGAGATGTAGCATGACCGCCGAGTCCTTGCCGATGGAATACAGCATGACGGGCTTTTCAACTTCCGAGACGACCTCGCGAAAGATATGAATGCTCTCGGCTTCGAGCCGGGCCAAGTGCGTCAAGACTTTCATGCGCGTGATGGCGTCTTCCGATTGAGTCAGGGTTAGCGATTCTAGGGGATTGCTTGCTGCGATGCGCCAAACAATGCGTGTCAGATTTGTAAACTCGGCAGCGGGTCACGAATTCTTTAAAGCGCCGGACGATGCATCCCAATGGATTTGCCGCGGATTTACCGCTGATCCAAGTAAATAGGCGAGATTCGCACTGAATTTTTCGAGGTTTCCGGTCGTAAAAAACAGGCGCTCTGGCCCCAAATTTTCCGACTCCTTTATCACGCGCGCCACTTGGCGGGCGATAGCCGGCGCCGGATCGACCAAGTGACACGTCGGCCCCACGATGTCGGCAATCATGTCGCGGACCAATGGGTAATGCGTGCAGGCCAGCACGATGACATCCGCGCCGGCTGCGAGTAAGGGTTCGAGGTGCTGGCGTAGTGCTTGTTCAAGGGCGTTGGTCGCATTGGGATCCTGCTCGATGAGCTCGGCAAGCCCAGGGCAGGCCTGGGCTAAGATTCGCAAGTGCGAGGCGTGACGTTCGGTCGTCGCTTTGAACATCTTGCCTTTAAAAGTCGCCGGCGTGGCCAAGACGCCGATCACGCCGCTACGCGTCAACTCACTGGCCGGTTTAACCGCCGGCTCCATGCCGATAATTGGCACGTTTGGATACTCCGCTCGCAGACTGGCCAGCGCCGCGGCCGAGGCGGAATTGCAGGCGACGACCAATGCCTTGCAACCGGCGTCGAGCAGGAACTCCGCGATGCGATGGCTAAAGTCGCGGATCTGCGCGGGCGTCCGCTCGCCGTAAGGCAGATTCAACTGATCCGCGACGTAAATCAGTGATTCATGCGGGAGATACGTGGCGATTTCACGCCATACCGACAGGCCGCCAAGGCCGGAATCAAAAATGCCAATGGGCTGGCTCACGTCGCGCGAAGGATCCGAAAGAGTCGTTATCTGAATGTTAAACCAGTCGCGGCGTTTGTCGCATAAACCTCTCCCGCCGATGCGCCGCCTCCGTCAAGGTCGTATGCTGGCCCCTATCGCAAGCAGGAGAACCCGCATGAGTTCAGAGGTCGTAATCGTTAGTCGTCAAGACGACTTGGTCACCGTCACGCTCAACCGCCCCGAGAGCTTGAACGCCTTGTCGCGCGAGCTTCGCAAGCGCTTGACGGAGGTCTTTCGTGATCTGGTGGCTGATCCCAGTGCACGAGTTGTCATTTTGACTGGGGCTGGCCGTGCATTTTGCGCGGGCGTTGACCTGAAAGAACTCGGTTCAGGCGCCGCGCGACTGGGAACGCGCGATCCGACGTATGACGTTGTGGCAGCGATGGACGCTTATCCAGGTCCCATCATCGGCGCCATTAACGGTGCCGCCGTCACCGGCGGTTTTGAAATCGCGCTCGCCTGCGATCTCTTGATCGCCGCGCCTGCCGCCCGCTTTGCCGACACGCACGGCCGGGTAGGCATGTATCCCGGTTGGGGTTTGAGTCAACGATTACCGCGTTTGATAGGGATGGGGCGTGCCAAAGAAGCGAGTCTGACCGGCAACTTTATTGATGCGCACACCGCCGAACGCTGGGGCCTAGTGAACCGAGTGGTGGCGGCGGAAGAGCTCATGCCAACCTGTGAGCGCTTGGCGCGCGACATGTTGGGCCAGCTTCCGGAAATGCTGGTGAGTCTGAAGCAGCTGATTAACGAAGGTTGCGCGATGACTCTAGGCGACGCGCTGGCGATGGAGGCGAAGCGGGCCGCAGAACATAACGGCACCGTCAGTCCGGAGGCGATAGCCGCCAGGCGTGCGGCAATTCAGGCGCGCGGGCGGACGCAGGTGTAAGCGTCGACGCGGAAGACCCTCACCCCAGCCCTCTCCCGCTCTGCGGGAGAGGGGGAAGATGAAAGTCGCAAGTGCAGCGTACGCGGCCGGCGCCGTAAGCGTTGGGCGCGTTCGCTATCTAGCCGTTACGCCGCGATCCCGTAGACCTCGGCGACGTTATCATGCAGCAGCCAGTTCTTCTCCTCCACGGTGAGGTCGCCGGTATGTTTGGCGAGTAATTCTTGCGAACGGGGCCAGGTTGAATCGCTATGTGGGAAGTCATTCGCCCACATCAAACGTCGTGGATTGCACAGATCCAAGGTTTTGAAAGCCACCCAGTCGTCCTGGAATGTCACATAGATATTCTCGCGGAAATACTCGCTCGGTGGCTTGGAGAGTTGCCCTGCCGTCAGCCAGTAGCGGTGCCGCTCGTAGGCATGATCCATCCGGTACATGTAATGTGGTACCCAACCGGCGTCGGCTTCCACGCAGATGATTTTGAGTTTGGGATGCCGTTCAAAGACGCCGCCCAAAACCAATGTTCCCATGACATCTTGGCAGCCGCGGATGATGGTCATGAAGCCATTCATCTTTGGCCCACGCGGACGCGCAAGGCCGTTGACTGCGGAGAGTCCGTCTTTGTTGGTCAGGATGTGAAAGCTGAGTGGTAGGCCGAGTTCGACCGCGGCATCCCAAAATTCATCGTAAATCGGATGCTCATAGTCTTCTTGCTCGGGGAATCCCGGCATCATGACGCCACGTAAACCCAAGCGCTTAATTTCTTCTAAATCCTTGATGCCTTCCGCCGGGGTGCGCATGGCGGTTTGCCCGACACCGAGCAGGCGATCTTTGTATGGATCGCAGTACTCGGTGATCCACAAGTTGTAGGCATCGAAGCAGGCTTTCTTGTAATCCGCATCCGGGTGATTACAGAGCACCATGCCGACGCTCGGATAAATAATCTCGGCGCTTACGCCATCGCGATCCTGCTCCGGAATGCGCGCATGCGGATCCCAGCCGCCTCGATGCAGATCGGCAAATTTGGCGGTTTTGGCCGCGTGCGCCAATTCTTCGGCGCTTTTGCCGGCAGCGGCGACCAAGCCCATGGGAATCGAATCCTTCATGCCGGGGATGACATAGGTGTCTCCCTTGGACGGATCGCTTGCCACATGCGGCGCGCTGTCTTTGTATTTATGCGCGATGCGATCGATGTAAGTCCCCGGCGGTTCCATGACATGCGAGTCGGCCGAGATGATGGGTTTTCTGATCACTGGCTGGGACATGGGCAAACCTCTTTGATGTTAGGCGCGACCCGAACGCAGCACTTGCCCAGGACGAGCCCCGGTATCTTTGCCGTGTTCGAATAAGAATGTGCCGTTTACGATGGTGTGTTCAACGCCGCGGGCCGGCATGACCAAGCGGCGGCCGCCGCCGGGCAAATCGTTGGTCATGACCCCGCGCTTTTCGGAGCCGACGGTAGTTAAATCGAAAATCGCAAAATCCGCCGCGGCACCCTTGGCGATTCGCCCGCGCTGCTTGATGCCGAACAGATCGGCGGGCTCGGTGGTTATACGTTTCACGGCGTGCTCTAGCGTCATGACTTCGCGATCGCGCACCCAGGTGCCGAGCAAGTAAGTGCAGTAACCGGCGTCGCAGAACATGTCGACATGCGCACCGCCATCGGACAAGCCAATCATCGTGCGCGGATCTTTGATCAATTCCGGAATACGGCTTTCGTCCGAATTGAAGAGTTCATAGGTGAACTGCATCTGCAAACCGTCTTCTATCGCAAGATCGAGGAAGGTATCGAGCGCGTCTTGGCCGCGTTCGCGCGCGACTGCCGCGACATTCTTGCCGACTAGATTGGCGAGCGCCGGATTCGCGACTTCATGGATGACGGCTTTGGCCCAGTTGCCGGAGAAAATATTCGGGGTCTTCAGCGCCAAGCGGAAGCCATCGCGGAATTTCTGATCCCGATAAAACTGCATCTGCTCTTCCGGCGGACGATTAAAGGCCGGGTTCCAGCATGCCATGTTGGCGAAGATGAAAGGTTTGCGCAGATCGATCTGCACGATGAGCGGCCGACAGGTAACCTGCGGTAGGCCGCCGCGCTTCAGCAGTTCCGCCGCGCGCACCAGCGTTTTTTGTGGCGCTTCCGGATTGTCTTCGCGATTCAACAACGCGAGCCAAGTTACGGGTCTACCGGATTCGGTCAACAGCATGTCGAGCAATTTATATTCGTCGTCGCTCAACACGGATACTTCGTTCGTCAGCGCGAGTTCAATAGCCCCGCGCCCGACATCACGCAATACACGCGAATATGCCGCGAGTTCGTCGTTGCTTGCCAAGCGACAGGCGAGCGGCCGGCCTTGATAGCCGATGTGTTGCGCGGCGTAGGTGGTGGTAAAGCCAAACGCGCCAGCGTCCATCGCTTCGCGAAGCAGCGCGGCTATCTTTTGCGTTTCTTGCGCGGTTGCCGCGCGCTCCATCGATTCTTCGCCGAGCACGTAATGCCGGAACGGCGTGAGCGCCGCCAAGAATCCCAAGTTCAAACCGGAGCCGCGCTTGGCGGCGGCGTCCATGTATTCCGGAAAGGTCTCCCAATCCCAGGTCACGCCCTTGCTCAAGACATCGAACGGAATGGCTTCGACGTTGACCAAATCCCAAGCGGCGATTTCACGCGCGGCCGGACGACAGGGCGCGAGACCGACACCGCAATTGCCCATGACGACACTCGTGACACCATGCCAGCATGAAGGCGAGGTGAGTTGATCCCAACAAATCTGCGCATCGTAATGCGTATGCGGATCAACGAAGCCAGGCGCCACGATGAGATCCGAAGCATCGAGGGTGCGCGCAGCACTTCCTGACACGGTGCCAACATCGACAATCAAACCGTCCCTGACGCCAATATCGGCGCGCATGCGCGGGGCGCCGGTGCCGTCAACCACAGTGCCGTTTTTGATGATGAGATCGTATGTCATGGGCAGCTCATATTTGTGATGGTTTAAGGATAGCCCGCAACACGCGGGTATATATGCGTGACACTATACTCGCAGGCCGGCAAAGTCGCGCTACGCGCACCACCCAGTAAAAACTCCGACCCATCCAGCGCGTGAAATTGCACCGCACAATAACGCGCGTGGTTCCGGATCACGGAAACCGGATTGCGCAACAAGCCAACTGCCCGGACACTGCGCATTAAATCCCCTCATGGAGTACCAAACATGATCAAAGGTTTCGCGCTGGTTGCGCAACGCCCCGATTTGAACAACGCAGAGTTTCGCCGCTATTGGCGCGAAGTGCATGGCCCGATCGCGCTACGCATTCAGACCCTGAAGCGCTACAGCCAAAGCCACCGTAGCGCACTCGCGGTGCCCGGTTTCGATCACGTACCGTATGACGGGGCGGCGGAAATATGGTTTGACTCGCTGCAAGACCTACGGAACATGCCGACCAATCCGGAATACGTTACGGGTGCCCAGGCCGACGAACCAAATTTCATCGATACATCTAAATTGAAATTTGTCGCGACCACCGAAAAAGTCGTCATCGATAGCGCGCCGCTGACGCGCGCGACCACCTGGGCTAAGGCGATCTTCTTGCTGAAGCGCCGAGCGGATTTATCGGTTGCACAGTTTCAAGATTATTGGTTAAACGGCCATGGTCCGCAGATCCCGCGCAACGCGGAAGTACTGCGTTACGTGCAATGCCACACCATCCCTGAGACGTACAGCGAGCAAGACGCGCCGGCGTACGATGGAGTTGCCGAGCTGTGGTTTGCCGATAACGCAGCATTTCTTGCGTACTGGAATAATCCCAAGATTCAGCAAATCTTTGCCGACGACGCGCCGCGTTTCTTAGGCGAAGGATGCACGGCGTTCATGGCGGAGGAACATCGGGTCCGTTGGCCCTAAATTGCCTAGCGGGAGAAGAGGAACGCATCGCCCCTGCTTTCGCTTGGCGATAGCGACGATGCGTCTAACTGAAGCCTGCTCCTTTAACTCCACGTTGACGGTTCGCGCAGCGCCTTCTATAGTCTGATTGGTATACCGGTGGGGGTATACTTATTCTCTCCATCGATCTTTCCTCGCAGAGGTCATAGCGATGAATGACGCGCCACGCACCGCAGGCCGTATGCA
This sequence comes from uncultured Klebsiella sp., assembly GCA_964555355.1. Taxonomy (GTDB): domain Bacteria; phylum Pseudomonadota; class Gammaproteobacteria; genus CAIKBL01. Next base: position 145,055 of record CAZKRY010000001.1, read on the forward strand.
ATCGCCGGTGGCGGAACATGGACCGCCGCGCCGACGTTTTCTGCGCGAGCTCGCGGGGGTTGGTGCGAGCTTGTGGATCCCAGGCGCGAGTGCGGCCGCACTAGAGGTGCCCGCAAGCGCCAAATTGCTCGGCCAACCGGTCGCGCATGCTCCTTACGGCGAGCCGTCGCGCTTTGAAGCCAATATTATTCGCCGCCAAAGTCCGGGACTCACGCGTACCAACGAATCTTCGATTGCGTTTACGCCGCTGCAAAACCTATTTGGAATCATTACGCCGAACGGTCTCCATTTCGAGCGCGATCACGCGGGCCTACCGGATCTCGATCCCTATCGTCATCAATTGCTGATCCACGGGCTGGTCAAACAAGCCAAACGTTATTCGCTAGAAGACATCCTGCGCTTGCCGTCGGTCTCGCGCATTCATTTCATCGAATGCGGCGCGAATACCGGCATGGAATGGGGTAACGCCGCCGTGCCGACCGTGCAATTCACGCATGGCATGTTGAGCTGCGCGGAATACACCGGCGTGTTGTTGTCGACCTTGCTTGATGACGTCGGAATCGAACTTAAAAGCGCCAGATATTTGCTAGCCGAAGGCGCGGACGGCGCGGGCTTGACCCGCACGATTCCGCTCGCGATGGCGCTGGATGATGTGCTGGTGGTGTATGGCCAAAACGGCGAGATGCTGCGGCCGGAAAATGGCTATCCATTACGATTATTCGTTCCGGGCGTGCAGGGTGTCTCCAGCGTCAAATGGTTACGACGACTCGAGGTTGGAGATGCGCCATGGCATACGCGTGAAGAGACACTGCATTACAGCGATTTAATGCCGGATGGGACAAGTCGCCAATTCACGTGGATTCAAGAAGCGAAGTCGGTCATCACCGCACCCTCCGGCGGCATGCAATTGCTCGACAAAGGCGGCTATTACGAGATCACAGGTTTCGCTTGGTCGGGACGCGGGCGAATCAAACAGGTTGATATCTCAACCGACGGTGGGCGGACCTGGCGCGCGGCCACGCTGCAATCACCGGTACTGACCAAGGCATTGACGCGCTTTCGCTTTGATTGGGTCTGGGATGGCTCGCCCGCGCTGTTACAGAGTCGCTGCCGGGACGAAACCGGTTATGTACAGCCCCAGATAAAGCAACTCCGGGCGGTTCGCGGCACGCGCTCCATCTACCACAACAACGCAATCCAAACTTGGCAGGTGATGCCGGATGGCACGGTGCACAATGTGCAAGTGGGTTAGCCTACTTTTGATGTTGTGGGGGATGCCGGCGCTCGCCGCGCCCTGGCATACGCTAGGCACGCCGGCAACATCCGACGAAATCGCGAGCTGGGATATCGACGTCCGGCCGGATGGCGCCGGCCTTCCGCCGGGACAGGGATCGGTCGCGGAAGGCCAGGAAATTTATGATCGTCTGTGCGCTAGTTGTCATGGAACCTTTGGCGAGTCCAACGATTACATCGCGCTTACCGGTGGCGTCGGTACACTCGCGAGCGACAATCCGCAGCGCACCGTCGGCAGTAAATTGAATTTCGCGACGACTTTGTGGGACTACATCAACCGCGCGATGCCCTTCAATAATTCGAAAACCCTGAGCGCGAACGAAGTCTATGCCCTCACCGCGTATGTGTTGAATTTGAACGAGATCGTGCCGGCCGACGCCGTGCTCGATGCCAAGTCTCTACCGCTAATTAAAATGCCCAATGCGAAAGGCTTTACCGCCGACCATGGCCTATCGACAATTGACGGTGCCCCGGATGTGAAAAATTCAGCCTGCATGCAGGACTGCGCGGATAGCGTATCCGTGTTGTCGCGCTTACCTGAAGAATTTACCGCGCAGATGTATGGCGATATCCGCACGCACTTTCGCGCGGTGCGCGCCCTGCAAACGGCTGGCGCGGGGCCGGATGCGGCGCCGTCAGCCCTGTTGCAAACTTACGGCTGTGTGGCGTGCCATGGGCTCGATAAAGCGGGCGTGGGGCCGGCCCTGCGCGATGTCGCCGCGCGTTACGCCAAGGACCCGCGGGCATCCGCCACGCTGGTTGCCAAAGTCGCCGCGGGCGGCAGCGGTGCGTGGGGAAGCGCGATGATGCCGCCGCAGAGCCAAGTGCCGGCGCAAAAACTAACCGAAATCGTCGCCTGGATTCTAAGTGGCGCAAAAGATTGAAAACCTAGCAGGTGTAACTTGCCAACGTGGAGTGAACCCAATGACAGACCGACGTAAATTTTTGGCGAAACTGATCGCGCTCGGCATGGCGCCGCTTGCGTGGTATGCGCGAACGGTCGCGGCCAATGATGAACGCGCACCCTTTTTGGCGGAATCGCTGGCGGATGCTTACAAAGCGATGGGCGTCGCGAACCCGCAAGAATCGACCGACATCGCCTTCAAGGCGCCGGATATCGCGGAGAACGGCGCGGTGGTGCCGGTCGAAGTGGAAAGTAAACTCGCTAACACGCGCTCGATCACGATACTGGTGGAAAAGAATCCGCATGTGCTGTCCGCCGAGTTTGCGATCCCCGAAGGCACCGAACCCTATGTCGCAACGCGCGTCAAAGTGGCGGAGAGTTCGAACATTCACGCCGTGGTCAAAACCGACGCCGGTGTGTTCTACACAACCAAGTTGGTCAAGGTCACCCTCGGCGGTTGCGGCGGTTAGGAGATTTAAATGCCAGATCCAATGCGTATCCGTGCGGTCATGATGGGCGATAAAGTCGATGTCAAAATTCTGATGGCACATGTCATGGAAACCGGACAGCGGAAAGACAGCGACGGCAACGTGGTGCCGGCGCACTACATCACCAAGGTGGTCGCCACTTGCAATGACAAACAGGTCATGAGCGCCGACTGGGGGCCGTCGATTTCCAAAAATCCGTATTTCGGTTTTCGTTTTAAGGGTGGCGCCAAAGGCGACACGCTGCAGATCACATGGACCGATACTGCCGGTGAATTCCGCACCGACAAAGTCGAAATCAAATGAACGCGCGAACCTCGCTTGGTGCGCTCCTGCTGATAGTGGCGCTCGGTGCGCAGGCCGAACAAACAACCGAAGAAGCCATTGCCGAGTACCACGCGATGTTCGGCGATGAGAATCCCGCGGAGCTATGGGAGTTGCGCGGCGAGGAACTATGGCGCACGCCACGCGGACCCAAACAAGCTGCCTTGAATCAATGCGATTTCGGTCTCGGCCCCGGCGTTATCGATGGTGCGTACGCGCAATTGCCCAAATGGTTTGAGGACACCCAACAGGTGCAAGATTTGGAATCGCGGCTTGTCACCTGCATGACTACCTTGCAAGGCTTTACGCGCGAGGAAGTCCTAAAAGTGAAGTTCGGCGACGGCGAAAAAAAATCCGACCTAGAAGCTCTCACCGCGTTTATCGTCAAAGCATCGAAGGGTAAGCCGATCAAACTTCCGTTAGCGCACCCGGCCGAACAAGCCGCCTATGCGCTGGGTCGAGACGTGTTTTATTACCGCGCCGGCCCGCATGATTTCGCTTGCGCGACCTGTCATGGCGAAACCGGTAAGCGAATCCGCCTGCAGTCGTTACCCAAACTTGCCGAACCCGCGGGCGCGCAAGCCGCCTACACGCGCTGGCCGGCCTATCGAGTGTCACAAGGCGAACTGCGTACGATGGAGTGGCGGTTGCAAGATTGTTTTCGCCAACAGCGCTTGCCGCAACTCAAATTTGGTTCGCCGGTCGCCATCGGTCTGACGATGTATTTGGCGAAAACCGCCGAAGGCGGCGTCATGGCCGCGCCCAGCATCAAGCGTTAAGGAAAGCCGCGATGAAAGCATGTATTAGCGCATTGATTTTGTGGAGTGTGGGGTCGAGCGCCCAAGCCATTGATGTGGCCGCCACCGCGCAGGCGATGCAGGCGGCGTTTGAAGCAAAAGGCCAGGCGCAAATGGACCGGTTGGTGCAAGACGAAACGCAGGCGCTGTGTTCGGCCAACGCCGACGTTGCGCTCGCGCAAGATATCGCGGCGAAAATCACCGCGCTCAACCAAACGACGATCAAAGCGCCGGCGGACGGCAATTACTTTGGCGAGCTGGCAAACGGCGAACTCATCGCCAACACCGGCACCGGCTTGCAATCGAGCGACGATCCCAAAAAGCCGGCCGGCGGTAATTGTTATGCCTGTCACGAAATGGCGCCGAAGGAGATGGCGTTTGGGACCATCGGGCCGAGCTTGAAACACTACGGCAAACTGCGCGGCAACAGTCCCGAAGTGCTCGCCTACACGTGGGGCAAGTTATACAACTCGAACGCGACGATGCCGTGTTCCAATATGCCGAGATTCGGACATCGCGGAATTTTGACCGAACAGCAATTGAAAGACCTGATGGCGTTTTTGTTCGATCCCACCTCCCCCGTCAATCAAGAATGAGGCGTCGCGACTTTCTAAATGTGTTGGCGCTGGCCGCGACAAGTGCCAATCTGCGCGCGGCACGCGCGCTCGAGCAAGCGGACGGCGCCGAGCTCTACGACTTGCCTCCGTTTGGCAATGTCAGCCTTTTGCACTACACGGATGCCCACGCGCAGCTGTTGCCGTTGTGGTATCGCGAACCGTCGATGAACCTTGGTGTGGGCGAATGGCGCGGGCGTCCGCCGCACGTGGTGGGGAACGCATTGTTGAAGCATTTCGACATTCCGGCGCACAGTGCCGCCGCGTATGCCTTCACGCACCTCGACTTTGCCACCGCCGCGCGCGTATACGGCAAAATCGGCGGATATGCGCATTTGGCCACCTTGGTAAAGCGGCTACGCGAGGCGCGCCCGCAATCGTTGCTACTCGACGGTGGTGACACGTGGCAGGGCTCGGCGACCAGCCTTTGGAGCAAGGGTCAGGACATGGTGGACGCGCAGCTCGCGCTTGGTGTCGATGTCATGACCGGTCACTGGGAATTCACGTATGGCGCCGCGCGCGTGCAAGAACTCATCGATGGTCCGCTTAAAAATCGCATTAGCTTTGTTGCGCACAACGTCAAAACCAACGACTTTGGCGATCCGGTGTTTGCCCCCTACGCCTTGCGCGAGGTCAACGGCGTTGGAGTCGCGGTAATTGGACAAGCGTTCCCGTACACGCCGATCGCCAACCCGCGGCATTTCGTGCCGGATTGGACGTTCGGCATTCAAGAAGAAGAATTGCAGACGACCATCAACGCCGCGCGCGCGGAAGGCGCGGCGATTGTGGTGCTGCTTTCCCACAATGGCATGGACGTCGATACCAAGCTCGCGAGTCGCGTCACGGGGCTTACCGCCATTCTCGGTGGCCATACGCACGATGGCATGCCGGCGCCTTTGCGCATCAAAAACGCCGGTGGTGAAACCTTGGTCACCAATGCCGGCAGTCACGGTAAGTTCCTCGCCGTGCTCGATTTGGACGTCAAAAACGGCAAGCTCGTCGATTGGCGCTACCGGCTGTTGCCGGTGTTCGCCAATCTGTTACCGCCCGATCCCGCGATGCAAGCGTTAATCGAGCGACATCGCGCCCCGTACCTTGCGGATTTGAACGCGCCGCTCGCGGTGTCCGAAGGACTGCTCTATCGGCGCGGCAACTTCAACGGTAGCTTCGATCAACTCATCCTCGACGCGCTGATGACGGTCAAAGATACCGAGATCGCGTTGTCCCCGGGTTTTCGCTGGGGCGGCAGCGTGCTGCCCGGCGAAACGCTGACACGCGAGCACGTGTACGCGCAAACCGCCATCACCTATCCCGCGGTCACCGTCAACGAAATGACCGGCGAACGGTTGCAAGCCGTGCTCGAAGACATCGCCGACAATCTTTTTAATCCGGATCCGTACTACCAACAGGGCGGCGACATGGTGCGGGTGGGTGGCCTTACGTACACCTGCGATCCGCAGGCGCCAAGCGGACAACGGATTTCGGACCTGCGATTAAACGGAACACCCATCATGGCCTCGCGCCAGTACAAAGTCGCGGGATGGGCGTCGGTGGCGGAGGATGTCGAAGGCGAGCCGGTGTGGGCGGTGGTCGAGCAGTATCTAACCTCCAACCACACATTGGCGCCGCGCAGGGTCAACCTTCCGGTGTTGCACGGCGTCGAGGACAATCCGGGCCTCGCCTGAGCAAACGTCGAGGACGTGTACTTACCCATGGAAGCAGAGGTGGTGGTGCCATGAAACAGTCGATGAAGCTCGCGCGTGCGCCAGCAGCGGGCAGCGACACGCAGGCCGCGCACAAACAAAGCATGGTGACCCGTCTGCGCCGAATCGAAGGTCAGTTGCGCGGAATTCAGGGGATGATTGAAGCCAACGCCACTTGCGAGGCGGTTGCCCAGCAAGTGGCGGCGGCACGCCGCGCACTTGACCGCGCGTTCTATGAAATCGTCGCCTGCAGCATGGAAGCCGAACTAGAAGCCGCGGCGGATCTGAAAGCGGCCAAAGCCGCCAGTGCCCATGTGACGAAGATTCTGGCGAAATACGGGTAGAGGCCACCCACCGGGAGAGTAAAAACACTCGCGCGACGTGAAGCAAGTAAAAACCTCTCCCTCTGGGAGGGGTCGGCGCGTAGCGCCGGGTGGGGGCAGCGTATCTACGGACGCAGTGTTTAAGACCCTTACCCGACCCTCTCCCGTGTGCGGGCGAGGGTGTCACGAAATCTCTCCCGCATATGGGAAAGAGTGACAGGAACTCGCCAACATCTAAATGAAAGCTTCGCAGTTGCGCCGCGCCCGTTAGAATTACCGCCGCGTCATTCTCGCGCCATGAAAGAACCCTTTGCTCGACCAAGCTAGAACTCGCCGCATTCTCAATCTCGCGACGCCGGTGATCACCGGCATGATTTCGCAGAACATCCTGAATTTAGTCGACACCGCGATGGTGAGCCGACTGCCGCAAAGCGATGCCGCACTGGCCGCGGTGGGTTATGGCGGTTTTGCATTGTTCGTCACCCAGGCGATCATCTTGGGGCTGTCGACCGGTGTGTTGGCCGCGGCCGCGCGGCGCAAAGGCGAAGGGAAATTTAACGAGACCGCGTATGTGCTCAACGCGGCGTTACTCATCGTCGTGTTAGTGGCACCGGTTTTATCGCTGCTACTGATCTTCGCGATCCCCTATCTCTACCCGTACATCAATCAAGATCCCGTGGTCATCGCGCTCGGCGTACCTTATCTGCAGATTCGAGCAGTCGGAATCGTGTTTGTCGCGATGAATTTTTCGTTTCGCGGTTATTGGAATGCAATCGACTTAACTCGCCTCTATATGCTGACGTTGGTATCGATGCACGCGCTCAATATTTTTCTCAACTGGGTGCTGATTTTTGGCAACCTGGGCGCGCCGGCGCTCGGCGTGCAAGGTGCGGCGATCGCGTCGGTGATCGCGCTCGGGTTTGGTACTTCGCTCTATTTCTTGTTTGGTGTGCGCTACGCGCGTGGTTTCGGGTTTTTGCGCAAGTTGCCATCGCGCGATGACATCAAGCGTTTAATTAAAGTTTCGCTGCCGAACGGCATTCAACAAACGTTCTTCTCAGCGGGCTTTCTCGCTACTTTCTGGATTATCGGCAAGGTTGGTACCGCGGAAGTCGCGGCGGCCAACGTGCTGGTTAACGTCATGTTGGTGGCACTGCTCCCGGGCATGGGCATGGGACTCGCCGCCGCGACACTGGTGGGTCAGGCGTTGGGCCGCGGCGACGTGCGCGAAGCGGAACGTTGGGGTTGGGATGTGGTGAAAGTCGCGATCATCGGCCTGACCCTGCTTGGGTTGCCGATGATTTTGATGCCACGACTATTGCTGACCTCGATTTACACGTTGGACCCGGCGACACTCGAACTCGCGCTCTGGCCACTAAGATTGGTGGGCTTGAGCATGATCTTCGAAGCGACTGGCACCGTTTTGCAAAATGCCCTGCTCGGCGCGGGTGATACCAAGCGGGTCATGCGGGTGGCTATCCTAAATCAGTGGGCGTTATTCATGCCGCTCGCCTATCTGATTGGTCCCGTGTGGGGTTATGGATTAACAGGGATTTGGGCGATGCAGGTTATCTATCGTGTGTTGCAAGCCGGGATCTTTAGTTGGTTTTGGGTGCGTCGGGGTTGGACCAAGATCGCCCTGTAATACGATCCGATAACAATTGTTCAGCGATACGTGATTGCAATGTCCGGCGTAGATGAAGTTAACTGCGGAACCGAGGCGCGATCACCTCGCCCAACCTTTGAGGAGACGATATGAGTCTTGCGCAAAAGCTAGACGAGATTCGCGCGATGGCGAAATCGCGCATTCCGCCGGACGCCCTAAATCTGATGCATGGCGCCACGAATGCTTTACGCGAGTCCGGCATCATGCGCGGCGTGATTAAAGTCGGACAGCGCTTGCCGGCATTCAACTTGCAAAACGCGCGAGAAGAATGGGTTTCATCGCAAGCGCTGCTCGCGCGCGGCCCCTTGGTGCTCACCATTTTCAGAGGTCATTGGTGACCTTACTGCAATGTAGAGCTGTATGCTTTACAGGAAATCGTAGCGTCCCTCGCGGCACTCAATACAACGCTCGTCGCGCTGACCCCGCATCTTCCGCAACACAGCGCTAAGATGGTGGATACCCACAAACTAAGCTTTGATCTGCTGAGCGATCCACGTAACGACTATGCTGCGCAATTGGGTTTGCGTCATGACGTGCCGCCGGAAATTCAAACCATTTATCGCGGCTTCGGGATCGATTTGCCGGCCTGCAACGGCGATCCGAGTTGGACGTTACCGATGCCGGCGCGCATGGTAATCGACGCCCAGGGCGTGGTCAGAACGGTCGATGCCGATCCGGACTACACCGTGCGGCCAGAGCCTGAGAAAACATTGCGTGACGTACGCGCGATTGTTTAACGGAGTGCGTTAGCGCGGAAACGGCTCGTCGCGATGATGGTTGGGGTGAGCGCCGCGAACCCCAACACTAGGTCTTTCTAAAAAAACGTAAGTCCCATCATCTTCAACACCGGCCAAGTCACCACTATCAACGCGCACGATGCGATGACCAGCACAGCGCCAAATTGTTGGAGCAATTGCCCGCGCCGTTTCGCCGCCTCGCCGAACTTAACCGGCGTGTCGCGAATGACTTTGGTATGCGGCGGTGGAAAGCGTTGCGCCGCCACCGTTTGCGAACCCACTTGCCATAAATAAAAGCCGAGCGTGGCAACGCCAATGCTAAGCAGCGCGATGGTGCCGCCGAACCAGCCGGCTAGTTCTTTTTGGGCTTCGATGGCTTCCAGCACCGGCAGTGTTTGCGCGGCGAATAACTTGCGACGAAGGATGAAATACAGCCACAAGGTACCGCCGCCGATAAGCGCAACGAGACCTATCGCCAGCGCCCGCATTCGCCGATCGGCGCGTTGAATATTCATGGACCGCGTTTCACGCAGTTACGACCGGCGGCTTTTCCCGCGTAAAGCGCCCGGTCCGCGATCAATAAAACGTCGTCCAACGTCTGCCCCGGATGGTATTCGGTAAGCCCTAATGTCATGCGTACGTCAAGTGGCTTACCGGCGTAAATAATGGGTTCGCGGTTGAAGCGCTCGCGAATGCGCTGCGCCATCGCCTCCGCCTCATTGGCGTTGGTTTCCGGTAAGAACAAACAAAACTCCTCGCCACCCCAGCGCGCCACTAAGTCTTGAGTGCGAGCGGTTTCGCGCACGATGCGTGCTGCTTCGCGCAGCACTTCGTCACCGCCTTGGTGACCATGCGCGTCGTTGATCGACTTGAAATGATCGATATCCCCGAGCACCACGCTGAAGGTGCGCGCGGTGCGGTTGAAGCGCACGATTTCCTGTTGCATTTGTTCGCGTAACGAACGCCGGTTCAATAGTCCCGTGAGCCCATCGGTGGTGGCGAGTCGCGTCAAATCGATGTTAAGCGCGTGCAAGTCGCGGGTACTCGCATTGATGGCTTCGGCGTAGATATGGGCGAGAAAGGCCAGATTTCCGCAAAACACCAAACTATTCAGCGAGCGGATTAAATGGATATGATCCCCTTGATGCGCGATCATGAAATGGTGAATGTTGGCTTCGAATAAGGCGTAGGAGCCTGCGAGCATCGCGAAAATGATCAGCTTCAAGCGCGCGCTATATTCCGGGCACAACATGAGAAACAACAACACAAGAAATCCGAAGATCTGAAAATTCGCGTGCCATCCGAGAATGAGCGTCGCCACAAAGCTGTGTCCGACGATTCCCACCGACATGATGCCAAGGGACACATGCAAGTAGCCTTTGTTAAGTAACCACAGCGCGAGACCGATCACGCCGAGCACGAGCGCGTTGAACCAAGGTAGGAACGGGATATCGAGGGCGAAGAACAACAACAAATACGTGCCATAGCCGAGCAGCGCCGATTGCAGCATGACGCGATAAACAGACTCATAGCGCTGTCCGAGGACGGCAAGCGGAGTTTTCATGGGTTTGCGGCGCCAAGCCCCAACTTTCGATTCGCGCTTAATGTCCGGGCGCATGGCCGAATATCAGCTGAATCAGGGGCTCGCTCGGAGACATGCGGGTGACAAATGCGACTCAATCGATAAAACCCTTATCGCGCAATTCGTTATCACGCACATATTCGCGATAAACGAGCGCACCGACCACGGTTAAGCCAAGTAAAATGCCGCAGGTAATGGTGATCTTGAAGAAGGTTTCGCCCGCAAAGATTTCCCACCAAAGTTGCATGAGGGCGAGTGCCGACCACAACACCGCGATACCTAAGCCAAAAACCGCCCCAAACTTCATCGTTCGCGTTCCATCACCACCAAGTAAGCTTCACGCGACCACAACAGCAACATGCGGCGGATATCTTTTTCCATGGTGATTACTCGCCAGCCTTCTTGCGCATTGCGATTCAGGAAATCCGAGAAACGCTCGGGATCGACTTTTGACGCACCGAGCAGCAGTGATCCGAGCATGCCTTCTTGATAGATAACGACCTTGTACTCGCGCATTCGGAAGGCTCCTATTTGGCGGTAGAGGAATCTGCAGAGCTTTGCTTAGGCTGTCAAGCCAAGTGCACGACTTATGGTGTTGACGGGCAATTGACCACGGCGAGCGGTCGCGGACCCGCCAATGCAAAGGGTCGCGACGAATGGAATCCCTTTTCGAGGGTAATCCGCGCGATGATCTCGCGGGCGTTGGGAACGGCAAGCGCCCCGCGGCCATTCGCGACTTGTCGCACGTTATCCGCCGCATGCGCACTAGGATCAAAATCGAGCAGCTCATAAGGCGGGGCGGCAACGAGTAACTCAAGCGATAAAGGTGCCACCCGCCGCCAGCGCGTTCCGTCGCGCGCGACCGTGCGCGACCAGACCAACGTGATTTTTTGAAACGGTTTTAAGAAGGTTTGGTAGCAGCGAGGCCGTGATGACGTGACCATGTTGCTTACGGACGCGTGCGCTTGGCTGATCGCCCGGACGCCGTTTAGATAACCCCAGCCGTAAACGCGGTCATAGCGCGATCCTTGTCGAAATGGGCCATGCGCGGTTGCCGCCGCATCCTCCCCGCAGGATGGGTCGCGATACGTTGCGCGCGGCGACGGCGCGTGTCCGCTACTCCAAGAATCCGCGCTATTTAGCAAAATCGCCTTGATACGCAGCGGATCGCGAATTCCGCTCGCGATCAATTGCGCGGCGACGGCACCCACGACCGCGGCCGCAGGGCTCGAGCCGGTATTTTCTTTACTCGGCCCCAATGCTTCGCTGCTGTGCGTGCCGAGGCGCGCGCAAAATTGGCAACTCGGCTTGCCCGATTGGCCACACACCGCGCGGCAATAATGGTCATCCACCCCGGACGTAGTGATATGCACACCGGGCGCCACCAGATCGAGCAAGCGAGGCCCGTGCAAAGGCCCGGTGCTGCTATTGCGATAAATCTTGTGTGCCGCACGTTGGCCGTTCGGCGCGCAGGTGTGCCAGTCGAACGGATGCATATTGCCAACGGTGATCGCCTGGAAGCTTTCACCCGGTACGGTCATCGTATTCTCCGTGCCAAACCCCTCGTTGCCAGCCGACTTCACGACGACGATGGCAAGCTCATCGGCCGCCCGATCGAGCAGGCGCGTGACGCCACTCCATGTTTCGCAGGTGGTTGTGGTCGACGCGCATAGGCGCCCGTTACCTTGGCTGTAGTTAATAATATCCGGGAGCGGATGACCTCGCGTGGGATCGAGCAGCCAGGCCAAGCCGCGCGCGAATGCCGCGCGTCCCGCCGCAGTCTCCGGGCCGGCTTCCGCGACCAGCGTGGCGGCGATGCGAAAGGGCCGCTTGTCCCACACCTTTGGCAGCCACGTATCACCGCTTCTGAGCGGCAATCCCAATGCCGCCTGGGCATAGATGCCGAGCATTGCGGTACCGTGCGAACGCAAAACGCGCCGATCCGAGAATTCACCGGGCGTGCCTTCGCGAAAGTAAAAGTGGCCTAAAGCGTCTCGCAGCAGCGGATGCGTGGCATCGACCCCGCTATCGATGAGCGCGAGCGTAATCCCCGGGCTCGCGGGCGCCGTCGATTGAACGGAATTCTTGGGTAGTTCGCTGGGCGTGGATACGGTGCCGTTCCAATAGGCACCCACGATCATGCTGTCCGCCGCACGCGCCGAGCGCTTAAGTGCCTCCAACGCGTGTTCCGCTTCCGCCGCAGACACGCTGAGGAGCACGGCGGAGAGCGGTGGGAGTGATTCGATCTCGGCGGAGAGGTTTGCGTCTGCGAGCAGCGTACGCAGAATTTCGTGTACCGGCAGGTGCCTGAATGCCTTGATCCGAGCTTGTTGAATCGCGTTCCGCGTGATGGATTGCGTGCGCGCTTCCATGTTGGCGCCGGCTAGCTGCGCGGCGAGTTCCGGTGGGTCGCGCAGCATCACGAGGATCGAAGTTGGCGCGGCACAGGCCACTCGCGCGCACAAATCGAGCGCGAGGAGAAACCACCAACGGCTCGCCGTCAAACTCAGCGGTGCTCCAGGAAGACCCTCACCCCAGCCCTCTCCCGCGTGCGGGAGAGGGGGAAGCGAGAATGCGCTTATGCGCCTTGTACTATTTAAATTGCTGTAAGAACGAGCGCAGATTGTCGTTGAAGACCACCGGCTTTTCCAACTGACAGAAGTGGCCGACGTCGTCATAAAACTTGATCTTGGCGTTCGGGATCCGATCCGCCAGGAATTGATTCTGTTCGACGGTGGTCGCGAAATCTTCTTTACCGGCGATGATGAGCGTCGGCTGTTTGATGTCTTTCAACTGATCAGTAATGTTCCAGTTGAACACCCCGCCCGGATCGGCTGCGCTCGCGAAAAACACGCCTTCGTTGAAATTCTGCGCCACGCGGAAGCAGCCTTCCAAATAGGCGAGGATTTCCGGCTTCTCCGCCTTGGTCTTGGCCGCGAGTGTGGCTTGCAAGAGGCCGCTGAACAAGGCGCGCCAATCTTTTTGCATCGCTTCCGCCGCCGCCGGATCCATTGAAGCCGCCATGTTGGTCGCGCTGCTCAAAATCAAATTGCCGAGCACACGTTGAGGGGTGCTGAGCGACGTTTGCATGGCAATCATGCCGCCGATCGAGTTCCCGACCAGCACCGCATTGTCGACGCCCGCGTGATCCATGATGGCGGCGACATCCGCCGCGGATTCTGTGATCGCGTAACCGCTCGCGGGTTTGTCGGATTGGCCATGGCCTCGGTGATCGACCACAATGCAGCGATAGTCGCGCGCGAAGTCGAAAACTTGATTGGTCCAAATGAAGCGATTGGTGGTCCATGGGTGCAGGAACACAATGGGCAACCCCTGACCGTAGGATTCGTAATAAACGTTGACGCCGTTGCGATTGACGGATGGCATGCTGACCTCCTGGTTTAATTAGAAATGGGCAGTCTGGGATGATAGCGGACATCGCCTGCGAAGAAACTCGGAAAAGGCGAGGTCGCAGCGCCGGATTGCCGCTAATTCACCAATCGCACTGCGATGGTTGCCGCGCTCGCCGCGCGTCGGATTTATACTTCGGTTGCCTGGTCCAACCATCTTGATTCGCTGGAGTGTCCATGGAACTACCCGAAGGTCTAATCGCGGTCGTCAAACGAGACTGTCCAACCTGTGCGCTGGTCGATTCCGTGCTCGGTGAACTTGACGCGCGCGGCACCGCGCTGACGGTGTTTGTGCAGGATGACCCAAGCTATACCACGGCGCGACGCGTGTTGGATGACCGCTTGCTCGAAGCCTCGTTCAACCTCGCGATCGAAACCGTGCCCACGCTGTTGCGCATCGAAGGCGGGCGGGAAACCGGGCGCATCGTCGGCTGGGAAAAAGACGAGTGGGGACGCTTCACCGGGATCACCGGACTCGGCGCGAGCCTGCCGCAGTACCGGCCCGGTTGCGGGTCCAAGTCAGTCGAGCCTGGGATCGCGGAGCAGCTCGCACTTCGTTTCGGCACCAAGAAAACCGTCTCCCGCGCCATTCCGGTGCCGCCGCTCGAGGATGAGTCCGAACTCTGCTTCGAGCGCGGCTGGACGGATGGACTGCCGGTGGTGCCACCGACTGAAACGCGGGTCTACCGAATGTTGCAAGGCACCACCCGCGCGTCCAATGAAGTGCTGGGCGCAATGCCACCCAGTCTCGCGCCGTGCACCATCGAGAAAGTCGCAATCAACGCGGTCATGGCGGGATGCAAGCCCGAATATTTGCCCGTGGTTATCGCCGCCGTCGAAGCGGTGCTCGATCCCGCGTTTAGCTTACATGGTTTACTCGCAACGACCTGGTTTTCCGCGCCGATGATGATCGTCAACGGTCCGATTCGTGCGGCCATCGGCATGAACTGGCGCGGCAATGTGCTCGGTCAAGGGAATCGCGCCAATGCCTCGATCGGTCGCGCGCTCCAACTCTGTGTTCGCAATATCGGGGGCGGCAAACCACAGGAGACGGATATCTCGACCTTCGGCACGCCGGCCAAATTCACCTTCTGTTTTGCCGAGGACGAAAGCACGCCGTGGCAAACCCTGGGCCAGGAGCGCGGATTCACGCGCGATCAATCCACTGTCACGGTGTTCAGTGCTGATGGGCCGTTTGGCGTCGCTGATCAGAAATCGCGCGAGCCGGCCGGGCTAATTCGCTCGCTTGCTGCGTCGTTGCGCGTGGTGGCGCACGCTGATCTGGCGAATGCTTCGGATGTCGTGGTGGTGGTGGGGCCGGAGCACGGTCGGGTCTTCGATCAAGCGCGGTGGAGCAAGGCCCAAACCATGGCGGCATTACATGAGGCGCTGCAGTTTCCCGGACAGGATCTCGGCATGGGCACGGCAAAAACCGCCGAGACCGCGGCCACCTCAAAGCCCGGCATGGTCGCCAAGTTCCGCGCGAACGGCGGCATCACGCTGGTACGCGCCGGCGGCGACGCCGGTATGTTTTCCGCTATCATCCCCGGATGGTTGATGAAGGGATCGTTAGGCACGGATCCCGTGACAAAGGAGATAAAAGTATGAGTATGGGCATGAGTACGGTGTTACTCGACCCCACCGGCGAGCGCGATGCCGCGCAACGCGCGCCGCGCGCCAAACCCCAAAGCGTCGCTGGCCTAAAACTTGGTCTGTTGGATATTTCAAAAGCGCGCGGCAATGTGTTTTTGGACCGCCTCGATGAATTGTTCCGCGCCGAAGGCGCGGAGATTTTGCGCTTCAAGAAACCGACTTTCACCCGCCCGGCGCCAGTGACGCTGCTGCAAGAAATGGCCAGCCAGTGCGACATTGTGGTGGAAGGGCTAGCCGACTGAGGCTCGTGCACGTCGTGCAGTTTGCATGACATCAAAGAGCTCGACAGTCGTGGGGTGCCGGGTGGATTTGTCGCGTCCGAAGTTTTCCGTACGGCGGCGACATCGCAGGGCGAAATGCTCGGCTTTCATGCCGATTCAGTGTTCGTGCCGCACCCGATTCAAGATCGTACGGACGATGAAATGCGTAAGCTCGCGGAAGACGCGTTTGCACAGGTGAAGCGGCTCGTCACCGCGGGATGAATGCACCTTTGTTAATAACCTGGCGGAGGCGGGGTCCCGGGAGGTGGCACGGCGGCATTCACCGGAGCGCTTGCGGTACTGACTGGTGGATACACCGGCACAGTTGACTGGCTCGCGGCGAATTCCGCCGACACCGGCACTTGGTGGCCTTTGGCGTACATGCATTGCAGATACGTGCTGTCGTAACGGTTTTGCTGACTGCCGCCACTGACTTGATACCCTTCGAGGCCGCTGGCGCTGCCGACGATCAGTCCGCTGCCGGCACCGATAGCAGCACCCGCTCCTGCATTACCTGAAGCCGCGCCGATCGCGGCGCCCGCGATCGCGCCCACCGCGGTACCAACGGCGGCGCTGTTAACGCCGGATTGTTGTGCCGCCGCTTGCGCACTGATGGCGCCTGACGCGTGTGCCGCATAACCCTGACAGGCGTAATCATCAGCCCTGAACTGATCGAAACTTGCGCCGTTGCCCGGCAATGCCATCATGCTCGGCCCCGTAGGGTAGGTGACGCAGCCCGTGAGCGCACTTACGACAAAGGCGAGGATTAGTGTTTTATGCACGGTCATCGCGGCGGCGGTGAAGTTGGCGCGGGCGGCAGGCTGCGCGGATCAACCGGCACCCAGGGTTGTGTACACGTGGGAACGTAAGGGTAATAACCTGCTGGATTCGGGCAGTAATACCAAAGCTGTGCGGTTTGTATCGGTGCTACCGGTCGTTGAATGTAGACCGGTGGCTCGCGTTCGATAATGACCGTGCGCGGCGCATAGTAGTAATCGTCAAAGTAGGGACGATCGTAGAGTCGTGGTCCCCAAAAAAAGGGTGAGCCGAAGTAAAAGCCAAAGTGGCTGTTGTGATGATGCCGATAGCCGTGATGACCCCAATGCCCGCCATACGCTTGCGCGGACGTGCCCACGGCAGTTGCAGAGATCCCCACCAATAACGCAAGCAGGCGATGTTTCAGCATAGCGATAGCCTCCTTATCACACACTATGCAAAGCGGCGTAAACACAACCTGAATTTTCATAACACTTGCGCAACAAAACGATGGTGCGGCGCAATCGTCGAGTAACATAGCGTCGCTATGCTTCTCCTCCAAGCATTCAGTCACGTCGAATATTTCTGAGGAGAACGCAAATGGACGCTTTAAGACAAAATCTTTCCCTGGTTGCTTTAACCGTCGCGACGGTCGGATTGGGCGGCTGGCTCTACTACGTTTTGGTCAACGCACTGCAGGCGCCCATCGCGTGAGCCGAAGGCCTGATTAACTTGCCTTGCGCGTCGCGTGTTTTGGTTGCCGATACATCTCAAGGTATTGCGCGGCCGGTTTAAGACCGGCCGCCTGCGCAATGCGGTTGGCGCCGGCGTAGAAACTGGCGGTTGAGATAATCATCCAGATTTGTTCGTCGTCGAAACCCGCTCCACGCAGCGCATCGCGATCCGCGTCTTCAATTTGTTCGGCATCCCGGTGCACCTTGACGACGAAGTCCAACATCGCTCGATGGCGCGGCGATAAATCGGCGAGCTTGTAGTTACGCGATAGGTACTCGGCGAATAGCGCATCGCCTGCTTCTTCGCGCATCAACGCGCCGTGATGGGCGGTGCAATACACGCAACCGTTAGTCGCGGCGGATACCAGCGCTATCATTTCGTGTTCAAGATGTGTCAAACCCCCGTCCGTACGCATCAACTCCATGTACTGGCCCATGAAGGCGCGCAAACGCTTGTTGTCAGTCGCAAACAAGCGCACGAAGTTTGGCAGAAACCCGTACTTTTTCTCCACTCCCTTTACCAGCGCCGCCATTTCCGGATCTAGGTTTTGACGTTCTTGCAAACTTAAGCCGCAAATATCGCGAGTGGTCATAGCCGTCCCTCCAGTTGAAGCTTGGTAGCAATTCGCCGTGCAATTAAGCTCGGCAGCTTTTAGTGTTGCATAAAAGTTCGCAATAGGTCTCAGACGTTGATGGTCGGCCTTACTCAAAACCGGCGCGTTTCAAACTATCGACCACGCGCGTCATGTCTTCCGCATTGCGATAGGGAATGCGATCGATGACGTATCGCAGAGAAAAGACCGGGTTGATCCGTCGAATTTCCGCGAGCTGCGCTTGCGCCTCCGGCAGCTGTCCCAGTTCACTGTAGATGACGGCGAGTTGTAAGCGTGCGACGAGATGCGCCGGGTTGCGTGCGAGTACGCGTTGATAGAGCGTCACCGCCTCGGTCAAGCGGTTGCTAAACTGGTAAGCCTGCCCCAGCGCCCATAAATACGACGCCGGATAACGCGGGTTAAGGCGCATGGCTTGCTCGATTCGCGGCACGGCTTCGGCGGCGCGACCCGAAAAACTCAGAATCTCGCCAAGCGACACCAAGGCGTCGGCCGAACTCGGCTCTAACGCCACCGCGCGTTCGGCCGATTGCAACGCGAGATCGTGCTGCTTCGCCCCTAAATACGCGAACGCGAGGGTTTCGTGCGCGGTGGATAGGGACGGATCGAGCGCGACCGCGCGCTCGGCGCATTGCCGTAAACACGCGGTGTTCACTTCGCGCTCGCCCCACTGAAATGCCACGCGCGTTAAGTACACACGGCCGAGCATCGCGCTCGCCGCCGCGAATTTGGGATCACACGCCAACGCTTGCTCAAACAGATGCTGCGCTTCGGTATTCGCCTCTCGCGTACGCCGACCGTGGCAGTCGACGCCACGCAGGTAGAGATCATAAGCATCCACGTCCGATGTAATCGGCCCGCGCACACGGCTTCGTTCAGGGGGCGTAAGCGTTATTTTTAGGGCATCGACAATTCTGCGCGTGACTTCGTCTTGTACCTCAAAAATGTCTTTACGTTCGCGATCGAAGCGCTCCGACCACAAATGAAAATTAGTCGTGGCATCGATCAACTGCGCGGTGATGCGCAGGCGCTCGCCGGCGCGCCGCACACTGCCTTCCACCAGATAGCGCACCCCGAGTTCCTTGGAAAGCGTGTCGGGACTGACGGCGCGGCCTTTGTAGAGGAAGGCCGAGTTACGCGAGATGACGAACAATCCTGAAAGCTTGGAGAGATCGGTGATCAAATCTTCCGTAATGCCATCGCTGAAGTACTCTTGCTCCGAGTCGTCGCTTAGATTCAAAAACGGCAGCACCACGAGCGAAGGTTTGTCGGGCAAACTCAACACGTTGGTGATGCTACCGTCGGATAATTCGTCATCGTTGACTTCGACGCGATAAACCCGGACCGGCTTGGCGATGTTCTTGACGGACTTCGCGCCGAGGTCGACCAATCGAAACGGAAGTTTCCCTTCGACATGATCAAACACCGTGCCGGAAATGCAGATCCCACCCGGCTCGGCGAGCGCTTCCAAGCGCGCCGCGATATTGACGCCATCGCCGTAAATCCGCGCGTCTTCCACCACCACATCGCCGACATTAAGTCCAATGCGAAATTCCATGCGCGTTTTGGCATCGCGCGCGTCATTACGGGTCTTGAGTTCGCGTTGTATGGCGACCGCGCACTCTAATGCTTCGACCGCGCTCGCGAAGTCCGCGAGCACATTGTCACCCACCGCGTCGATGACACGACCGCGATGCGATTCGATCAAATGCGTGATGCACTCCCGATATTCGGCAAGCATGCGAATGGTTGCCACCTCGTTGACGTTCATGAGGCGGCTATAGCCTTTGACGTCCGCGCTGAAAATCGCCGAGAGCTTGCGCGTCAACGGCTGCACGATAGGAGTTTCAGGGGAGGCGGCCATGTATGCATCGTAGCAAAGCGCAAAAATTCGGCCAGGTCTATTTTTGCCGCGGAATTATTTCGAGCGTCGTGAATGGCCTTCAGCGTCAGATCTTCGGACCGGGTTAAATAGCGTTGAATGAGCCGGAACCCTCAAATCTTGATCGTCTCGAGTGCCGCGACGACGTCTGGCGCCGCATGCTGTTGCGCATAGAGTCGGGCATACAAACCCTGTTGCTTCAACAACGCTTGATGATCGCCTTCTTCGACGATACGACCATCTTCTAACACGATGACACGATCAACGCCCTCGATGGTCGATAATCGATGCGCGACAATGAGACAGGTGCGGCCCTGCCGCAACACGCCGAGCGCCTGTTGGATGCGGCGCTCGGAGTCCGCATCCAACGCCGAAGTCGCTTCGTCCAAGATTAAGATCGGCGCGTTCTTCAAGATGGCACGCGCAAGCGCCAAGCGTTGGCGCTGCCCGCCCGATAACCGCAATCCGTTGTCGCCGATGTGGGTGTCGAAACCACGTGGGAGTTGCGCGACAAACTCCGTGACGTATGCCGCCTCCGCCGCCGCCATGACATGTTCGCGCGGGGCTTCGCGCAATGCGCCGTAAGCAATGTTGTTATAAAGCGAGTCATCGAACAGCACCACGTGTTGGCCCACGTACGCGATATTCTCGCGCAGCGCCGTAAGGGAGAGCGCGGCAAGGGGTTCCCCATCCAGCGTGATTGTCCCGGACAATGGCTCGTAGAAGCGCGGGATAAGATTCACCAGACTGGTCTTGCCGCTTCCCGAGGGGCCGACCAAGGCGACCGATTCGCCCGCGCGAATGCTAAGCGAGAAATCACGCAACACTGTGCGTTCTCCATATCCCGCGGTCACATTAGTAAATTCCAACGCACCTCGCATTTTGACGGGAGGTTTGCCGGCGGTTTGTTCGGGCGGCTCGTCAAGTAAACTAAAAATACTTTCGGCGGCGGCCAAGCCGCGTTGCAGATACTCGTTCATACTGGTCAAGCGTTTGACCGGCGGTAACAGTAAGGCCACGCAAGTCACAAAGGACACAAACTCGCCGCGCGACATGACCCCCGCGGCTGCTTCGCGCAGCGCAAATACCATCATCAAGCCGACGCCGAGCGCGATCACGGCCTGCACGAAAGGTTCAGTAGCGGCGCTGGTGCCAATGACTTTCATCTGCAATTGACGCGCTGCATTGATGGCACGCGCGAAGCGCGTGCTTTCATAGTTTTGACCGCCGAAAATTTTGATGTCGCGATGACCGGCAATCGTTTCCTTGAGCACCGCATTGACCTGCCCCATCGAACCTTGCAAGCGTCTGCTCGCATCGCGCATACGCTGCGACACAAAGCGGATAATCCACGCTATCGGAGGCGCGAGCACCAACAGAAACAGCGCCATGCGCCAGTTGAGATACAGCATGTAAGCGAGCAGCGCGACGATCACCACCGAATCCTTTACCAGCACCGTGATGCAATGCGTCGCGGCCTGCGAGACCTGGGTGACGTCGAAAGTGAACTTGGAAACGAGTTCGCCGGCCGGTCTCAAATCCAAATAACGCGCCGGCAGCCGCAGCAGATTGCGGAACATCTCCGCCCGCAAGTCCATCACGACGCGGTGCGCCACCCAACCCAGGCCGACATTGGCGACGTAACTCATGACTCCACGCGCCAAAAACAGCCCCACCAGCGCGGCCGGGATGAGTAACGAAATACCCCCGGCTTCCTTGCCGAATTCCTCGTCGACCAGATACCTCAGCAAAGCGGGCAGAACCCATTCGGTGGCGGCGAGCGCCACCATGCCGAGCAATGCGGCTAGAAAAATGACGCGATGCGGCCGAACCTGGCCTAACAGCCGCCAGTAGAGTTGGGTGGTCGAGGGGGTCATCCGCCCACTATGCCCGCCCGCCGCCGGTTTTGCATCCGCCCCTCCCGCAACCCCGGAGCTCGGTTCTATACTTGACCGCGCGATAACAAAGAAAACCCCGGGGGAGACACCGTGCGCACGATTCTTGTTCTGAATGCGAAAGGCGGCAGTGGCAAAACCACGCTCGCCACCAACATCGCGGGCTTATTCGCGGATCGCGGCGAGGCCGTCGCGCTAGCCGATTTCGATTTGCAGCAAAGCAGCCTGGACTGGCTGAAAGTGCGGCCGGAGGATCGCCCGGAAATCAAGGGCATCGACGCCGCCAACCAAGGTCTCCGGGTGCCCGCTGGGATCGACGTCTTGGTGATCGATGCGCCCGCCGCCACCCATGGCGAGCAATTAGGCAATTTGGTGAGACGCGCGCAGACCGTGGTCGTGCCGGTGGTGCCATCGCCGGTAGATATCCGCGCCGCCGAACACTTCTTGACCGAGTTGATGCAAGTGCGGGTGGTCGAGCGTCAGGAACTCAAGGTCGCGACCGTTGCCAATCGTGCACGGGAAGGTACTCACGCCACGCTCGAATTGGGCGAGTACCTCGACCACCTCAAATTACCCAATGGCCGCAAGCTGCCGTTCCTGGCGCATTTGCGCTCGAGCGTGAATTACCTTCGCGCCGCGGAACGCGGGTTATCGATCTTCGAGTTCGCGCCGATGGCGACCCAACCGGATCGCGATTGCTGGGCGCCACTCGTCAAATGGCTGACCAGCACGCGCAGCCTGCCGGAATAGCTAGAAGCGGGGTAATGCCGCCACCGACTGCGTGGCCAATTCGAGGCCTAATTGACGTTGCTTGGCGGCGGCACCGGGTTCGGCGAGATGATCAAGCACTTCCGCGAGCAGCCGATGCACGAGTGCGCTTGGTTGCCGCGCGAGACTCGCTTCCAAATACTGCCGCGCTTTGCCCCATAGACTTTGTGCAAAACAAAGACGACCGAGCGCCAACAAGAGCGCGGCGTCGTCTTGATGCGCCGTCAACCAGCGTTCGGCGTGCGCCAGCGCCTCCTTAGCGGCGTTACCGATTAACTCACCATAGAGCGAGAGCAGTCGACTGTCCCACTGCGTGTTGAGCGCCTTGCGTAACACAGACTCGGCGACCGCGAATTCCTGTAAACCCAAGAGATCACGCGTGTAAGCCGCAATGACCACTGGCTGCGCTTTCACTGGTTTCGGTAAAGCGTCCCACGCGACATCCAGTGCGGCGCGGTTGGCGTACGGTTTGGCCAACGCGCGCGCTGCGCACTCGGCCTGGATTTCGATCAAGCGCGGCTCGGCATAGACCCCTGCTCGTTTGAGTTCCGGTAATAGCAGCGCCACGTCATCCCACGCATCCGCCGCCACCGATAACCGATGCCGCAGCGCAAGCACTTGTTTATGCGATGGGTGAGTGGTGGCGAGTTCTTGAACCGTTTTAGCGGCCGCCCCGTGTTCACCGGCAGCGAGCGCCATTTCTGCTTGCTGCAAGCCCAAGGCGAGACTTTGATTTGGCGCCAAATCGCGCGCCAATGCGAGGTAGGTATCGCGACGAGAGGGCGCTTGTTGCGCGTGCGCGGCCTGCGCGGCGGCGAGAAAATGCGCCGGGGTCACCGCGTCGCCGCTGGCCTTGGCGAGCAAACGCTCGGCGCGCGCAGGTTCGCCGGCGGCGAGCGCTAATAACCCATCGCTCAGCAATTGATGATTACGCGCGCGTTGCCGCACCTCGCGCCATTGGCGCCAGCGCCGCCGGATGGTGATGAGTCGCCAAGTCGCGCGCGCAACGATAAAACTCACGAACGCGCCGACCACGCCCAATACCAACGCCACCGACAAACTCATCCGCAGAATTTTTTGTCCGTAACTTACGGTGACCAAGCCGGCGTCGTGGCTCACGAGCTGGCCGGCGCCAACCGCCACGGCCAACGCCAACAAGAATTGCCACAGCAGTTTCACATCACGTCCCGCGGCGACGGTTGGGTTAACGTCTCGTGAGATGGGGTGTCATCCACGCCGGCGTCCGGCATCGGCGCTGCCGCATCCGTTGCCGCAGTCGGTGGGTTGGACAGCGGCCGGCTAGGTAGCAGCGCATGGCTGGTTAATGCCGGAAGACTCGGGGCAAGTTCGAGCTCGAGCAACGACTGCAATTTGAGACTGAGATCGGCGACGCCGGCGTCCTCGGCATCGAAATATTGTCCGAGCAATCGTTTAATCGCGGCCGCACTGGTGTGCGCGGCCGCGGTATCGCGCCTTAAGGTGGCCCAGCGCAGCGCGGCGAGTTCACTCTGTAAGCCGGCGCGCACCAAGGCCGCGCGCGAGGGCTGCAGCAACTCATCATCGACTGCGGTTTTCTCCTTGATTTGGACCAACTGCAATAAGTCGCGCCACATGGCGAGCGCGATCCTCTGCCAACCGCTCACCGTGAGATCGGGTGAAACAATACCGGCTGATGCAGGTTCGCTTACACCCCAGGGGAAAGCATCGACCGCGGCGGCCGCCGCCGCCCATTGCGCGGCAAGGGTTGCGGTGTCCGGTTCCACGAAATCTTTCAGTGCCGCGCGATCGGCCTCCAATGCGCGACCCATGGTGACATCGGCCGGGATATTGGGATCGATCTCGCCAAGCGCCGCGGCGAGCGCGGCATCCGCGCGGGCTAAATCGCGATCAAAACGCAGCGCGAGCGCGGCGGATTCGAGCAAACTGCGCAGGCGCGCATCGTGCAAGCGCGCGATGACGGGTTCATCGGGTGCCTCGACCTTGGCCTTTAGTTCGGCGACTGATGCCGTCAGTTCGGCGATGGTCGAATCTTGCGCGGCGCGCGTGGCATCGCTGGCTTGCAATGCTTCACGCAACGCGTGCACTTCGCCGATGAGACTGGTGGTTGCCTGATCGTTGCTCGCCAAGCCCGCCTCCAGCGCGGCGCGCAGCGGTTTCACTTCACGCTGATATACGAGCCAACCGGCCGAGGTGCCCGCAAGTGCGATAGCGAGCGCGATTAGCGCAAGCCAGCTTCCGGAATCGCGTGCGTTGGGTTTGGAGGCTAGCGCGGTGACGGTGGCCGGCGCCTTGGTGTCATTGCTCATTGGAAGCCCAACGAACGAGCGCATCGATCACACTACGGTCGCCTGGGTTATCGATCAGCACGGGCTCCAGCGTAAAACCCAGGCGCTCGACTTCTTGCGCGGTACGCTCGCCGGCTACCATCAACGGCACGTCGTACATGACGTCGAGGCCCTCGGCGTCGATTTTGTCGGCGAGATTGGTGAGCGATTCGGGACTCGTGATGATGGCGATGTCGGGCGCCGTTACTTTATGCGCGCGTAACACGTCGCCCAGCTTGGTGCGCGGCACGACGCGTTCATAAACCTCGCAGTAATCAACGCTCGCGCCGCGTTGCTGCAACGATTGTCCGAGCAATTCGCGGCCGCCGGCGCCGCGGATAATAAGAACACGCTTGCCCTCGATCTCATGCGCCGAGAGTCCCGGCATTTTGAGTAAACCTTCGCTCGAAAATTCGCTCTTCGGCACGTGTACATCGGCAATGCCGGCTTCGCGCAAGCATCCACCGGTACCGACGCCGACCGCGTAAACTGCCTGCTTTTTAAGCCCCTTCTTGGCCGCCTTAACGAGTTTTAATCCCTGCTCCACAGCATTCTTGCTGACAAACACCACTACGTCATAGTTGTCAATCTGCGCAATCACACGTTGCGTGTCGGCACTATTGATCGGCTCGATTTCAATCATTGGCGCGAGCACCACTTGGCCACCGCGCTTGGCGATCTCGTCGGCCAGCGCATGCGCCTGCTCCGCCGGGCGCGTGACCAGCACGGTGTAGCCTTCAAGCGGCTCTGACATCAGGCAACCCTTTTGTTGTCACGTCCCCACTCCCATCGCGCGCAGAATCGGCGCGGCCCCATGTGTCAGCAAATGTTCTCCGAGCGACCTTCCCAGCGCCGCCGCATCAATGCGCGCGCCGCGACGGCTCGCGCGGATTGTCGTCGCGCCATCCACACTCGCGACCAAGCCTTCAATCAGTAATTCATCGCCTAACAGCGTCGCATGACCCGCGATCGGGACTTGGCAACCGCCCTGCAAGGTCGCATTCAGCGCACGCTCGGCTTCGATTGCAGCGCGCGCATCGCGGCAATCGAGCGCGGCGAGTAGCGCTTCGGCGCGCGCGTCGCCACGCCGGCACTCAATACCAATAACGCCTTGACCAATCGCTGGCAACATGTCCGTCAACGTAAAGTGCATCGCGATTTGATCAGCGAAGCCTAAGCGTACCAAACCGGCGGTCGCGAGCACGATACCATCGAACTCGCCGTTTGTGAGCTTGCGCAAGCGGGTGGTGACATTGCCGCGCAGATCGCGCACCTCGAGATCGGGTCGCAGGACTGCCAACTGCGCGCGCCGCCGCAAACTGGAGGTCCCGACAATGGCGCCGCGCGGCAATTCGCTAAGTGACGCGTAGCGTGTGGCGACCAAACAATCGCGCGGATCTTCACGTGGCAATACTGCCGGAATGTGCAAAGCGTCCGGCAAATCCACCGGGACATCTTTCATTGAATGCACCGCGAGATCGGCGGTTCCCGCGAGCAGAGCTTGTTCAAGCTCTTTGATAAAAAGTCCTTTGCCGCCAATCTTGGCAAGCGGCGTATCCAAAATCCGATCGCCTTCGGTCTTGAGGATCAAGAGTTCAACGGTGAGTGTCGGTGCGATGTCGAGCAGATGCGCGCGTACATGATGCGCCTGCCACAGCGCGAGCTTACTGCCGCGCGTTGCGATTGTGATGGTTTCTGACTGGGTCACCGCTGCTGCGTCGTTGCGTACCGCCGTGGCGGTTCTGTTGGGAGTCGGGCGTATGCTAAGGTGTCGCTCCTAGCGGGGCAACCGGGCGAAACGCGCACCATGACAGTGAAAATCGGGATCGTGATGGATCCTATTGGGGCCATCAATCCGAAGAAGGATACGACCCTCGCGCTGATGCTCGCCGCACAGCGTTGTGGCTGGGAGCTCTATTACATGGAGCTTGGCGATCTGACCTTACGCGACGGACACGCGCTAGCCACCATGCGCCGTCTGCAAGTGTTCGATGATTATCAGCGGTGGTATGAGTTCAGCGGTGATGCCTTGCGCACTGAACTCAGTACGCTCGATGTCATCTTGATGCGTAAGGATCCGCCATTCGACACCGAATACATTTTTGCGACTTACCTTCTGGAACGCGCGCAAGCGGCGGGGTCCTTGGTGGTCAACGATCCGCGTGCGCTACGCGACGCGAACGAGAAACTGTTTACCGCCTGGTTCGCGCCGGTGTGTCCGCCAACTTTGGTCGCGCGTCGTCACGACGAGATCCGCCGCTTCCATCAGGAGTTCGGCGACATCGTCTTAAAACCGCTCGACGGCATGGGTGGTTCGTCGGTATTCCGCATTCGCGAGGGCGACTTGAACACCAGCGTCATCATGGAAACACTCACCGCGCACGAAACACGTTACTGCATGGCGCAGAAGTATCTGCCGGAGATCGTCGATGGCGATAAGCGAGTACTGGTCATCGATGGTGAACCCGTGCCTTATGCACTCGCGCGCATCCCACAAGTCGGTGAGTTGCGCGGCAATCTCGCCGCCGGCGGGCGTGGCGAAGGCCGCCCGTTGACGGCGCGCGATCGCGAAATCTGCGCGTTTGTCGGTAGCGCCTTGCAAGCACGAGGGCTGTTGTTTGTGGGCCTCGATGTCATTGGCGACTATCTCACCGAAATCAACGTCACCAGTCCGACCTGCGTACGCGAATTGGAAAAGCAGTTTTCGATCCCGATTGCCGATCGCTTGATGCAGGCGATTGCCAAACGGCTGTCCGCGCGCCCCTAAATTGATGCACGCGGTGACGGGGGATCCCGCGATCTTTAGCAAGGTCACGCCGAGCGATCGCCTGGCGTTAACGTTATGTGTCGCCGTTATCTTGCATGCGATGGTCATTCTGGGCGTGAGTTTTGCCCCTGAGCCACCCGCGCGCCTGCGCGCCGAAGGATTGGAAGTGACCTTGGTCACGCAGCAAAGCCCAACGCCCCCGCCCGAGGCCGACATGCTCGCGCAAGCCAACGCACAAGGCGGCGGCAATACTGCGCAACCGGCGCGCCCGGCGACGCCGGCCAGTGTGCCGTTACCGCCGCAGCCGGCGGAACTCGCGATGCCCGCCTCGCCAAGTCCATCGCAAACGCAAACCGAGCGCGCGTTACCGCTCGAACCATTACCGCTCGAACCATTACCGCCGACCGCGGCGCCTCAAAAAGAAACCCAAGCCGCGGCCAAACCGACGCCGGCGCCCGCCGTGCTGACCAAAACAGCGCCCAAGGCCGAGATACAAGAATCGCCGCCACAGAAAGAACAACAAGACTCGCCGGCCGAAGTCGTTTCACCGTCACCGGCTACGGAAACATCGCCGGAAATTACCACGCCAACGGACTTGCCGACGGCGCAACAACTCATCACGCGATCGTTCGCGATCGCGAGTCTGCAAGCGGAACTACAAGAGAAACTGGAAACCAAGGCGCAGCGACCGCGCACGAAGTTCGTGTCAGCCAATACTCAGGAATACAAGTACGCCGCCTATATGGAAGCCTGGCGTGCGAAGGTTGAACGGATCGGTAATATCAACTATCCGGATGAAGCGCGTCGCCGCAAGTTATCCGGCGCATTGCTATTAGACGTGGCGTTAAAAGCCGACGGCAGTGTGATCGAAGTTATCGTACGGCGCTCATCCGGGCATCGCGTACTGGATGATGCGGCGGTCAGAATCGTGCAACTGGCCGGGCCTTATGCGCCGTTTCCACAGGAGATCCGCCGGGAAGTCGATGTTTTGCACATCACGCGCACGTGGAAGTTCCTGAGCAGCGAGATGTTCCAGGCGCAGTAGCGCATTGAATTTGCGCCAATTAGGTCGATTTCCTTGTCAGGCTACCAGCCGCCGACCGATACTAGCGGCATGTCAAAATTCGACCTTACCAACCAGTTTTTGATCGCGATGCCGGGGCTCGACGATCCCAACTTCGCGCGCACCGTGACCTATGTCTGTGCGCATAACGACGAAGGCGCGATGGGCATTGTGATCAATCGGCCTCTCAATATTGATCTCGGCGAAGTTCTTTCGCAAATGAAGCTCGAAGCGGAAGATCCCGCGATTACGCGACGCGCGGTGTTCCAGGGTGGGCCGGTGCATCGTGATCGCGGATTCGTGATTCATCATCCGGCGAAAGACTGGGGGTCGACGATGCGGGTGACCGAGGACATCGCGATTTCCACCTCGCGCGAAATCCTCGCCGCGATCTCGCAGGGCAATGGACCGGAAGACTTGTTAGTCGCGCTCGGCTACGCGGGTTGGGGCGCCGGGCAACTCGAACAAGAGATGGCGCAGAATGCGTGGTTATCCGGACCTGCCGATCTGGAAATCATTTTCAAACTGCCGCCGGAAGATCGTTGGGCTTCCGCCGCGGCGCACCTCGGCATCGATCTCGCGCGCCTTTCGACCGATGTGGGTCACGCATGACGCCAAGCGCGGCAAGCGAGATGACCGTCTTAGGCTTCGACTTCGGCCAACAGCGGATCGGTGTTGCCGTTGGGCAAACGGTGACGCGCACGGCGTCACCGTTGCAAACGCTGCGCGCGCGCGCGGGGCAGCCTGATTGGAGCGCCGTGCAGCAGTTGATTCGCGCCTGGCAGCCGACCAAACTCGTGATCGGTATGCCGAGCACCGCGGATGGCGCGCTGCATCCGATGGCGGCGCCGATCAAACGTTTCGGTCAACGCCTGCACGGCCGGTTCGGTTTACCGGTGGAATACATTGATGAGCGCTTGTCGTCGCATGCGGCGGGCGAATTGACCGGTGGCGATCAGGCGCGAACAGATGCCGTTGCCGCGACACTCATTTTGGAAACTTGGTTGAACATCTCTTCCACTCGACAATTGCAGCAGCATTAAGTGAAACCAGAATTCGATATCGACGCCTTAATCGACGACCTCGCCGTCAACCTGCGTCGTCTGCTCGATACGGAAGAAATTACCGCGCCAGCACTTGTCGGCATTCGCACGGGCGGCGTGTGGATCGCTCGCCGATTACATAAGATGCTCCAGATCCACGAGCCATTGGGCGAACTTAACATCGCGTTTTACCGCGATGATTTCAGCCGCATCGGTATTCACCCGACCGTCGCGCCGTCGAAGCTGCCGTTTGAAGTCGATAACCGCGATTTGATTCTGGTCGACGATATTCTCTACACCGGGCGCACCGTGCGCGCGGCGATGAATGAGATTTTTGATTACGGCCGTCCGCGCTCCGTCAAACTGGTAGTGCTGTTTGAACGGGGCGGACGCGAACTGCCCATCCAAGCCGACCTAGTGGGCGCGAATCTAAAACTCAAAGCGCGCGAGCACGCGAAACTCACGGGACCTGATCGTCTCGCGCTCGAAATTCACCGAGGCCGCGGTTAGGTCGCATGCAGCACGGCAATTTGCAACTCGACGCGCAAGGTAGGCTCAAACATTTTTTGGCGATTGAAGGACTCTCCCGCGCATTGCTGACAGAAATCCTGGATAACGCCGAGCGCTTCGCGCCGGTGGGGGATCGCGCGGTGAAAAAAGTCCCGCTGTTGCGCGGCAAGACAGTGGCCAACTTGTTTTTCGAACCCAGCACCCGCACCCGTACCACGTTTGATCTCGCGGCCAAGCGTCTATCCGCCGATGTACTCAACTTGAATATCGAGGCGAGCTCCACCAAGAAAGGTGAGTCGCTCGCCGACACGCTGCGTAATCTGGAAGCCATGCAATGCGATATGTTCGTTGTGCGGCATCAAACGAGCGGCGCGGCGGACTACATCGCGCGCCAAGTCGCACCGCATATCAGCGTCATCAATGGCGGTGACGGACGTCACGAACATCCGACGCAAGCGATGCTCGATGCGTTCACTATCCGCAGGCTCAAATCCCGCTTCGATAAATTGAAGGTCGCGATCGTCGGCGATGTCGCGCATTCGCGCGTTGCGCGCTCCAATATTCATGCGCTGCGCATTTTGGGCGTGCCAGATTTGCGTGTGGTCGGCCCTAAAACTTTAATCCCAACCGGCATCGAGGCGATGGGCGTGCAGGTTTTTCACGCGCTGGATGCCGGAATCAAAGGCGCTGATGTCGTCATCATGCTGAGGCTGCAGCAGGAGCGCATGCAAAGCGCTTTGTTGCCGAGCGCACACGAATATTTTCGCGAATACGGTTTAACGGCGGCGCGACTCAAACTTGCCGCGCGCGACGCCATTGTCATGCACCCGGGGCCGATCAATCGAGGCGTGGAGATCGACAGCGCGGTGGCGGACGGCGCGCAGTCCGTCATTTTGCAGCAGGTGACTTATGGCATTGCGGTTCGCATGGCCGTGATGGCGATGACGATTGCCACGCAGAGTGTTGCCGATGGGGATTAAATTACGCGGCGGGCGCGTGCTCGACCCAGCCTCCGAATTTGACGAGACAGCGGATGTTTATGTGCATGGCGGCGTCATCGCCGGCATCGGTAAACCGCCGCGCGGTTTTAAAGTTAAGCGTGAAATCGATGTCAGCGGATTGGTGGTTGCACCGGGGCTGGTCGACCTCGGCAGCCGTTTGCGAGAGCCGGGGTTTGAGCACAAGGCCACTGTCGCGAGCGAAGCGCGCGCGGCGGCGCGTGGTGGAATCACTACGCTCTGCGCGATGCCGGATACGCATCCGATCATGGATACACCAGCGGTAGTCGAGCAGATTTATCACTGCGCGCAAGCGGCGCGCGGCGCGCGTGTGCTCTGTGTGGGCGCATTGACGGTCGATCTGGCCGGCGAAGTGCTCTCGGAAATGCACGCGCTCAAGGCCGCAGGTTGTGTGGCCGTGACCAATCTCGAGCGCACGATCAAGGACACCGCGGTGTTGAAGCACGCACTGGCGTATGCGGCGAGTGCGGATCTCACGGTGTTTTTATATAGCGAAGAGTATTGGTTAGGACGCCAAGGTTTTATGCACGAAGGCGCGACCAGCACGCGCCTAGGGGTGCCGGGCATTCCGCGCGCTGCGGAGATTATTGGACTGCATCGCGATTTAACGTTGATTGAAGAAACCGGCGTACGCGCGCATCTATGCCGCTTGACGACCGCGGAAGCTTTGACCGCGCTTACCGCCGCCAAGCGCGCCAAACTACCGGTGACAGCTGATACCAGTATCCTCAATCTGCATTACATCGATGAAGACATCGATGCCTTCGACGCCAATCTACACGTGAGGCCGCCGCTACGTGCCGCGCACGATCGCAAGGCGCTCCGCGATGGCCTCAAGCGTCGCACGCTGGACGCGGTATGCGCCTATCACGAGCCGCACGATGCGGACGCGAAGGCAGCGCCGTTTGCGCAAACGGAAACCGGCGCTTCGACGCTTGACACCGTGTTGAGTGATTTGCTCGCTTTAGCGCAAATCGGTGCTTTCGATCTCAAGACGGCTTTCCTCGCCGGCAGCCTCGCGCCGCATCGGATCCTGGGCGCGGCGGGCGGCACGTTGGCGCCCGGCGCGCCGGCCGATTTAATTGCGTTTGATCCGGCGGCGACCTGGACGGTATGCGCGGAGACGCTCGCGAGCCAAGGCAAAAATAATCCGCGCGACGGGGATATCGTGCGTGGGCGGAATTATTTGACGCTCGTTGCCGGCAATGTGGTATTCGAGGATCTGAAGGGCCGCCGATGAACGCGGTCGTGCGTGCGCATCGCGACACCATTCTCATGGAAGACGCGGAAGTGCTAGCCGTCACCGCGCACGCCGCGCATCAATTCAGCATGCGTCTGCGCGCGCCAGAAATCGCCGCGCGCTGCCAGCCGGGTGTGTTCGTGCATCTGCGTTGTGAACCAACGCTTGCGATGCGTCGGCCGATGTCCGTCATGCGCGCGGATGTGGCGCAGGGCACCATCGATATTTTGTTCAAGGCGCACGGCTTAGGCACCGCGGCGCTCGGCAAGCGCGCGGTGGGCGAGACGTTAAGCGTCCTCGGCCCCATTGGCCGGCCATTTAAACTGAGTGGTTTCAAAACGCGACCGTTATTGATTGGCGGCGGTGTCGGCATTCCGCCGATGCTTTATCTCGCTGAACATCTGCGCAAGTTGCATGACGTGCAACCGTTGGTCTTGATGGGATCTGAAGTGCCGTTTCCTTTCGCCCCACGCCCATCGCAGATCATGGTGCCCGGCGTACCGAATGATGTCATCGCGGCGATGCCGCTGCTCGAAGACTGGCGGATCGCCAGCCGTTTGGCGAGCGCGCAAGGCTACCCGGGTTGTTTTGACGGCTTTGTGACGGAACTCGCCGCGCATTGGATTGAACGCAGCGGCGTCGCGCGCACGGACATCGAGATCTTTGCCTGCGGCCCCACGCCGATGCTCCGCGCCGTGCAGCAATTCGCGGCGCGTTATGCGTTACCGGCTGAAATCTCGCTCGAAGAATATATGGCCTGCGCGGTCGGTGGTTGCGCCGGCTGCACGGTGCGCATTGAAACCGCGCAAGGCCCGGCGATGAAACGCGTGTGTGTGGACGGGCCGGTGTTTCAGGCGGCGAGTGTGGTGTTTGCAAGCTGATGCATTGGAAATTACAAATCCTTCACCCCAACCCTCTCCCGCACGCGGGAGGGGGGCAATGCGCGCGCTAATCGATCAACCTCTCCCACCGGGAGAGGTTGAAGCTTAAGCGCCGGGTGAGGGGCGGCGTATCTACAGGCGACGGTGAAACCGAGCGCACCCCTCCCATTCTGATCGGGTGGTCACTGCTATCCTTTCTTGTTTGCGCCCATCTACACCCAAACCCAAACAGACAGGCCCGGCACAAGGTGTTACCGTCGAGCGGTAACACCTCAAAGCAAGGAATGTAGAAATGGCAAAAGGGCAAAAAAACAGCGGTCGAGAACCGAAGAAACCCAAACAACCAAAGAAACCGGCCGCGCCGGCCGTCTCGCCTTTTAGAGTGTCGAGCGGAAATCCCAAGGCAGGCGGGCGCGCCATATCGAAGTAGGTAACGCACGCCTCTCGATTAGTCGCGCGGTAGCGCGATACTAACGACGTTCCTTTCCAGTCCGGGCTGCTCGCACCGCGTACGCCGGTGCCATAAAAGAGATAAAAGTGTGGGACTTGCGCATGAGTATTCTGGACTCAAGTCCATTTACTCATGAGCAAAATGGACTACCGCTGCGGGGCATTATCGTCATTTTCGGCAGCATCTCTCACCGGGAGCCGGCGGCGCGTAGCGTCGGGCGAGGGGCAGCGCTTCTCTCGGCAAGACGTTAAACTCCGGCGCAATCCACCAAGCCCTTCGAGGAGTTCTCAATGGAATCTGGTTTTTTCATCATGCCGGCACATCCGCCGGAGCGCAGCCTCTACGATGGACACGCGTGGGATCTGCAAATGTTGCGCTGGGCAGATGAACTTGGATTTCAGGAAGCGTGGATCGGTGAACATCACACTTGTCCATGGGAACCACACCCGGCGCCCGATCTACTAGTCGCGCAGGCGTTCCGCGAAACCAAGCGTTTACGTATCGGCACCGGCGGTTTTCTGCTGCCGTTTCATCATCCAGCGGAACTCGCGAATCGCGCGGCGATGCTCGATCACTTAGGCCAAGGACGCTTCAATTTTGGGATCGCGGCGAGCGGCTTGCCGAGCGACTGGGCAATGTTCAATGTCAACGGCATGCAAGGCGAGCATCGCTTGATGATGAAAGAAGCGCTCGAAATCATCTTGCGTCTATGGGGTCCGGAAGAAACGTTCGAGCATGTCGGCAAGTACTGGACGGTACGTAAACCGGGCTCAAATGCCATCGGCAATCTGCGTCCGCATATCAAACCCTTTCAACTGCCGCATCCGCCGATCAGCTTGTCGGGCTTAAGCGCAAAATCAGACACGCTCTTTTTAGCCGGACAGCACGGCTTTATTCCAATGAGTATCAACTTGAACTCCGGCTACGTGCGTGCGCACTGGGATTCCGTGGTGGCCGGCGCGGAAAGCGCGGGCCGGCAGGCGGATCGCAAACTGTGGCGGGTGGCGCGCGAGGTATGTGTCGCCGAGTCGGAAGCCGCTGCGTGGAAGCTCGCCATCGACGGTGGCCTCGGTCGCCTCTGGCGGGAACATCTGTTGCCGCTCTTTCGTGAATTTAAGTACCTCGAATTCTTGAAACACGACCCGCAAGTACCGGATAGCGATGTCACGGTGGAATACCTGGCCAAACACAACTGGGTGGTCGGCACTCCGGCGCAGGCCGTTGAGCAAATAGAGGCGATGAATCATCAGCTCGGTGGTTTTGGTGTGCTCATTGCGCTCGGTGCGGATTACGTCGGCTTAGAAGGCCCGTGGCGCGATTCGCTGGCGCTTCTTGCGAAAGAGGTCATGCCGAAGATCCGGAGCTTATAGACTTTTGCGAGATTTCCGGTATCTAAGAAAGTAGTTCAACCAACTCACGGGGTGCACAAATGTCAGCAAAACTATCAAGCGGGATCGGCGTTGGGGTGTTTCAAGTAATAGCGGATCTATTTATCGGCGATCCGGCCGTTATTGCGAAACGCGCGGAGGCGCTAGGCTTCGATTCTTACTGGCTGCCGGAACACGCGGCCATTCCGCAAGGATCGGAAGAAGTTTATCCGGGCAAAGTCGAAGGCGGAGCGGCGCCGGACTATCTCTACAAGATGCCGGACCCATTGATTGGACTGACGCGCGCGGCGGCGGTGACCAGCACGATTAACTTAGGAACCGGTGTTGCACTCGTTCCGGAGCGTCATCCCATTTTGGCGGCGAAAGAAATTGCATCGCTTGATCACTATGCCAAGGGGCGCTTTCTATATGGCATTGGCGCCGGCTGGAACGAACCCGAATGCCGCATGATGGGGGGCGATTTCGCGCACCGCTGGGCACAGGTCAAAGAGTACATCGCGGCGATGAAAAAACTGTGGAGCGGCGAGTATGTGTCTGCGGAGGGCAAGTACGTAAA
This sequence comes from uncultured Klebsiella sp., assembly GCA_964555355.1. Taxonomy (GTDB): domain Bacteria; phylum Pseudomonadota; class Gammaproteobacteria; genus CAIKBL01. Next base: position 180,694 of record CAZKRY010000001.1, read on the forward strand.
CTTCCCGCCATCCGTTTGCCGGCCGACCCCCTGGCGCAAACCGCATCCGCCGATCTTGCTCGGCAGCATCGGCTCGCCGCATGTGTATCGTCGCGTGGTGCAATGGGGCGATGGCTGGTTGCCGTTTGTCGTTAATCCGCAAGAAGTGCGCGACGGGCGCATGGCGCTTGATAAACATGCCCGCGAGATTGGCCGAGATCCTAAATCCATCAACATCACGGCCTTCGCGCCGGATGGGATATTCCGCACCAAGGCCGATATCAAAACGCTGGCGGATGCGGGCGCAAACAATGTCGTGTTATGGCTCAAAGGACAAAACGAAGCGGCGATTCTGGCCGAACTCGACGTGTTGGCTGCGGAGGTTTTCCGTTAGGCGAACAGCGCGGCGCGGGTGGTGTTTGACCTCTGGAAAAATCAACCGCGCTCCCTTGCGTACAAGTGCGGCCCAGGTCGCCGCGAGGAGGTCACGTCGCGGTGAGTCAAGGGATCCAAAAACTTATGAGAAGCAGTTCCCATCTAACGCGTCGCGAGAACTCCTGCCGTTGTAAATCGTAAAACTGAGCGGTTAGTCTCAGTTTCAGGCGCCGCACGGCGCACGTCACGCCCAGACGAAATCCAACAGGAGGGATTTATGCGTCATCTATCTACCGCGGCTTTACTTCCGGTACTCACGCTCGGTGCGTCGCTCAACGCGCAAGCGATCTCGCTGCAATCGACGGTTTTTTCGGATGTCGGGGCGAACGCGGCAGCTATTCAGGATACCGTTGATGCGTTTCGCGCGGCACTTGGTGCCTTAAACGCCGCCAACGGGCCGTGTACCGGGGCATGCGTACCTGGTGTTGGGCGTCGCGAAGTCAATTGGGACGGCGTGCCAGATTCTTCTTCATCGCCTGACGCGTTCGCGGGTAATTTCTTTAATCAAGTGAACGGCAGTGCTGCTCCGCGTGTTCGCGGCATTAACTTCAGTACCTCCGGCACGTTTGAAGTCAGTGCCGATGATGACAACCCGACGGTGACCGCCACGTTGTTCGGTAATCGACATCCCGACAATCCGGCTGATTTCGCCGCGTTCAGCGCGCAGCGCATCTTCGGCATCAACGGCAGCAATCAGATGGATGTTACCTTCAGCATCCCGGGCTCGCCCGGCACCCCGGCCGTAGTGCGCGGATTTGGAGCGGTGTTTACCGATGTGGAATTGGCAGGCGCGGTCAGTCTTGAGTTTTTTGATGTGAACAACAATTCGCTCGGCGTGCACTCGGCACCGGCGTTCGTGTTTTCCGGCGGCGATAGTTTTGATTCCTTCTCGTTCGTCGGCGCGGTGTTTGAAAGCGCGCTCGTGTCCCGCGTGCACATCATCAACGGCGGTTACGATCTTGGTCTCAATCTACTCGATGCCACGCGTAACGATACAGTGGCCATGGATGACTTTATTTTTGGCGAACCAACTGTCGTGCCGCTGCCGCCGGCTGCGTGGTTGCTTGGCACCGGCATCGCGGCGCTGTTGGTGCGCCGCCGACAATTGACGGTCTAAGCCGACGCCGCGTCCAAAAGCGGCACGCAATCCGCGCCGCAACCTTCTTTTGGCGTGCTCGGCGAGGCCGCCGGTCGATGCAACACCCCGCGTGTTGGCTTGATGCCGACGCGCGGATTGTCTCCCTGTTCCAGCACCGCCCCTTCGCCATCGATAATCAAGCTATAGCCGCCGGCTTCAAATGGCGGCCATAACACACTCACCAGCGCGCGCGCCGCGACATTCGCGGTGCCGCGTTTGCCGGTTTTCGCGACCAACAAGCCGTCGCGCCATTCCACGGTTACTAGCACGGCATGTGGGCGACCGTCGTCGCCAGTCGAGAGTAGATAAGGTGTGGCACCGTAACGTGCGCTTTCTTCACGTAGGTTTTCGAGAGCGACTGCGATGGTCATGGCATAGCCTCCGGTTTTTTCAAATTCAATTCGTCCTCCCGCTAGCCGAACGCCGCGCTAACGCCTGAGAGGCTCGTGCGCCGGGATTCGCCGCCCGCAACGCCATGGCTTTGTCTCGGGCTTCGGCTTCGGTGGGAAAGACGAGATCTTCAAACAACTGCACCGGCGTTACCGGATCGGCGCATAGCTGGCCAACCGCGAAGCGACCGGCCGCCGCTTCCACCACCACATAGAAACCGCGCACGGGTCCCGGGCGATGTCCGTTCAGGCTGTAGAGGAGCTTCGCGAGATCGCTATACAGATTACCGTCATCGACGCCGTGTTCGCTCATCTCCGCGGGTACATCCGAACGCGTCCAGCGATGCGGTAGGGCGCCGGCCGCCGAGCCTGCGAGTGGCAACGCTTGTTGACCACGAAACGCCGGGTGCAGCCACCAACCCTCGTCGCGCGCGAGCGGAACCTCGGCTGGGCGCTTGCGTGATCGGCTCACGGCAGCGGGCCCGGTTTTAGGAAACCGTCTAGCGCGTTCTTCATCAAGCGCGAGACGTTGTTGTCGTAGCCATTGTGCGATAACGATCCGCACCAAGCCATCGACCCCACCGAGAACACCGCGCCATCGTTCGGCGTCTTGTAGTAGACGATGTCGGCGCGTGTACGCGGATTGCTGTCGCCTAAGGAGCCCGGAATGATGCCCCGCGCATTAAACGTGGACTCCTCCGTGACGCTCACGAACATGTCCGAATGGCCTTCGGAATGCGCGAGCAGGTAGGCATTGTGCGGCGTCCCGAGCTCGAGATCGTAGCGGTCGAGTTCGAGACCCGCGGCACCGCCGCCCACCAGGCCGAAATTGCCGATCGGTTCGTCACGCCCAATGCCCTTGAACATCCACTTGCAGGCCGGTAGCTCGCTATCCGGCGCGCGGCGATAGTACGAGGAATACGTGAGACCGAAGGACGTGAACGTGACGCCCAAGAGCTTACTCATCGCACGGCCGCGCACGCGCCACAAGCCGCCGTGCTTACCGTCGAAGGCATTGCAGTATTCGCCCGGCGAGATAGTCCACGCCCGCGTGCCGTTGTCGCCCTTGCGCACCTCGACGATATTCGGATTGGCGGGATGCGGTTGGCAGATCCAATAGAAGCCGTTGGCCGCGAGGTACATGAAACGGCCGCCTTGCATCTGGTAGTCGTGGTAGGCCTGCATCTGCTGTTCGGAGATGTACTCCGGATGATGGCCCGTGAGCACCACGCGATACTGGTTCAACAGCGCGACGCCTTCCCGTTGGACGTCCTCGTCGACGAGGATGTCGACGTCGTAACCCATCTCGTAGAGCCAGTCCACGAGATGTAGATCCGCGTTGAACTGCCACAGCGAGGGCGACAACACGTGCACATATTTCGGGCGCATGTTGAGGATCGGCCGCAGGCGCGAAGAAATGTTTACCCCCCAGCCGTCGCGGTAGCTCGTATAAGTGCCGAGTCCGTAGCCGCGCTCTTTGTTGAGCAGCAGATCGCCCGGCTGCAGTAGCGGCACTTGGCCGGTCAGCAGCTGCGCGATCACCGAGTTCACGCTGAGGTTGTCGTTGGCGTAGGCGAGATAGCTATGCATCGCGATGACGAGCGCTACCTTGGCAGTCGGTCCATCGGCTGGCGGGCGCACGAAGAATGGAATGTAATCTTCACAGTCCGGCGTCGTTTCCCCGTTCACGCGTAGGCGCGCCGCGTACACGCCACTTGGCAGCGAGGACGGCACCTTCAGCGTGAACGACGGCGCCCACCGCGCGTCATCGACCGACTCATCGTGGAAATGGATCGCGCCGTATTCCTGCGGCGCATGACGGAAGCTCATGTAGTCCGACGACCAGTTAAAACCAGTCACCCCGCGCACCGGCAGGTTGATGGCGATGCCGTGCAAACGATGCGGACCGGTGTCGACGATATGCGTCGATGCCGCGTTGTCCGCGATGTTCGCACTGAAGTCCCAGGCGGCGACGATCGATTCGCGGAGCTCACCCGGAAGCTGCTGGACCCCGGCAGCGGACAACAACAGTTCGACCTCGGCCTGCGACAGCACGGCATTGGCGACGCGCGGTCGTTCGATCCGGCCGTTGTACTTGTGCGTGTGCACCGGAATTTCGACCGGCGCCGCGAGCTGACCGTAATGCGCGCCGCCAACGTAACGCCCCGACTGCGCCTGCAGCGAACTTGCCGCCATCAGCAATGGCGCGGAAGTCGGTCGCGGCGCGCCGAGCGATGAGCGATAGCGCGCACTGCCGGCGGTGTCGGTCAACGGGTGCACCATGCTCATGCCGTGGCCACCGTTGGTGATGGTCACATACGGGGTTTGCCAAATCCGGACTTCGCCGGTTGCGGCATCGTAAGAGGCCGCAACCTGGTACCACACCTTGCGGAGCAACGGCTTGCGCGTTGAGTACTCTACTTGCGCGCCGCGTCCGCGGCCGATGCGAACCGCAAGTTCGCCGTGTTCGTTGATAAAGAGTCCGTAGCCCGTGCCGGTCTTCGCGTCCCACTTCGAAATCAACGCCTGCGCGCCGACCGCGACACCTTCCATATCGACGACCGGCGTCGTCGGGTAGATGTAGGCGCACAGCGTGAAGCTTTGCAGATCGAACCTGCGATCGGCCGGCACCAGGATGTAACTGCCGGCATGAATCGGCTGATGGTGACCCCGGTAACGGCCATTGATCGCGGTGCGAATCACTTTTTCCTTGAACCCCGGTCCGTCCGGATTCGTGTCGCCATGGATCAGGCGCACGATGTCGGCCTGGTATTGTTCTTCGTATTCGCTATGCACAAAGAAGGTGACTTCATCACCGGGTCGCACCGAACAACGGTCGGTATAGCCGGTAATGCGTAGTATCATCTGTTGATTCGTGGCCATGGTGTTCCTTAAGCGTCGATGCCGTACTGATCGAGCAGCGCCTGAAGGCGTTTCAAGAAAATCGCGTGCTCGGCATCTTCGCGCGTGGCGTAACGCTCGCGAGTAATGCGCACGGCACCGCCGCGCTGTCCTGGCAGAATGCCGATGGCATACTCCTCCCACGGTTTCGTTTCGACGATGGTGTGCTTGCCCGCCTGCGGCACGACGCGCAGGCGATCGATGACTCGCTTCAACGTTGGGCTTGGACTGCAGGGCGCACTGCCGGGTTGCGTCGCCGCGCCGCGCGGATGGGCGCGATGCTCGGCGATCAGTGCTGCGCGTTGTTCGGGATCGCGCAGCGCCGGCAGCATGTAAGTGCGGATGTCGTAATCGTCGACCGCGGTATAGCCATAGTCACGGGCGAGTGCCGTGTCCGGTCCTTTGTGGCGTCTCGTTGCCATGTTCTATCTCACTCCCAATGAAGTCAGAGAATCTGCCGTTGCGAATGCATGTTGCATTCTGCATCGCGCGCCGGTCGATCTCCAGTCGGCACGCGCGCGTTGTCGCCGTGTCAGAGTGTGCGGACGGGTGTGCGTTCACCCCGTGACTCGCGCAGATGGATCGCGGCCGACTGTGCGGCCTCCGGACTGTCGAATTCCAGATCGTCGAACAAGACGAGCGGGCGTGCGCGGTCCGCGCTTAGTTGACCGACACACCAGCGACGCGCAGGCTCGACGCAGAGCACGACGTAGGCGCCGGGGATCGGGCCAAAGCGGCGGTTGTTTAGCGTGAATAGACATTCGGCGAGTTGGTTTAAGCGATCTGGATCGAGCGGATCCAGTGCTTGCGCCTCGCGCGTAGATCGGATGCCGACGAGTGCCGGCATGACATGCTTGCCGGCCGGCGGCCGTACCGTTGATGGCGCCGCGCGCCGGCTCATGGCAGCGGGCCCGGTTTGAGAAAGCCCGTCAGTACGTTCTTCATCAAGCGCGAAACGTTATTACGATAGCGGTTGTGCGACAGCGCGCCGCACCAGGCGAGCGATCCCGGCGCGAACACGGCGCCATCGCCCGGCGTCTTGTAGTAAATCATGTCGGCGCGAATCATCGGATTCTCATCCCCGCCGCCGTAGTAGCCGCGCACCGTGAAATGGATTTCCTCATTGACCTGCATCATGAGATCCGTGTGGCCCTCGGAGCGTGCGAGCAAGTAAGCATTGTGCGGCGTTCCGAATTCCAGATCGTAGCGGTCGATCTCGAGTCCGGCGGCGCCACCACCCACGAGCCCAAAATCGCCAATTATTTCATCGTCACCGATGCCGTTAAAAATCCACGCACACTCGGGCCGATGGCTGTCCGCGTCACGGCGGTAGTAGGTCGAGACGTCGAAGCCATAACCAGTGAAAGTCAGGCCGCAGACTTTGCTTGGGATCCGCCCGCGCGCACGCCACATGCCGCCGAACTTGCCGTCGAATGCGTTGTTGTATTCGCCGGGATTGGCAGTCCACGCGCGGGTGCCGGCCTCGCCTTTGCGGACTTCGATGATGTTGCCGTTATCTGGATGATACTGGCTGCACCAGTAGAAGCCGTTGGCGCCGAGGTACATCCACCGCCCGCCGCTCGCCTGGTACGCCTCATACGCATCGAGCATGCGCTCCGATGAATACTCCGGGTGGCTGCCGGTCAGCACCACCTGGTAGCGTGACAGCAACGCGAGCCCTTCGCGGTCAAGATCCTCATCCGTGTGCACGTCGAATTCGAAGCCCATTTGCTCCAACCAGTCGGTGAGATGCAGATCGGCATTGAACTGCCACAGTGACGGCGACAGCCAGTGCCGATACTTCGGCCGCATGTTCAGAATTGGCCGCAGGCGCGAGCTATAGCAGACGCCGCTGCCATCCGAGTGACACGAGTAGGTCGACAGGCCGTATTCGCGGTGCTCGTTCAAGTACAGATCCGAGGCATTCATGATCGGCACCCGGCCGGCGAGCAATTGCGCGACCACCGAGTTGGTCGCCAAGTTATCGTTTGAGTAGGCCATGTAGCTGTTGGTCGGCGCGATGAACGCGATCTTCGCGGTCGCCGTGCCTCGCGGCGGGCGCACGTAGAACGGAATGTAGTCTTCGGTTTCCGGGGTCGATTGGCCACCGATCCGCAGGCGCGCCGCGTAGATGCCGCTTTTCAGATTTTTCGGCACCGTGAACGTGAAGTCGACCTCCCAACGCGCGTCGTCGATGTCGTCATCATGGAAGTGGATCGCGCCGTATTCCTGTGGCGCATGGTGATAGACGATGTCGTCACCGCTCCAGTTGTAACCGGTCATGCCGCGCACGGGCAGATTGACAGCAAAGCCATGCAGGCAGTTTGGCGACACATCCAAAACCTGGCAGGACGCGATGTGTTTGGTGATGTTCGCGTGGAAATCCCAGGCGCCGACCATCTTCGCGCGCAGCGACGGCGCACTGCCGTCGAGCCCACGTGCCACGGCGTCGATCTCGGCCTTCGACAACGCGACCGAAGCGACACGCGGCCGATCGATCTTGCCGTTGAAACACCAAGTCTGCTCCGGTAGCCCGATCGGAGTTATCGCTTCTTTGTAGTGTGCACCGCAGATACTGCGCCCGGACACCGGCGTTTGCGTCGCGGCCGCGAACAACAGCGGCGCGTCGGTCACGCCCGGCGACTGCCCGCTTTTTGCCTTCACGACCGCCGTGGTCTCGTCCGCCGGATGCAGCAGCGACATGCCAAGCCCGCCATTGGTCGAAGAGACGACCGGCTCTTGATAGAGCACGACTTGACCGCTCGCGGCATCGTAACTGACGGCGACCAGGTACCAGACCTTGCGCAGCAAAGGCTTACGGCTCGACACCACCGTTGGTTTGCCGCGCTCGCGGCCGATCATCGCGACTAAACAACCGGCTTCGTCGATGAATAGGCCGTAGCCCGTATGACGACTCACATCCCATTTGGTGACGATGCCTTGCATGCCCTTGTCGTGGCAGTAGCCGTGCGGACCGGGACCGGGGGTGGTCGGAAAAATGAATGCCTGCAGCGTGAAACTCTTGCAGTCGAGACGCGCATCGGTAGGTACCACCACATAAGAGCCACCGTGGATCTTCTGCGGCCGTCCCTTGCGCCGCCCGTTGATCGGCGCTTTAAGTTCGCGCTCCTTGAAACCGGGGCCGTCGGGATTGGTGTCGCCGTGGATGAGGCGCACGAGTTGCACGTCAAAAGCTTCGCCCTGTTCGGAATTGACGTGAAAACCGAGCGTGTCGCCTGGGCAGACCGAGTAGCGGTCGCTGTAGCCCGTGATTCTGAGCATGCGCAATCCCCTTTCGCTGATGACTGTGTCCCGAGAACCTCTGTTCGCGGCAAATGCCGCGCAAGGCATTACCGCGTTTGCTTGATACCGTAGCTGGCTAGCAGATCGTTGACCCGCTTGACGAATATCGCGTGCTCGCACGCATCTTCGCTCGGATAAGCATTCGGCAGCATCTTCACCGGTTTGCCGCGCACGCCACTCGCGATGCCGATGCGATAGTCGCGATGCAGTTCAACGCACACGCGCACGTACTTGCCGGCCATCGGCGCGCGTCGAAGTTTGTCGATGACCCGCGCGAGATCGTCACTGTGTTGGATGCCGGCGTGCCCCGCTTTGCCCGGCTTGCCGATGGGATTGTCACGGTGCTCGGCAACCAACCTGGCGCGACTGACCGGGTCGGTCAGCAGCGGTAGGACGTGTGTCCGGGTGATGAAGTCGTCGGTCGCGGTGTATCCGCGATTGATCTGTACGCCAGTCGGTTTGCTCGCCATGTAGCCCCCTTGTGACATCGCTTAAGCGCGTGTTGTCAGGTATAGCATGGCTTTTAATCTAGCGAAACTTTCTTTACTGTCATGCAACTCTCGGCCGCGGCTTTTCCGTCGGCGCTGCGCCCTAATTCGGCGCGTTTAAATTTTGCAATGCATCGCTTGGAGCGCAGTAGTTTCAGTATGACGCGAAGAATCGGTCTACTCGCCTGTGACAGCATTTGGGAGCCGCTGCGCTCACGTCATGGTGATTACCCCGAGATGTTCACGGCGTGGCTACGTGGGACTGGCGCTGAGTTCGAACTGGTCACCTACGCTGCGTACCAGGGCGAACTGCCGCAAGCGCCTAACGAATGTGATGGGTGGATTGTGTCCGGCTCACGCGCCGGCGTGTACGAGCCGCTGCCGTGGATCTCGCCGTTGATGGGATTTGTGCGTGCGGCGCACGCGGCGCGGCGTACGATGCTCGGGATCTGCTTCGGCCATCAACTTCTCGCACACACGTTGGGTGGGCGCACGGCGCGCGCACCGGATGGATGGGGCATTGGGAATTTGCGTGTGGCATTGCGCCCGACCACGGCAGCACTACCACCGACTCCCACGCTCGATCTGTTCATGGCGCATCAAGACCAAGTCATGCAGCTTCCGCCGAACGCGGTGTGGCTGGCCGAGGCCGTGCATTGCCGCTATGCGATGTTCGCGCTTAGCGACCATGTGCTTGGCTTACAACCGCATCCCGAATTCACCGCCGCCTTCATGGACGAGATGACCCGTGAAGAAACTTTCCGGTTATCGGACACACAACGCGCTGCCGCACTCGATAGTTACATGCGCGAAGTTGATGCTAGTGCGATCGGCCACTGGGCCGCTGCGTTTCTCGGTCTCGGCGCCACAAAGGACGCTGAGTCGTGGGTAAGGTGGCACAATTCTTTAGGCGCTGACTAATGCTGAAACGTTAATCGTCGAATGAGGAGGGTTTATGTCTCAAGTATTGCCTTATCTGGATCGCGTCAAAATCCAAGCGGAGATCCTGCTCCCGCTGTACCGCTTGATGAAAGCGGAGCTTGGCGCTGAAACAACGGCGCGCCTGATCCGCGCGGCGGTTGCCGATTACTCGACGCAAGTCGGTAAATCATTGCGCGCGGAGGGGGACGGCAACTCGCTCAGCAAGCTCAAAAAGATGATCCCGATATTCACCGCCGGCAACGCCCTTGACGTCGAAATGGTTAACGACTCCGAAACCGATCTCACATTTAACGTGCGCGGCTGTCGTTACGCCGAATACTTCAAAGCGCTGGGTGAACCCGAACTCGGCGCGATGTTGACCTGTGAGATCGATCCGCCGCTCACTGCGGGGATTGGAGATGACTTAGGGTTGGAACGATCGCAGACGATCTTAAAAGGCGGCACGCATTGTGATTTTAGATGGGCGATGACGCGGTGAGATGTGTGTATTTCATAAGCGACTGTACTTCGTAGCGCCTGCACTGAGCGGCGGCCGAGCCCAAGTGGGCTCGGTCGTCAGGCTGATCGTGATCGGTGGTGATGCTGAGCAGCACGCGAAAGTCTATACGTCGATCAAGTGCAATCAAACGTTAAAGCGAAAATGCATCACATCGCCGTCCTTAACCACATATTCTTTGCCTTCCAAGCGTAGCTTTCCCGCGGCCTGCGCACCGGTCTCACCCTTGTGGGCGATGAAGTCCTCGTAGGCGATGACTTCCGCGCGGATGAAACCGCGTTCGAAATCCGTATGAATGACGGCGGCCGCTTGCGGCGCGGTGGCGCCTTGGGGATAAGTCCACGCGCGGCATTCTTTGGGGCCGGCGGTGAAATAGGTCTGCAGGCCGAGCAGTGAATAGCCGGCGCGAATGACCCGATTCAAGCCGGGTTCTTCGATGCCGAGCTCGTCCAGAAACTGCGCTTGTTCTTCATCGTTCAACGCAGCGAGTTCGGCTTCTAATTGCGCGCAGATAATCACACACTGCGCACCTTGCTTCTCGGCAAGTGCCGCCACTTGCGCGCTATGCGCGTTACCTTGCAGTTGATCTTCTTTGACATTACACACAAACAGCGCGGGCTTCGCGGTCAGCAACTGCATTGGCTTGATGGCGGCGAGCGCCGCCTCGTCCAAGCCTTGGTTGCGAATGGGTATGACTTTGTCGAGCGCGTCACGCACACCTTCCAGCACGGTGACCCGCTGACGTAATTCCTTGTCGCCGGACTTCGCTTGTTTGGCGGCGCGATCGATGGCCCGCGTCACGGAATCCAAGTCAGCCAAGGCGAGTTCGGTTTCGATGACTTCAATGTCCGCCAGCGGATCGATCTTGCCAGCGACATGCACAATATTCTCGTCTTCAAAGCAACGCACGACGTGCGCAATCGCCTGAGTTTCGCGAATATGCGCCAAGAATTGATTACCGAGGCCTTCGCCTTTGGATGCCCCGGCGACGAGGCCTGCGATATCGACAAACTCCATCGTGGTGGGAATGGTTTGTTTGGGTTGCACGATGTTCGCGATGGCCGTGAGCCGCGGATCGGGCATCGGCACGATGCCGACGTTCGGATCGATGGTGCAAAACGGATAGTTCTCAGCCGCGATCGCCGCTTTGGTCAGCGCGTTGAAGAGCGAAGATTTACCCACATTCGGCAAACCAACGATGCCACATTTAAAACCCATAATTGCCTCGGTTAATGCCGGTCACGTTTTAGGCGCGCCGGTTTAGCGTATTCATGACGTGGTCGAACTTGCTACCCAAAATGTCCGGCATGGCGTCGAGCGCTTTATCGATAGCTTGTTCTATCACTGTCCGATCGTCCGGGCTCGGCGCGCTTAAGACATAGCCAACTACTTGCGCGGCACTACCGGGGTGCCCGATCCCAATGCGTACTCGCGCAAAGTCCGCGCCAAATTTAGCGGTGATATCGCGCAGCCCATTGTGGCCGCCGTGGCCGCCCCCTTTTTTTAGCCGCAATACGCCTGGCGCCAAATCAAGCTCGTCATGCGCGATCAACACTTCCGACGCTGGAATTCGAAAATAATTGGCGAAGCCCGCGACCGCCGTGCCGCTCTCGTTCATGAACGTCAGCGGTTTCATTAACACCACCGATTGACCGGCAAGTTCAAGCGACGCGATTTCGGCGTGCAGTCGTCGTTCGGATTTGAAAGCGAGACGATTGCGCTCCGCCAGCGCATCCAACAACCAAAAGCCTGCGTTGTGGCGGGTGCGCGCGTACTGCGCTCCCGGGTTGCCGAGACCGACTAACAACTGCATGAGAAAAGCGCGGCCCGGTTAGCGTAAGCAATTCAGGCCGCGCGCGATTGGACTAGCTCTTGCCCGGTGCTTTGGCCGCAGGTGCCTTGGCGGCCGGCGCGGCTGCCGCCGCAGGTGCTGCCGCATCCGCGGCCGGCTCCGCTTCGACACGCGGTGTATGGCAGGTCACCACCGGGAGCGAGGATTCACCGCCATGCACGACGCTTGCAATGCGCACGCCTTCAGGCAACACGAGCTCGGCTAAATGAATCGTGTGACCTAAGCCCAAATTGGCCAAGTCCACCTCGATGAATTCCGGTAAGTACTTCGGCAAGCACATGATTTCCAGATCGCTCATCTGATGGCTGATGACGCCGCCGCCTTGCTTGACACCCACGCAAGTTTCTTCGTTGATGAAATGTAGCGGCACGCGCAAGGTGAGTTCTTCGGCTTCGTTAATGCGCAGGAAATCCATGTGCAAAATGATCGGGCGCACGGGGTGGCGCTGCATGTCTTTGACGACGACTTTCTCTTCGCCGCCGTTCATTTGCAAGGTCAGAATGTGGGAATAAAACGCCTCATACTCGGTTTGCAGTAAAGTCTTTTGGTGATCGAGCTGAATGGCGACCGGCGCCTTATCGGTGCCGTACAGAATGGCCGGAATCTTGCCCGCACGGCGCAGGCGGCGGCTCGCACCTTTGCCCTGCTCGTGACGGAGTTCCGCCGCAATTTCAAATTTGTTCAACATCTATAATCTCCTTCAACGTAAATGCGCCCCGCGCCGTCTTAGGACTCGCGACCAAGTCATATCGCGACGTAGGGAGTGCCGATGCGCCTTTGCGCACCGGGTTTGGGCGTGAACCCAAATTCTCTCTTAATCCACAAACATCGAGCTCAGCGATTGTCCCGAGCTCATTCGATTAATGCTCTCACCGAGCAACGCCGCCACCGATAGCTGTCGGATCCGCGGGCATGCCGCTGCTTCTTCCGTTAGCGGAATCGTGTCGGTGACGACCAATTCGTCGAGCACCGAATTTTCAATATTCTGTAGCGCCTTGCCGGACAACACCGCGTGCGTGCAATAAGCGACCACGGCACGCGCGCCGTGGTTTTTCAGCGCGAGCGCCGCTTGGCATAACGTGCCGGCGGTATCGACCATGTCATCGACCAACACACAGGTACGATCGTGCACGTCGCCGATGATGTTCATGATCTCGGCGACATTCGCCCGTGGGCGGCGCTTGTCGATGATCGCCAAATCCGCGTTATCCAAGTGTTTAGCGACCGCGCGTGCGCGGACCACGCCACCGACATCCGGCGACACCACCATCAAATTCGGATACTCGTGTTTCCAAATGTCGCCGAGCAACACCGGCGAGGCGTACACGTTATCCATCGGCATTTCGAAAAAGCCTTGGATTTGATCAGCATGTAAGTCCACCGTCAACATGCGGCTAGTGCCGACGCTCGCGATCATATTCGCGACCACCTTGGCGGTGATCGGCACGCGCGCGGAGCGGGGCCGGCGATCCTGGCGGGCATAACCCAAATAAGGGATAACCGCCGTAATGCTTGCCGCCGACGCGCGCCGTAGGGCGTCGATCAACACCAACAATTCCATCAGCATGTCGTTGGTGGGCCGGCATACCGATTGCAGCACGAAGATATCGCGCGCGCGCACGTTCTCCGCGATTTCCACCAAGACTTCGCCATCGCTAAAGCGGCCCACCGTGGCTTTGCCGAGCGGGACCTGTAAATGCGCGGCGATGGCCCGGGATAAGCCCGGATTTGAGTTACCGGCAAACAGCATCATCGCAGAGCGGTTAAACGCCATGGCCCAAATACCTCTACGCGCGCGCGGCGACGCCTATCTTTTGCTCAATCAATAAAGTGGCTGGGGAGCCAGGATTCGAACCTGGGAATGCCGGGATCAAAACCCGGTGCCTTACCACTTGGCGACTCCCCAATCGCGGATCAGTTTTTCGCTCGTGCTTGCGCCAACCGTGCCTGTAAGGGTGAACGGTTACGACCGGCCCCGACAAACCATTGCCACGTGGACGGCACTTGGGCCGCCACCGTCGCCGCGGACGACGCGGACGCAAACTCCGCGAACACACAAGCCCCGGTGCCGGTCATGCGTGCGGTCGCAAATTGGCCGAGCCAATCGAGGGCTTTGCCGACTTCCGGAAATAACCGGCGGGTGACTGGCTCGCAGTCGTTACGTTGCTGCACTCGCGAAAGGTCGTGGATTGTGCTGACAGGTGTATTGCGTGTCAATTCAGGCGCGCTGAATACTGCGGCGGTTGGTACTTGGCACCCGGGGTGAATGACGAGATACCAAGGTTCTGGCACCTCAACGGGAGTTAATTGTTCCCCCACCCCTTCGGCCCAGGCGGCTTTGCCCTGGACAAAGACAGGCACATCCGCGCCTAGCTTCAGGCCAAGTTCGCTCAAAGCGGCTTCGGAAAGGTGGGTGTCCCATAATTCATTGAGGGCAACAAGGACGGTAGCGGCATTTGAGCTGCCGCCGCCCAAGCCGCCGCCTACGGGAAGCCGCTTGTCGACACGGATCCGCGCGCCAAAGCGACATCCAGTTGCTTGTTGCAGTGCGATGGCTGCACGGATCACCAAATCCGCCTGAGGCGGGACCCCCGGTAAATCCGAAAGTCGAATAATCGCCGGTTCATCCGTGGGCTCGACCGCAATTTCGTCGCAATGGTCCACAAACTGAAACAAGGTTTGCAGCAGGTGGTAGCCATCGGCTCGCCGGCCGACCACATGCAGGAACAAATTTAATTTGGCCGGTGCGGGCCAGGGTTGGTCAGGTAAAGTCATTCGGGTGGGCGGTTCCACTGGGCGATGAGCAGTCGCAATTGCAGTTTGTCACCCAGCATGAAGATTTTGCGGGGGAGATCACCATGATACTCGAGCACGCTGATCCGCCACCCATCCTGTGCCAGGTCGATCAAGCGCCCTTGATCGTCTAGATTGAGTTGGGCCACCGGATGGTTGGGCACCGGCAGCCCCCGTATCCAATAACGCGCACCCGCGACCGGCAACGTCCACTGCATATGAGTCGCCATTAACGAGTCGAGGTCCGTTGCGGTATAGGTCTGGCCGTCGGGGGTTTGCAGGGAGACTTGCTCCGCGTCGCCCTTAAGCGCGAATGACCCTTGGCCGAGCGGCGCGCTTAAGCGTAGCGAGAAACTCTCGTCCGCTTGCTCCCACTGCACACGGGCTTGCCCGCCCTGTGCTTCGTGTTGAACCGCGATGCGTCCGTTGAGCGCGAAGGATTTTAATGGGGTCAAACGGGCAACACGCGCCTCCCACGCGGCGGTGCGGCTTGCTTGCGGCGATTCCGCGGGGCGTGGCATGAACTCCGCGCAGCCAGCCAGTAACGCCAGATAGCCGGCACACAAAACCCTTATCACTGCGTCAAGCGCTTGATGGCTTCCAGCACTTTGGCGTCTTGTGGATGCGACTCAAGCGCGCTTTCCCATACTTCGCGCGCGTCTTCCTTGCGACCCAGCGCCCACAAGACCTCCCCAAGATGCGCCGCCACCTCGGGATCGTCGCGTTGCGCACGCGCTTTCTGCAGATAGGGAATTGCTTCTTCCAACCGACCCAAGCGGTACAGCACCCAACCCATGCTATCGAGTACGTAAAAATTATCCGGGATAAGCGTAAGTGCACGCTTGATGAGCGCATGGGCTTCCTCGTAGCGTTTGGTGCGATCGGCGAGCGTGTAGCCGAGCGCGTTAAGCGCGTCGGTATTATCGGGTTCTTTTTTGAGTATCTCGCGTAAATCGGCTTCCAACACATCGAGCCGGTCCATGCGCTCGGCGAGCATCGCGCGGCTATAGAGCAAGGTGGTGTCGTAGGTGCCGTTTAAGGCTTTATCAAACACCGCCATGGCGTTGGCGTAATCGCCTTGTTCGGCCAGGATTTCCGCTTCGACCAGCACGGCTTGTCGCCGCTCTTCGTCGTTATCCGGCTCGAGCTTGGCGAGGATGGTGCGCGCTTCCTCCACGTTCTTTTGGCTAGCGAGCAAAACCGCTGTCCGGACCTGGGCTTGAAACAGGCTCGCGCCCGTTTTCACCTCGCGATAGGCCGCCAGTGCCTTGGCTGTTTGTTTTCGGTCTTCCGCAATTTGTCCCAAATAGAAATGCGCATCGTCCGCTCGCTCCGGGAACGTTTTGAGTTCCATGAAGCGCGCGGACGCGGCATCTAGCTTGCGCGTCTGCAGATTGAGTAGGCCTAGTGCAAAAATGACATCGGTATTGTCAGGTGCTTGTTTATTTAAACGCGTGAACTGCGCGAGCGCGTCATCGAACCGATCGGCATCCGCCAGCATCCGCGCGTAAAGCAACCGCAGGCCGAATTCATCCGGGGTGCGCTTCAGCGCACGCTCCAGAAAGTTAATCGCTTCCGGCACTTGCTGCTGTCGCTGCAGCGCCGATACATAAGCGAGGGCGATATTGGGGTTGATTGCCGCCTTGCCGACCAATTCATCCATCGCGTTGCGCGACGCTTCTAATTTCTCCGCGCGCAACGCAAGCACCGCGTACACCAACAGCGTGTCGGGGTCTTTGACCTTCTTGTCGAGCAGTCGCTCCATGACAATGAGGGCCGTTTCCTTGTCTTCTTCGCGTCCCAAAAGGTTCGCGATCATCTTGAATTTGGTGCCTTCCGGCGCGCGGTCATGCTCGAGAACGTACGTTAAATGTTGAATCGCCGGTTCCGGTTGCCTGGCGCGTACATGGACTGCCGCCGCGATTTGACGGGCTTGAAGATTGGTCGGTGCCAAGGCCACCCAGCGGTCGGCGGAGGCCAGCGCGGCTGCGGTATTCTCCGCATAAAGGGCGATTTTCGCCGCCCGTTCCGCAATTTCCACGTTGGCGGTGGTTTTCGCGAGTTCGCTGTACTGTTCGACCGCGGTTGAAAGTTGTTCACGCTGCCCGGCGAACTCCGCCACCAGGATGCGGTACAACGGATCGGCTTGCAGCATCTCCGGTGAGGTCGTTGCCGCCCGCAACGGCAGAATATCCGGCTCAAAGTCCTGGGCGGGCGGCGGCGCTGTCGGTGCCGGTACCACCGGTTGGGCGGGCGCGACGGGTTGTTGAGCACAACCCGTGACCAACAGGACAGACAGGACCAATACGCCCAGTGCACTTACCGCGTGAGCGCCGGCCATCATGGTTTGCACGAATAAGATTGGTGAGCGCTTCAAGTGTGTCTGCCGGGAACGGGGGATTACAGCGGCTACATCGACCGTCATGCGTTAAACTATACCCCAGCGCGCGCCTTCGCGCCGCGCGAAAATGCGCAGGACGCGACGTACCACACTAACCCGCCTTTCCGCAGATTCGATGGCGCTGCGGTGACGATACCAGCGACATGCCGATTTTTGTTTTCGGGATGAACCATGAAACTGCCCCGGTGGCGGTGCGCGAGCAAGTCGCATTTGCGGCGGACCAACTACCCGCCGCACTCCAAGCCCTCTGTGCCGAAACCAACCTCACGGAGGCGGTGATTCTTTCCACTTGCAACCGCACTGAGGTTTACGCGGCCGGTGAGGCACATAGCGACAGACAGTTCCATCAGTGGTTAGTTCGCCATCACGCACTGGAAGCCGCGCCCCAGCTCGACCATTTTTATTGCCACAGTGGCATTGATGCGATTCGGCATACTTTACGGGTGGCCTGTGGATTGGATTCCATGGTCGTCGGCGAGCCGCAGATCCTGGGGCAGATCAAAGCGGCCTATCAGTGCGCGGTCGCGACCGGCACTACCGGCAAGCAACTCAACAAACTGATGCAATACGCATTCGCGATCGCCAAACAAGTCCGGACCGAAACCGCCATCGGCAGTGCGCCGGTGTCCGTGGCTTATGCCGCGGTCAGACTCGCACGCCAGGTGCATGGCGAACTGAAGGCGTGCACGGCCTTGCTGCTTGGCGCTGGCGACACGATTGAATTGGTGGCACAGCACCTTAAACGCCAAGGGATCGGTGAACTTTTGATTGCCAACCGCACGCTGGCCAGGGCCGAGCATCTCGCCGCGACGGTGGGCGGCGCGGCCCTTGCGCTCGACCAGGCGACGGCGACGCTTGAGCGAGCTGATATTTTGGTGGCGGCCACCGCCAGCCGCACGCCGATCGTTACCCGTACGATGCTCGCACGTGCGGTCGAGGCGCGGCGTTGGCGCCCTATTTTTGCGGTTGATCTCGCCGTTCCGCGCAATATCGCGCCGGGGGCGGCTGAGCTCGACGACGTTTATTTGTACACCGTTGACGATTTACAGCGGGTGATTAACGACAATCTAGAGCTTCGCCAAACCGCGGCGAAGCAGGCCGAGGAAATCATCGATACGCAAGCAGCGAATTTTATGGACTGGGTGCAGTCGTTGGACGGCAACAGCTTAATCGTCGCGTATCGCGAGCAGGTGGACGTCATCGCGCAGGCGGAACTCGATAAAGCGCGGCGACGCCTGGCGAACGGTGAAAACGCCGACGATGTCTTGCTGGGCTTAAGTCGCGCGTTATCCAACAAACTCATCCATCACCCCTTGACCAAAATTCGCGAGGCGGCGCGCGATGGCCGTCATGATCTAATTGACTCGGCACGTGAGCTTCTGGCCATAGCAAGATCGGATAATTCCACGCCATGAAAGATTCGCTGGTAAGAAAACTTGACGTATTGCGCGAGCGTCGTGATGAACTGGATGCCCTGTTAGCCGATCCCGATGTCATCAATCAGCAAGATCGCTTTCGGGCGTTGTCGCGCGAGCGCGCGGAGATCGCGCCAGTAGTGGAGCGCTATCACGAATTTCTGGCGACCCAGGACGCCATTGCTCACGCGGAAGTCATGCTCCAGGAGGAAGACAAGGAGCTGCGTAGTTTGGCCGAAGACGAAATTCAAGCGTGCAAAACACGCCTCGATGAACTCGGCACCGAGATCAATCTACTGTTAATCCCCAAGGATCCAGCAGACGACTCCAATATCTTCTTGGAAGTCCGCGCCGGGACGGGTGGGGACGAAGCTGGCTTATTCGCTGGGGATCTTTTCCGCATGTACAGCAAATACGCGGAACGGCAAGGCTGGCAAGTTGAAATCTTAAGTAGCAGCGACGCCGAACACGGCGGCTACAAAGAAGTTATCGCGCGCGTCATCGGCAAAGGTGCCTATTCATTATTGAAGTTCGAATCCGGTGCGCATCGCGTCCAGCGGGTGCCGGCCACGGAATCGCAGGGGAGAATTCACACTTCCGCTTGCACGGTCGCGATCTTGCCCGAGCTCGATGAAGTCACCGAAATTGAAATCAATCCAGCCGATCTCAAAATCGATACTTACCGTGCATCGGGCGCTGGTGGCCAGCATGTCAACAAGACCGATTCGGCCATTCGCATCACGCATTTGCCAACCGGCGTTGTGGTTGAGTGCCAAGACGAACGCTCACAACACAAGAACCGCTCACGCGCGATGAGCTTGTTGAAAGCGCGGTTACTACAGACCGAACGCGATCGGCAAACCGCCGAGCAGGCGCAGAATCGCCGCAATCTGGTCGGTTCGGGCGATCGTTCCGAGCGCATCCGTACCTACAATTACCCGCAAGGTCGGGTGACGGATCACCGCATCAACTTGACGGTTTACAAACTCGATAACGTGCTTGAAGGCGAACTGGAATTGGTCATTCGTCCGCTCGTCAGCGAACATCAGGCCGATCTGATGGCGCAGCTAGGCGACGTGTAGGGAGCATTTCCATGCCCGGCAGTATCGGTGTCGAATTGCGCGCGGCGACCGCCGCGTTGATGCATTCGGATAGCCCACGATTGGACGCGGAACTGCTCTTGGCCGAAGTGTTGCATTGTTCACGCGTGCAATTGATCACCGCGCGCGAGCAAATCCTCGGCACGCAAGAGGCGGCGCGGTTTGCGGCACTCATTAGCGCGCGCGCGGCCGGTCAACCAGTCGCCCAACTGCGCGGTCATCAAGCGTTTTGGTCGCTCGATTTGGAAGTGAACGACCAAGTCCTCATTCCACGCCCCGAAACGGAATTGCTGGTGTCGTTAACGTTAGATCGCGTGTCGAAAAATGAACCGATTGTGATTGCCGATCTTGGTACCGGCAGCGGTGCCGTGAGTCTGGCGCTGGCGCTGGAATTACCGCATGCGCTGGTGGTCGGCATTGAGCGTGCGGCGGGCGCGATCGCGGTCGCGGCGCGCAACCGGGCCCGGCTCGACGTGTGCAATCTACGGTTAATACATGGTTCCTGGGTAAGCGCGATCGCGGAGGATTGTTTCGACGTCGTTGTGTCCAACCCCCCGTATGTCGAGGCGGATGACCCATGCCTCACGCACGCACTGCGCTTTGAACCGCGGCACGCGCTAGCCGCTGGCGCGGATGGGTTGGATGCGCTTCGCGAAATCGCGCAAACCGCGCCGCGTACCATGCGCGCGGGTGGTTGGATATTGCTTGAACACGGCGCGCGCCAGGGCCAAGCTGTGCGCGCACTATTGCGTGACAGCGGTCTGCAGTGCATCGAGACGGTGCCGGATTTAAGTGGCTTAGCGCGTGTAACGATGGGGCAGAGAAAGTAACCAGCAAGATGGATGACGACACACTATTACGCTATAGCCGCCAAATCTTATTACCGGAGATCGACATCCGCGGTCAACAGCGGTTACTGGATGGCAGCGTTGCCGTGTTTGGTTTGGGCGGGTTAGGTTCGCCGGTGGCCTTATATCTGGCGGCGGCGGGTGTTGGGCGGCTCGTGTTGGTTGATTTCGATCACGTTGAGTTATCCAACTTGCAACGCCAAATCATTCATCAAACCAGCGATCTCGGCCGCCTCAAGGTTGAGTCGGCGCGCGATCGCGTTCATGCGCTTAACCCGCATGTGAAAGTTGAAACCGTCGCGCGCGTGCTCGACGGTGCGGATTTAGATGCCGTGGTGGCCGGCGTTGACGTGGTGGTCGACGGTACCGATAACTTTCCGACCCGCTTTGGCATAAATGCGGCATGTTTTCGCGCGCGCAAACCGCTGGTCTCCGGCGCCGCGATCCGCTTTGAAGGGCAGGTCAGCGTGTATTACCCCGGCCAAGCCGATAGCCCCTGTTACCGTTGTTTGTATGACGATGGCGGCGGTACCAACGAAACCTGCACGCAGACCGGCGTAGTCGCGCCGTTGCTAGGGATTATTGGGAGCGTCCAAGCACTGGAAACGCTTAAGGTGTTGATGCAGGTTGGGCAGGTGCTAAAAGGGCGATTGCTGCTACTGGACGCGATCACGATGGAATGGCAGAGCATGCGTTTCCAGCGTGATCCTAATTGTCCGGTGTGCGCTCCGACAGCATAGCGGCGCGCCGCAGGCGGCGCACGCGCCGCCACCAACCTAACGTACCCGAGCCGGCCAGAAAGAGCAGAAGGACCGCACTGACATTGACCACCCACACGCCGATCGCGCCGAACAGTCGACCGGTGTGCAAATCCAATACCACGCGCTCCAAACTAAGTTGATGGCCGCGATAATCAGCGGCGTAATGCGCGTTGAGTTCATCGCTCGGCGGGCCTGGTATAGACCACTGCGGCGGCGGGCCTGTGTACGGCGCCGTCGTACCGTCGAGCGCGAGCGATAAGACCTGTCCACCAGCGTTGATGATAAGGATGTTATCCCCGGCGCGTCCGATTTGCGTCAGCGGCGGCGGAATGCCGTCGAGCTCGCCGAAACGATCGGTCACTTCGCCATTGGCATCGAGCAGCCAGATTTCGTTGTTGACAGCGATAGCGAACATACCCGCCACGCGAACCGCGCCGACTAGCTGAGTTACTCCGGCATCCACCATCGAGCGGTTGAAATACAAACGCGTTCCAACCTGTGACACGTAATTTTGATCGACACTGAAACTGGTTGGAACGGGTGCCGGCCTAATGGCATACCAATCGAGCAACCACGCGGATGACAAATGCCGCTTACCGAGCGCGAGCTCGTCATCGAAACTCAACAACAAACCACTCACTGCCAGCATCACGATGAACACCGCACCGACCAGGCCGACAAGCCGGTGCCAGCGATGTAACAGTAGATTCATCATGGCGGTGACGCTTGCGCGTAACGATCGAGCAGCAGCGCGAGGCGTGCGAGCTTGGTCAGCGCGCGTACGGATAATGTGGCGCCGGAAATCCCGTCGATGGGGCCGTCGAGCGTTTGCTCGTCGGTTAACTTCAGCCCGCGGAATTGATCCGTGAAAGAGGGGTACTTCACTTCCCACCCGCGGGATTCGCGATACACCAGAACCCGCACATCGGCGAGCGCCTGGCCTTCGACGACGAGGCCGGTGGTGATAGGTTGTTCCTTGCCAAATTCTTCCAGTATCCACACGGTCCGTGCGTCGCGACGCCAGTAGCGCACACGTAGCTGACCGAAATTACGTTCCAAGATGTGCTTGATTTCCGCGCGTTGCGTGGCGTTTAACCATAGCCGCGACGGCGCGGGCGGCGTCCCGTCAAACGCCTGCGCCACAAATTCGCGCGGCGGCAACAGAATTTCCATGCTCCACGCCGCCGACCACACGAACAAGCACAGGGCAAGCCCTAACGCACGCCACGCAACATTCAAAACTATCCCCTTGAAAAGGCGAGTACGGAGCGTGTCTCCGGTCGCTTAGAACTGTAGACCGAGCCCCAGGTTGAACCCGTCGAACTCGCGCGCGACTGAGCCATCGGCATCTTCCCACTGGGCGTCAAGCTTAAACACCAAGTTTGGATGAGGCCAATAATTAAATCCTAGGTTAATGCTGGCAAATTCGACGAAGCGAAAGTCCGATCCGCCAAGTGAATTTCTTTCATCCCAACGGCTGTAGCGCGAAAAAATGCCGAGCTCGCCGGGAACGAATTGGCTAAGCCCAAAGCGGTATGCGGGTTCGATATACCAGCCTGACAAGTTGTCGGCGCCCACCGCGGCCGGATCGACGCCCGCCGCGCGGTCCTCGCCCAAATGCCATCTCGCGTATAAGGCGCGGACACCAAAGCCGCTGGCGTGGCGCCAATCCGCGTGGGTTTCTACCAAATAAGCGAGGGGATCGGCAGCATCCGCGGTACCCGTGTAATCATTTTGATATTGAATCGATGCCGCGAGTTCAAGACCGGGTACGCCGGTATAACGTAGGCGACCGGTAAAGGCGACGTCTTGGTCTTCCGCTTCGGCGACTTCCAAGCGTCCGCTGCGTGGTCGATACCGGCTCCCACCGTCGAGTGGGATGTTGATTCCCGAGTGCACATAGGCATCGTAGGAGAATCCTCCCGCGATTTCGCCGCGCAAGCCCAGCGCGCCTTCACGCCAAGTGCTCGGCACGATTTCCGTTTCCACCCGATTGCGCTCAACGCCATAGAAAGTATTCGGTTCGTGCGTTTGGTTGAGAATGCCGATCGGCAACACATCGAGTCCGGCGCGCAAGTGATGTCGCGAGTTTAAATCCAGCTCAACATAAGCTTGTTCAAGTGCGACTTCTCCCGGACTATCGTCATCGCTTTCGAGCACCGCATGCTCAACTTCGAGTTCCGACATGAAACGAATACGATCGTTGAATTGATGGGAGA
Source organism: uncultured Klebsiella sp. (assembly GCA_964555355.1). Classification (GTDB taxonomy): domain Bacteria; phylum Pseudomonadota; class Gammaproteobacteria; genus CAIKBL01. Next base: position 204,154 of record CAZKRY010000001.1, read on the forward strand.
GGAAAATCACAAAACGATGAAAATCGACTTGGTTTAAGTCATCGGCGGCGCCATTACCGATGGCATCTTGGTCGTCGAGATTGTTGTAGTGCAGCTCGGCATATCCGCCGACTTGCGTGCGTTCCGCCCAACTTCCGCTAGTTGAACGCGTCGCAGCCTTGTCATCGGGTTCCAACGCATCCGCGGTCGCTTCCACTTTGGCGTCGGTGACCGCGAGTTTGGAGTCCGTTTCGACCAATTTTTGGTCAGTGGTCTTGAGCTTGGTCTGCGCCTCGACCAAGGCGGCCTCCAAGGCTTTGATCTGCGTCTGCTGCGCTTGGACCAACTTCCACATCTCTTCAAGCGACGGGGTTTCCGCCGCGTGCAAGGTCGGTAGAGCGGTGACGAGAAGCAGGGATAGGATTTTTTTCATCTCTCTAACTCTGTGTATTAATAGTGAATAAAAGTGGCGCGCCGGCCTCATTCGGCGCACCGCCAAACGATGCACGGCGAGTTACTCGGCGCGCGCAGTTGGCCTTGATGAGTTACCCGGGCTGCATGGTTCGTGGGGATTAATTTAATCTTAATGAGAATCGTTATCAATACGATTCAAATATCAAAAGCCCAGCGCAGCCGACCACGGGGTGAGCCGCGTCACAGTGCGTGATTCGCTGCAGCAGGTTGGAAAGGGTGCCGCTATCCTGATTTGGACTGGCGTAGGCGCTTGAAGTGTGTGCCCTCGCCCGGAGAGGTTATATCGTGTCGTCTGCAACCAATTAAGGAGAGTCGAGCCGTGGCAACCAGCACCATCGTTTTGTTGGTCACTTTGGTCGGGATTGGGCTTTACACCGTCACCCTCTATAACGGATTGGTGTCACTCAAACACAATGTCGCGAAGGCCTGGTCGAATATCGATGTATTGCTTAAACAACGTCACGACGAGCTTCCGAAATTGGTCGAAGTGGCCAAGCAGTACATGGGCTATGAGAAAGACACCTTGGAACGCGTCATCAGCGCGCGATCGGCGGTATTCAACGCACGTGAGAGCGGTAATGTGGGTGAAGTGGGCCGCGCCGAATCATTGCTGCGGCAAGGGTTAGGTAATTTCTTTGCGCTCGCCGAAAATTATCCCGAGCTCAAGGCAGACGAGAATTTCCAGCACCTGCGCGAACGCATCACAAGCTTGGAAAACGCTATCGCCGATCGGCGCGAGTTCTACAACGATTCCGTCAACCTGAATAATGTTCGCATCGAACAGTTCCCGGATTTAATCGTCGCGCGAATGTTCGCGTTCGGCGCGAAGGAATTACTCGAGTTTTCGCTCGAAGAAAAACGCGATGTCGATTTGAAGTCGCTTTTCAGCACGACTTAAAAAGTTTTCGACCGGAATCGGTCTTTTGATTATGAGTGGCGCGATCCGCGCATTCGCCGGTGCTCCGGCCGACGAGTTTTGGATAGGCACTCTGTTCACCGTTGGCATCGCGGTGGCTTGCGCGTATTTCGCGTTACGCCATCTGCATACCAAGCGATTGATCGAAAATACGCCGAGATCCTTGCTCCGTTCCGCCGCGCAAGGCTATGTCGAGTTGCAAGGGACGGCCGAATTGCTCGAAGGCGAGCCGATTTTGGCGCGCTTAAGCGGCCAAGCGTGCACCTGGTTTTCCTTTCGCGTCGAACGCAAAGAGACAACGCGCGATGCGCGCGGACGTAGCGAAACGCGCTGGCGCACGCTTGAACAAGGACGCAGCGAGCACCTGTTTTTGTTGCGCGACGAATCAGGCAGTTGCGTGGTCGATCCGGATGGGGCGCAGGTGTCGCCATCGTCGCTACACCAGTGGTATGGCAATACCCTGCAGGCGCCGCGCCTCACGCGCGTGCCTCGCTGGTTAGTGTGGTCCGGGCTCGCGGGATTGGGTAGACAATATCGCTACACCGAAGAGCGTATCGACGTGGGTGTCCCGCTCTACGCTTTAGGTCTTTTCCGCTCCCATACCGGCGCTGATCCGGTCCCTCAAAGCGCAGAAATTGGTGCGCTGCTCGGCGAGTGGAAACGAGCGCCGGCAACTTTGCTGAGCCGTTTTGATGCCAATCGCGATGGTCAAATAGACGCGGCCGAGTGGGAGCTGGCGCGCACCGCGGCAAAAGCCGAAATCGCCCAAGGCCAATCTGAACGATGTTTGCCACCCGCGATCGACACCTTGGTTGACCCTCGCGACAGTGCACGGCCGTATGTTCTCGCCGCTGCCACTGAACAGGATCTCGTGCAGCGTGCGCGATGGCGAGTGGCCGCTTTTGGCACCGTAGCGTTTGCCACCACGCTATTGGTGTCGATGCTGTTAAGCGCACGCTTCGGCGCGTAGCCGCGTATTCCACCGAGACCGTCAGGCTGGACGTCTCCGGGGATTCGGTTTACAACTCGCGCCCATGAAATCTCTTCGCGTTCCGTTCGTCCTTACCTTCGTCGCGTGTTTCGCAGTGCTCGGCGGTCCGCATTCCTTGGCGGCGGAGACCGCCTATGTCATCGACAAGCTATTGGTGGGAGTGCACAAGGAAGAGGATTTGAATAGTGCGATCGTCAAAGTATTACCCACCGGCACGCAACTCGAAGTTATCCAGCGCAAAGGTGAAATCGCCAAAGTGAAGGACGGGGAAGGAATCACCGGTTGGGTTGATGCCGCGTATCTGATGCCGCAACCTCCGGCGGAAACCCAGGTCGCGCAATTGAAGCAAGAAAAGCAGGCACTCGCTGATCGCCTGAAAGCGCTGGAGGCCAAAGGCACGAAAGGTGCGCCGTCGAGCCAGCTTGATGAGCTTACAAACGAAAACACTGACCTAAAAAGCCAACTTTCCAATCAAAAGTTGCGCAGCAGCGAGCTTGAAACCGAATTGAACGCGCTGCGCAAAACTGCCGCAGACGCCGGCAGCGCTGGCGGGAGCGTGGCCGCCGAGCTTCGGACCGCTAATCTGAAACTCACCGAGGAGCTTAATCAGGCACGACGAAGCCTTGAGGACGCCGACGCAAAACTTTCTGCCGGCACGCCGTTAGGCCAAGCCAGCTCCATGCTTGGCGCGTCGTCTCCCCTTGCGCTGTTGCTTACAACCTTGTTACTCGGAACCGCATTTGCCGGCGGTGCGTATTACATGGATTATCGCAATCGGCGGCGCCATGGTGGTTTTCGTGTTTAAGGCCAGCGAGAGCGGCCGTTTTCGGTAATAGCCGAGCTTTTTACCGATTCTGACGGTCGCCCGGCCGGGATCCGCGCGATAATCGAAGCGTTATTCAACCGCAGGCCGGCTGAGATGTCTGACAAAGTCGACGAGTTTCCCTTCGATAGTTGGGTTGCGCTTGCCCGTAACGATCCGCAAGCCTTTGAAATCGCGCGCAAAGAAATGATCGCGGGACTGATCGACGCAGCGCCGGAAAGGTTACGGCCGCGTTTAGAGGGGCTGCAATGGCAGGTCGATACACTGCGTCAGCGCGCACCGAACCCGCTAAGCGCATGCCTCAAAATTTCAAGCCTCATGTGGGACAACGTACTCGGGGAGCAAGGACTAGCGACACGTCTGCGAGAATTAGGCTCGGGCGAGGTTAAATCGACGACGGCGCAACCGGGCCAGATCGTCGCCTTCAAGCCGCGTGAAGAACCCAATCGACCCGCGTAAACCCCACCTAAACAATGGGCCGCCCCCGTTAAGCGCGTCTTGAATTGACTTCGGCACGTCGCTAGTATGCGCGGCCCACCCAGCGTAGTTGCCCGCAGGCCCGATCATGAAATCAGATATTCATCCCGCATATCACGACATCGCCGTCACCTGCAGCTGCGGCAATCAATTCGTCACCCGCTCAACGTTGAAGCCGGACACGCTGAACGTCGACGTCTGTTCCTCGTGCCATCCTTATTACACCGGCCAGCAAAAGATCGTGGATACCGCCGGTCGGGTCGACAAGTTCCGCCGTAAATACGGCCGATAAAAAAACCACACTTGCTCGCGCGAATCCGCGCCGCATCGTTGATTCAACTGCGCTCCGGAACTTTTCGCGGGAACTAAAGTCTATCCCGTAACGTTCATTGAACGTCCCTGCCGCTCCCCCTCCCAGGCAGGGTAGCCACCGAAACTTCCCCAGTTCGGTGACGCATATGGCCCCGGACGCTTTTCCCCTACGTATCTGTCCGGGGCCTTTCTTTTTCTGCGATCCCCAGTTCAAACCACGCATGTAAGGCGGTTCTAAGCTCGCCAATCCCTTGCTTGGATGCGGCCGAAATGGCGAGTGGCGGTGCTTCAACCCCCAGTTGTCTTAGGGTGTCCGTGGCCTCGCGCAGCGATTTCAAGAGTTCCTGGCGGGTTAATTTATCGGTCTTATTGAGTGCAACGCACACGCTGAGCCCCGCCTCCACACTCCATTCAATCAGGTGTAATTCCTCTTGTTTGAATGGCATACGTGCATCCGCCAGCAACAGCATCCCGCGCAATCCTTGGCGCGTTTCCAAAAGCCGCGGCAGCAACTCTTCCCAACTTTTTCGGGTTTCGCGGTGAACCGCGGCGTAGCCGAAACCCGGGATATCCAACAGGCGTCGCCGTCCCTGTAAGTCAAAGACGACGACATGTTGAGTGCGACCGGGGGTGCGACTGGTGCGTGCCAAAGTCCGTTGGTCGCACAGCGCATTCAAAACACTTGATTTGCCTACGTTTGACCGGCCCGCAATCAATATTTCGATCCCGTCGTCCGGCGGTAAATCCTGCCACCGAGGCGCGCTCAACAAAAAGCGCGCTTGCCGGAAGTAGCCTTGCACGGTCGGTACATGGTTCATAAGCGATTAACCGATAAAGGCATGAAATTTGGCACGCAGGGCATACGAAACGTTGAGTAGGTCCGGATATACTTGGCGGGCGTGTCGGTGCAAGCGCCGGCCCACCCTTATAATCCGTTCAGTCTCAAAAAAGCTAGGCACTGATGAACCTGACAAAAACGTTGTTATTTTTGGCCGCGGTGGCCGCCACTGCGATCGTGAACGCCGGCGACGGTAAAACCAAAGCGTTACCCTGTGGCGCCTGTCACGGCGCGGATGGCAACAGCACCTTAAATCCGGAATGGCCTAATCTTGCCGGGCAGCACGCGGATTACATGGTGCAGCAGCTCAAAGCGTTTAAAGACGGCACGCGCAAAAACCCCAATATGAGCGGCATGGCGGCTGCTCTAAGCGAAGAAGACATGCTCGATATTGCCACCTATTTCTCGGGGCAATCGCTCAATATCGCGTCGACCGAAAGCAGTGAGGCAGTGACGCTCGGCGAAAAGCTATACCGCGGCGGGAATCACGGCTCCGGGGTGCCCGCGTGCATGGCTTGTCACGGTCCGAATGGGGCAGGCAATCCTGGGGCAAAATACCCAGTGCTCCGCGGCCAGCACGCTAAGTACATCGTCTTGCAACTCAATGCTTACAAAGCCGGTGAGCGTGTCACCGACAACAATGAAGTCATGCGCGCCATCGCCGGTCGCATGTCGGCGGCGGAAATCGACAACGTCGCGAAATTTCTGCAAGGCCTTCACTAGACCTAGACCCTTCGTCGAGACTTTTCGGAGCCACCATGACCCGTATTCTGTGTGCACTGTTATTTCTGTGTGCGGTAAACCTACCGCTCGCCGCCGAAGAGTTTGTCGAAGGCAAGCATTACCAGTTGGTGGCGACGCCCTTAGCCGTTCAAGATCCTTCCAAAATTGAAGTCACCGAACTTTTTTGGTACGGCTGCCCGCATTGTTTTCATTTCGAGCCCGAAATCGCGGCTTGGCTAAAGACCAAGGCCGATGACGTCAATTTTCGGCGGATACCGGCGGTGTTCGCCCAAAATTGGGTACCGCACGCACGTGCGTACTTTGCCGCCGACGCCTTGGGTGAACTCGAGCGTTTCCACAAACCACTGTTCGATGCCTTACACGAGGAAGAACAAAAGATTTTTGACGAGGAGGCGATCATCGCCTTTGCCGGCAAAGTCGGTCTACAAGAGGCGGATTTCCGCGCTGCCTATACCGGGTTCTCGGTCGACGGCAAAATTAAGCAGGCCATGAAATATTCTCGCGACTCAGGCATCACAGGGGTTCCTGCCATCATCGTCAACGGCAAGTATCGGATCAGCGCACAAACCGCCGGCGGGCAGGACAAGATGCTAAAGGTCGTTGACTTTCTGGTCGCTAAAGAGAGGAACCGGTAGCTCCGGCGCTTCTAAGTCTTGCGGCATCGCCGCCGGCGCAACTTCGTGCCGTGATGAGGGGCCCGGTGTCGCAAGCCAGCCTTTTTTCGCGGTGCCAGTTGCATGAATGTCACGACTTCCATCTCAAAAGCCGAAGCGCAGGAAGAAAAACCCGAAACCACCGCGCAGAACTTCGCACGCGTGCAGCGTGCAATCGTTAAAGTCCTTTTCAATTTTTACGGATTCAGCCCCAAGCTCGATGACCGTTTGAAGCGATTGCGAGGGGTTCTCAAAACCGCGCCGCGCAGCGCTTCGGCATTGACACTTATCGACGAATCAGTCGAGCAACTTGTCGCGACGAATCTTAAAGGCGCCAATCATTCAGCAATCGCCCAAGCGTTTGCCGATTTCTTGAGCCAGCTACAGGTTCCGTCGGCTTCCTCGGCCGAAGTTCGATCTCTGCAGCGGCGCTTTTCCGACGCACAAAGCGCGGAGGACTTGGAGCGTCTAACCCGCGAAGCCTCAACATTGGTCAACCGCGCGCTGCGCGAACCTGAGTTGACGGGCGACCATGTCGGCGAAGGCGCCGAAGGCGCCGAATCGCTCGCGCGCTTGCTAACCTCAATCAAGGCGCCGGAAGGTTTGAAGCGAACCTTGGACGGCATCGCGGCGCGAGTCGAAAGGGCTAGAGCACGAAGTGCGTGTTTATCCGCCGCGGCAGAAGCCGCCGACGCGCTTTCACTCGCGCTCGCAGGCGAACAGGTGCCCAGCTCGACCGATTCGATCCTTGCCGCGCGTAATGCATTATCGCGTTTGCTCAACGTGTTGGAGGCGGGCGATGTATGCAATCAAGAGATTACGTCCATCTATGCGCGATTAGACGCCGCTCACTCGGATGCGGAATTGTCCGCGTGCGCGCGCAGCGCGGGTGAACTCATTAAGCGGCGCCATGAAAGCATGGAACGCGAGCTTGCCGAGCTAGGCGCTTTTCTGCGCTCCACGGCACGACGCGTCGAAGAGTTTCGCACAACGCTTCAAGTAAGCGGCAATTCGCATCAAGCCTCGATCGAAAATGCTTCACGCATGCAAGCGGCCATGCACGATCGTGTCACGCACCTAAAGGAGCGCGTCATCGATGAAGCGCATATCGACGCGCTGAAAGGGTATGTGACCGACGAACTTATCATGCTGGAAGATGTGTTGGCCCAGCACGTCAGTGCCGACTCCCAAATACATCAGAGTGCGGCCGGCAATGTGAGTGACGCGTTGACTCGCCTGTCTGAGTTGGAATTGGAAGTCATGCGGCTACGCAACGATTTGGATGAGCAGCATAGCTTGAATTTGATCGATCCTTTGACCGGGATATTGAATCGCCTTGGATATAACGAAAGCGTTGCGCGCGAGTATGCGCGTTGGCGGAACGATGGCGGCAATCTGTCGCTCGCCATGCTCGATATCGATTTCTTTAAGCAGATAAACGATCGCTTTGGACACGCCACCGGCGACAAAGTACTCACTTCGCTTGCCTCGCTACTGCGCAAACATCTACGCGGCGTTGATCACATCTGTCGCGTCGGCGGCGAGGAGTTTGTGCTAGTCATGCCGGACACGGATTTGGCTGGCGCCGCGACGGTCGCGGAAAAAATGCGAGCGACAGTCGCCGCGAGCCAATTTCGCTTCAAAGACACCCCTGTGCCGGTGACTTTTTCGTGCGGCGTTGCCACCTTTCGCGCAGGCGACATCGTGCAAGATGTATTCGAACGCGCCGACGGCGCTTTGTACGCGGCCAAGAACTCGGGCCGCAATCGCTGTGCGACGGAACTCGAGTTATCCGATGAGTCGCAAGCGGCCGCGGGCTAAATCTCGTTCACGCGAATATGAGAGAACCCAGATACGCGGCCAGTAACTGTTTGGCGCCGGCATCCAGTGCCGAGAAGCGTACGCCAAGCAACATTTCATCATTCACTCCGCTGTTCAAACTAGGCTCCACCCGGTAGAGCGCTATGCCTTGCGCGGTGACGCCGCGCACGCTGCCGTTGACGTTGAGCGCCATCGACAATTCCAGAAGGCGTAGGCGATTCGATTCCGGCGGATGCACCAAAAGCGCATAACGCGGGTCGCAGGCGACTTGCGCGGCATCCATCGACAGGTTCCGCACGCGACACGGAAAAGTTAGGTTTTGGCTAAGTCGAATTAATGCGTTGCACTGGGTCTCAAAGCGCTCGGCGCGTCGGCGCTCGGCGACCTCGGCCACATTCGTGGCGGCGTTGAAAAGGGGCATGTGCGCAAAGTCTCGTTCAAATTATTGTGTGGAACTGCGCGCATCGTGCGCTCTTTTTTGGTCCCTCCGGGCGTTGATTATCTGGAACCGGGCATTCATCGCAAAGAGGTCGCGGCGGGCGTGACATTGTTTAACGCGGGACGGTCGAACCGCTGGGCTCTCGCCAAGCTACCTGACACCCCAACACAATTTGACCGGCTAAAGCCGTGCTAGGCCCGGCGGGATTGACTCGTCCGCGCTTGTTGCGCGTCCTCGCCCCTACGGGGCGCACTGCGTGCGTCCCACTTCGCTTCGCGAAGTGGTCGAACCGCTGGGCTCTCGCCAAGCTACCAGGCACCCCCCACACAATTTGACCGGCTTTAGCCGGTCAAATTGTGTTGGCGCGCCCGGCGGGACTCGAACCCACGACCTCAGGCTTCGGAGGCCTGCACTCTATCCAACTGAGCTACGGGCGCGTAGGACTCCATTGTAAGCACATCACCCATGCCGCGGCCACGGCCGCTTAGGTGGTTAGCCGCCGGTAGATGTCGGCCACTTTGTAAGGGAGTTTGTGGACTTCATCCACCACCGTGAAATTCGACGCGCCATACATATGCGGCAAATAAGACTGAGCTTCCTTATCAATGGTGATGCAAAACGGGTGAATGCCGCCGCGCTTCACTTCGAGTAACGCGTGACGCGTATCTTCGATGCCGTAACGCCCACGGTAACTGCCGTAGTCCTCGGGTTTGCCGTCGGAGAGCGTGATTAGCAGCTTGGTCTTGGCTGGCACCGCGCTCAACAATTTGCTCAGGTGGCGAATGGCGACACCCATCCGGGTATAGGCTTTCGGCGCCATGCCGCTGATCCGGCGCTTTACCGCGCTGTCATACGGGTCGTCAAAGCGTTTTACGCGGTAGATTTCGCAACGCTTGTTGGTGCGGCCGGAGAACCCGTATATCGCGTATTGATCGCCCAACGTCGCCACCGCTTCGCATAGCAACACCAGCGACTCGCGTTCGGCGTCATTAACCCAACCCTTGGTCGAGCCGCTCATGTCGACCATGAACATCACGGCCACATTGCGCCCGGATTTTCGGAAATGCGTATAGAGCCGATCGCTCATCTCGCGCCCTTGCAGGCGATCGACGTGCGCTTCCACCAGCGCATCGAGATCGAGTTCATCGCCGTGCGCTTGTTTTTTCTGACGTTGCGCTTCGCTCAAAATCGCTTCGAACACGCGTTGTATCGATTTCGCAAGTCCCTGGTATTTCGCACGCGTTTGCGCGATGAAATCTTCGCTGCCAAACGGCACATCGTGCTCGGTCAGCGCGCAGAAGGAATCGCGAAAGCGCTGGCGCGTGTAATCCCACTCGGGGTATAGCTCGACTCGCGCACCACCTTCAGGCAAATCGTCGCCTTGCTGCTTGCCTTCGAGTCCGGCTGGGTAGGCATCGCTGATGGCCTCGGGGTTCAAATAGTCATCATCCATCTCGCCCAAATCCTGCAAGATGGAATTCATCAACGCTTCAAGCTCGGCGCTCATCGGTAACGTTTGATCGTTGTATTTAAGCTCCGAGATATCCGCCGCCGCGCCATCGCCTTCGGTGGATAGCGTGAATCGATTGGCGGGATCGCGCCCTTCACAGGCGAGATCCCGATCGCTCTGTTCTTCCAAATCTTGTTGCAGCGAATTCAAGGCCTGCTGGAGCGCGGCTTTCTCACGAGGGACTCGTTTGAACAAAACCTCACGTACCTTGGCCGGAAACATTTCCCCTTGAAAACGTAAGTCCGGCGGCAACGGGCGACCGACAAAGTCGGCCACCAAACGCAGACTATCGTGAGCATTGGCACTCGGCTCGGTGAGTACACGCGCCGCTTCCGTAAAAGATCGCCAGGCGGCGCGCGCCGCCTCGTCCGTATACGCCACCTCGTCCATTTGGCGATGGAGACCCGGCAAATCACGCGCCAGACACGCGCGCAAACGCACGCATTCCAAACGTTGATAGATGGGCCAGGTCGTCGCCGCGTCAAGCGTGCGAATGGCTTCTTCCAGCGCGCGATAGCGCCACGTGCCGTAACGGTTTTGTGCCCATAAGAATGCCGCCATGCACTTGTAGAGCAGCGCGTTGTTGAGGCGTTCGGGCAGCAGCGCTAAATGCGCCGGCAAATAAATTTTCTCGGTATCGGTATAGGCATGCGGCTCGCAAGCGACTTGTAGATGGCGACCGCCCAGGCCCCGCACCAGGTACCGCAACAACCCTGCCACCTGTTCGAATTGTGCGCCGGTTTGTGCCTGCGTATGGGCCTCGATGTAGTGCGGGAGTTCGGTGAACACTTCGATGGCAAAGCCGAGGCCTCGGTTGTCGAAGGCGTCCATTGCTTTGATGACCCAGTCCTCGACCGCCGGCAAATCGAGATAGCGAAACGCGCTCGGCGCGTTGGCGACAAAATGCGCGGCGAGTTCATCGTTTGATAAGGCAATGACTTCCGCCCAGTGGAAGATAAACTCCTGTGCGTCGCGCTCGAGTTCGGCTAGTTCGGCGATCGTCTCGTGCGCGCGCGGCAAGCGTGCGACTACTTGGCTGGAAAACTTCTCCAGGTCTTTTTGGACACGGATGAGATTGAAGAAGTTTTGACGCGCGCCGTCGGACATGGAAGCTAAAACACTGCCGCCGCCAATTCGTGCACGGCTTGTCGTAACTCCGGATCGTCGGTCAACGCTTGGCCGACCGCGGTATCGCAGGCCAACGCTGGTGGGATCCCGTGGGCGATCAACTTGCCAGCGTTGACCAGCAGGCGCGTACTCGCCCCTTCATCGAGTCCACTGCCTTTGAGGTTGCGAGTATGCGTCCCAAACTTCACCAAGCGCTTCGCGGTCTCCGCGTCCACGGCGCTTTCGGTGGCGACGACTTTTTGCTCCAGCTCGGCAGACGGATAGTTAAATTCAAGCGCCACAAAGCGTTGGCGTGTGCTCTGTTTCAAGTCTTTCAGCACGCTCTGGTAGCCGGGGTTGTAAGACACTACCAAGCAGAACTCCGGTGGCACACGCAGCAACTGGCCAAGTTTGTCGACCGGCAGGATCCGCCGGTCATCGCATAACGGGTGGATGACCACGGACGTGTCTTTGCGCGCCTCGACGATTTCATCGAGATAACAGATGGCGCCGCGTCTGACTGCATCGGTTAATGGCCCATCCAGCCACTCGGTTTCACCACCCCTCACCAAATAACGGCCGACCAAGTCGGCTGCGGTCAGATCGTCATGGCAGGCCACGGTAATCAGCGGGCGCTTTAGATACCAACTCATGTAATGCACAAAACGGCTTTTGCCACAGCCCGTTGGCCCCTTCAGCAGCACCGGTAGCTGATTGCGGTAGGCCGCCGCGAAGATTTCCACTTCACGGCCGCAGGGTTCGTAGTAGGGTTCGACTTCGAGCAGACGCTCGGCAAGGAGCGTGGTTGGGTTCGCTGAGTTCAACAGGAGAGTCCTTCGCGCCAGTCTTGAGGTAGACGGCATTATGAGTCAAAGCCCGTGGTCGGCACACAGTCGATTTGCGAGAGTTCCCTAGTGCCGGTGGGTGATTTCGCTATAATGCCGGGCGTTTGCGCTGGAGGGGACGGCGCGAGCTTCACCGATTCTGACCTTGCGGCGCACCGCGCCGCACCGACACGAGGGCTTTCACAACATGAGTTCGAATCACGACAACGCCGCACAAGACGCTGTCTTCGTGCGCAATTTCGCGTTGGTTTTAGCGGGTCTCGGCGTTATCGGGATCATCATCGCCATCTTGGCGCGCCACGTGACCGGCGAATTTTTGCCGAACAGCGTCTACCAAGGCGATATGAACGAACGCATCACGCCGGTGGGCGCGGTTAATACCACTGGCAGCGCCGTAGTGCTGGCCGGCTCCGCGCCAACTGAACCCGCGGGCGCCGCGGCACCCGCTGCCGCTGCAAGTCCCGGCGAAGCGGCCTATAACAAAGTCTGTTTCGCCTGTCACGCACAAGGGGTGGCGGGCGCACCGAAGTTTGGCGATTCCGCAGCGTGGGGTCCGCGCATCGCGCAAGGGAAAGACACGTTATACAAACACGCGATGGAAGGTTTCACGGGTCAGGCCGGCATGATGCCGCCTAAAGGCGGCGCGGTTGATATGTCCGATGACGATGTCAAAGCCGCGGTCGATTTTATGGTTAATGCCGCGGGCGGCGGTTCCGAAGCCGCACCAGCGGCGGCCGAACCTGCTGCTGCCGCGCCAGCTGAATCTGTGGCGCCTGCGGCGGTCGCTGCGGTCGGCAAAGGCAAGGAAGTTTACGACGCCGTATGTTTTGCCTGTCATACCCCCGGTGCGGCCGGTGCTCCGAAGTTTGGCGATGCGGCGGCGTGGGCGCCGCGCATTGCCAAAGGCATGGATTTACTGCACGAGCATTCGATTAAAGGCTTCATGGGCGAAGCCGGCATGATGCCGCCCAAGGGCGGGCGTCCGGACTTTGCGGACGAGGACGTCATGGCGGCAGTCGACTACATGGTGGAAAACAGCAAGTAGTCGCGGTCGCTATCAATCTCCAGAAAACAGGGGCTTTTGCCCCTGTTTTTTTGCGACTCACAAAGCTTCCAGGCCGGCGTATGCGGCGACCAGCCATTTGACGCCACTGCCGGAAAAATTGACCTGCACGCGGGTATGCGCGCCGCGGCCTTCCAGATGCAGGACTACCCCTTCGCCAAACGTGCGGTGATGCACGCGCTGGCCCAAATGTAAGTCGGCATCCAGCTGCGGCTCAGCGCTAAACGATGTGCGGGTATTACCGCCGATGCGCACCTCTTCCAACAACGCGCCCGGAATTTCCCGCAAGAAGCGCGAGGCACTCGGATAGAAATCCGCGCCGTGTAAGCGCCGCGATTCGGCGTGCGATAAAGTCAATCGCTGGCGCGCCCGCGTCAAACCGACGTAGCACAACCTACGTTCCTCTTCGAGTTGTCCCGCGTCCTGCGCCGAGCGTTGGTGCGGAAACAATCCTTCTTCCACCCCCACCAAGAACACGTTGTTGAATTCGAGCCCTTTGGCGGAATGCAGGGTCATCAATTGCACACAGTCGTCAAACTTGCCCGCTTGGCCTTCACCGGCTTCGAGCGCGGCATGACTCAGAAAAGCCGCGACGAGTGGCATCTCGGCGTCGTTTTCGTCCAGCACGAAATCGCGGGCGGCGGTGACTAGTTCTTCCAAGTTTTCAATTCGATCAAGCCCACGGTCCCCTTTCTCCTTGCGGTAGTGATCGGTCAGTCCGCTCATCGCGATGACAGTGTCAAGCACATCAGCGAGTGGCAGCGCGTTGATTTGTTGTTCGATGGATTCGATCAACTTCATAAATCCACCGACTGCGGTGGCGGCACGTGCCGGTAACAGCCGCTGATTGATAAGCTTTGCCGCCGCCTCCCACAGCGTGAGCCGGTCCAAGCGCGCGGTTTGGCGAATGTCGTCGAGCGTGCGATTGCCGATTCCACGGGTCGGTAAATTGATGATGCGTTCAAACGCGGGATCCGAGTCGCGGCTGGTTGCGAGCCTAAGGTAGGCGAGCGCGTCTTTGATTTCCGCGCGCTCGTAGAAGCGAAATCCGCCATAGACACGGTACGGCACGTCTGCTTGGCGCAATGCATCTTCCATGACGCGCGACTGCGCGCTTACGCGGTACAGGATCGCGCAATCATCGAAGCGCTCGCCTTGTTCGGCTAAGACGCGGATGCGATCGACGCAATACCGCGCCTCATCTACGTCGTTATACGCCGTATAGAGTTTGATGGGTTCGCCGCGCGCGCCTTGTGTCCAAAGCTTCTTGCCGAGGCGACTCGAATTGTTGGCGATGAGCGCATTCGCGGCTTCCAGGATGGTGCCGGTCGAGCGATAGTTTTGCTCTAAGCGAACCAGTTCGTGCTGAGGGAAATCGCGGCGAAAACGTTGCATGTTTTCGACCCTGGCGCCTCGCCAGCTATAAATCGATTGGTCGTCGTCGCCTACCGCGAAGAAATTCGCCTTTTCCGCCACCAGCAGTTTCAGCCACGCATACTGCAAGGCATTGGTATCTTGAAACTCATCCACCAACACATGGAAAAATCGTTCACGATAATGCCGCAGCAGTCCCGTGTGATCTCTAAAAAGCTCATAAGCTCGTAGCAAAAGTTCGGCGAAATCGACTAGGCCGGCGCGCGCGCACGCTTCTTCGTAAGCATGATAGATGCCGATCAATGTACGCATGTTGAGGTCGCCGCCGTCGTGCAGCTGGTCGGCGCGTTCGCCCTCGTCTTTGCGCGCGTTGATAAACCATTGCACTTCTTTGGCTTGCCATTGCTCTTCGTCGAGATTCAGGCCGCGGATGACACGTTTTAGCACTTTCTGTTGGTCTTCCGCGTCCATGATCTGAAATTGTTCAGGCAGGCCGCTTTCGCGCCAATGCGTGCGCAGCAACCGATGCGCGATGCCATGAAACGTGCCAACCCACATGCCGCCGAGCGGCCGGCCGAGCAGGGACTCGATCCTCGCGCGCATTTCGGCGGCGGCTTTATTCGTGAAAGTCACGGCCATTACGCCGGTTGGCGAGGCGAGTCCCTGTTCCAGCGCCCATGCCACACGGTGCACCAACACGCGAGTTTTCCCGCTACCGGCGCCTGCCAGGACCAATGCTTGGCGCGCTGAGCTCGCTACCGCCGCGCGTTGTGCTTCATTAAGCCCTTTGAGAAGTCGTTCTTGTGTCATCCGTAAATTCTATCAGTTCACGGGATCACACTCGGCCTCTCGGGCAAGCAGCGCCGCTTATCGCTACAATGCAGCGAGCTTTATCCAAGGTTGTCCGCGTGATGAATCCGTTGTTTATCGAAGGGGCCGCCGCCGATGTCGCGGCGGAGATGGCGAGCCTCGCGAAGCAAGCCGGTTTCGCGGCGGCGGTCGCGTTAAACGCCGGCGAAGGTTTGTCCGTCAGTGTGCGCAACGGTGAAGTGGAAACGCTGGAGCACCATCGCGATAAAGTCCTCACGGTGACCGTTTTCGCGGGACAACGCAAAGGAACCGCGACCACGACCGATCTGTCGCGCGCCTCGCTCGATCAAACGCTGCAGGCCGCGGCGCATATCGCCGCCGTGGCGGAGCCAGATCCCTACGCAGGTTTACTCGAGCCCGAGTATCTCGCCCGCGAGATCCCTGCGCTCGATCTCGATCATCCATGGGTTTTGCCCGCGGATGAGGCGATTACGCTTGCGCTTGCGTGTGAAAACGCGGCGCGTGAGGCACACCCCGATGTCCAGCAAGTGGATGAAGCCGGCGTCAGCCACTACCGCGGCGTGCGCGCCTATGCGGATACGCAGGGTTTCGCCAGTGGTTTTTTAGCGACCCGCCATGGACTCAATTGCGTGGTGGTCGGTGCGCGCGACGGCGCATTACAGCGAGGCTATTGGTATAGCGTCGCGCGACATGCGGACGCGCTCGACAAGCCCGCCGCGGTCGGCCAAGCAGCGACTGCCCGTGCGATTGCGAAACTCGGGGCGCGCAAACTCACGACACGCAAGGCGCCGGTGTTGTTCGAGGCCCGGCTCGCGCCGGGATTTATCGGCCATATGGTGAGTGCGGTATCAGGCGGTGCGCTGTACCGCGACGCGACGTTTCTGCGTAACTCAGCGGGTACTCAAGTGTTGCCTAGTTTTGTGGATATCGATGAGTTACCGCATCTGCCACGCGGACTCGGTAGTGCGCCGTTCGACAGCGAAGGGGCGGCAACCGCCAAGCGTAAATTTGTCGAGCAAGGCGTGTTAACGGGCTATGTTCTCGATAGCTACAGCGCGCGCCGTCTCAAATTGAAACCCACCGGCAACGCCGGCGGCATTCACAATCTGCACGTGTCGACGCAGGGCGAAGATTTCAACGCACTTATCAAAAGAATGCATCGCGGGTTGATTGTGACCGATCTGATGGGTCACGGCTTGAACTTAATGACCGGCGATTACTCGCGCGGCGCGAGCGGCCTATGGGTGGAAGACGGTGCGATTGCCTATCCGGTTGAAGAAATCACCATTGCCGGCAATCTGCGTGATTTGCTGTTACGCATCGTCGCCATCGGCAACGACTTTGAAACGCGCAGCACTATTCGGACCGGATCCATCTTGATTGAAGAGATGACGATAGCGGGGGCTTAAACCAAAGCGCTGTTTCGTATTCTCGGCTAGTGGACACCCTCCGGCCGCGCTGCGGATGAGTCGCTTGGGGACACGCCACGAGTACATCCCTGTAGGCTCGCGAAAATACATCCTGTATTTTCACGGTCCCCAAGCCACTCATCCGCATCCCGGCCTTGCATTCGTGGAGAAATCGAGACCCCAGGCCTAGCAACTTCACATCCGGTTATACGCATCCAAGGCGGCAATCTTGTAGGCTTCCGCCAAGGTAGGGTAATTGAAGGTGGCATTGACGAAGAACTCGAGTTTACCGCCGAGCGCCAATACCGACTGCCCAATATGAATGAGTTCGGTAGCGCCTTCGCCAACGATATGCGCCCCCAACAACCGATGGTCCTCTAGGTGAAAAAGCAGTTTCAACAAACCTTCACGCAAGCCTAGGATTTGGCCGCGCGAAGTTTCGCGAAAGCGCGCGATGCCGCTCTCGTACGGAATTTTCTCGGCTTTGAGCTCTTCCTCGCTTTTGCCGACCACGCTCATTTCCGGCACGGCGTAAATGCCGAACGGAAACACGCTGTATTCCTCGCGCAACGACGGCCCACCAAATGCATGACAAGCCGCGCGGCGACCTTGTTCCGCCGAGGTCGAGGCGAGCGCGGGGAACCCAATGACATCACCCGCGGCATAGATATGCGGTACCGCCGTGCGGCCATTGTTGTCGACCGTCAGACGACCGCGCTCGTCAGGGGTCAAACCCGCATGCTCAAGCCCGATCTGATCGGTATTCGATACCCGGCCAGAGGCAAACAAGACCATGTCGGCGCGCACGCACTTTCCGCTCTTCAAGCGTACTTTGACGTTTTGTTCGTCGATCGACTCAACCGAATCGACGATCTCGCCGAGCCGTATCGATACCCCGCGATCACGCAGATGATGCGTGAATTCGGCGACGATTTCGCGATCAAGAAAATTCAAAATGTCTTCGCGCCCGTCGAGCAGGGTCACGTGCATATCGAGCGCGCTTAGGATTGATGCGTACTCCACGCCGATCACCCCGGCGCCCACCACCACGATACTGCGCGGCAGGTCTGTCATGCGCAGAATTTGATCGCTATCAACGACATTGATGCCGTCAAACGGAATATTCGCCGGGCGAACCGGGCGGGAACCGGTCGCAATCAGAATTTTTTCACCTTCGACCATTCGCACGGTTTCGTCGTCGGCGTCGATCCTGATTTGATGCGGACTCGCGAAACTGGCACGACCGGCGATGGTCTTTACATGATTCCGATGTAACTTGTGTTGAATAGTTTCGATTTCGTTGCGCACCGTCACTTCGAGCCGCTGCATGAGATCAGCCGCCGTCACCCGTTCTTTCACGCGATAACTACGGCCGTAAAACCCGCGTTGGCGCCAGCCGCTTAAGTAGAGCACGGCCTCGCGCAGCGTTTTGCTGGGAATGGTTCCGGTGTGCAGACACGAGCCACCTATCGAGAACATCTGTTCGACCAGCAACACGGAACGGCCCAGTTTGGCGGCTTGGATGGCGCCGCGCTGGCCGGCTGGTCCACTGCCCAGCACGATGAGGTCGTATTTTTCCACGGCTAGTCCCTACTGTTTATGAAGAAACACGCTAAATCACCGGTCAAATCGAGTTTTTTGCGACCGGCTCGGCACTGCGACTGCTTGTTTAAGTGAAGTATCCTCACTCATGATGCCCATCGCTAACTCATCCCGCTTGCGAAGAGCTGCGCCCGGGCGGCTGCTCCTTGTTAAAGCAAACAGAATAGCGGCGGATACTAGGTTAACTTAATTGCTAGATTGATTAGCCAACCTACGAGGGAGTCCGGATGAATCTCACAAGCCTAAAGCCGCGTGCGGCGGCGGATAATCCCCTCGACCGTTTGCTTTTGGCCGCGAATCAAGTGGTGCTGGGCAAACCCGAAGCCTTGAGGCTTGCGGTCACCTGTCTAATTGCCGGCGGCCATTTGCTCGTGGAAGACCGGCCGGGAGTCGGTAAAACCACCTTGGCGCAAACTTTGGCGCGTTTGTCGGGGTTGTCGTTTCAGCGGATCCAATTTACGAGCGATTTGTTGCCCGCCGACGTGCTCGGTGCCGCGATCTATCGCCGTGAAACGCAGACCTTCGAACTGCACAAGGGTCCGGTGTTTACGCAAGTGTTGTTGGCCGATGAGATTAATCGCGCTACCCCACGCACGCAGAGCGCCTTACTCGAAGCGATGGAAGAGCGGCAAGTGAGTCTTGATGGACAATCACATCCGTTACCAACGCCGTTTTTTGTCATCGCAACCCAAAATCCTTTGGAACAGGTGGGCACTTATCCATTGCCGGAATCGCAGTTGGACCGTTTTCTCATGCGCATTTCGCTTGGGTACCCGGGGCAGGCGGCCGAGCGTGAGTTGTTGCGTGGCCAAGATCGACGTGCGTTATTGGCACTACAGGAACCCATCTTGAACACCGACAGCTTTAGCGCCTTGCAGCAGCACGTGGCGAGCGTGCACGTAGCCGACGCATTGCTCGATTATTTGCAGGCGGTGCTCCATTTCACACGACAACAGTCCGAATTTCTGTACGGGCTGTCGCCGCGCGCGGGCCTCGCGCTGTTGCAGGCGGCCAAGGCTTGGGCCGTTCTTGCTGGCCGCCCCCATTGCATGCCGGAAGATTTACAAGCGGTGCTCCCAAGCGTAGCGGCGCATCGCTTGCAAACGCGCGACGGCGGGCCGGTCGATCCAGCCGCTATTCACAAGCTTATCGCGGCGGTGCCGGTGCCGTGACGGATGGTGAATTGGCGTCCCCTGCGGCGCTTCTTTCCACCGCCCGCGAGTTGAATTGGCGACGGGTGTATATCTTTCCGACGCGCCACGGCTTCACGCTCGGTGCGTTGTTACTCGTGATCTTGCTTGGCGCCATCAACTACGACAACGCCCTCGCATATCTGCTGTGCTTTCTGCTCGGTGGCTTGTTTTTGATCGCGATGCTGCACACCTATGCGAACCTCGCTGGCCTCAAAATTGGTCACGTGCATGTCGAACCCGTCTTCGCGGGCGAGCCTGCCGAGTTTGAGGTGCGGTTGGTAGAGCAAGATGGGCGGCCGCGCTTTCACCTTCATCTCGGGCGCTTAACGCCGGGACCTCACGCCTGGTGGAAGCGCACGCCGACGCAAGCCACCGATCATGTTGCTCGACTCACCGCCGATTCCGTATTCACACTCAGCATAGCGACCACCAAACGGGGTCGACTACCGTTGCGCCGACTACGCTTGCACAGCGTTTTCCCATTAGGTGTTTTGACCACTGGGGCATATCTCGATACGAGCGCGAACTGCCTCGTCTATCCGGCACCACGCGGCGTGCTACCGTTGCCATTTGGCGCCGGACAAGGTCA
This sequence comes from uncultured Klebsiella sp., assembly GCA_964555355.1. Taxonomy (GTDB): domain Bacteria; phylum Pseudomonadota; class Gammaproteobacteria; genus CAIKBL01. The sequence continues at coordinate 224,144 of CAZKRY010000001.1, forward strand.
CAGTGACGAACATGGGCAAGGTTTGGGCGCGGATGAGTTTGAATCCTTGAAGCCCTACCGCGCAGGTGATTCTTTACGCGCTGTGGCGTGGCCGGCGTTTGCGCGGCAGGGCGAGTTGCTGGTGAAACATTTTCAAGGTCGCGGCGGCGCTACCCTTGGCCTTACTTGGGAGGCGGTGCAATCCTTGCCGGATACCGAAGCGCGTCTCGCGCAACTCGCACAATGGGTGTTGCACGCCGAAAGGTCAGGCATGGCGTATTCGTTATCGATCCCGGGTTGTGAACTACCGAGCGGTCGAGGCGCCGCGCAACGTACGCGTGCACTCGAAGCGCTCGCGCTCTTTTCTCCGTACGAGCATGCCCGTACTCGATAAAACTTCATTATGGTGGTGCGTCACGGGCATGGTGCTCGCGCTCGCGCCGCATGCCGCGCGCTTTTCGCCCGGGGTACTCGCCTGTTTCGGCGCGCTCGCCGCATGGCGGTTGTTAGGTGCCTACGACAAGCTACCGCTGCCGGATCGCGCGCACCTCGTTTTGTGGTGGCTGAAGCAGCTGCTGGCGATCGTGGCCTTCGTCGCCATCTACGTCAGTTATCGCGGACAGATCGGACGCGATGCCGGGGTCGCACTGCTGACCGCGCTGCTTGGCCTCAAGCTCCTCGAACTCGATAACGAACGCGACTTCTACCTCGTCACGTTTCTTACGTATTTTTTGGTGGTTACCAATTTCTTCTATTCGCAGAGCGTGCCGACCGCGCTCTACATGCTGGGTATCGTAATTGTCGTCACGGCAAGTTTGATCCGCTTTAACACGCCGCATCCAATTGTCTCCACCGCCTTTTGTCTCAAGCTTGCGGCGCGGATGGTGCTGCAAGCAACGCCGGTGATGGTGCTGGCGTTTTTGCTATTCCCGCGCTTGCCCGGACCTCTGTGGGGATTGCCGCAAGACGCCTACGGCGCCGTCACTGGTTTAAGCGATTCAATGTCCATTGGTCACATCACGGCGCTCGGCACCTCGGATGAAATCGCCTTTCGCGCGAAATTTGACGGCAATGTGCCGCGCGCGGCTGACCTGTATTGGCGCGGGCCGGTGTTATGGGAGACGGACGGTCGCACGTGGCGTGGCGGTAATGCCGGGATGGGCGAATTTCATCCGGTCGTTGCCCGTGGCCCGATCTATCGTTACGAGGTGCTGCTCGAACCCACCGGCGAGCGCTGGATATTAGGGCTCGATGCCGTCACGCACAGTGGCCGCGAAGCTGTTACGCGCGCGGATTACTCGTTGTACGCCCGCGCGCCGATCAAAAAACGGCTGCGCTACCGATTGGAATCGACCACGCGTTTCATGCTGAATTCGATCACGCCGGCCGAGCGGCAAGCTGCGCTGCGCTTGCCGAACAATGCGCACCCACAGGCGCGTGCGCTCGCGCAAGCGTGGCTTCGCACGGCGTCCAAGCCGGAAGACATCGTCAAGCAAGCGCTCAATCATTTCCGCACGCAAGGCTTTGTGTACACGCTGCTACCGCCGGCGTTGCCGGGTGACGCCATCGATCAATTCTTGTTCGACAGCAAGGCGGGATTTTGTGAACACTACGCCGCAAGCTTTGTTGTGCTGATGCGCGCCGCCGGCATTCCGGCGCGCGTGGTAACTGGGTATCAAGGCGGCGAGTTCAACGATATCAGCGATTATTTGATCGTCCGGCAGCGTGACGCGCACGCGTGGGCGGAAGTGTTCTTAGACAACGCCGGCTGGGTTCGCGTCGATCCCACTTCCGCGGTGGCGCCGGCACGTCTGTCGCTCGGCATCGAGTCCTGGAGTCCGCGCCGATCCCCAATCTTGGGACTCGCGCGCGACTCCGCCGCGGTGTTTGCGATGCAACGCGTAGCGGCATTGTGGGATGCGATGAATTATGAATGGTCGCAGTGGGTGTTGGGTTATTCGCCGCAACGCCAGTTCGATTTCCTTGCAAGCCTCGGGCTCGATGAGTTAGACGAGGGCGACATGATGATGTTGTTGACCGGTACGGTGGCCGGACTAATGCTTCTCGTCGGGCTCGCAACATTGCGCGCGCGAAGCATGCCGAGCGACCCGCTGGTGCGCTGGTATGCGCGATATTGCGCATCCCTCGCGCGCATAAGTCTGCCACGCGCGGCGCACGAAGGCCCCCTCGATTATGCCGCGCGCGTGGCCGCGACCCGGCCGGATCTCGCGTCAGAGGTCGAGCACATCACCAAGCTTTATACGGCGTTGCGCTATACCGACACGCGGATCGATCCGGAGTTACTGAAGAAGGCGGTGAGGAATTTCGCGCCACATCGCGCGGTTCGAGTCGCCGATTAAATCGACGGCCGGTAATTCTCGAGGTGGCGCCGGCCTTAGCCACTCAACGTATTTTTTGCAGGCGTCGCCGCCATCCGACTAGACCCTCCAAAGCCGGCATGTTCCAATGCGAACATCGGGTTCACGGGTAGGGGAAGTTAGCCATGAAACCACCGGTTTTTCGCTACGTCCGCGCATATAGCGTGGAGGACGCGTCGCGTGTGTTGGCGGAAGAAGGTGAGGACGCCAAAGTATTAGCCGGTGGCCAGAGCCTGGTGCCGATGCTTAATTTCCGCATGAGCCACCCGTCGGCCCTTATCGATATCAATCGAATCTCAACGCTCAGCCATCTCGATATCACCGACGGATATTTACGCATCGGCGCCCTTACCCGTCACCATGCCGTTGAAATGTCAAAGTTGGTGGGCGCGCGCTTTCCGCTGATCGCTGCCGCGGCCAAACATGTCGCGCACGTTACCATTAGGAATCGTGGCACCTTCGGCGGCAGTCTCGCGCATCACGATCCGGCCGCCGAATGGCCGCTCGTCACGCGGTTGTTCGACGGCAAGTTGACGCTGCAAAGCGCCCGAGGCACTCGCGAAGTCGAGGCGAGTGATTTCTTTAAGAGCTATCTTACGACGGCGATTGCGCCGGATGAGCTATTGACGGAAATCCGGTTACGCGAACCCGCGGCCGGCACCGGCTGGGGGTTCGAGGAAATGAGCCGGCGGCTTGGCGACTTCGCCCTCGCGGCCGTCGGCGTGTTGTTGTGCGTAAGGAACAGTTCGATTACCGACGCGAAGATTGCACTCGCGGGCGTTGGCGGCACACCCTTGCGTGCCACTGCCGCCGAAAATGCGCTGCGGGGACAAGCGCCGACGGAGGAAAATTTTCGTGCCGCGGGCGAACTTGCCGCGAGTCATTGCGAGCCCCCGACGGATATCCACGCCACCGCCGAGCTCCGCCGCCACTTAGTCAGCGTGCTGACGCGGCGCGCGCTCACCGCTGCCGCCCAACGCGCGTCATAACTTGGAAGGTCACTCCCATGAGTCAAGCATCACCCAATTCGCATCCCATCAAAGTTACCGTCAACGGCGTGGTGCACGAGAAAATCGTCGAGGCGCGCCGTTTGCTCGGCGATTTTCTGCGCGACGACTTAGGCTTGAAAAGCATTCACTTCGGATGCGAACACGGGGTGTGCGGGGCCTGTACCGTGCATTTGGACGGCGTAAGCGTGCGTTCTTGTTTAACCTTCGCGGTGCAAGCGGACGGTTGCGAAGTCACCACCGTCGAGAGCCTCGGCACGGTAGATAATCTGCACCCGCTGCAGCATTCATTTCGCGAACACCATGCATTGCAGTGCGGGTACTGCACGCCAGGTATGTTGATGACGGTACTCGACCTCAAGCAAAAATATCCACTCGCCAGCGAAGCCGAAATCCGCGACGGGATCTCCGGCAATCTCTGCCGTTGTACCGGCTATCAAAACATCGTCACCGCCGTGCAGGAATGGCTTAAAACCAATGCATGAGACGCCGCCGATGCCGTTTAGAGTCGGCGACTAATCTTACCGCATGCACGAAGTCACCGAGATCGAGGCGCTGCTCAAAGCAGCCGGGTACGTCAGCGATCAAGAGATTGCGACCGCGTTATTTCTCGCCATCAAACTCAAACGCCCGCTGTTGATTGAAGGTCATGCGGGGGTGGGCAAAACGGAAATCGCCAAAGTGTTGGCGCGCGCGCTCGAGACGGAACTCATCCGCCTGCAATGCTACGAAGGTTTGGATGCAAGCGCCGCGCTCTACGAGTGGAATTACGCCAAGCAGATTCTACGCATTCGTTTAGACGAACAAGCCGCCAGTGCCGGGACCACGGAGAGTGCACTCTTTAGCGAGGCTTATCTGCTCGAACGCCCGCTACTCCGGGCGCTCCGCCAAGCGCGGGCGCCTGTGTTGCTGATCGACGAGATCGATCGCGCGGATGAAGCGTTCGAGGCCTTCTTGCTCGAAGTCCTGGCCGAGTATCAAGTGAGTATTCCGGAACTTGGTACGATTCGCGCGCAGCACCCACCGTATGTGGTTTTGACTTCTAACCGCACGCGCGAACTCGGCGAGGCGTTGCGTCGCCGTTGCCTTTATTTGTGGATTGACTATCCGTCGCTCGCGAAAGAACTCGACATCGTACGCGCCAAGCTCCCCGCGATCGGCTCTGCGCTCGCAACTCAACTCTGCGAATTCATGCAGCAGGTGCGGACGTTGGATCTCGATAAACGGCCCGGGGTCGCGGAGACCCTCGATTGGGCTGCGGCGCTGTGCGAACTTCATGCCGATTACTTGAGCACCGAGCTACTGCAAGCAACACTCGGTTGTGTGGCCAAGACGCGGCGCGATTCGCAAGTGCTGCGGCGTGACATGCCGGCGTGGATGGCCGCGAAGCTCAACCGGTGACGACGGCTGTTCCCGTCGTTACGGCGGATGGCGATCTCGCCATCGCGGTCACGCGCTTCTGTCGTGTGCTACGAAGCTTTGGCCTGCGCATTGCGCCGGATGCGGGCTTGATAGCGCTACAAGCGCTCGCCGCCGTGCAGATAAAAAGGCGTTATGAATTTCAGTTGGCGCTGCGAATTGCGCTCCTCAAACGACCTCAAGACATTCAGCTTTTTAATTTTCTGTTCAACGCGTATTGGAGCGGTGGTGGAACGCAGCGAACGGCGGCGAACGGTGGTTTGGCCAAGCCCGCAGCGGCGGCCGGCGAGTCGGAGGCGACAGACGATCTCGAAGCAATTTTTTCCTTCAGCGCGATTCATCAAGAAGCGGGGACCGCCACGCCGGCGGATGATATGCCGCTCTTGATGCAGGCGGCGCCGTCGGGCGTTAGCTCACCAGATGTCATGCGGCTCGAGCGTGCGTCCCGCGCTGAACTCGAGCGTCTCGCGCGTGCATTGGCCCGGCGCCTCGCGACGCGCCCTTCACGGCGCCGCGTGATTGCCGATCAGGGTCACGCACTTGCGTTCGGTGCCACGCTGCGGCGTAGTTTGCGCTACGGCGGTTTGCCGCTTGAACTGCGATGGCGTCAAGCACGACCGGAGCGCGCACGCCTCATCGTTTTTTGCGATGTCAGCCGTTCGATGCGTCCTTATTCTCAACTGCTGTTGCAATTCGCGTCCGCGGTGTTGAGCAAATTGTGGCAGGTCGAGGTATTTGTCTTTGCCTCCGAACTCAAACGCATCACCAATGAACTCCACTCGCACGACACCGCTATCCCCGATTGCGGCGGCGGTACGCAGATCGGCGCATGCATAAACCGCGCGTTGGCTGACTATCCGCTGCGGTTGTCGCGCGGGGATACCTTTGTCGCGATTTTGAGCGACGGACTGGATGCCGGCGAGCCAGCGCTGCTCGCCGAGATCATGCGACAATTACGAACCCAGAGTCGCGCGATTTTTTGGTTGAATCCGCTGTTGCGAATCGCAGGTTACGAACCTACTGCACGGGGAATGGCGGCAGCGCTGCCCTTTATCGATGTATTCGCCTCCGCGCACGATCTGGCAAGTCTGTGGCAGTGGGTTGAGCGGCTGGATGACGCGTTATCGAAACCGAAGATCTCGGCTTACGTTGCCGACTAACACCAGGTTTCATGCCAAAATACGACATGCAACTCATGCATCGAATCCTACGCCGCGCGGAGCGCGCGTGCTTGCTCCTCGGCGACAGCGTATTTTGAGTGACGCTGCGCCGCATTTTGATTAACACGCTTTCGCTTCATTATGCTCGTTACCCCCCGCGCTGATTCGCCCGCTCGCTCACCCGCCGTGCTCGCCGCGCTGACGCTGGCTGCGCTCGGCATCGTGTATGGAGACATCGGCACGAGTCCGCTATATGCCCTCAAGGAAATCTTTCATAGCGGACACGTGGTTGCCACGCCGGACAACATACTCGGGATCTTGTCGCTCGTGTTTTGGACCCTGACGATCATCATCTCGATCAAGTATGTGCTGTTGATTCTGCGCGCTGACAACAATGGCGAAGGAGGTCTGATCGCGATGCTGGCGCTGGCGACCCACGCCGTACGAGATAAACCGGCCTTGCACCGCACGCTGATGTCGGTGGGGCTGTTTGGCACCGCGGTGTTTTATGGCGACGGGGTAATCACGCCCGCGATCTCGGTGCTCTCGGCGGTCGAGGGCTTGGAAGTCGCCGCGCCGCAGCTGCATCGCTGGGTCATTCCCGTCACGTTGGTGGTGTTGACCGCGCTGTTTGCCGTGCAACGTTTCGGTACCGGCGGTATCGGCCGCTTTTTTGGACCAATCACGCTCCTCTGGTTTGTCGTGCTCGCGCTCCTCGGCCTACCGCACATCGCGGCGCATCCCGGCGTGTTGGTGGCGTTGAATCCGGGGTACGCATTTGCCTTCGTCATCGCGCAGCCGTCAGTCGCGTTTATCGCGCTCGGCGCGATCGTCCTCGTCGTCACGGGTGGGGAAGCGCTATACGCTGACCTTGGTCATTTTGGTCGCGCGCCGATCCGAATCGCCTGGTACGGCTTGGTCATGCCCGCGCTCGTCATCAACTACTTTGGTCAAGGCGCCTTGCTGTTATCCACGCCGGCGGCGGTGGAGAATCCTTTCTATTTAATGGCGCCTGGCTGGGCGCGATTACCCTTGGTGTTCCTCGCGACCGCCGCTACCGTCATTGCCTCGCAGGCGCTGATTTCGGCGGCGTTCTCCGTCACCAAACAGGCGATCCAACTCGGCATCTTGCCGCGGATGGCGATTTATCACACGTCCGTGCGTGATACCGGCCAAATATACGTGCCTTTCGTCAACTGGGGGTTGTACGTCTTTATCGTGTTGGCCGTCGTCATGTTCAAATCCTCCACCAGTCTCGCTTCGGCTTATGGGATTGCGGTGACGCTTGATATGACGATTACCACCGTCATGACTTTCTTCGTCATTCGCTATGGATGGGGCTACCCGCTCACCCTGTGTATCGCCGCCACCGGCACGTTTTTCGCCATCGATGTGCTGTTCTTCGCGTCGAATTTGCTCAAGTTGTTTGCCGGTGGGTGGTTTCCGATTGTCATCGGCATTGGGATGTTCACGTTGATGCTGACATGGACCCAAGGCCGCAAGATCCTGTCTGCCAAGTTGCGCGACGACGCGATCCCGCTGGTCGATTTTCTTTCCAGTATTTTCCTGAGCCCGCCGACGCGTGCCGCGGGTACCGCGGTGTTTTTGACCGCCGAAGCGGGCGTGACCCCTAATGCGCTTATGCATAATCTCAAGCACAACAAAGTGCTACATGAGCATAATTTATTCGTAACGGTTAAACAGCACGACGTGCCCTGGGTCGGTTTCGAGCAACGCATTGCACTCGAGCCGCTCGGCCACAATTGCTGGGCGGTGGCACTACACTTCGGGTTTAAAAATGATCCTGATGTCCCCGAGGCGCTGAAGCTGCTTGAAGGTCGCGGCGTACCGCTTGATGCCATGCAGACCAGTTATTTCTTGAGTCGCGATATCGTCATCCCAACTTTTGGCGAGGGCATGTCGATGTGGCGTGAAAAACTTTTTGCTTCAATGCATCGCAACGCCGCTGCCGCCGCCGATTTCCTTAATCTGCCGGCCAATCGCGTGGTTGAATTAGGGGCTAAGGTCGAGATTTGACGCTCTCTCCAAGCGGCAATGCATTACTCAGAAGCGAAATTCGAAATTCATCACGCCGAGTAATTGCGAATCCTCGCGCGCGATCCCATCGGCACCGACCGCGAATAAATGGCCGCCGCCGTCGTAGACGTCATACTTGAGCTCAGGCCTCAGTAACAGATTCGGGATGATCTCAATGGCAAGATTGGCGGTCAGCGCATAGACGTTGCCGCCGCGTGCGCCAATATTGGACCACAGAAAGTTTGCCGCGTTTTCGTCGCGATGCCACTCAAAGCGGAGCGCCGCGTGCAGATTGTCGCGGATCCGGTAGCGCGCGCCGAGATTGGCGCCGTAAAACGCGGAGTCCTGCACAATCGCGAACGGCAATGGCGCCAGATCGCCGCCTTCCTGAAACCCATACACCGTTTCAAGCCCCGCGCTCCAGTCCGGATTGAAATGATGCATCACGCTTAAGAACGCGATCGCGCGCGATAAATATTCGCTGGTAGAACTCAAAGCCAAAAATTGCGTGCCGCCGCCGCGCGGATAGACCACGCCATCGCGTAGCGTGACATCGCCGAAATCGTCCTCACCGTTACCGAAAAGTACTTCGAGATCAATCCAAGTTTGCATATCCGGCGTGCGCCAGCTCGCGCCGAATAAAAAGTTTGGATCGTGGCCGCCCGAGCCAAAGTCGATACTGTTCCAATCCGTCACCATTCCAAAGCTTACACTCGCGATCCCAACTGTCGCATCGAGCGGTAACTTGAACTGCGAAAGCGCGCCCACATGCTTGGCCGGTCCCGCCATGAACGCGTGTGTGCGGCTCGAAAACCAATTAGGCGGCACGAAGGGATAACCTATTTCATGCGCAAGCGGCGAATGCCAACTGCCAACGAGTAAAGTGGCACCGGCACCGACGGGAAGATAGATATCGAGAAACCACTGGGTGATGGCGAGCCGTTCGCGATCGTCGGCATCCCATTTCCAGTCATCGAAACCTTTTATCTTCCAGAACACGGCGTCCTCGCCGTACACCGCGGATACCGCCCAGTCGACGATCACTTCATCACCCACCGGACCCGGAAGTGGCGTCACGCGACTCAACACATTTCGGTTTGGCGCGAATAAGCGGCCGGGTGGGCAGCCGGCGCCTTTGCATACGAAAAGACCGAGTTGATTGAGGTTGACGCCTTCGTCTTGAATCATGCCGCCCTGCGGCTGGATGTTGCGGCCACGGCCTTGGGCAAGGCGAGTGGTGGCGATGTCGTTGTCGGCGTACGCCACGGTTACGTGCGCAAAGCCAAGTACACCGATGCCATGGTCTTTCTCTAGAGTATCGCCCGCGATCGCGCGGAATAGCCGACCATACGGTCGTGGACCATCGGTTACGGTGGGAGCCGCGGAGGCGAATTGTGTGAAAATAAAACCGGTGAACGCCACTAACCACAATGCGCATCGACCCTGTTGCATTCGCGTTCTATGCAAGTTCATGGCGTCACCCTAGTGCAGCGGGCACGCGCCGCGCAACAATGGATTCATCTACGCGACAACGCTTAAGGAGAGAATATGCGACTAGACGGCTCTTGCGCCTGCGGCAAAGTACGCTTCCGCTTGGAATCGAAACACCCTCATCCGTTTAATCTCTGTTATTGCTCCATCTGCCGCAAAACGGCCGGCGCCGGCGGCTTCGCCATCAACTTGGGCGGCGATGCCGACACCATGAAGGTCAAAGGCGAAGCGAATGTCGCCGTGTATCAAGCGCGGATCGCCGATAGCAGCGGCAAACGCAAGAAAAGCGCGGCGCGGCGGCATTTTTGTCGACATTGTGGAAGCCCATTGTGGGTATGGGATCCCCGCTGGCCTGAACTGATTCATCCGTTCGCAGGCGCTATCGATACCCCGTTACCGACGCCTCCCGAACGCGTGCATCTGATGCTCGATTCGAAAGCGTCGTGGGTCGTGCCGGCGGCGGGTAAACGCGATCAGCGTTATGGCGAATATCCGCGCGAATCGATCGCGGAGTGGCATCGGCGGCTCAAGTTGGAGTGTTAGAGCGGCTCAGCACAAAAAGCGGGATCTGCCGCGAAGTCTTCGCCTGATAGTCGAGGTAAGGCGGATAGAGCGTGGTCATTAGTGCCCATAAGCGCGCGTGCTCCGTGCCGGTTGCAAGCGTGGCGTTGGCTGTGAACACTTCCGCGCCGACTTGCACGGTCACGGCCGGATTTGCCAGCAAATTGAAATACCACTGGGGTTGGGTGTCCGCACCACCTTTGGAGGCAACGATGATGAAGTGCTCGCCATCCACGCCGTAGAGCAACGGATGCGTGAAGGGCTGCCCGGAGCGGCGGCCGCTCGTCGTCAATAACAAGCAGGGGACTGGGCCAGTACCGCCAACCGCCGTGGCATCCCATAGATGGCCTTCACGGCCGGCGGTCTCGCGATAAACACGCACATGCTCGGTGATCCACGCCGGCAATTTTCCCTCATCGATCGCGGCGACGGTTTTATCGACATAGTCGTTCATCGGCTACCTCAGTTAGTGGGGAGAGTGCTTTCGGATTGACGATGGAATTCAACGTAGAACCGCACGTCACCCAGCGGTGCGATATGGTGGAGTACTTCCGGGACGACGATCCCCTGATGATCGGGATCGAGTTCAAAGCTCGCGTCAAAGGCGTCAACCCGATAATGCAAACGCCCTTCAAGGATGACGATCTGCGCCCACACACCTTTTTTGGTCGAGTGATCTTTGAGCAATCCCGCGGGGATGGTGGTGGCGGTGAATTCCGGCGTGCGCTTGTACGCGACGAAATCATCCGGCCATTCAAAGCGCGTGCAGCGCACGCAGTTCAATGTTTGCCCAAGGTGACTCGCACGACCTTCGGGCGTCGTAACCCACGCGCGTTCGACGAAGGGCGGTTGATGACGTAGGTGTTGCCGATGGCCACAGTCGAGTGTTGCGAACCAGTCGCCAAGCTCATCTTGACCGTATCCTGTGATCGGACGTTGCATGCGAGCCCTCGCTTGAATGACCAGCCGCCAGCGTACTCTACTTAGGCCTCGAGCCAAAAAGTAACGGGCCCATCATTGACCAACGACACTTGCATGTCGGCGCCAAATTGGCCGGTGGCGACGGTGGGATAAGTGGTTTTGGCAATCTCAACGCAGGCATTAAATAGGCGCGCCGCGAGTGCCGGTTCGGCGGCGCTCGTGAAGCTCGCGCGCGTCCCTTTTTGAGTGTCGGCGGCGAGCGTGAACTGCGGCACCAGCAGTAGCCCCCCTTGGATTTGGCGGAGGTCGAGATTCATGCGCCCTGAATCATCCGGGAATACCCGATAACCGAGCACTCGTTCGATTAGTCGCGCGGCGTTTTTGTCGGTGTCCTCGGGACGCACCCCGACCAACACGAGCAAACCCCGCGCAATCGCCCCGATCACTTGACCGTCGACCGCCACGGCGGCCGAGGTCACCCGTTGCAACAGGCCGATCACGCGGTCTTTTGACGTTGCTCGCGCTTGCGTTCGTGTTCTTTCAGCATGCGCTTGCGCAACCGGATGGTGCTCGGCGTGACTTCGACCAACTCATCATCGCCGATAAATTCGAGCGCCTGTTCAAGATCGAACTTGATGGGCGGGGTCAATAAAATGTTCTCATCCGATCCGGCGGCACGAATGTTGGTCAGGTGCTTCGCTTTCAGCGGATTGACCACTAGATCGTTATCGCGCGAGTGAATGCCGACGATCATACCTTCGTAAACTTCATCGCCCGGATTGACGAACAAACGGCCGCGTTCTTGCAGATTGAATAACGCGTAAGCCAGTACTTTGCCGACGCCGTTCGCAATCAATACCCCGTTATTGCGCCCGCCGATGCTGCCGGGTTTGACGGGACCGTATTTTTCAAACGTGTGATACAGCAACCCTTCACCGGAGGTGATGGTCAAGAACTCCGTGCGAAAGCCAATCAGTCCGCGCGCCGGGATCGAATAATCGAGCCGCACGCGGCCACGTCCGTCGGGTTGCATATCGAGCAAGCCACCCCGCCGCGAACCTAATCGTTCCATGACAGCGCCTTGCGAGTCCGCAGGCACGTCAACTGTCAGTTGTTCATAAGGTTCGCAGGTGACGCCGTCAACTTCTTTTAAGATGACCTGCGGGCGACCGACCGCAAGTTCATAACCTTCGCGCCGCATGTTTTCGATCAGAATGGCGAGATGCAGTTCGCCGCGGCCGGAGACGTTGAAGACTTTGGGATCATTCGTCGGCTCAACGCGCAGCGCGACGTTATGAATGAGTTCGCGCTGCAGGCGTTCGCCTAGCTGCCGGCTGGTCACGAATTCGCCTTCGCGGCCTACAAACGGTGAATCCGAGACTTCAAAACTCATGCTGACGGTCGGTTCATCGACGAGCAGCGGCGGCAATGCTTCCACCGCAGTTGGATGGCACAGCGTTTCCGAGATGCGCGGCGCGTCGATGCCAGTGAGTGCGACGATATCGCCGGCGCGCGCTTCCGCGCGTGCCTCGCGCTTCAAGCCGTGAAAGCCGAGTACTTCCAAAATCCTCGCATTACGCGTCGCGCCATCGGGGTCGATGATGGAAATGTTGGTGGCCGGTTTGATCACGCCGCGCTTGATGCGGCCGATGCAAATCGCTCCGACGTAACTGGAATAATCGAGTGCGCTGACTTGCATTTGAAACGGGCCATCGGTATCGACATCCGGCGGCGCGACATGGCTGACAATCGTTTCAAATAGCGCCGTCATGTCCGGATCCGTGCCGTCGGCCGTGCGGCGGGCATAACCCAGCGTGGCGGAGGCGTAAATCACCGGGAAATCGAGTTGTTCTTCCGTCGCGCCTAAGCGATCAAACAAGTCAAAAGTTTGGTCGAGCACCCATTCAGGACGCGCCCCTTGGCGATCAATTTTGTTGATGACGACAATGGGCTTCAAACCCTGTGCAAATGCTTTTTGGGTCACGAAGCGGGTTTGTGGCATGGGCCCTTCCACCGCATCGACCAACAACAGCACTGAATCCACCATCGACAAAATACGTTCGACCTCGCCACCGAAATCGGCGTGGCCAGGGGTATCAACGATGTTGATGCGGTAATCGCGCCAATTAATCGCGGTGTTCTTGGCGAGGATGGTGATCCCGCGTTCGCGCTCCAAGTCGTTGCTATCCATGATGCGTTCGCCGGTGTCTTTACGCAGATCGAGCGTGCCGGACTGCTTCAAGAGCTGGTCGACAAGGGTGGTTTTGCCATGATCGACGTGCGCGATGATGGCGATATTGCGGAGATTCTGAATCACAAGCGGGAAATCCGGTCGGGCGGAGGGGGCGCCATTATAAGCATGGCGGCGCGGATTGATATGGCAGAATCGTTAAAAACGGCGGCCGCGGGGGCAGCGAATACAACGGCGCGAGAAATTATTGCCCTCTCCCGCTCTGCGGGAGAGGGGAGGGTGGGGGTCTTTATGCAGCGTGAATAGATGCGCTGTGCCCCTCACCCGGCGCTGCGCGCCGACCGCTCGCGGTGGGAGAGGTCGTAAATTTCCGCTCCGCGCGCCAATTACCTTCACGTTAAAGCCGCACGCGACTGCGTCGCTATTGGTGGCGTAGGGATTACCGAGGCATAGTCATGCCGGAATCTGTTCGCGCCCGCTATAATCCGCCGCGCCGTAGCCCGCGGCTGTACGTAACGCCTGCCGAAATCCCCCACCGCATGCCCCAAAGCGCCTCTATCGCCGCCGTCGACTTAGGCTCCAATAGCTTTCACTTGGTGGTTGCGGAACCGCTGAACGGACAATTTAAAGTGCTCGATCGCATGCGCGAGGTAGTGCGCATCGCCTCGGGCATGGATACGGACTCACGTCTAACCGCAGTGGCCATAGAACGCGCTTTGATCTGTTTATCGCGCTTTGGCGAGCGCGTGCGGCACTTGCCGCATGACGCGGTACGCGCGGTCGGCACCAACGCGTTGCGCCGCGCGCGTAATGCGCAGTCCTTTTTAAAACAAGCCGAGGCCGCGCTCGGTCATCCCATCGATGTCGTGTCCGGCATCGAAGAAGCGCGCCTGATTTATCTCGGTGTCGCACATGGTTTGGCCGAGGAAGAAGGATCACGCCTGGTCATGGATATCGGCGGCGGCAGTACCGAACTCATTATCGGCCAGCGCTACGAACCGCATGCGATGGAAAGTCTGCACATGGGCTGTGTCAGCATGACCGAACGTTACTTTGGTGACGGTCGAATAGACGCCAAGCGCCTGCGTGCCGCGGAGATCGTCGCGCGCCAGGAGTTTGAGCCGATCGAGGAAGCGTTCCGCGCGCAGGGTTGGCACTCCGCGATTGGCGCTTCCGGCAGCCTGCTCACCATCGCGGATGCGCTGGCGGCTCAAAACTGGAGTGACGACGGCATCACGCGCGCCGGCTTGCAGAAACTACGCGCGGCCGTGATCGAACTCGGCCGGCCGGAAGCGCTGGCTGAGCTTGGCGTGCGCGAAGATCGGCGTGCGGTGCTGGCCGGTGGCCTCGCCATCGCGCTAGGCGCGTTCGAAGAGCTGGGCATCGAACGCATGCGGGTCACCGAAAGTGCACTACGCGAAGGGGTGTTGTACGACTTAATGGGTCGTATCCATCACGACGACGTCCGCGAACATACGGTCGATCAATTGATGAAGCGTTTTATGGTCGACCGTTCGCATGTGTCACGCGTCGCGGCGACTGCGATGCAGCTGTTCGAGCAAGCGGCGCGGGCCTGGAGCTTCTCCGACGAACATGCGCGCCTGCTGCAATGGGCAGCGTATCTCCACGAAATCGGCAATACGGTATCGCACTCGCAATATCACAAGCACGGCGGTTATTTGTTGCAGCACTTGGATATGCCGGGCTTTTCGCGTGGCGAACAGCGCCAACTCGCATTTCTGGTGCGCGGTCATCGTCGCAAGTTTCCCCTGGCTGACTTGAACGCGTTGGGTGAGCAAGAGCAAGCGCCGGCACGGCGGCTCTGTGCGCTACTGCGCGTGGCGGTGGTTTTGCACCGAGCGCGTCGCGCAACGCCGCTGCCGGTGCTCAAGCTCGCGGTGGAAGAACAAGCACTGCGCTTACAGATCCCAAAAGACTGGTTGAATGGTCATGCGCTGGTCAGCGCCGATCTCGAACAAGAAGCGGATTACTTAAAAACGGTCGATTTGAAACTAAAAGTGCGGGAAATCTGAATCGCCGTTCCGAATTCTCGGTTAGACAGTGCCAACATCCGGCCGCGCTACGGTTGACTTGTTTGAGGACACGCCACTAGTACATCCCTGTAGGCTCGCGAAAATACATCCCGTATTTTCACGGTCCTCAAACAAGTCAACCGTATCCCGGCCTTGCGCCTGACGTGGAACTCGGAACAGTTATTTGACATTGTGTTGAAGCACCCGGCTTAGATTTTTACGCACCTACTTATCTATTCTCCGAGCTGCGCCAATAACTGCAACTGCGCATCACGAGGCTTGCCGGTGCCCTTCACGCGGTGATAAGTGCCATCGGCGCTTAACGACCAAGCGCGCGTATTGTCATGTAAGTAAGACTCTAAGCCTTCTTTAATGACGCGTTCGCGCAAGCGCTTTTCATCGATAGGTAAGCACACCTCGATGCGATTGAAGAAGTTGCGCCCCATCCAGTCTGCGCTCGACAAATATACTTCCGGATCGTCGTCGTTCTGAAAATAAAATACGCGCGCGTGTTCGAGAAAGCGACCGACAATCGAGCGCACGCGGATATTCTCCGATACCCCTTCAATCCCCGGTCGCAACGCACAGATCCCACGCACGATGAGATCGATCTTCACGCCGGCGCGGGAGGCATGATAAAGCGCGACGATGACGTTGACTTCCAGCAGCGCATTCATTTTGGCGATGATGCGCGCAGGTTTGCCGGCACGTGCATTGTCGGCTTCGCGCTCGATGAGACCCACAATTTGCGAATGCAACGTAAACGGCGAGTACAGCAGCTTCTTCAATTTCCCAGCGCGGCCGGGCGCGGTCAGTTGGTGGAAAATTTTCTGCACATCCATGCCGATGGTGTTATCGCACGTAAACAATCCAAAGTCGGTGTACTGCCGCGCGGTACGCGGGTGATAGTTACCGGTAGCCAGATGCACATAGCGGCGGAGCTGTTTACCTTCGCGCCGTAACACCAAGATCATTTTGGCGTGGGTTTTGAACCCCACCACGCCGTACACCACGTGCGCGCCGGCCTCTTGCAGTCGTGTCGCGAGTTCAATGTTGGCTTCTTCATCGAATCGTGCTTTGAGTTCGATAACCACCGTCACTTCCTTGCCGGCACGCGCCGCATCCACCAGCGTTTTCACGATCGGTGAGTCGGGACCGGTCCGGTATAGCGTTTGGCGAATGACCAGCACTTCGGGATCGGAGGCCGCTTGGCGTAGCAGATCGACCACCGGGGCGAACGATTCAAACGGGTGATGGAGCAGCAAGTCGCCCCGTCGAATGGTTTCGAACATATCGCCGTTTAGCGGTAAGCGGCGCGGTCGACTGGGCGTGAACGCCGCAAACTTAAGTTCAGGGCGTTCAATCATGTCCGGCACCGCCATCAGGCGTGTCAAATTTACCGGCCCGTTACAAAGGTAAATATCCTCCGGCAGCAAATCGAATTCATGCTGCAGTAGGCTCAGCATCTCGGATGGACAGTTGTCGGCGACTTCGAGTCGTACCGCATCGCCGAAGCGGCGCTGATGCAATTCGCCTTCCAGTGCATGCAAGAGATCTTCGACATCTTCGTCTTCCACGAACAATTCGCTGTTGCGCGTAACGCGAAACTGATAACAGCCGGTTACCTGCATGCCGGGAAAGAGATCATCGACATGCGCGTGAATGATCGAGGATAAGAATACGAACTCATGCGGCCCGCCGGCGTAAGTTTCCGGAATGTTGATAACCCGGGGCAGTGCACGCGGCGCTTGCACGATGGCGATGACACTATTGCGGCCAAACGCATCGGTGCCTTCGAGGGATACCAAAAAGTTCAAGCTTTTGTTCAAGATGCGAGGAAAGGGATGCGACGGATCGAGACCGATCGGACTTAATACCGGCATCAGTTCTCGATAAAAAAAGCGCCGCACCCATTGCGACTGGCGGACGTTCCATTCGCCCCGCTTCAAAAAATGGATGTCCTGCTCGGCTAAACGCGGGGTGAGTACATCGTTGAGAACACGGTATTGCTCCGCCACCAACGCATGCGAGGCTTCCGCGATGCGCCGCAGTTGTTCGACGGTACTCATTTGATCCGGGCCAAGTTGGCCCGACTTAAACACCGCTTTTTGTTTCAGGCCGGCGACGCGTATTTCGAAAAATTCATCCAAATTACTGCTGGAAATACACAAAAAGCGCAGGCGCTCAAGCAGGGGATTGCTCTCGTCCTTGGCTTGTTCGAGCACCCGGCGATTGAATTCCAGCAGCGACAGTTCGCGGTTGATATAGAGCCGAGGATCGGTGATGTCCAGCGTTTTGGCGTCCATGATATTTCTTCGCGCAATGGGCAATAGCCGTCACGCTGTGAGCTGCTAAGATGCGCGCCCGCCACGTGGTTTGATTCAAGTATAGCGAGGAAACGTTTCGTCATGCCCGCACGCGCCCAATCTACGCGCCGCCGTACCACTCAAGCGGCGCGCGCCGATCGTCATCGCCTCTACGAAGCCTCGGTGCAAGATGCCGCGGCGGAGCTTGATTTTGTCGAAGCCGAGTTCGAGCGCTTACGCGACCGCCCGGCTTATCGCCTGCGCGAAGATTTCTGTGGCAGCGCGAGCGTTGCCACCGAATGGGTGCGCCGCCATCGGCGGCACGTGGCGATCGGTGTCGATCTTGATGACGAAGTGCTTGCCTGGGCCAAAGAACGCCATGTCAGTCGTTTGACGCCCGGCCAGCGCGCCCGTCTCGATCTGCGCAGGGCGGATGTCATGCGGGTCAAGACACCGCCGCAAGATCTGGTGCTTGCGATGAATTTCAGCTATTGGATTTTCAAAACCCGCGCGCAAGTCCGGGCTTATTTCGCGGCGGTACGCGGGGCGCTGGTCAAAGACGGCGCTTTTATGCTCGATTGCTTTGGCGGTTATGACGCGTTTCGTGTGCTGGAGGAGCCGCGCCAACTGCGCGGCTTCACGTACATCTGGGACCAAGCGAGCTATAACCCCGTGAATGGCGACTTCCGCGCGCACATCCATTTTCGCTTCCCGGATGGGTCCAAACTACGCGAAGCCTTCACCTATGAATGGCGCCTCTGGACTTTACCTGAGCTGCGGGAATTGCTGGCTGAAGCCGGCTTTAAGCGCTCCATCGTGTATTGGCAGGGCTGGGACGCCAAGGCTGAAGACGGCGATGGGGTCTATCAGCCGGTCGAAAGTGCCGATCCGGACGCCGGCTGGATCTCTTATATCGTCGCCCTGAAATAGTCGAACAAAAAAACCACCCACAGCGGGTCGGAAGGCAATGAGTAGGGTGGGGCGGTAGCGATCAAATGAAACGTAGAGCGACGGACCCCGCCGTTTGTCATCTACTTGTCATAATCCTCGCGAACAATGCGCGCAGCCGCGGACCGCGCGGCAGGTAAAGGAGCAAAGTGTGCGTAGATTGAAGCGATGGGCACTCGTTCTAGGTGCCGCGTTAGCGTCACCCATGGTCCCTGCAGAAGAAGCCGGCGGTGGCGTTGATACGGGATTACCCGACTATGTCAAAGCGAGCGGCGTGTCAGGCAACTTATCGAGCGTGGGTTCCGATACGCTCGCGAACTTGATGACCCTATGGGCGGAAGATTTCAAAAAGTTGTATCCCAACGTCAATGTCCAAATTCAAGCTGCGGGTTCCAGCACCGCGCCGCCGGCGCTCACCGAAGGCACGGCCAATCTGGGGCCGATGAGCCGCCAGATGAAAAGCGAAGAAATCGCGGCATTCGAAGGCAAGTACGGTTATAAGCCCACTGCCATTCCGGTGGCGGTCGACGCGCTGGCCATCTTTGTTCATAAAGACAACCCGATTAAGGGCATGACCATTCCGGAAGTCGATGCGGTGTTTTCGGCGACCCGCCTGTGTGGTCATGACCGTGACGTGACGACTTGGGGCGACCTAGGCGCGACCGGTGAGCTTGCCAGCCAAAACATCCAGCTGTTTGGCCGCAATTCGGTGTCTGGCACTTATGGGTACTTCAAAGAATTCGCGCTCTGCAAGGGCGACTTCAAAAATACCGTCAACGAACAGCCCGGCTCGGCCTCGGTGGTGCAGGGCATTACCAAATCACTGAACGGGATTGGCTATTCCGGCGAGGGTTATCGCACCTCTGGCGTCAGAATGTTGCCGTTGGCCAAGAAAGAAGGCGGTACACCGATCGAGCCGACCAAGGAGAACGCGTTATCCGGTAAATACCCGCTCTCGCGCTTCCTCTACATCTATGTCAATAAACAGCCCAATCAGGCGCTCGGGCCCCTCGAAGCCGAGTTCATGAAGATGGTGCTGTCCAAGGTTGGTCAAGCCACTGTAGTAAAAGACGGCTATATTCCGTTGCCAGCCAAAGTTGCCAATAAATACATGAAGTTACTCGGCTCGGGTGGCTAGTCGATCGGGCGGCTGCCTTTTCCGCCGCCCTTCGTCATAATGCGCGCGCCCCGCGATCTGCGGGGCGTGCTATTTCGCGCCTCTAAACGCACCACCGAAAGTCCGGGATGCCTGCTGCCGTGACCGAATCTGTGCTGACTGAACTCGCCACCGCCGAGCGCAAACGCCGCGGGATCCGCAAGCTCAAGGACAAGCTGTTCGGTCTGACCATGGGGATTGGTGGGGTGACGGTAATCGTCGCGATCCTCACCATTTTCGTTTTTCTGTTGTGGGTGGTACTGCCACTGTTTCGGTCGGCGTCGATGACACCCGTCAAGACTTTACAAGTGGACGATGAGGCGGTCGTGCAAATCGCGCTTAATGAATACGCGGATATCGGTTTTCTGTTACGCACGAACGGCGCCTACCGTTTTTATCGCACCGACGATGGCACCGAGGTTAACCACGGCGCGTTAAGCCTCGGTGGGCGCGCACCGCGTCTGGTGGCGCCATCTACCAATACGGCGAAGACCATTGGAATTCTGGTTGGTGCACGGAAGGTATTACTAGCGCAGCCGGCTTATCATGTTTCCTTCGTCGATAACCGCCGCCAAACGAACCCCGAAGTCATTTATCCGCTGGGCGAGGAAGGGATCGACGCCGCACCTGCCGGCACCCGGGTTACCAAGTTCGTCGCGACCGCGAACGAAGCGGGCGCCACCATTGTCGCGCTAACGGTCGACGGTCGCGCGTTTCTGACTTCGATTACTAAAACCGAGTCCTTACTCGATGAAGCGGGTTTTGAGGAAAGCCAGACAGAACTCGCGAATGGCATCAAAGACGTCGACTTCCTCGTCATGGATATCGATCAACGCGAAGTCTATTTCGTGTCGCGCGGTGGACTCGTGCGTTTTTATGACATCCGCGAGCCGGCCGCGCCGCACCTCGTGGAGGAAGTGCAAGTGGTGGAACCGGATGTGACGGTGACCGCCGTCGAATTCTTGAGCGGCGGCACTTCACTTCTCATCGGCGACAGCAAAGGGCGCATCGCGCAGTGGTTTCCGGTGCGCGATGACGAGAACAACTACCGCTTAACGCGCATCCGATCGTTCAAGAAATTTGACTCCCCGGTCCAACTCATCGTGCCGGAGTATTACCGCAAGGGCTTTGCCGCGCTCGCCGCGGACGGGGCATTGGGGCTTTTCCACACGACTGCCGAGCGTACGTTGCTGATTATCCCTGACGCGGTCAGTGGCGCGGCCGTCGCGGCCGCCATCGCGCCGCACGCCAATAGTCTGACCGTGCTTACCGCAAGCGGTGCCTTGCAAAAATTTAAAGTGACCAACAAGCACCCGGAAGTGTCTTGGCATTCTCTGTGGGGCAAGGTGTGGTACGAAGGTCGAACGGGGCCTGAGTTCATCTGGCAGTCGTCGTCTGCGAGCAGCGATTTCGAGCCGAAGTTCAGCCTGACGCCGTTGACGTTCGGCACCATTAAAGCGGCCTTTTACGCCATGTTATTCGCGATCCCCATCGCCATCTTCGGGGCGGTTTACACGGCGTATTTCATGCAACCCCGGATGCGCACAGTCGTTAAGCCATCGATAGAGATCATGGCGGCGTTGCCGACTGTTATTTTGGGTTTCCTGGCTGGACTTTGGCTTGCGCCGCTGATTGAAACGCATTTGATCGGTGTTTTGACCGCCACCGCGCTCATGCCGCTCGCATGGTTTGTGACTTCATTCGGATGGTCGCGCTTGCCGCTCGATGTCCGCCGCCGCGTGCCGGGGGGTTGGGAAGCGTTATTGCTCGTACCCGTGGTCGTGCTTGTCCTATGGGGCACGATGGCCTTGAGTCAGCCGCTCGAAGAGTTATTTTTTGGCGGCAATCTACCGCGCTGGCTCGCCCAAGAGCTTGGCATTACCTACGACCAACGCAATTCGTTGGTGGTTGGTATCGCGATGGGTTTCGCGGTCATACCCAATATTTATTCGATTGCCGAGGACGCCGTGTTCGGTGTTCCTCGGCAATTGAGTACCGGATCACTCGCGTTGGGTGCGACGCCGTGGCAAACGGTTACCCGCGTGGTGTTGTTGACGGCGAGTCCGGGTATTTTTTCCGCCGTCATGATCGGCCTTGGTCGCGCGGTCGGCGAAACCATGATCGTGTTGATGTCAACCGGCAACACGCCGATCATGGATTTGAACATGTTCCAAGGGTTTCGTGCGCTTTCCGCCAATATCGCGGTCGAAATGCCGGAATCGGAAGTTAACAGCACACACTTCCGCGTGCTGTTCTTGGCGGCGCTAGTGTTGTTTGCCGTCACCTTCGTTTTTAACACCGTGGCCGAAGTCGTCCGTCAACGACTGCGCGCGAAGTACAGCAACCTTTAAGCCATGCAGCAAAATTTTCGGCAATGGATGGCGAGCGGCGATCCTTGGGTGTGGCTAACCGCCGGGGCGGTGAGCTTGAGCCTAGTCATGGTGTTTGGCTTATTGTTTTTAATCGCCGGTAACGGATTGGCGCATTTTTGGCCCGGCCGTGTCGCCGCGATAACGCTGCATGAGATAGACGGCCAAACCGAACGCCTGCTCGGCGAGATAGTCGATAACGAGGTCGTTTCGGCAACCCGAGTCCGCGAAGCGGGCGGCACGGTGCCGCAAGGCATGACCGTCGTGCAACGACTCCTCATCAAGGTCGGTAATCGGGATATCGGCGGTAATGATTTTCGCTGGGTCGCGACCACCGACATCGCCAACATCGAGTATCCGGCCGATGCCTTTGTCGCCGAGCGCGCCGAGTGGGGAAACTTTTATGGTTTTGCCACGGGCATTCGCGAGGGCGAGGCGGCAATCGAGGCCGAATCGCCGTGGGCGGCGCTCCCGGCGCGCCTTGAACGCACCAATGACCTCAAGGCTGAGATCAAACAACTGGAGCGGCACGATGTCGGCGCCATTAACGCCGCACTCGAACGCCTGCGGCTGCGCGAGCGAACGCTCACCAAGCTCGGCGATAGCGCGGGGCTCGCCGAGATCGCACGTGAGCGAGCCCTCCGTGATGCCGAGTTCGCGACTCTAAGCACGCGTCTTGCCGAACTGCACCAAGACGTAGCACGCGACGCCTTGCTGGTGCGTACGATTAGCGGTGATGAACGCGCGCTGCCATTCGTGCAGTTGGTGCGCGTCTTTCAACCAAACGCCATGAGTGTCACTGACAAAATTTGGCATTACTGCATCAAGTTGGCCGAGTTCGTCAGCGACGAACCGCGCGAAGCGAATACCGAAGGCGGGGTCTTTCCGGCGATCTTCGGTACGGTGTTGATGGTGTTTGTCATGTCGATCATCGCAACGCCGTTTGGGGTTATCGCAGCGGTGTATTTGCGTGAATATGCCAAACCCGGCCCGCTGACCTCGACCATCCGCATCGCGGTGAATAACTTGGCCGGCGTGCCGTCGGTGGTGTATGGCGTATTTGGGTTCGGTTTTTTTGTGTACTTTTTGGGTGGTTCAATCGACCGTGCATTTTTCGCCGAGCGCTTGCCGGCTCCCACTTTCGGCACGCCGGGCTTGTTGTGGTCATCGCTGACATTGGCCTTGCTAACGGTGCCGGTCGTTATCGTCGCCACCGAGGAAGGGTTGACCCGCATTCCGCGCGCAATCCGCGAGGGTAGTCTCGCGCTCGGCGCGACGAAAGCCGAGACTCTATGGCGTACGGTCATGCCCATGGCGACGCCGGCGATGATGACGGGGTTGATTCTCGCGGTCGCGCGCGCGGCCGGCGAAGTCGCGCCGTTGATGCTGGTCGGGGTGGTCAAACTCGCGCCGTCGCTGCCGCTCGACGGCGAATTTCCGTTTCTTCACCTCGATCGCAAATTCATGCATTTGGGTTTTCACATCTACGATGTCGGCTTTCAGAGTCCGAACGTCGAAGCGGCGCGACCCTTGGTTTACGCGACGGCGCTTTTGCTGGTCATCATCATCATGTCGCTTAACTTGGCCGCGATCCAAATCCGCAATCGCTTGCGCGAGAAATACAATGCGGCGGACCATTAAGACATCTTTCAAAATTGGCGAACAAGCGGAGTAGCGCAGTGGATTCTTCGACAATGACGCACGGGGTGGATATTCGCGCGCTGCGCGGGGTGCCCAATGAAGCGCCGGTAACGGCCGTGGACTGTCTGAAAGTCGAAGATCTCTCGCTCTACTACAGCGAGAAACGCGCGCTAAACGCCATCAACATGACCATTCCCGAAAAACGTGTGACGGCGTTCATCGGACCAAGCGGTTGCGGTAAATCAACGTTATTA
This sequence comes from uncultured Klebsiella sp., assembly GCA_964555355.1. GTDB lineage: Bacteria > Pseudomonadota > Gammaproteobacteria > CAIKBL01. The sequence goes on from CAZKRY010000001.1 coordinate 247,995, forward strand.
CGGTGTTTTAACCGTTTGAACGAGCTCATCAGCGGGGTCACGATTGAAGGCAACATCAAGCTGCGCGGTGAGAATATCTACGGGCCGGATGTCGACGTTTCTAACCTGCGCCGGCGCGTAGGGATGGTATTTCAGAAGCCGAATCCGTTTCCGAAATCGATCTACGAAAACGTGGCCTATGGATTGCGAATCCAAGGGATTAAAAACCGCCGGGTGCTCGATCGGGCGGTCGAGGGCGCGCTGCGCGCGGCGGCGTTATGGGAAGAAGTGCGCGATCGCGTGCACGATAATGCGCTCGGGCTCTCCGGCGGGCAGCAACAGCGCTTAGTCATTGCGCGTGCCATCGCCATCGAGCCGGAAGTCCTCTTGCTCGACGAACCGGCCTCCGCGCTCGACCCGATTTCCACGCTCAAAATCGAAGAACTGGTCTACGAGTTGAAACAGAATTACACGATTGTGATCGTCACCCACAATATGCAGCAAGCCGCGCGCGTCTCGGACTACACTGCATTCATGTACATGGGCGATTTAATCGAGTTTGGCGAAACCAAAAAGCTTTTCACCACGCCCAAGCAGAAACAGACGGAAGACTACATTACCGGGCGCTACGGTTAGCGCCGAGGGACGCATCATGGTTATGACCCGAACGCACCATATCTCGCAGCAGTTCGACAAGGAACTGGAAGAAATCCGCTCCAAAGTGCTGACAATGGGCGGGTTAGTCGAAGAGTCCTTGAGCCAAGTACTCGAAGCGCTATCCAAGACCGACATTGAACTCGCCGAGCAAATCGCCGCCAGCGACTACAAGGTCAATAACATGGAGGTCGATATCGACGGTGAGTGCACGGCGATTCTGCTCAGACGCCAACCCGCGGCCAGCGATCTGCGCCTGGTGGTAGCTGTCAGCAAAATAATCACCGATCTCGAACGAGTAGGTGACGAAGTCAAAAAGGTCGCGCGGATCGTCGCCAATATCGCCAATACCGGCAGCCCGCGGTCGTATTACGTGGGTGTGCTCGCGATGGGCTATCACGTGCGGCGCATGTTGCGCGCGGCGCTCGATGCTTTCGCGCGCATGGATTCCCATGCGGCGCTCGAAGTCGCGCAGGAAGATTCCGAAGTCGATAAGGAACTCGAAGCCGTCATGCGCCAGCTCATCACCTACATGATGGAAGATCCGCGCAGCATTCGCGGCGTGCTCGATGCCATCTTCGCCGCCCGCGCGTTTGAGCGGATCGGCGATCACTCGGACAATATCTGCGAAAACGCGATCTTTTTGGTCGAAGGCAAGGATGTGCGGCATGTGGCGTTGGAAGAGGTTCGCGAACAGCTGCAAGCCAGGCGCGGCGAATAACAGGGCCTCCGCTTTAGTAAGCATCAAGGCTTCTGGCCGGATGCCGATAAGCGCTATCGTCCCTCTTTGGTAAGGCGCTCTTTTTTTGGAGCCGCAACGCCCGCCTATCCGCTTGCACCGACTCGTGCAGTTTTGCACGGGTTATGCGGGAACGCTCGATCCGGATACCGAATTCAAAGCCCTCGCGTTTACCGTCACAACGTTCTTTACGCTAGTAATTTTGGCGCTATTTGCCGCGCTGTCCGCCAAGCTCGGCCGCGGGATCGATGCCATCGTTATGCTCGCGCCGCTGCCCTTACTCGTGTGGAATGTGCTGTTATGCCGGCGTTCCGGTGCGCTGGTCCGCGCATTGCATCGGATGGTGATGATCATCTTTCCGGTGGCCGCCTTTCTCGTGATTCGCGAGGGTGGCACTGGTCCAACCTCCTGGTGGCTCATTATGCCCGCGTTTATCTTCATCAGTGCAAGCCTCTATCGCGCGGGATTTGTCGCCTTTGGGATCGCGCTCGTCTTCATGATCGGCGTGGAAGCGGCGCGCATGGCGGACTGGTTGGCGCCGGCCGATACCGGCGTGATGCTGGAACTGCAAGAACTACTCTCGCGGATCGGTTTTTTCACTGCCATCTTGCTCGCGTTGTTTATCATCAATCGGCTACGCAGCTTGGCCTATAGGCGAATCCTTGAAATGAACGACGCGTTATCGCGTGCGAATCAGCAGGCCAACGCCGCAGCGGAAGCGAAATCTCGTTTCCTGGCTACGATGAGCCACGAAATCCGCACACCGTTACATGGTTTGTTGAGTGCTGCTGAACTCTTAACGCGGAGTTCGTTGAACCCTGAACAAGCGCGGCTGATTGGCATTTTGCAGCAGAGCGGTGGACATCTTGGGGAGTTGGTTAACGCGGTACTCGATTTTTCCAAAGCCGAATCAGGCAAGCTTGAAGTAGAACGACGTCCATTTGATTTGCGCGAATTGGTCGAAGACGTCGTCGATACGCACACGCTGAATGCACACGCCAAGGGATTGGTGTTGAGCGCGCTTATCCCGCCAGAACTGCCGGCAACCGTGGTGGGCGATACGGCGCGTCTAAGACAATTACTGAATAATCTCATCGGCAACGCCATCAAATTCACGGCAAGCGGCCAGGTGGGTGTCGAAGTCGGTGTTGATGTATCCACGGAACAACTCACGTTTGCCGTGTGGGACACTGGTGTGGGTATTCCGGAGTCCGCGCTCGGGCGGGTCTTCGATCCGTTTACGCAGGCCGATGAATCCATCACCCGTTTATACGGCGGCAGCGGTTTGGGGCTCGCGATATGCGCGGAACTTGTGCGGGCCATGGGCGGGCATTTGAGTGTGACGAGCGAGCTTGAGCAGGGTTCGAAGTTTGCATTTTCGTTGCCGCTCGCGACGGATGCCGCGCTGCAACCCGCGGAAGAAGCTTTTTGTGAAGTACTGATACTCGATCCACTCGCGCCACCTGCGCGCGCCCTTACCGCAACTGCGCGGGCAGTGGGCTGTCGTGTGGTTTCAAACTTTCGTTCGCGCGGTTTGCTTCCGCGGGTGGCCTTGGTCAATGCGCGGGTGTGGAACGACCCGCGCGCGCTGGCGGATTTGGTCGATCTCCCGGCCGATTGCGCGCTCATCCTAGTGACCACCATGGGCCGGAGCGTGCCGAAATCATTCACGGCCCAGACATTCAGTGAAATTCTGCGTGAACCGTTGCGCGGCCAGTTGTTGCGCTCCGCGCTCGACAAGATACTCAAATCCGTGAGTGGTGAAGAATTCGCGCCGCCCGTCCGAGACGCGCCTGAATCGATGCCAAGTCATGCGCTTAGCGTGCTGTTGGTAGAGGACAACGCGGTCAATCAGTTGCTCGCGCGCAGCATGCTGGAGAACTTCGGCTGCACGGTGGTCACCGCCGACAATGGTCTCCAGGCGGTAGAGATGTGGCATCGACAATCCTTTGATGTGGTGTTGATGGATTGCCAGATGCCGGTATTGGATGGCCTTGCTGCCACCCGGCGCATTCGCGAAGTGGAAAAAGAGGAGCAGCGACCGCGCACCCACATCGTGGCCCTCACCGCCAATGCCTTTGTCGAAGATAGAGCGAGTTGCGTGGCGGCGGGTATGGACGAGTTCCTCGCCAAACCCTTTACCGCCGGCCAGTTAAGCGATCTGTTGCGACAGCAGCGCCAGACTTTATTCAGCGAGCGACGCGCGCTCGGCTAACGCGGGCTAGGTCAGGGCTGATTGCAATCTAACGCGCGGGGCGGGAATAATCCGCCTTCCATCAAAGCCATCCATGCGCCATGCCTCCATCCACCGCGACTTCCAGCGCGACACCCGATGACGATCTGTTAACGCCCGGGGCAATCGCGAACCCGCACGCGTTTTTCAAACGGTTACGCGAACATGATCCGGTGTTTTTCAGCCAACGCCACCAGGCATTCGTTCTGACCAGCCACGGCGAAGTCGACCGCGCGTTTAAAGATAAATCGCTCTCATCAGCGCGTGCAATGCAAGCGTTTCGGCATAAGTTGAGTGAGCGGCACAGTGGCCTTATGCAGCACGCGCTCGCGCTCTGTGATGGCTGGATGTTGTTGAATGACCCACCGGATCACACCCGTCTGCGCGATCCGGTGCGGCGCTCGTTCACGCCGGCCGTCGCCGAATCGTTGCTCCCAAGCATTGCCCGGCGCGCGGACGCGTTGTTGGACCAATTGCACGATGGTAGCGATATCGTTAGCGAGTTTGCCCAGCCGCTGACCGCGCTCGTCATCTGCGATCTCCTTGGAGTCGATGCGGGAGAGCGCGAGTTCTTAAGGCAATGGACGCGCGATTTCGGACAGTTGATTTACGGTGCGTCCTCGCACCAACCACGGTACGCCGAAACGGTGGCGCGCGCGGGAGATGAATTCTATGCGCGGCTGAAACCGGTTATCGCTGCGAAGCGCGCAAACCCGGGCCCGGATTTGATATCCCATTTGTTAGCAACTTCAGAACGAGAGGATTGGACGGAGGCTGAGTTACTTGGAACGTGTTCGATGTTGCTCTTTGCCGGACACGACACTACCTCGGCGCTGATTTCTTCCAGTACGCGCGCGCTCTTGCAACATCCGGCGGCACGTACACGCTTTGAGCACGAGCCCGCGCTGCATGAATCCGCGATTGAAGAATTTCTACGTTTTGATGGGCCGTCGAAAACTTTCGTGCGGGTCGCGACGGAAACGCACGCCCGCGGTGGGCATGTCATTCAAGCGGGACAGCCATTGTGGTTGTCGATTCTCGCCGCGAACCAGGATGAGGAGGTGTTCGACGCGCCGGAAGAACTACGGCTCGATCGCGCACCCAACCCGCATCTCGGGTTTGGCGCCGGGATTCATTTCTGTGTTGGTGCATCGCTCGCGCGGGCCGAAGCGCGCACGGCATTGCCACGTTTGTTCGAACGTTTTCCCAAGCTTAAACTCGCCACCGATGAATTTGAGTGGAGTAGAACACTGGTCGATCGCACTTTGTTGCGGTTGCCGGTATTGGTTTCGTAAATAAATACACCTCAAGGAACAGTCATGCCAGAAATTAAAATACCCGCCAAGATGCCGCAGTGGATGGTCGACCACATGCGGCAATATCTGGATTCCAAGGGCGCGGAAGGTCATTTGTGGGATTCGACGTTCGCCGGCGGTCCGGGGCCGTTACCGACCCTGCTGTTGACGACACACGGGCGCAAGAGCGGTGAGCCGCTGACCCTGCCGCTGCTCTATGGCAATACGCCGAGCGGCTTTGTCATCATCGCTTCCAAAGGTGGCGCGCCAAAACATCCGGGCTGGTATCTAAACTTGGCGGCGAACCCGGCGGTCGAAGTGCAGGTCGCCTCGGAATACTTCCATTGCAAAGCACGCGTCACCAGCGGCGATGAGCGTAAGCGGCTGTGGGAGCAGATGGCCGCGATGTATCCCCCGTTTACCGATTATCAAGCCAAGACCACGCGAGAGATCCCGGTGGTGGCGCTCGATAAGGCGTGAGCGTCAGTCCAGCGCGACGCCGTTGTCCACCAACACACGGCGTAGGCCGCGGATCGCGGGGAAGATTTCTTGGTTTTGATCTTCCCCTTGCGCATCAAAAGCGGCTTGTTCGAGTTCGCAGATGACGCGGTCTTCGGCGAAGATGCCATTGGTGAACCAAACGATCGCAGGCCATAACAAATTGATGAGACCTGGCACCGATGGCCGGCGGATCATCATCAAACCATAGGTATGGTTGGTGCGTTGCGCGCGATCGAGAGGGACATAGATGTTCCATAGATCGAGCGCCGGATTTTGGCTGCCGGCAGTCCAAAACTTGAGCGTCTGATACGGGTACTCGGTGCGGATGGTCATCAGATCGCGTTCGCCTTCTTGCGCTTCTGGCCGTTTGCCGAGCATGAACTTCTCGCCTAACGGCTGTTTGCCGGAATTGCGTTTGAAGGTGTAATCCGCTTCGATCCAGTTATCGCCGCTCCGCACGCCAAGAAAAATCGTTTTGATGCCACCCATCAAGCGGCGATGCAAAAATTGATGGTTCATATCCATCAAATTCTCGTGCATGAACGTGTAGTGACAATCCACGCGCCGATTGAGATAACGCGTCTTGTAGGCGGGATCGGTGGCGGAGGGCACGGCCGGAAACGGCACGTGCTCGGCTTTGCCGGCGTCGCCCGGAAACACAAAGATCAAGCCATAAGCTTCACGGCAGGGATAGCTTTTGACACTGTTGGGGCGGGCGCCGCATTGATCGAGATAAGGGACGCTGGTGCAACGCCCGGTATCGTTGTACGTCCAGCCGTGATAACCGCACTTAATGCCGTCGTCCATGACTTCGCCGACATGCAGCGGTACTTGGCGGTGCGCGCAACGGTCTTCGAGCGCAAACACCCGGCCTCCTTTGCCGCGTACGAGCACAATCGGTTCGCCGGCGAATTTAACTGGAATGGCTTTACCGGGCTTTACTTCAACGCTCCGCGCAACCGGATACCAAAAGTTCGGGTCGATGCCGGTTTTGCGGATATCACGCTTTAGCGGTTGTGCATCCAGCACATTGAGGCGAGCGGTCAGGTCGGCAGTCATAAGGTTCTCAGCGTGAAAGGACGATCCAGTCCCGCCCATTATAGTGCTGACCCAGACCTGAACTGGTAATGATCTGGCGCAATATCCCGGGTCTCGCGCGGAACGACAGATCGCGACCGTCGGTATGCGAGCTCAAAAAATGCCGAGTTCGAGCCCGCCTGCCATGGTTTGTCCCAAATCGCGGCAGGCTTCGAGGTGCAAATCCGTGAGTTCCCCGCGGGCGATGACCGGCGGCGCGACTAACCGCCACCTGAGCCCGGTGGTGATGCGCACAATCGCGGTGCGCGCGCCTTCACCGTCGTTGCCGGCACGAATGAACATGCCAAACGGTCGGCCCGGCGTAAGTTCTAGGCAGGGGTAGTAGATGCGATCAAAAAAATCCTTTAATGCACCGGACATATAACCGAAATTCTCGGGCGTCCCGAGAATCACCGCATCGGCGCGTAAAACTTGCGCCGATTGTGCTTCAAATGCTTGCAGTACCGTGACATCTACTTGCGTGAGTTCCGGATCGCGCGCGCCGCCCGTCACCGCCTCCAGCATCCGCGCGGTGCCGCCGCTCGCGGAGTGGTAGACGATAAGCAGTTGCTTAAACGCGGTCGGATCTATTGGTAAGCTCGCATCGCCGGCGGCACCACGCGTCCCCGCTCGACGATCAGTTCCTCATCCAGCCATAAACTGCAGCCGCGCATCGGCAAATCCAAATGACAGGCGGTATCGTTATCGCCGCCGAACTCGGTATCGGGTCCCAATGAGAAGAGCACATTACCGTGATACGCGCGGGCGTCCATCAAAATGCCCGGGAGTTGAGTGTCCCACGCACAACGCTCATTCAAACCCCAGCCGATATGAGAGACCGCATACGCGCGAGGATCTTGATACGAGTCCATGAAGGCCTGCAGCGCGCGAGCTTCCGCGCCCCCGCTGATCGTGCACACTCGTCCGTCGTTGATATCGAAAGTGATGTTCTCCGTCAGCATCTGCTTTTGCGGGAGCAGGATGTCGCCCGCCTGCATGACCACGCGTCCGTTGACGCCGCCGGCGCGCGCGACTGTCGCAAGAAAACCGCTCGGCCAATGATCCCAGCGTCCTGGGGTATCGGTATAGCCGTACTCCGTCATGATGTGCTTTTGCGCGAGTTCATAAGTAACGGAGGTTCCGGCGTCGTTCGTGAAACGCAAGCGGCGTGCCGCGTTGAGTTTGGCCTCGGCGGCTTCCACGCGTTCGCGAATGCCATCATGCGGTTCAAGTCTGGAAAGAATCTCCGGCGGCTCCACCACCATCAAGATCCGCGCACCGGCTTCTTGCATCTTGATCTGCTCGGGTGAGAACAAGAGCAGCATGTGATCGATGACCAAGTCGGCCGCGCAACACTGCGCAACCAAGTCGGGATACTGCGACAAGTTATTTTTGCCAATGTTCGCCATACGGGTGTTGGCATCGAGCGCGGCGGCGGTGGGTACATGCACGTCGATCGCCTCGGCACCAAGGTCTTTCACGGCAGCTAGGGAGGCGAGCGCGTAGTCGCGCAGTTGGTCGCCCTCCGATAACACGGCCACGCGTTGCCCCGGACCTACCTTGCAACGCGCATAGTTGCGGCGGAACAGGGTGTACAGATCGATTGGATTGTTTTCGCTGGGCATAGGCGCTCCTCACAAAGTGCCATTGGCAACCGACAGTATTCTGCGCGCCGCGCCCGGGGTCAACGTACATTGACCGCGCGGCAAGGCACGGCCACGATGGTGGTCATCTTATAGCGAGCAATGCGCATGGTTAAGGATAATCCTATCGTCTATCACGGACTCGACCACGTGGTACTTAATGTGACCGACATCGCGCGGAGCCTCGCGTTCTATCGCGAGGTACTCGGGATGAAGCTCGAACGCATCATCGAGGACGCCGGCATCTATCAGGTCCGCTGCGGTCGTCATATCATCGACCTGCAAACGATGCCGGCGGGTGCATCGCTCGCGCCGGTAGAGTTGCGCGGGGTCGACCATGTCTGCGTGCTCGTGCAGGGCGACTTCGGTCGAATCGTTGCTTACCTGCGCGAGCAGGCCGTGCCCATTGTCTTTGGGCCGACTGAGTTGTATGGCGCCACGGGTTTCGGCACCTCTATCTACGTGCTCGACCCGGACGGTCACCGGCTCGAAATCAAAGCCGATCATGCCGAATATCCCTTGCGCACGACTGTCGCCGCAGCCAAGGCGCAGGCGACGCGCCCGCACGAATAATGCACCTACACCGTCATCCCGTTATCAGACTGCTCTGGTGCCTCTTTGGCGCGGCGCTTGCGATCACCATCGCGTTATTACTCGTGGGGCCGCCGCACGCGACGTTCGTACTCGCCTCACTCGGGGGAAGTTCAGTCTTTCTCTTTGGTTTAACCCGCGCGCCCGCCGCGCAGCCTCGCGCATTGTTCGGCGGTCACCTGCTCGGTGCGCTGGCGGGTATCGCGTGTTTCCACTTTTTTGGCCCGGGCTTAATCGCTTACGCAAGCGCGGTTGCGCTCGCGCTGGGGCTTATGCTCACCACGCGCACGGTGCACCCACCGGCCGGCGCCAATCCAATCATCATGGTGTATGCACACGCCAACTGGTCGGCGCTGTTATTTCCAGTATTAAGTGGCGTGGTTACGCTAGCAGCAATTGCGGTCGTCTGGAGTCGCCTGTATCCGGGGCTCGTTCACTATCCTGTCTCCGCGATGGAACCTTCGCCACCGGCGCTTAACTGGGGCGGCTGGGAATAATCGGCATGCATGCCGTGCAGCAATCTTTTCCCGTGCTGGTCTATGACGGCGATTGTGGTTTCTGCCGTTATTGGGTGGCGTATTGGGTGCGTCTCACCGGGCCACGGGTGATCTATCGCCCCTATCAAGAAGCGGCGGCGGATTATCCCGACATCGCGCCTGAGGAATTTTCGCGCGCGATTTATTTGTTCATGCCCAATGGGCAAGTGACGCATGGCGCGGACGCGGCATTTCGAGTGTTGGCCACCGTTGCCGGGCATGGAGGGTTTGCCTGGTGTTACCGGCGAGTGCCAGGTTTTGCGTGGCTGGCGGAATTCGCCTATGGCTTCATCTCACGACACCGCGTAACCGCGGCACGCGTGAGTCGGGTACTGTGGGGGCCACTGCGGCTCCCCGCCGAGCACAGCGCAGTCGCCGGACTCTTTCTTCGTTTGCTTGGTTTCATCTATCTCGCGGCGTTTTGGTCGTTTGGCGTGCAAGCGCTTGGACTGATCGGTGCTGATGGCGTCTTACCGCTGCATCTTATGCTTGCGCGCGCTGAGGAGGCGTTAGGTACGTCGGCGTACTTTGCATTGCCGACGCTTTTTTGGTTGAGCCATACCGACATTGCGATCCAAATCGCGTGTTGGTTAGGCGTGGTAAGCGCCGGCGGCCTGGTGCTCGGTATCGCCAAGCGCGCCTGTCTTATCTTGTGTTACGTGCTGTATCTGTCGCTCTTCTACGGCGGCCAGGAATTCATGGGATTCCAATGGGACTTGTTGTTGCTCGAAGTCGGTTTCCTCGCGATTTTCTTGGTGCACGGCAGTACGCTCGTTGTGTGGTTGTTCCGCTGGCTGACCTTTCGATTTTTGCTGCTTGCCGGCTTACCCAAATTGCAATCAGGCGATCCCACTTGGTGGAATTTAACCGCGCTTCAATATCATTTTGAAACCCAGCCGTTGCCGACACCGCTGGCATGGTTTGCGCGCGAATTGCCGGCGACGGTGCTACGCGTGGGCACGGGCTATGCGCTATTGCTCGAGTTGGTGTTGGTGTTTCTGGTTTTCTCGCCGCGCCGGCCACGGATGTTGTTGGCTGCGGCAACGGTGCTCTTTCAGTTATTGATTATCGCGACCGGCAATTACAACTTTTTTAATTTACTGACGATCGCGCTCTGTGTGTTGTTGCTCGATGACGCGGCGTTGCAACGTATTTTGCCGAAGCGCTGGTTATCGCACGTTCGGTGCGCAACTTTGCCGTATGCACGTTGGCGGCAACGCAGTGCCACCGCGTTGGCCGCCGTCTACCTTACCCTCGGGATCGTGCAAATCTATGAGCAGGTCTACCGCGCACCGGTGTACGGCCCGCTTCATTCGCTGTATGCACACATTGCGCCGTTACGCCTCGTCAATGGTTATGGGTTATTTGCGAATATGACGACCTCACGACCGGAAATCGTTATCGAAGGTTCCAATGATGGTCGCGAGTGGTTTGAATACGGTTTTCGCTATAAGCCTGGCGAATTACAAAAACCTCCAGCCTGGAACATCCCACACCAACCGCGTCTCGATTGGCAGATGTGGTTCGCGGCGCTTGGTAGTGCTGAGCAGAATCCCTGGTTCGGGAATTTTTTGCTGCGCTTGCTGCAAGCCTCGCCCGCGGTCCTCAAGTTGCTCGAAACCAATCCTTTTCCGGACGCGCCGCCCAAGTTCGTGCGCGCGCTTCTGTATGACTACCGATTTACGTCGCGCACGGAACGCGCCGCAAGCGGCGCGTGGTATCGGCGCGAGCTAACCGGCCTGTACTATCCGGCGGTAAGTTTGTAAATAATCTGACCTCCCTTCTCTTAATACGGCGTGCCGTCCTTATGTGCGAATTGCCACCGGCCATCAATCGAGACGGCGGTGAGATCGTCATCCGGGTATTCGGCCGTATCCCCTGCAGTGCGATCGCCAACCTCCAAATAGAGGGCGAGCGTCGTCCCGCGATTAACGAGGTGATGGGCATCCCCGCTGCCGCCCTTGAAACCTGCACACATGCCGGGGCTCAATTCAGTCTCGCCGGCGTTCGTGATGAGCGTGGGATTACCGGCTACGACATAGACCCATTCATCTTGTTTGGAATGCGCGTGACGTAACGCGGAGACCTTCCCCGGCGGCAGCTCGACGAGGTTGACCCCGAAGTTGGTCAATCCGAAGAGCTCGCCCAACGGGTGTTTGACCCGGCCCTGCATGCGCGAGGCAAACGGCTCTGGGTAATTGGAGGGTTTAATGCGCGGCGGTGCGGCGCTCGCCAACACCGCCACCGGATTAGGATCAAGTTCCTTCATTGCGTCACCCTTGATGCCAAGACTCAATAATCTTCGTTCCCAGCATGATTGGAGGCAATAAGTTTGAATTCAACCATTTCGCTCGCGTTGCGCGGTGGCGATCGACTGCACTGATCCGCATCAAGGCATGCCCTATCCAATAGTCGAGAATCTCCTTTGCGCCCCCGCGCGGAGAATGTGAATGGTAGCGGAGTTCCCCAAGTCGCTCTGGCAATTGCCGCATCGGCATCCGCGCGGGGGCGTAATTTCCGCAATCACGCTAGCGCTTAGCGTGTTCACCGGCGGTACGATGGGCGCAGCACCTGCCACACAACAACAGGAGCCGCTGGGAGCAGTGCGTTATCGTAACGACTGCGCGGCCTGTCACGGCCAAAGCGGTGATGGCAACGGACCCGTGGCGGGCGCGTTGTCCACGCCCCCCGCGGACCTCACCGGTCTTGCGCGCCGTAATGCGGGCGAATTTCCCACCGAGTATGTCCGCACCGTCATCGACGGCCGCAGTTTTCAAGCGCTCGCACACGGCAATGTCGAAATGCCTGTCTGGGGTGATGCGTATCGGCGTTCGCTTTCGGCGTTAGGTGAGGCGAAAGTGAAACAACGCATCGAAGAATTGATCGAATACCTACGAACTATTCAGCGGCCGTAAGAAGCAAGTAAAACCCCGGGTAAACAACCCGGCTTCCAGGCGCGCGTCGATAAGCCGATACTGATACGCGCCATGCACAGGCTCTATTCCCATTCGGCGATCGCTATTCGATGCTCGCGCTAACGGACGCCTATCGCGCCGGGCTGCTTGGGCCCCGGCACTGGGGGCCGAATCTGCTGGCGGGGGTCATTGTGGGCGTGGTGGCATTGCCGCTCGCGATGGCCTTTGCAATCGCCAGCGGTGCGCGACCCGAGCAAGGCCTGTATACCGCCATTGTGGCAGGCACGGTGGTGTCACTCTGCGGCGGCAGTCGCCTGCAGATCGCCGGGCCAACCGGCGCGTTCATCGCGATCCTCGCAGGCATCACGGCCGAGCACGGCATCGAGGGCCTGCAGATCGCGACTCTCATGGCAGGCGTCATGTTGACTGTGATGGGGCTCTCTAAATTTGGCGGCGTGATCAAGTTCATTCCGGCACCGGTGATCGTGGGTTTTACCGCCGGCATCGGCGTCATCATCTTTGTCGGTCAGTGGCGCGACTTTTTTGGCCTGCCCGCGGTCCACGGCCAGCACTTACACGAAAAGCTGTGGCATGCACTGACGTTGTTGCCGCAAGCGCACCTGCCAACGGTTGCGCTCGCGGTCGGTAGTCTGTTGGTGACAGTGTTCGCGCCGCGCATTCGTTGGCTTGCGCGGGTACCCGGACCGCTCGTTGCGATGCTTGCGGCAACCATCGTACATGCCTACTTCGGATCAGCGGGCGTTGCGACCTTAGGGAGCGCGTTCGGCGGCATCCCGACCGGGCTACCTTCGTTCGTGTGGCCTTCGCTGACGCTCTCCAAGGCGCTGCAATTAATCGGCCCCGCTTTCACGATTGCCATGCTCGGCGCCATCGAATCTTTACTGTCCGCGGTCGTCGCTGACGGCATGGCCGACACGCGTCACGATTCGAATCAGGAACTCATCGGCCAGGGCCTTGCGAATATCGCGGCGCCGCTATTTGGCGGCTTCGCCGCCACGGGGGCAATCGCGCGCACTGCGACCAATGTCCGTAACGGCGCAACCGGCCCACTGGCTGGCATCGCGCATGCCGGGTTGTTGGTTGCAGTGCTACTCTTCTTGGCGCCATTGGCCGGGCGGATCCCGCTCTGCGCGCTGTCCGCCATCTTGTTCGTGGTGGCGTGGAATATGAGCGAGGCGAAGCACTTCGCATCGTTACTGCGCAAAGCTCCTGCGGCAGATCGCACCGTACTTCTCATTACGTTTTTGTTGACGGTGTTCGCCGATCTGGTGGTGGCGGTCAACGTGGGGGTGATCCTCGCCATTTTGCATTTCATGCGCCGCATGGCTGAGTCGGTCAACACCCAGCCGATGGATGCACGCTCGCTAAAAGTGGAGTTGCTCGAACTCGGCTTACAGGAGTTACCACGCGAGATTATGGTCTATGAGATCGCCGGCCCAATTTTCTTCGGCGCGGTGGAAAACTTCGAACGCGCGCTCCTGCATACACACACGTTACCCAAAATACTCGTTCTGCGACTGCAAGATGTGCCCTTTATGGATATCACCGGCATTCAAACTTTGGAAGAGACTATCATCGAACTGCGCAAGCGCGGGGTACGCGTATTGCTGTGCGAGGCGAATCCGCGCGTGCTCGCTAAACTTGAAAACGCGGATGTACTGGATACTTTGGGCGATACTGACTACTGCGAGACACTGCACGACGCGTTAGTCGCTGTGTTGCCGGGCCGCTGATAGTTCGCGCATTCGTGCGTATTTGTTTAAGGCATTCCGGGATTTATGACGAGTCCATGGAATGAGGGCGCGATATAAATAGCGAATCAAGAATGATGGTAGGAGTTGCGCGCGTTCTTCCAATGCCACCCGTGCCCGCGGATGATCCATAAAGCCAGGATAAGGAAACGGGAAGCGGTAGTTGCGCCGGTTGGTCCAGAACTCGATAGCTGCCAGGTGTTTCATGTTTTTGTAGCCGTAGTGTGCCGGCGCGACGATCCGCAGCGGCGCGCCGTGCGCGATCCCGAGCGGCTCGCCATTCAACGTATCCGCGAGCAGTACATCGGCGGCCAAAAGATCTGGTAGGTGCATGCACGTTCGATAGCCGTCTTGACCCTTCAATACGACAAAATCGGCATTCGCTTGGGGTTTGGCTAGGGGCAACACGACCTCTTTATAAAGATCGGAAAAACGATATCCGCTCCATTTCAAATCCAGCACCGACCACGTCGTCACACAGTGAAAATTGGAAACCTGTTCGACACGCGGTAATTCGGTAAGCGCCGAATCGACGGTGATTGGATTCTCGACGTCTCCCGCAATCGAAAACCGCAGCGTGTCCGGACTCACCGGAAATTTGTTTGCAAACCAACCGAGACCAAAGCGGTCGAATGAGGTGTGCAATAACTGGCCCGGTGGCAGAGTGCGTTGGCCGGCTTCCATCGTGAACTCCTAGGTAAGGTTTGGTGCGGCGTCGACCCTAACGCTAGCCGACAGCATTTCATCCCTCAACATGCTGGTAGGATACGGCCATTAACACCCGAGGGGAGTAACAACATGGACTTAAAAAAATACGGCGTTTTTATGTTTTCGGAGGGGATGACGGCTGCGGAACTCGCGGCCGGCGTGCAAAAGATCGAACGTTTGGGCTACGGCGCGGTGTGGTTTCCGGAAGCCGTGGGTCGCGAACCCATGCTCGCGGCAAGTTTTGTCCTCGCCAATACCAATACGCTGGTGGCCGCGACCGGCATTTTGAATATCTACTGTCGCGATCCCATGGCCACCGCGATGGGTCAGCAGACGCTGACGGAGCAATCCAACGGGCGTTTCTTACTCGGGCTTGGTGTCTCGCACAGTGTGCTCGTCAATATGCGCGGGCATGCTTACGGCAAACCGCTGGGCGCGATGCGGACTTATCTCGAACAACTCAAAGAAGCGCATCGGCTGGTCGGTATTCGGCGAAACCTGCTCGCCGAAGGCATGACCCCGCAAACGATCGGCACCGGCGCGCGCGGCGCCTGGCGCGCGGAAGTCGGCGAGATGCCGGTGGTGTTGGCGGCCTTGGGGCCTAAGATGACGATGCTTTCGGGTGAGTTGGCGCAAGGTTCACATCCCGCGAATAGCACACCGGAACACACGGCGCAGGCGCGTAAAATTCTGGGACCAGGCCCGTGGCTTGCGCCCATGCAACGCGTCTGCTTAACGCAGGACGGCGCCGCCGCTCGCCGTGCCGGCCGGCAACTGATGAGTTTTTATTTCGATTTGCCCAACTATCGACAAATGTGGCTCGGGTTGGGTTACACGAACGAAGATTTTGAGAACGGCGGTAGCGATCGACTGATCGACGCGATGGTCGCTTGGGGCGACGAAAAAACCATTCGCACGCGCGTCGATGCACATCTCGCGGCCGGCGCGGATCACGTGCCTATCGTGCCGATCAACCCGGCTCAACCCGCGGCGCTCTGTTGGCGTGCGATCGAAGCCCTTGGGAGCTAGGGCGCAAAACTCAAGCTTGAAAACAAATCTGCCCCCATTTACCGAAGCTGGCTGTCCTTGCTGCCACGACGATTGATGGGATCGCGGAAACGTTGGTCGGCGTCGGCTAACTCCTGGCACTGCACACAGCGTTTCACGCCGGGAACGGCGTTGCGTCGTGCTTCCGGGATCTCGGCTTCGCAGTCCTCGCAATGCGTGCGTCCCGTGCCCTGCGCTTGCGCGAGCGCGGCCCGCGCACGTTCCACGGCTTCCGCGATACTCGCGTCGATTTGGTCCTGAACCGCGCCGTCTTTTGCCCAACCGGTGGCCATCGTGACCTTGCTGAGAAGGGGTAGTGTCTGACGCTTTTACTATATAGATAGGCGTGGTTGAATCAAAACGCCTTGAGAACAGGCTTACAAGCGGCTTCAATCGGACATCGAAACCGCTTGTAGATGGCGCACCTGGAATTCAGTGCGCTTGGAGGGTGGTCCTAGCCAGCGATGCGGATAGCCCGTCGTCGCATCGCACCGGCAAGCAATCCCAGCGATATCAATGCCACCGTAGAAGGTTCCGGAACGCTCACTATCTCCAACGCGGCGCGCGCGATAATCGCATGCCCCGCGGTGGTCGGATGTAAGCCATCCCAGAAAAACGTCGTGTTCGGATCACAAACAGGATCATTTTGCGCGCATCCGTTGGTGACATCCGTCATTCCGAATGCCGCTGGATTGGCAAACAACGCTTGTTGCATAGCGAATAGATCGAGTATGTCGATTCTCGAACTTTCCAAGATAGCGTCCGGGAGATTGCTGAGTCCCAATATCAAAGCCTGGCCCATAGCTTGCGAAATCGCCGTAGCCGCACCTGCTACGGCAGGTCCAAAAGGAGCGATGGCAGGGGTTTTGCCAACATCTGGGACAGTTGAGATCAAGAACTGCCGTGCGCCGGCCGCCCATAGCGACCCAACAAAGCCAGTCATGTCGGCGACATAGTTAGCGATAGCGCCTGGCGCGGCGGCCATTGGATCTGCGGCTTCCAAAATAGCCCGCACATCGTTACCGCCAACGTTAATCACAAACAAGGTGTCCAGTGTCGGCGGCGGAAAGAACGCAAGATAAGCAGTAACCTGAGTCGCTACACTTACGGGCAATGTGGTGATGCCCGGGAAGCCTGGGTCTATAGGACCCGTGGTTGCGCCACCGAAGGCAAAGTTTGTCCCTCCCAGCAACGCCGGGGCGAGGGGTAGCCCAAGTGAGTTCGCGAAATGTTCTACCCATACTGGGCCGTTCGAGTAGCGGTTAGACGCATAGGGCGGAAAGCCAAAAAAATCGTCGCTCGGAATAGGGGTTGGAGTGCGCGTCCCGGGCGGGATGAATGGATCGGTGAAACCAGAATCAATCAGAATCGCATTGTTGCCACCGTCCGCGAGGCTGTCGCCAAATACCACAATTTGGTTGATCGGTAGAGCGCTCGCGACCAATGGACAGAGTAACGCCGCGGCGATAAGCATTGTGCGCCGGCCTTTGCGTTGAAAGATGCTAGTCACAGGTAGTTCTCCTCTCGATTGCATTGGGGCCACTGGGTGGGCTTGGGCGAGTCTTCAAGCCCGAACCACAGCAAGTTTCTTGCCAGTCAAAACTTTATGCTGGTATTTCAAAGAGATAATGAAGACGACGGGTGCTACAAGAGGGCACGCTCGGCCGAAACGTAAAACATCTTGACAGTTGCTGCGTCGCCTTTCGCGTCTCTTTACGGAAAAATATCAATTAATCAAAAGGTTGAATCGAATTTGTAGATGTAAAAAATCCTGACAATCGGATTTCTCAATTCTGGTCACCCCGCGACCATGCTGTCTCAAACCATAGGTCATCGAGCTAAAGGCGGATTTTTTTGTTGCGATCATCCGAAAGGATGAGCACCCCTTTCTTGCATGGGCCTTTCTTGGGGTGCGCGCTACTATGCGGCGGGGAGGCCAATAAATGTCACGCAACCATATTCTGCTGGTTGACGATCATGCGATGGTGCGCGAAGGGCTGCGCCTACTGCTCAAACACTATCCGGAGCTTGACTGCGAGGTGTCAGAAGCGGCATCTCTGCAGCAGGCGATCTTGCTGCTGGATGAGAGTCCTGAAATCGCCTGGGTGCTACTCGATCTTGGATTGGGCGAGGTGGCCGGGATCGAGGCGCTGCATCGACTGCGTGCCCGGCATGGGCAAACACCGGTAGTGGTTTTGACGAGTTCGGACGAGCCGGCGCTCATCGTCGATTGCATCAACGCGGGCGCGATGGGATTTATTAGCAAGTCCGCGAACAGCGCGGAGCTATCTCGCGCGCTGCTCACAGTGTTCTCTGGTGGAATTTATCTCCCGCCTAGTTTCATTACCGGCGACATGGCGCCAACCCCGCCCGTCGCGTCGCGTAACTCGAGCCGCGATTACCTCGCACGTCTGGCGCTTACACCACGGCAAATCGAGGTGCTGGAGTTGCTCTTGCAGGGCTTATCCAATAAGCGAATTGCACAACGGTTGGGGCTGGCCGAACCCACGGTGAAATCCCATGTGGCGGCGGGTCTACGCGCGCTCAATGTTAAAAATCGCACACAGGCGGTGTTGTTGTTGGCGCGCGCGGGGTTTGGCTTTCAATGACGATGGAACCCCCAGGGGTTGTGAAGGATGCGCACGCGGCGTCGCCGCAATATCCAGCCTCGATTGCCGCTCGCTTGCTTGCCGAGCGTTTTCGCATCGTCATGCGCCAAACGCCACGTGGGCTTGCCGCGACTTTCGGTATGGCGATGATTTTCGTCGCGGTGTTTCGCGCCTCCGCGCAGAGTGTGGCCCTGTTCGGTGCCATCGCATGGTTAGTCGCGGCATGGTTAACCACCATCGCGATGTACCGTCGTTTTTCGCGGTTGAATCCACCGGACACGGCAATCACCCATTGGGTACGCTGGTCGCTGGCATCGAAAGCATTTCATGGCGCCGGTTGGGGTGTGCTCAGCGTAGTCGCTTATTCGCACAGTTCCGTGGTGTTGCGCGTACTTGATGTGGCGCTGGTGTTTGGCGTCGTCACCGGCTCGGCGGTCATGCATGCGTCGTTATTTCGGGCGGCGGTCGCATTTGCGATCCCGGCAATGGTACCGATCGTCATCCTGTGCCTGTGGTCCAGTTCGCCGGACGAAATGAGTGTGGCGATCGCAGCGGTGGTCGGGCTCGCGTTTACGTTGAGTACCGGCCGCCAATGGGAACGCACGATTGTTGAATCGATCTGGACGCGTTTTGAGAACCTGGACCTATTAGCGGAACTCGCGCGCCAAAAGGACATGGCGGAAGCCGCGAATCAGCAGAAGTCGCGGTTTTTGGCCGCGGCGAGCCATGATTTGCGTCAACCGCTCCACGCCCTCAATTTGTTTCTAGATGCGGCGCGCGCCACCGCCGAAGGTCCCGAGCGCCAAAACATCTATCGCCGGGTGGAAGCATCGGCTGCTAATCTCACCACGTTATTCGATGGCTTGATGGAATTATCGCGACTCGAAGTGGGCGCACGGCAGCCCCTGTTCAGATTGACCAACCTTGCCACGATGGTGACGCGCCTCGCCGCCGAATTTAGTTCCGCCGCCGAGCGCAAAGGCTTACGGGTACGCGTGCGCGCCAAACCGGTGTGCGTGGAAACCGATCCGATCCTCTGCGAGCAGATCCTGCGCAATTTGTTATCGAATGCGATTCGTTATACCGAACGTGGTGGTGTCTTATTGGCGTTACGGCCCCGTGGCGATAATGTTTTGATTGAAATTTGGGATACCGGCCTTGGGATATCGGAGGCCAACCGCGCGCGCATTTTCGAAGAGTTTTATCAAGTCGGAAACCCGCAGCGCGATCGACGCTTGGGCGTGGGTCTGGGACTCGCGATCGCTAACCGCGCGGCCGGCCTGCTCGGGCAGGGATTACAGGTTAAATCGCGTGAAGGGCGCGGTTCGTGCTTTAGGTTCGCGCTACCCATGGTGCCGATGAGTGAAGAATTAAGCGATCCGGCAAAAGGTATGTTGCTGTTGGATGCGCATGCCGCGCTCGTGGGTGCGACGATCGCGTTTCTCGACGATGAACCGGATGTACTCGTTGCAGTGTCCAAGATTCTCCACCAAAGCGGATGTATCGTTTATGCGGCGGAGGACGCCGCACAGCTCGCGGCTCAATTGCGCGCGGCCGAGCGCACGCCGGATGTCATTGTGTCGGATTTTCGCCTTGGCGCCGGCATAAACGGCGTTGCGGCCGTGGACGCGCTCCGGGCTGAGTTCGGAGCGGCGACCCCAGCCTTGCTCATCACCGGCGATGATGCACTCGGTCACTCCATCCCCAACGATGACTCGACGCTACAAATTTTGCATAAGCCCGTGCCTGCCGCGCTATTGCGGCAACGCATCGCGGGTTTACTCGCTTAGACGATCGGCACTTCCTTCAACGCCTCTTCAATCGCCGCTTGCGGATGTTCGTAGCGCTGCAAATCGCCGCGTAAAAACGCCGCGTAAGACGCCATATCGAAATTACCGTGGCCGGAGAGATTAAACAGTATGACTTTGCGCTCGCCGGACTGCGTGCACTTACGCGCCTCGGTAATCGCCGCATGCACGGCGTGATTCGATTCCGGGGCCGGCAACACGCCTTCTGCGCGGCCGAATAACACCCCGCTTTCAAAGATTTCTAGTTGGTCGAAGGCCTGCGCTTCGATATGCCCGTGATGCAATAACGCGGATACCTGTGGCGCCATGCCGTGGTAGCGCAAACCACCAGCGTGGATCCCAGGCGGCACGAAGCCGTGGCCCAAGGTGTACATCTTGCAGATAGGCGCAATCCCGGCAGCGTCCGCAAAATCCCAGGTATACATTCCGCGCGTCAGCGTCGGACAGGCAGAGGGTTCCACCGCGATAATGCGCGTGCGTTGGCCGTGGCGCAGATTCTCGCGCACGAACGGAAAGGCGATGCCGGCAAAGTTAGATCCGCCGCCGGCGCAACCGATGACGATATCGGGATATTCGCCGGCCAATTCCATTTGCTTCAAACATTCTTCGCCAATCACGGTTTGGTGAAGCAACACATGCGGTAAAAACGAGCCCAGCGAATATTTCTTCTTACCGCCGGATACGGCCGCGGCTTCGATGCCTTCCGAAATCGCCATGCCGAGCGATCCGGGATGCTCCGGATCGATCGCCAAAAACTTGCGGCCCGCCGCCGTGCGATCGGACGGACTGGCGAACACCTGCGCGCCATAGCCTTCCATGACGTAACGCCGGAACGGCTTTTGGTTGTACGAGATGCGCACCATGTAGACCTCGCAGCCCAGACCAAAAAAATTGCAGCCCATGGAAAGGGCAGATCCCCATTGCCCGGCACCGGTTTCGGTGGTGAAACATTCGCCGCCGTCTTCTTTTAGATAAAACGCTTGCGCCACCGCCGTGTTCGCTTTATGCGAGCCAACCGGCGAGACGCCTTCGTACTTGTAATAGATGTGCGCGGGCGTGCCGAGCACACGCTCCAAGCGGTGCGCGCGCATAAGCGGGGTCGGCCGCCATAACTTATATAAATCCCGTACCGGCTCTGGGATCTCGATCTCGGCGTCGGTCGCGACATCCTGCGCGATCAATCCGCGCGGGCTGATGACCGACATAAATTCAAAATCGACCGGCTGCTTGGTGGCAGGATGCAGCGGCGGGGGCAAGGGCGTCGGCAAGTCCGCATTTAAGTTGTACCACGCGCGTGGCAGCGCCGATTCCGGCAAGTTAAAGCGAGTCGTTGTCATGGCACCCGTCCATCCCAGCTCAAGAAATTTTTTAACAAACGCAAACCCGCCGCGGCGCTTTTCTCCGGATGAAATTGCGTCGCGAAAACGAAGCCGTCGGCAAGCGCGGAAGTAAACGGTTGGATGTAATCCGTTTCGCCTAATGTGAGATGTGCCTCCCGCGGCACGACGAAATAACTATGCACAAAATAAAAGCGCTCGCCGCTTTCGATCCCAGCACACACTGGATGCGCGCGCGTCCACCGCACTTGATTCCAGCCCATGTGCGGCACCTTGCGCGGACTGCCATCGGCTGCCGGCGGTGGATTCTCAGGAAATCGGCGCACCACACCAGGGTAGGCATCAAGGCACGCCACTCCGCCGTCTTCGTCGCTGTGTGTCATCAACGACTGCAGCCCTAAACAAATGCCAAAAAACGGTCGCGTGCGTAAACATTCGCGTAAGGGCTCGATCAACGCGTGCTCGTGCAGGCGGCGCATGCAATCGCCGATCGCCCCTTGACCCGGGAATACCACGCGATCGGCGCGCAACAAGGCGGCGGCGTCTTCCGCAACCTGTACGTGGCAACGGCCTTGCGCCGAGGTTTGAACCGCGTTGACGACGGAGCGCAGATTGCTGCCGCCGTAATCGACTACGGCTACCTGCTCCATGGTGTGCGCTACAACGCGCCCTTGGTCGAGGGCAGCATGCCGGCCTGGCGCGGATCGGGTTCCACCGCCATGCGCAGCGCGCGTCCAAACGCCTTGAACACCGTTTCGATGATGTGATGCGCATTGCGTCCGCGCAGGCAATCGATGTGTAGTGTTATCCGGGCGTGATTGATCAAGCCTTGAAAAAACTCATAGAACAAATCGACGTCAAAATCGCCGACCCGCGCGCGCGGGAACTGCACGTGATACTCAAGCCCTGGCCGACCGGATAAATCCACCACCACGCGCGATAGCGCTTCATCGAGCGGCACGTAGGCATGCCCGTAGCGTCGCAAACCCACTTTGTCGCCCCATGCCGCGCTCAGCGCTTGGCCAAGTGTAATGCCGATGTCTTCCACCGTGTGATGCGCGTCGATTTCCAGGTCGCCGGCCGCTTTAACCGTGAGATCGACGAGTCCATGTCGACAAACTTGATCCAGCATATGGTCGAGAAACGGCAGACCGGTACTAAATTGACCCAGGCCCGTACCATCCAGGTTTACTTGCACGGTAATTTGGGTTTCTTTGGTTTTGCGCTCGATGCGCGCGCGACGCTCAGTCATCGGCTAAACGGCTTTGGTTAAGGGGGCACAAGATAGCACGGGGGATAGGCCAGACTCCAAGGTGAACCCGTGTTTACCCTGGGTGGGCCAGAACACCCCGGCGGCGCGGTTTGCACCGACCGGAATGACACTATCATGAACAAACATCTCATGAAGCGATTATGACCACTCACATCGACCCAGCCATCGACCCTGGGCAAGTCTACGCGTACTTGCTCGATTTGCAGGACCGTATCTGCGCGGGCTTAAGTGCATTTGAGAGCGCATTTGAGCACACACATCAATTTCACGAAGACGTGTGGCGCCGGCCGCAGGGCGGCGGCGGCCGCACACGTGTCCTTCAAGGGGCTACGGTCTTCGAGCAAGCCGGCGTCAATTTCTCCGATGTCAGCGGCGATGCATTACCGCCGGCCGCCACCGCCAAGCGTCCGGAGCTTGCCGGCCGCGCGTTCCGTGCGATGGGCGTCTCGCTGGTGGTGCATCCGCGTAATCCGTACGTGCCGACTTCACACGCCAATGTGCGGTTCTTTATGGCGATCAAAGACGGCGAGCCGCCGGCGTTCTGGTTTGGCGGCGGTTTTGATCTCACGCCGTACTACGGCTTTGAAGAGGACGCCATCCATTGGCACCGTACCGCGCGCGCGGCCTGCGCGCCGTTTGGGCCGGAGATTTATCCCAAGTACAAACAATGGTGTGATGAATATTTTTATCTCAAGCACCGTGATGAACACCGCGGGATCGGCGGCTTGTTTTTCGATGATCTAAACGAGTGGGGCTTCGCGCAAAGCTTCGCCTTCATGCAGAGCGTGGGCGATCATTACTTGCGTGCGTACGCACCAATCGTCGAGCGCCGCCAACACACGCCGTATGGCGACCGCGAGCGCGACTTCCAACTCTACCGCCGCGGGCGCTACGTCGAATTTAATTTGGTGTACGACCGCGGCACGTTGTTTGGTTTGCAAACCGGCGGTCGCACCGAATCCATTTTGATGTCGCTGCCGCCGGAAGTGCGCTTCCGCTATAACTGGCAGCCGGCGGCGGGCACGCCAGAAGCCAAGCTCTACACAGACTTTCTCAAGCCGCGGGCGTGGGTGGATTAAGGAGTTAGCGTCCAATACTGGAACCCTCTCGCGCTTGGCGAGAGAGGGTAGTTTATTTCTCCCTCTCCCGCCTGCGGGAAGCAGGGGTGAGGGTCATCCGCAAAAAAGTGGGCCGAACGCTACCGGTACCTCGGCATCACCTCGGCCGCAAAGAGCCGCATCGAATCCAAAATTTTCTGTTGCGGTAAGCCCGGCATGATGGTGACAAACGATAGCTCGGTAATACCGGCCTCGATAATCAACTCCATCGTTTCATGCAACCGCGCGGGCGATCCAAAAAGCGTGCGACGGTCATACAGCACATCAAAGTTCTTCAGCGACAGCACTTTGTTGACCAGGCCTTCGTAACCTGCGTAATCCTTGGACCAGCGATCACCCGCGACCGCGTCGGCAAAATACTGCACGTAATCGAGGATCGGTTGACGAATGGTCGCAATCGCGCTCGCTTCGTCGCGTTCCACGTACATGTGAAAGGTGGCGTGCACGTTGTGGTCTTCGATCTTGTGCCCGGCTTCGAGCAGCGCCTCGTGATAAATCTTGACCGACTGTTTGGTCCCAGCCAGCGATACGGCGTACGGAATAACCGCGAGATCAAACCCCTGCAATCCGGCATAACGCGCCGACTCCGGACTCAACACCGTACCCACCATGATGCGCGGCTTACGTTGCACCGGCCGTGGACGCAGCGCCACGTTATCGAATTGATTGAACTTGCCGTGATAAGAAAAACGCTCGTTGGCGAAGGCGGCTTGCAGGATCTCAACCGCTTCGTAAAAGCGCTCACGGCTTTCGTTCATATCGACTTGTAGCGCTTCGTATTCAAAATGCAGAAACGCGCGCACGACGCCGATATCCAATCGCCCGCCCGATAACGCATCGACCATCGCCAACTGCTCGGCGATGTTCAACGCGCGATTCAACGGCATGGCGACGCCCGCGGTGCCGAGCCGCATGCGTTTGGTGCGCTGGGCCAGTGCGGCCAACAACAAGGGCGGATTGGGCACATCCCCGCCGTAGGGCGTGAAGTGATGTTCGGCCGCGAACACCGCGTCAAACCCAAGCGATTCAGCGAACTCCACCTGCTCGAATATTTGCTGATAAAGTCCCGCGGAATCGCGGTGCACGGCCGCGTCAAACGTGGGCAGATATATCAATCCGAATTTCATCGTTCCTCCAATTTCAGACAAGGCTCCTCATCGCCGCGCCGGTAGCAAGCAGGTCTGCGCGTCCCCGACTTCCGCCGCCGTCGACTCATCCAGATCGGTACGGAAAGTGGAATGCATGCGATTGACGAGCCCGGAAAAACCGATGGTCAAACACAACTCCACGATCTCATCTTCCGGGAAACGCGCGGCGAGTGCTTGATACAGCGCATCGTCCACTCGATTGGTCCGCACCAGGGTTTCCGTGTAGCGCAACACCAGCCGATCGGTCTCATCAAACGTCGCACAGGCGTCTGGATCGCCCATCATGCTCATTTCTTCCTTCGTCAATCCGACACTCAGACCGAGCATCACATGAGTCGGGATTCAGTAATGGCAGGAATTGATCTGCGAGGTGCGCAAATACGCGAGCTCGCGGTAGCGCGGTGCAACCTTGGGATGGTGATACAGGGCTTCTGCAATTTTGGTAAAGCCCGCCAGCACCGTGGGATTGGTAGCGAAGAGCTTCATGACGTTGAAGATCGGAAACCCGATCGCTTCAAGTGCGTTAAAGCTCGCGCGCACCTCTGGCGAGGCGTGAGCCGGGTCAATTAATGGGATTCGGGCCATGGTTGCTCCTGATTGGGTTTCCGTGCCAAGCGGACTTGCAGCCTATAATGGTCGCCTCTTACTCACAAGTCAGTGCCTTAGCCACCGCACCATGTCCCGCGCGCGCATTCCGAGTATCGATAAGCTGCTCAAGACCCCGGACGCCGCGCCGCTGCTCGCGGCTTATGGTCATCAGCCCGTGGTGCTGGCGCTACGCGATGCCGCCGCCGACTTGCGCACCGCCGACGCGCCGGAGGGAGCTGATCTCTGTGCCCAATTGCTCGATGCCACGCGCATCAAGCTGCAAGCCGCTCACGCGCCACGCTTGAAACCAGTCTTTAATTTAACGGGCACGATTCTGCACACCAACCTCGGACGCGCGGTATTGCCGGCGGCGGCGCTCGATGCGCTCGCCCGGATCGCGCGCAACCCCTGCAATCTCGAGTTTGATTTGGAGAGCGGGCGGAGGGGCGATCGCGATTCGCATGTCGAGACTTGGCTAACTCGCTTGACCGGCGCGGAAGCGGCGACCGTCGTCAATAACAATGCGGCGGCGGTCATGCTGGTGTTAAACACGCTCGCCAAACGCCGGCGTGTGTTGGTGGCGCGCGGCGAATTGGTGGAGATTGGCGGCGCCTTTCGCGTGCCGGAAGTCATGCGCGCCGCCGGTTGTAAGTTGGTTGAAGTTGGCACCACCAATCGCGTGCATTTGCGGGACTTTCAAGCTGGGCTCACCGAGGGCGCGACCATCATCATGAAAGTCCACCCCAGCAACTACAAAATCGAAGGCTTTACGGCGAGCGTACCTGAAGCCGAATTAGCCTCCGCCGCGCAGGCCGCGAACGCGACCTTTGTGGTGGATTTAGGCAGCGGCACGTTAATCGACTTCGCGAGCCTGGGACTGCCGCCGGAACCCACGGTCCAAGAAACGCTCGCGCAGGGCGCCGATCTCGTGACGTTTAGCGGAGACAAACTACTCGGCGGGCCGCAGGCCGGCATTATCGTCGGCCGCCGCGAGCTTATCGGCCGCATTAAAAAGAATCCGTTGGCGCGAGCGTTGCGGGTGGACAAGCTGATTCTGGCCGCGCTCGAAGCGGTTTTGCAGTTGTATACCGATCCGGCGCGTGCCGCGCAGAAGATCCCGGCCTTACGCGCGATGACGCGTCCGCTGCCTGAGATTGAACATCTCGCGGCCGGGTTACTTATCGCCGTGCGTGCGGCGTTAGCGGGTATTGCTGACGTTGACATCGTGCCGTGCAAAAGCCAAATCGGTAGCGGCGCGTTGCCCGTCGATCTATTGCCGAGTGTCGCCTTGGCAATGACGCCCACGCCCGCGACAAACCGGGCGGTTGAGCGCCTCGCGCAACGCCTGCGCGGGCTCCCGACGCCTGTCATTGGACGTATTCATCAGGGCGCGGTGTTGCTCGATTTGCGCACTTTGGAAACACCGAGCGCGTTGGTGACCGAACTTGCGCAACTAAGCACGAGTACTCAGCCGTGATCGTTGCCACCGCCGGTCATGTCGATCACGGCAAGACTTCACTCATTCGCGCGCTGACCGGTATTGATACCGATCGACTGCCGGAGGAGCGCGCGCGCGGCATGACCATCGATCTCGGCTTCGCGTATTTGCCGCTTGCGGATGGCGCGACGATCGGGTTTATCGATGTGCCTGGCCATGAGCGCTTTGTGCGCAACATGCTGGCCGGGGTTGCGGGGATCGATTTCGCGTTACTGGTGATCGCGGCCGACGATGGGCCGATGCCGCAAACGCGTGAGCATCTGGCGATCCTTGAATTGCTCGGCATCACACGTGGCGCTGTCGCGCTCACCAAGGTCGATCGCGTGAGCGCAGCACGCGTGACGGAAGTCACCGCGGAAATTGCCGTCATGCTCGCGCCGACGCCGCTCGCGGCCGCGTCGATCGTCCAAACCGCTGCGCCCACCGGTGTGGGTGTTGAAGCCTTGCGTGAAACCTTGCGCGCCGCGCAAAGTGAAGTCCAAGCGCGAGTCACCAACGCGCCGTTTCGTTTGGCCGTCGATCGCAATTTCGTGCTCGAAGGCGCGGGCAGGGTGGTCACCGGCACGGTGTATACCGGTGCGGCCAAAATTGGTGATCGTTTATTGATTGCGCCGGCCGGTATCGAAGTGCGTGTGCGTTCGATTCATGCGCAGAACCAACAAGCTGAAGTGGCACAGGCCGGTCAACGCTGCGGTATCAATCTCACCGGCAGCGAATTACGCCGTTACGAGATTAAACGTGGTGACTGGCTAATAGATCCGGCGCTGCACGCACCAACGACGCGCCTTGGCGTGGTGTTGCAGCTGGCGCGCGGCGAAACGCAGGCGCTACGCGATCGCATGCCGGTGCATGTGCATATCGGCGCGGCCGATCTCGGCGGACGCTTGAGTCTGCTTGAAGCGCGCGGTAACGACCCCGTGCTAGCGACGCTGACGTTGGATGCACCGACAAATGCGCTGCGCGGCGATCGCGTGGTGCTGCGCGATCAAGCGGCGACGCGCACGCTGGCCGGCGGCATGGTGCTCGAACCCTTGCCGTATCCGCGCACGATCACGCGCGCCAAACGCGTTCCACTGCTGCACGCATTGGAACACGCCACTGCCGAGGCGGCGTTGCGCCAGTTACTGACGCAAGCGCCGGAAGGCATCGATGCCACGTGGTTTGCGCGCTGCTACACCTTGCCCGCCGTCGCGCTTGACGAGATTTACGCGGCTGCGGGCGCGGTCACGGTGGCGATTGTGAAGTCAGGCGAATCGCTGGTCGATGCCGCGAACTGGCATGCATTGCAAGACGGGTTGCAAGAGGCTTGCCGGCAATTTCATACCGCCGATCCCGCGCAACCCGCGCTCGCCGAAGCGGAGCTACTGAAACAGGTGACCGCACGCTTCGCGCCGCGTTTGGCGCGCGCCGCGTTGGAAGCACTCGCGCAGGCCGGCGTGCTACAACGGCGCGGAACTGGATGGGCACTCGCGCGCTTTGAACCGGTGCTCGCGCCTATGGATAAAGCACTGTGGGTACGCGTTAAACCGCTGTTGGAACGCGCTGGCTTGCAAGCACCGGCCTTGCACGACTTGCAAACACCGCTCAAAAGTTCGGCGCAAATATTAAAACCGTTTTTCGAGCGCATGGCGAAACTGGGCTACGTGCAACAAGTCGACAAGTACCGTTACTACTTGCCGGGATTGTTACGCGAGCTAGCACAACAAGCGGCAGCGCTCGCCGGTAGCAAATCCGAAGGTCGCTTCACCGCCGCCGAGTTTCGGTCACACACTGGCATTGGCCGCAATGTCGCGATCGAAGTCTTGGAGTATTTCGATCGCGCGGGCTTCACGCATCGCATCGGCGACGCGCGTCGCATCCGTAAAGCCGTACACGAGGTATTCGGCAGTGAATAAACCGTTGAGTAGAACCGTCCGCGCGATGTTGAATGAGATCGCCGCGCGAGATCCTGACCATTGTATGGTCGTCGATCGCGGCCGTCATTGGTCGAATCGCGAATTCGATGAAGAAATCGATCGTTGCGCGCGCGCGCTTCTCGCTTGCGGCATCGGTCATGGCGATCGTGTTGGGGTCTTGGCCGGTAATCGTGTTGAGTGGTTGGTGACCTACTTCGCGGCGATGTCGGTCGGGGCGATCGCGGTTGGGTTGAATACGTGGGCGACAGCGCGTGAACTCTCTTATCAATTGGAGCATGCGGCGGTCAAATTGCTGTTTATTGAACCGCGTTTTCGCGAACGGGACTTTATGCAGTTGTTGGCGGAAGCGCGTGATCTTGGCGCAGGTTTGCCGTTACTTATGAATGTAGTAACGCTTGACGAGTGTGTGGTCATGCAGACGGTCTTTTATCAATCGTTCTTGGCGACCGCGACTCAGGTTGATACTGATGCACTAGCCGTAGCCGGCGCGCTGGTCAAAGCAGAGGATGTGGCGTGTTTGCTGTATACCTCGGGATCGACAGCTCTGCCTAAGGGCGTGCCGCTCCTGCATCGAGGGCTCATTGAGAACATGTGGGAGATCGGTGAGCGCCAGCATTTAACGGCGGACGACAAACTCTGGCTCGCGGTCTCGTTGTTTTGGTCGTTGGCCTGCGTGAATGCATTGTTCGCCGTGCTGACGCATGGCGGCAGCATCGTCCTTCAACATCATTTTGATGCCACGGAAGCTTTGCGGTTGATCGAGACCGAACGCTGCACGGTATTTTACGGCACGCCCAACATGGCATTGGCACTCGCCGAACACGCGGATCGCGCGCAACGAGACTTATCGTCATTGCGCACCGGCGTCACCATCGGTACGCCCGCACAGGTGCAACGCGTGGCGGAACTTGGCGCGATGCAAATCTGCAATGTGTATGGGCTGACGGAAACCTACGGCAACGCCACGGTCACGGATGCGGCGATGCCATTAGCGCAACGGATAGAAACAGTGGGACCGCCGCTCGCCGGCAACCGCATTCGTATCCTCGATCCAGAAACCCTTACGCCATTGCCGCCTAACACGCCAGGTGAAATCGCAGTGCTCGGCAATGTGACTAAAGGATATTGGAATGATCCCGAGCGGACAGGCGAAGCCTTTACCACTGATGGCTGGTTCCGAACCGGCGATCTCGGTCTTTTGGATGAGAATGGATTTCTCTATTACCGCGGGCGTTTGAAAGAGATGGTCAAAACCGGCGGCATCAACGTGGCGCCGGCGGAAGTCGAACAAGTGTTATCCGCGCATCCGGCGGTTGAACTCGCGCTTGTCACCGGTATCCCGGATGACAGGCTCGATGAAGCGCTTGCTGCGGTGATTGTCTTGAAAAGCGGTGCGCAAACCGATATCGCGGCGCTCCGCGCACACTGCCAAGGCACCCTTGCCGCGTACAAAACGCCGCGTCATTTTCGCTTTGTGAACGCGGAGGCGTTACCGCTGACGACGACGGGGAAGTTGCAGCGGAACCGGTTAAAGGAGTTGTTTGGATAGGACTCGTCACTGCGTGAATTAAACCGCTGCTTCACGCGCGGGAGACGCAGCTCAATTAAGCCTCTCCCGCACGCGGGAGAGGGTAGGGTGAGGGTCTTAATTCCTCACTTAATCAAACCGCAACACCGTCCGCGTCACCTCACCCGCATCCATCGCGCGAAACGCTTCGCCAATATTCTCCAAGCGCTCATGACGCGTGACCATACCGTCCAAGTCGAGTCGGCCCTGGCGATACAGCTCCAAATAACGCGGCGCATCCATCGTGAAGCGATTGGATCCCATCATGCTGCCGATAACGCGCTTCTCGGCGTAGAAATGCGCTGGATTAAAACTCACGCGCTCGCCGTGCGCGATGGCGCCGACCAATACCGCAGTGCCGCGCGGCCCCACGCAATACAGCGCTTCTTCGATGAGTTTTGGCAGGCCCACGGCTTCGAAAGCGTAATCGGCGCCGCCCCTGGTCATCTTTTTAATGGTTTTAACGACATCGCCGCTCGCGGAGTTGATCGTATCCGTCGCGCCGAACTTTTTCGCCGAAGCGAGCTTCGAATCGTTGATATCAACCGCGATGATTTGCCGCGCGCCGGCGATCCGAGCGCCTTGGATAATCGAGATGCCAACGCCACCGGCGCCGAATACCACCACCGACGACCCTGGTACCACTTGCGCGGTGTTAAGCGCGGCACCAACTCCCGTCGTTACCGCGCAACCGACTAAAGCCGCGCGATCAAGCGGGATGTCTTTGTCGATTTTGACCACCGCGCGGTGATGTAACAGCATTGCTTCGGCAAAGCCGCCGAGATCGGCGAATTGATGAATCGTCTCGCCGTTGCGCGTGATGCGCGGCGTCCCTTGCGGCGCGCGCTGACAGGCGCCGCGATCGGTACACAGATGCGGGTGGCCTTGCACACACTGTGTGCAGCTTCCGCAGAACATCGAGGTGCAAGCAATGACATGATCACCCACTGCCACGTTGCGCACATTACTCCCCACCGCCAGCACGATACCGGCCGGCTCGTGGCCTAGGATCGCCGGGCGCGGCGACAAGATGCCACCGTGTAGCGCGTGCAGATCGCTATGGCACACGCCGCACGCCACGGTTTTGACCAACACTTCTTCCGGCGCCGGATCGGTGACATCGACATCTTCGATGTTCAGGGCTTGATGGACTTCGCGGAATACCGCTGCTTTGACTTTCATGACACTCCCTTTGGATCTGGATTTTGGACGATGCGTGAATGCGCCGATGGTGAAATGCTGCCGTGACCATTGGGAGAAGTCTATCGCTGCCTTAGAATTTCAACCGCACAACTTTCGACGACATGGAAAATTTCTCCCTTCAGAAAGGGGTGAACATATTTTCAACTCCCGGTTACAGGGGACGGCATACAATATTGCCTCTCCCACCGGGAGAGGCCGGCGCGTAGCGCCGGGTGAGGGGCAACTAATCTATACGCGCTGCGATGAAGACCCTCACCCCAGCCCTCTCCCGCACCGCGGGAGAGGGAGTAAAGAGTACCCTCTCCCGCATCGCGGGAGAGGGTGAAAGAGACTGTCGACGCTCTACGCCCGCGCCGCCTCCGCCATGACTTCCAACGCTTCGTCCTGTTGTGCGCGCACCGTGAGCGTCGTTGCGCCACTCTCGGCCCACGCGCGAAAGCGTTCGATAATCCGTGCTTTGGGACCAACCAAACTTTTCTGATCGACCCATTCATCCGGCACCGCAGCTGCGGCTTCATCCTTGCGTCCCGCCAGATACAGTTCTTGCACGCGCGCGGCGGCTTCGCCAAAACCGCGGCGAGTCATCAAGTCCTTATGAAAGTTCTTGCTGCGTGCGCCCATTCCTCCCACATACAGCGCGACTTCGGGCTTCAGCGCGGCAAGGGCCGCTTTGACATCGTTGCCCACCTGCACATGGCAGCCCGCGGTTATCTCTAAGTCTTTGAGCGATCTCCTGCCGCGCGCGAAACCTTGCTCGAGCCACGGCAGATATTCCGGCAACGAACCCGGCACGAAGCCGAGCGGCAACCAACCATCGGCTATCTCGCCGGTCAAGCGCACCATCTCAGGCGCCCCGGTGCCTAAATAAATCGGGATGCGAGGATTCATGTGCAAGATGGATTTCAGCGGCTTGGCAAGGCCGACCGCGCCCGGCCCCTGGTAGGGCAGTGCGATCTCGCTGCCGTCATGCGTGACCGGCGCTTCGCGCCGCAGAATTTTGCGGATAATGGCCACATAGTCTTTGACGCGATGATAGGGCCGGCCCCACGGCTGCCCATACCAGCCTTCGACAATCTGCGGGCCGGATACCCCGATACCTAGCAACAAACGATCGCCACCGGCCAAAGCATCGATGGTCGCCGCCGTCATCGCGGCATTGGCCGGGGTGCGCGCCGCAAGCTGAATAATGCCGGTACCAAGTTTGATCCGTTTAGTAACGGCTGCGAGATAAGCGAGCGGCGAGAAGGCGTCCGATCCGTACGCTTCCGCCGTCCATACCGCATCAAAACCTAAGGCTTCCGCGCGTTGCACCCGTGCGACCGGCAGTGCCATCTGGGCGCCGGAGTAGCCAATCGATAATGCGAGTTTCATGACGCGGGATCCTCCGGTGGCAAAAAGACGCCATTCGCCGCGAGCTTGGCACGCGTGCCTTCCGGATCGAGTGCGGAAGCTTTGTCGAGATCGGCGATTTCCGGCGGCACGAACCAATGCAGGCGCTGCGGTTCATCGTGATACGAAGCCCACACCGCTTGCGCAATCTCAACGGGCGAGGTGAGGCGAAACATGCCTTTGGAATCGGCACCTTGTTTGATCGCATCCGGCACTAACGGGGTATCGATGAGCCCGGGCAGCGTGTCCGCGACGCGCACGCCGTAGCGCGCAAATTCAATCGACAATGCTTCGGTCAATCCTTTGACCGCGTGTTTAGTCGCGGAATACACCGCAATGCCCGGCATCCCAAACGTCGCCGACGAAGACGACGTGGTGAAGCACAACGAGTTGGGCGTTGCTTTCAATAACGGCGCTGCAAGATGAATGCCGTTCAAGACGCCGATAAAGTTCACCTGCACCACCCGCAGAATGTCATCGAACGGTAGCGTATCGAATAGGCCGGCTTTACCGATCCCGGCGTTGTTGAACAAGAGATCGAGCCGCCCACCGCTCGCGCCCGCAAATTCGATCAATGCCTCGGCATAAGCGGCGCGATCGGCCACATCAAGCACGCGCGTCACGCAGTTATCCTTGCCAAGCTCCCGGCGCAACTGTGCAAGCCCTTGAGCGTTGACGTCATAGGCACCGACAAACCAGCCGCCGCGCGCGAATAGCCGCGCGGTTTCGAGTCCCATGCCGCTCGCCGCGCCGGTAATAAAAATACACTTGCGATCTCCTGCCTTACTCATGTCATTTCCTTCAATGTGCGATGCTGGCGACGCTACCGCGTAACGCGGCGGTTGGCCAGCATGGAAAGCGTATCCCCACCCGCGCCTGGTTTGGCGGCGGGTGATTCGGTAGCATCGGCAATGGAAGAGCGACATCTCCCGGTGGGGTGCCCGGACTTCAAATCCGGTGGAACCCGCTTATGCGGGTTCGGTGGGTTCGACTCCTACCTCTTCCGCCAATTTTAGGTTCGCCTGACTAACTGGCCACCGCCGCAAAGCTCCTGGACGCGATCGTCGCCGAACTCACCGCTGCCTGAGGCGCAAATGACGACTAACACGGAAAGCCACCCGCCGATGAATCACGTCTTCGTGGATTTCGAAAACGTGCACCATGTCGATACCACGTTATTCGAAACCAAAGCGGTGAGCCTGACGATTCTGATGGGGGCGAGGCAGACCAAGCTGGACGCCGCGCTAGTGGAGCAGCTGATCGCGCACGCGGCCTCCGTCCAACTAGTGCGACTGACTTCCAGCGATAAGAACGCCGTAGATTTTGCGCTCACGTATTACCTGGGCCGCGCCGTGCTGGCGGACCCCACGGCGTACTTTCATATCATTTCGAAAGACACCGGCTACGATCCGCTCATCGAGCACTTGCGCAGTCGCCATATTCGCGTGCGCCGACATGATGACTACACCACACTTACTTTTACGTCATCACCCAAAGTGAGCGCGGTCGATCCCAGTCCAGCCAAGCCCAGCATCCCGCCCACAGCGGCAAATTCCACGGCGGGCGGAGCCGACGAACAATTGAATGTATTCGTGGAACGGCTGCGCAAGCACCCCAACAACCGCCCGAAGAAGAAAAAAACGCTGCTAAGTCATCTGAAAGCGAGTCTGAACAAGGATGGCAGCGAAGCAGAAGCCGCGAGGCTCTTGGAAAAACTCATCAAGGCCGGGCGCATCACAATCGACGACAAAGAGGGCGTGACTTACCGTGTCTGATACCCAAACGAGCAGCTTCTCCTAACTTGAAATGCGCTCGATCTCGGAGAAAGTACGATTAAGTTCTTCCACCAAGGGTGTGCGCCAGTGCTCTGAAAATGCTGCTAAGAGCGCGCGGTAATACCATTTAGTTTCCTCCGGCGTGGCTGTGAAGCGACTCCACACCGCGACGCCGTGGACCCGCAGATCACTTAGTATCGAACGCGCGTTGTGTAGTTTGTCTGATGCGGAGACGAGCCTCACTGATGAAGAAGCGGTGAACACATGCTTTATGTAAGCTTCCTTACGGGCCTTCCAAGGTGGCTTCGGAGTCTCGTAGGTGTCCGTGCAGCCATCCACGATATCCGCGACCAGATCGCCGAACTGCCGTCTTATCCGCGCAAGCGTTGCTCGGCCGCCCGCGTCCTCGGCAGCGTCATGCAGTAACGCGGCGATAGCCTCATTCTCATCGGCACCGTGCTCAAGGGCGATTCCAGAGACCGCTAGCACATGAGACACATAGGGAATCGAAGAACCTTTGCGGATTTGTCCTGCGTGTAGCTCAAATGCCAGATGCAGAGCATCGCGGTAACGAACGGCCAGGATAGTCATGGATACAACTTTGGTAATTGCTCAAATTGCCCGCCTGGTGGGATGCCACGGCGGTTAAGGAGGTGTGGTCGACTGAAAGCTCGTACCGCTACGCTTGACTTCGCGATGAGCGGCGATGAGGGCAATACACAGTTGATTTTCCTATAGCAAAGGTCTGTCCGTCGGCAGGCTCAATACGGATAATTGGAGCCAACGTTTCGTAACCAGCAATGCATGATGTCTTCGCCGCGCACTATCGCTATTAATCCGAGATTGCTCTCCTGGGCTCGCCAGGAGGGTGGCTTTGAGATTTTTCGAGTGGCGAAGCGCCTGCACGTCAAACCCGAAAAAGTCGAGGACTGGGAAACCGGTGCTAAGCAGCCGACGATGCGGCAAGTTGAACAGCTCGCTCGGTTTTTTCATCGCCCACTCAGTATTTTCTTTCTATCGCACCCGCCAACGCTTACCCCGCTAGCGGCTGAATACCGCAGGCTGCTGCAGGTGGTGCCCGGTCATGAATCACCGGAACTGCGGCTTGGTCTGCGTCAGATGCTGTTACGCCGAGAGAACGCGCTTAACCTGATGGGAGAACTCGGTGAGCGCATTCCAGAGTTCGCGCTGAAAGCGAAGCTAAGTGAGTCTCCGGCGAACGTAGGTGCACGATTGCGCGACGCTACGAATATTTCGATAGACGAGCAGCTGTCGTGGCCCAATGAGTGGCGCGCCTGGGCGGCGTGGCGTGCCGCCATCGAAAATCTGGGTGCTCTGGTATTTCAGTTCGGCAAGGTCTCCCTGTCAGAGGTCCGCGGTTTGGCGCTGTTGCGGACTCCGCTACCTGTGGTTGCAATAAATAGCAAAGAAATTCCGGAAGCGCGGTCCTTTACGGCCCTGCACGAAGTCGTGCATCTCATGCTAATTGTGGGACACGAAGAGCAGTCGGCAATGACGGAACCCCGTTCAGGCGATGAATGGAATAGTGTCGAACGGTTCGCGGAGATCGCAGCCAGTCATGCACTAATTCCCGGGAACGCGTTAGTAAATGCAATCGATTCTGCTGGAGTGACTGAGTGGAATATCGCGTCGGTCCGTCACTTGGCTCGCCGTTTCCGTATTTCTCCGTTAGCGATGGCTACCCGTCTGCGCGAGTCGGGATACTTGGATTGGGCGCAATATCAAACGTGGCGTATAGAGTGGAACGATTATGTCGCAAATCTTCCGGAGCGCCGTAATGGATTCGCTTCTCCGGTTTCAAAAGCGCTTCGACGCAACGGACGTCCCTTCATGCAGCTGGTGTTAGAGGCCTTGTCGGCAAACCGAATTAGCTCTCTAACCGCTGCGCGATTCCTCGATTTGAAATTCGAACATTTCGAAAAACTAAAAACGGCTATCTACGAGGGGCCATCGGCGACCGGTAGCGATGACTGACGGCGCGCCACAACTTTTATACTCAATCGATACCAGTTCATTCATGGATTGACAGGCTCGTTACTACCCTATGGATGTGTTTCCAGGGGTAGTGGTAGGAGTGGACGCCTTGACCCAGTCTCATCGCTTTTTCGCGCCCGCGCTAGTTAGAGAAGAATTGTTTGTCGTAGGGACCGGTGACTTGAATACATGGGCCAAGCGTTATTCCGCCATATTTGTCCCAACAGGCGAATTATTAGCCGAAGCGCAAACCATTCAGAATACGTTTCCGGGGTTACTTGATCCTAAAGCAGAGTTTGAGGAAGCGGACGCCTACCTATGTGATCGCGCTCGTCAAGCTCCGAGGGGGTGCAGTCATCACACAAGAGACGCCGGCCTCGGAAAAACGCAACCCAAAGCACTCCCATTTCATTCCAGATGTTTGTCGCGAGATCGGAATTCCGTGTTTTAACTTTCTAGGTATGATGCGTCGTGAGCGCTGGGCTTTTTAATCGTGCCTAGAGATAGGCTTGGTTGTGGTAGTAGAGTACGCGGATTGAACCCCTACAATCCGCACATGCCGGTGAGCCGGCGCAATTCTTTAGATATCACAGGAGGTCATCGTGAACAGCGTTTTGGTCCAAGAACTAAGTGCAGCGCTCGGAAAATATTGCGATTTAATGTACGACTGTGATGTCGGCAAGTTCGATGCGGTGTTCGCGAAAACCGCGCAGCTGCACGGCTTCCGCGAAGGCGCGATGACCTGCTGGGGCGCCGCGCACTACAAGGAAGTGCTGGCGGGAAGGACTTCGCCCAAATCACAAGGCGCGCCGCGTGAGTCGCAAATCATCCTGATGGACTTTACCTCCCCGACGCAGGCGCTGGCGAAAGTTCGCGTGCGTATTGGAGAGATGTTTTTTGTCGACTATCTCTCGTATCACAAGATTGATGGCGCGTGGCTCATTACGTCGAAGGCGTATCATCGGGAGGCGTGATACTCGCGCTTCTGTTTGAGAAGACCCTCACCCCAGCCCTCTCCCGCAGGGCGGGAGAGGGAGGAATTAGTGCATTCTCTCCCGCCCGCGGGAGAGGGTGAAATGCCTGGATAGTCGCGTGGCAATGAATATCCGCAAACGTGATTGCGTCTGCCGATGCGCGCGGTAAACACGCTCCCGGCATGGACTTGGCTCGCGCCTACAATTGCATGGGCCGCGCTGCTGTCGCCAACAAGCGCGACGCATCCCGCGACGATAATTCTATTAACCGTGCTGTTGTTCGGCAGCGTCATCGCCGCCGTGTTCCACGCGGAGGTCATTGCACTCCGGGTCGGCGAACCTTTCGGCACCTTGGTGCTCGCGCTGGCGGTGACGCTCATCGAGAGCGCACTCTTGGTGTCACTCATGCTGGCGGGCGGCGAGGCGGCGGCATCGCTGCCGCGCGATACGGTTTTTGCCACGGTCATGATCATATTGAATGGGATTGTGGGCCTATGTCTGCTCGCGGGCGGCTCCCGGCATGGCGAACAGCAATTTCGGTTACACGGCGTGAGCGCCATGTTGGCGACTCTCGCCACCATTGTCGTGCTCGCCTTTGTATTGCCAACCTACACCGCAACGGTACCCGGACCGTATTACAGCAAGAGCCAACTGCTATTCGTGGCGGTGGTGACCGTTGCGCTCTACGGCGTTTATATATTGGTGCAAAGCGTGCGGCATCGAGATTACTTTTTGCCGCCTATTGGTACCATGGACGAAGATGCGCATGCCGCGCCACCGTCATTGAAGATCACCTGGATGAGCGCTGGCCTTCTATTAGTCGCGCTGGGCGCGGTGGTGTTGCTGGCCAAAGCATTGGCGCCTGCGGTCGAGAATGCGGTCATTGCCGCCGGCGCGCCGCAAGCGGCGGTCGGCGTGATCATCGCTGGTATGGTGATGTTGCCGGAAGGCCTCGCGGCGTATCACGCGGCACGTGCTAACCGTTTACAAACCAGTTTGAATCTCGCCCTTGGTTCCGCGATTGCAACGATTGGCTTGACCATCCCGGCAATAGCGTTGCTGTCGCTCGCAATGGGCTGGAAGATCGAGCTTGGCATCGATCAAAAATCGACCGTATTACTGGTGCTTTCGTTAATGGTCGCGACGTTATCACTGGGAACCGGTCGTACCACGGTGCTGCAAGGCGCGGTGCATTTAGTGATTTTTGCGGTGTACTTGTTTACCACGGTGGTGCCGTAAATTAACCGCGCGATAAAAAGCAACAAGTTCCCATTAATCGTTGCAGGCCAAAGGAGTTTTGTTATGACAAATACGGGAAGATGCCTCTGTGAGGCGATTCAGTATCAAATCACCGGTACACCAAAATTCGTTGCGCTTTGTCACTGTAATAACTGCCGGCGAAGCGCGGGTGCGCCGATGGTCGCGTGGGCAATGTTCCCTGAAGCGGCATTGACACTGACCAAAGGGCAGCCCAAGACGATTAACTCTTCCGGCACCGCGATGCGGAGCTTTTGCGCGGATTGCGGCACGGGCTTGTTCTATCGAAACGCCGTGAACCTTCCGGGGATTGTCGACATCCAGTCCGCGACACTTGATCACCCGGACGCGTTCCCGCCTACGTTGCACATTCAAACGGCCGAGCGGATCGGGTGGATGCAGCGCGTCCATGAGCTCCCGGAATGCGCGCGGTTTCCGACGTAGGCTTCACCGCATGGGGAAGGAGATAACAGGATGGCCGTCATCGCCGTTTTTACTTACGAGATTGAGCCCGGTCGCCTAGATGATTTCCTGGCAATCTTAAAACGTGCCGCTGGACCCGAATTCACTAGCGCGGTCATGCCTAGAGCCGTGCGGCTTTTAAGAAATATCGTCCCCGGCCCGGACAGCACCCTGATCCTGCACATCGAATATGACGATATGGCGGCCTACGGCGCGCGTACCTCTTTTGAAAATTCCAATCCGGCGTGGCACAAACTTTTTGCGCCGACGACCGATGCGCCCGCTCGGTTAGTGTCGGTCGCGCTTCTGACGGAGTTATAAGTTTACCGTCGCAGGTCGGGGTTGCACGCCTAAGGTGGCGTTGTGAAAAAGGCGAAAGGGGCGCTCGCACAATTTCCGGTCACTGCAATCCTTGGGCCTCGGAAGGAAGCAATGCAAACCTATGCTCGCACCCGGCTGCCCGGATGGCGCGCCGATAGACGCGGATGGCCGAATATCTTCTGGCGCAGCGGGCCTTCGGCGTACTCGGTCTGCATGAGCCCACGGCGTTGTAAGATCGGCACGACGCCTTCGATGAAATCGACGAAAGTGCCTGGGGTGGTGGCGTAGACCAGGTTGAAACCGTCCACACCCGATTCGGCAAATGCCGCGAGGCGATCCGCAATCTGCTCGGCGCTTCCCACCAGCCATTGCCCGCTCATCTGGCGACGTGCGAGATCACCGAACGTCAGCGGCCGACCTGGGGATTGCGCCGCAAAGCTCTTGAGAAAACCCAGCACACCGTTGAAGTCGTGCGTAGCAATCGGCTCCGCGGGGTCAAACGCCCCGAGATCGGCACCGAGATGGCCACTCATGTGCGCCAGGCCACCTTCGAGCGAGAGCATCTCGTTCAACTCGTTGGCCTTCGCTCGTGCTTCCGCTTCGGTGCCACCAATCACGAGTGAGACGCCGAGGCAGAATTTCAGATCCTCCGGCTGCCGGCCGAAGCGCGCGGCGCGGGCGCGGATATCGGCCATCAGCTCGGCCCGCCCGCCACCGGTGATGAACACACATTCCGCATGACGCGCCGCGAATTCACGACCGCGCTCGGAGGATCCTGCCTGGAATAACAGCGGCGTACGCTGCGGCGATGGTTCGCACAGGTGCGGTCCCGGCACCTCGTAGTAAGGGCCATGGTGATTGATGTAATGCACCTTCGTTGGGTCGGCATAGATGCCGCGTTCGCGATCGCGCACCACGGCATCCTCCTCCCAACTCGTCTCCCACAGTTTATAGAGCACGTCCAGGTAGTCCTCGGCGCGTTCATAGCGATCGTCATGACGGGGCAGATCGGTAAAGCCAAGGTTGCGCGCGGCGTTCGGCAGATAGGACGTCACGATATTCCAGGCCACGCGACCCCGTGTGAGGTGGTCGAGGGTCGAGGCGCGTCGCGCGAAGTTGAACGGATGTTCGGCGTAGATAGAGCCGGTCACCGCGAAGCCGAGATCGCGGGTGGCGTGCGCCATCGCCGGAATCAACAAGCTCGGATCGTTCACCGGGATCTGCATCGCCTCGCGAATAGCCGTGTCCGGGCCGCCCTTGTACAAATCGTAAGTCCCGACGACATCGGCGAGAAACAGCGCATCGAACTTCGCCTTTTCGAGCAATCGCGCAAGATCGACCCAAGGGTCGAGTGACGCATATTCCAACTGACGAGACTCCGTGCGCCGCCATAGTCCGTGATGGATGTGCGACACGCAGTTCATTGAAAATGCATTGAACAACAGGCGTTTCGGCGTCTTCATCTGGGCTCCCAGATCGAATTCAAGCGAATGTTCGCCATGCTTAGCATAAAGGCATTTCGGTCAAACGCTTGCACGCGCTTCTTGAATTCGAACGATGCCGCACCTCGACCGCACGCGCATAAAGTCTGATGAACTTGTCGGGCTTCGTGTCTTCCCGCTAGCATCCCGCTGGAATCCTCGTGGAGTGTTGCGCCATGGCCGTTATTGCTGGCTTCGTGACGTTGCGGTGCGCGAAATCACGGTCACGAGCCGATCACACTTAATGCGCGATCCCACGCCTACGCGGCCAGGACCGCTCGACGGCGTAGTGCGCGCTGAAGCGTTGCGCCGTTACGTGGAATTGGTTGCCGAGCTAGGCGGCGATCCGGGCGCGCTCTTAACGCATGCCGGGCTGACGGCCGAGGCGCTTAATGATCCTGATTCGTTCATTTCTTATCGCGCGATGATCGCGCTTTTGGAAGAATCCGCGCGGCAACTCGCGGCGCCGGCGTTTGGGTTGCAGCTCGCCGCGCGCCAGGGCGGCACCGCGGTGCTCGGCCCGCTGGAGCTCGCGATGCGCAACTCCTCCACCGTAGGTGAAGCCTTTCGTTACTGCGCGGGCCATCTGCAGGTTTACAGTTCGGCGATCCGCATTGCGATTACCGAAGAGCGCGCCGCCGGTCGCCACATCATGCGTTTCGATATTTTGCTGCGCGATATCCCGGCCTCGGCGCAGGCGGTGGAAAACGCGTTGTGCTCCACGCACTACGCGCTGAAAGTATTGTCCGGCGGCCGCTTCGGGGCGCGCGAGGTTTGGTACCAGCACCGCCAACGTCTGCCGCTTGCGCAGTACCGCAAGTACTTGCCAGCGAAACTTCGGTTTGAAGCGCCCTACAACGCAGTGGTTTTTTTAAGCAAAGATTTGGCTGAGCGGATCCCCAATCAGGACCCCCAGGTCTATGCGTTAGCGGCGAAATACATCGATCTGCGTTATCCGGAGGTCACCTCTTCGCTCCCCGAGCGGGTACAGCGCTTGATTGCACAACGGTTGTCCTCGACGGCTTGTTCTCAGCACGCGATCGCCGCCCAACTTGGACTTCACGTCCGATCCTTGCAGCGCCAACTGCAGCGTCAGGCAACTTCTTTCGATGAATTGAAGGATCAGGTGCGCCGGGATTCAGCGCAGCAATATCTGGCGAATTCGGATTTGCCTCTGACAGAAGTCGCGACTCTGCTCGGTTATAGTGAAACCTCGGTACTGACGCGCAGCTGCCAACGATGGTTCGGCTGCACGCCGTTAACCTTACGCAAGCGCAGCATCGGCGCGTCGTAAACGGTCTATTGTTTGTCGTAATGTATCAATACCAAGCCTAACCACACGGCTAGGCTTATGCGCTCACGTCCGGTCAACGAATTTGCATGGGGGGGCTATGGCAAGCTTCGATACGATTATCAAAAACGGCATGATCGTCGACGGTACTCGGCTACCGCGCTACCGCGCCGATATCGGCATTAAAAATGGGCGCATCGCGAAAATCGGGCAGCTCAACGCTGCGGATGCCGCTCACGTCATCAATGCCGATGGCCTCATCGTCGCCCCAGGTTTTATCGATCTCCATACCCACTACGACGCACAGGTGTTTTGGGATCCCTACTGCTCGATCTCCGGTTGGCATGGCGTGACTTCGTGCGTCATCGGCAACTGCGGTTTTGGTTTTGCGCCGGTGGCACCCGAGATGCGCGAACGCTCGATGCTGACGATGACGCGCGTGGAAGCCATTCCGTATGCGTGTATGAAAAACGGCATGCCGTGGGATTGGGTGACCTTTCCGGAATTCTTAGCGAGCATCGAACGCACGCCCAAGGGCGTTAATCTGCTGCCTTACGTGCCGGTCGCGCCGATCATGGTGTGGGTCATGGGATTGGAAGACGCAAAATCCGGGCGCTTGCCGACGGAGGCTGAAACCGCCGCCATGTGCAAACTCATTCACGAAGGCATGGACGCCGGCGGTTGCGGTTGGTCGGCGCAACGCTTGGGCGTCAATAGTCCGCAGATGGATTACGACGGCACGCCGATGGTGACCGATGTCATGCATCACGAAACGAGCCTCGCATTCGCGAAAGTGCTCGCGGAGCGCGGCGAAGGTTTTATTCAACAAACGTTAATTTCACCTACCGGCGATAACGCGGATGCGGAAAAGCATTTCGAAGACTTGGCGCGCATCAGCGGCCGACCGGTGCTCTACAACGTGGTGCAAGCGAGCGACCGTTTTCCGGAGCGACACCGCAATCAATTGAAGTGGCTGGAACGTTGCCGAGATCAAGGCTTGCGGGTGTACGGGCAAGGCGTCACCACCGATCCCGGGTTTGTCTTTACGTTCGAAGACTGGAACATGTGGGACGACGATGCCGCGTGGCGCGAAGCGACGCTGGGTTCGCCGGCCGAACGCAAGGTCAAGCTTGCTGATCCGGCGCGGCGGCCGTCGCTGAAACATGAGACCTCCGGCATCGTGTCCGATTCTTTCGAATCCATTTACGTGCATAAAGTCATGAAGCCGGAACTCAAAAGCGCGGAGAACATGACCTTGCGCGAACTCGCCAAGCGCGAGAACAAACATCCGGTTGATGTCATGCTCGATCTCGCGGTGGCGGATGATTTAAAGACAGAGTTCTATACGACGATCGGTTGCAGCTTGCCGTACCTCGCCGAAATCGTGCGCAACGATCTTGCGATTCTGGGCGTCTCCGATGGCGGTGCGCATACCAAGTTCTTCACCGCCGGACGCTATCCCACGGAAACCTTGGCGAGCCTGGTGCGAGAGCACGGCATCCTGACGCTCGAAGAAGCGCATTGGAAGTTAAGCGCGGTGCCGGCGCGTTGCGCGGGTTTCCGCGATCGCGGCACGCTGGTCGAAGGCGCGCCGGCTGACATCGTGATTTACGATTACGAGAAGCTCCAAGTCTTGCCGCAGGAGATTGCGCATGATTTGCCAGGCAACGAGTGGCGGCGCGTACAGCGCGCCGAAGGTTATCGTTACGTTTTGGTCAATGGCGAAGTCACGATTGAGAACGATAAGCCGACGGGCGCCGCGCCCGGGAAGTTATTGCGGCATGGGGTCGCGGCGTAGCTTTGGATTGAAGACCCTCTCCCGCGTGCGGGAGAGGGAGAGAAAAACCACTCGCGCGCGGCAGGTGGACAAAAACTTCTCCCACCGGGAGAGGTCGGCGCGACAGCGCCGGGTGAGGGGCCGCGCTTCGACTGGCGATGAATTGAAGACTCATCAACACTCCGGCACATTCACCGCGAGGCCGCCGGTTGAAGTCTCTTTGTATTTAACCTGCATGTCGGCGCCGGTTTGACGCATCGTTTCAATGACTGAATCGAGCGATACACGATGCGTGCCATCGCCATGCAAGACGGCGAGCCGCGCGGCGTTAACCGCTTTGACGGCACCCATCGTGTTGCGC
Organism: uncultured Klebsiella sp.; assembly: GCA_964555355.1. Classification (GTDB taxonomy): domain Bacteria; phylum Pseudomonadota; class Gammaproteobacteria; genus CAIKBL01. The sequence continues at coordinate 292,833 of CAZKRY010000001.1, forward strand.
TCGATACACGGGATCTGCACCAGCCCGCCTATTGGATCGCACGTTAATCCTAAGTTGTGCTCCATGCCGATTTCCGCGGCGTTTTCTATCTGCGTGTTGGTACCGCCGAGCACTGCGGCAAACCCCGCCGCCGCCATCGAACAAGCGACACCCACTTCACCTTGGCAACCCATCTCCGCGGCCGAGAGTGAGGCATTCATTTTGTACAGCATGCCAATCGCACCGGCGGTTAACAAAAAGCGCCGAATGACTGCGGGATCGTTACGGTGAAATACCGTGAAGTATTTAAGGGCCGCCGGGATTACCCCGGCAGCACCGTTGGTGGGCGCCGTCACCACGCGCCCGCCCGCCGCGTTTTCTTCGTTCACCGCAAGCGCATAGACGTTTAACCAATCGAGCGCGGCGAGCGAATCCGCGGGCGCCACGTGATGCGACAACTTGCGATGCATGGCTGCCGCGCGCCGTTTTACCTTCAACCCGCCCGGCAAGACGCCATCGACGGCGAGGCCGCGCGCGATACAGGCATCCATCGCGAGCCAAATCGCATCGAGCGCGGCGAGCGTCGCTGCCTCATCCCGAAAAGCAGCCTCGTTCGCCAGAACAACTTCGGCGATGCTAAGTCGCTGCGCCTCACCATGTGCGATGAGTTCCGCCGCCGTCGCAAACGGCAGCGCCAGCGCGGGCTCGTCGCTTTCTGACTGCTCGCCGCGATCCGCTTCGTACTGGCTCACTACAAAGCCGCCACCTACCGAGTAGTACACCTCTTCAAGCAGCGATCCGCCATCCGCGTCTCGTGCACAGAAGCGCATACCGTTGGAATGAAACGGAAGGGTTTGGTCCCGCCGCCAATGAATGTCTTGCGGGGTGAACTTGACCGGCCAAGCGCCCGCGAGCATGAGCCGCCCCTCGCGCGCCACGGCCTCGACTATCGACTCCATCCGCTCTATCGGCACGGTCGCCGGATGTTCCCCGGTCAGGCCGACCATGATCGCGCGATCCGTGGCGTGCCCTTTCCCGGTCCAGGCGAGCGAGCCGTACAGCGTGACTTCAACACTGGTCAATCGCCCATCGGTTGCGCATTTATGCGCGTTTGCCGCAAAACGCGCCGCCGAGAGCATCGGCCCCACCGTGTGCGAACTGGAAGGACCCACGCCAACTTTAAACAGATCGAGCACCGAGAGCTTTTTCACGATTTAAGATTTTCCAGTGAAGGCCGCTAGAAAACGTCGATTCCTCAGCAAATGCGCCATTCGAACCTCGCGTCGCGCCGGGAGTGTCCTAAGGTTACGAGGAGAGGCCGGTGGCTTAGGCGCGAACGAACCATGCGCCTCACAGCAACAGTATCGCGAATATGCTGCAAGTAAAGATTCCCGTTCACCAAGTGGCCAAGGGCATGTATGTCGCCAAGCTCGATCGCCCGTGGCTCGAGACCCCGTTTCCGTTTCAGGGCTTTTTGATCGAGCGCGAAAGCCAGCTTCGCAAGCTACACGAGCACTGCAAGTTCGTGTTTATCGACGTTAATAAAGGTCTTGGCCCGCCGGCGGCCGATCCGTGGCGCAACGAACGCGGCATGCGCGGAATTCCACCGGCGCCGCTTCCACGCCCGGTCGTCGACTACCCCACCGAAAGCACGATCAGCGATGAAATCGCCATCGCGAAACAAGTCCGCGCGGAGTTGGTGGCGGCCGTTGACGGGTTATTTCAGGCGATTGATGGCGAGCAGCCGCTCGATCTCACGGCCATCAATTACACGGTGGCGGAAATGGAGCGCAGTATCCTACGTAATCCGGACGCCTTTTTGTTATTAAATCAGTTTCAACGCGACGATCGGTATACCTATTGTCACGCTATCCAATGTAGCGCGTACGCAATTGCCTTCGGCCGTCAGCTCGGTCTCCCGCAAGACCAGATCCACGAACTTGCGCTTGGATGTCTGTTGTTCGACGTTGGCAAATCAAAACTACCGAAACAACTGTTGGATAAAGGCACACTAACCCCAACTGAGTTCGAAACGATCAAGACGCATGTCACGCACAGTACGGAAATAATGCAAGGCACTCCCGGAATCGGTCCGCGTACAATCGCATTGATCAGCAATCATCACGAGCGCTTTGATGGCAGCGGCTACCCGCAAGGGTTACGGGGCGGCGAGATATCACTATTCGCCCGCATGGCGGCGATTGTGGATTTCTTCGATGCGGTGACTTCCGAGCGCACTTATGCCGTCAGGATATCCCCGCACGAAGCGATCAAAATGCTCTATGACTTTCGCAATACGCTATTCCAAGATGAACTCATCGAGCAATTCATCCAAACGCTCGGCGTCTACCCGATCGGCACGTTGGTCGAACTCAGTAACGGCGAAGTCGGATTGGTCGAAGGACAGAATAAGACCCGTCGACTACGCCCTCGCATCTTGATTTTGTTGAGCGAAGATAAACAAGAATTGAGCTCGCCATTCATCCGCGACTTGATGCAAGAACTCGAAACTTCGGAAGGAACACCTCTGCACGTGACGAAATGCCTTGACCCTGGTACGCATGGTATCCAGCCGAATGACTACTACCTCTGAAGCGAGTGTTGCGAAGGCGCATGGAGTGAGCGGCGAGCCGGTGGCGACGATGCTGACTCAGCGTCTCGCGCTCGTCGAAACCATCGACGACCTGCTGGCCCAAGGCGCGGCGTCGCAAGGTGCGCTCGCGCTCATCAGTGTCAACGTGCGGCAATATCGCGATCTGCTGATCGAGCTTGGCCATCGCGGCGCCGAGACGCTGATTCAAGTCTTTGCGGCGCGCCTTCAAGAATGTTTGCGTCCGGTTGACGAGTTCCGGCGCTTGAGCGACGGCGACTTTGTGTTGGTGTTACCGGGCTTACGCAATCATGCGCAGCCGTTGATGGCGGTGCGCCGGCTGCAACGGGCCTGCCAAGATGCGTTTCAGGTCGAATCGCGCAGCTTAAAACTTAACCCGCGATTCGGGATTGCGCTCACGCCGGGCGATGCGGCTGACGGCGCGGCCTTGTTGATCTGTGCCGAGACGGCGCTGCGCCATGCGATAACTTTGCGCATGGAAGTCGCGAGCTATGCCGACTTGAACCGATCCGATGTCATGCCGGTGGTCGACCTCGAACAGAGTCTGCGTGCGGCCATTGAAAACGATACGCTCGATAGCGTGTTTCAGCCGATTGTCGATGTGAATTCGGGCGAATTCGTCAGCGCGGAAATGTTGACCCGGTGGCGGGCTCCCGGGATGGGCGCGGTGAGTCCGAATGTGTTTATCGATATTGCCGAGAAGACCGGCCTGATCACACCGCTCACGTTCTGGGCGTTCAATCGGGGCTTACGCGAATGCACAGAATGGCAGACGCAGTTCCCGGGCACGTCCGTCGCGATTAATCTGGCGCCGACGGTATTGTGCGAGCCGCATCTATTTGAATGGATCTCGCAGGCGCTCAATATTTGGGATGCCGATCCCAGTCGGTTGACGATAGAAATCACAGAGCAGAGCTTGATGAGCGATCCGAAAGTCGCGCTCGCCGTGCTGCATAAACTGCATGAGCGCGGCGTGCGAATTGCCATCGATGACTTCGGGACGGGATATTCCTCGCTCGAATACTTAAAAACCTTGCCAGTGCAGTATCTAAAAATCGACAAGTCCTTTGTCATGCGCATGCTGAGCAATCGTGCGGATCGACAAATTGTCAAATCCGTCATTGATCTCGCGCATAATTTCGGACTGTCGGTGGTCGCGGAAGGCGTCGAAGACGAAGAAACCCTCGACTCCCTGACATTGATGGGCTGCCAGCGCGCGCAAGGCTTCTACATCAGCAAACCCTGCGGTGCACGAGAACTGCCCGGCTGGCTACAAACCTCGCCGTGGCGCGCTAACGCTTGAGTGAGAGTCTACTTTCGATAGACGACGCCGATTTGCGCGGCAGTACTAACACCCGCGCGGTGCAACGCCGCTAGACAGCCCGTCGCCTCGCGGAGCGGTATTGCCGCTAACAATCCGCCGGAGGTTTGCGGATCGAACAGCAGCGGATAGCGCGAGGCCGCATCTTGTCGGTCGCGAATATGTATCGCGGCATCCAACCGTTCGTTTTGTCGATGCAACGAACTCCGCACGCCTTGGCCGATTAGAAATTCCGCACCGGGCAACAAGGGCAGTGCGATGAGTGATAGTTCGGCCTGGAGTTGACCGCCACGCAGCATCTCGGCGAGATGCCCGGCAAGCCCAAAGCCGGTGATATCAGTCGCGGCGTGCACCGTGAACTCACGCAACACCGTCACGGCCGCCGCGTTCGTTTGGCGCATCTGCGCGGTGGCTTCTTCGAGCCACGCGCCATCGCCAAGTCCACGCATCGCGCCCGCGAACAACACCCCGGTGCCGAGTGGCTTAGTCAAGATGAGTGCGTCTCCGTCTTGCACGGCATCCTTGGGCCACACGGCGGTCGGTGCGATTTCACCGTTCACCGCTAAGGCGAGCGCGAGTTCGGCGCCTTCGCTCGTATGCCCGCCGATCAATGCCGCGCCGGCGCCGGCGAGAACGCGGTTAACGCCGGCGAGCAGTAACGTGAGATCGCGCTGCTGGGTCACCACTGCGGCTTGCGGCAGTGTCACGTACGCCAGTGCGGAAGTCGGTGTGCCCCCCATTGCATAGACATCGCCGAGGCAGTGGGCGGCGGTGATCTCGCCGAACAAAAACGGATCGCTGACCAACGCGCGAAAACCATCGATCGTGTGGATTGCAAGCATCCCTGGCGTGGTATAGACGAGCGCCGCGTCGTCGCGCGCGTCGAGCCCGTAAGGCGTAGTGTTGTTGCCGCGCGGCAGTGTTTGGAGCGCGGCGGTGACGATCTCGGCACCCACTTTGGCGCCACACCCGCCGCAGCGCATAGTCGTATCGCCTAAGGCGGCGAACTCGGTCGTGAAAGCCGCAGGCACATGGACCGGCGCGGCAGACATCGTCGGCAGCGTCTTAAAGCGCCGCATGAAGCGCCGATCGATCCAATCTTTCCACTGCCATACCCACGCGCCACCGATGCACCACGTGCCGCGCGAGGCGACGGCGTACTTGTCACCCGTTGAAATCAAACTCAGGAACGCGCGTTGCGGACGATAAGGTCGCAGCGCTTCTTTAAGCAACGTACGCCGTAAGTTCTCCGCCAACGGCGCGCCCTGTCGTACCGCGAAGACCCCGGATTTGGGGCGTGGCGCGTGCGTCATCTCGGCACAGTCGCCAGCGGCAAATATATTGGGATGTGAAGTCGAGCGTAGCTCGGCATCGATGCACACGAAGCCGCGTGCATCGACCGCGAGTCCGGCGGCTGCGAACCACGGTGGTGCTATGGCATCCGTTACCCACAGCACTTCATCGAGCGCCTGTGACCAACCGGAAGCCGACCACACGCGGTGGGTTTCCGCGCGCACCACACGCTGGCCCGCGTGCACGGCAATTCCCCGCTCGTGCAGTATTGCCGCGAAGCGCGCGCGCACTCGACGATTGTGGGTGGGGAGAACCTCCTCGCTCGCGCAGATCAAATGATATCGATGCCCGCGCGCCTCGGCGCCCGTGCTTTGCAAGCGATACTGAGCGGCGAGAATCAGCTCAACGCCACCGGCACCACCGCCCACCACGCCGATGTCTAACGGACGATTGGCTTCGCGCACACGCGCTTCGAGCGTTTGCCAGCGGCGATTAAATTCATCGATGGGTTTCACCGGCGTTAGATGATCAGGGATCGCCGCCAAGTCGCTCAGCGACGGCGTCGCGCCCGCGTTTAGCGACAACAAATCAAATTCAAGCGGTGGCCGCGCCGCGAACAATACGCGCTGGGCGCTGAGATCAAGGCCAGTGACTTCCGCTTGAATGAACCGCGCGCCGGCAAACGCGGCAAGCTTGTGCAAATCAAAATTCAAGTCATCGATGGCGTAATGGCCGGCGATGAATCCCGGCAACATGCCGGAGTACGGCGCGTAGCCATTGCGCGACACCAGGGTCAAACGCACGCCCGGAATGGGTCGCATGCCGAACCGCTTGAGCACGGTTAAATGCGCGTGCCCGCCGCCAATCAGCACAAGGTCTTTAAGAAACGGAGCGGATTGCACGAAAGGTTGCGCCAGGTTGGTGAGGGAAAGCAGTGTGCATAGGGTACCGGACGAAGCCTAGTTCGGGACAGACGTAGGCGTCCGGATCGGCCTTGATGCGTATCAATAACTTATACCGGCGGTATGCGCACACTAAAAACGTATTTCAGTGGCAGGCGTCGCGGGTGAAGCTTCCGGTTACACATTTCGATCCCGAACTTATCGCTCGTTACGACCGACCGGGGCCTCGCTACACGTCCTACCCGACGGCGGTGCAGTTCACGGAGGAGTTCGCGCGCGCCGAATACCAGGCGGTCGTGATCGCGAGTAACGAAGAACCGATACCGCGCCCGCTATCTTTGTATGTGCATATCCCCTTCTGCGCGAGCCCGTGTTTCTACTGCGGCTGCATGAAAATTGTGACCCGCAACTACTCGCAGGGGCTTGCGTACCTCGCCAGGTTGGAGCATGAAATTGCACTGCAGGGCAGACTGTTTGCGCCCGATCGCGCCGTCGAGCAGTTGCACTTCGGCGGCGGTACGCCGACCTTTTTTGGAGACGCCGATCTCGATCGCGTGATGCGCGCCCTAGCCAAGCACTTTCGCCTCGAGCTAGGCCCGACGCGTGAAATTTCGATCGAACTCGATCCGCGCACCGTGGATCGCGCGCGCTTGGCAAGACTCGCTGCGCTAGGATTCAATCGCGCGAGCTTAGGCGTGCAAGACTTTGAGCCGGAGGTCCAACAGGCCGTCAATCGTGTGCAATCGGCGAGCGAGACTCTAGCCTTACTGGAGGATGCACGTAACGTGGGTTTTAAGGCGCTCAGCGTCGATCTCATCTACGGATTGCCGCGGCAAACTTGCGATGGATTTGCGCGCACGCTCGCGCGCTTGAGCGCCGCCAGGCCTGATCGAATCGCGGTCTACGGCTATGCCCATCTGCCGCAGATGTTCAAACCACAGCGCCAAATTCGCGTGGAAGATCTTCCGTCGGCGGCCGAGCGTCTAGCGTTGCTTTCGCTGACGGTCGAAAAGTTAACGCAGGCGGGATACGTGTATATCGGCATGGATCACTTTGCGCTACCGCATGATGAACTGGTGCAGGCACAAGCCAGCGGCCACTTGCAGCGCAATTTCCAGGGCTATTCCACCCGCGGTTACTGCGACATTGTCGGCCTTGGGGTCAGTGCGATCGGGCGCGTCGGCGAAAACTACGCACAAAATGCCAAAGCGCTTGGCCCTTACTTCGACACACTCGCGCGCGATGAACTCCCCGTGCAACGTGGGTTACGGCTAAACCAGGACGATCTTATTCGGCGCGACGTCATCCAGCAGATCATGTGCGATGGCAAAATCGATTTCGCCGCCATCGGCGCGCGCCACGGCATCGAATTCAGCGAGTATTTTGCGGCCGAGATCGCCACGCTTTCGCCGTTGGTGGCCGATGGACTCGCCGAGTTCACGGCGCCAGGATTGCGTGCCACCGCGCGTGGGCGTTTCCTGCTGCGTCATTTGGCCATGCCATTCGACGCCTATTTCAATCGTGGCCCGTCCGCGCCGGTCCGTTTCTCGAAGGCGATCTGACCGAGTTGCCCTGTGAGGAAAAATTGAATGCCCGCGATGCATCGCTAACGCCGTCGGCGAGTACGACGTTACCCGGCTGGAATAGCCTAACGGCCGCGCCTCATCGCGGACTTTTTCTCGCCGCTTTGGTGAGTCTCGCCTCGGCCAGCCTATGGTGGATCGCGCATCTCGTCGCACGCGTTGCCGGCGGACCGCGCGAAATGCTATCGCTCACGCTGGTCCCGCTCTGGGCGCATGTTTTCCCGCTGTTATTTACCGCGCTTCCGGCGTTCATGTGTGGTTTTCTCTTTACCACCTTCTCACGCTGGATGGATGGGCCGCTAATCGGTCGTGGCGTGTATATCCCGACCGCAATCGCCTTGGTCCTCGCGACTTTGCTGTGGCTCGTGGGTATTCATGCCGCATTGTGGATAGCGGTGATGGCCGCCTGGCTGGCGACGGTCGCGCTCGCCGCCGCGCTCGCCGCGCTGGCGGCCGTAGTAGTCGCGGCGCAAAAGATCGTGATCCATGCAGTCGTTGCGCTGATCGCGTTTGCCATTGGGATCCTGGCGGCGGGAGGGTTCGCCATAAGCCTCGCGCACGGAGGCGCGGCATGGCTTCTGTTGTTCGTGCGGCTGGCGCTGTGGGGATTCTTGTTGCCCATCTTCTTCAATGTCTGTCATCGAATGGTGCCGTTTTTTTCTCACAGCGCGCTTGCGGACTATGCAATGTGGCGGCCGACCTGGGTGCTGATCGGGTTCGTCGGCACGGCGTATGCGCGCTTTGTCGGCGAGGCACACGGCTGGTTCGCTTTCTTGCCGCCGTGCGATCTTGCGCTGCTACTACTGGCGGCGCTCTGCGCCTGGCGCTGGTCGGATCGACGCGCACGCGGGCGTCCGTTGCTATGGACGCTCTATGTCGGCGTGTGGTGGTTACCAGTAGCGCTTTTGCTGCAATTAGTTCGGGATGGCGCATTGGTCGCGAACGGCGTGTCGATCCTAGGGCGCGCGCCGGTGCATGCCATGGTTATGGGCTACTTTGCGAGCCTGGCGGTGGCGATGGTCACCCGGGTGACCGCAGGTCATTCCGGGCGTCCGTTGGCGATGGACCGCGGCATGTTGGCGGTTTTTGCCGGCATTCAACTCGCGGCGGTCGCGCGGGTCGTGAGTGAACTCATGGCGGGAGGGCCTTGGCCCCAATGGTTATTGTTCGCGGCAGGGTTATGCTGGCTCGCGGCAATCGGCGCGTGGGTCACGCAGCATGTGCCGATTTATTGGACGCCGCGCCGTGATGGCCGCCCCGGTTAAATGACCTCTACTCGCGAACTGCTGGTGATGCTGCGCGGACTGCTGGCGATGCGCTCGCACCCCAACGCGCGGCAGCAGCTCGCGTGCCTCAAGACAATCGCAGTGCGGCCGCCCCGCAACGCGCGCGACCTGCGTGTCTTCCACGATTTACTGTTGTTCATGGTGGCCTTTCCGATAAATGAAGAACTGTTGGCCACGGCAGCCGCCGCACTGCGCGGATTGCCGGCAGCTCTCGCCTCGGTTCACCTGCGCGCGGCGCGCCTTGCCCTGGAAAACTCCGGCATTGCGGGTACCGCGCTCAATGGCGGATTTAGTCTGGCGTTGACCCGTTGGTTGTTGGCGGAGTTTCCGGGAAACGTTTCGCTGGCCCAAGTCGGCGGTTCGCTCGATGCGGTGCGGCAGACGCTGATTCCCGCACTCGATCCGTTCGAGCAGGAAGTCTTAAGCGAGCACACGCCCGGCTGGGCTTCGTTTTGCGATGAGTACTTGGGCGGCTCTGATCGCCATCGTTTGTCGCGCTTGGCGGGGGCGTACGCCGCGTTGCCGGCCAGCGCGGCGTGCCAGGAAGCGCTGTTCGCGTTCGCGCAAATCCATCTGCGTTGGGAACTCGCGGCGGATGCTCCGGTGCTAACTGCCGGCCGTGCGCCATGCGCAACTCCCTATTACCACCAGCGAAAGCTACGCCACCGCGTGCCTCTGCGTGCGGCGTGGCGTGGCGGGCCCGTACGCCGCGTAAAGTTGACCGCGGCATTGCAGCGTCAACTGCTAACGATTGCCCGCGCGACGTTGTGCGCCGCATTTCGCGAAACCGATTTTTTAACTTACGCCGATCCGCGCGCCACCGAGTTCTACGATCTGGGACGAGGCCTGCGGGTCGCCTTATTCGTTATGCAGCCCGCGCGCCGCCTGGCGCTGGAAGCCTATGTCGGCTACATGGTGTTCAAAAACGGCGTGCCATTGGCGTATGGCGGCGGTTGGTTGCTCGGTATCCAAGCCAGATTCGGCATCAATGTGTTTCCGGCTTTTCGCGGCGGCGAATCGGCTTTAATTTTGGGCCGTCTTCTCTATTTGTACTCGCGTCGTTTCGGCGCTCGGCTATTCGCGGTCGAGCCCTACCAATTGGGACGCGGCAATGCCGACGGTATTCGCTCGGCGACCTTTTGGTTTTATTACCGGCTTGGCTTTCGGCCACTCGAACCGGAGCTCAACCGGCTTGCCGCCGCGGAATACCGTAAGCTCAGGGCAAGCGGTGCGCATACTCCGCGGCGTGTATTGCGGCAACTTGCGCAATCCACCATGGTGTGGGGACCACGATCGGCGCGGTATATCGAGGTGCGCGCACTGAGTACTTGCGTGGGGCGCTGGATCGAACAACGCAACACCGGCAACCGCGCACAGGCGCAAGCGGATGCGTTAGCCGACGCGGGGTTCCACCACCAGCGCCGCGCGCCGAGTTTGCAGCGACTCGCGGTTTTGCTCGCCGCGTGCCGGCCGCCCGGCGGATGGAAGGGGCCGGCGCGCAACGCCTGGTTTTCGTTTGCACACTTGAAGGCGCGCGATGAGATGGCTAGCGTGCGCGTGCTGCAACGGCAGCCGCAGGTATTGGCGGCGTTACGGAGCGCGGCACAACGCGGCTTGGAATCCACATAATCCCACACAGGAGTTAGCGACTTTGATGCGGCCTCGTCCTCGCGGTATCGCCATTTGGCTGTTTGTATGTTGCGCCATGACATTCGTGATGGTGGTGTTGGGTGGACTGACGCGGCTTACGCACTCGGGTTTATCGATGGTCGAGTGGCGGCCGTTGACCGGCTGGCTACCGCCGCTTGATGAAGCTACCTGGCGGGCAACTTTCGAGGCCTATCAGCACTATCCCGAATTTCACAAAGTCAACGCGGATATGACGCTCGCCGGCTTCAAACGCATCTTCTGGCTTGAGTTCATTCATCGCTTATGGGGCCGTATTCTTGGCTTGGCGTTTTTTCTGCCGTTCCTCTACTTCGCCGTGACACGTGCGCTCGATACTTCGTTATGGCGGCGCTGCATTGCCATTTTTGTGCTCGGCGGCATGCAAGGTGTGATGGGCTGGACGATGGTCATGAGTGGTCTCGTCGACCGGCCGGACGTCAGCCAGTACCGCCTAACCGCGCATCTCGCGCTGGCGTTCTTACTGCTCGGATACATGCTGTGGGTTGCGTTTGGTTTGTGGTGGAACGCGGCGGCGCCCTCGGCGCCGTCTCGGCGCGTGTCGCTCACGTTGCTAACGCTCGTCTCTATCACGGTGATTTCGGGCGGTTTTGTCGCCGGCACTGATGCCGGCTTCGCTTACAACACTTTCCCGTTGATGGCCGGACAGTGGATACCCGAGCAGCTTTTTATGTTAACGCCGGTGTGGCGCAATTTCGCCGATAACCTCATCACGGTGCAATTTACGCATCGGGTACTTGCCCTTACGACCTTCGCGTGTATTGGCGTGTTTTGGTGGCACGCACGGCGCCTGGCACGCGGCCGCGCGGTGCGCGCGCTCGATACGTTGCTCGCGCTCGCTGCGTTGCAGGTAACGCTTGGTATCTCGACCCTGCTTTTGCGCGTCCCCCTTTTGCTTGCGGCCGCGCATCAAGCGACCGCCTTACTGTTGTTCGCGGCGGCGGTATGGGTGACGCATGAAGCCTGGCGTGTCCGGGCGCCAAGCCGGTGATGCAGTCACTGGTTTTTTTGGCGACGGGAGTTCTGCTGTATTTTTTGGCGGACCGCGTGCTTGCTGCGGCGGAGACCCATTACGGGCGCCGTTTCGCCGCGCGCTCGATATGGTTTTTTTTCATCCTGCTCGGGCTCGCCTTACTGGTCTTTTCGTTATTGCGACGGCTTGGTTCGTAGCTGACCCGCCTTGACGAAAGTCAAGGCCGCATGGAAAGCGGGCCTGCTCTAATCCGCTCCAATGGGGCGGCTCGATAATCGCTCCTTTCATAACCAACGGTGGGAGCGCGATATGTCGACACCAGAGACATCGGATGCCGTTCCGGAGCGGATCCCGGTCATGCAAAGAATTCTCGATAACCCGTTTCTGTTGCTGTTCCTCGGCGTGACGGTACCGACGGTGCTGTATGTCATCTGGGGCGTGATGGAGATCGTGCAAATCCCGCTTGCCAAGTAGGAGGAGATCGCCATGGCACTGACTCCTCCGACCAACCGGGTGTGGTGGAACGATCGGATCCCGAAAGTAGAGCTCACGTGGATTATCGTGGCCTTCGTGTGGGGGCTGGTGATGTTCTCGATGATGATCTACTGGCACGGCGCCGGCGAACAGAATCTCTCCAACGAAGCCTATCGCATCTCACCGGATGCGTTCGCGGCCAAAACCAACGCCGTAGTCGAGCAATACAAGGTACGCGAGGAAAAAGGCATCCCGGTGGTCAAGCCGCCGGTAGGCGCGGATATCTACTTGATCGCGCGCCTGTGGCAGTGGTGGCCCATCTATGAGCTCGAAGAAGGACAGACCTACCGATTGCATGTCTCATCGCTCGACTGGCAACACGGTTTTTCGTTGCAACCCGTGAATATCAACGTGCAGGTGCATCCTGGCTACGACATGGTCATGACCGTCACGCCCAAGGGTGTCGGTGAGTACGCCATCGTCTGCAACGAATACTGCGGGTTTGGGCATCACACGATGCTCGGCAAGATTCACGTCGTCGCGCGCTGAGCAGGAGGCGCATATGGCTGACACCGCATTTCGGATCTGTCCAACCACCGGTCTGAAAGTCGATCTGACCGCTGAGCGACTTATCAAGGCCAATGCCGTGACCGCGATCGTGTTTCTCGCGGTCGGCGGACTCTTTGGGTTACTGGTGGCGCTTACGCGTTGGCCTGCCGTGCATTTGCTGCCGGCGGAGACGTTTTATTTGGTGCTGACCGCGCACGGTCTCGATGTGCTCTTGGTGTGGATAATTTTCTTTGAAGTAGCGGTGCTTTATTTCGCCTCGGCCGTGGTGCTCAATTCGCGCTTGGCGACTCCGCGCTTGGCGTGGGCCGCATTCGGATTGATGCTGGCGGGGGCGCTCACCACCAATGTCGCGGTGTTGCAAGGCCGTTCGAGTGTCATGTTCACATCGTACGTTCCGATGATGGCCGAGCCGCATTTTTACATCGGTATCGTGCTTTTCGCGGTCGGCGCCCTCACCGCATGCTTTATTTTCTTCGGTACGCTGGTCATTGCCAAAGAAGAAAAAACCTACGAGGGTTCGATCCCGCTCGTGACTTTCGGCGCGCTAACCGCCGCGATAATCGCGGTATTCACGTTGGCGTCGGGCGCGATCATTCTGATCCCGACGATGCTGTGGTCGATGGGTATCGTCAGCAACATCGATCCGCTGATGTACAAAGCCGTATGGTGGGCAATGGGTCACTCGTCACAACAGATAAATGTATCGGCGCACGTGGCGATTTGGTACGCAATCGCGGCGCTGGTGCTCGGCGCAAAGCCGATTTCGGAGAAGGTCAGCCGGTTGGCCTTTTTGATGTACATCCTGTTCCTGCAGCTTGCGAGTGCGCATCACATGTTGGTAGAGCCCGGGATCAGCTCGGAGTGGAAGATTTTCAACACGAGTTATGCGATGTATCTCGCGGTATTGGGGTCGATGGTCCACGGCATGACGGTGCCCGGCACCATCGAAGCCGCGCAGCGCGCGCGCGGTTACAGCCGCGGACTTTTCGAGTGGCTACGCAAAGCGCCGTGGGGCAATCCGGCGTTTTCCGGTATGTTTCTGTCGCTGGTTTTGTTCGGTTTCTTAGGCGGTATCTCGGGTGTGGTGCTCGGTACCGAACAGATCAACCTCATCATGCACAACACGCTCTATGTGCCCGGCCATTTCCATGCCACCGTGGTCGCCGGGACTACGCTCGCGTTTATGGCGATAACGTATTTGTTATTGCCGCTGATTTTCCGCCGCGAACTCGTGCTGCCGAGCTGGGCCAAGATTCAGCCTTACCTATTCGGTACCGGCGTCGCCGGCATTTCATTGTTCATGATGGGCGCGGGCACCTTGGGTGTCGCCCGGCGGCATTGGGATATCACGTTCTCCGACGCGGCGTTGCAATGGGATTATCCCGCAAGCGCGATGCTCATGATGGGCTTGAACGGCCTGGCCGGGATTCTCGCGGCGACGGGCGGGTTGATCTTTATCGTGGTCGTGGTCGGCACGGTGCTCTTCGGGCGCAAAATCGGCGAGCACGAAAAAGTAAGCTTAGGTCCCCCGGCACCGGCCGCTGTGATCGGCAAGTACGGTAGCGCCGAGGGAGGCGTCCACGCGATCCCGGGCACCGTCGTGTTAGTGGGTGTGTTTTTTACGGCTTTCATCCTCTATTACTTCGTGAACTGGAAGTACTTGGCGGAAGTATGGCCGCTACGTTAAGCCCCGCGCTGCTGCGTCCACGGCCCGGTGTACGCATCCGGCTGCGACATGCCGTCGAAGTCACCAAGCTGCGGATCGGCTTTGCCATTGCCCTCACCGCGGTCGCTGGGCTTGCCATTGCACCGGCGCCGTTGCCGTCGGTGCTCGATATCGCGCAATTGGTTGTGGCGATCCTGCTCGCCTCGGGGGCGGCAGGCGCTTTTAATCATTATGCCGAGCGCGACTTGGATGCACGGATGGCCCGTACGCGCGCCCGCCCGTTCGCCAGCGGTGAGTATCGAGCCGGCACCGGGTGGCTGCTCGCCATCGCCGTGCTTCTGCTGGCGGGTGTCGGGCTCGCCGCGCGCCTCAATAGCTGGGTCGCGCTGCATACCTTCCTCGGCGCGTTTTTCTATGGGGTGGTGTATACGATATGGCTGAAGCGCAAAACTTCGCTCAATATCGTGATCGGAGGCTTGAGCGGTAGCTTCGCGGTACTCGCCGGCGCCGCCGTGGTACACGCCGCGGCCGCGCCCGCGCCGCTCATTCTGGCGATGGTGTTATTTCTGTGGACGCCGCCCCATTTCTGGAGCTTGGCGTATCTTTATCGCGATGAATACCGGGCGGCTGGTGTGCCGATGCTGCCGGCATTGGTGAGCGACGCACGCGTCGCGCAGGTGGTCGCGGCGCATGTTATCGCGCTCAGCGCGTTATCCGTGGCTCCCGCTTGGTATGGCGCCGGTGCCGCCTATTTAATCTGTGCCGCGCTCGGCGGTTTGTTGTTCGTCTTTCGCGCCATGGCGTTTGTTCGCGAGCCGTCACGGGCCACGGCACGCGCGACGTTTTTCGCCTCGCTGATTCAACTTTCGTTGCTCATCGCGGGTACCTTATTCGCGCGACTGGACTAATGCAGAAGGCGACCGCCAAATCGTCGATCGGGTGGTGGGGCTACACACTATGGTTTGCGATGAGCATGGCGTTGGCAGCCGATCCGCCGACTTGGGACGAGGCGAGCGCGCTGCGCTTCAGTCAGAGCGTGCTCGGCCAGCCGCTGGGCGAGCATCTTCTTACCGATCATCGTGGCCAACCGATCACGCTTAAAGCGGCCGGGCGGCCCCTCGTTGTCAGTTTGATTTACACCAGTTGCTATCACATTTGTCCAACCATCACGCGCAACTTGGCGATCGCCGTCGCGGTGGCGCGCCAAGCACTCGGCGCGCAAGCTTTCGATGTTGTGAGTGTGGGCTTTGATTCGGCGCAGGATACGCCGGCACGCCTGCGCGAATTTGCCGCCGCGCGCGGCATCGATACGGCTTCGTGGCGTTTCTTGCGCGGAGACACGGCGGCGATCGAGCGACTCGCACGCTCGTTGGGGTTCATTTTTTTTGCTTCCCCCAAAGGGTTTGACCATCTCACGCAAGTCAGTGTGATCGGCGCCGATGGTCGCGTCTATCGGCAGTTGTACGGCGATGACTTATCGCCGCCGGGATTGGTTGAACCACTCAAAGAACTTGTGTTCGGTCAAACCACCAGCGCCCCGTCGCTGCGCAATTGGCTGCGCGGCATCAAGCTTTGGTGCACGGTGTATGACGCGCGCAGCGGGCGCTATCAATTCGACTATTCCATTTTCATGGTGATCATCGCGGCGAGCCTGACGCTGGGCGGAACCGCGTGGTACATCGTCCACGCCTGGCGGGCGGCAGGCCGGCACGACGCCGGTGTTCGCCCCTAACACTGTGCGTGCGCCCCTGCGCGGCCTGTTCGAACGGATCGAAACGCTGTTCGACGCGGCTTTCACACCCCACCATAACCCGTTACGGCAACTGGGCGCGACCGGCTGGTTTTTTTACTGGCTTGTAGTGGCGAGCGGCATCTATCTCTACATTTTTTTCGATACCGGGGTCACCGAAGCCTATCGCTCGGTGGAAGCGCTGACCCATGCGCAATGGTATGCGGGCGGCGTGCTGCGCAGTTTGCATCGCTACGCTTCCGACGCATTGGTAGTGGTCATGTTGTTGCACATGACGCGTGAATTCGTCTACGACCGCTACCGCGGCGCGCGCTGGTGGCCATGGATCACCGGCGTCGCGATCATCTGGTTTGTCTACGCGAGCGGCATTACCGGCTATTGGCTGGTGTGGGATGAACTCGCGCAATACGTCGCATTACGCACGTCGGAATGGCTGGATGCGCTAGCGGTGTTTGGCGCGCCGATTGCGCGCAACTTCGTGCATGACAGCGCGTTGTCCGGCCGGTTCTTTACGTTGATGGCGTTTATCCATATTGCCGTTCCGCTTTTTCTGTTGTTCATGATGTGGTGGCACACACAACGCTTAACCGCGGCGCGCGTTAATCCCTCGCGTTATCTCGCGTTCGGAACGCTGGTGACGTTGTTGGCTTTGGCGTTGATCGCGCCGGCCCGCAGCCATCCACCGGCGGTACTGTCCACCATGCCGCAAACGCTCGCGCTCGATTGGTTCTATCTTGGCGCGTACCCATTGCTCGATCGCTTTCCGCTGCGCGCGATGTGGGCGTGTGCGCTGGTGGGCTCGCTCGCGATGGTGTTATTGCCGTGGTTGCCGCGCATGCGCATCACGGCGGCGCGCGTCGATTTGGAAAATTGTAACGGCTGCCAGCGCTGTGTCGCCGATTGCCCATTCGGCGCGCTTTCGATGGTCCCGCGCAGCGACGGCCGACCGTTCGAGGCCGAAGTTAAAGTCGACCCTGCTGCTTGCACCGCGTGTGGGTTATGTGTCGGTGCCTGTCCAACGGCGACCCCTTATCGGCGTCGCAGTGCTCTCGCGCCGGGTATCGATCTTCCGGCCCACCCGCTGCGCGATGTGCACGCCGAGATCGAGCGGCGCTGCTCGGCGCTGGTAGACACACGAGTATTGGTTATCGCTTGCGACGGCGCGCCAAGCCGAACGATTGCATCAGCCGATACCGCTTGGCTCAGCGTGCCCTGTCTCGCGGCGTTACCGCCCGCTTCGTTCGACTATTTGCTCGCGCGCCGGATGGTCGACGGCATCGTGCTGGCCGGTTGCCGGTCAGGCGACTGCCAAGCACGCCTAGGCGCGCGATGGCTGACGGAGCGGTTGGCCGGCACGCGCGATCCCAGATTGCGCGGGCGCGTGCCGCGCGATCGCCTTACGGTGTGTTGGCCCGGCTCGAGCAGCGGGCGCGAACTCGGCCGCGCAATCTCCGAGATGCGCCGGCACCTGGCGCAAGCGCATACCAGCGAATGCGCAACTGGCCATGGTTAACTTACGCGCCGGCGCCGCCGCCTTACTGTGGATACTTTTTGCGGCGTTTCTCGGCGTGTTCTCGCGCTTTCCCACCCATCGCCCGTTGCCCATCGGCACCGCGCTCGTGCGCATAAGCTTTCAACATGCTGCGGAGCGCGTCGAAGATTGCGTGCAATTCTCGCCAAGCGAGCTCGCGAGGCTCGCTCCTAATATGCGGCGCGCGCAGCACTGCCCGCGGCAACGTGTACCGCTCGGCGTCGAGTTATCGATCGATGGCGAAACGCGCTACCGCGCCGACCTCCCGCCGACCGGGCTCGCCGCGGATGGTCCGGCGCGGCTTTACGCGACGGTACAAGTTGCGGCAGGTGAACATCTCGTGAGCGCCAAGCTGCGCGACTCGCGCCGCACTACGGGGTTTGATTACGTCGGGGAGACGCACGTCACACTCGCGGCGGGCGAGGCGTTGCTTATCGATTTCGATAAGGCGTCAGGCCGCATATCGTTTCTCCGGTGAGGTGGCTATGACCGACCAAACCGCTTTGCCGTTACTCCATTGGTCCGACGAGTACACCATCGGCATCGCCAGCGTCGACGCCGAACATCGCTCGCTCATCGATCTCATCAACACTTTGTTTGCGGCCTACCGCTCTGAGGAAGATCGCGGCGGCGTCGGTGGATTTTTGGGTGAGATGTACGCACGAATAGCCGCGCATTTCGCGCTCGAAGAACGTCATATGGTCGACACGCGGTACTCCGCGTACGCCGTGCACAAAGCCGAACACGAACAGCTGCTCGACACGCTACTCGAGTTGACGGATCGTTTCGAAGAAGGGGGATTTTCACGGCACGCGTTGGCTGATGCGCTTGGCGCGTGGTTTACCCAGCATTTCAAAACGCATGACGCTCGCTTGCACTCGCACTTTGACGGATGACCCGAAGCGCCTTGACTTAAGTCATAGGCAGATTGACCGCCCCGGCCAAAAATCCGGATGGGGACTCGAGAAAATTTAGAGGCATGCGATGAAAGAACGATGGGTAGTATTACTTTGGTTGTGGGGATCGGTTGCTGTCGCGGCTGATGACGTTGCCAGTGAACGCGTGCCGAAACAAGGTCTCGACGCCGGCAAAGCCGCGTTTCTCGCCAATTGCGCCGCCTGCCATCAAGCCGAAGGCACTGGCCTACCAGGCGCATTTCCGCCGCTCGCAGGGTCTGATTTTTTAACCCGCAATACGCCGGCAAAGGTCGTCGAGTTTGTGCTGAAAGGGTACGCCGGTAAGCTCGTCGTCAATAACATCGAATACAACAATGTCATGCCGGCGATGAGCCATCTATCGGATGCCGAGGTCGCGAATATCGTCACCTTCATCTACAACTCATGGAACAATCCGGGTAGCGGGATCGACGCGGCCACGGTCGCGAAGACGCGCAGTTCACTCGCGATTACCAGTGATCCGGCCCAAGGCGAACGGCATCCCGGCACCAAGGATGCCGAACTCACTTATCAAAGCGCGCCGTCTGGCGTCGTGGGCAGTGAAACCAAAATGGCGTTGAGTCCGGAAGGGCCGATGCTAAAGGAGGCGGAGTTCAAGCAAGCCACGCGTATTTTCTTTGAGCGCTGCGCCGGGTGTCATGGCGTGCTGCGTAAAGGCGCCACCGGCAAGCCGCTGACGCCGGATCTCACCCGCGCAAAGGGCACGGAATATTTGAAGGCGTTGATTAAATTCGGTTCCCCGGCCGGCATGCCGAACTGGGGTACCTCGGGCGAACTCACCGATACCGAAATCGACATCATGGCGCGCTTCCTGCAACAGGAACCACCCGAACCTCCGGAATGGGGGATGGAACAAATGCGCAAGAGTTGGCGGGAGGTGGTGCCGGTCGCGAGCCGACCGACCAAACCGGAACATACGCGCAATCTCGACAATTTCTTTGCGGTCACGCTGCGCGATAGCGGCGAGATCGCACTTATCGACGGCGACACCAAGGAAATCGTTAACATCGTCAAGACGGGATACGCGGTGCATATTTCGCGACTGTCCCATTCCGGACGTTATGTCTACACCATTGGGCGGGACGCGCGACTCAATCTCATCGACTTATGGATGGCGAAACCCGACACCGTCGCCGAGATCAAAGTGGGGCTAGAAGCGCGCTCGGTCGAAACCTCCAAATACAAAGGTTTCGAGGATCGCTATGCGATCGCGGGCAGTTACTGGCCACCGCAATATGTGCTGATGGATGGTCCGACCCTTGAGCCGTTGAAAGTCGTCTCCACGCGGGGGATGACGGTCGATACGCAGGAATACCATCCGGAGCCGCGCGTCGCTGCCATCGTCGCCAGCCACCAGCATCCCGAATTCATCGTTAATGTGAAGGAAACCGGGCGTATTCTGCTCGTTAACTATGCGGATATCGCCAACCTGCAAGTGACGACGCTCGATGCCGCGCGTTTCCTGCACGATGGCGGGTGGGATTCGACGCATCGCTATTTTTTAACGGCCGCCAATCAATCGAACAAGATTGCCGTGGTGGATTCCAAAGAACGGCGCATGGCGGCGTTGGTCGATGTGGATAAGATTCCACATCCCGGGCGCGGCGCGAACTTTGTTCATCCTAAATATGGTCCGGTGTGGGGAACCTCCGCGCTTGGCAATGAAAAGATTACGTTGATCGGGACCGATCCCGCGACGCATCCGGATCATGCGTGGAAAGTGGTGGAGGTGCTAAAAGGACAGGGCGGCGGTTCGCTCTTCATCAAGACGCATCCGCACTCACAACATCTGTATGTCGACACGCCGCTCAACCCGGAACCGAAATTCAGTCAATCGGTCGCGGTCTTCGACATTACCGATCTGGATGCCGGTTACCAGGTGTTGCCGATCGCCGAATGGGCCAACTTAGGCAAGGGACCGAAACGTGTGGTGCAACCTGAATTCAATCAGACGGGCGATGAGGTTTGGTTTTCGGTTTGGAGCGGCAAAGAGGAAGAATCCGCGATCGTGGTGGTGGACGACAAGACGTTAAAACTAAAGCACGTGATCAAGGATAAACGTCTCGTGACGCCGACGGGCAAATTTAATGTGTACAACACGGTTAAGGATATCTATTGAACCAACGACGATGGATGGCGGCGATTGGGAGCGCCGCCTGCGCGGCCGCTATCGGCGTTAAAGCTCAAGGACCCGATGAGACGATGGTCGTCGTCGCGTCCCGCGTGGCGGAACCACTCGCGCAAGCTGTCGGTACGTTGTCAGTACTCAAGCGCAACGACGTGGAGCGTACGCAAGCGCACGATGTGCGCGACTTG
The DNA here is from genome assembly GCA_964555355.1 of uncultured Klebsiella sp. GTDB lineage: Bacteria > Pseudomonadota > Gammaproteobacteria > CAIKBL01. The sequence goes on from CAZKRY010000001.1 coordinate 313,730, forward strand.
CTGCGCTATGAGCCTGGCGTCGCGGTAACAGGTGATCGCGCACGGTTCGGTTTCGACGGCTTTAATATTCGCGGCATCGAAGGCAATCGGATCGCGATTGAAGTCGATGGTGTGCCGCTGCCAAGCGGCTTCAGCGTGGGGCGACTGTCGCGCGCCAGTCGCGACAGCATCGAGCCAGAACTCATCGAACGAATGGAAATTCTGCGCGGCCCAGCTTCCACTTTACACGGCAGCGATGCGCTCGGCGGCATCGTCGCCATCACCACGCGCCGCCCATCGGATTTGGCACGCCAAGGCCGTCCCTATTTAGGCGCTCGTTTATCGCATACCACCGAAGATCAGGGTTCGCGCGCGAGTGTGCTCGGCGCGTGGCAAGGTGCGCGGTTTGGTGCGCTTGCGCTGGCGAGTCATCGGCGTGGCCATGAAACGGCGAATAACACCGAAGACTTACCGGCTAATCCTGCGAGCACCCGACAGGACAGCGCCTTGCTCCAGGCGACAGGAGAATTCGGGCCGGTTGCAGCACGCGCGACGTTGGAACGTTATGCGGCCAAACAAGCGAGCGACGTGAGGAGTGCCCGGCTTGCCGGTGGCCAGTTCGCGAATACCACGTTATTGCTTACCGACGATCGGGACGAACGCACGCGCGCCAGTCTTGCGCTAACCGCGCGCGACGCAGGAGTATTGGCCGAGACAGCCGAAGCGCACGGCTATTGGCAGTCGGCGCGCACCGTACAACGGGTTTTTGAACGACGGCGCGCCGCGCCGCCGGCGGCGCGGGCGCCGGTCGAGCGCTCACGAGATTTTGAACTGGACACGGAGCAGGCCGGCTTGCGTCTGTTATTAACGCGCGCTTTGCACACGGGTCCGCTGGCACACAAGATTACCTATGGCGCGGATCTGCAGGTAACGAAAGCCGAAGAACTCCGCGACGGTAGCGAGCTCAATTTGCTCACCCGCCGCAGCACTCACCTCGTGCTTGGAGAAGCGTTACCGGTACGGGATTTCCCGCGCGCAGAGGTCAGCGAGTGGGGCGTATTTGTCGCCGATGAAATCAAGTTCGGGGATTCGCCATGGGCGTTGGTGCCTGGGCTGCGGATTGACGGCTATGAAGTCGATAGCCAGTCGGATCTAGTGTTTAGGGCTGACAATCCGCGCACTGAAATCGTGGATATCAGCACCCACCATCCCACCCCGAAACTCGCGCTGCGTTACCACGCCGCTGGCGCCGATGATTTTTATCTGGCGTATAGCGAAGGCTTTCGTGCAGCCCCCTTTACCGACGTCAATATCGCGCTCGTGCTACCACAATTCAACTATGAAGTACGGCCGAATCCGGCGCTCGAACCCGAGCGCAGTCGAGGCCTCGAAGCCGGATGGCAGCACGCCACCAGCGCGCTCGAGTGGCGCCTTGCTGGCTTTTACACACGTTACAAAGATTTCATAGATAGTCGCGCCAATCTCGGCGTGGACCCTTCCGGCGTCACGATCTTTCAGTCGGTCAATCGTGATCGCGCCCGAATCTTTGGGGTGGAAGCGCAGACCGGCATATCGTTCGGCGAGTGGTTGCCGGCACTCGAAGGTTGGCGGCTGCACGGCGCCTTGGCGTGGGCGCAAGGCGATGATCTGCGCCGTGAGCGCCCGCTCAATACCGTGGCGCCGCCGCGCTTGACGGCCGAGCTGCTGCGCAAAGCGCACGCGCGGTGGCCGGAGTTGGCACTGGCGGTGACCGCCGCCGCGCGTCAGGATCGGCTCGATCGTTCGGCGGCCGATCTATTCGCGACGCCCGGGTACGTGGCATTGGATCTACGCACCACATGGCAGCCGTTGCCGTTCATGAAACTCAATTTCGGCGTTTTTAACTTACTCGACAAATATTATTGGGAGTGGGGCGACATTCGCGGCATTACGCGACAGAACTCGCCGTCGCCGCGGTTTTTTACCGCGGCCGGTCGCTACTACGCGCTAACGTTCGATATTTTCTTCCGCTAACGATCGCGTTAGCTCGCGGAAAAGAGCGATAGCGCTTTTAAATCGAAAATTTCGATTAACGGGCCATCAACACGAATGATCCGCGCGGCGACTAGGTCGTGCAACAAGCGCGATAAGGTTTCCGGCTTGATCGAGAGTCGCGACGCCACGACATTTTTCGGCGCCGGCAGCGCAATCGACACCGGACTGACGGCACCTTCCGGGACCTGCGCGAGGAGGAAATTTACGATCCGCGCGACTGCTGACTGCTGCGACAATGCTTCGACTTCGCCGAGCAGTCGATGTAGTCGCATACTCAGATTAGCCATCAGTCGAAAGCACAGCTCGGTGGACGCATGGAGCTGAGCGAGAAAGTGCGCGCTGTCGAACGATATCAAGCGGCTGACCCCGAGTGCGCGCGCGCCGACCGGATACCGCGCCGCGCCCAGGAACATCAGGGCTTCCGCAAAGGTCTGGCCCGGGCCGATAATCTCGATGACCTTTTCGTCGCCGCTGGCGTTGGTATGCAATAGACCGATGCGACCCGCGACCACCAAGAAAAAGCGTTCTGCCGGGCTCGCTTGTTGAAACAAGAAATCGCCTTCTCCGAGGACTATCACGGTGGCTTTGGAAGCGATCGCGGCCAGCATCGGTTCGCCGATATCATGAAACAAGAACGCCACTTGCAGCGCTTCCCAATCGGCACGTTGTAAGGCCGCTGACAACCTTTGCTCCTTTACCGCGAACGTGGATCGCCACGGTCTGCGCGCCCTGGCTTGATATCAATCAAGGCTCGTCCGCGCACGAATGCCCAAGCTAACCCCATACAATTTAAGCGATTGCGGGCGCGCGGCGCCGGCTAACTGTCGAAATACCACCGAGCCTCGCATGATACGCGCTAAATTCTCCATCGGAACCTGTCTGGCCGCCATCGCGGGGGCGGTAAACGCGGCGCCGCCCGCCGCGCCGCCGCCGGGTCCACCGGTGCTCGCGCCCGCCGCCTCCTTCGGCGCGGCGCTGACCGACGGTCGCCCGGTATTCAATTTGCGACCGCGCTTTGAATACGTGGATCAGGAAAACAAGTCCAAGCACGCGGAAGCGTTTACGCTGCGCACGCTCGCCGGTTGGCAGACCGCGCCATGGCACGGGTGGTCGACATGGCTCGAATTCATCGGTGTTACACACATTGGCTTGAGCGATTTTAACGACGATCCGCGTCACGCCGCCGTTTCACGATTTCCGATGGTTGCGGATCCCGAGAACTACGACATCAATCAGGCCTATATCGATTTCGCCGGGATCCCGGCGACGCGCCTGCGGGTAGGGCGCCAGTTGCTCAAGCTCGACAATGTGCGCTTCATTGGAAACGTTGAGTTTCGCCAAGTGATGCAAGTATTCGACGGGTTTAGTCTCGTCAACCAAAGCCTACCGCAAGTCGAACTTCTATATGCCCACTTTGTGGGAGTAAAAAACATTAATGCGGATTACCGTAACAGCGCACTCGACATCGCACATGTCGCATGGAAGTGGAGCTCGACCGATAGCTTGGTCGGTTACAGCTACCTACAAGATCAAGCAATCACCAATTCCAATACCGGGTTACTCAACAACGGCAATCGAATTCTCGGCGTACGCGCCGATGGCCAACATCCTTTCGGACCGCGGTGGAAAGCCCTTTATACCGTTGAGTACGCCAAGCAAGATGACTACGCGGATGGCGACCGCCGGATCGACGCGCATTACTTGCGCATCGGGGGCGGTCCTGGTTTCGGTCCGGCCTACGTTCGGTTCGACTATGAGAGGCTCGCGAGTAACGACGGGGTTTACGCGTTTCAAACGGCACTCGGCACCAATCATTTGTTCCAGGGCTGGGCTGATCTATTTTTGACCACACCGCGAGAGGGCATCGAAGATTACATTGTCGCCGCAGGTTACAAACTTGAGCGCGCGCAACTCTTGTTCGAATATCACTACCTCGATTCGGAGGTCGGCAATATCCATTTTGGTGAGGAAGTCGATGTGGGCGCATCCTATGCGTTCACGCCGAAGTTGTCCGGCAAGATAGAGTGGGCGATGTTCGAGGAGGGCGATCGTCAAGTGGGTGCCGCGCGCAAGCCCGATACCACCAAATTTTGGTTGACGCTGATTTTCAATTACTGAAAGAGCCAGCCGTGCGCACCAGCCACCGCACCGAAAGCGGTTGCCAGACTCACGCTTAACAATACGCGATGAAGGCGTTCGATTAAGCGGAATGTCCCCACCGGATCACGCGCCGCTCGACATTTGAACCAGCGTTGTAAAAACCACGGTTCAAACACGAACAACATCAGCGTGAACAGCGTCCACACGCCAACCATGGCGTGCAGCCACCAATAGGCAAGTTGCGTAAAGCGTGACCACGCATGCATCAAGTCGAGCAGCCACCAGCCGCTGAGCCCGGTTAGCAGGCTGGTGAAGCGCGCCTGCCAGGCAAAGCGGTGTTCCACGGCTTCGAAAAAATCGACGCGTTCGGCCGGGGTTTTGAAACTACGCGTCGCCGGCAATAGTACCGTGGTTACAAACGCCACGCCGCCGATCCACAGCACAACGCCCACCACATGGACCGCGCGCGCGAGGCCAAACTGAGTATCGAAGTCTAAAGTGAGCATTACCGTCCCCTGCCGGTTCGCGCTGGCGCGGATTCCGTTAGACTGCCGCGACCATTCTTGCCGGAAGCGGACCATGGACCTACCCGAAATCGTCAGTCAACTACAGCGTGTCGAAGTATCGCACTTGGCCGATGCCGACAAATCGATCCGGATCATGGATGCGGGCCTCCGGCCGCTGAAGCTCGGGCACAAGATGATCGGCCGCGCGTTCACGGCGATCTGTCGCGAGGACTTCATGACCGTGACGGTGGCGTTGTCGCAGGCCCAGCCTTGCGATGTACTCATCATTGATACTCGCGGCAGCCGGCGCGCGGTTTTGGGTGAGCTTTTTAGTCTCGAAGCGCAACGTCGCGGGCTCGCCGGCATCGTGGTCGACGGACCGGTGCGGGATACGGTGACGCTGCGCCAACTGTCGATCCCGGTGTATGCGCGTAGCGCTACCCCGCTCGCGGGCACGGTGAATCGTCTCTTTCCGGTACAAGTTCCCGTCAACTGTGGCGGTGTGACGGTCACTCCCGGCGATATCGTCTTTGGCGACGATGATGGCATCGCCGTCATCAGTGAGGCGGAACTTCAAGCGTTATTACCCACCGCGCAAGCCATCGAGGCGCGCGAACGTGCCGTCATCGCGCGGCTTGACGCCGGTGAATCCTTACTCACGATGTTGAATTTTGAAGAACACTATCAAAATCTGCGCGAAGGGCGGACCAGCGCGCTACGTTTTGAAGTTGGCTAACACGAGGGGAGTACAGTCAGATGTCATTCGATCCGGATAAATTAAACGCGCTGGTGTTTCGCATGTTGGGCGATGTGGGGGCCGCGGCGCAGGGGTCACTGGTGGTGCTCGGCGATCAATTAGGCTTGTATCGCGGATTGGCGGAACACGGGCCGATGACATCGAGCGCCCTAGCGGAGAAATTGGGCCTACACGAACGCCACCTACGCGAGTGGTTGCACGCGCAAGCTTCGATGCAATACATCGAATTCGATGCCGCGACCGAGCGTTTTTCGTTGTCGCCCGAGCAAGCGATGGTGTTTGCCGATCCAACAAGCCCGGCCGCGATGGCCGGCGGCTTTATCGGGATCTCCTCGCTCTACCAAGATGCGCCGCTGGTTGCTGAAGCGTTCAAGTCCGGCGCCGGGCTGCCGTGGGGCGCGCATAGCACGTGTTTGTTCTGCGGCGCCGAACGATTTTTTGGGCCGGCCTATCGCGCCAACCTGGTTGATCAATGGTTACCGGCGCTGGATGGGGTGGTGGCGAAATTGAAACGTGGCGCGCGCGTCGCGGATGTGGGTTGCGGGCATGCGTTATCAACCCGTTTGATGGCTAAGGCCTTTCCGCAATCGCAGTTTATCGGGATCGATTTCCACTTGCCGTCAATCGAACACGCGCGTGAACTCGCGCGCCAAGAAGGGCTCACCAATATCACGTTTGAACAAGGCACGGCGCAGGAATTCGCCGGCGACAATTACGATCTCGTCACCTTTTTTGATTGCTTGCACGACATGGGCGATCCGCAGGGCGCGGCGCGCCAAGTGCGCAAGCGGTTAGCGCCGGACGGCACGTTTATGGTGGTTGAACCGCAAGCGGGCAATACGTTGACGGATAACTTTAATCCGGTCGGGCGAGCGTTCTATGCGTTTTCCGCAATGGTATGCGTGCCGGCGTCGCTAAGCCAACCGGGGCGCGCGGGACTCGGCGCGCAGGCCGGTGAACAGCGGTTGTCCGAAGTCATCAAAGCCGGTGGCTTTTCACAGGTGCGGCGCGCCACTGATACTCCCACCAACATGATTCTCGAAGCGAGGCCATAACATGACACACGCGATCAAAGTTCACGCAACCGGCGGACCGGATGTTTTGAAGTGGGAAAGCATCGATGTACCGACGCCGGGGCCCCAAGAAATTCGACTACGTCACACCGCGGTTGGGTTGAATTACATCGATGTTTACTTTCGCACCGGACTCTATCCGGCACCGCTGCCGTTCACGCCCGGCTTAGAAGGCGCGGGCGTGGTTGAAGCGTTAGGCAGCGAGGTGCGGGATCTGAAGGTTGGCGATCGCGTGGCATACGCTTCCGCGCCGACCGGGGCTTACTCCGAAGCACGTGTCATGCCCGCTGCGCGGGTGGTCAAAGTTCCGGACGGCATTACCGATGCGCAAGCCGCGGCGATGATGCTGCAAGGCATGACGGTTGAGTACTTGTTATGCCGGACGTATCCCGTCAAACGCGGCGACACCATTCTCGTACATGCCGCGGCGGGCGGTGTCGGCTTGATTCTGTGCCAGTGGGCCAAACATTTGGGCGCGACGGTGATCGGCACTGTCGGTTCGGATGAGAAAGCCGCGCTCGCCAAAACAAACGGCTGCGACTATCCCATCGTCTACACACGTGAAGATTTCCAAGCACGCGTGCTCGAGATCACAAACGGCGCCAAGGTCCCGGTGGTTTACGATTCCGTGGGGCGGGACACCTTTGCGAAATCGCTCGACTGTTTGGCGCCGCGCGGTTTGCTGGCGCTGTTCGGCCAGGCCTCGGGACCGGTGCCGCCTTTCGAGCTTGGCACGCTGGCGGCCAAAGGATCGCTCTTTATCACGCGGCCCACGCTATTCACCTACACGGCCACGCGTGCGGATCTCGAATTAAGCGCGAACGCGCTCTTTAATGCGGTGTTATCCGGCGCCGTTAATATCGCCGTCAATCAGACCTACCCTTTACGTGATGCGGCGAGCGCTCATCGCGATTTGGAGGCGCGTAAAACGACGGGTTCGACGATTTTCACCACCACCTAAGGGCGTGATCGGATGGTCTAGCGCGCGGCGAATTGGCGGTTAACTAGCAGCTGCGAAATTCGGGATGGGCGCAAGGTCGGGTCGCGGATAAATCGCTTGGGGACCGTGAAAATACAGGATGTATTTTCGCGAGCCTACAAGGATGTACTCGCGGCGTGTCCCCAAGGGATTTATCCGCGTCCCGACCGAATAGCGGCACCGATTAGCCATTGATATAGTTTTCCAACTGCGAAATGACAAATTGCTGATCGGCGATGATGGCTTTGACCAGATCGCCGATCGAAATCATGCCGCGCAGTTCGTCGCCCTCCATGATCGGCAAGTGGCGGATGCGCTTTTCGGTCATCAATGCCATCCCTTCCTGCACGGTCTGCTGCTCACGCCCAGTGACCACGCGGGTGGTCATGATTTCGCGCACTTGGGTGGTTTTAGAAGATCGATCTTGCAGAATGACTTTGCGCGCGTAATCGCGCTCGGACAGCAGACCTTCTACCCGGTTGTTCTTCAAAACCAGTAGTGCGCCGATCCCCTTGTCCGCCATCAGTGCGATGGCCTCATAGACAGAGGCCTCCGGCGTGATCGAAGTCACCACGCGGCCTTTCTGATCGAGAAGTTGTTTGATCAACATCGAGGACCCTCCAGACACCTAAGACCAATATCGCTGGCCGGTATTCCGCGGGCGGCACCAAATGCCGTCATACTTTGAAGGTAGACGGTGGGCGAGAGAGGATCAATGTAACTTTGGCACCTTGGGTGCCGGAGAGCGCCTAGCTTGACCCAAGGCGGACAGTACCGTTAGATGACTCGGCCCACCAATTTTCCTTGAACATCGACACCATTGCGGCACGCCGACAGAGATGGCGCAGCCATCCGCATCCCAAGCTAAGGCGCAAGCAGGAGGGATCTCCGAAGCAAGTCGCGGTGCTTTTTGCGGAAATTCAACGCTCGATGTGATTGGCCCGACTTCACCCCGCACATCGCCTGTCTACGTCGGTTTTCTTGAGGGTCGATGAGCGATTCAAATACACGGTTGCCGCCTGCATAAGTAGACGCAGCAAATTGATCAATGAGTTCTCTCCTTAACCCCAAAGATAGCTGGACTTCCGCCCTTGAAGAAGTGGTGGATTATGTCAACGCGACACCTGCGCAGCACTACCTTGGGTTGGCCGCCGCTGCGCGCGCGCATCTTGTTGATTTGCGCCGAAGAGGCATTTGAAAAAAAGTTGAATGAATTCGATGACGCGACAGTTCGCTCACTTCCGGCACCAATCCAACGCCGGTTCTTCCATCGCCGCGATTTGCTCACGCAATGCGAGCACGTGATCTTGCCAATAACGTTGGCCGTTAAACCACGGAAAGTTGAGCGGGAAAGCCGGGTCTTGCCAACGTCGCGCGAGCCAGGCGGCGTAATGAATTTGGCGGAGCGTGCGTAGTGCTTCGATAAGCCCTAATTCGGTGGCATCGAAGTTTTCCATCAAACAATAGCCACGAAGCACGTCATCCAGTTGACGTGCACGTTCCTCACGTGTCCCCGCCAGTAGCATCCAAATGTCTTGTACTGCGGGGCCGCTCATGCAGTCGTCTAGATCAACAAAATGTGGGCCTTGCGCCGTCCACAAAATATTACCGGGGTGGCAATCACCGTGAAGTCGGCGTTCGGTGTAAGGGCCAACAGCGCTGAAGCAGGCTTCGACCTGCGCAAGGCAAGCTTCCGCGACGCTTTCGTAAGCCGGTCTTAAGTCGTTCGGAATGAAGTCTCCGGCAAGTAAGTAGCGGACGGGTTCATGACCGAGCAACTCCGTGCTTAAACGTTGTCGCGCCTTAAACTTTTTGGTGCGGCCACGTGCGTGTATTCGGCCGAGGTAGCGTCCGATCCATTCAAGGACGGTCGAGTCATCTAGTTCAGGTGCGCGACCAGGACGATTGGGAAAAAGGGCGAAACGCAAGTCCTCAAAGCGCAACAATGTTTGTTGTCGCCCAAAAGCGAGCGGCGGCACGATGGGGATCTCGGCGGCGACTAACTCAGCCGCGAAGGCGTGCTCTTCGAGAATTGCCGCGTCGCTCCAACGCCCGGCGCGATAAAACTTGGCAATCACGGCCGGCGCGTCATCCACACCCACGCGATAAACCCGGTTTTCGTAGCTGTTGAGCGCAAGCAGGCGGCCGTCACAATGAAGGCCAACGCTTTCGACTGCCGCGAGCACGCGGTCCGGCGTGAGTGTGGCGTACGGGGCGGACAAATCCGTCATGGTAACCGCACCAAGGTCAGAGCTTTCGAGCAGTGCGCGTCGAAACGCCGCCCCTCACCCGGCGCTTCGCGCCGACCTCTCCCGGTGGGAGAGGTTTCCGGAGATGTGTGAATGCTAACGGTCGTGGAACGCGGCTTTTTGCCCCTCTCCCGTGCGCGGGAGAGGTCAACGCCTTCGACTGCCGCGAGCACGCGGTCCGGTGTGAGTGTGGCGTACGGGGCGGACAAATCCGTCATGGTAACCGCACCAAGGTCAGAGCTTTCGAGCAGTGCGCGTCGAAACGCCGCCCCTCACCCGGCGCTTCGCGCCGACCTCTCCCGGTGGGAGAGGTTTCCGGAGATGTGTGAATGCTAACGGTCGTGGAACGCGGCTTTTTCCCCCTCTCCCGCGCGCGGGAGAGGGCAGGGGTGAGGGTGGGCTTTTTGGTCATCGCTTGCGCGCGACAAGCGGCACATAACAATCCGCAAGCACATCGACCACCGCCCATACGACGAACGAGGCGATCAGCCCTTCGCGGCCGTAATCTTTGTAAAGCCAACTGAGCGAGAGCACCCACACCATCATCTCAACCGACAATATCGGTATGCGCCACGCCGGATGGGTGCCGACTTCGGCCGCGCAATGCGTGCAGCGCACCCGCCAAAACACAAGCTTTAACACAGGAATGGTCGGTTTCGCACAATTTGGGCAGGGGCGGTTTAGCATGCGGCGCAGGCTACTCAAATGGAGCATGCCGCACGCGCCATAACGAGACCGCGAGCACCACCACCCAAGAAGACAGGAGCGCAGTCGCGCCGCGCTGAAAGAGCCCGGTATAAGCGGGATAAACATACATCATGACCAAACTCACCGCGCTCCAAGTCGTGACGCCAAGTCCCACCGTCATCAAATGCCCAAGACCTTTATGACGATTGCCGACCGCCCCCCACAAAATGGCCGAAGCCATCAACAGCACATAACCCACCGCGGCAAAGCGGTGATGCGCGTCTTGGTCCGGTGAGATGATGTCCGCGCTACAACCCGGCGCACAGGAAAACACCCCGGCGCCGATGCGCGCGAGGCTCGCTAAGACAAATATCCCCGCGGCGACGAGCGCGATTGGCGAGCTGCGAAATCGCCAACCAAGACTGAGCCCAAAAACGGCATACGCGACACCCGTCGCGATGAAACCCCAGTTGCGCATCAAGGCGTGCGTTGGACTGCCACGCGCGGCGAGTTCGGAGATGTAATCGGTAAAGTGGCTGTAGCCCGGAAACTGCGTCGCGCAGTAGGCAATCATGCCCATCCACCAGAGTGGCGCGATCGCGCCGCACGCGGTACCGAGCAGCAGCACCGCGCGATCGCACGTCGCGCGCCAATCAGACATCACGGCAACGCTTAGAGATTGCTCTTATGTTGAACCCCATCCACCGGCAGCATGACGCCCGAGATCCAGCTCGCTTTGGCAGAGGCTAAAAATACGACGGCATTGGCGATTTCTTCCGGTTTACCCATACGGCCGAACGGGATCGTGCTCACCACCATGTCGTAGAACGGTTTATTGCTGTTATTGATCTGCTCCCAAAATCCGCCCGGAAAATCGATCGATCCGGGAGCGACGCAGTTAACCCGAATACCTTTCGCGGCAAGCTCCATCGCCATGCTTTTGGAGTGACTGATCATCGCGGCCTTGGCCGCCGAATACGCGGCAACACCGGGCCAGCTGCATTCCAAACCCGAGATCGAACTGATGTGAATGATCGAACCACCACCCTGTGCTTCCAGCCACGGCACGACTTTCTTGGTAGCACGCACGGTAGCCATGAGATCGACGGCGACACTCGCCGCCCACCCTTCTTCGGTATCCGTCACGCCAAATCCGGACGGATTGTTGATGAGCACATCCACACGCCCGAGCGCTGCTTTTGCGCCGTCTAAAAACTTATCGAGCGAACCGGCCTCCCCCACATCGCAACTCGCGGCATGCGTTTTGACGCCGAGCGCGGCGATTTCTCCGCGCGTTTTATCCAAGGCGTCCTGGCCGCGTGCGCAAATGGCGACGTTGGCCCCTTCGCGCGCGAATTCAAGTGCAATGGCGCGGCCAATGCCTTTGCTCGCGCCGGTGACGATGACTCCTTTACCTTTGAGACCGAGATCCATGATTGCTTCCCCCGTATTGATTATTGGTTAGCTTGAACTTTGAGCACATTACCTTCACATCCGGTGACGGTCACATGCGTGCCCGCCGGCAAATCCGGGCCTTCCACCCGCCATTGCGTATCATCCACGCGCAAGCGTCCGACGCCATCGACGATCGGAGAATCTAGCGTAAACCGTCGGCCGAGATATTGCGCGCCACGCTGATTGAGCGTGGGATGTGAGGACGATTCCGGATGTGCCGCCCGGTAGCGTCGCCAAGCGAGAATGGTTACGCCGGACACCAGCGCGAAAAAGATAAGCTGTAGCTGCCAGCCTAATGTCGGCACCACAAGTAAGGCGCCGCCGGTAATCAGCGCGCCGACGCCAAACCAGACGAGGAAACTACCGGGCAGCAGGGCTTCCGCGGTCATCAGCACGATCCCAAGGATCAGCCAATGCCAGTAGACCAGCGACTTCAGCAGCTCCGTCATGGCGTTTTAACGCCGGGCTTCAGCGCGTCCTTGGCGAGTTCCGCGATCCCGGCGATGGAACCGAGAACGCCGGCGGTTTCCATTGGCATGAAGAAAACTTTCTGATTCGGCGCCATGCCGATGCTGTGCAAGGCATCGACGTATTTCAGTGCGACGAAATAATTGACGGCTTGCGAACTACCGTTGGCGATGGCTTGCGACACCATTTCCGTAGCCTTGGCTTCCGCTTGCGCCAATCGCTCACGCGCTTCGGCGTCACGGAACGCCGCTTCGCGCCGGCCTTCGGCTTCGAGTACCGCTGCTTGTTTCTCGCCTTCGGCCTTTAAAATGGAGGCTTGTCGCGCACCTTCGGCTTCCAGAATCGAAGCGCGCTTTTCACGTTCGGCTTTCATTTGGCGCGCCATCGACTCGACCAGGTCGTGCGGCGGGGTAATGTCCTTGATTTCGATTCGGGTGACTTTAATGCCCCAGGGATGGGTAGCTTCGTCGACCACCGCCAACAGTTTGGAGTTGATGACATCACGTTTGGATAACGACTCGTCTAAATCCATCGAGCCGAGCACGGTGCGCGTGTTGGTCATCGTCAGATTCAAGATTGCGTATTCGAGGTTGTTGACCTCGTACGCCGCGCGTACCGAGTCAAGCACCTGATAAAAAACCACGCCGTCGACTTTGACCACCGCGTTATCGCGGGTGATGACTTCTTGCGATGGAACTTCGAGCACCTGTTCCATCATGTTGATCTTGCGGCCGACGCTGTCAATGTAGGGGAGAATCAGGCCGAGTCCGGGTTTAAGCGTCGTGCGGTAGCGCCCAAAACGCTCGACCGTCCATTCAAAGCCCTGCGGCACCATCTTGGCACCTTTGTACAAGGTGACGATGACCAGAATGACAAAGCCGATAACGGCCGAGCCGCCAATGTCCATGATCCCCTCCTAATGGTTATACCGCCAGGGTTGGCGAGGAGGGGCTATTGTAGCCTTAAGCCGTGAGGTGGCTAGGCTCGGACAAAACTCGCTTGATGCGATTGCACGGCATCGACATGCGCGCGATACCAATTATTGCAGCGTTCCCAAAAGGCGCTCGTCTCCGCCTCGGCGTCGTCAATCGCCTCGACCGGATGATTTTCCATGTGCCGGTGCTCACGCCCACAGACTTCGCATTGTTGAATCCACACGAGTTCGACTTCGGCCATCGTGACTTCCTTTTATTGCTTGGTATCGCGTAACTCGCGACGTGACGGCATTGTGCAAGCCGCTTATGACCGAATGAATAGGGCAATTGTCAGAAATCGCTAGACGCTGTTAAACAGCGATAACGCGGGATGACGGAGATCACATTTAGCCGGTCGCCACGCCAAAAATGTGACCGAGTGCAAAGGTCGCGCCGCCGGCCACGGCGCCGACCAGCAGCATGCGTAGACCGCTCCACCACGCACCGCGGCCGGTGAATAAACTCAACGTCGCGCCCACTGCAAAGAGTCCGCCGAGCGCGAGGCCAATGGCGAACGTAAGCGCGTGTTCCATGCGTGGCAGGAGATACGGCAGTACCGGTAACACCGCACCCACCGCAAAGGCGCCAAACGAAGCGACCGCCGCGCCCCACGGCGAGCCGAGATCGGCGGGGTTTAAACCCAATTCCTCGCGCGCCAACGTATCGAGCGCGTGTTCGGGGTGTTTGATAAGTTCGCGTGCAAATTGGCGCGCGGTTTCCAATTCAAAGCCGCGTGCGTGATAAATGAGTGCGAGTTCTTCGATCTCTTCTTCGGGGTAACGCGCGAGCTCATCACGTTCCATCGCGATCTGCGCTTCAAAGACTTCGCGTTGCGAGCGCATGGAGATGTACTCGCCGGCCGCCATCGAGAGCGCCCCGGCCAATAATCCGGCGGCGCCAGTGGTAAGAATGTTCGAAGGCGTCGCGCCGGCGCCCGCCACTCCGAGGATGAGACAGGCATTGGAAATGAGCCCATCGTTCACCCCAAACACCGCTGCGCGCAAATTACCGCCGCTTGCCACATCGCGATGACGCGCACCTACTTCGGATAATTGTGTGGGCATTGCATGGCCCGGCGCGGGCGGTGCGTCGAGCGCGGATAAACCGCGCACCTTCATCGCGGCCAATACCGGTTTGATTGCGCGGGCACCGAGTTTACGGATCAAAACGGCGACTAAGCGTGCGCGGTGGCTTGGGACGAACGTCGGACATGGGACGTCGAGCGACGCGGCCCACGAAGCGGCTTGCGTCTCGGCGGCCGCCGCCAATGCGATAAACATGGCGGCGATCCTGGGGTTCGTCTCGTGTTGCGCGATCACGCGATACAGCCAGGCGGATTCGGCTTCTTCGTGCCAGTGTTTCAGTAAATTGGCTTGGGGATGTGAAGAGGTCATTTTGCGGCGTAACAATAAAAGCTGTCGTTCAATAGCGGCGCGCGTATTTCAATGTCGCGGAAACCGACGTCCCGTAACGTGCGGCGCAAATTTTCCGGTGAGAAATACACCAGGTGATCGGGCGGCCGGTAGCCACTCCAGCGCGCGCCGAGCAGGCGGCGATTAAAGCCGCCGTGATTGACCGTTTTCAGCAGTAGAACGCCGCGATCGTTGAGCAACGCATGACATTGCTTAAGCGCGGCCAGCGGATCGTGTAGGTGTTCGATGAGTGAAATCATGGTTATTGCATCAAAGCGCCGCTCCGCAAATGGAAATGCGCAGAAATCCCCAACCAAAACTTCCACACCCAACGCGCGGGCTTCGTTCGCAAGATGCGCCGAGATTTCGATGCCGGTACAGGAGTAGATCGTGCGCGCGTCGCGCAAAAACGCGCCACCGCCGCAGCCGATATCAAGCACCGTGCCGCCGGCCGGCAGACGCCGCTTCAGTTCGCGCACAAACACACTGCCTTTGGTGCGGCCGGACAGGCGCCGTAGCCAATGACGAACGAAGGCGGCAAGTCGGCCTGCGATGCCGCGCTTTTTTGTCTCTTTGCGCTGTTGAATGGCCGCACCGGAGTAAAACTCCGGGCGCGATGCAACCGTTGGATAAGGATGAATGCACGCCACGTCGCACGCCGCGCACTGGCGGATCTCCCAGGCGCCGATGGTGTAAATGACGCTATTTGCTTGCGCGCCGCAGATTGGGCAAGCGGCTTGTTCTCCACTCATCGCGGTAGGTCTGCGAAACGCGCGTTGACCAATGCCGTGAGTTCGCGCCTTAACGATCGCACCTGTGCCGCGCATTGCAATTGATTGCGCGCGCGTTGCAAGTTGTGCTCGCCGCGGCTTGCGAAGCGTGTCTCGTCCCAACCGAAGTAACTCTCGTGCAAGGCGTCCGCGGCAAAACGGGTGGTAAGTTCGAGATAAATGGTTTCCGTCGCCGCGACGATTGAGTGAATTTCTGGTGGAAGTAGCAGGGTGCCGGCCGCCTCGGCGTAACCGGCGAGCGCGGCATCGAACAAATCCAAACTAAAGCGCGGCGCCGCCGCGTCCTCCGGATACGGATTGCACCATGAGCGTAGCGCATCGCCTAACTCATAAGTGAGTGGCGCCCGCGTCAATGTATCGAGATCGACCATGCATAATGGTGCGGCGTTCACGCCGAACAAAAGATTAGATAACTTCGGATCGCCATGAACTAAACGCAAAGGCTCGAGCGCGACGGGCGGGACAGTGTCGAGCGCGGCGAGCGTCTCGGTGGCAAGCGTTTTGACCTCTGGAAATAAACGATGGGTGGCATGGGTTTTGATCGTTTCTTGCAGAAATCCAGCATGCCGCATTGGCTCGTGAACCGGTGTCCGGGCATAGGGAAGCGCCGTTGGGAAATCAACGAGGGCGGCGTGGAAGCCGCCCAGCAGTGACCCCGCGCTTCGCGCATGCGCGAGATCGGGTAAGGTGGCGAAGCTCACGCCATCGACGAAGGTTAGCAACCGCCAGTTTGCGCCTAACTCACTCACACAGTCGGTATGTTGTCCGGGTTGGACCAAGCGCGGGGTCACCGCGCCACGCGCAGCGAGATAATCGGTGACGGCACGGAGATTCGCGTTCACTTCACGCGGCATGCTCGCGTGAAGTCGTTGCAGAACCCAACACGTCCGGTCCCGTTCGACCTTCCAAGTCAGGTTGATGAGCCCGCCGGTCAGCGGAACTAGCGTCGCGCCGCTGAGCGCGTAAGCTTCAAGTACGCGCTGGGCGTCAGGTAAAAATTCAGCGTGGCGTTGCGACATGCGTGGCTTGGGCGACTGGGGCGCATGCATGATACACAGAAATAATGCTTTAGCCGGCAACATCGGACAGTGACGATGCGATCGACGGTTCAATTTAGTGCACCAAACACGCGGCCAAGTCGTGTACGGGACAACCACGCGAAACGGCTGCACGTCATTGGATGCTGGCTCGTCATGCTGCTCGCGGCTTGCGCACTGCCGCCGCGGCATCCGGCGACGTCCCCTGAGATTGAATTCTGCCGCGCGCTTTTTGCGGAAAGCGAGCGCACGATCAGCGCCGCCGGCGTTCGTTACCCTGCGGCTTGGTCCGTGCCGGGCGCGCCGTTTTTGCGCACTGATCGTTTTCTGGCATCTTTTCGACAAGATGCGTTGAGTGAAGCAGGCAGTAGGGAGTGGCTGGCGGCGATGGCGGCGTTGGATGCCACGGCGCGGGCGATTGAAACTCGCAATATAAATCGCCCTATCGCCCGAACGTCGGAAAAACCGTTCGCAAAGTGTCGCGAGGTACTTACCGCAGCGGCGCAATCCTCGTCGTCTACGCTCGCGGAACTCGGAAAGCAGCTCACGGTGCCGGATGAATACCGCACCTGGCAGCGTGCGTTAGGCGTCTATGCGCTCACTCGCTACGCGGCATTACGCGGGGTACGCGATCTGCAATCACGGCATGCGGTAACCTCGGAAGCTCCGCACGAAGGTGGATTGCACTATGCATTCGACTCGCCAACTGACCAGACCGTGCCCTGGCCAAGATTAACGCGCGATGCATTAGGGAGACTCGAATTAGCGCCCGTACAACTCGCGCGGCTCTATCGCGAACACGCGCCGCGATGGGTGGTGAGGCAGGAATCCGTTGCGGATCATATCGGCGCACTACAGTGGCGAGGGTCACGGCTGGTGGTCAATTCCACCATGCCGGCGCTGTACACCTATCACACCTATACGCGATTCGACGGTGCGGCGCTGTTACAACTTAACTATGTCGTGTGGTTTCCGGCGCGACCGGCGACCGGCGTGTTCGATCTTTACGCGGGAGAGTTGGATGGACTCACCTGGCGAGTGACGCTAGACATTGACGGTACGCCGCTGTTGTTCGACGTCATGCATAACTGCGGGTGTTACCACCAGTGGTTCCCGACATCGCGCTTAACGCGCAAGGTAGTGAAAGATGAATTGGAAGAGCCATTGTGGTCGCCGTTTCCGATTGCGAACATTCAACACGGAGCGGATCTGACGTTGCATCTCGCCGCCGGCACGCATTATTTGACAGCAGTCACCACGCGCGAGCACGAAACCGTGCCTACCGCGCTCAAACCGCTGGATTATTCCGAACTTTTTCAACTTTCCACCGACACGGGCACGCGCAGTGCATTCGGTGACAATGGCATCATCGCGCAGAGCGCGCGGTTAGAGCGTGTGGTGTTATGGCCGTTGGGTGTACCCGCGCCGGGTGCGATGCGAAGCGCGGGTCATCACGCGACGGCCTTCATCGGGCGCCGGCATTTTGATGATGCGTATTTGCTTGAGCGTTATTTTGGGCGAAGACCCTCACCCCAGCCCTCTCCCGCAAAGCGGGAGAGGGTGAAATAGAGAACTTCTCGCTTTGAGAGAAGGTGAAATAGAAAACCTCTCCCGCCGGGAAGTTGGCGCGCAGCGTCGGGTGAGGGGCGAGGTGTCTACTGGCACGGCGTGAAGACCCTCACCCCGGCCCTCTCCCGCACGCGGGAGAGGGTGGCAATGCAATGATCTCTCACGGAGCGGGCGAGACTTGGAAATGCGATGACACGCGGGAAAACTACGGCGGCGGCGACTGCAGATCCGCGAGTTCTTTTCTAAGCTTTTCCACCTCGCGGCGCGCGAGATCGCGTTCGCGTTCAATCTTCGCCATCTCCGCGAGTGCTTCAAAGGCCGACTGTTCGGCGCGTTCGGCGCGGGCTAGGGCGGCGCTGCGCTGTTCGGCCAAACCGGCTTCGACTTGCGAGCTACCGATCGTTTGCCGCCAAAGATGTTTTAGCACCGAGAAGTTGGGCCAGGTTTCATCGCCCGTACCATGTTTATCGAGCAGTGCCGCGAATTCAGACAAGCGCATATGTGTATTGGCGGCTTCATCCATGAATTCGAGTAGCTCGTGCATGTCGTCGTCTTGCACGCTCACCCGCGCATGCTTGATGAAACGATGCAGACTGCGGGCTTCAAAAAATCCGGCGTCGCCCTCGTCGAAATCTAGCTTCATACGCTCCGTCGCAAGTTTCGTTATGGCTAATTCTAGAGGGATTCGATCGTGAAACCCAATGCCGTTAGTGCATCCTTGGTATCGGCATGCGTGACCACGCTCGCCACTTTGCCCGCGCCGGAAAGATAGCGCTCCGCCACGCGCTGCAACTCGGTGTGCTGCATGCTGAGCACGCGCGCGCGCACGTTCGCGCGAAACTCCGGCGTGCGACCCTGTAGGTTGCTATAGAAGGCATCGATGGCCGCGCCGGCCGGTGAACGCGGTTTATCCAGACTTCGAATGACACCGAGAATCGATTCTTCCAGGCGCGCGTCATCGCGATGCTCCGCGAACCAAGACAAGGTTCGATCGAAATCGTCAAATGTTTCGACAAGCCGGGGATCGCGGTAGGAATAGAGGAAAAAGCAGCCGCTGTCGGCGTCAAAGCTCGCGCCGCCGCCGTAGGCGCCACCTTTCTCGCGAATGGCCGCATGGAGATAACCATCGGCGAGATATCGGCTCAACACTGCTAGCGCGGGCGCGTCCGGATGCGCTTCGGGGACCGCGGGATAGGCTTGAGCGCAGAAATTGACTTCGGTGTTAGTGACCCAGGCGGTAATTGGCGCCGGCGCTCCGGGTGGGACGACGAACGGTGCCGCGGGCGGCGCGGTGACCGCGGGCGCGTTGCGGTTGAGCGCGTCGGTCGCGAGATCAAGTGATTCGGTTTCACCCACCAGCAAGACTTGCGGGGTTTCTTGTAAAAGTCGCGCACGAATCGCCGCGAAGCGCGCGAATAAATCCTCGAGCACTCGCGGATTGTTGCCGGCTTCGTCATCGAGCGCTTGCATCGCGCGAAGATGCGTTGGGCCGTCCCACAAGTCGGCGAGCCACGCGGAACGCGATAACCCGCGCGCCGCACTGAGCATGGCCAGACTGTGGCCGCGATCGGTGATGCCCATTTCTAAATCGGCGCGCGTCTGTGCCAGTAAATCGCGCAAACGGTCGGTCTCATCAAAGCGAACACGCGCGAGGATGGCCGCGAGTTCATCGCAGAGAGCGTTCGTATGCCGGCGTAATCCTTTGCTCGATAACACCAACCGCGCGTGGTGACGGTCGACCGAATCCGGGTGGCTACGCACCAACGAACTACACGCGAATTGACCGAGACTTGCGCGTCGCAGCTGCGCCTCCAGATAACTCTCGGTGTCGGTGCCGAAGTCGAGCAGATAAGCGGCGAACAACGGTAGGACGGTGAGCTCCGCGAGATCCAAGGCGGGAAGCGGATATACCCATTGCACGTGGGCGAGTCCGTTGGTCCCACGTACATAACGATGAACTTGGCGGCCACGGATTTCATGCACGGTGCCGGTGACCGGCGTGACCGCCGCCGGCACATCGGCCAGCGTCAGTTTAGGCAGTATCTCCGGATCGTCGATGCGCGCTTGGCGGGTGGCGAGGGCTGCCGCCTGTACCGCGATTTGCGCGCGATCGGCTTCATTGAGCTGCGTGAACAAGGTCTGAAGTCGCGCGGCTTCGGCAACTTGTTCGCGTTCGCGCCTGCCTAAGTCGGGGCGCATGGTGACCGCTACACGATGCGCGTTATCGACGAGCAGGTTGCGCAACAGGCGCTTGATGTACGCGGGATCTTCGATGTCCTTGCGCAGCGCGCTCAATAAGGTGTCGATATCAAGCAGCGCTATCGGATCGGCGCGATACAGCGCCGCCGGAAGCATGCGGCTCATCAGTTGTAGGCCGTAGGGGTAGTGATCGCCACTAATATCCCGTTGCGCCATTTCGATTCTATCGAGCGCCGCGTGCATGATCGGGGGCGCTAGCCCATGCGTGGCGAGCTGTTCGAATAACTCGAAAATCTGCTTCTCCAGTGTCGCGCCATGCTCGGCTTCAGAGCCTTCAACGCCGCACATAAACGCCAGTTGCCGTGCCGAGTCGTCGATCCCGCAAAGTTCCGACGGCGCGCGCGCCAATGGCGTGGTCTCAAGCAGATGACGCAGTGGCGAGGCGCTGTGGTCAAGCAACACACCCGATACCAAATGCGCCTCTAACAAGGTACGAGGATCGGTGGTTGGGCCCAGCAACCAAGCCCAGACCAGATGGGTGGCTTGTTCCGCATCTTCGGGTGAATCCACCGGATAAGTCTCGTCCACTCGTCGCACCATTGCCTTTAGCGGTTGCGGTGCGGCGACCACGATTTGGGACTGTTGGTTGAATCGCGCGAGTGCCAGGGCTTCAATCTTGGTCTGATGATCGAGCACCGGGAAGCTGCCGTAGGTTAGAAACACCGCTTGGCTTGGGTGATAGTGCCGCGCGTGAAACGCACGCAACTGTCCATGCGAGAGGTTTGGGATCTCGGCCGGCTCGCCGCCGGAATTAAACCGGTACGCCGTGTCCGGCAGAAGTGCGCTTTGTAGATACTGGTAAAGACGGGCGATGGGTGAACTCATCGCCCCCTTCATCTCATTGAATACGACCCCCTTGTAGACCAGCCCTTGCGATGGGTCTTGAGGTTGGGCGAATTCGATGCGGCAACCTTCCTGCGCGAAGTCGAGCGGATCGAGGTTCGGAAAAAACACCGCGTCCAAATAGATCGCCAGCAAATTATCGAAATCGCGTCGATTGCGTGTGGCAAACGGATAGGCGGTGCTGTCGCTGCTGGTAAACGCGTTCATGAATGTGTTGAGCGAGCGCCTGAGCATCATGAAAAACGGATCACGCACCGGATAACGCGCGCTCCCGCATAGCGTGGTGTGCTCCAAAATGTGAGCGACCCCGGTTGAATCCTCCGGAATGGTGGGGAAAGCGACCATGAAGGCGTTGTTGTCGTCTTCACACGCCAAATGGAAGTGACGCGCACCGGTCGCCTCATGCAAATAAGACTGTACTTCGACGTTCAACGTTTGAATGCGGTGCGTGGCGCGCAGCGTAAATCCGCTCATAAGAGGTCAGTCCTTATCGGTGTTTGGGCCGCAAAAATTGGGTAGGCGCTAGGATAGCGCACTAAGGCGCGAAGCCGGCGTTACAATACCGGCAAAAAGCGGGAGAGCCGGGCGATGCCTTCGTTTGACGTTGTATCGGAAGTCGATTTGCATGAACTAACCAACGCGGTGGACCAAGCAAACCGCGAGGTCACCAATCGCTTTGATTTGAAAGGCACCGGGGCCAAGGTTGCGCAAGAGGCACACGTTATGACCGTGACCGGTCAGACGGATTTTCATGTCAAACAGATCATGGAAATTTTGCGTCTGAAAATCTCGAAGCGCGGAATCGATGTTAGCTGTCTAGAGGCTGGGGAGCTTCACGTCGCGCTGAACGAGGCACGCCAAACATTGACCGCGCGCCATGGTATTGACAAGGACAGCGGCAAAAAGCTTGTCAAATTTCTAAAAGACAGCGGCCTTAAAGTTCAGGCGCAGATCCAAGACGAACAGGTGCGGGTCATGGGCAAAAAGAAAGACGATTTACAGGCGGCGATCGCGGCGTTGAAGGGTGGCAATTTGGGGCTGCCGCTACAGTTCACGAACTTTCGTGAGTAGGCGCGCGCGGCAACGCAACGGCATCGCATGCTAGAACATTTTTATCCGTGTCCGTATTGCGGAGAGACGATCTCGAGCCTTCTGGATTCCTCCGTCATGGCGCAGACCTACATTGAAGACTGCGAAGTCTGTTGCCGCCCGCTTGAACTCGAGGTTGAGTTCGCGGACGACGAACTCGTGCATTTCAGCGCGCGTCACACCGGCTAGCGATGACGAAGGCGTTGTGGCTATTGGTATGCGCAGGCGGTGCGATCGGCTTATGGTCTTTCAGCGTGCGCGGGCGCGAACGGGTACTCGCCATCACGGCCGAGATTTGTCGCGAGCTGACCTTGCAGCGATTGGACGATTCGGTGGTGCTCTGCGGGGTGGCGTTGGTGCGCGATAATCCATGGAGTGTGCTCAGGCGCTATGAATTTGACTTTAGTACCGACGGCGCCGATCGGCGTCGTGGCCAAATCATTCTGATGGGTCTTGCGCTGTACGCCGCGCGGATCGATCTACCGGGCGGCCCGCTGCATCTTGACTTAAGCGGGCGCTAATCGTCGTCCTTGAGGCGCGCCGCCAATTCCTCGATCAGCGCTTGGTCGTGTGCTTTGGCGGCTTGTCGCGCGGCTTGCGCGCGCTGTTTGATGCGCTCTAGATGCGCTTTCTGATTGGCGAATATTTGCTGCGACAATTCGGTCTGTTGATGCTCTTCTTGATCGCGGAGCCAGGCTTCGATTTCCTGTTCGAATCGATTGCGCGTCGCCGCTTCTTCTTGCCGGTGCTGCTCCATGTTTTGCTGGTTGCGCAGGGCTGCTTCTTGCACGCGTACGCGCGCGGCTTCGGCGGCCGCGGCGCTTGCTTTGGCAGCTGAGATCTCCGCTTCGATCGCGGCGACATCGGCCTCAATCTGCCGCGCTTGATCGGCCCGCTGAATGGTATTGCCGGCGAGAATGGCTTCTTTGGCTTCGCGCAGCTGCGCTTCGAGCTGACGCTGATCGGCGGCTGCGCGCTCTTGTGCTTTCTGTGCATCCAGCAACGCCGCGCGCAACTCGGCCGCCTCGCGCTCGATCTGTTCGCGCTCGATGCGAAGCTTCTCTTCTTCGTGCTCGCGCATTTGCTGATGCGCTTGCTTGAATTCTTGGATGATGCGCTCAGCTTCTTCCGCCGCGGCGTTGCGGGCCGCTTCGGCCGCCGCCTTTTCGCGCCGCGCGCGTTCCAACTCTTCGGCATTGCGCGCGAATTCGGCTTCGAGCTTGCGACGCTCGCCATCGACTTTCGCCTGTAGTTCGTCGCGCAGGCGGCGCTCCAATTCGAGTTGGCGTTGCTCGCGAAGCTCTGCTTCGCGCGCGGTGGATACGCGCGCTTCTTCCACTTCAACTTGCAGGCGACGCGCCTCGGCGAGGCGTTGCTTGGCTTGCTCGGATTCGGATTTCAGCCGCTCGCGCTCGCTTTGCAGCTGTTGCTCGACGGATTCTTTCATTTGCTGCAGGCGTGATAGTTCTTCCGCCTGCCAGGCATAACTTTCTTCGAGTTTGCGTTCTTCTTCGCGCAGCCGTTGCTCGGCCTCCTCGCGCATCCGCTGGATGCGTTCTTCCTCGGCCTGCTGGCGCGCCAAGGCTTCGGCGTCCGCGCGCTGTTTTTCGGCTTCGATCTGTTCTTTTAGCCGCTGTGCTTCTTCCCACGTACGGCGAGTGCGCGCAGCTTCGTCGGCAAGCTTTGCGCGCTCTTCGGCAAGCCGTTGTGCCGCTTCGCGCTCCATCTCGAGCCGTGCGACTTCGGCTTCTTCGCGTTGGCGTTGCGCTTGCTCGATTTGCGCGTTAGCCGCTTCGATCTCGGCTTGGACCTGTGCGCGTTTGGCGAGCGCCTCGCGTTCGGCTTCTTCGCGTTCGTGCGCCAACTCATCTTTCAGCCGCTGCGCTTCTTCCCACGCGCGCCGCGCTTCTTCGGCTTCCTGCGCGAGCCGTTTTTGCTCTTCCTGTAAACGGGCGGTGGCTTCTTGCGCCAACCGTTCGCGCTCCGCGACCGCTTCGGCCTGCGCGCGCTCCGCGTCGGCGCGCGCCCGCTGCATTTCCGCGACTTCGCGCGCGAGCTTCTCCTGTTCGACACGCAAGCGTTCTTCGGCTTCTCGCGCCAACACCTCGCGGGTCGCCTCTGCTTCGTCTTTCAGTCGCTGGGCTTCTTCCCAGGCTTGTCGCGCGTGCGCGGCTTCGGCCGCGAGTCGTTCTTGCTCACCGCGCAGACGTTCTTCGACTTCGCGCGTCCACTGGTCGCGCGTCGCCTCGGCTTCCAATTTAGCGCGCTCGGCGGCGTCTTTCGCTTCGCGCATCAAGGCGGCTTCGGCGGCCAACTTGGCTTGTTCGGTGCGGATGCGTTCCTCGGCTTCGCGCGCCAGCGCATCGCGCATGGCTTCCGCTTCCTCGCGGGCGCGGCGCGCACGTTCGGCTTCGATCGCAAGTTCGGCTTGCTGGGCCTGTAAACGGGCTTCGGCATCGCGCGCCAGGTCATCGCGTGCCGCTTCGGCCTCGGCTTTGAGTCGTTGGGTGTCTTCCCAGGCGAGGCGCGCGCGTTCCGCTTCGGCTTCGAGTTTCGCTTGTTGCGCGTGTAATCGCGCGTACGCCTCTTGCTCAAGCGACTGGCGCGCGACCTCGGCTTCTTGCTTTAAGCGCCGCGCCTCTTCCAACTGATGTTGGGCGTTGGCGGCCGCGAGTTGCTCTCGTTCACGCCAGCTGGCGGCCGTGGCTTCCGCGCTCCGTTGCTCTTGGGCCAGGCGTTCGCGTAGCTTGGCTGCTTCGGCTTCAAGTACCCGGCGCGCGTCTTCCGCTTCGGCGGCGAGCCGGGCTTTTTCGGCGGCCAGGCGCTCGCGTAATTCGGTTTCCATCTCGGCGCGCGCGGCTTCCGCTTCGGCCTTCAAGCGCCGGGCTTCCTCTAGCTGTTGATTCGCGGCCAGTGTTTGCGCGTTTTCGTTGGCGCGTTGCTCGGCCTCCAATTGCGCCTTTAACTGCAAGGCTTCTTCCAGCGTCTGTCGCGCGTGTTCCGCGTCTTTGGCGAGACGTTTGCGTTCGGCGTCGAGCTTGGCGGCCGCGAGTCGTTCGGTTTCCAGGCGTGCTTTCTCGGCCTGCTCCTTCAGCTTGCGCGCTTCTTCGAGCTGAAAGGTCGCTTTGGCCAGATCGGCCTTCAGCGCTTGCGCGCGTAATTCGGCATCGAGTGGATCCGAACCGGTCGTCTCCGGCATCCCGCCGGCATGGCGTTCTTGCTCGGAGCGTTGCGACGCCGGCACCACCGCACTGACCGGGATCGTCGTCACCCCGGAACTCGAAGGACGCGTGGCCGGGCGGGGTTTGGGCGTTGCGGGTGTAATCGGTTTGGTCAGCAAGCCATGTCGCGCTAGGCCGCCGCTCAAGAAATGCACGTCGAACCCGCGTTCTGACAACAAAAATGCGCCGACCGAACTGCGCGAGCCGGTATCGCAATAGACGATGTAAACCTTGTCACGGTCCAGCCGCTCGGCGTGCATGCGCAAGGTATTGAGCGGTAGATTAAGGCTGCCTTCGAGATGGCCTTCTTTATGTTCTTCCGGAAAGCGCACGTCGAGCCACACCGCCGCCCGCTTCTCGATAAGACGCATCGCTTCTTGGTGCGAGATATCGCTTAAGAGCGGCTTCTTGATGAGCTCGACGAAATCAGCTTTCGTTAACCGCATCAATGTGCCGGCGGTCAGCATGACCACGGTGGCGTTGCGTTTCGCGTCGGCGACCAACGCTTCTTCGCCGAAGGTGTCGCCGGCGCCTAGTACCGCGAGCTTGATGGGCATTTTGCCGGCGGCGATCTGGCGGCTGACCTGGCAGCGCCCATGCTGAATAACATAGTAGAAGTCACCGACGTCGCCTTGTTTGACGACGACGTCCCCGGTTTTGAATTCGACCGGCTCGAGACTCGAAAAAATCCGTTGGATATTGGCGGCGGGTACACGGCTAAACAACTCGGATTGCAGCATCCGGGTCATCCAATCGCCGTCATCCGCGGCTTCGATATCCGAAACTTTAAATTCGCCGGGCTCGCTCACGCCATCCAAGGCGAGTAGTTTGTCGAGTAAATCGCGGCTCACGCGTAATACATTCGCTTCAGTAATCGCGCGTGCCGACAATTGGCGAGGTTGCAATTGAGCGAGTGGGTGCACGGCATCCGGTGTGCCACCCACTAGTTTCTTGACCAGTTGTTGGCCGGCGAACATTTCAATGCCACCTTCGAGCAAGAAGAAGGTGTAGTTGTCGCGATCGCCTTCATGGAAGACATAACTGCCGCGTTTGATAGTCACGACTTCCGCTTGCGCGAATAGTTGTTGCCGCCGGGTGACGGATAAACCGTTCAACGGCACCAGCATCCGCAAGACGGCGGCGAACCGCTGTTCGATGGCAGCGGAGGCGGTCATGCGCGCGCTAAGCGGTTAAGGAATTTACTAGGCGTGTTCATCGTGACCCATTGGTTGGCCGGGGGCGGCGTCCTGCCGCTGCCTACAATTAAAGCAACGGGGAGATGTTCCTGCAGAGCATGCGGCAGTCGTTTGTGATTGCATTCACGCATTTTGTTTGGTGATGAACTTCTATCCTATTTCCGCGCCCGTGGGCTATCGGCGGGCGGTGCTGGCGCTCCATGCAAGCATTGTTAGCGCGGTCACAGTCCTAAGCGAAGATCGCGCAAGCGCGTCGTGCACACCGCATGAATGCGTCAGTTTGTGACCAAGTATACCCTTCCCCTCAAGCGGTGGAACTCGTGGGAGGGCATCGAAGACGCGGCCAGGCGCGGTACAACTTTAAGGTGAAGCGTTAGAATTGCTGGCCATGATCGGGTCACCCGCCGCTTTTTCACGAGATTAGGCGTAAACTCCGAGACTCTCGCTAAGATACTGAAAGCTATGCTTTTGATGGGTTTGATACCGCAGTTGTTCGATGACCGCCCCGGTTGGGGAAGTTAGTGGATCGTCAAGACCAAAAAGCGCTCGAGCGGAAGTTATTCGAGCTGCAGGTGGAGCATCGTGATTTGGATGAGGTGGTCAACCGTTTGAGCAATGCCCCGTTAAGCGACGAGCTATTGGTCAAGCGCCTGAAAAAGCGGAAATTGCAGTTGAAAGATCAGATCGCGCGACTCAAAAGCGCGCTCATCCCCGATCTCGACGCTTGACCGTCCAAACGTCCGACTTAAAGAAACGCCATGGCCGAGGAATCCAATCCATTTCGAGAACGCCTCGCGCTACTGGTGCCGCTCAACAATCTATCGCCGCGCCAGCAGGAGCAATTGCTGTTTTCGGCGGAAGTCTTAAATTTTCGCAGGAAAGACTTCATTTTTCGCGAGGGCGAGCGGGATAACTTTTCGTTTTACTTGCTTGCCGGCGACGTGGAGATGCACGCGGGCGATCAGCTGATCAAGAAGGTCAGTGGCGGCGAAGGCGCGTCTTATTACCCTCTTGCGCAATTGCAGCCCCGGCAAATGTCGGCGGTGGCGGTTGGCAACGTCCAAGTACTGCGCGTCGATCGGCTGTTGCTCGACAAGTTGCTTAGCGTCGAGCGCGAACCTCTGGCGGTGAGCGAAGGCACCATCGAAGTTGAAGAATTCGAAACCACCGGCTCCATCGATTGGTTGACCGGCATGCTCCAGACGGGCCTTTTCACGCGGATTCCGCCGGCCAATATTCAGCGTCTCATCGATACCTTGGAGACGGTGCAGTGCCAGGCCGGCCAGGTGCTCGTCAAGCAAGGCGACCCGGGTGATTATTACTACGTCATCCAACAGGGCCGCTGCGAAGTATGTCGGGTCACGAGCACCGGCAAAGAAATCAGGCTGGCGGAGCTCGAGGCCAGCGAAACTTTTGGCGAAGAAGCGCTCATTTCCAACACCAAGCGCAACGCCACCGTGCGCATGCTGACCGACGGAGTGTTAGGACGTCTGACACAGGCCAACTTTCTAGAACTCATTAGCCAACCACTGTTGCGGCGGGTGAGTTTGGCGGAAGCGACCGCCGCCGTGACCAATGGGGCGCGTTGGCTCGATGTGCGTTTCCCGGAAGAACATCGCGAAAATGGGATCCCGGGCAGCCTCAATGTTCCGCTCACCTTTCTGCGCTCGCGCATCAAGGATCTGGATCCCAGCGTGTCCTATATCGCGTATTGCGATAGCGGTGGCCGCAGTTCTACTGCCACCTTTCTGTTGATGCAGGAAGGGTTTGATGTGAGTTTCGTCGGCAGCGGGGCAATCGATGAACTCGGTAAGGCAAGCCCGCCGAAAGCCGTATCCGCGCCGCAACCCCCGCCTAAACCGGTGCCAGCGCCATCCCCGCCGCCGGATCGTGGCGTGGAGTCCGAAGTGCAAGCGCAAGCGCTCACGGCCGAAGTCGAACGCGCCCGGATCCAAATCGCGCAGGCGGAACGCCTGATGGCGGAAGCGACGGCGGCTAAGCGCGACGCGGAACGCTTGGTTGCCGAAAAGCTACAGTCCGAAAGAGCCCGTCTCGATGCCGAGGCGGCAATGGTACAGACCCGACTCGCGGAGGCGCAGCGCCTAAAAACGACGCTGGAAGCGCAGCAAGCCGCGGCGCAGGCCGAGGCCGAACGACAACGTGCCGCCCAGGAAGCACGCGCCGCTGAGTTGCAGGGACGCATCGATCAAGCGCTTCGCGAAAAGGAACAACGTCTTGAAGAAGTGTTCCGTGCACAAACCGCACGGCTAGAACAGCTGCAGGCGGAACACACCCAAACCAAAAAATCCCTGGACGATACCTGGCAGCAGATCGAATTGGAGTCACAGGAGAGTAAGGCGCGACTCGAGAGCGCACAGCGGCTCGAGCAAGAGCTAAAGGCGCGCGAGGCGGCACAAGCTGCGGCCATTGCCGCGCAAGAGCAAGCGCTACGCGCAGCCTTAAAAGAGGAATTGGCGCGCGAGCGTGCGCGTTTTCAGGCCGAAGTTGCCGAGTCGGTGGTGGAAATCGCGCAAGCACGCCAAGCGCGCGAGGCGGCGATCGCCGCCAAGGACGCCGCCGCCGCGGAGGCGCAGCAGGTTATTGCGGAATTCAAACGCGCCCAACAAGAGTTAGCGGAGCAGCAAAACCGACTACTGGTCGAGCGTCAAGCGTTGGTGGCCGAAGCGGAGCGACTACGTCAGGACGCGGCCGTGGCGGAGTCCGCGCGCATGGCGGCCGAAACCGCCCGTCAGGCGGTGGAAAATGAACTTCAAGCGGCGTTACAACGCCAGAGCACCAATGCACAAACCGAGGCTCAACTGCGAGCCGATATCGAAGCCTTGAGGGCGCGTGCCACGGTCGCGTCGCGCGATCTGACGGATGCGATTGCGCTCGCCGCGGCCACGAACGAACGTCAGCGTGCGAACGCCGATCGCCTAGAGCGAACGTTAAGCTCCGAGACCGAGCTTAATCATCTTTTGCGGCGCGAACTCGACGACTGGGTGGGCGAACAGGAACGCATTCAGAATTCGACGGCGCAGCGCGCCGATCTCGCGCGGCGGATGGCGCATACGTCTAGGATCCGGGAGCGCGCCGCGGCGGCGAAGCAGGCGGCCGAGTCAACGACGTTTTCGCTATTGGATGAGATTGCTTCGAAGCTTGGCGAGGATCTTTAATTTGATTTCACGCCGCGCGCTCGTCGCCGTCCAGGTAATAGTGACGAAGCTGTTCGGCGAAATACGAATCCACGATGCGGCGCGCCTTGGGTCGCAAATTCAGAAACTGAAAGCCAAGCACACAGTTCGGCGAGGTGGGATTGGTCGCGATGTAGAGCAAGCGCACGCCAACTGACAGCGTTTCCGGGCCGCCAGCCAGCGGAATCACGGCGGTGGCTTGGAGCAAGGGCAAGTTATCCGCCTCCAATAAACCGGTGTGCGGGTGAATGATTTGGGCGGTCACCAAATTACATCGCACTTGCAAGCCGTCCGGCGAAATATTGCATAACTTGGCCGCGCAATGTTGGCCGCTCGCGTTGCGAAAGGCGACCGGTACATCGAGCGCGATGCGCGGATAAGCGCGCTGCTCATCCTCCATGCCAAGCGATGGCCAGGATGAAAGTTCCGGTGCACTAGGCGTGTTTTCAAAGTCGCTCGCGTTACTCATCTGACTGCCCCGTGAATGATGTTTTTATTGGCGTCCTGCCCATTGAGCGCAAAGCTCAGGCATGTACAGATTACAAATCCGAATCGCGCAAGAAGGCGACGAAGTTCACGTTACGTTATCGAGCCCACGCACGCGACATTCTTTTGCAAAGACCGGTACGCATCTTGTCGTAGGGCATGATCTCGGCGCGGCATGACCATTTGATGACCTCGCGCAACACATTGCTTATCGACTGGGGGCGACGGATTTCACGGTTTGCGAGAGCGCCGCAAGCCGGGCGCGTGCCTCCTCTAAATCCGCATCGCCAAACTGCTGCGCAAGGAGTGCCGCGTTTTGGTCTGCCACCGCGAGTCCGCCTTGGGCGGCCATACGATACCAAGCCCATGCTTGGTGCGGATCGGGGGTGAGTCCCTCGCCACGTTGCAACGCTTCGCCAAGCGCGTTCTGCGCGAGCAGCGAACCCGCGCGAGCGGCTTCTTCCCACAGTTTAGCGGCTCGTCCCAAATCGCGCGGCACGCCTAATCCGCGCCGATACAAGATCCCCAAGTTGTAGCCGGCGTCGGGTTCGCCGCCGGCGAATG
The DNA here is from genome assembly GCA_964555355.1 of uncultured Klebsiella sp. GTDB lineage: Bacteria > Pseudomonadota > Gammaproteobacteria > CAIKBL01. The sequence continues at coordinate 344,652 of CAZKRY010000001.1, forward strand.
CCTGTGCCCACCAATGCTCGGCTCGGGTGAAATCCCGGGGAACACCTTCACCGCGGAAAAACGCCAACCCCAATTGCTGCGCGGATTTTGCGCTGCCGTGGGCGGCGGCCCGTTTGAACCAATGGCGCGCGCGCTCGAGATCGGGCGTGACGCCCGCGCCGGTTTGATACATCACGCCAAGATTGTGCTCGGCCTTTGCGAATTTCTGCGCCGCCGCTTGTTCAAACCACCGGCGCGCGGCCTGGTTGTCGGCAATGACTCCCCAGCCCTGCGCATGCATAACCCCTAAGTAATACTGGGCGATGGCGTCGCCGGCCGCCGCCGGCGCTTTGAGTTCGGCCAAGGCCTGCCCGTAATCGCCGCTTTTAAACGCCGCGACGCCCGTATCGAGGTCCGCGAAGCTGAACGGCGCCGCGCCTAAGCAAAGCGCCAGCACCAGTCCTTGAAAGGTGGTATGTCCCTTGTATTGCATCGGCTAATTCCTACGTTCGCCTACGTTGGTTTACCTTTGAGCCTGCTGAGTGGCGAGCGGTTCCGGAAACTATTGCATTACAATGCCGCGCTCCATCCCCTAATACGGAACCCAACATGTCCACTGCGCGTTTTACCGGTACCGATACGTACGTTGCGACCGACGATCTCATGATGGCGGTGAACGCCGCTATTGTGCTGACCCGTCCGCTGCTAGTGAAAGGGGAGCCGGGAACCGGCAAAACGATGCTCGCGGAAGAAATCGCCCGCTCACTCGACAGGCCGCTGATCCAATGGCATATCAAGTCGACCACCAAAGCGGCCCGTGGACTATACGAATATGACGCCGTTGCCCGGTTACGCGACTCGCAGTTGGGCGATGACCGCGTCAAAGACATTCGCAACTACATTCAGAAGGGCAAGCTGTGGGAGGCTTTCGAATCCAACGCGCAGCCGGTCTTGCTAATTGATGAGATAGACAAAGCCGATATCGAGTTTCCGAACGACTTATTGCAAGAACTCGACCGCATGGAGTTCTACGTTTACGAAACCAAGGAAACGATCAGGGCCACACACCGGCCGATCATCATCATCACCAGTAACAATGAAAAAGAATTGCCGGATGCGTTTCTGCGTCGGTGTTTCTTTCACTACATTCGATTTCCGGACCAGGAAACGATGGAGCACATCGTGCATGTGCATTATCCGGATATCAAAAAGCGCTTGCTCGCCGAAGCTTTGCAATGCTTTTTTGAGTTGCGCGATCTGCCCGGTCTGAAGAAAAAACCGTCCACGTCTGAATTGCTGGACTGGATCAAACTCTTGGTCGCCGAAGACATTCCGCCGGAAGCCCTGCGCGAGAAGGATTCACGCAAAGCGATCCCCAAGTTGTACGGCGCGCTACTCAAGAACGAACAAGATATGCATCTCTTCGAGCGGCTGGTGTTCATGTCGCGAGGTCGCGGTGCTAACTGAGTTTTTTTATCGCCTGCGCAAGGTACAAATACCGGTCTCGCTGACCGAGTATTTGACGTTGATGCAGGCGCTGGAAGCGCGTATCGCGGGTTTCAGCATCGACGATTTTTACTATTTGGCGCGCGCCACGCTGGTGAAAGACGAGCGCTATTTTGATCGCTTCGATCAAGTCTTTGGCGATTACATCCGAGGCCAAACCACGGCGTTTGAACAAATTCTGGGCGAGATCCCGCTCGAATGGCTGCGTAAGCAAAAAGAACTGACGCTGACCGACGAAGAGAAAAAACTGATCGAAAGTTTGGGCGGCTGGGACAAGTTGATGGAGACGCTGAAGCAGCGTCTGGAAGAACAGAAGAAGGCGCATCACGGCGGTAACAAGTGGATAGGGACCGGCGGGACCTCGCCATTCGGCGCGCATGGCTATAACCCGGAGGGCGTGCGCATCGGGCAGCCCACCGGGCGCCAAGGGAAAGCGGTCAAGGTGTGGGATAAACGCGAATACCAGAACCTGGATGACCAGGTCGAACTCGGTACACGCAACATCAAAGTGGCGCTGCGTAAATTGCGCCGCTTCGCGCGCGAAGGGGCGGAAGAAGAACTCGATTTGGACGATACGATCCGCTCAACCGCGCGCCGCGCCGGCCTCTTGGATATCAAGCTCGTGCCCGAGCGGCGCAACACCACCAAGGTTCTGCTGTTCTTGGATGTGGGCGGCTCGATGGACCCGCACGTCAAAGTTTGCGAGGAGTTGTTCTCCGCAACACGCGCCGAGTTCAAGCACCTGGAGCATTTCTACTTCCACAATTTTGTCTACGAGACGGTGTGGCGGGACAATCGCATGCGTAACAACCAGCGGTATCCGACGCAATCCGTGCTGAATAAATACAGTGCCGATCACAAGGTAGTCTTTGTCGGCGACGCGACGATGAGCCCGTATGAAATCATGGCGGTGGGCGGCAGTATCGAACACTGGAACGAAGAAGCCGGCGCGACTTGGATGGGGCGCTTGCTCGCGCTTTACCCTTACGCGGTGTGGTTAAACCCGCAGCCGGAAGATTATTGGAGCTACATCCCGTCCATTGGTATCGTTAAACAATTATTGGCCGATCGAATGTTTCCGCTGACGATCGATGGGTTGGAACGCGCGATGAAGGCGCTTAAAAAGGCGCACTGAGTGTTTTGAACGCCAGCGGCGATCTCCGATTGAACGTTGGGACCGCTTGTTCTTGTTTGAGAGTGTTACTGCTCATTGTTAGCGCCATGACGCTAACGCGCGTTACGTTCGCGATAAGCGCCGACGATCTTGCCGTCATTATCAACGATGACGACGCTTACAGTGTCGACATCGGGACGCATTACGCGGCGGCACGGCAGATCCCTCAAGCGCATGTCGTGCACGTTCATCTCGGCACCCCCCGCGCTGTTCTCGCCCCGGACGACTTCAAGCGCGCATACACAACAGTGACTGAAACGCTGCCCAAGACGGTGCAAGGATTCGCGCTCGCGTGGACGCGTCCTTATCGCGTTGGGTGCATGTCGATGACCACCGCTTTCGCGATGGGTTACGCACCGCGGCATTGTGCGGACGGTTGTAAACCCATTGCGCCAAATCCGTTGTATGACAAAGAGACGCGTGCGCCGTACACGGACTTCCGCGTGCGTCCGGCAATGTTGCTTGCGGCAGAAACCGCCGCGAACGCGCGCCAACTGATCGCCCGCGGCGTGCGCAGCGACGGGATCAAACCCGCCGGCACTGCGTATTTAGTCGAAACCAACGATCGTGCGCGCAGCACACGTACGCCTAAGTATCCGGCAATCGTGCAGCGGTTCGGGAGCGCATTAGACGTGCGGATGGTGCGCGGCGAAGGTATTCGCGAGCGCTTCGATGTCATGTTTTATTTCACCGGTGCGACTCATGTGCCGTACCTTGAAACGCTTGGGTTTTTGCCGGGCGCGATTGCCGATCATTTAACCTCCGCCGGGGGCCAGCTTGACGGCGAGGGTCAGATGAGCGCGCTGCGATGGCTGGAAGCAGGTGCGACCGGTAGCTACGGTACCGTTGTCGAGCCGTGCAATTTCCCGCAAAAGTTCCCCGCCCCCATGCAGGTACTAAAGTTTTATCTGGCCGGCGAAACGCTGCTGGAAGCTTACTGGAAGAGTGTGGTGTGGCCTGGCCAAGGGGTCTTTATTGGCGAGCCGCTCGCGAGCCCCTATCGTGTCCAGTGACGCCGCCCGGCGTCAGGTGCCAGAATTTGTCGCTAGGTAGCGTCAGTTCGCGCGCACGAGTTTCGAATATTTCCTACCCCGGTCAAGATCCACCGCCTCCACGCCGCTAATTTCTCGTGAAACGGGTCACGTTTCCTCACTCAAACGACGAACCCGGTCGCACTGACAGCACAGTGAACGTCTATGTTTGCGAAGATGGAACGACGATTGCTGTATCTGTCATGAAACGCAATCCACGGAGACCAATAATGAAGGCCATTTCGACGATAGACCGGCGCATTGCGCGATTCTCCGGCTATCGGGACATGAACGGTGAGTTTGTGCCATTCACGATGTCCGACGAAGTTTTCAGCCGCGCGCGGAAACTCGGCGCGCGGGTTCTGTTGCGCCTGGAACTGTCCGAGAGTCGCGAGTTACAAGGTTTGTTTTATACCAACGATCGCAGCCTATCGCGCTAACGAACGAAACCTCTCCCACCGGGAGAGGTCGGCGCGTCAGCGCCGGGTGCGGGGCAGCCTTTCTACAGCCACCCGCACGCTCCGCAAAAACACTGTCTCTACCGCACCTGGTTAGCTACCATGCTCCGAATTTCGGAGGCTCGGTGTGGACAAGGGAAAGCTCGAATCGGCGTTTAAGCGTTTTGCGGATAATCCCGCCGATCTTCTCGAAGGCGCGCTGCTGGTGTCTGCGCTAGTGCAACCGTTGACCGATCCCGCCTGGTGCCGCCGCACCATTCAAGAGTTAACCGACAAATTGAGTTTGCCGACGGTAGAGGCTTTGCTTGAGCTGTTTCACCGTGAAGGATTCGCTGGCGCCGACACGTATTACGAAGCGCGCAACAGCGCGGTCGACTATGTACTTAAGGAGCGACGCGGCATTCCCATCACCCTTGCGGTTATTTTGATAGAGGTGGCCCGTAGAGCGGGACTCGCCGCTGCGGGAATTAATTTCCCGGGGCACTTTTTAGTTTCGATAGCCGAACGTGTGGTCGATCCCTTCACGTTGCAGGCGCTGTCCGAACAAGCATGTAAACAACGTCTCGCGGCCTCGGGCGTGCGTCCAGAAGTCGCGTGGCGGCGCGCGTCCAATACCGCCATCGTATTGAGAATGCTGAATAATCTGCGGGGTATCGCACTGCAATCCGGTGATTCCGCGCGGGCGCTCGAGTACACCGATTACCAGCTTCAACTAAACGGTGACCGGCTTGAACTTGCGCTCGTCCGGGCGGAATTGTGGGTCGCGATTGGCGCGCCACAAATAGCGGTGCATGAACTTGAAACGGCTAAGACCTTGAATCCTGGTGCGGAACTCACTGAACAAATTGACCAGCGGTTATCTCTGCTAGCGAAGGCAAGGCCCTCTCTGCACTGAGAATTTCCTGTTGTTCACGCTATGAACAGCATGATAGGCTGTGTTCATACCTTGAACACCCTGTATGACCCAGCAACGCGAAGAATCCCTCACTCTGGAATTGCTCTCAGCGATCGAAGCCAAGAGCGACGTCACTCAGCGCCATATCGCGGACCGCATGGGGGTGGCGCTCGGACTCGCGAATTCCTACTTAAAACGCTGTGTGCGAAAGGGGTTGGTGAAAATCACCCAAGCACCGGCTAACCGTTATTTGTATTACTTAACGCCAACCGGGTTCGCCGAGAAAAGCCGCCTGACAGCGCAGTATTTCAGCTATTCGTTTGATTTTTATCGGCGGGCGAGTGCTTCCACGCGCGAAGCGCTCGCGCTCTGCGCTGAACGGAACTGGCGGCGATTGCTCTTTATCGGCACCTCTGAACTCGCGGAAATCGCGTTTGTGAGCAGTCATGACTTTAAGTTCGAAATTATTGGGACCTACGCCGCGGGAAGCGGACTTAAAGCTTTTCTGGGTAGACCGGTGTGGGAAGAAATTCCGCCGCTAGACAAGTTTGACGGTGCGATATTTTGCGCGCTGGATGGCCACCAAGCGTGGTTTGAACGTGTTACCCAAGAGATTCCCGTTGAACGATTGGTTTTTCCGGAACTCGTTAAACCGCTCATGCCCGTAACCTCCAATTTTCACGCGCCAACGCCGACGTCAGGCGCAAGGAGTTAACTCGATGGAATATCGCGTGCCTTATCGGATTGAGGACCGACGCATACGGTTTGCCGTCGTCGGCGCCGGCCGCATTTCCGACCGGCATTTCGATGCACTGAAGGCGCATGCGGAACGCGCCGAACTGGTCGCCATCGCGGACAGCGATCCCCAAGTACTCAAAAAGACTTGCGAAACACACGGGGTGGAGGGTTATGACGGATTAGATGCGTTGCTCACAAAAAGCGACGCCGACTGCGTCGCGCTATGCACGCCCTCGGGTCTTCACCCGGCACAAGCGATGCAAGTTGCCCGCGCCGGCCGCCACGTCGTTACGGAAAAGCCAATGGCCACGCGCCTGGTCGATGGCAAACGCATGGTACAAACCTGCGACGAAAACAATGTTCATCTGTTCGTCGTCAAACAGAATCGCCTGAACCCGACGTTGCAGTTGGTCAAAAATGCGGTGCGCAAACGGCGCTTTGGACGCATCTACATGGTCAACGTCAATGTGTTCTGGACGCGACCGCAGTCTTATTACGACTCATCCCGTTGGCGCGGAACCTGGGAATTTGACGGCGGCGCATTCATGAACCAAGCCAGCCACTACATTGATCTGCTCGACTGGCTAATTGGCCCAATCGAGAGCGTGCATGCCTATACCTCAACACTCGAACGCAATATCGAAGTCGAAGATAGCGGGGTCGCCAATATCAAATGGCGCTCCGGCGCGCTGGGGTCGCTCAATGTCACGATGTTGACCTACCCGCGTAACCTTGAAGGCTCGATCACTATCTTGGGTGAAAAGGGCTCGGTGCAAGTAGGCGGTGTTGCCGTCAACGAAATCAAACACTGGGAGTTTGCCGAGCCTGACGCCGACGATGAGAAAGTTAAAGACGCAAGTTACGGCACGGCGTCCGTATATGGCGTCGGCCATCCGATGTACTACGACAACGTTATTCGCGTGCTACGGGGCGAAGCGAGAGCGGAAACCGATGGACGGGAAGGGCTACGTTCGCTCGAAACCTTGATCGCCATGTACATCTCCTCACGCGATGGCCGTCGCGTGTCATTGCCGCTCGAATATTGAGGCTCTGACTATGGCCTATACCGTTCACCCAAGCGCAATCGTCGATGACGGCGCGCAGATCGGCGATGGCACCCGGATCTGGCACTGGGTGCATGTGAGCGCGGGCGCGCGGATCGGCCAAGGTTGCTCGCTTGGCCAGAATGTCTATGTGGGCAATCGCGTCGTCATCGGCAATAACGTCAAGATTCAAAATAACGTTTCGGTATATGACAACGTAACACTAGAAGACGGCGTCTTTTGCGGTCCGAGCATGGTGTTCACGAATGTTTATAACCCACGCTCGGAAGTCTCACGCAAAGACGAGTACCGCGATACGTTGGTGAAGCGCGGCGCGACCTTAGGTGCTAATTGCACCATCGTGTGCGGGGCGACAATCGGCGAGTACGCATTTATTGGCGCGGGCGCGGTTGTCAATCGCGATGTGCCGGCGTTTGCGCTAATCGTCGGCGTCCCAGGCAAACAGATGGGATGGATGAGTAAGTTTGGCGAGCGATTGAATTTACCGCTCAGCGGAGACGCTGAGTGTATTTGTCCGCATACGAACGAACGTTATGTACTACGAGCCGGCGTGTGTACCACCGTTTGAAGCGAATAAACGCGACACCTAGGACACCATGATGGAATTCATTGATCTCAAAACGCAGTACCAACGGCTTAAACCGGAAATCGACCGACATATCCAACAAGTGCTCGACCACGGCGCCTACATCATGGGGCCCGAAGTCGCGGCGATAGAAGCCAAACTCGCGGAGTATGTCGGCACCAAACACTGCATTACCGTCGCCAGTGGTACCGATGCACTGCTAATCGCGATGATGGCGCTGGGGATCAAGGCCGGCGATGAAATCATCACGACCCCATTCACGTTTATCGCAACTGGCGAAATGATTGCGCTACTCGGCGCCAAACCCGTGTTTGTCGATATCGATCGTGAGACCTATAACCTCGATCCCACGCTCACTGAAGCCGCCATCACCTCGCGCACTCGCGCGATCATGCCGGTGAGTTTGTATGGCCAGTGCGCCGAATTGGACGAGATTAATGCGATCGGCGCCAAACACGGCATTCCGGTGATTGAAGATGCGGCGCAGAGTTTCGGCGCCACTTACAAAGGCCGAAAATCATGTGCACTTTCCACCATTGGATGCACGAGCTTTTTCCCGTCCAAGCCGCTGGGTTGCTATGGCGATGGCGGCGCCTGTTTTACGGACGACGATGCGCTCGCCAAAGCAATGCGCGAGATCCGCGTACACGGCCAGGACCGCCGTTATCATCATCCAATCATCGGTGTGAATGGCCGGATGGATACGTTGCAGTGCGCGATTCTGCTCGCCAAGTTCCCGACGTTTGCGGAAGAAGTACGGCTGCGTGAAGAAATCGGCGCGCGCTACACAGCGCTAATCAAGAATGCCGCAAGCGGCGCGCAACCGCCGACACTAAGGTCCTACAACACCTCGGTCTATGCGCAGTACACGGTGGAAGTGGACGCGCGAGACGTGGTCCAAGAAAAATTGAAAGCGGCCGGGATCCCAACCGCCGTGCATTATCCGGTACCGCTACATTTGCAGCCGGCGTTTGCGTCGCTTGGACTGAAAGAAGGAGCCTTCCCCAAGAGCGAAGCGGCGGCGAAACGGGTGATGAGTTTGCCGATGCATCCGTTTCTAAATGAATCAACTCAACAACAGGTTATTCAAGCGCTGATGTCGGCGACTTCACGCTAATTCAACTTCCGGAGCACAACATGGATATTCGCGGTAAGAAACTCGTGGTCATTGGTGGAGCCGGTTTAATCGGCTCACACGCCGTTGATTTATTAACTAAGGAAGATGTCGGCGAAATCGTTATCTACGATAACTTCGTCCGCGGCACGACCGAAAATTTAGCGGGCGCGTTACGCGATCCGCGGGTCAAGGTGTATGAAGCCGGTGGCGACGTTTGTCAGGCGGATATTCTCGATGCGGCGCTCAAAGGCGCGGATGGCGTATTTCATTTCGCCGCGTTGTGGCTCCTGCAGTGCCATGAGTTCCCGCGCGCGGCGTTTGACGTCAATGTGCGCGGCACTTTCAACGTGCTTGAGGCATGCGTCGCGAACAAAGTTCAACGCCTCGTCTACTCGTCATCCGCATCAGTCTACGGCGACGCGGTGGAAGAACCGATGACCGAAGACCACCCGTTTCTAAATAAGAATTTTTACGGCGCGACGAAAATTTGCGGCGAATCGATGGCGCGCGCCTATCACCATCGCTATGGACTGAACTTTGTCGGCTTACGCTACATGAACGTCTATGGCCCTCGCCAGGATTATCGGGGCGCGTATATCGCGGTGATCATGAAGATGTTGGACGCAATCGACAAAGGTGAGGGCCCAACGATCTTCGGAGACGGCTCCGAAGCTTTTGACTTTGTGGCCGTTGAAGACTGCGGCGCGGCGAATGTCTGCGCCATGAAGGCCGAGACGGTCGATCGCTTTTACAATGTCGGCACCGGCCATCGGACCTCTTTAAAAGAAATTGCCGAGCTACTGCTACGTCTATCTGGCTCGAAAGCTACCATCAATTACGCGCCCCGCAGTCAAGCGACGTTCGTTCGCAACCGGATCGGCTGCCCGAAACGGGCAACGGCCGAAATCGGTTTTACCGCGAAAATCGCACTCGAAGAAGGCATGCGTCGAGTCATCGATTGGCGCAAGTCGCACATTGAGGAAGTGAACTCGCGTCGCGCGAAGGCTGCGAAGTAGGTCGGCGGCGCAGACACACGATGTGCGGAATTGCTGGGATTCTACACCTGGACGGCGCGCCCGCTTCGGTGACGTTGCTGCGCAGGATGACGGATTCAATCTCGCATCGTGGACCCGATGGCGAAGGTCATCACGTGGATGGGTCGCTCGCGCTAGGACATCGACGCCTGTCAATCATCGACTTATCCGCTGCCGGCCATCAACCGATGGCGACACCCGATGGCCGCTACCTGCTTACCTACAACGGGGAGATCTACAACTTCCAGGAACTACGCACAGCGCTTGAAGCGCTGGGTCGCCAGTTCCGTTCGCGCACGGATTCCGAGGTGTTGCTAATGGGCTTCGCGGAGTGGGGGCTGCGCGTCCTGGACCGCCTGAACGGCATGTTTGCCTTTGCGATCTGGGACAAAGAAACCCGCACACTGACGCTTGCTCGTGACCGTTACGGTATCAAGCCGCTGTATTGGGCAAAGGTTGGCGCAACGGTTCTGTTCGGCTCCGAGATAAAGGCGATCCTTGCCCACGGTGCTATCAGGGCAAAACTCGATGGACCGGGTCTCCTCGAATACTTCACTTTTCAGAACTTTTTCACCGACCATACGCTATTCGACGGAGTGCGATTGTTGCCAGCCGGCACCTATTTGCAAGTCCGCGCCGACGTGCGCTGGACGCCATCGCCGGTGCGTTATTGGGACTATGATTTCAATGAACCCCTCGAGCGCATATCCGACGCGGAATACCTCGAAGAACTCGACCGGCTCTTCAAGCAGGCAGTGAACAGGCAACTAGTCAGTGACGTTGAACTCGGCAGTTACCTGTCCGGCGGTATGGATTCGGGTTCCATCACGGCGATCGCGGCGAGACAGATCCCTGATCTCAAGTCCTTCACGTGCGGTTTCGACCTACGCTCCGCGTCCGGCCTCGAACTGAACTTCGATGAGCGCCAAGCCGCCGAAGCGATGTCCTATGAATTTAAGACCGAACATTATGAGATGGTGCTCAAAGCCGGGGACATGGAGCGTGTAATCCCGCGGCTGGCTTGGCACTTGGAGGAACCGCGCGTTGGCCAGTGCTACCCAAACTTCTATGCCGCGCAACTGGCAAGCAAGTTCGTCAAGGTAGTGCTATCCGGCGCGGGCGGTGACGAGTTGTTCGGTGGTTATCCATGGCGCTACTACCGCGCCGTCGTCAACGACGATTTCGAACATTATATCGACAAGTATTATTCGTACTGGCAGCGCTTAGTCCCGAACAAGACCATAAAGCAGCTGTTCGCGCCAATCTGGAGCGACGTCAAGGACGTTTGGACACGTGATATTTTTCGCGATGTCTTCGGTCATCACGCCGCTTCGCTCACGCGGCCGGAAGATTACGTCAACCACTCGTTGTACTTCGAGGCGAAAACTTTCCTGCACGGATTATTGGTGGTGGAAGACAAGATGAGTATGGCGCATTCGCTCGAAACGCGCGTGCCTTTCCTCGACAACGACCTCGTGGACTTCGCGACGCGCGTGCCGGTATCGCTGAAACTTGGCAACCTAGGCGAAGTGGTGAGACTCAACGAGAACGAGCCTTCGCACAAGACGACCAAGTACTATCAGAAAACCAATGATGGAAAACTTTTATTGCGAAAGATGATGTCGCGGCATATCCCGGCGGAGATCGCGGATCGTGAAAAGCAGGGGTTTTCCGCGCCCGATGCGAGTTGGTTCAAGGGAGAAAGCATCGACTACGTGAAACGCATGCTCTACCAGGGGCCGACAAGCCTCTACAAATTCCTCGATCGCGGTACCGTTCATGGCTTAGTCGATGAGCACCTCGAAGGTCACGAGAATCGGCGGCTGTTGATCTGGTCGTTGCTGAATGTCGAGCAGTGGTGCAGGCATTACCTGTGACCATGCGAAAGAACGGAATTCGATATGGAGTTTAGCCTCATAAACACACTGGCTCCGTCCTCAATCGCGCGCGCGTGCCGCGCAGCGTATATGACTTTAAGCGCAAATAGAGGCCTGGTTTTCGAGATGACTCGGCGAGACCTGAAGTCCCAATACGCCGGCCAAATTATCGGGAATTGGTGGGTTGTGGCTCACCCTTTGTTTATGATGTCGCTCTACGTATTCGTGTTTGCGTACGTATTCAAAGTTAAACTGGGCGGGACTGTTGATATGCCGCTCAGTTACACGGCATATATACTCAGCGGTCTAGTTCCATGGTTGAGTTTCAACCAATGCATGGCGCGGGCACCGGTTGTTTTGCCGGGCCACGCCAATCTCGTTAAGCAGGTCGTGTTTCCTCTTGAAGTGCTACCCGCCACCGCAGTTCTACTCAATCTAATACCACTAGCAGTCGGTTTGGTCGTCCTTTTGGTACACGTGATATGGACGAACGGCCTCCCTCCAGCAACTTATTTGTTGCTGCCGTTGCTTGTTACGCTACAGATGATCGCAATGCTAGGTGTTTCATTTGCGCTTGCGGCACTTGGTCCATTTGCCCGAGATACGAAAGATATTGTTCAGATCTTCGCGTTAGCCGGCAATTACCTGATGCCGATTTTTTACCTTCCCGAATGGGTACCGAACGCCCTGCGGCCTCTGCTTTACCTGAATCCGTTTAGTTATCTCACCTGGTGTTATCAGGACGCGCTTTATTTTGGCCGTTTCGAACATCCGATTGCGTGGGTGGCGAACACCGTGGGCAGTTTTCTCGTTCTGGCATGGGGATACTCTATTTTCCGTAGACTTCGACCGTTCTTTGGAAGCGCATTATGAGTTCCAACGAACTTGCAATTTCAGTTTCGAATTTGTGTAAGGCATATAACGTCTATAATTCTCCGCGCGATTTTATTGTCGAGACGATTACATCAAAACCGCGCCACATTAAGCAGCTTGCACTTCGAGACGTATCTTTTGAGATCCGACGCGGAGAAATTGTAGGGATAATCGGATCGAACGGTGCCGGTAAGAGTACGCTGCTCAAAATCCTCGCGGGCACGTTAGACCGCACGAGCGGACAAGTCGCCGTTTACGGCAAGATTTCCGCAATTCTTGAGCTGGGCACTGGATTTCATCCTGATTTCACCGGGCGCGAGAACATCATTATCGGCGGAATGTGTTTGGGCATGACCCGAGAGGAAGCTATTCGAAAAGCGCCTTCGATCATTGAATTCAGTGAGCTAGAGTCGGTAATCGATCAACCGTTTAAAACTTACTCTAGCGGTATGCAGGCGAGGCTGACATTTTCTACGGCGATCAGCATCGACCCAGACATTCTGATAATCGATGAAGCCCTCGCAGCAGGTGACGCATATTTCGTTAGAAAATCTTTGGCGCGACTACGAGAGATATGCCGCTCGGGCGTGACCGTGTTGTTGGTGACACATTCAACCGACATAATCGCGACGTTGTGTCAACGCGCTATCTGGCTCGGAGATGGCACGATTCGCATGGAGGGCCCCGCAAAATCCGTTGCCAATGCTTATGAGTTAGATGTGGAACGACGAATTACTGCGGGATACAAAGACGCACAAGCAAGAACCTTCGCAAGTAAGGTAAGCGCTGACGGCGAAGCTTATAGCTTTCTACGCGCTGGGATCGATATCGTCCAATGCCGGGTAGAAGATTCAAATGGCCAGGAGCGAGAGTCATTCGCGCAAGGGGAGCCTCTACGCATAGTCATTCGGTGGCGCGGACAATTTGACGGAACGTTACATCCAGTTATCGGTATACGATCAACTAGTGGAGTTGTAAGTGGTTTCGTTGGCTGCGAGCATGGTGTCTATCTGCGGACGCCCAGCGGAGAGGGTCTTATTGCACTGGATATAATCGATCCACTTTATGGTCTCGGCGAGTACTCGATCTCGCTTTCACTAGTCCGCTCGGACCCCGTTCAAGCCTTAGAAGAGGAAGTGTGTTTCATTCGGAATGCAGCCAAATTCTACGTAAGGCGGCGATTTCCCCGAAGCTATTGCTATGCGTACGAACCCCGTGTTCGCTGGCGAGATAGCGACGGATGCGAAATCTCTTCACTCGAAATTGAGGCATGACTCATGAATAAATTTCCCGAAAATATCCATCTGCGCGCGAGGTCAAACGAGTCGAGCTTAGCGTCAGGATTTTTGCGTGGCATGAGATGGTTTTCGAGCGCGTTCGCGAAAAAACCGAGAGCCGCGCGACTAATCGGATATCTTGTGGTCAGTAAACAGATTGATCAGTCGTACGAAGAGAAGCGGATCAAAAGAATTATTCACGAGTTACGCGCCAGTGGAACTACTCAATTTGCGGCGAGTGAACTTACTGGAAATGCGCAAATAGATTCACTGTTCAATGAAGTAATCCCGCTGCAGAAACTACCGACCGAATACGCAAATGATTTTGTCGTAATGTGTCCTACGAGTCAGTACCACGTCACGAACCTACATCTCAAAACAATGATTAGTGCTGCGCGCCTTAGCGGTAAAACATCTTGCTACCAGATCGTCGGCAGTGAATTTATAGGAAATATGGGATTGCACTTCTGCATAGCCGTTTTGGCGCCGCAATCCGCTAGCATTAATCCCGCCCGCTTGGGATATCTAAATTTTTGGAACGAGCAGACGCCATTCGACGATGAAACAACTGTAAATTGGCTGGAGATTTCCGACGCTGAGCTACGCGAAGCCTATCGAAGCTATGCAGAAATTGGTCGCCCTAAGACGGTTACCGTCGAACTCAATAGCACTTGTAACTTCAAATGCAGTTACTGCCCTTTCCACGGCGACGACACAGAGAATCCCCTCTATGTCGGCCCGAAGTTAGGACGCGAAATGTGCCTTGAAGACTTCGCCAAACAGGTTCGGTCTGTCGCTGAATGGAAAGATGAATTCGATCCGCAGGTCGCAACTATTGCCCCGTTCTGGCGTGGCGAGTTTTTTATGGCGGGAAAATGGCAGGAAGCCCTCGCGGTGATAAAAGAGAACGGCCTACGCTCATATGTATGCACAAATGGCTCGGTGCTGCGAAGGGATATCGTCGACACATTAATGAAGACTGGCCTGCTAGATCATTTAACCATTAGCCTTGACGCGACAGATGATGAACAGAACTGGGCTACACGTCGGAACGCAAAATTTGATCGTATTCAATCCATTATTGAATATGCGTTAAGTGAACGGGCTCGCTTGGCACGGCCGATGACGATCGCGCTTAACTTCACGATCGTCACCGAAAACAAGGAAGCTATCGAAGCCTACGTGGAGCAGTGGGGATCAAAAGTAGATTACATTTTGATGGGACCGCGCCACAAAATGAATCCACAATCACTACATGGTGAATATGAGCAGGACTTGGTTCCATGGGAACAAGCGCCGATACCGATGCGGCGAGTTCCATGCGTTTATCTGGTTAATACCATATCTGTGAATTGTGACCAGGAGATGCATCTGTGCGCCCCGTGCGGTTCGCAACGAATCGAAGTTGCTAACGTCTCAAAGCGTGGGATAGCCGTTGAACGAAGTGAGTCGGTAAAAGTGAAAGAAACCATTAAATCCTTTGAAGATGGGTCTTTCGAAAATAATGATTACTGTCGGAATTGCAGCATGTGGCGATTCCACTTCCAGAGTAGAGAAGAGCGCATGGGCTACGCCTTTACGATGAACCCGCAGGCATGGACTATCACTCGTAAGCAGCTGTGATGCTGTCTGCGCGAGGGAATTCTGATATGACAGCGAAAAATGAATGGAAAGCGTCCCTTCATTCTTTCTTCGATCAGAGAGGTGGGGAGTTATTGTCACATCCTACCTTGCAGGAGTTATGTTACGTGAGCGGTCGCGATCCGCGATTGTGGTCCGATCCCGTAATGTATGGCGATCTGATAAGAAGCATCGTTGACAGTCTGAGTGTCAGCAAATCGGCTTCGATTCTGGAAGTCGGCTGCGCGGCCGGATTTATCGCCAACGGCGTCGCCCCACTAGTTAAAAACTATATTGGTATCGACCTCGCGCGGAATGCTCTCGTTGCCGCAGGGAGGCTCGGTCTCCCCAATGCGGTGTTTAAGCATTCAGACGGAAGCTCCGTTCCACTTCAGAGTAGTTCCGTGGATGCGGCATTTTGTTACGACGTGGTAACCAACTTTCCCTCGTTCGACGACGTCGAGCCTCTAATTGCCGAAATGCTTAGAGTAGTTCGACCTGGTGGTAAGGTCATGATTGGTTCCGTGCCGGATGCAGCTTGCCGGGATGAATACGAGCAGCGGATACAAGAGGTGGCAAAAGAACTCGATGCTAAATTTGGTCCATCAGTACCACAAGTCAATGGTGTCAAGACGAATTCTCTCCTAAAGGGCGTGATTCGCCATTTATTTCGAAGACCGAGTGCACCGCCGCCGGCCATCTTTTGCTACTACTTTAGTCGAGCAGACTTTAGGGCGGTTGCGCAGCGTTTCGGGGTACGGTTGGTGTTTGGTGAAATCCACGAGATGAATCCGTATCGAGGGCACCGCTTTAACGCAATTTTCCAACGTGTGGGGTCATGAGGCCGATAGCCCATGCATTAATTGATGCGGTCGATTGGGAAAAGACTTGCGGACTTGCATCCGAAGCATGGCTTTTCCATCGATATGATTGGGTTGGAATAGAGGCGGACAATTGGGCGGAGTCAAATGCGTCATTCGCTCTCTTTGACAACCGAGGGATGATAGGAATTGCCCCGCTTTATGGCGTTGTTAGCGGCGACGAGCGCCTAGTACATTCCGGTATTCATCGCCATGCGGGCTTGGCACTAATCGATGGCTTGTCCCTCGGAGACCAGCGCGCCGCGCGCGATGCATACATCAAGAGAGTTTTACGGGTGGCGCGCGACTTCGGCGCACACCGGATCCAATTGAATGCGCATAACCTGAGTCCGGCCATGCGCGAATTTCCCCGTGAAGAGATCCCGTTCTTCGTGCAGAACTATGGCTTTCATTCTGGCCTTGCCTTCGGTCCAACCGGGATCCAGGCCGCACCCGGCATGTCCACGTGCAATGCCGATCAAATCGTCGATCTAGCGCCCTCCGAAGATCAGTTGTTCGCAAATCTTGACGAGGCCTGCCGCCGGGCGGTCCGCAAGGCGCAAAAAAGCGGGTTGAGCGCGCGTGAGGCCACGCAGGAAAGCGACGTTCGGGCGTACTACGCGCTGGCAGAACTATCGGCACGTCGCACTGGCGAGACTTTGCCGCCATACGACTATTACGCACGCATCTGGAGAACGTTCCACGCCCGCGGTCATTGCCGTATTCTTTTCGCACAAATAGGCGGAGAGCGTCTCGCGGCATTGATGCTGTTCGCGGATCGCGGCGCGATGAACTTCGCGGCGGGTGTCACGGCGCCGGAAGCGCTGCCGCTGCGCGCCAATGATTTCTTGCACTGGGAGGCCATCCGCCTCGCAAAACGCGAACGCCTTTCGCACTACCGCCTCGGTCCGATTTTCCCGGAGGTACCGTCGTCCTGGCCGATTGCCATGGTGTCGCGTTTCAAGGGCAAATTCGGTGGCCGCTCGGTGCCGATCGTTCAAGGCAGTTTTTTTCTCGACCCCGCGCGCTATCTGCAGCAGGGCATCGCGCAGTTGACCGCGCTGTGTTCGCAACCGCGCGACGAAGTCGTGCAGGATGACTGACAGTTAGCACAACTGAGACGATTCGAAGTATGAATTCCACCGACCACGACGCGGCGTTGGAACTGCTGAAGCATCTCGCGCGCGTATTCGGTCTCGCCCCAAGCGTGTTCGATTTGCAGCGCGCATGCGTCATCCGCGGAAATCTTGCCGCGACGGGCGAAATTTCCCCACGCTGCGAACTCATCGTTCTGCTGGCACCCGATGCCGCGGCCTGTGCACAGCTCGATCTGGTCGCTTCAGTGCACCCACCGATATCGGATTTGTTTGCGGTCAACGAACGACCCTCGTTGCGCATGTCGTCGCTGCACGGTTATCAAACTTTTGTTGACGATAAGGGACACTGTCGGCCAGTGGTGCGGGATGCCGCGGGTCGCAACGCATGGATCGAAGTTGAGCAGGGCGGCCGTCGCTGGCTCGTGGTTGGCACAGCGCTTGTGGCTGACCTCGAACGCTTTCGTCAGGGTGACCCTGCGCGAGCCAACGATCGTTCGCAGAGTGCGAAATGGGATTTTGCGTTCGAGCGCCCGAACTATCTGTTCGAGGCCCAGTTGCAGGGGCTCGATGCGCGCGTGCGCCACGCGGACTACTGGTGCGAAACGCTCGTCGGCGCGATTGCCGGCGCCATCCCGACAGCGCGAAGGCCGATCCTGCCGGGCGATGCACCGGGCGCGCTCGTGATCACCGGCGACGACGATCAGGCTTACCTCGAAAAATATGCGGCACAGCAGGAGGCGCTTGCAGGACTGCCAATTACCTATCTGATGCATCCGCTGACGCGACATGACCGCCAGAGCGCCAGGCGCATGTTTGGATGTCGACGAGTGGAACTCGGCATCCATCCGGACGCGCTCGAGACGCCTTCGGCGTATGGCTCTCGGCTCGATGAACAAGTCCGTTGGTTCGAGTCTCGTTTTGGCTTTAGAGCCACGAGCGTGCGCAATCACGGCTTTCTCAACGATGGGTATTGGGGACATCTACCCGCTTGGCAGACCGCAGGAATCCATATCAGCTCAAATATTCCGGGCTTGGACGGTAATTTGTTGAACGCATCAATGTTGCCAGGGCGCGTACTGTTCGATGGCGTCTTGTCATCGCACTGGTCCGTTCTGACGACATTTGGCGACGGCATGGTGTTCGCGCTTGGCTTATCGGACATGGCGGCGTCGGCGCGCGTCGGCGACAGCGCCGCCGCGATCGTCGCGTCCCGCGTGCCGGGCGTCATCGTCGTAAATCTCCATCCGCAGAACATTGACAGCACTCGACGGATTCACGATGTCCTGCGCGAGATTGCACAAATGGGCTTTGTAGCGTGGACGCTCGCCGATTGCTGGCGCTGGTTCAATGAACTTGATCGGCGCGAAACGCCGCGGCCGTTCCTACACCGAGCGGCAGTGACTGCGCGCAGTCTGTTGCGAGTAAGATCGTGACTTTTGTTAAGACTGCCACTTTGTCCTGGTCCGCGAACCTGCAAACTGGCTGGCGTAACTATCAATGGCGCAGGCTGAACGGATTGCGCGAAGCGCAACGGTTGGAGGTGTTGTGGCGCGGTGCTCCACCGGTTGAGCGCTTCGACTCCTGGGACCCGGCTCCATGGCGTCACCCGTGGCTCACTCCGGATAATCTACGCGCAATGCGCGACTACAGCGAAACGTGCCTCACACGTTGGCAACACGAAGCCGACACGCCTCATGTCGGGCAATCGGAACGCTACGCGTTCATCGGCAACCTCGCGAATAACATGTACATGCGTGCGCGTCCGCTGCGCCGGCTTGGCCTCGACATCGACGTCTATTTGCACCCTCAGGATCACTATGTGATGAGCCAACCGGGCTGGGAGGAATTGCACGGACTGATCGAAAGTTCCGAGACAGATATGCGGCGGTTGCGTGAGCAGGGGGTAACCCTGCCAACGGTGCCTGGAGTCTATCAGTCGCCAGAGTCCGCACCGATTTCCGCGCAAGAGGCATATCTACGCTACCCGCATTTGTCGGCGCGCGATGTCCTGCGTTGGCTGCCATACCTGAACGGACACGACTGGCTGCATGAACTCGCGGGCTACGACGCATTGCTGTGCGCACAGTCAACCTTCGTCGGATTGTTGTCCGGCCAACCGTATGTGGCCGCGCACGTCGGCGGCGATATCTGGTATGAATGTTCGCGCGGCGACTTACTCGGCAGGCTGCAACTCGAAGCCTATCGTCGCGCTGCGGTAATGCTCGCGTCGAACCCGTGGAGCTTCGCTCACGCGCGACGCTACGGCTTGTGTAACGCCATCTATGTCCCGCTGGTACTCGACGAAGAGTTCTATGCGCCAGGTCCGAGCCCGTTTCGCCAGACCTGGATGAACTCGAGCGGTGGCGACTTTTTTGTGTTCAGCGCGGTTCGTCAGAACGATGCGATTAAGGGAACGCTCACCGGACTCGAGGGCTTCGCGCGTTTCGCAGCGAACCGGCCGGGCGCCAGGCTGGTCATCGTCGAATGGGGCCAGCAGTCCGACCTCAATCTAGAACGGTTCGCAGCACTCGGTATCAGCGACAAAGTTATCCGTGTGCCGATTGCCGGAAAGCGGCGCGTTGTCGACTACCTGCGTTCGGCCGACTGCTCAATCGACCAGTTTACGCTCGGCTATTACGGCGCTAGCGCCCTCGAGGCCATGGGTTGCGGCCTGCCTGTCATCATGCGTATCGAACACGCGCAGTACGCCGCATTATGTCGCGCCGGTGCACCGCCGGTGGTCGAGGCGGCGACAGCCGGAGAAGTTGCCTCGGCGCTTGAACGGTTAAGAGCGAACGTCGATCTTCGTCGCGCCACAGCGAGTGCGCAGCGAGATTGGTTTGTGGCCGCCCATGGGGCCAAGGCCTGGTATCCGGCGCTCGTGGCGATGTTGCGTGTGACAGCGACTGGGCGTCGGGAGCGCTTCGCGCATTCACCGCTGCGGATGCGTCTTTCGACGGTAGAACGCGACTATCACACGCAGGGTCTGGCCCGCGCCCCGAAATTTCCAAACTATCAATGAGCAGCGAGCTGACTGTCCGTTACTACCTAGCAGGCGAGCTGCCGATGGCCGAATACGAAGGCTGGCTCGCGAACCGCCGCAACGCGCTGATCTACGCCGCGCCGATGTTCCATCGCTTCCTCGGTGCGGCGGTTGGTGGTGAGTGTCATTATTTGATCGCGCGGCGCGGAGATTCGCTATGCGGTGCGCTAGCATTTTTTAGACGCGATGTGCTGGGCATCGGCTGTGTCGTCAACAGTCTACCCTGGTACGGCACACACGGTGCTTGCATTGGTGTCGACGCAGACGATGTCGCTACCCGAGTTTCTCTTATCGGTACTTTCCGCGATTACACGCGTGAGGCGCGACCACTGTCATCGACGCTAATCCTCACGCCCGAAGAATCGCTGCACGCTGACGAGTACACAGCGGGCCAAGCGCACGTCGTTACCGATGGTCGTATTGGACAGTGGACGCGTCTGCCGCAAAGCGGCAGTGCACCTGATCTTGCGGCGACATTGCTGCAGAAAACTCGTAACCTCGTCAACAAGTCACTACGCCAAGGCTTTCGCGAAGAAATTGGGGATGAATCAGACGCAGCGTGGGAATTTCTCGGTAACGTGCATGCGGAGAATCTACGGGCGATAGGCGGCAAGGCAAAACCATGGGCGCATTTCGAAGCCTTACGTGCTGAGATCCCGCTACCACATCGCCGCTTAACGATCGCCTGGCTCGGCGATGAACCCGTTGCCGCACTCCTGCTTCTCGCGTTTAACGAGACAGTGGAATACGTAACTCCGGTGATCCGGGCCGAGTATCGTTCGCAGCAACCGCTGTCGTTTTTGATCTGGCAAGGCATGCTCTGGGCTATGCAGCAAGGTTTTCGCTGGTGGAACTGGGGCGGTACCTGGAGCACCCAGACGAACCTACTACATTTCAAGGCGGGTTGGGGCGCGCTCGAACGGCCGTACACTTATGTCATCAGCGCATCGCCGGACGCGCTCACGCAGTTTCGTACGGGGTTCGACGAACTCGCACAGGCTTTTCCTTACTACTACCTTTATCCGCACGGTAGTCTTTGATGAGCACGATCCCCCACAGTCGCCCAACGCTCGAGCATCACGACATTGAACGTATTACTGCGCAATTCGCCTCAGGCATGGTTGCCGAAGGCGAACTGACGGCGGCAGTCGAAGCCCGGTTGGCTCAGCGCTGGCGCATGGTCGCCGCCACCGCGACAGGGTCCGGCACGCAAGCGCTTGTTCTCGCGCTCGCCGCGCTCGGTGTCGACAGTAGCGCCGAGGTGATATGCCCGGACTATGTATGCCCGGAGGTGCTCGCGGCGATCGAGGCGCGTGGAGCCACGCCCGTGCTAGTCGACATTGGCGAAGACTATTTCCCTTCGCGGGACAGCCTCGTGGGTGCGATAACCTCCCGTACTGGCGCCATCGTGCTGCCATTTTTGTTTGGGCTCTATAAGCCACTAGACGGTTTGCGGGATCTAGGGGTGCCGTTGATCGCCGATTGCGCGCAGTTTTTCCCCGCGCAAAATTCCGCGGTCGACGTGGCTGCGGACCTCATCGTGCTTTCCTTCGAGGGCACCAAGTTGTTGACGAGCGGAGAAGGTGGAGCCGTGCTCGCGGAGAGTGCATCACTTGGCGCGCGAGTCGCCAAGTACAAACGTCTAGACGATGGACCCTACAAGCGAAACCTTTATCCCTTCTCCGATCTGCAGGCAGCTCTCCTCGACGCGCAGCTCGATCGAATTGACGAATTTCTTGACCGGCGCCATCGGCTCGCGGAGCATTACAAAACTGGGCTACAACTGGCGCCGCATATCTCCTGTCCCGGCTGGCTAGCGCCGTACTCCTGCTTCTTTCGGTATCCGTTGCGCATTGAGAACGCGCCCGACGAGTTGGTCGCGCGCCTGATCGAGTTCTGTGGCGCGCGCGATGTCGCTGTGCGCAGACCTGTAGACACACTGCTGCACAGACTGCGTCCGCAAGCCATGGACTTCCCTGGCGCCGAACGGGCATGGCGCGAGACGCTGTCGATACCGATTTACCCTGGGCTTGCCGCAACCGAGCAGACCCGGGTCATCGACGTCGTCAACGAAGCATTGGCCGCCTGCGGCTAGGAGGACCTATTGGACGAACCAATACGAGTCGAACAGCTGCGAAAGGATTCTCGTCTGGAGCACCGTCTCGCGGAGGTGAACGCGCTGCTGGCTCCCGTCGAGGAAAAGTTGCAACACGAGATTGCTGCGGTCGAGCCTCCGTTGGTATTCGTCGTCGGTATGGCGCGGTCAGGCACGACGCTCGCCGGTCAGCTCTTGGCGAGCGCTGGGTTTGGTTATGTTAGTAATTTCGTGGCCCGCTTCTGGCGTGCACCCGCACTCGGCGCGACTTTGCAACGCACGGTGTTGAAGGTTGGAGACGCACTGAGCAGTAGCTTCCAGTCACACCATGGGGTGACGGATGGTTGGTTCGAACCGCACGAGTTCGGGTATTTCTGGGACCGCTGGTTCGATCTGGGGCAGGCCACGCACAAGCTTGATGTCGAACTGCGTTCGCGTGTCGATCGGGAGGGCCTCCATCGCGCGGTGAGTGCGCTACAGCAGGTGGAAGGGCGTCCCTTTACCTTTAAGAACAATACGTGGTGCAGCCTACAGGCAAGTTGGTTGGCAAACCTTTTCCCGCGTTCGATCTTCGTGGTGTGTCGTCGTCCGGCGTGCTGGATCGCGCAGTCGCTGTGCCTCGCGCGCGAGGAACGTTATGGCAGCCGCGATAGCTGGTGGTCGATCCGCCCGAGTACCTACGCGTCGTTCGTCGGGTTGCCGTGGTGGGAGCAGATCGCCGCACAGGTCATCGATTTCGACATTGAGATGGATGCCGAACTGACGCAGATCCCGTCCAGTAGGCTCATCGAAATCGAGTATGGCGATTTATGTGCCAACCCTCGCGGGCTTATTGCACGGACCGCCTCGCAACTCCTGGGCATGGGGATACAATTCACCCCGGTGTCCGAACGAATTCCCGAACGACTCGCGTCGCGTGATACCCAGCGGCTCGTCGATGCAGACTGGCGGCGACTTAACGACGCAATTGAACAGCGGGCACAGTCCCGTCAGCGCAAGGTGACTTGATCATGCAGATAACTTTTCCCTCCTTCGACGAGGCCGAAATTTCGGCGCTGCGCGAATGCCTCGGCAGCGGCTGGGTGACCCAGGGTCCGATGGTGGCGCGCTTCGAAAAGCTCATCGCCGAATTTCATCAGGTTCAACATGCGCTCGCCACCACCTCCTGTACCGCCGCCTTGCATCTTGCGACCGCCGCGCTGCAACTGAGCCGCGGCGACGAGGTGCTGGTTCCGGCTTTCACGTGGGTGACCTCCGCGCATTGTGCAGAGTACATGGGCGCACGGGCTTGTTTCGTGGACGTCGATCCGAACACGTTCAACTTAGACCCAGTCGCGCTCGAGGCCGCAATCACGCCCCGATCGCGCGCGATTGTCGCGGTGCATTTGTTCGGGCTGGCGGCGCCGATGGACGAGATCATGGCCATTGCGAAGCGCCACGGACTCGCCGTGATCGAGGACGCGGCCTGTGCGATCGGAACGCGCTACCAAGGCAAGCCCATTGGCGGCATCGGGGACTTCGGATGTTTCTCGTTTCATCCGCGCAAGGTGGTGACGACAGGCGAAGGCGGCATGGTGACGACCAACAACGCGGAGTACGCCCGACGCGTCCAAAGTCTGCGTAACCATGGCGCAACCGGTCTGCCGCCGGTAACTGAAGCAGAGCCACATGGCCCATGGACCATGGCGCGATTTGAGATGCTCGGGTTCAACCTCCGACTGTCGGATATCCAAGCCGCCGTTGGTGTCGCCCAAATGGCGAAGCTCGAAACCCTATTAGCCGAACGTAAGGCCGCGGCGGTCCATTACTCATCCATGCTCGAAAATATCGATGAGTTGGCTGTCCCCGACACACTCGCGCTCGACGGGCATACCTACCAGTCTTACGTCGTTCGCGTGTTGAAGGGCGGTCGTGTGCGCCGCAATCGATTGATGGCCGCACTCGACGCAGCGGGGATCCAGACACGTCCCGGCACGCATGCCGTGCACCGTCTTGATTATTATGCCCGCAAGTACGAGTTAGCTCCGGAGGCATATCCGAACGCCGCACTATGCGAGGACACCACTATCACGCTGCCAATCTTCCCCGGCATGCAGGAGAGGGATCGAGAATCTGTCGTGGCTTGCATAAGAGACGGCTTGGTTAAATCGAATTGAGTCAGTTCGGATGACTGAAGACGCCGCCGTCGAGACGCCGTACGCCTTCCATTGGGTCCAGGACTTCATTGGCCGACACGGTCGTAAGCCCCGCATTCTACACATCGGCAACATCGCGAATAACGCGTTCATCAACTGCAAGTTGTTGAACGCCGCCGGACTGGACTGCGATCTCATCTGTTACGACTACTACCATCTCATGGGCTGTCCGGAGTGGGAGGAAGCGGACATCGACGTAGTGCCGGAAGACCAGGCGTTTCCGGATTGGACCAAAATTGACCTACGGGGCTATCAACGCCCGCGCTGGTTCGTTCAAGGTCCGTTGAGTCTATGCATCGACTATTTGTTGGCGCGCCGACAGGGGCGTCGGGTTGCCGAGATTTGCCGCTGGCGAGAACTTGCGCGCTTCAATCACACACAGACTGCAGCCATGGAGCCAATCGATCGTGCACTGGCACTATCGGAATGGTCACTCGGAGCTCCTGGCCAATTTTGGCGCGGGACGATATCGCTTTGTGTACGGGTGGCGCAGCGCGCCCGCCGGATGGCATGCTTAGTTGCGAGGCATCTGCGCCGCCTATCGAGAGACGCCTTGTTGGCGTCACCATTGAGATCGCTGAAGCGATGGATCGTCGCGGTCGAAGCAAGCGTGTTTCGAGCCAGTCGTGCATTTCGCGTCAAGGCTCAACTCCACCGTTCGCTGGACGTAGAAAGCATCTGCACGCGTTTCGGGGGCTACTTTCCGAACCGCGCGGACCAATTACAGCCAGCGGAACTCGACCCCTATTTACAAACGATCCCGCGCTGGAGCGCGCTTTTTGATCACTACGATCTGATCCAAGCTTATGCAACCGACCCCTTACTTCCCGCGCTCACCGGGCATCGCGCGGTTGCTTTCGAGCACGGCACGTTGCGCACCTTTTTGTGGGGCGACACGTCACTGCATCGACTTACGTCGCTTGGATACCGGCACGCCGCGCATGTCTTTGTGACCAACGGCGATTGCCTCGAACACGCAGTGCGCCTCGGTGTGCCGAGCTATAGCGCGATGTTGCATCCGGTTGATGTTGATCAGCATCGTACAGCTGGGCTAGAACTGTCGGCGACGATTCGCGAAGAGTACGCGGCGGACTGTCTTTTGCTCTGTCCGCTCCGGCACGATTGGGCCATCAAGGGCACGGACATCCATCTCCGCGCTCTGCCGTTGATCAAGGCCCGATACAATGGGCGATTAGTTGTGCTCCTGACGGAATGGGGTGCGGACCTCGCCGCGAGCAAAGCGCTCGTGCGCGAACTCGGCTGCGAGCAGAACGTACGTTGGATCGCGCCGCTAGGGCGCATCCGGCTAATCGCGCATACGCGCGCCGCCGACGTCGTTCTCGACCAAATCGCGCTACCGCACTTCGGGGCGACGGCGCCGCAGTCACTGGCGGTCGGCACGCCGGTCGTCAGCAGCTACGATCCACGCAGTACGGAGTGGATAGTCGATGAGCCGGCGCCCATTTTGCCGGCCTTCAATCCAGAGGAAGTCGCGGAGGCCGTGCTGACCGCCATGGATCCTGCTTGGCGTATCGAACACGCTCGGCGCGCACGGCAGTGGATTGATCATCATCATCATCACCGGCGGGTGGTCGCAGACCATCTCAAAATCTATGAACGGCTCATTAAGGCCACGGAGTAATTGGCATGTCCATTACCGACGACGCACAACTGCTTAAAGAGCGTTACGAGAGTATCGCGCTCAGCTTAGACGACAAGACCACCGCATCCGACTATCTGCTGCGGGAACTCGAAATCGATCTCGGCGCCCAATACATGCACCCCGATCAGCAGGTTCTCGATGTCGGCTGTGGCTTGGGTTACGCGCTCCGTCAGTACGCGCAGCGCTGCAAGGTATCCGGCGTCGGTCTCGATTACGCCGAGAACATGGTCAAGTCGGCGCACCAGCGGGTTGTGGACACGATGCCCGACGCGCCGATCGAATTTGTGCATGGTTCGGTCGCGGACATGCCGCTTGATAGCGGGCGCTTTGATGTCGTCACCAGTCATCGCTGCCTGATGGCATTGCTCGATTGGGACCTCCAACGCGCAGCGTTGCGAGATATACATCGCGTCCTAAAGCCGGGCGGCATCCTCGTACTCATGGAAGGGACGCTCGACGGCCTTGAACGCCTTAACTTCTATCGCCGGCTGTTTGGTCTAGCGGAAATCGAAGCGGACGGACGTGATCGCCTACTGACGCGCAAGTTCCGCGAGAAAGCGTTGCTGGATGAAGTCGGGACTGGGTTTGAACTGCTACGCACCCAACGCTTCGGGATGTACTACTTCCTGACGCGCATTGTGCAACCGCTGTTCGTCGCGCCGGACGCCCCGCGTTACGACCACAAGCTCAATGAAATCGCGCATCGTATCGCCAAAGCCATCCCCGATCTTGACGGCATCGGTCACCTGGTCGGCTTTGTGCTGCGGAAGCGGTAGTCCGCGCATGATCTGCCTGAGCTTAGATACGGATCACATGAGCGAGGCGCGCATGCGTGACTTTCTCGCTGAATTCACGTTGCCGGGCCAAGCCACATTTTTCTGCACCGGAGCGTACGACTCCCTGGCCGCTACGGATCACGAGTTGTGTCCGCATCCGTATCTTGGGCCGAGCAACGATTGGAACGAGGAGCTTGCGTCGATGCGACGAATGTTTCCGGCCGCCCGCGGCTGGCGCTCGCATTCCTGTGTATTCAGCCACACGCTCGCGGAGCAGGTTGCCAGCCTTGGTTATGCCTACGCAAGCACCCAGGATGATCTCGGCTGCGCGAACCTGCGTCCGCATCGGCACGCGTGGGGTCTGTGGCAAATGCCCATCTATTACATGGACAACCTCGACTTCTCCCATTCACGATTCTGGCGAGACTCATCACACCGCCCGTTCGACCAGACGGTTATCGACACCGCCCTGCGTGGCGATGCCCTGTATATCTTCGATTTCCATCCGATCCATTTAATGCTGAATAGCCATTCCGCGGAGTCGTATTTCGTGCGGCGAGATGCGTTCAAAGGCGGTGCGGACATTGCGAGCCTGCGCTGTCCGGAGCCTGGGGTGCGGGATTTTTTCTTGAATCTGATCGATGCGATGGCGCGGGCGGGAATGCGGAGTTACGCGCTGCGCGAAGCGCTTGACGTCCATATTGCGCGCGGCTGCTGAACGAATGAGCAAGGACAGCATGGAATGAACGCGACGGTTGGCGTTGAGACGGGAATCGTGGTCAAGACAGACGATACGCCGTTCGATCCCGAGGCTTGGGTAAGCGCCTTTTCGGCACGCCATGGTCGTCGTCCGCGCGTGCTGCATATCGGCAACATCGCCGCAAACGCCTACAACAACGCGAAAATGATGAACACGCTCGGCTTCGAGTGCGAAGTGTTGTGCGCAGACTACTATCACATGATGGGTTGTCCCGAGTGGGAGGACGCGGACTTTGAGGGCGATATCGGTGATCACTTCGCGCCCACTTGGTTTAAAGTCAATCTCCGCGGTTACGAGCGGCCTCGATGGTTCGCTCAAGGGCCGCTTGAATTGTGCCTACGTTATTTGGGCGCCCGCGCAGCGGGGCGCCAACGTGAAGCGGATTATCTCTGGCGCGCGCTCGGAGTTTTTAATCGTACGCGCGCGCCGGGGCCGCTCGAATCCTTGCAGAGCACGCTTTATCAGAGTCGTCAATTAGCACGCCGTATAGCCGCTGTCCTAGATTCTCCGGTGCGCCGTGCACGGGTCATCGCGCGGCTAGAAGAAATCGGGACGCGTTGGCGCCATCAGTGGCGAAGACGCCACGCGCTGGCAGCATCGATGGGCGCCGTGCGCAATCTGAGTCGCGCCATCGCCGGAAACGCTTTGCTGCTCATCGCAGCAGTGCTTCGCGCCTGTTTTACCTACTTGCCTGGAGGGCGGAACGCGCGAGAAGTATCGACTGCCGGCGAGAATGCGAGTGCGCAGCTTGCGGCGATGCTTTGCGATGACTTCAAACGACGTTTTCCTTCTCGAACCGATACCCTTGTTGTCACTGATGTGGCCGCGTACGCCTCGAATATGCCTTCATGGCAGGAAGTCTTTGCCTCGTATGACTTAGTCCAAGGATATGCGACCGA
Source organism: uncultured Klebsiella sp. (assembly GCA_964555355.1). Lineage (GTDB taxonomy): Bacteria > Pseudomonadota > Gammaproteobacteria > CAIKBL01. The sequence goes on from CAZKRY010000001.1 coordinate 373,269, forward strand.
TCCGATTTTTCCGATGTTGACCGGTCATCCCTACTGCGCTTTCGAACATGGAACTTTGCGCGAATTACCGTTTCGCAACGACGCGCTTGGCAGAATGACCGCGTTAGCCTATGCGCGCGCACAGCAAGTATTTGTCACTAACTCCGATTGCATCGATAACGCCCACCTTCTCGCCGGTTCGCGCGCGATACCTTTACCACACCCGTTCGACGAAGATCGCGCTGTTCGCGTGATTGGAGCGGACGCGCTTCGCACAAGCCTAAAGGCCGAACTTAATGTCGACATCCTCGCTTTTTTCCCGACTCGTCACGATTGGGTAGTGGGCACGGGTTTCGCCGACAAAGCGAACGATCGTTTTTTCCAAGCCCTGGCGCGACTTCATCGCGACGGCTTCCGTGTTGGGGTTGTTTGCTGCGAATGGGGACGCAACGTCGTCGAAAGCAAGGCGTTGATTCGCGACCTAGGGCTTGAGAATTGCGTGAAGTGGGTTGCGCCGATGGGCGTCGTGCGTTACGAGCGCCACGTGCTCGCGTGTGATTTTGTCGTTGATCAATTCTTGCTCGGCGCGTTCGGCGGCGTCACTTTTCGTGCGCTGGCCGCCGGTCGACCGGTGCTGACCTGGCTACGTTCGGACGAAGTCGCACGAAGCTTTGGCACGTGTCCGCCAATAATCAACTGTCAGTCGACAGAGGATATCGTTCAAGCATTGGGCCGAGCATTAAGTGTCGCCGGAGAATTACAACGCATCGGCGCTGACGCGCGGCGCTGGGTTGAGCGATACCACAGCGGGCGCGCTACGGTTACCACGCAATTACGCGCATACGCACGAATAATTGAGGAGTCACGATCATCGGAAAACTTGTCGCCGAAGAGGATGTTGAGGTGAAGCGAGTAATGGTCGTTGGCGCCCAGGGATATCTTGGGCGGGCCTTTTGTCGAGTAGCGAGCGCCCGAGGACTACAAGTGTTCGCGGCCAGTTCTCGTGATGGAACAGGTCTCAATCCAACGACCGGACTGGTGAGTGACGGCTTTGCGATACCGCCAAATACCGACACGGTTCTTTATCTCGCGCAATCGCCTTACTACCGCCATGTGCCGCAATATGCGGCGCATCTTATGACGGTCAATAGCGTTAGCGCCGTTGAGGTGGCGCGTCTCGCGACCGAAGCGGGCGTACGCCGCTTCATCTACGCCTCCACCGGCAGTGTTTACGAACCCAAATTTACGCCGCTCGCCGAAACAGCGCCGCTGTTGGAGACCGCATGGTATCCGTTGTCGAAAATTCTCGCCGAGAAGGCGCTCGCGTTGTTCAGACCCGCGCTCGATGTTTGTGCCGTACGCATTTTTGGAATTTACGGCCCCATGCAACAAGACAAGCTCGTGCCGAATCTTGTCAATCGATTGCGCGAAAATCAACCGGTGATTCTTCAGGCAAACCCCACAAATCCCGCTGATCGCGGCGGGCTGCGAATCTCGCTGTGCCATATCGACGACGCGTGCCAGGTGCTACTGCAACTAATCGCGATCGCCGGACAATTACCGCACATTCTCAACCTTGGCGGCGATGAGGCAGTCGATCTGCGCACGCTGGCGACGCTGCTTTCGCGTCGACTTGGGGTCGCGGCAACCTTTACCGAAACCGATATCGAGCGGCATGGTGATCTCGTATGCGATGGAAGCTTGCTTGCATCGTTAGTAAAACCTGAATTCAGGCCCATTGCAGAAGGCTTGCAGTATGTAGTCGATCCGCGCGAGGGTCGAGATTGAGTGCGCCGTGTAAGCGCCGCTTCGGCCTTGTGCTCGTCGGCGTTGGCGATTTAACGGGAGGAGGCGGCGCGGAACGTTACTTCGCGGACTTGTTTCTCACGCACCGTGCGCGAGCGGCTCATGCCAACGAAGAACTTTGGCTAATCACGGACGCCACAACCATTACCAGGCTCGAGGCGATTGGCCGTTGTGTGAAAGGTGAACGAGTAATCCAAGTCCCAGAGCGGCGCTTCGTCGCCGCGTTTGGCGAGACGCGCCGTTTGCGGCAAATCTCGACCAGCGGAGGCTTCGATCTTTTGCATCTAACGCAAGCGTTGCCACGCCATCTTCTCTGGCTATGGACGCTGCCTCGTCTTAGATCTCGAATCACGATGAATCTCAATGATGACGAGATTGCGCTGCGCTTGGAATCCAGACCGTTACCGCGCGGGCGCGATTTGGAATGGCGAACCTATCGAGCGTATTTCCAATCGACAGCAATCGACGGATACATGGTTTGGTATCGTCGCTTAGCTGAAGTCTTGCCCCGCTTTCTCGCGAAGCGAACGTCTACCGTACGCGCCGCCCAGTACTGTTTCGTGGATGTGGAAAAATTCAAGCCTGCGGCCTTAAAACAAAAACAAATTGTGTTTGCCGGGCGATTTGTGTCGGTTAAGCGGCCGGAGCTATTTGTCGCGGCCGTGGCAATCGCGCGCGCACGTATTCCCGAGTGCTTGGCAACTTGGAAATTTTCGATGTTTGGCAAAGGGCCGCTCGAGCGCGCGCTTCGCGAACAATGCCACGCGGCCGGATTGGACGATATTCTGACCATTGGCTATGCAGCCGACATGGGCTCGGTGCTTTCGACGAGCAATTGTTTCGTCTCTACGCAGGATCACGAGAACTTCACTTCTCTCGCGATGCTGGAGGCAATGGCTTGCGGTAACGCGATTATCGCAAGAGACGTCGGACAGACCGTGGATTTTGTGCGCCCGGGTAGAAATGGGTTGTTGGTAGATTCTGACAAGCCGGAAGCGCTTGCGGATGCGTTAGTTGAATACGTTTCGCATCCCGAATCTCACGCCGTGTATGCGAAGGAAAGCCGTCGAATTACCGAAGAAGAACATTGCGCCGAAAATGCGCTCTCGGAGTTTTTGGAATTTTGGACGACAGTCTCTTCTAGCCACGCGTATGGATGAAAAACCACTAGCGCGGCGGATCCGTATTACGCATCTGATTCCGAGTCTTGAAATTGGCGGCGCCGAACAGTCGCTAGTCAAGCTGGTTACGGGCCTCGACCCGCAAGTATTCGAACAGCGCGTTATCTCGATGATCGGGGGCGGCGCGCTGGCGAGTAAGCTGGAGGCAGTTGGGATCCCGCTCGAGTCACTCGGCATGCGACGCGGACAACCGTCACCGCGTGCGTACTGGCGGCTTCGTCGGTCTCTTCGTGGCGCTCCTCCGGACGTGCTCCAGACGTGGCTATACCACGCGGACTTGCTTGGGACGATTGCCGTCGGGCGCGCGACCCGGCCCAGTCTCGTGTGGAACGTACGGTGTTCAAACATGGATCTGACGCAATATCGATCACTAACGAGATTGGTGTTGTTTATTTTGTCTCGATGGGCTTTTCGGCCTTTAGCGGTTTTGGTTAATAGTGAAGCGGGTCGGCGTTACCATGCCGCGCTTGGTTATGCTCCACGACGTTGGGAGGTCATCCCTAACGGGTTTGATACCGAGCGATTCCGTCCCGACTCGGTGGCGCGAGACGCCATTCGTCGAGAGCTAGCTATTCCGCCGCAAGCACCCATCGTCGGCTTGGTTGCCCGTCATGATCCCGCGAAGGATCACCGCACATTTTTAGAGGCCGCCCGGCTGGTTCACACGGCTTGTCCCTTAACACGGTTTATTCTAATAGGCAGCGGCATCCCTGCGTTGCGAGAAGCGGTGTCCGCGCAGGGGCTTGCCTCGCATGTGCATTTGCTTGATGCACGCAGCGATATCGAACGAGTCATGGCAGCGTTTGACGTAGGTTGTCTTGCTTCCGCATGGGGCGAGGGGTTTCCGAACGTGCTCGGTGAAATGATGGCCTGTGGCGTACCTTGCGTAACAACTCGCGTGGGTGATGCGGCAACGATTATCGGCACGACAGGAGAAGTCGTTTCGCCCGGCGACGCCACCGCGCTCGCCACCGCGTTGATCGGGCTTTGTTCAGTAACTCCGGCGGCGCGCGCGCGGTTAGGCGCGGCGGCGCGCGCGCGAATTCAGGCGGATTATTCGCTGGCAGTCGTCTTGGCGCGCTACGCGGATTTTTATCATTCGTTGGCGGATGTCGCGGCCCTCGCGCAAGTCAATTCTTAGAAATCACGAAGCTATCGATAAGCATTGGAATAAAACATTATGTGTGGAATTGTCGGCGCGCTTATCGGTAACGCGTTCGATCGATCGAACTTACGTTCGGCGGTGGACGCAATGAACACGCGTCTCCATCACCGCGGCCCCGACGCCGGCGACGTGTGGGTTGACGCCTCCGCTGGCCTTGCGCTCGGCCACCGACGCTTGTCGATTCTCGATCTCTCGCCCGCAGGCGCGCAGCCGATGCACTCCAAGTGTGGTCGCTATGTCATCGTCTTTAACGGCGAGATCTATAACTTCGCGTCTTTGCGCGACGAGCTTGCCGCGCGCGGAGAAATCTTTGTCGGGCATTCGGATACGGAAGTCTTGCTCGCGGGTTTTGTCGCTTGGGGTATCGAACAGACACTAAAACGCGCCAACGGCATGTTTGCGATTGCACTCTGGGACAAACGCGAACGTGAATTAACGCTGGCGCGCGACAGATTAGGCGAAAAGCCGCTGTATTACGGAATGCATCAGGGATCGTTGTTGTTCGCCTCGGAACTCAAAGCACTGCATGCCTGGCCGGATTTCAGACCAGAGATCGATCGCGATGCGCTTACGCTCTTTCTCCGACATAACTACATTCCAGAGCCGTTTTGTGTTTATCGGGGCTTACGCAAACTGCCGCCTGCGCATTTCTTGACCGTTGGTGTCGATTCGCTCCGAGAGTTACCCGCGCCCCGACCGTATTGGTCGTTGCAAGATGCGATCACGCGTGGGCGGCAAACACCCTTCTCCGGCACACGCGAAGAAGGCGTGGAGTTATTGGATACAACACTGCGCGAATCGGTGCGGCTGCGCATGGTGGCCGATGTCCCGCTCGGCGCGTTTCTCTCGGGCGGGATCGATTCCTCCACCGTGGTCGCCCTGATGCAGGCACAGAGCACACGCCCAATCCGCACGTTTTCGATTGGCTTTACCGTGCCTGAGTATGACGAAGCGCCCTATGCGCGCGCGGTCGCCAAACACTTGGGCACGGACCACACGGAGCTTTACGTCAATCCGGATGAGACGCGCGCCGTCATCCCGCGCCTCCCGGCGATGTATGACGAACCCTTTGCGGACTCATCGCAAATTCCAACCTTCTTGGTGTCCTCGCTCGCCCGCCAACACGTCACGGTCGCAATGTCAGGTGACGCCGGAGACGAACTTTTTGCTGGCTACACACGTTATTCCGTGGCACTCGACCTTTGGCGCCGGCAACAACGTTTGCCATTGGTTGCCCGGCGTGCGCTGGCGCGCGTGTTGACCGGCATCGCTCCGCGGCAGTGGGATAGTTTGTTCAAGGTACTTGGCCCAGTACTGCCGGCGCGTCTACGTCAACCGATGCCCGGTGACAAATTGCATAAGCTCGCAGGCTTGCTCGCAATCAATGAATCGCTCGCGATGTATCGCGATTTGATTTCCCTATGGAAAGAGCCGGAGCGAGTGGTACTCGGAGGCCGCGAACCACCGAGTGTCATGTCGATTGCAGCTAACTTGCCTAACGAACTCGAGTTTGTCGAACGCATGATGGCGCTGGATACCTTGCACTATCTGCCGGGCGACATTTTGACCAAAGTCGATCGCGCGAGCATGGCAGTAAGTCTGGAAGCGCGCGTGCCGTTACTCGATACGGAAGTCGTCGAACTCGCTTGGCGCTTACCGCAGTCATTTAAGGTGCATCAAGGCGTGGGCAAATGGGTGCTGCGCGAGGTGCTCGCGCGCTACGTGCCGCGTAAGCTTTTTGAACGGCCCAAAATGGGTTTCGGGATCCCGATTGACGCCTGGCTGCGCGGCCCTTTACGCGAATGGGCGGAAGATCTGTTGAACGAATCGCGCTTAGCGCAAGCCGGTTTTTTCGACGCTAAGGCAGTACGGCAGGTATGGCAGGCTCATCTATCCGGCGGCCAGAATCTGCAATATTTGTTGTGGACGATTTTGACTTTCGAGGCGTGGCGGGCCGCTTATCGGAGCTAAGCAAGTAAACCCTTCCGCGTGCGGGAGAGGGTAGGGTGAGGGTCTTCATACAACGCCACTCGACACGCTGCCCCTCACCCGGCGCTACGCGCCGGCCTCTCCCGGTGGGGAGAGGCGATTGGAATGACGCTCCTGCTGCGCGTGAGTAGCAAAAACCCTCTCCCGCATGCGGGAGGGCAGGGTGAGGGTCTTCATACAACGCCACTCGACACGCTGCCCCTCACCCGGCGCTACGCGCCGGCCTCTCCCGGTGGGGAGAGGCGATTGGAATGACGCTCCTGCTGCGCGTGAGTAGCAAAAACCCTCTCCCGCATGCGGGAGGGCAGGGTGAGGGTCTTCATACAACGCCACTCGACACGCTGCCCCTCACCCGGCGCTATGCGCCGGCCTCTCCCGGAGGGAGAGGCGATTCGATGACACTCCTGCTGCGCGGAAGTGGCAAAATAAAACCCTCTCCCGCATGCGGGAGAGGGCAGGGTGAGGGTCTTAAGGCCACTCAACTCCGCAAATGCACTTCCCGCTGCGGCAGGATCTGAATACCACCGGCCACCAGCGCCGAATACACCGTAGCGTTTACCGCATGACGCGTTTCGAAATAGCGTGCACTCGGTGCCCAATAACGAAACGCAAGTGCGATTGACGTTTCGCCAAATCCCTCTATCCCGATTTGCGGCGCGGGCTCCACGGCCACTTCCGTCACACTGCGCAGTGCCTCTGCAATCAACGCGACCGCGCGTCTCGGATCGGCTTGATACGCAACCCCAATCCGGCCTTCGACAATACGGTTCGCGAAAGAATTGCGATGGATTTCACCCGCGATTTGTTTGTTCGGAATAACGATGATTTCGCCGTCTTCGGCCTTGAGTTTGGTGGTCGCGAGCGTGATGTCGGTCACCACGCCGGCGCAACCTTGCACTTCGATCGTGTCGCCGACTTTGAACGTGCGCGACAAAATCAATGATAACCCCGCGCCGTAGTTGGAAACCGGCCCTTGCAATGCCATGCCGGCGCCGAGCGCCACGCCACCCAGCGCCGCGAGCAACGGCGCGATACTGATCCCAAGCTTGGCGAGTGCGACGATCAAAAACATTACCATCACGATCAGGCGCACCGTGCTCGCGATGAATTGGCGGAGCGTGATATCGACATCGCGCCGTTCCTGCAAGCGCAATACCGCATTGCCGACACTGCGCGCCACAAACAAGCCCACGCCGAAAATGATCAAAGCGCCAATCACTTGGAACGAATAGCGGACAAAAAAATCGATCACGTTTTGCGTGACGCGTGCCAAGGTGTCGATTTCTAGCGGCATACGCGGCTCCTACGGTCGCGGGCTAAGGCCTAAAGTCTTGTTTGCTGGTGCCGCGGTACAAGGTTTGTGCTTGTGCGCCGGTGACCTCGCGATGATGTGCCACTGCTTCCGGCGCAAAGTCGTAAGCCGGCGCGCGTTCCGGTGAAAAATGTTTGAAATCATCCACCCCGCGCACCAACACCGCCGAGTCCTGCGCGCCAGCGACTTGCCGCACATGGGTCGGAATGTAACGAATCGCGAAACCAATCCGCCGATCGTCACTCCGATTGGGTTCGGAGCCATGTACCAATAACACGTGATGCAGCGACATTTCGCCAGGCGCCAGTATGAGATCGACCGCGGATGCTTCTTCTACGTCCACCATGACTTCCTGTCCACGCGTTAACAGGTTATTGGTGTCGAAAGTATCCCGATGAGCGACTTGCGTCTGATGGGAACCCGGAACGACCCGCATGGCGCCGGATTCTTTGGTACTCGGGGACAGCGCGATCCAAGCCGTCGCGACCAGTGGCTCGCTCAAACCCCAATAGGTTGCATCCTGATGCCAAGACACGAACGATGGATCGTGCGCTTCTTTCACGAAGAACGAACTGGACCAACACAAAAGATTAGAGCCGAGCAGGTCTTCGATCGGATCGAGAATTCGTGGGTGGAAGATTAACTCCCATAGCCACGGAAAGAGCAGATGCGCCTTATGCCGTTGATGGCCGGATAAAACCTGTCCGGCGGCACGCTCATGCGCCTCGAGCTTGGCGCGCAAGGTTGCTGCTTCCTGGGCAGAGAGCACCGGCACGGGATGAAAGTACCCGGCCGCTTGATATTGCGCGATGCCCGCGCTCGATAAGGCGCGCGGCGTGGTGGTGGCGAGTCGAGAAGCGGTCATTAGTCAGTTTCCTCCGACAAACGCGGCCGCCTTATTGTTGGGCAACCGTTGCCGATTGGAAAGCGACACGTTTTTGCGGATGATGGCGTTATTCAGTAGGAGCCCATGCCCATGAGCCGACCCCATAATTTTGCCCACGTCGTTTACCGCACACGTAATTTCGAGCGCATGTTGGATTGGTATCTGCGGGTATTCGAGGCCAAAGTTCAGTTCCAATCGCCGGTTTTGGCGTTTCTCACTTATGACGAAGAGCACCATCGCTTCGCGTTGGTCAACCTGGCGTTACTCGCACCCGACGCACCGCCGCTCAATCCCCCGGCAAGTGCGACCGTCGAACACGTTGCTTATGGATTTAAGACGCTGCACGACCTGATGACGCATTACACCCGCTTGAAGGAACAAGGCATCAAGCCGTACTGGGCGATTCATCACGGGATCACCATTTCACTGTATTACGGCGATCCGGATGGCAATCAGATGGAGTTTCAAACGGATTGTTTCGGCTCCAATGACGAAGCCAATGCCTTCATGTACGGTCCGGATTTCGCGAAAAACCCAATCGGTGTCGAATATGATCCCGATGCCATGGCGGCGGCGGTGCTGGGCGGCGCGCCCGCGAGCCAATTCGCGCGGCGACCGGATGGCCCAATGTCGCCGATCCGCAGCGCCGCCAAGCAACTGTGAGGCAGCCGTGAGGCGTGCGAAAAACTGCTGCGGGAGAACGCGCGAGCAGGTATAAAGACTGGATGGTTGCGCGGTGCTTTTGCATATCGGTTCGGAATAGCCTATTTAGGCCCGCGGGCTTGATCTGACGTCCCCTTGGTGATTGCGCTGCGCGCCGCTGCGTGCAGGCAGCCGTGCGAGCGGGACACAAAACATAAAACGGGAGGTAACCCTTGTTGACTTACAATTGCCCCACCAGCGTTGACGAAGCCGTCGCTTTGTTGAGTGCGGGACCCACACGCCGCGTACTCGCCGGTGGCACCGATTTGCTGGTGCAATTACGCGCACATCGTGTGCAGGCCGACGGTATCGTCGATATCAAACGGATTCCAGAACTCAAACGCATTACGGCCGAACCAGGCGGATTTCGTGTCGGTGCGGCGGTATCGGGTGCCGAACTCGGCGAGCACCCGGCATTAAGCAAGATGTGGCCTGGGGTGGTTGAAGCCGCGAACCTCATCGGTTCGACCCAGATCCAAGGCCGCGCCAGCCTCGGCGGCAATTTATGCAATGCCTCGCCTGCCGCGGATAGCGTGCCGGCGCTGATTGCGGCGGGCGTGCGTTGCACGATAGCCGGTCCCAAAGGTCGCCGCGAGGCGCCGGTCGAAACGATTTGCACGAGTCCAGGCAAAACCAGTCTCGCCACCGGTGAATTCATCGTTGACTTCATCCTCCCGGCGCAAGCGGCACACGGTGGGGATGCCTATCTACGGTTCATCCCGCGCACCGAGATGGATATCGCGGTCGTCGGTGCTGGTGTCTGCCTCGCGCTCGATGCAAAAGGTGTGGTGCAACAGGCCCGCGTTGCACTAGGCGCCGTCGCGCCACGCGCGTTGCTGGTGGAAGCCGCCGGTCGTGCGCTTATCGGCACGAAATTGGAACCTGCCGCAATGAGTGCGCTGGCGGCCGCCGCCAGCGCCGCGTGTGCGCCGATTAACGACAAACGCGGCACCATCGAATTTAGAACCCAAGTGGCAGGAGTCCTCGCCCGGCGCGCGGCTCAAATTGCCTATGACCGCGCAAGGAGAACCGCATGAGCAAACATCACGTTGCCGCGAAAGTGAATGGCGACCCTGTCGAATTTTTGTGTGAAACCGAACAAACGCTGCTGGATGTTCTGCGCGATGAACTGGGGCTTACGGGTTCAAAAGAAGGCTGTGGCTCGGGCGATTGTGGCGCCTGCAGCGTGCGCGTCGACGGTCGTTTGGTGTGCGCTTGTTTGGTGCTTGGCGCCGAAGTCAACGGCTGCAAGATAGACACCATCGAAGGTGTCGCGCAGGGCGCGGAACTTCACCCCTTACAGCAGGTCTTTCTTGAAGAGGCAGCGTTGCAATGTGGGATCTGCACGCCGGGGATTATCGTCGCGGCCAAGGCGCTGCTCGAGAAGAACCCTGACCCATCCGAAACCGAGATCCGCTTTTGGCTTGCCGGTAACCTGTGCCGTTGCACGGGGTACGACAAAATCGTGCGGGCAGTACAGAAAGCAGCAACCGTCATGAGGAGCGCATAAACATGGGCAACGAAAAGCAATTCAAGTGGGTAGGCACCCGCCCGGTACGCCCGGATGGCGTCGACAAAGTCACCGGTCAAGCGACCTATGGCGCGGACTACAATCTGCCAGGCATGTTGACCGGCCGCGTGTTACGCAGTCCGCACCCGCATGCGCGCATCAAAGCGATCGATACGTCCAAGGCCGAAGCGCTGGCCGGCGTACGCGCGGTGGTGACCGCCGCCGATTTCCCGGAACTGCCGTCGGAACTTTCCACCGGTGGTGAAGTGCCGATCAACTTTCGTTATGTCTCGGAAAACGCGATCGCGCGCCGTAAGGTGCTCTACGAAGGTCACGCCGTCGCCGCCGTCGCCGCCTCGACCCCTGCGATTGCCGAGCAGGCGTTGGGGCTCATCAAGGTGGACTACGAAATCCTGCCGCATGTCATCAACGTGCAAGACGCGATGAAAGCGAATGCACCGGTACTGCACGACGACCTCATGACAGCCAATGTCGATCCCAAACCGACCAAGGCGTCCAACGTCGCGGCGCGCGTTGAATTTGCGCTCGGCGATATCGACAAGGGTTTCGCGGAAGCCGAGGTCATCGTTGAACGCGAATACACCACCGAAGCCGTGCACCAAGGTTATATCGAACCGCATGCCTGCGTGGCGAGCGTCGCGGCCGATGGCATGGCAACGGTGTGGTGCTCCAGCCAAGGGCAGTTCATGGTGCGTGAATTCTGCGCTAAATTGCTGAAGCTCGAGGGCGCCGCGTTGCGCGTCATTCCGGCCGAAATCGGCGGCGGTTTCGGCGGCAAGACCACTGTGTATCTCGAACCGCTGGCGCTCGCGCTGTCGCGTAAATCCGGCCGGCCGGTCAAGATGGTCATGAACCGCGAAGAAGTTTTCCGCGCCTCGGGCCCCACCTCGGGTTCGCATCTGCGCTGCAAAATTGGCGCGAAGCGCGATGGCACGCTCGTCGCCGGGCATCTTGAACTCGCTTATCAAGCCGGCGCGTTTCCGGGCTCGCCGTTCGGTCCTGGCTGCATGACGGGGTTCGCGCCGTACGATATGCCGAATGCCAAGGCCACTGGCTTTGATGTGGTGTCCAATCGCCCGAAATGCGCGGCCTATCGTGCACCGGGCGCGCCGATGGCCTCTTTCGCGGTGGAATCCACGCTCGATCAACTCGCCTTACAGCTCGGTATCGATCCGCTTGAACTGCGTCTAAAGAACGCCGCCAAAGAAGGCACGCGTGCGATCTATGGCCCCAAGTTCCCGGTCATCGGCTATGTCGAAACGCTGCAAGCCGCGAAAGCGCATCCGCACTACAGCGCGCCGTTGAAACCCAACCAAGGCCGCGGCGTTGCCTCTGGCTTCTGGTTCAACATCGGCGGCCCGTCGAGTGCGGCCGTGCATGTGAACGAAGACGGCACGGTGGAAGTCGTGACCGGCAATCCGGATATCGGGGGCTCACGCGCCTCGATGGCCATCATGGCGGCGGAGGTGCTGGGCATTGATTACGCCAAGGTCAAACCCATCATCGGGGATACCGCCCAAGTCGGCTATAGCTTCTTGACCGGCGGCAGCCGGGTGACCTTCGCCACCGGTAAAGCAGTGTGCGATGCGGCGTCGGACGTGGTCGAACAACTACGCGCCCGCGCGGCCAAGCTCTGGAAGTGCGAGCCGGACGAAGTGGTGTGGAAAGAGGGTGCTGCCCATCCGCGCGATGGCCAAACGGATACCCGCACGGTCCTGACGTTGAAAGACTTAGCGGCAAGCTCGAATAAAACCGGTGGTCCGATTTCCGGCAAGTCGACGCAGAACGTCGGCGGCGCGGGGGCGGGCTTCGGCACACACATCTGTGATGTGGAAGTCGATCCGGAGACTGGTCGGGTATCGGTCATTCGGTATACGGCGGTACAAGACGTCGGGCGGGCAATTCATCCGAGTTATGTCGAAGGCCAGATCCAAGGCGGCGCGGTACAAGGGATTGGCTGGGCATTGAATGAGGAATACGTCTACGACGACAAGGGTCACTTGCAGAATGCCGGGTTCCTGGATTACCGAATGCCGGTGGCCTCCGATCTCCCGATGATCGACACGGTGATGGTGGAAGTGCCGAACCCGAATCATCCGTATGGGGTGCGGGGCGTGGGTGAAGTGCCGATCGTGCCGCCGTTGGCGGCGGTGGCGAATGCGGTGTCGCGTGCCACCGGCGTGCGCATGGCGGACCTTCCCATCTCGCCGCCGCGTTTGTTGGCGGCGCTCAACAAGAAGGGCTAGTCGCTCAGCCAGGATGGCGACCGTCGTTCTACAGCCAGGCTTTGCGCGCCGCTATACCGGCGGCGCGCAAACCATCGACGTTAACGCCCGTAGTTATCAAACGCTCATCGAGGAACTCGATGAGCGTTTTCCAGGTTTCGCCGATGCAGTCGCCGTGCGCACCGCGGTCGCGATTGATGGCGAAATTTTCCAAGATCCCTTGCTTGAACCGATCGCACCCCATAGCGAAGTGTTTTTCCTGCCGGCACTCGAAGGCGGCTAACCGCCGTTTCCCCGTCTGCCGACCTGTGTCGCGGTTCACAGCGCGGCGCTGAGCGACACCGCGATTTGCGAATTCGCGCAACAGTTCAAACCTCGTTCGCCGCTACAGTCTTGACCCATCAAGAAGTCACTGCTGCTAAGGCTAATGCTGCATCACGTTTTTGAGAACACCGACTATCTAGCTTTCGCGCTATGCGCGCTCGGCACTTTTGCCGCCCTGCATGTTTGGTTAGTCCGGCGCGGCGCGGCCGGCTTACCGCTCAAGCTCGTTGTATTGGTGCTGGGGTTGCTCATCATCGGGGGCGCGGCGGTCGATCATACCGGCCACCGCGCGGCGGACAAATTACAGCGCGCAATTACCGGCATGGCGCCCACCTACGCGCTCGAAATCGAACGGCTTGGGCATGCGCACGTAACGCTCGCCACTCCGGCAGACGATCCCGCCTACCGCGCGATCATCGACGCGCAACTTCGTTGGTTAGCGGTGAACCCCAACGTCAACGATATCTACACATTTCGGGTGGTGGACGACCAAACGGTCGCACTGATTGTCGACTCGGAAACTGACTACAACCGGGATGGCCGTTTCAATGGCGAGCGTGAGGTGCGCACCGCCATCGGCGAAACATTGGAGGTAAGCAGCCCCCTAATCCGCGCGGCTCTGAGCGGACGCGGTGGGCTCGATCCCGAGACGTACACCGATCGTTGGGGCACCTGGGTTAGCGCTTATTGGCCGCTCCGAAATTCTGTCGGTGCGGTGGAAGCGGTGCTGGGCGTCGATTTCCAAGCGACCAATTGGCTTATGGAAATCCGAAATGCACGGCTTGCGGGCATGGCGTCGGTCGCGATCGTGCTCCTCATTTTGTTTGCCGCGGCAGCATTGGCTTCGATGCAACGTATGGAAATTAAGTCCCGCGAACGAATTGCGGATGCGTTACGTGCGGCACGCGATGCGGCGGAGAGCGCGAGCGCGCTTAAGAGTCAATTCTTAGCGTGCATGAGCCATGAAATTCGCACACCGATGAACGGTGTCATGGGTGTTACCGAGTTACTGCTGGAAACCAAATTGGATACAAAACAACGCGAGTTTAGTAATTTGATTTATCGCTCCGCCGCGACACTGTTGAGCGTTATCAACGACGTTCTTGATTACTCTAAAATCGAGGCAGACAAACTATCGCTGGAAAACTCCGAATTCGACCCACGCGAGACGATTGAAGACATCGGCGAACTCTTGTCGACTCAAGCACATCACAAAGGTCTGCGGCTCAATTTGGATATTTCACCCGATTTACCAACGAGCCTAATCGGCGACGCCGGCCGCCTGCGGCAAGTTTTAATCAACCTGGTCGGCAACGCCGTCAAATTTACCGAGCGAGGAGAGGTCGATGTGATCTGCGCATGGCGCGCAGTCGCGCACACTGTCACGCTACGCTGCGAAGTACGCGACACCGGCGCCGGCATCGAAACGGCGGCGCTAGAGACCTTGTTCGAACCGTTTGTGCAGGCGGATAGCTCAATTACGCGCCGTTACGGCGGGACGGGACTCGGGCTTACCATTTCCAAACGGTTAGTCGAATTGATGGGCGGTCAGATCGTTTGCGAGTCGGCGCCCGGGCAGGGCACCAAGTTCATCATCGAAGTACCGTTCGAGCGCGGCATTACCACGCCTACCGGCCTTGAACCCCGTGCGGGGGCTAGAGACTTACGTGGCGTACGGGTGTTGGTGGTCGACGATAACGATACCAATCGCGAGATTCTCGAACATCTAATGGCCGCCTGGGGCATGCGCGCGACCAGTGCGAGTTCGGCGCAAGATGCGCTCACGCTAATCGCAGCCGCCAATGCGCTTGGTGAACCGTATCAACTCGCCGTACTCGATCGTGATATGCCGGGCCGCGACGGCCTCCAACTCACGACCAGCATCCGCGCTGATCCGGCGAACATCGGCATGAAGCTTTTAATGTTAAGTTCAGCGAGCGATCTCGGAGATACAGCGCAGTGGCGTGCGGTGGGTATCAATGTCTATCTAACGAAACCCGTGCGGCATGCCGCGCTCTTTCGCGCGCTGTGCAATTTGCTCCGTGTGGCGACTGAAGATCAGTCGTTGCTCAAGACCTGGTCAACGGCGCAACCGATTGCAAAAACCGAACTTTTCGCCGGCGAACTTCTGCTCGCCGAAGACAACGCCGTGAATCAAATTATCGCGGTCGAAATGCTAACCGCGCTTGGCTTCACGGTGACCGCGGTGGAAGACGGTCAGGCGGCGCTCGAGGCAATCGTCGCCGCGCCGTTACGCTTCCAAGCAGTACTGATGGATTGCGAAATGCCGCGACTGGACGGCCGCTCGGCGACTGCAAAAATTCGCGCCTTTGAATTCTCCACCGGCCACCCCCGGCTGCCGATTATCGCGCTCACCGCGCATGCCGCGGATAGCGATCGCGGTGCTTGCCTCGGGGCCGGGATGGATGACTATCTCTCCAAACCCTTCACCCAAGCGCAGCTGGCCGAGACCTTGGCGCGTTGGTGCGCGGAGACCCCGAGTACTACGACCAAAGCGGTCGCTGCTTAAGCGCGAATTGTGCGACCTGGCGCGCGGAGGCGCTTTTTTTAGAGCTCGTTAACGCAACGCCGGCCGCGCGATCCCGAGCTTTCTGATCCGGTAGCGCAGCGTGCTGGGATGCATATTGAGCAGTGCCGCCGCGCCGGTCGGGCCTTCGATGATCCAGTGTGCTTTTTCAAGCATCGCGCGAATATGCGCGCGTTCTACGTCTTCTAGACTGTCCGAGCTTACCAGCGTCTCGACTGGCGACGGAAGCGTAGGGTTATCGTGGAGACCGGGCAACATGTCGGCATCGACCGTCAACGTTATCCCGTCACTTAAGATAAGCGCGCGTTCGATAACATTCTCAAGCTCCCGAACATTGCCCGGCCATTGATACGCGCGTAGTCGTTGTAAGGACGCGGGATCAACCGACTGCACGCGCAAGCCAAGCTTTGGTCCAAGTTTTTCTAGCAGGTGCTGAACAAGCGCCGGGATGTCTTCGCGCCGCTCGCGCAACGGCGGCAATTGCACCGGAAACACGTTCAACCGGTAATAGAGATCCTCGCGGAAAGTTCGGTCTTGCACCGCCTGCTGCAAATCACGATTGGTCGCGGCGATGACTCGGATATCGACCTTAAGCGGCCGTTCGCCACCCACGCGTTCAAACTCGCGCTCTTGCAACACGCGTAACAGTTTCGCCTGCATATCGAGCGGCAGTTCGCCAATTTCATCCAAGAAGAGCGTACCGCCGTCCGCCAATTCAAAGCGACCTTGGCGGCGCGCAATCGCACCGGTAAATGCGCCTTTCTCGTGACCAAAGAGCTCGCTTTCGAGCAAATGCGTGGGCAGCGCCGCACAGTTCACTTTGATCAGCGGCTTGTCGCGTCGCGGGCTCGCCGAATGTATGGCGCGCGCGATGAGTTCTTTACCGGTGCCGGTTTCGCCCCATACCAGCACCGTCGCGTCGGTGGCAGCGACTCTCTCGATCCCTTTCAACAACCTAGTTAGCGCGGAACTACTGCCCACGATCTCGTCAAAGTTGTGGACGGCTTTAATTTCATCTTGCAGATATCGATTTTGGGCCTGCAAGCGGGCTTGCTCTTGCTCCATCAACACACGCGAAGTGATATCTAGAAACATCGTGCGTGTGAATTGGCCGCTCGGATCAGGTCGTGACCACCACTCGATCCACAATGGCTTGCCGGTATCTTTACGACTCAGCTCAAGCACGACGCCGCTGGTATCGACTCCGCGGCCAATCGATTCGAACGCCATCTGCAGGCGCTGCTGCGCTTCGGGAGTGTTCGGCGCCAATGATTTGCCGCGCATGCCGGCGACTTCGTCGGGGCGTATGCCAAGCACCTTTAGCGCCGTGCGGTTGGCGCGGATGAAACGCGAATCGAGATCTTCGTGCACGTACGCGATCGGCGCTTCTTCAAAGAGATCGTCCAAGCGGGCCTCGCTTAAGCGCAGCGCCTCCTCCATGCGCAAACGTTCGAATTCGCTGGATGCGCGCGCGGCGAATATCTGGAACAAATAAAGCAACGAGTCACTATCCGGCATCGGCCGGTCGTCGAACACCGCCATATGGCCGATGACTTCGCCGGTCGCGGCGCGCAGCGGCACCCCAAGGTAACTCTCAACTCCAGGCTCGTTGGGAAAGCGCTGCGACACGCCGGAGGGGTAATGACAGAACTGGCCGCCGACTACTTCCTCGCATGGCGTGCCGACCAATGGCCATTCAACATCGTCGAGAAAGTGATCACGCTCCCAAAAGACCACCGCGCGCACGCGCGTTCGGTCTTCGGCAAAGCGGGCGACGAAGGCATTGCGCACGCCGGTCGCAATGGCCAGGTTTCTTACTAGTTCGTGGAAAAAGGCGTCACCGGTAACGCCCGCGGTGCCTTCGAAAATCGCGCGCAGCGTTTCGAGTTCGAGCGCGGAATGGGCGGGAATGTCAGCCATCTGCGTGCCGGCTCAATGCCGGATCAACCGCACCGGAAGATGTTTTAGCCCACCGACGAAGCTGGATTGCACGCGCTCCACCGAGCCGGTGATTTCAACGCCTGCATAACGTTCCATCAACTCTTCCATCGCGATGCGGATTTCGACTTTGGCGAGCGGTCCGCCCAAACAAAAATGCGGTCCTGCCCCAAAACCCAAATGGAGGTTGGGGTGGCGCGTGATGTCGAACTTGTACGGCTCTTCGAACACTTCCTCATCGCGATTGGCAGACGGGAACCACAGCAGGAGACGATCACCGGTTTTGATACGGTGGCCGCGGAGTTCGGTATCGCGCGTCGCGACGCGCATCAACGAAATCACCGGATCCGACCAGCGCACGAACTCTTCAACCCCAAGTCGTAAGCGCTTCGGATCTTCCCGCAACAACGCCATTTGCGCGGGATTCTGCAGTAACGCAAGCACCCCACCGGAAAACGCGTTGCGGGTGGTCTCGAACCCCGCAAGCATCAACTGCACGCCGTTGTGCGCGACTTGCGAGTGCGGTAGCGGCTGATCGAACACCATCGCATTGGCAAGCATCGTTAGTGGATCCGAAAACGGACAGCCTCGGCGCGCATTCGCCTGCTGCAAACTGTAGTCGAATAATTGTTGGAAACCGCAGCTCACGGTTTCGGCCGCCGAGCGACCCTGCCGGTATTCGGGATCGGTGCCGCCGATCGCCATCTTGCCCCAGCCTAGTAGTTGGTCCCAGTGTGCAGGCGGAAGTTGCAAAATTTCGCAGATCACCGCCATCGGAATTTTAACCGCCAGATCGCTCACCAAATCGATCTCGCCGTGCGCGGGTAAGCCGTCAAAGATCTTGCCGATTAATTCCTTGGTCCGAGCTTCGCCATCCGCCAATGCCTTTGGCATGAATGGCGCCGACATGACCTTACGGACTTCAGTGTGGCGTGGTGGATCAATGGTCAGCACATTCTCACCGACACCCATCGCATCACCCGCGATGGCGGCCATCTCATCATCGATAACGGGCATGACGCCTTCGCGTTCGGAGGAAAATAGTTCGGGTTCGTTCAAGATGTGTTTTAGGTCGGCGTGCTTGAACACCGACCAGTAACCGCGACCATCGGGACTCGTCGTCCAATGCACCGGATTGTCGCGCCGCATGCGGTCGAAGAGCCGATAGTACTCATCGGTGGCGAAGAACGTGGGATCGTTTAACTGATCATCAACGCGCATGCATGTTTCTCCTGCGTTAACGCCCGCCGGCGACTTCGATGAAGGTGCCGATCGTGTACGACGCCGCTTCAGACAGCAACCACATAATTGCTTCCGCGACTTCATCCGCCGTTCCACCGCGTTGCATTGGTACGTTCACCTTGAGTCGATCGACGCGTTCCGGATCGCCATAACTTGCGTGAATGTCCGTGTAAATGAGTCCGGGCCGGACGGCGTTGACGCGGATGCCTTCGGTGGCAACTTCTTTGGCGAGCCCCACGGTGAAAGTATCCAGCGCACCCTTGGAGGCCGCATAGTCCACATACTCACCCGGCGAGCCCAGCCGCGCGGCGGCGGACGACACATTGACGATCGCGCCACCGCGCCCGCCGTAGCGCGTCGACATTCGCTTAACGGCTTCGCGCGCGCAGAGAAAGCTGCCGATGACATTGGTGGCAAACACTTCGCTCAAGCGAGCGTAATCCATGGCGTCGACCCTAGCTTGCGTGGCGGCGATGCCCGCATTGTTGACGAGCGCGTCGAGGCGACCGAAGTCACGATCGATCGAATCGAATAATTGCAATACCTCGGCTTCCTGGCTCACATCAACCCGATACGCGCGGATGGCTGCAATCGTTGTGTCGATGGATTCGCAGAGTGTGTCGGCAGACTGCTTTGCGGTGCGATACGTAAACGCCACGGCATAACCGCGCGCGACCGCCATGCGAACGGTGGCGGCGCCGATCCCCCGGCTACCGCCCGTCACCAACAAAACCGGTCGTGTCATGTGACTCGACCGCTTCTAGAAATTGCAGTCAGCGCGGAGTAATGAGGATCAACAACGCGTAATGCGCGGAGGTTTCGTCGATGACGGCGGGTATAGGCAGTTGAAACGCCGCCCCTCACCCGGCGCTGCGCACCGGCCTCTCCCGGTGGGAGAGGCGAATAAGTGAACCCTCTCCCGCTGGCGGGAGAGGGTAGGGTGAGGGTGGAAGACCATCCCTTCACGCCAACCTCAGCCCACATGCTTCCCAAAGAACGCCAGCGTGCGCTCTTTGGCGAGCTTCGCGCTATTCGCGTCATAGCTACCGCGCTCGTCGCAGTTAAAACCGTGATCGGCCGGGTAGATAAAAATTTCAACGTTCGGCTGCGCTTTGTGAATCGTCTCGACGTCGGTCATCGGAATATGCATGTCGCGCTCGCCGAAATGCATGATGACCGGGCATTTGGCGGAGCGAGTCGCTTCCTTCGCGATGCCGCCGCCGTAGTACGCCGAAGCCGCCGTGACGCCTTTCAACTCGCAAGCCGAAAGCCAGGTCATCAATCCACCGAAACAATAACCGACGACTCCAACCTTGCCGTATTTGGCGGCGGCTTCGATCGCCGCTTGCAGATCGAGCAGACAGTGTTCGCGCTTCAAATCTTGAAAAGCAAGCTTAATGCCTTTTTGAAATTCGGTCTGATCGGTGTAGCCAAGTTCCACATTGCGTTCGACACGATCGAAGATCTGCGGCGCGATAGCGGCATACCCATCTTTCGCATACCCATCCGCGACATTGCGGATATGGCGGTTCACACCGAATATCTCCTGGATGACCACCACCGCGCCTTTAGCGGTGCCGGTGGGCAGTGCTTCATAGGCACCGAACGAAAAACCATCTGAGGCGGTGAGTTGGCGTGAGGGCATTGGGATCTCCTTATAAAGCGTG
Source organism: uncultured Klebsiella sp. (assembly GCA_964555355.1). Classification (GTDB taxonomy): domain Bacteria; phylum Pseudomonadota; class Gammaproteobacteria; genus CAIKBL01. The sequence continues at coordinate 393,764 of CAZKRY010000001.1, forward strand.
GGGTGTTCGATTTTGGTCTTGGTGCGCTGGGAATTGTGCGGCGTTAGTAATGCCGATGGCCCGACACTTTAGCCGGTTTCGCCTCCTACTCAACTATGCGCAGTGGTCTTGCCGGTGCGTGGAGCGATGCCACTTGGGTTGCAACCTCCGTGTTTGGGGCTTGCGGTTACGCAGCAGCCTGGGCGACGATGCGGGACAAAATAAGCGCCTTCATTTAAGAATGCGCCTACGCAATTTCAGCACCCTTTCGCCACTTCCTGGAGGCCGCCATGGAACCATTACGTGGGATCCGCGTCATTGATGTCACGACTAACGCATCCGGTCCGATGGCCGCCGGGATGTTGGCCGATCAAGGGGCTGACGTCATCCGCATTGAAACCCTGGGTAGCGGCGATCCTTCACGGCATGTCGGTGGCACCCGTGGCGGCGTCTCGTCGTATACGGCCTATCTTAATCGCAATAAGCGCTCCATCGCGGCTGACTTAAAAAACGCGGCCTTAAAACCGTTGCTCTACAAGCTTATCCAAACTGCCGATGTGTTTATCCAAAACTCGCGACCGGGTGCGTTGGAGCGTGCGGGCTACGGCTTCGCCGATTTGCACAAAATCAACCCGAAGCTTATCTATGTGTCGATTTCCGGATTCGGTGCCACCGGTCCCGCCGCGGGGCAGCGGGTGTACGACCCGGTGATTCAATGTGTAGCGGGTTTTGCAACCGCGCAAGGCGCGGGCGGCGAACCGGCACTGGTCAAGACCATCGCAAGCGACAAGGTGGCGGCGCTTACTGCCGCGCAGGCCGTCTCGAGCGCGTTGCTTGCGCGCGAACGCGGGCTTATTGGTGGTCATCACGTTGAACTCTCGATGCTTGATGCGAGCCTCGCCTTCCTGTGGCCGGATATTTATTGGAACCATGGGTTTGTCGGCGAGGAAGGCGTTACCCGTAAACCGCTGATTGCGGATTTCTATCGGTTGCTGAAAACCGCGAACGGTTTCATCACGACGATTATTGTTGGCGATGGCGAGTTCGCCGGCGCGTGTCGCGCGTTCGGCACCGAACACATGCTGAGCGATCCGCGCTTTAAAACGCTTACCGATCGTTTCGGCAATTACGCCGATATGCATGCCGCCTTCCAAGCGAAAGCGGCAACCATGCAAGCGGATGATTTGATCGCGCGCTTGATGCGCGAAGATGTACCTTGCGCCAAGGTCAACGCGCTTGATGATGTATTCACCGATCCGCGCGTCACGCATCGCCAAAGCATTGTTGAATACGACGACCCGCGCGCTGGCCGCATGCGCGCGGCACGTGCACCCGCTATTTTCGACGGCGAACCCTGCCCGATCCGCCGGCCTTCGCCAGCGCTCGGCGAACACACGGCGGAAGTGCTGCAGTCGGTAGGTTGTAGCACGGAAGAGTTGGCCTCACTGCGTAAATCGGGTGCGATTAATTGACAAGATCGTTTACTCCCTCTCCCGCGACGCGAGAGGGCAGGGGTGAGGGTCTTCGTGCGGAGCCGGTCGAAGCGCTGCCCCTCACCCGGCGCTGCGCGCCGGCCTCTCCCGGTGGGAGAGGTTTTTTCCCTTCTCCCTCTCCCACTTCGCAGGAGAGGGGAGGGGGTGAGGACCAAGCTTTTTGGAAAGTAGAAATAGATTTAAAGGAGACCCCATGCATCTCGGATATTTCATGATGCCGTTGCATCATGCGGACAGCGATTACCATCAAACGTTGAGCGACGACGTCGAAGCCATCGTGCTGGCCGACGAACTAGGTTTCACGGAAGCGTGGGTTGGCGAACACTATTCAGCAACGGTCGAGCAGATCACCTCGCCCCTACTCTTTCACGCCAATCTCATCGCGCGCACCAAGCGTATTAAATTTGCAACCGGCGTAATCTGTCTACCGCAGTATCATCCGGCCGTCATTGCCGGGCAGGCCGCGATGTTCGATCACTTGAGCAATGGGCGCTTCATCATGGGCATTGGCCCCGGCGGCTTGCCGTCGGATTTCGCGTTGTTTGGCGTCATGAACAAAGATCGCCAAAAAATGGCCGAAGAATCCATCGATCAAATTCTGACCATGTGGTCGACTTCGCCGCCGTACAACCTCCGAGGCGAGCATTGGACCATCGACATGACCGCGTGGACGCATCATGACATCAAGATGGGTTACATCCCGAAGCCGTTGCAACAACCGCATCCGCCGATCGCGGTCTCGGCCGTCAGCCCGAACTCCGGCTCGTTGAAATACGCAGGCAGCAAAGGCTTTATTCCGGTATCCGCAAACTTCATCGCCGAATGGAACTTAAAGACCCATTGGCCGACATACGCCGCCGGCGCGCAAGCTGCCGGTCACACACCGAAGAGCGCCGACTGGCATGTGGCGCGCAGCATTTTTGTCGCGGACACGGATGCAGAAGCCGCCGAGTTCGTTGCCCAACCCGGCGCGGCTTACGGCTATTACTACGAATATCTGTTCAAGATTTTCGATCGCACTAACTTTCGCGGACCTTTCGTGCCGAATCAGGGTGACGATCCGATGAGCTTGACGCCGACGGCGCTCCGCGAAGCTTGTGTTATTCACGGCAGTCCGGAGACAGTCGCGCGTCAGATTTTAGGATTGCGTGAGCGTATCGGTGATTTCGGCACCTTGCTTTACGCCGCGCACGATTGGGTCGATAAGCCGGCGATGAAACGTTCGATGCAATTGATGGCGCAGGAAGTCATGCCGCGCGTCAATCGCGCGTTAGCCGCTTAAGACCAGTCTTAAACGATGCGCGCCAAACGACTCGGTCTCATGCTGTGGCCCGTGCCGGGCCTCGAGGCCGGGTTCGACCGCGGCGTGTGGGCCGAACAGGCCGGATACGACGACCTATGGTTGGCCGATGCGGAAGGACTGCAAGATCCGATTGCTTTGGCTGCGGCGCTAGGCGTAGCGACCAATAAGGTGCGCCTCTGTACGGGGGTGGTGCCGGTGTTCAACCGGCCGCCGCCGGTACTCGCGACCGGCGTGGTTGCTGCTGCCGAGCGCGCTCCGGGGCGTTTCGTCCTTGGCTTGGGCGCTTCCACGGGCAACATGGTCGATCGCTGGTACGGGCTCAAGTACGACAAACCACTGACCCGCGTGCGTGAAACGGTAGCGCTTCTGCGTCAGATCTTGGGCGGTGAGAAAACCAATTTTGAAGGCATTACGCTGCGCAGCCAGGGCTTCAAGTTACCCGCGCTGCCGAGCGAGCCGGTACCCATCATGCTCGGCGCCATCGGGCAGAAAATGCTGCAGTTGGCAGGTGAGATCGCCGATGGCGTGGTGTTGAACGATTTCACGCCCCCAGACCGGATGGGTTACGCGCTCGAGCAGTTAGATATCGGCGCAAAGCGTGTGGGCCGACGCGTGGAAGACTTGGAAATCGTCAAACGGCGCGCGCTCAAAATTGCCGAGACGCCCGTTGAACAAGCGCAGGCGCATACGTACTTTCGCCAACACTTGGCGTTCTATGGATCGGCTGCGGCGTATCAAGAAATCATGCTGCAATTGGGTTACCGCGAAGCAGTGCGATCGTTACGCGAAGGTTACGCGACGCGCGATCGCGCGCGCATCGCGTCCGCCATTCCGGATGAGATGGTGCCGAGAATTTTTACTTCCGGCACCGCCGCGCATTGCCAACAGTCCGTGCGCGCCGATTTCGCGGCGGGTGTCGACACTATCGTGATTAGCCCTCAGGCGAGTGAGGCGGCAGCATTCGCACACACAGCGGAGATTTTTAGTGCTGCGTGCGAACTCAAGAGTGCCTCCGCACATTCATAACGAGGATCATTGGTTTGGGCGCAAGACTTTCGATTGATCTAAACGACTGCCGCAAATTCGCCGTCGGCGTCAAACGCCCGGAAGATGTGGTAGTCAGCCGCGACGGCACGGTGTGGATTTCGGATCAGGCAAGTGCCTGCGCGCGGGTGAGCCCGGATGGTACCTTCACCCGCATTGGCCGCGCGGGCGGGGCGCCAAACGGAATAAATCTCGATCTCGAGGATCGTGTGTTGATTGCGAATTTCGGCGGACCGGAAGATGGGCACGGTCCGTTGCAACGGCTCGATCCGAGAACCGGCACGGTGACTACGTTGTGTGATTCGATCAACGGTCGCCCGCTATTCGGCGCGAACTACCCGCTGGTGGATGGCCGAGGCCGCGTGTGGTGCTCGCATTCCACGTTCGGCCCGTTGGATGCCGCATGGGCCGGCCAGCACGACGGATCGATTTTCCGCGTTGACGGAGGTGCGGTTACCGTCCTTGCGGACGGCATTGAATTTGCAAACGGCATCGCTTTCGATGCCGAAGATAAATATCTCTACGTCTGCCAAACCACGGCATGCAATGTCGTTCGCTTTCCAATCAACGCCGATGGCACGCTAGGCCGCGCGGAGCGCTATGGGCCAAAGCTCGGCTTCACGAATGACGAAGTGCAACACCTACGTCCGCTCACACTCGAACAGCGCAGCCAGCTTGGACCTACCGACGGCTGCGGTTTTGACGCCGAGGGGAATTTGTGGGTGACCTTGGTGCTTGCCAACAAGGTTGTCGCCATCACGCCCAGTGGAGAGGTAGTTACGGTGCTCTCCGATCCGACGGGTAAACTGATGCGCAATCCCACCAATGTCACGTGGGGTGGGCGCGACATGCGGGATTTGTATATCGGCAGCGTAACTACCGATTACGTCGTGCATGCGCGCAGCCCAATTCCGGGCATGCGGATGTGGCATCAACGGCATTGAGTGCCATGAACGTAGCGAGGTTGCCCCTCACCCGGCGCGCTGCGCCGGCCTCTCCCGGTGGGAGAGGCGAATTCACTCAGTTTTCCCGTGAAGTGGAAGATATAAAAGCGCTCTCCCTCTCCCGCGAAGTGGGAGAGGGTAGGGGTGAGGGTCTTCTCTCAATGCATCGTTCCTTCAAAAGAGTTTCATCATGAGCCATGACCGCCAATTCACCCCGCGCGACGATCACTTTCATTTCGACGAAATGGGCGACGATTGGTGGGCGACGGAAACGTCATGGTTTTCTTTTCATCATCCGGAACGCAAACTCGGCGGCTGGTTCTACACCATGGCGCGGCCGAACATCGGCACCATCGCCGGGGGCGCATGGGTATGGGACGACCGCGCTTATCTGCCGTGGGAAGTACTGTATTCAGCCAATTACTCCGCGCAGGAATTACTGCCCAACACCGATCTTGCGGACTGCAAACTACCGAACGGCGTTTCGATCAAGGTGCTCGAACCGTGCACACGCTATGCGCTCGGTTACGACGATGGTGATCGGTTTAAAGCCGATCTCATTTTCCACGCAGTCATGCCGCCCGAACCATTGACGGCGGTGGGCTCGACATTTGGCAGCGCGCATCACTTCGATCAATTCGGACGTGTGACCGGCAACCTCGTCTTACATGGTGAGGTCATCGCGCTAGACTGCATTGGCATGCGCGATCGAACCTGGGGACGGCGACCGGAAGACCGGCCGCGCCAAGCGGCGTATGTCACCGGCGCGGCCAACGCCGACACCGGGTTTCTCGCGGTTACGCAGGGCAAAGTGCCGCGAGACGAAGTGGCCTATGGATTTCTGCGGCGCGACGGCCGCAACGTACCGCTCGCGAGCGGCGAGCGGCAGGTTGAACGCGATCCCAAAGAAGGTTGGATCACACGCATCACTTTGCTTGCGCGCGACACGCAAGGCCGCGAATTGCGCGCGGAAGGCGTGCCGGTCAGCCGCATTATTTTGAACCGGCACACCTTCATCGATATCAATAGTTTGATTCGCTGGGAGCACGATGGCCTAGTTGCATGGGGCGAAGATCAGGACATGTGGCCGGTGCATCGTTGGGCGCGCCGCCAGCGCGAGGCACGCGGCTAGCAATGGACTTCCAACCGATTTTGCCGGCGAGTCGGGTCGCCGATCTCTCCGCGCGCGGGCTATGGCCGAATCGGCTGGTCATCGATTATCTCGATGAGGCCGCGGTCCGCGCGCCGGACGCAGTCGCAATTACCGATCGGAATTCGATGACGGGGCAGGTAACCCGCCTCACTTATCGTGAGTTGCGCGCGTACTCGATCCGGATCGCCTGCGCGTTGAGCGAACTTGGTGTGCGGCGTGGCGATGTGGTCGCCGTGCAATTACCCAATTGGTGGCATTACTCGGCGCTTTATGCGGCCTGCGTGCGGCTTGGCGCGGTCATCAATCCGTTGATGCCGATTTTTCGCGAGCGCGAGTTGGAATTCATGTTGGGCTTGAGCGAAGCACGGGTGCTCATCGTGCCGCGCGCGTTTCGTGGATTCGCTTACGCACCGATGGCGCGCGCACTACAGGAGAAATTGCCGAACCTGCAGCAGATCTTAGTGATCGGCGGTGACGATTCGGCGACTAGTTTCGAAGCGCGCGTCTTGGCCGATGCGTGGGAGTCCCGCATCGACGCGACTGCACTTTTCAGCGCGCGCCGGCCGTCGCCCAATGATGTCACCGAGATCATGTATACCTCCGGCACCACTGGTGAACCCAAAGGTGTGATGCACACGGCGAATACCTTGCTGTGCAAGACGCTATTGGCGACGGAGTTATTCAATTTCACCAGCGAGGATTCCATTTACATGGGATCGCCCTGCGCGCATCAAACCGGATTTCTGTACGGCTGTGTGATGGCGATGGTTCGCGGCACCAAGTGCGTATTGCAAGATATTTGGGAGCCGGTGCAAGCAGCGCGTTTGATCGAAGCCGAGCGCTGCACGGTGACCTTGGGCTCGACGCCGTTCCTGCGCGACTTAGTGCACACCCCCGACGTGCGCGAACACAATGTCACGAGCCTGCGGTTATTTCTCTGTTCCGGCGCGCCGATCCCACGTGTACTGGTGCAGGACGCGCGCGAGGTTCACCCCAATCTCTACGTCATGAGTGCCTGGGGCATGACCGAGATGGGCATCACCACCGCCACTTACCCGGGTGATCCGCTCGACAAGATTATTGAGACCGATGGCCGCGCACTGCCGCATCAAGCCGTGCGCGTAATCGACGATGCCGGCACCCCGGCGCCAATTGGCACCGAAGGTCGTCTACAAGCGCGCTGCGCGACGACGTTCGTCGGTTATCTTAAACGCCCGGAGTGGTACGGCGTGGATGAGGACGGCTGGATTGAAACCGGCGATAACGCACGCATGGATGCGGATGGTTATATCCGGATCACCGGGCGCTCCAAGGACATCATCATCCGCGGCGGTGAGAATATTCCAATCGTGGAAGTGGAAGAATTGTTGTATCGCCATCCGGCGATTCAAGACGCTGCCATTGTCGCGATGCCAGATCCTCGACTCGGCGAGCGCGGTTGCGCGTTCGTCACGTTGCGCGAAGGGCATACGCTGGATTTCGTTGGCATGCGGGACTATCTCGGCGAAGCCAAACTCATCAAACAGTATTGGCCAGAACGTCTGGAAATCATCGCCGAGTTTCCGCGCACTCCGAGCGGCAAGATCCAGAAATTTAAGTTGCGCGAGTTGGCGCGTGCACTCAAGCCCATAGTGGTGCAATGACGAATTTTCGGATGGTTGGGGTTCACGTTGTTCACCCCAACCGACAAAACGAATGTGCCGTGCAATTAAACATAGAGAGTAGGTTGGGGTGAGCGCAGCGAACCCCAACACCATCGACCAATCGAAACAAAAAAAGTCTTGAGTATTACGCATGAATGAAAGCGAATTACTGGCCCGCGTCGCGGCCACGCTGAAAAGCGAAGTCGGTCCCGCGGTAACCGAAGTGCAACCTAAATCGCAAGCCTTCATGGCTGCGGTGGTGTTACAGAAACTAAGCCAGCAACTTGCCGTGCAGCGGCAGCATCACGCGGCGGCCGCGGCGGATCTCGCAAGCTTACTGAGTGATCTTTCCCACCTACTTGCCGCCGCCGAAACGCCGGCTGCGGTGGCGGACGCAATGGCCACCCTGGCACGCGAAAAAGATACGGCATCGTTGTGTGCATTCATTACGACGTTGTATGCCGAACGACAGCCGCTCGGCGAGCAGAGATTTACCGAATTGCTCGGCCGCGTGCGCGTCACCTTGCGCCGGGATATCGATCGGCGCATGGAGTATGCGGCATGAGCGTCAAAGCCGACGATACCGCTGCGCTGCAAATACGCATCGTCGATTACCTTTCAACCAAACTTCCGGCGGCGCGCAATTTCACGCTGCATAACGTGCAGCGGATCGGCGTTGGTTGGTCACATGAAACCTGGTTATTTGATCTGCGTTACGAACAAGACGGTAAGGCCGCTGAAATGGGCCTGTGTCTACGGCGCGATCCTGGCAATGCGCTATTGCGGCAGATGTCCGATCTCGCCGAACAGTTTCGGGTGTTGAAATGCCTGGAGCAGACACCGTTGCCAACCCCCAAAGCCTATTGGTTTGAGCCGGACTCAACCTTGCTCGACGGGCCCTTTCTCGTCATGGAGAAGGTGCCTGGCACCTGCCCTAATCCGTGGGGCAAAGAAGGCTTGGCGTATTACCGTGCAGCGGCGGAGCGCGGGGTGTTACCGAAGAGTTTCACCACTACGCTCGCGACATTACACACACTCGATTGGCGCGTCGCCGGTTTGGATTTCTTAGGGGTACCGGCGACGGGAGAAGATTTCGCGCGCCGCGAGATCGCCAAATGGCGCGAACTCATTGCGCAGTCGGAACAACCGCCGGAACCGATTCTGACCGATCTCATTTGTTGGCTGGAAGCGAATATCCCAGCCACGTCTCGCTTAACTTTGGTGCACGGCGCCTACCGCACCGGCAATTTGTTAATTCATGAAGACCGTGTGTCCGCCGTACTCGATTGGGAACTCCAAGTCATCGGCGATCCAATGTACGACGTCGCCTACGTGTTATCCGATCTAAACCGCGAAGGCACGCCGCTGTTGTCCAACCTTGTCGATCGCGACGCCTTCTTCCGCGACTACGAAGCCGCCACCGGCTTTGTCATCGACGAGCAAGCCTGCCGTTATTACAACGCGCTGTACGCCATGCGTTCAGTGGCGTTTTGGATGAGCGCCTCGGGCCTCTATGCCAGCGGCAAAAGCAATGACATTCGGCTTGCGCGCACGGCATGGTCGGTGCCGGTGGTGCTGGAGCGCGCGGCGCGGGATTTGAGGTATTGACGGCGGTCGGAGCGCAGCCCGGCCTTTGGTTTAGCCCATTCGTTTTAGCGCGTCCCCTGACGATGGAGTTATAGTCTATTCTCCGGACTCCGATTTTTTCCTAACTGCCATGCGCTGTCCTGACTGCCACTCCGAAACCGATGGAAGCGCGGCATTCTGCGGGCAGTGCGGCGCCTTACTGGCACAACCCAAACAAGAATCCAGGCGCCGCAGTTATACCCCTCAGTACTTGCTGGATAAGGTGTTTGCCGCAAAACCTGCGGTCGAAGGCGAGCGCAAGCAAGTGACCGTGCTGTTCTGCGACATCGTTGAATCCACATCCATGGCGGCGCGGCTTGGCCCGGAAGCCATGCATGCGCTGCTCAATCGCTTTTTTGACGCCGCGCTGGAAGAAGTGCACGCGTGCGAAGGCATCGTCAACCAATTCCTAGGGGACGGTTTCATGGCCATCTTCGGTGCGCCGGTTGCGCATGAGGATCACGCGCGACGGGCAGCGACGGCTGCATTAAATATCCGGCGTAGATGTTTTGCGCCCAGCCTAAGCCTGGCGGAGGCGCTCGTTCCGATGCGGTTCGGCATGAATACGGGTCCGGTGGTCATTGGCCGAATCGGCGACGATTTGCGTATGGACTACACGGCCATCGGCGATACCGTAAATCTTGCCGCGCGGATGCAGCAGAGTGCCGCCTCTGGAGAAGTTGCGCTCACCGCGGAGACGCACCAAATCATCGAACCCTACTTCGAGTGCGATAGCCTCGGCACGCGGCAGGTGAAAGGTCGTTCGCATGGCGTGCCGGTGTATCGACTGAAGCAACCTCGTCAGGGATCGCCCGGGGCAATCACGGCGCACGCGCAACTAAAAGCCATGCCGATGATCGGGCGCCTCGCGGAGTTAACGCTAATTGAAGCGCAAATCACGGCACTAGGTCGCGGCAAAGGTTCCATCGTGGTGGTAAGCGGTGAAGCCGGTATCGGCAAATCGCGTTTACTCACGGAGGCACGCACACGCTTTGGCGCCAATCTCCATTGGCTAGAAGGCGCGGCGTTGTCATTTGGCAGTGCGGTTGCTTACGCGCCGTTTGCGACCGCACTGCGCCCCCTTTTTGGGCTAGACGACTTGCTCGACAGCGAGACCGCATGGCGGCGCTTGGAGGACCGGTTGCGTGGCCTATTAGGGCCAATGGCGAACGAGTTGTTGCCGTTCGCCGGCATGTTAATGCGCCTTGAGATGCCGAAAGCGGCTTTTGCACTAGTCGCCAAGCTAGACCCGCTCGACGTACGCGGACAGGTGTTCACCGTTGCGCGGCGTTTGTTAATCGCAACCTCCCGACAGCTGCCGGTTTTTCTTCACTTAGAAGATTGGCACTGGGCCGACCAAGCGTCCAGCGCGTTGCTTTTCCATTTATTGTCGCTGGCGGAAGCATATCCGGTGACAATCTGTGTCAACGGTCGATTCGAGCGCGAGCAATTCGCGCAATTGCAGGTTGCGATGGCACAGCATCCCAACCTCGTCCCAATATCGATACAGCTCGAGCCGCTTACGGCGTCCGATAGCAATTCATTGCTGTCCGCACTCGGCGAGCGCATCAAAATTGGCAATGCGTCCCGGCAAGAAATCCTAGCGAAGGCGGAAGGGAATCCACTTTTTCTGGAAGAGGTCATCTATTCGCTGCAAGGATTGCGGACCGCGAGCACGGTGGCGGCGGGGAGTACGCTGGCTTTCTACGACAACGCAGTGATCGCGTTACCAAGCACGATTGACGCCATCATTAGTGCACGAATCGATCGTCTACAAAACGATGCCAAGCACATTTTGCGGTTGGCGGCGGTCGTTGGGCGTAGCTTCTATCGGCGGGTCTTGCAACTAATCAAGGATGCCGACATCGATCTTGATGCAAAGCTGGCGCAGCTTGAGGATTTCGATTTTATTCGGCACCGCGTTCCCGGCGCGGTCGATGAATATTTGTTCAAACACGCGTTGGTACGGGAAGCGAGTTACCAAAGTATTCTGGAGGACCGCCGTAAGCAGTTGCATCTGCGCGTGGCAGAGGCGCTCGAGGAATTGTTCGCCGATCGACTACAGGAATATGCCGGACTCCTTGCCTACCATTACGCGCGTGCGAACGTGCAAACCAAGGCGCGGCAGTACGTGCTGGAGGCGGGCGATCAGGCCGCGCGTATGTCATGCGATGTAGAAGCGTTGGAGCTGTACACACAAGCAGCGCAAAGCTACGCCTCAATCTTCGGCGAGCGGCATATTTCCAGAGAGCGCGCCGCGTTAGAGCAAAAAATCGGGGATGCATTGTTTCGGCTAGGCGAACATGAACGCGCGACAGAACATTTACAACGCGCGCTTATGTTGCTCGGCATTGACTATCCGCGATCCCCTGCCTTGGTAGTGGCAAGAACCGTTGGCTATTTGTTGTTGCATCTACTGAGAAGAAGCATGCCTTTTGCACCGACGCCAGGTGACACGTTAACAGGTGACGACGAGGTTCGGCTGAGTGCGTTTGTGTCGTTGGGCTGGATTCATTTTCAAAGCGATCAGACGCAGTTTTTTTACAATTTGGTAGCGGCATTGCATTGGGCCGAGAAAGGACACTTTTGGCCAGCGATGATTCAGAGCTGGATGGGCTTAGGTCTTGTGCTTGATGTCATCGGTTTTTCCCGATTGGCCGGGGGGTATCATCGGCGCGCGAATGAACTCGCCGCGCAAATAGACGACGCATCAGCGCGTGGCACGGCAGTGCACGGCGAGGGGTATCATCAATACCTGCGTGGCGAACTTGCTGCGGCGCGGGTGCAATTCTCGCGCGCCTGTTCACTATTCAAGTCTTCCGGCAAGTTGCGTGAGCAGTCGATCTCGCTCGCGAGCCAAAGCTTAATCGAGCAGCTCGAAGGCAAGTTTAGTGCCGCCACGGCGACCGCCGTGCGATTGGGTGAGCTAGCGCAAGACAGCGGTGACAATGTCGTGCGTTTATACCATTGCGAGCGTCAAGCTTCGTGCTGGATGTTCGACGGTAAGCTTGCGGAAGCGGAAACGTATCTTCGTAATGCCGTGGAAGGATTGCGCCTAATTCCGGATTTTCAGATCGAGTGCTGGGCGCTCGGGTGGCAGGCGCGGTGTTATCTGTGGCAAGGCGAGCTGACCTTAGCGCGCGCCGCGCTAGCGAGAGGTAGTCAACTGGCAGCGTCGTCTCTCATTAGCCCGGAGAATCGTTCCGAGATACTTATCAGCGCTGGTTGGATCGCATTGGAAGAAGCGGAAGTCGCCTCAGGGGAAGGCAACGCGCTTAAGCGACGGCAGTTGAGTGGCGCCATCTCTGCGCTCGAACGCCTCGGCCGTCTTTTCAAATGTGTAATTCCCGTTGCTCGCTGCCTAAAGGCCAATGCTCATTGGCTCGCCGGCAAACATCGGGACGCACACAAGTTTTGGGATGAAGCTGCAAGCTGTGCAACTGAGCAAGGCGCGCAATTCTACGCGGCTGTTGTGGATGAGGAACGTGGCCGATTTACCGGCAACCCGACTTTGTTGCATCGTGCGTTAGAGCAATATTGTGCTTTTGGGAGCAGTTTCTGCGCCGCACGCACCCATCGGCGATTGGGAGACCATTATCGGAACACCCAACCACAAGACGCGGCGACCCACTACCGGCGTGCGCTTAAGCTACATCGCGAGATGAGTGCCGAGTATGAATTGCGGCGGGTGCGAGAGAGTCTTTCCAGCCTAGACGATGCTGAACAATAACCCACGAATAATGAAGGAACGGTCGCATGGCTTATGAAATCAAACGTTTCCCCTATGCCGGCACGATCGACGCCGACGGCCATGTATTGGAACCACCGGATCTATGGGAGCGCTATCTAGAATCCCGTTATCGCGAACGTGCGTTACGTATTCGGGTTGATGATGAGGGCTTTGAATATCTCGAAATAGATGGCCGCCCTTCCGCGCGCTCGAACAAGGGCTCGCTTGGTTTGCTCGGCACGATGGGCGCGGACGACATGCGCCCGCGTCCGGAGCGTCGTTATGCGGACAACATTCCGTTCGGCGCCGGCGATCCGCGTGAGCGTCTTTCGCTTCTCGACCAAGAGAACCTTGAAGCCGCGTTGCTCTATCCCACCTTAGGCCTCTTGTGGGAGTACGAGCTCACCGATCCCGAGCTGAGCCTCGCCTATGTGCGAGCGTACAACCGTTGGATTGCGGATTTTTGTCGCGACAGCGGCGGGCGCTTGGTGCCGATTGCGATGCTTACGTTGCTGGACCCGGAAGGCTCCGCGGCCGAACTCGAACGTGCAGTGAAAGACGGTTGCCGTGGCTGCTGGGTCAATCCCTTCAATCACCACCGCGTCGTGCATGGCGATGCGCGTCACGATGTGTTGTTCGCAAAGTGCGTTGAACTCGATGTGCCGTTTGCGATCCATCCCACCTTTGTGCCCTTTGGGCCTGCGCAAGGCGTGTTCGATTGGCCGGCGCGCGGCTATGCATGGGCGGAACTCATCTGGTTACGCGCGGTGGTCCAGCAAGCGCTTATTTCCTTTTTCGCGTTAGGTACGCTGGAACGCTTCCCGCAGTTGCGCGTGGGGATTTTAGAAGTGGGCTCGGGGTGGGTCGGCGCCTTGCTTGATAGGCTCGATGCGGTCACGCGCTCACTGCGCGCGCGGCGCGGCTCCGCCACCGAACTTTTTCAACGCCAGTGTTTCATTTCCGGCGATCCGGATGAAACGGCGGCGCCTCTTATCATCGATCACGTGCACGCGGACGCGTTTCTCTGGGCCACCGACTATCCGCATCCCGATCATCCTCACACCTGGGTGGATGACCTCGCGCGTTATGTCGAACATCTAACGCCTGCGACGCGTGCGAAAGTGTTAGGGGAGAACGTGAAGAGGATCTATAGGCTATAAAGGTGGAGCGCTAACCTACGAGCACTAGCCCTGCCCGCGAACCTGTTCCACAAAGGAGGTGGGCCCATGCTCCTGAACTGAGGCCGGTTCAATCCGCGATGGGTATTAGTGGTGTTTGTACCGTTGTTCCTATCCAAGGGCACGAATGCCTAACTCCGCGCCGATTTCTCGCTTGCCAGCTTGCCGAATGACGCAGTACACACTGTCGGCCGTGCACTGCAACGCTACGGTATGGTGTTGGCGGACGGCGGTAACGTCGCGCTGACCGCCCGCAGCGATCGCTTTACCACTACCAAATGGGCCGGCTTACTGGGTCCGCACGATCTCAGACTATTGAAAGTCACCGACTTTGAAATGCCCGAAGCCGGGACTCGTTATCCGTTGACCTATAAATGCGCGCGTGCAGTTCCACCAACACCGCCGTCCGCGTCGGCGACGAAGGTGTCCCGGCGCTGGCCTGGCCATTTCTGCTCGGCGGCGGGGTGGTGCTTGGGCAGTTCGGCGCGCGCCGCTTGCGGCGCAGAAAGGCGATAAGAGCGACCGACCACGAATAAAAAGCAGGCGAATCGAACCAACCGTCGGGTGATGGGGACTCGCGAATGCACGTTCTTTCGCATCGACTATCCGCTAAACCATGACCCATCTATCGCCGGTAATGAACGGAGCCGGCGAAATTTTGCAGTAGAAACAACTTTTTGTTTGCTTTCGATGCTTGACGCAGGTAGCCACTGGAAGCTACTTTGAACTCATGCGCGTTGTTGGCCTGAAGGTCCTCAAGGACAAACTAAGTGAATACGTTCGGATTGCGGCGGCGGGCGAAGCCGTGCTCATCACGGACCGTGATCGTGTTGTCGCTGAACTCGTCCCCCCCGATGCCTCTCGCTCAAGGAATGTGTCGGATGCTCAACTTTCCGAACTCATGCGCACTGGAATCTTAAGTCCACCGCTCGCGCGAACTCAGAAACCACCGCGCGGAAAGCCACAGGCGTCGCTCGCGACGATAGTGGAAGGCTTAAACGCTGCACGGGCAGATCGTTGATCTACGTCGACACCTCGGTCGTGTTGGCGCAAATCCTGTCGGAAGATCGAATACCTCCAGAAGCGCTTTGGCATGAAAGCTTGGTATCGAGCCGGTTGCTCGAATTTGAAACCTGGAACCGACTACATGTACACGATGCCGCCAACTCCCATGGCGTAGTCGCCCGTGCCGTATTAGCTGAGTTGTCGTTCCTCGAACTAAGTCCGCTGGTATTGAGTCGCGCACTTGATGCTTTTCCAGTCCCGATCCGCACACTAGATGCGCTTCATTTAGCCTCGGCCGATTATTTGCGGCGGCAAGGGCAAAACGTGCAAGTCGCGAGTTACGACGAGCGGTTGCGGAAGTGCGCGGAAAACATGGGATTCGTAATCTGGTCGCCGTGAACTGGGCTGCTTGATCGATGGGTGTCCCGGAATGACCACCGCCCCACGCTGATCGCCGCGTGAAGTCACATGATAAAACGCCCCCGCGTATTCCATCCGCAATGGCCGTGACATCCGGAATCCTTTCCAGACTGTAAATACAGATCTCGAATATCCCGCTTCTGAGTATCCGTTGCAATCGCGAAACCGCGTAGCAACGAATCGCGCGCAGCGCGGCCGTCACAGATGACCGATCCATGTGCCAGTGAACGCTGCCGCGCATTGATGCCGGTCAAAAGGCAAGCTCTGACACCGGAGCTAGCGGACACCGGAGCTAGCGGAGCTACAGACACCGGAGCCAATTCATGATTTTTCGCTTTTGGCCGTCTAACATATTTCTATGCCGACAATCAGCGAGTTTTTCGGGATCATCATTCGAATGTATTGGGACGATCATCCACCGCCGCACTTTCACGCGCTATACGGTGAGCACGAAGCCCAATACAACATATTAACTTTGGATGTTATACACGGGTCCTTACCCCGCCGCGCTCATGCGCTGGTCGTCGAATGGGCCTCGTTGCACAAAAACGCGTTGATTAAGAATTGGGACCGATGCCAGATACCGGTACCTGCCATTCCCATTGAACCCTTGGAGTAATTGTCATGGCGGATTGGTCGATCGTTCGTTTCAAGATGTTGTTGAACTACAAGATTGAAGTGGTATTCGCGGATGGAACTTCCGGCACAGTGGATCTTGCGCCCCGCCTATCCCAAGGTCCGCTCGGCGATGGCTTCGACGCGTTATGCGACGCGCACGTTTTTGCGCAGGCGTTCCTCGAGCATGGCGCACTCAGTTGGCCGGGAGGGATCGATCTAGCACCCGACGCAATGTACGAACGCATTCGTGCCACCGGTATTTCAATATTAGCGGCGAAGAACAAGCAGGTTGCGTAATGCGCGTGGCCATGCTTGGGCGGAACTCTCCTGGGTACGCGCGGCGGACCAAAAATCGTGCATGTCTCTCGGCTACCGACTAGCCGTTTTTGGAGCACCCTCACACCTGGGTGGATGATCTCACGCGTTATGTTGAACGCCTAACGCCTGCAACGCGCGCGAAAGTGTTAGGGGAAAATGTGA
>CAZKRY010000002.1:0-390778 GCA_964555355.1 uncultured Klebsiella sp.
GTGCAGCGACGAATCGCGCGCAGCGCAGCCGTCATCGATGACCGATTCATGTGCCGGTGAACGCTGATGCGCTTTGATGACGGGCAAAAGGCAAGCTCTGACACTGGAGCTTTCGAGCTTTCTGGAGCTTTCCGGAGCTTTCTGACACCGGAGCTTTCTGTTCGAGCTTTCGCGGAGCTTTCGAGCTTTCTGTCTATCCCGCTTCTGAGTATCCGTTGCAATCGCAAAACCGTGCAGCGACGAATCGCGCGCAGCGCAGCCGTCACAGATGACCGATTCATGTGGTAATGAACCCTGCCGCGCATTGTTGACGGGCAAAAGGCAAGCTCTGACACCGGAGCTCGTGCTGACACCGGAGCTCGTGAGCTCGTGTGGAGCTTTCCGGAGCTTTCTGACACCGGAGCTTTCTGTTCGAGCTTTCGCGGGCTTTCGAGCTTTCTGTCTATCCCGCTTCTGAGTATCCGTTGCAATCGCAAAACCGTGCAGCGACGAATCGCGCGCAGCGCGGCCGTCATCGATGACCGATTCATGTGCCAGTGAACGCTGCCGCGCATTGATGACCGGCAAAAGGCAAGCTCTGACACCGGAACTCAGACTGTGCGTCTGCCGCCCTCTAGATGGTGGGGGTCCTAGACTGCGCGCTTTCTCGTCGCAGGTGTCTACACAGAACCTATATAACGTCATAGCGTCCGGGAGCGTTGAGATCTAGTTTGAGCGATTTGATGGGTGTCCCAGACGGCGGCCATGTCTGGACTTTTGGTGGGTGTCCCAGATTACGTTCTCATGGCCTAAACAAATCTGTCACATTTTCCGGTCACGAATTACCCTGGACATGGTTCAACATTGAACTTGCCGGTTTTTGTATTAGCAGACTCGCATACTTGATCTGTATACGCGCCGTTTCTAAATTGTGTTGTTACTCGCCAAATCTTTTTGTAGCCTCTTCCCTCCTCTCGGATGTCAAGATATCCGTTAGTGCGCTCTGAAGTGAACCACTCCGACGTAACTCCAACATGGATACTGCGATAGGTTCCCGCGCTCGTACTCTCGTATATCCAA
Organism: uncultured Klebsiella sp.; assembly: GCA_964555355.1. Lineage (GTDB taxonomy): Bacteria > Pseudomonadota > Gammaproteobacteria > CAIKBL01. Next base: position 1,060 of record CAZKRY010000002.1, read on the forward strand.
GTACCGCACACTTCATTTCCGCACATGCACCCCCCGGACGACTCCACGATGAATTCTACGCGCCCATCGTCATTTAGATCCTTTCGCCTCATCACCCAGTGATCTTCATTGGCGCCTGTCGTTGATTTGCAAAAGGCTGCGTCAGGACTATCTCTCATAATTTGAGCTATCAAATCCGAAGGCGGGTGTTCGTAATGGAAACATCCCTGTAGCGACAGCGCTACTAGTAGTAGCTTCGCGTGATTACTGATCATCGGTCGCAATCGTCACTGCCATTAAAACGATTTCAGGTCATTTGCGCGGCAGTGATTGATAGTAATACAGCGGCCGTTGCCCGCTTATTGCATCCGAAACATTTTGCACGGCGCGTTGTGAGTAATCCGTGTACACATTTTCTCGGAATCCAACATACCTACTCGCGACATATTCAAACTGCTCAGCCGAAAGTGGGCCGGTATAAGCAGGAGTTCCGGTAACAAGGTCAATAGCCTGCCGTAGCGTCGCACCGAAGTAATACATGTCGTGTTCCCAATTGACCCCAGGGACCGGGGTGGTACTGCGCTCCGCGATACCAACAGGTACTGCAGGATAGTGAAGTGTGTTTTCGACATAGTTGATCGCTTGCCGTGCCGTTGCGGGTTTGAGATTCGCTATTCCGCTAGACCCGTTAAACAACTTGTCTCTTACTTCACCAACAAAAGTCTCACGATTAAAGGTTCGCATTCCGAGTTCAGTTCCGAGTAGCGCAAGATCGGTCTGCAAGCTTCTTTCAATGAACTGACCTGCCTTTTGAAAATCAGTCGCATACGGTTGATTCTCATTTTGCAAAATGCTCGCTGCCAAAGCGAGAGGCACATCATGATACGCTGCTGCTCTCGCTAACGTGGCACGAAATTCTTCTGGGGTAACGCGAAATTCAGATTGTTCGATGATTGGCATTACATCGCCAGTGTAAGACGGAATCTTGCCGAACGCCGTTAGATAAGTTCCTTTCGAAATATTGTCCGCCTGCCTCCACTGTTCCATACCGGTGGGCGTCCACGCATCAAGATTAGGGGATGCCCAATCAGGCGGTGCATCCGTCTTGTACGGAGCTTGCCAGGCGCGATCTGACTCGACCCAACGAAGATTACTATCCACACTCCATAGCGTCTCCTCCTCAAACCCCTCCGGCATATATCGATAGTCATCATACTGCGCAGCCACCATTAGCTGCCGGTACGCTTCCGGGCTCATTCCCATTCTTTGCGCCGCGCGTTGAATTTGTGGATCAATGTAATCTACTAGCGTGTTCGCCCCGTAAATGTCGTCTGGCGCGAATTTATTCATTTCATCTAAAGGATCGTGATTCGCGATTCGGGAATCTACCCTTTTCGCATTTGCCGATAGTTTCGCGAGCGATTTATTTGCCGCCTCCCGCTCAACTGCTACCTCCTGAAACGTCTGCGTCAACGTATTCGCCGCCACCTGCGCCCACTGCATCTTGCCGTCATTCACAATCACCGTTTGCAAAGCGGATAAGCTGAAATTAAACGCGAGCTTCCCAGGCAGAGATTTCGGTTGCTCCCACACCTTCTTCGCTTTCATGTGCGCCGTCACCGCACTAAACGCCAAACTGCCCCAGCTGAAGCGTTCTTGTTGACCGAGTGCGATGCCCACCCCCTGCGTCAAAGCATTACCCACCGCTGCGCTCGCCACCGGCGAGAAATTGCCAAACAAGTTTTTAAACTGCACGCCCTTGGCGAGACTGTTCACCCCCACCCCAATACCCGCACTCAGCGCGGAGAACGCCAGCGCGCCAAACGAAATCCCTTTCTGTAATCCCAGCACATTGGCCGCCACTTGGCCGGCGAGATTTCCCACCACACTGGCCGCAACTGCAAAGCCAAGATTCGAGCCAAGCGCAGTTAATCCAGTCGAGAACAAGCCTCCAGACGTGAATAATCCCGCGCTAGTCGGTCCTGCCAGTGCCCCCGCCGTCGCAATCGTCGCCACCACCGCTACAACGGCCACCAAGATACTTAAGAAGCCCCCACACTTCTTACTCTTCTTCGTCGCCTGTGCGCGCTCCGTATCTTCTATACGCTTCAGCTCGGACTGCATGTCCTGCAGTGATTTTTTGCCGTCGTCATCCAAGAGTTGCACGCGGTTCAACTCTTTCATGACTTCGATGTTGTGCTGTAGGCCCTGTTTATTCACCGGCCCGTAGATCAAATTGGGCCGCGCGTTGGGGACTTCGGGGCGGGTATCACCCAATAGCACTCCGGCGCGATAAGGTTTGAAGGTGCCGGCGTTGTTGTGCACGTTGGTCACGCGATTCGGCACTTGAATAACCGCCCCGAAAGCGAGCGATTCCGCACCGGTAAGGCCATTGGCATCGGCGATTTGGTACCACAGCGAGGCGTCGCCCAACATGACTTGCGCGATGCTCTGCAGGGTTTCGCCAGCCGTGCGCACCACGTACGACTGTTCTCCGGCGCCGGGATACGCGGGAGAGATGGGCTCGTATTGCGAATCGAATTGCGCGGAATCGCCCGACTCTACTGGGTTAAGGGTGTAGCCGGTTTTCCAGTGCTCGCGGGTTACGCGGGCGGGGCGTACGCAAAAATCGGCAAACGCGCCATAATCGTGACCGTATAGTCGTCCTCAATTTTTTGATTTGAAAAAATATTTGCTCAAAAAAGATACTTGGCGCTTCTGCATCGCCCCCATGATGCAGTACACCGATCGCCACTATCGCTACCTGGCACGGCAACTTTCGCGTCATGCGCGTCTTTACACGGAAATGGTGGTGGCGACCGCGCTGCTTCGCGGCGATGCCCAGCGGTTTCTCGCGCACGATTCAGCCGAACACCCGGTTGCCTTACAACTTGGCGGAAGCGTGCCGGCGGAACTCGCGCGCGCGGCAATAATGGGCGAAGACGCGGGCTATTGTGAAATCAATCTAAACGTTGGATGTCCCAGTGAACGCGTGCAATCAGGGCGCTTCGGCGCGTGCTTGATCGCCGAGCCGACGCTCGTCGGTGAATGCGTCGCGGCGATGCGTAATGCGGTCGCCGTGCCCATCACGGTGAAGACCCGGTTAGGGGTGGACGATTATGATAGTCAGGAACATTTGCTCGGCTTGGTCGAAGTGATCGTAAGCGCCGGCTGTAACGCACTTATCCTGCACGCGCGCAAAGCGCTTTCGCACTTTTCACCACGCGCCAATCGCGAGATCCCGGCGCTCGACTACGCGCGGGTATACGGCGTCAAACAAGCTTTCCCGCTCTTACCGGTGGTGATCAACGGTGGGATCAAAAACCTAACGGAGGCGCGCGCGCACCTGACAAATGTTGACGGCGTGATGTTGGGGCGCGTCGCGTGCGCGCAATTGGAACTAATCAACGAGGTGGACGCCGAGTTATTCGGAGAGACGCCTAAGCCCTGCGATGTCGCCGGCACGTTGAGCCAAGTTCGGGAGTATTTGCTTAGAGAATCGGCAGCCGGTACCGAAATTAAACACATCTCTCGCCATTGGCTGGGTTTTTTGCAAGGTCAACCTGGCGCCAGAGAATGGCGGCGTTTGCTTGGGACGCACTCCGTGCGACGCGATTTGGATGCCAATGACGCGCTGAACGAAGCACTCGGTTGGTTGCGTGCGCGCAGCAGGTCAGATGCGCATTGGGGTTCGTTGCACTCACCCCAACCTACCCGCCACGCGCCTTGATTTACTTAAGGTGCAGGCTTGCGGAACTTCAGTGTCATCCGGTCAGACTCCCCAATGGCGAGGTATTTTTCGCGGTCCTTATCGCCCAACGCCAACGTAGGCGGTAACGTCCACACCCCTTCCGCGTAGTTTTTGGTGTCGCGCGGATTCGCATTGACCTGGGATTGGCCCTCGAACTTGAAGCCCAGCGCCTCGAGTTGATCGATTAGATACCTCTCGGCAACGTAACCGGCGTTGGCTTGCTTCAGCACATCGCCACCTTCCGCGGCGCGATGTTGCTCGATTCCGAGTACGCCGCCCGGCTTCAACACCTCAAAAATCGCCTTGTACACGCTTTCGAATTGTCCACCGCGGATCCAATTGTGTGTACTGCGAAACGTCACCACCATATCGACCGATGCCGGCTCGCCTAACGAGATCGGTGGCTCGCCCATCGTGCGGCGCTCTACTTTGTCGTAAACCGCCGGGGTCGCATCGAGCTTGGCATTAAAGTCCGCAAAGCTTTTGCGAAAATACTCGCGCGGGTGATCGCCCGGTGGAGTCACGGTAATAAGTTTGCCCTGCTCGCGTAGCACCGGTGCCAATAACTCCGTATACCACGCTTCCCCACCTGGCAGCATTTCGATGACGTGCATCGTCGGCTCCAAGCCAAAGAACATCAATGTTTCCTTGGGATGCCGATAGACATCGCGCGCGGCGTGGCCGGGTGCCCGGTGCGCACCCGCGAGCGCCGCCTCCAGTGCAGCGGCAATATCCGCGGCGGCGGCTCCGCTCGTCGTCAACGCGAGAATAGTCGCCACTCCCGCCACGATACTTTTTAAATTCACGGTCACATACTCCTTGGTCGCTATTGCGTTTGGTAGATCTCACTACCTGTCGCCACGAACTCGGCTGCTTTTTCGGCCATGCCGACTACCAGTGCCGATTCGCCGTCCTGTAATTGATGTTGCTCAGCGTAATCGCGCACGTCCTGCGTAATCTTCATCGAACAAAACTGCGGTCCACACATCGAGCAGAAGTGCGCAAGTTTGTGCCCTTCTTTGGGCAGCGTCTCGTCATGAAATTCACGCGCCCGTTCCGGATCGAGCCCTAAATTAAACTGGTCTTCCCAGCGAAATTCAAAGCGCGCTTTGGACAGCGCGTTATCACGAACCTGCGCGCCCGGATGACCTTTGGCAAGATCCGCCGCATGCGCGGCGATTTTGTACGCCATGATGCCTTCGCGCACATCTTCTTTATTCGGCAGCCCGAGGTGCTCTTTGGGCGTGACGTAACATAGCATCGCCGTGCCGAACCAGCCGATCATCGCGGCGCCAATTGCTGAAGAAATATGGTCGTAGCCCGGTGAGATGTCGGTCGTCAGCGGTCCCAATGTATAGAACGGCGCCTCATGACAGACGGCGAGCTGTTTATCTATGTTCGCTTTGATGAGCTGCATCGGCACATGACCCGGGCCTTCGATCATGACTTGCACATCATGCTTCCACGCGAGTTGCGTGAGTTCGCCGAGGGTTTCCAGTTCGCCGAATTGCGCCGCATCGTTGGCATCCGCGATGCACCCCGGCCGCAAACCATCGCCTAATGAAAACGCAACGTCATAGCTGCGCATGATTTCGCAGATTTCTTCGAAGTGGGTGTACAGAAAATTCTCGCGGTGGTGGGCTAGGCACCATTTGGCCAGGATGGAACCGCCACGAGAAACTATCCCGGTGACGCGGCGGGCGGTAAGCGGAATATATTGGAGCCGCACGCCGGCGTGGATTGTGAAGTAATCAACGCCCTGCTCCGCTTGTTCGATGAGCGTGTCCCGAAATAAAGCCCAGGTTAGCTCTTCGGCTTTACCTTCAACTTTTTCCAATGCCTGATAAATCGGCACGGTGCCAATCGGTACCGGCGAGTTGCGGATGATCCATTCGCGTGTCTCGTGGATGTACTTACCGGTGGATAAGTCCATGACGGTGTCCGCGCCCCAGCGCGTGGCCCACACCATCTTCTCTATCTCTTCCTCGATCGACGAACTAACCGCCGAATTGCCGATATTGGCATTCACTTTCACCAGAAAGTTACGCCCGATGATCATCGGCTCGGACTCGGGGTGATTGATGTTATTGGGGATGATGGCGCGCCCGCGCGCCACTTCGTCGCGCACGAAGTCCGGCGTGATTTGTCTGAGTGCCGCGCCCATCGATTGGCCAGCATGTGCGCGGCAAAGCGAGGGGTGAGAGCGCAAAATTTCGTCCAATCGTTGATTCTCGCGGATCGCAATGAACTCCATTTCGGGCGTCACGATCCCGCGCCGCGCGTAGTGCATTTGCGTGACATTGGTGCCTGCTTGCGCCTTGCGCACCGCGCGAAGCCGCGCATACCGCAGATGCGCGGTACGCGGATCATTGCCGTGTTTCAGCGTGGCTTGAGAACTTGGCGATGCCAAGGTCTCGGTGTCGTTACGCTCCGCAATCCATGCGGCGCGGAGCGCGGGTAAACCGCTTCTGATATCGATACTGTAGGCTGTATCGGTATAGGGTCCGGAGGTGTCGTAAAGCGACAGCGTTGGATTTAGTTCGATGCCATTCCGACCGCGCGTATTTTGTTGGGAGACTTCGCGCATCGGCACCCGAATGTCGGCACGGCTGCCCTCGACATAAATCTTCCGCGACTGCGGCAAGGGCGTGGTGAGATGCGGGTCTAGTTGAGCGGATTCATGCAGGATCTTGTCAGGTACAGCGTTCATCGCGTCGTCTCCATGGGGTCGGTTGCCGACGTCAAGCCAAGGCACGAGACCTTCATGCGCGATCGCTTCCCTACGCCGGTTTTACCCGGATCAGGTTCGAAGGGTTTCTCTCAGCTCCGTGCCTGATCTGACGACCAGTCGGAACACCCCTAGCTGCTGTCGTTCGGTTGAATATACCGTATATAATCCGTTGCATCCAAAAACTTTTCGCTTCTCGAATCGACAGCGCCGTGGCTCGCTTGGCAAGCCTGCGTAGAGGACCTTTGATGGATGTGAATCAAGCTCGCTTCAATATGGTCGAGCAACAAATTAGACCGTGGGACGTGCTCGACCAATCGGTGCTCGACGCCATGATGGCGGTGCCGCGCGAACGTTTCGTGCCGGAGTCCTATCAACAGCTCGCGTTTTCCGATATCCGGATCCCGCTTGGCCATGGCGAAGCGATGTTCGCACCGCGTTGGGAGGGCCGTGCCCTACAGGCGCTGGCGCCTAAAACCGGCGATAAAGCGCTCGAAATTGGTACCGGCAGCGGTTATTTGGCGGCGCTACTCGGTCATCTTTGCGCGCGCGTGGTCACGGTTGAGCAACATGCTGATTTCGTGCAGGACGCCGTGCGTCGTTGGCGCTTAGCAGGTCTCACCAACGTTGAAGGGATTGTTGGCAACGCGCTCGACGGTTGGCCGGCGCAAGGACCGTACGACGTTATTGCGGTCACCGGTAGCGCGCCACGGCGACGCTTGCAAATTGAGCAGCAGCTGGCCCCTGGCGGTCGGCTCTTTATGGTTATCGGTACTTCGCCCGTCATGGAAGCCATGTTGTTTCGGCGGGTTGACGATAGCGACGTGTTAACCGCCGAATCCTTGTTTGAGGTCGATCTCGAGCCGCTTGCCGGCGCGGCCTTACCGCCGAAATTCGAATTTTAAGTTCAATGCCGCAAGCACTGGCTGAAATCACGCCTCGTGAACTCGCGCGTCGGCTCGCGGACGAGCGATTGCTGCTGCTCGATGTGCGCGAGCCCTGGGAATTTGAACATTGCCACATCACGGGTGCCACGCTGATGCCACTGAGCGATCTCCCTAGCCGTGTGCACGAACTCGGACGCGATTTACCGGTGGTGACAATCTGCCACCACGGCATGCGGAGCTACTACGCGGCGGAATTCTTGCTTAATCAAGGCTACTCCCCTGTGCTTAATTTAGCCGGCGGGATCCATCGGTGGGCCGCGGAAGTTGAGCTAACGATGCCGCAATATTGAATGGCGCTCAAAATGAGAATCAAGATGCCGCCCGCTAGCGCCCTGCTTCGCTGTTTTGGTCGTGGACGCTTGGGCCTGTTTGCCATGGTTGTCGCGTTGCCCGCCCCAGCGGCCAATTTGGTTGATGCGTTGGCGCTTGCCGAACAATCCGATCCCGCCTATCGCGAAGCGCAAGCCAATGCGCTCGCCATCGCGGAAGGCATTCCACAAGCACGCGCGCAACTGTGGTTTCCGGAGATAAGTGTCACTGCGGGTGGCAGCCATAACGATCAGGAAATCACCACGAACTTTGCGTTCGGCGCGGGCGGCGAGGTGGCGTTTCAGAACTACGATTACCGCATCACCGCCACGCAACCTGTCTATCATCGCGACCGCTACGTCAGGCTTGATCAAGCCAATAAGCGATTACGTCAGGCGCAGGCGGAATTGGACGTCGCGCATCAAGCGCTGATGCTGCGCGTCGCCGAACGCTACTTCGAAGTGCTGGCGGCACTCGACAGCCTGGCTTTTGCGCGCGCCGAGAAGGATTCCTTGGCAGGTCAGTTAGAACAAGCCAAACAGCGCTTTGACGTCGGCTTAATCGCGATTACCGATGTGCAGGAGGCACAAGCCGGGTTCGACCGCGCGCTCGCGCAGGAAATCGCGGCGAGCAATCAACTCGAAAATGCCCACGAATCGTTGCGTGAAGTCACCGGCGAATATCAAAGTGACCTTCTACCGCTGGGCGCCGAATTCGAACTGGCACCGCCGGAGCCTGACAACATCGAAGCTTGGACCGAAACGGCGCTACAGCAGAATTTGGAAGTCGCCGCCGCGCAAATTGCGACGGAAATCGCGGTGGACGAAATCAAAGCAAAAAAGGCCGAGCATTATCCAACTTTCGATATCACCGGCAGCCGTGGCGTTACTTCCCAGGGTGGTCGCTTTGGGCAGACTGAAATCGATGGCGGCGACATCGGCATGCGCATGACCTTACCGCTTTACGCGGGCGGGAGCGTGATGTCGAGAACGCGCCAGGCGACGCACGAACACGCGGCGGCGCTCGAGCGCTTGGAGAAAGCCCGGCGCGCGGTGTATCGCGAAACACGTGAAGCATTCCTTGGCATCACCTCGCAAATCAGCGCGGTGAAGGCCCTTCAACAAGCGGTTCTGTCGTCTAAGACCGCGCTCGATTCCACGCGCGCCGGTTTTGAAGTTGGCACGCGTACCACTGTCGATGTCGTTACGGCCGAACGAGGGCTGTCCGAAGCACGGCGTGATTATGCGCGTGCGCGCTACGATTACGTGTTGGAGGGTTTGCGATTGCGCAAGGCGGCCGGAACTTTAGCCCCAACCGATCTCGCCGCCGCGAATAATTGGCTGGCGGCAACGCCCAAGGTTAGCGCGCCCAAATCGCCTTAAGACGATTGGCGATACGCCAGATTTTTTTAAATCAATCTCGGAGTCTTCAATGCATAGCCTAGAGTCGGTGCGCGCGAATTGTCAGTGCCGGGCGCAAAGCAGTTTGCTCGCGGTCATCGATATCCAACAGCGGCTAGGCGCGGCGATGCCGGGCAAAGTATTGAATCGTGTATTGCAGAACTCGAACCTGCTGGGTCACGCGGCAGGCGCCCTTGGGATCCCCGTACTCCATACTGAACAGTACCCTACGGGACTCGGCGCGACGCATCCGGAAGTCGCGCGAGCGCTTCCGCCCGGCACGCAGACTTTCACCAAGACGACGTTTAGCTGCTGGGGTCTACCGGAATTTGCCCAGGCGATGCAAGCGCAGGAAGCGCGTCGGCAAGTCGTGATTGCCGGCATGGAAGCGCACATCTGCGTTCTGCAAACCGCGTTCGATCTCTCGGCAGCCGGTTTTGAAGTGTTTGTGGTGGAAGATGCCGTCTGTTCGCGCCGGCTGGAAAATTATCAAAACGCACTCGATAGGCTACGCGATCACGGGATCAGCGTAGTGAGCGCGGAGTCGGTCGTGTTTGAATGGCTGGGAGACTCCAAACATCCGCAGTTCAAAACGATTCAAGCGCTGCTGCGTTAGCGCCGTGCGGTTACAGGACGGCCACCCGTCGATAAGCCCGTTGTAGCACCAACGCATCCGCGCTGGCACGATGCCGCACCATCCCCATTTCGGCGCGCACGTGCAGTTTTAGCTCTCCCCAACGCTCGCGATCGCTTTCGTCCAGGAGTCGCGAGAGGGTCTCTAATTTGTAGCGCGCGGGGATCTCGGTTCGCGCATGCAACAGCGCGAGCCAACTGCTATCGACCCCCCATGCATCGGTATAGACCGTCTCGTTTTCGAGCAGATCGTTAAGCCGTTGCGCGACGAACGCCGGGGGATGACCATGTTGCAGCAGGATGGGCCGCGAAATCTGATGCAGCGATTCGGCTTCCGGCGTCCAATGCGTCCAATCGTCAAAAGGCCGAATCAAAAAGCACTCGGCGCGACCGGATGCCAAGGCGATCCCTACTTCTATCGGGTAACTGCCGCGACCAAATCCCGAGGCCTCGACGTCAATAATGGTAGGGATTGTGGGCAAACGCTAGCGCGCCGTTTCGGCCCCAACCGACCGGTTGGTGTGGCGCACAACTTTCAGTTCAAGCACGGACAGTAACGGCGCCATCCGTAACAAGCCTAAGGCGATTTGCATTAGGCTCAATTGACGGTGTATTGGCGTGCTTTCATGCATGCGCCGAATGCTTGGTTGTACTCAGTGGTGCGGCGCATGCGATCTTGGTAAGCCTGATCGTTTTGCGCGGCCATTTGCTGCTGCTGATACTGCTGCTGTTGGTATTGCTGCTGCTGGTAATAATCCTGCTGCGTCTGCTGAGTTTGATTGCCGCTTGAGGATCTCGAGACAGCTCCAAATACGGTCGACGCGAGCGCGCCAATTGCGGCACCTTCGCCGGCATCTCCGGCCAGCGCACCACCGGCCGCACCTAATGCGGCGCCGGTCGCCGCGTCGCCAAGCATGCCACCGCCTTTGAACATCCCACCATTGCCCAACCCAAGGAATCCACCGCTTTGTTGCTGTGGAGGGGGCGGCGGCGGTTGGTCCGCGTATCCATAATTGGGCGCCGGCGGAGGTGCGGAAGGCATTGGCGGTGCAACCGTGGGATCGAACCCAGTTTGCGATACCGACCATTGGTGACATTCATACCGGTCTCGGCTTTGCTGCTCCTGCGACTGTCCGGCATTCGGATACGCGAACACTTGCGCTTGTTGGGCACTCGCCGGCGCTACGCCGATGGCGAGTAACGCGAGCAGAAATAAACACCGGCGCTTGGGGATCTGCTTGAAGTGACGCATGGATTTCTCCCGTATGAAACTCAGTTTGGCACCATTTGCAGCATATCATCCGTTATACGCGCGGGACGGGAAACAGTGCTCAGATCCCGTGCGCTAATAATATATCGATCACCCGTCCGGTCGCGCCGCGATTCTCAGCCACGATGGCTTCGCCACGTCGCCCGGCCTGGTCTCGAGCATCGCTGTTGGCCAGCCAATACGCCACTGCAAGAGCGATATCGTGCACATCGTGTCCGATCTTGAGTGAACCGCCGGTGACTAATTTCTGGCTGATTTCTTGAAAGTTATACAGATACGGGCCGGTCACCACCGGTAAGCCAAGTCCCGCCGGTTCTAGCACATTGTGTCCGCCGAGCGGCGCGATACTCCCGCCCACGAAGGCGACGTCCGACGCGGCATAAAAGCGCAACAACTCGCCCATGGTATTAAGTAAAAAGATGCCCGCGCGATTGGCGGCGGCCATTCCTTCGCTGCGGCAGACCGTGAGCGCTTGCCGTTCGCATAACGCGCGCACATCCGCGAAACGTTCTGGATGGCGTGGGGCAAGCACCAACAATAGATTGGGAAACGTGGCGGTCAACTTTGTAAAAACTTCCAGCAATACTTCTTCCTCGCCGGGGCGCGTGCTCGCCGCCATCCACACCGGCCGGTCCGCGCCGAGTTGGCGTCGCAATGCCGCGCCTTCCTCATGCACACTGGCCGGAATACTGACGTCGAATTTCAAACTCCCAGTCACATCGATGCGCGCGCGGGCCGCGCCAAGCGCTACGAAGCGCGCGGTATCGCTCTCGCTTTGCAAGGCAATTCGCGTCAGAGACGCCAGCATTTCCCGCACCAAACTACCGCCGAGACGGTAACGCCGCGCGGATTTCTCGGATAAGCGCCCGTTGACGAGAAATACCGAGATGCCGCGCTGGTTACACGCCGCAAGCAGGTTCGGCCATAACTCGGTTTCCATAATGAGCAGCGCGCGCGGCTGGAAATGGTTCAAAAATCGTTCGACGCAACACGGTAAGTCGAACGGGAAATACGCCGTGGTGACCGTGCGTCCGAATTGCCGCACGCTCGCATCCTGTCCCGTCGGCGTGGTCGTCGTTAACAACAAGGCGAGGTCAGGACGGCGTTCGCGCAACGATTTCACGAGCGGCGCGGCGGCCACCACTTCGCCTACCGAAACTGCATGGATCCAAACGGGTGGATGGGTGGAGCGTGCGCCAATTGCCGGATAAAACCCGAGCCGTTCACGCCAGTGTTTGCGATAGGCGGGGTTCGAGCGGCCGCGCCACCACAGCCGGAGAAGCGCGAGCGGCAGCAGCACGAGCAGTGCCGCGCTATATAGGCGCCTCACGCGTTTAGCCAACTCAAATAGTCTGCGACGCCTTGCGCCAGCGCGCGAAATTCCCCGTCGAAACCAAGCGCTCGCAGTTGCGCGAGATCGGCGCGCGTATCGCTCTGGTACACCCCTCGGAGATCTTCCGGAAACGGGATGTACTCAATCGTACCGTGTCCATGCCACGCCAAAATCGCCCGCGCGACGGCATTAAAAGTATTCGCCTGACCGCTGCCGCAATTCACGATCGCGGAATGTTCGCAAGCTTCGCCGCACCATAACGTCATTGCCGCCGCATCTTCGACGTATACAAAATCACGCCGCTGTTCGCCAGCGGCGAGACCGTGCGATCCCTCGAACAATCGGACCCGTCCGGTTTCCTTCATCTGCTTGTTGAACTGCAGCATCACGCTCGCCATGCGCCCCTTATGTTGCTCGCCCGGGCCGTACACGTTGAAGTAACGGATCCCGACGGTACGTACCGCTAGCTTTGCGCGGTTTTGCCGTACAAATTGATCAAATAGCAGCTTTGAGTATCCGTAGACGTTCAAGGGCTGCTCGTGGGATTCGTTTTCGATACAGGCGCGATGCGCGCCGTAAACGGCGGCGCTCGATGCGTATACGAATGGGATCCCGCGCGTATTGCACGCGCCAAGCAACGCCTTGGAATAACTGAAGTTGGTCTCCAGCATATAACGCCCGTCCCATTCGGTGGTGTCAGAGCAGGCGCCTAAGTGATAAACGAGCTCGAGCTGTGGCCAAGGCGCGCTCGGCGCATCGAAGGTTGTTTTGAAATCCCGATAATCCAAATAATCGGCAATTTGCGCGGTCGCGAGATTGACGAACTTGCGGCCGTCGGTGAAATCGTCAACGACCAGAATATCGCGTCGTCCCCGCGCGTTCAGCATTCGCACGAGGTTACTTCCGATGAAGCCGGCGCCGCCGGTGACCACGATCATAGGCGCGGGGTATCGGCGGCCGCGAGGCTCGCGATGGTGTTTGAACTGGAATAACCCGCGTGAAAAGGGAGTGTGATGACTTGCCCCCCCGCCGCGAGTACCTCGGTCGCCCCGGCAATGTCGGCCACGACGTAATCGCCGCCTTTCACCAAAATATCCGGATTCACCGCGGCAATCAGCTCGCGCGGCGTATCGGAATCGAAACTAATCACCCAATCGACCGCCCGCAATCGCTGGAGCACTTCGAGGCGTGCGGGCAACGGATTGAGCGGACGACTGGCGCCTTTGAGGCGTTTGACCGACGCATCGGAATTGACGGCGACCAGTAGGCGATCGCCAAGGGCCGCCGCTTCTTCAAGGTAGCGTACGTGGCCGGTGTGCAAAACATCGAAGCAACCATTCGTCATGACAATCTTAAGACCATCCCGTCGCGCGCGAGTGACTGCCTCCAGCAGTTCCGCAGGCGTCAGTGCGAGCGCCGGGAGCCGTTTTGTAGGGGACTCGCTAGCTTTGAGTTCCGCCGCGCCCACCACGGCAGTGCCAAGCTTGCCGACCGCGATACCGGCGGCGCGATTCGCCACAACGGTTGCGCGCGCAAGTTCGATGCCGCTGGCGAGGCTTGCCGCGAGTGCCGCGCACACCGTGTCACCCGCGCCGGTGACATCAAATACGTCACGCGCGTTGGCGGCTAGATGCTGTTCGGCCCCATCTCGGATCACTAGGGTCATGCCGTGTTCGCCGCGGGTCACCAACAGCGCACCGAAGTTAAAGCGCGCGCAAAGCTTACGCGCCTTAATTACGAGATCGGTTGCGTCCGACGTCGCGCCCGCGACGGCTTCGAATTCATGCAGATTAGGCGTGACCACATCCGCGCCAGCGTAACGCTCGAATTGTGTTCCCTTGGGGTCCACCACGACGATGCACCCTGCCGCTTTGGCGAGCGCTATCTTCTCGCCGACTTCGCGCAGGGCTCCTTTAGCGTAATCGGAAAACACAACGACACGAAAATCTCGGACAAGCCGCGCGAATCGTGCCGTTAGGTTCGTACATTCCGTGTGCGCATAGGCGCGCTCGAAATCCAACCGGATGAGTTGTTGATGCTGCGCAATCACGCGCAGCTTAACCGGTGTCGTCACGCCATCGGCACGCAGTAGCGCCGTGGTCACGCGATGTTCCGCGCATAGACGCTCAAGCTCGTCCGCGGCGGCGTCATTTCCGACGATCCCGAGTAGCGTTACCTGAGCACCAAGCGCGGCGGCATTGGCCGCGACATTGGCGGCACCGCCGACACGCGCCTCCTCGGTCGCGACATTGACCACCGGCACTGGCGCTTCGGGAGAAATACGGCGTGTCTGTCCACTCCAGTAGCGGTCGAGCATGATGTCGCCGACGACGAGCACTGACGATGATTGCACGGCGTTGGAATCGGTTGGCAATGCTTGGATCACGTTATACTCAAACGGCTGCCCGCTAGGGGCGCAAAGTCAGATGTCGTTATGGGCCGATTCTATCACACGTATTTGCGCCCTCTCGCGCGCTTGGCCTTCCTCTGCGGCGCAATCGCCGGCTTGCTCACTTCGCCACCGCTCGGCGCGGGAGGAGCCGTTCCGCTGGTGCCATTTCGTGCGGTATATGAAGTGGAATCGAACGGCCTAACCGTCGGTACACTCACCCGTTCGTTGATCTATACCGGGGACGGCTATCGTTTCGAATCAAATATCGCAACCACCGGACTCGCCGCACTGCTTTCGAACACCAAGGTGTTCGAAAGCAGTGAAGGAACCTTCACCCCTACCCAGTTTCTGCCGACGCGCTATCTATACCGCCGCGAAGGGCGCAAAAAGACCAAACTTTATGAAGTCGTTTTTGACCGCACCGCCGACCGCGCGCACGGCAACGCGGGGGGTGAACGGCAGGAATTCGCGCTGCCACCGCTTGCGCTCGATAAACTTTCTTATCAGCTCGCGGTCATGCATGATTTGGCGCTTCCGGATCAAACGCTCACGTACGCGATCGCCGATGTCGATCGCGTCAAGCACTACGAACTCGTAAGGGCGCCCGCGGCACCGCTGGGTTTTGGCAAGACCACCTACGAAACCATCGAAATTACGCACCAACGATCGGGCTCGCAACGTCGAACCACGTTATGGTGCGCGCCGGCGCTCGCGTATATGCCACTTAAAATTGAATATCGCGAACGCGATGGCAAGATTACGCGCGCTTTC
This sequence comes from uncultured Klebsiella sp., assembly GCA_964555355.1. Lineage (GTDB taxonomy): Bacteria > Pseudomonadota > Gammaproteobacteria > CAIKBL01. The sequence goes on from CAZKRY010000002.1 coordinate 16,573, forward strand.
TTACAGGAATTGTCGCGCGACTAAGGATTGGGAAACCGTTGTTCTTAGGGGTCGTCGACCAGGCCATGCCGGCCGGCATGACCCGCTTCGATCTAAATTTCCCCGGTTTGGAACATTCGAATGAGATCCGCCGCAGGGATATAGCCGCCGATTTCCTCGCCGTTCTCCAAATAGACCGCCGGGGTACCATGGACGCCGAACGCCTGCCCCATCTCGTACTGACTCTTAACGGGATTGTCACAGGTCTTCTTTTCGATCTCTTGCCCAGCTTTCGCCGCGGTGAGCGCCGCTTTGCGATCGGCCGCACACCAAACCGATACAGACTTGAAGTAGGAGTCGGTATTGAGACCGGTGCGTGGAAATGCCAAATAGCGCACGGTGATGCCGGCGGCGTTCAATTTCGACACTTCCTGATGCATTTTCCGGCAATACCCACAGTCCATATCCGTGAAGACATAGAGCAAATGCGTCGCTGGAGCCGTCGTCGGCGCGAATTCAATCGCATTCTTCGCCTGCGCGGCAAACGCCGCGGTGCGCGCTTCCTTCCGTCTGGCGTTAGTTAGGTTCTTTTTCGACTTTAAATCGAACACATCGCCCCGAAAGGCAAATTGTCCGTCTTCGGTCATATACAACACCGTTGCCCCGAGCATGACTTCAAATAAGCCCGGGATTGGCCCGGGTTTCACACTGGTCACTTCGGCATCCGGAATGACTGCCTGTAATTTCTCCGCCAACTTGGCCTCGACGCCGGCTTGCGCGAACGCACTTAGACTCAACACCCAGGCGAGGAGTCCGCCGATGATTTGAACTGACTTCATTACTGATGCACTCCGGATACCGATAATAGCTGGCGCGAGAATTCTAGAGGCTCTCGCCGATAGCGGCTATAGCTGCCAGTTCTGGATAGGACAGTGTGCCGCTTACCGAGTTCCGGGACCGCGCGCAAACTTTGGATAGGTGCTGCATGGTCCCGGCTTGGGGATTCGCCTACTATTAGAGGGACTCTGCGCAGCCCTCGCGCTTCCTGCTCGACCGCTTACCTTGCAAAGTCTGGAACATTGTAATGGACGCCCACAGTCTCGAAGGAAAATCGCTCGGTAAGTACCAGGTACTGCGCAAGATCGGCGCGGGTAATATGTCGGTCGTATACCTCGCGCAAGATCCCTTTATCGATCGCCTCGTCGCGATCAAGGTTGCCAATCCGGAACGACTCAATCACGCCGAAGACGGCGCAACCTTCAAGCGCTATTTCTTTAACGAGGCGCAAACCGCCGGGATGCTACGCCACCCCAACATCACGGCAATTTTCGATGCCGGAGTCGAGCAGGACATTTATTACATCGTGATGGAATACGTGCAGGGCGGCCAGACGCTCGAACAATTCACGTCGGCGCAAACGCTGGTACCGCTCGAAGACGTCGCCAACATTCTCTATCAATGCGCGCAAGCCTTGGATTACGCGCATCGCCGCGGGGTGGTTCATCGCGATATTAAACCGCGCAATATCCTGTTAACGCAGAATCGGGAAGTCAAAATCACCGACTTTGGCGTCGCCGTCGTGCAATCCGAAGCCGCTGATCCACCTGCCGAGAACGCTGGGTCACCTCTCTATATGTCGCCGGAGCAAATTCAGCATGAACCGCTCACCGGTCAATCGGATCTATTCTCGCTCGGCATCGTCGCTTATGAATTGATAACCGGTAAACACCCGTTCATCGGTGGCAATCTTGCGGCGATTCAACACTTGATTCTGACCAAGAAGCCTCTGGCAGTCGCTGAGTTTCGCGCGGGAGTGCCTGAAATCTTTCAACGAATTATCGATAAAGCGCTCGCCAAAGCGCCGTATTACCGATACAAATCCGGCGCGGATTTCGCCGGTGATATCGCTATCGTGTTTGACTTTCTGCGGCGAGAACCCGACGAAATTTCCCCACGCGAGAAATATGCCAAAGTACGTGCGCTGAGATTTTTCAATGAATTCCCCGAACTTGAGCTGTGGGAAATCATTAATGCAGCCGATTGGCTGGCGGTACCCGCGCAGAGTGAAATCATTCAGGAAGGAGAGGTCGATCCGACATTTTATGTCATCGTCGATGGCACAGTGGTCGTCGCCAAAGGCGGTCAGACGATTGTGCAGCTCAGTGCCGGCGATTGTTTTGGAGAAATGGCGCTCCTGTCCGGGCGCAAACGCACGGCTTCGGTCAGCGCCGAAACTCAGGTGACGGTGCTGCGAGTCAAAGGGTCAATGATCGACCGCACCTCGGTCAACTGCCAGTTGAAGTTCCAACGCGGTTTTTTAGTCGCGCTGATCGAGCGGCTGGAACTCGCGACCGAACTAATCGTTGCGCACCCCGCAAATTCGTCACCGTCGCAATAACAGCCAATTCCCGTTTATGCGTGATGCCGTAAACAAGCCCGGAGTCAGCCGGCGCTTTGAAATAACCGAAGTCCTCAACCTATTGCGCCAAAAAGGGGTGCTCAGCGCAAAAACCGTCCAGCGAGTAAAAGCTGCCAGTAAAGCCAATGACGAGCGGCATCCCTTCGTTCAGCTCGCTGGGCAATCGCTGCATAGCGATACCGAACCGGCATATCCTTTAAGCCTCGAGACCATCACCCGGCTGATCGCGGAAGCCTGCAATCTGCAATATTTCCGTATCGATCCCCTCAAAATAGACGTCGAGTCCGTCACCGGCCTGGTGTCCCAGGGCTACGCCACGCGCTTTGGGTTCTTGCCAGTGGAAGTTAACGATACGCAAGTCACGATTGCCTCGGCCGAACCTTTTATCTCCGAGTGGGAGCGCGAGATTGCGCCAATCGTTAAGCGCAAGATTAAACGGGTACTCGCCAACCCGGTGGATATCGAACGTTACTTGCGAGAGTTCTATGGGGTTAGCCGCTCGATCGTCAAAGCCGCGTCGAGCAAAGCGGCGGAACGCAATAACATCGTCGATAACTTCGAGCAACTCACGCAGCTCGGACAAATCGGGGAACCAGACGCGAACGATCGACATATCGTTCATCTCGTCGATTGGCTGCTGCAGTACGCTTTTGAACAACGGGCCAGCGACATCCACATCGAGCCCCGACGCGAGGATGGGAAGATTCGCTTTCGGATTGACGGGGTCTTACACCTCGTCAATCAAATGCCAACACCAATCATCGGCGCGATCACGAGTCGCATCAAGTCGATCGGAAGGATGGACGTCGCCGACAAACGTCGCCCTCAGGACGGTCGCTTAAAGACCAAAACGCCGAGTGGTAAAGAAGTGGAGCTGCGCCTGTCGACGATGCCGACCACCTTCGGCGAGAAGCTCGTCATGCGTATTTTCGATCCGGAAAAACTCGAACAACCATTCGCGGCACTCGGCTTCGAACCCGATGATTTGGCCAGCTGGCAACGCATGGTCGCGCATCCGCATGGCGTGGTATTAGTGACCGGCCCGACCGGTTCCGGCAAGACGACGACGCTTTACTCGGCCTTGCGACAACTCGCGCGCCCTGAGTTAAATGTCTGCACGATCGAAGATCCGATCGAAATGGTCGAACCGAACTTCAATCAAATGCAGGTGCAACCAGCCATCGAACTTGATTTTGCAGCGGGCGTGCGCACCTTGTTGCGACAGGATCCGGACATCATCATGGTGGGCGAGATCCGCGATAAAGAAACCGCCGACGTCGCTGTACAAGCCGCCCTCACCGGCCACTTGGTGCTCTCGACCCTGCATACTAACGATGCCCCCTCGGCGGTCACACGTTTGATGGATTTGGGGCTTGAACCTTTCCTCATCGGCGCCACGCTGCTGGGCGTGGTGGCGCAGCGGCTGGTACGCGTGCTATGTCCGCATTGCAAGAAGTCGGTGCCGCTCGATAGACCTGCTTGGGAACGCTTGGTACACCCGCATGCGCTCAAAGTCCCGTCCACGATGGCCGTTGCCGTGGGGTGCGACGAATGTCGTCACACGGGTTACCGCGGCCGCGAGGGGATCTACGAAATGATGAGCGTCTCACCGTCCTTAGGCGCGCGGATCCGGCCGGGCGTCAATGCATTCGAGCTTCGCGATCTCGCGTTGAAAGAAGGAATGCGCCCGCTACGTTTGGCGGGCGCGCAGCGAATTGCGGCGCAACGCACCACGTTTAGCGAAGTGCTTTCGGTCGTTCCTCCTGCCGATGCCGTGGAGCGCCCGCTCGCTAAACTCAAGCCATAACATCGCTATCCGTAAAACCAGGTTGGCGACACTCCTCGGCACTGGCGCTCACCCGCGAGGGTGGTGACGCTGGTGCAATTGCTTGAGACGTTCTTTGGCGACATGGGTATAGATTTGTGTCGTCGAGATGTCGGCATGTCCGAGTAACATCTGGACGACGCGCAAATCGGCGCCGTGATTTAATAGATGCGTGGCGAATGCGTGGCGTAGCGTATGCGGCGACAAGGGACTCGCGATCCCGGCCGTGCGCGCGTGGCGCTTCAACAAATACCAAAATGCTTGGCGTGTCATTCCCCCGCCGCGTTGAGTCGGGAAAAGGTGTTCACAATATTGACCACCCAAAATATCAGACCGTGCGTCACGTAAATACCGGGCTAACCAATGCGCGGCTTCATCGCCCAGCGGCACCAAGCGCTCACGATTACCTTTGCCGACCACCCGCACGACGCCTTGGTTGAGATTGACTTCGGCGAACGTTAACGCCACCAGTTCGCTCACGCGCAGGCCAGTGGCGTACAGCACTTCGAACATCGCGCGATCGCGAAGACCGAGCGGTTCGGCAGCATCCGGCGCGGCCAATAGCTTTTCCACTTCTTGTTCGGATAGCCCTTTGGGCAGCGAGCGCCCGAGTCGTGGACCTGCAAGATTGACGGTGGGATCGAGCGCAAGCAAGTTCTCGCGCAGCAGAAATGAAAAGAATCGTTTACATGCGGAAAGACGCCGCGCCGCGGTACGCACCGAGCGACGCGAGATAACGCTCAAAAAACCGAACAGATGGGCTTCGGTTGCGGCAATCAGTTCGATTTGCTGCGTTTGAAGAAACCGCGCGAGTACCGCTAGATCGCCACGATAGGCACGTAGGGTGTTGTCGCTGACTCCTTCCTCGGCCCATAGCGCATCGAGAAACCGCTCAATGAGCGGATGCGTAACCGGCATAGATACCTTGTGCATGCTTACTACGTTCGTGCTTGCTCGTTAGTGCATCACGAATTAGCCTATCCGGAACCGACAACACCAGATAGGTCCGCGATGGAATCGACCGACACATCGTCCGCGTCTCCCACGATAAGCCGGGATCTCGCGCTTTATTATTCCGACACCTGCTGGTTTTGCGCTCGCGTTCGTCAGGTCGTCAGTGACCTAGGGCTTGTGTTGGATTTGAGAAACGTCGACCGTGATGCTGGCCGTCGCGGAGAACTTATCAATGGCGGTGGCAAGGGCCAAGTGCCCTGCCTACGGATCGAAACGGCGGACGGCGGCGTCCAATGGATGTATGAATCGGCGGATATCAACGACTACTTGCGCCGCCGTTTCGGTAAACCCTAGATGGGCGTTTTCGTCGCGCGGCACGCCAAGATGTAACGCGCGACAGTGCCAGTTAGGCGTCGGCGCTTTTCGAGGACACAATTTTTTCTTTGATGCGCGCTGCCTTACCTTTGCGATCGCGCATGTAGTACAACTTGGCGCGGCGCACGGAACCCTTGCGTTTCACGGTGACATCGGCGACCAGCGGGCTGTAGGTTGGAAACACGCGCTCGACGCCCTCACCGTGTGAAATCTTGCGGACGGTGAACGAAGAATTCGCTCCGCGATTGCGCTTCGCGATGACTACACCCTCGAACGCTTGGAGGCGTTCACGGTTTCCTTCGACCACTTTCACCTGCACCACCACGGTGTCGCCCGGCGCGAAATCTGGATGTTTGCGCTCTGTGTGCGCCGCTTCGAGTTGTCGAATAAGGTCTGTCATTGGGGTACTCCAGCATTCGGGGCCTGACGAGGGGCGCGATGATAGCCGATAAGCGCTGAGGATTTAACCCTCTCAGAGGTCTTTTTGCGGCTTTTCGGCCACTAATTCGGCCACTAGCCGCTCGATATCCGCGCGCGCGGTCACTTGCGTCAGTAAATCCGGTCGCCGCGCGAGCGTACGTCGCACCCCTTCCCGCAACCGCCACGCGGCGATCGCTTGATGATTCCCACTTAACAGTACCTTGGGGACAGCCTGCCCGTCGATGATCTCGGGGCGCGTGTAATGCGGATAGTCCAGCAATCCATCCATAAAAGAGTCTAGTTCAGCCGATTGCGGATCGCCCATCACGCCCGGAATCAAGCGCACGATGGCATCGATCAACACCAACGCGGGTAGTTCGCCGCCGGACAGAACATAGTCGCCAACCGATAACTCAATATCGACGTCGTACATCACGACTCGTTCGTCAATACCCTCATAGCGTCCGGCGAGCAGAATAAGTTCTTGCTCCGCGCCCAATTCGCCGACGCGCGCCTGCGTCAAACGCTCCCCCTGGGGTGTTAAGTAAATCACTTTGGCGGCGGGCGCGCGATCTTTCACGTGGCGAATCGCCGCGCGTAACGGCGCCACGCACATGACCATGCCAGGACCGCCGCCATACGCAACATCATCGACTGTCCGGCGTCTGTCCTGTGCAAAGTCGCGCGGATTGACGGTTGTAACCTCGACCAACGCGAGCGCACGCGCTTTTCGCACGAGCCCGACTTCCGCAAACGCGCGAACCAACTCGGGAAACAGCGTAATGACGCTGAAGCGGTGCACGCTAGTCGTCCGGGTGCCAATCGACAACGATGCGGCGACTTTCGCGGGCCACTTCCATTACGAAATGTCCTTGGACAAACGGGATGAGATACTCGCGTTGGCCTCGGATCACGAGCACATCATGATCACCGGCTTCAACCAACGAGGTGACCGCACCTAGGTTATGGTCGTCGCGCGTGATTACTTCCATACCGACCAGTTCCGCCCAATAGAACTCGTGAGCGGCAAGGCACGGAAGTTCAGACGCCGGGATCAGTATCGGCGCTTGCAACAACGACAATGCCGATTCTCGCGTAGTGAATCCCTCGAGCAGCGCGAGATAGGAGTGACCATGAATTTGCGTTGCCTCCAACTGATAACGGGAGGTCTCGCCTGACTTGCCGACCCACCAGAACGGATAATCGAGGAGATTGGCGCGCGGGCGCGTGTAAGAATGAACTTTGAGCCACCCGCGCGTCCCGAAGACGCCGCATACATGGCCGAGTTCGATAAACCGCGGCGCCTCGGGGGTGCCGTTTGAGGCTATACAATCGCTCGTGGAGTCGCGCACCGTGTTCGCTTGTCGCAATCGACGAGTTTGCGCCGCTAATCGAAGACGCGTCTGGACGCGCCTTTGCGAGGTGGTTTAGGCGGCAAACTGCTTGACGAGTTTGGCGACGCGCTCGGAAGGTTGCGCGCCAACGGAGATCCAGTAGTCAAAGCGGTCTTTCGTGAGTTTGAACGGCACGTCTTGCTTGACGGCGATGGGATTGAAAAATCCAATACGTTCGATGAAGCGGCCGTCGCGTTTGTTGCGGCTGTCGGTAACCACCACGTGATAAAAGGGCCGCGCCTTAGCGCCGCCGCGTGAAAGTCTTATCGTGACCATTTATCTAAACCTTCCGTTATTCATTCGATCCGGATCCAGCGCGCACGCCGGGCCGCGTATTCTAATGGGATTTACTCACCTAATTAAACACTTGCGTCGCCTTGTCCCTGCCGGCAGACCGGTATGACGGAGGCCATGGACAACCTTGCACAAACCAAGGCGGCTCTGCGCCGGGCCGCGCTAGAGGCGCGGCGTTCATTATCGCGTGCGAGTCGCCACGACGTTGATGGCGCGATCCTAGAACGCTTACTTGCCCTTCCAACAGTTAAGGAGGCGCGCAGCGTTTTTACCTATATATCCGTTGCCGAAGAAATCGATACCCGACATTTCATCGCCTGGTCACGTCGGCACGGCAAGCAAGTGACCGTTCCGCACATCACCCGCGGTGCGCCGATGCGCCGAGCGCCGTTTGTGGGCTGGGCGGAACTGCGTCTCGAGGCACTCGGCATCCCCGCTGCGCCCCCGGCGAACGTTGACGACGTTTGTGCGGTAGCCATCGTTCCGGGCTTGCTCTTTACGGCAACCGGCCATCGCCTGGGCTACGGCGGAGGCTATTATGACTGCTGGCTGGCGGCGAATCCGCACGTTACGTCAATCGGTCTCTGCCGCGAGTCGGGAATGCGCAAGGAACTCCCCCTGGAGCCTTTCGATGTCCCCGTCGATTACGTGATTACGGAGACTCGCACCATCACGGTCGCCCGCGCTACGACTTTGGACTAAATGATTAACCGGCCTCCGCGTCCACCGCCTTCATACTGAGACGAATTCGGCCTTGTTTATCGACTTCTAACACTTTAACGCGCACGGTGTCGCCTTCACGCAATTTGTCGCTAACGTTCTCAACCCGTTCGTGCGAGATCTGCGAAATGTGCACGAGTCCATCCTTGCCTGGCAAGATATTTACGAACGCGCCGAAATCCATCAGTTTTTGCACCCGACCCTGATAGATCGCGCCCACTTGAACATCTGCCGTAATGGCTTCGACGCGCCGCTTGGCTTCTTGTCCCGCGGCAAAGTCCACCGATGCGATTTTAACGGTGCCATCGTCGGTGATATCGATCGTGGTGCCGGTTTCTTCCGTAATTTGACGAATCGTGCTGCCGCCCTTACCGATAACGTCGCGGATTTTATCCGGATCAATCTTGATCGTGATGATGCGCGGTGCGTATTCAGACATCTCCGCTCGCGGTTCGCGCAGTACTTGGCTCATGCAATCTAGGATATGCAGCCGCCCCTGCTTCGCTTGCACGAGCGCCGTTTCCATAATCTCGCGCGTAATCCCGTTAATTTTGATATCCATCTGGAGCGCCGTAACACCGGCGGCGGTGCCCGCCACTTTGAAATCCATGTCCCCAAGATGATCTTCATCGCCCATGATGTCCGATAGGACCACGTAACGCTCTTGGTCCTTGATCAAGCCCATCGCGATCCCGGCGACCGGCGCGGTCACCGGCACGCCGGCGTCCATCAACGCGAGGCTCGTGCCGCAGACCGAGGCCATCGAACTCGAGCCATTGGATTCCATGATTTCCGATACGACACGCACCGAGTAAGGAAACTTACTCATATCCGGCATGACGGCTTGGATGGCCCGCTTGGCCAGCCGGCCGTGGCCGATTTCGCGGCGCTTTGGGCTGCCCACGCGGCCAACTTCACCCACCGAGAACGGCGGGAAATTATAGTGCAGCATGAATGGTTCTCGTCGCTCGCCTTCAATGGCATCGATAATCTGTGAGTCACGCTCGGTACCGAGCGCGGTGACCACGAGGGCCTGCGTTTCGCCGCGGGTGAAAAGCGCCGAACCATGCGTGCGAGGAAGTAAACCAACCTCAGAGGTAATCTGGCGGATATCGGCGGTGCCGCGCCCATCGATGCGTTTTTTTCCATCGAGGATATTGCCGCGCACGGTGTCATATTCGAGGCCCCCGATGGCGGTGTTGATTTGCATCGCGGACCAGCTTTCGCTAGCGGTGAGCTCTTGTGTAATCTGCGCGCGCATTGCGGCCAATCGATCACGCCGCTGGAGTTTATCGATAATGAGATAAGCCTCGGCGCAGGCCGCGCCATAGCGTTGTTTCAATAGTGTGTTGAGTTCAGCTTGTTCTGCCGATGGCTGCCATTTCCACGGCTCGGGTCGAACTTTTGCCACCAATTCGTCGATCGCGCGAATGACCGCTTGTGACTCAGTGTGACCAAACATCACCGCGCCCAACATCACTTCTTCGGATAGTTGTTTGGCTTCAGACTCCACCATCAACACAGAAGTCGACGTGCCGGCGACCACCAAATCAAGCGCCGAGTCATCAAGCGAGGCGAAGCTTGGATTCAGCAAATACGCACCGTCCTTGTACCCTACGCGCGCGGCGCCGATTGGGCCTTGGAACGGCATGCCGGAAAGCGAAAGCGCGGCGGATGCCCCAATCAACGCCGGAATATCCGGATCAACTTGCGGGTCCAGCGAGAGCACCGTGCAGATGATTTGTACTTCGTGCGTGAAACCTTCCGGAAATAATGGACGGATGGGACGATCGATGAGGCGCGAGGTGAGCGTTTCTTTCTCGGTCGGACGTCCTTCGCGCTTGAAGAAACCGCCTGGGATCTTGCCCGCCGCATAGGTGCGTTCTTGATAATCGACGGTTAGCGGGAAGAAGTCGCGCTCGGCGGATGCACTTTTGGCGCCTACCACGGTCGTGATCACCACGGTTTCGCCCATGGTCACCAGGACTGCCGCCGAGGCCTGCTTCGCGATGCGTCCAGTTTCCAAGCGAACTTGGTGCGCACCATATTGGAATGTCACGATCTGAGGAGTCATATGTTTAACCGCCGTTGATAGGGTGGAAAGTACGGCGGCACGTCAGCATGACGTGCCGAGACCAGCGATGCTGCGTTACTTGCGCAGGCCGAGGCGAGAGATAAGGTCGCGATACCGGTCGCTGTGGTGCGTCTTTAAGTAATCGAGCAGTTTGCGACGGCGGTTAACCATGCGCAAAAGCCCCTGCCGGGAGTGATTGTCGTGCGCGTGATGTTTGAAGTGTTCGGAGAGGTCGTCAATTCGCGCGGACAGCAGCGCGACTTGTACTTCCGGTGAGCCGGTGTCCTTTGCGCCTCGTTGATAGCCATGCAGCACTTGCTGCTTTTGGTCGGTCGTTAACGCCATTCACGCGCTCCTAAACTAGCTTTTTGCCTTAAATTTGCGGCGCGCATTCTAACCGCGCACCTCTTTTGCCACAACCGTTTTGTGCGATAAATCATTGAGTTTTGGCACTTGCGTGCGCCAGAGATGGGCGCACCATCCTTTTCAAGCGAAACGAGCCATCAATGGCTTGAACGCCAATTCCTAGGAATTCACCAGGCTCACCGTACACTCGAACCAACCCGGCATGCGTGCACACTCCCGCCATAGACGGGACTTGTTGCCCTTGCAGAAATGCGGCGCGCGCCGCGTTCGCGACGCTGACTTGCGGTAAGTCGCTCACCGCCAAGTCTGGCGCCAACAGCAATTCGTCCAATCGCTCCCAATCGTGTTCGTACGCGGCAAGCGTCTCCAACGTTACTGCTCGTGTAAGGTCAAAGGGACCCGCGGCAATGCGGCGCAAGGCCTGAAGATGCGCGCCGCAACCCAGACTTTCGCCCAGTTGTTCGGCTAGTACGCGAATATAAGTTCCTTTTGAGCAGTGCACGTCGAATCCCACCAGCGCGCCTTCGAATAGCGTCAACTGAATGTCGTAAATGACAATTGCGCGCGCCGCGCGCGGCACCGCGATCCCTTGGCGCGCCAGCTTGTACAACGGCTGCCCATGCAACTTAAGCGCTGAGTGCATGGGTGGGGTTTGCATCTGCGGCCCCTTGAGCGCCGCGACCGCCGCGGCCAGGGCCTCCCGTTCAACCGGGAGAACGTTGGCGCGGGTGACGATCTCCCCTTCCGTGTCACCGGTTGTCGTGACTTCGCCAAGCTTTACCAATGCGTGATAGCGCTTGTCGGTGTCGAGGAGAAATCCACAAATTTTGGTCGCCTCGCCGAAACACACCGGCAACAATCCGCTCGCGGCCACATCCAAATTACCGGTGTGCCCCGCTTTCTCCGCGCAGAACACACGACGGGCGCGCTGGAGCGCCGCGTTCGAACTTATCCCCGGCGGTTTATCCAACAACAGGATGCCGTCAACCGCACGCTTTGCGCGCGCCCGCGCCGCGCTTATCGTCATTTGCGCTTAGGTGTGCACTTTGCCGGCGAGGAGCGCTGCAATCCGTGCCCCGTTGGCCACTGATTGGTCCAATTCCAATGCGAGTTGCGGAATTTTCTTGATACGCAACGAATGCGCCACCGCCGATCGTATTTGTGGCAACGCCTCACGCAATAGCGGCAGCGTCCGATCGTTGGACTGATTCAATACACTGACAAAAATCCTTGCGAGGCTCAGGTCACCCGCAGTCTCCACTTCGGTAATCGTCACCAAGCCTAAGGCGCGATCGCGTGCGAGTGCATCAAAGATCGGCGCGGCAATCCGTCGAATGACTTCACCAATACGCTCATGACGACCGAATTCGCGCGGCATCGTCGTTCAATTCACGCTAGGTTCGTGCCACAACTTTGCGGTCGTAAACTTCGATTTGGTCACCCGGTTTGACGTCGTTGTAGTTCTTGACGCCAATGCCGCATTCGGTGCCGGCCTTGACTTCGTTCACGTCGTCCTTAAAACGGCGCAGTGATTCGAGCTCGCCTTCGTAAATCACGACGTTATCGCGCAAAACGCGAATCGGGTGTCCACGTCGCACGTTGCCGCTAGAAACGATACAACCGGCGATCGCGCCAAGCTTGGAGGATCGAAATACGTCTCGAACTTCCGCCACTCCCATGATGGTTTCGCGAATTTCCGGCGCCAGCATCCCGGTAACGGCCGCCTTGACGTCATCAATGACGTCATAGATGACGCTGTAGTAGCGCAGATCGAGTCCTTCTTGATCCACCACACGACGTGCCGCACTATCCGCGCGGACATTAAAGCCCACCACAAAGGCGCGCGAGGCGAAGGCTAGATTGGCGTCAGATTCATTGATGCCCCCCACGCCACTAGAGACGATTTCGACGCGCACTTCCTCATTGCTCAGGCGTGTGAGCGCCTCCGATAAGGCTTCAGCCGAACCCTGCACGTCTGCTTTGATGAGGATCTTTAAGGTAGCGGGCTCGCCGTCCTTCATCTGCGAGAACACATTTTCGAGTTTGGCGGCCTGCTGACGCGCCAATTTGGTCTCGCGATCTTTATCCTGGCGGAATATCGCGATCTCGCGCGCCTTGCGCTCATCGTCCACCACCATCGCTTCGTCACCGGCGTTCGGCGTACTGGATAGGCCTAAGACTTCCACCGGTTCCGAAGGTCCAGCACTTTCGACCGTGTTGCCGGAGGCGTCGATCATCGCGCGCACCCGACCAAACTCGGTACCGGTCAGTAACACATCGCCGCGTCGCAGCTCACCGCGCTGGACAAGCACCGTGGCCACCGGTCCGCGTCCACGATCCAGCCGGGATTCGATCACGACGCCACGCGCCGGACCAGTTGGTTTGGCTTTAAGTTCCAGTACTTCGGCTTGCAAAGAAATCGCTTCGAGCAGCTGATCGATCCCTTGCCCGGTCTTGGCCGAAACCGGCACGAACTGCGTATCGCCGCCCCAGTCTTCGGATAACACTCCGCGCACCGAAAGTTCTTGCTTGATGCGTTCGGGATCCGCACCCGCTTTATCCATCTTGTTGACGGCCACAATCAATGGCACGGTGCCCGCCTGCGCGTGTTTGACCGCTTCTTCGGTTTGGGGCATCACGCCGTCGTCCGCGGCGACGACCAACACCACGATATCGGTCACTTTGGCGCCGCGCGCGCGCATGGCGGTAAAGGCTTCGTGACCAGGCGTATCGAGGAAAGTGATCGGCCCGTGCGACGTGTCGACTCGATATGCGCCGATGTGCTGGGTAATGCCCCCGGCTTCACCAGCCGCCACCCGCGCCTTTCGAATGTAATCCAACAATGACGTTTTACCGTGATCGACATGGCCCATGATGGTGACGACCGGTGCGCGCGCAGCCGCGTCTTCTTCGGCGCGATCGCTTTCTAGTAACTTCGCTTCCAGGGCGTCTTCACGCGTGGTTTTGGCGCGATGTCCCATCTCTTCGACCACCACGACTGCCGTGTCTTGATCGATCATCTGATTGATGGTGACCATGCTGCCGAGCGTCATCATCACTTTGATGACCTCGGCCGCTTTTACCGACATTTTTTGCGCAAGCTCGGCAACCGTCACGGACTCTGGAATGAGCACCTCACGAATGACGGGTTGCGTCGGTCGCTCGAATCCATGCTTGGCACCAACCGGTGCGACCACTCGCCGAGGCGGCATTTTTTTCTTACGCTTACCCGACTTCTCGGATGCAACGTGCAGTTCCTTGCGTCCGCCGCCGCGCGAATCTCGCTCGTTGCGCTCGTTCTTCGGCGCGACGAATTCCGGCCGCGCCGGGCGCGGCGCGACGACTGCCGGTACCGGCGCGGGCGCTTCGATATCGATCTCTGGTGTCGACGCGACACTTAGTGCCTCGGGTGCACTGGGAATTGCCGGCTGGCTTAACGACTTATCCTCCGCCACTAGCTCGACCATGGGTTCGGCGGGAGCCGGGGTTTGGTCTTCTTCGATGACGTATGAAACTTCAGGCACTGGCGAGGGAGCCGCGGGCTCCGCTTCAAGCCGTTGACGCTCAATTTCCGCGGTCTCTTTCTCAATACGCTGCGCTTCTTCTTCCGCCACCACGCTACGTTTCACATAGGTGCGCTTCTTGCGAAATTCGACGCTGACGGTTTTGGCGGCGACCGGCTTGGTGACCCGCAAACGGTTGCCAGGTTTGGCCTTTTCGACCGGTATCTTGAGTTCCGAGACTGTTTTGCGTTTGAGCGTGATTTTGCTTGGTTCGGACGCCGGATCGTCTTTGCCGTGTAACCGCCGCAAATAAGCGAGCAATTGACTCTTTTCAGCTTCCGAGATTTTGTCCGCCGATTGTTTGCCGGCAAGCCCCGCTTCTTTGAGCTGCGTTAGCAGGCGTTCGACGGGAACGCCCACGGTCGTCGCGAATTCATGGACAGTTATTTCAGCCATCGGTATCTCCGCCTTTATTCGCGCCGGTCGCGAACCACGGTTCGCGCGCGGTCATGATGAGTTCCGCCGCACGCTCAGCGTCCAACCCGTCGATTGCGAGCAGATCGTCCACCGCTTGCTCGGCTAACTCTTCCATCGTGGAAACGCCATTGGCGGCCAATAAATAAGCGAGATCCCGGTCCATCCCCCGCATGTTCAGGAGATCTTCCGCCGGATGCGCATCGCCCAGTTTTTCTTCGGATTCAATTGCGCGCGTTAGCAAAATATCTTTCGCGCGCTGGCGCAGCTCGCTGATCAATGTTTCATCGAACTCTTCGATGCTTTGCATCTCGTGTTCGGGGACGTATGCAATTTCTTCGATGGAGGTGAATCCTTCTTGCACGAGGATCGCGGCGATTTCCTCGTCCACATCCAGCAGGTCCATAAATATTTTTTGCGCCTTGGCGGTTTCCGCTTCGCTCTTCGAATCGGCGTCCGCTTCGGTCATGACATTGAGATCCCAGCCGGTGAGTTGGCTCGCGAGGCGTACGTTCTGGCCGTTGCGCCCAATTGCCTGCGAGAGCTGCTCCTCAACCACCGCGACATCCATACTCATGGCGTCTTCGTCAACCAAAATGGAAACAACTTCCGCCGGTGACATCGCATTGATAACGAATTGCGCCGGATTCTCATCCCACAGAATAATGTCCACGCGTTCGCCCGCGAGTTCGTTGGAAACGGCTTGCACACGCGAGCCGCGCATGCCCACGCACGCGCCAACCGGGTCAATTCTGGGATCAGTCCCCTTGACCGCGATTTTCGCGCGCAATCCCGGATCTCGCGCGGCTCCGTGCATTTCGATGATGCCTTCGCCGATTTCAGGGACTTCGAGCTTGAATAATTCCACCAACAGTTCACGCGCGGTACGGCTGACGAACAATTGGGGACCACGCTTTTCGGGCCTCACATCGTACAAATAACCGCGGATGCGATCGCCCGGACGAACCACTTCCCGTGGAATCATATGTTCCTTTTGAATAATCGCCTCGGCGTTTCCGCCAAGATCCAAGTACACATTTCCCCGCTCGACCCGCTTGACGACACCCATGACGAGTTCGCCGACCCTGCCTTGGTAGGCCTCGACAATTTGTGCGCGTTCCGCTTCGCGCACCTTTTGTACGATGACTTGTTTCGCCGTCTGCGCTGCGATACGGCCGAAATCGGCCGCCTGTAGCGGTTCCTCGATAAACTCGCCCGCGTTAATCGTGGGCTGTTGGCGACGCGCGTCCTCGAGCCAAATCTGGCGAGGCGGAAATTCGAGCGCGATCGGATCGTCATCATCCAATTCAAAATTCTCGCGATGAATCTTGGGATCGATGACTTCCCAACGCCGAAATGCCGCGTAGTCCCCACTGCCGCGGTTGATCGACACCCGTACGTCGATATCGTCCGTGTAGCGTTTTTTGGTGGCACCGGCGAGCGCGGCTTCGAGCGCTTCAAAGATAATGTCTTTGCCAACGCCTTTTTCGTTGGAGACGACGTCGACTACGGTCAATATTTCTTTATTCATAACTGTCAACCAGATTGCTTTCGCTGTTGCCGCCCGGGCTTGGCCGGGGTCGCTTGGATCCATTCTGGAGAAAGGCGCGCGCGCTCAATGGCTTGATATTCGAGGCTAATGACCTCGTCAGCTTGGTTGAGCTGTACTTGAGTCGCATCCGCGGCAACGATGCGCCCGTGCAAGTTGCGCTGGCCATGGCGTGGAATGCGCAGTTTTAGCTGTGCGTTCGCGCCGACAAATTTTTGAAAGTGCGCAGGTTTGAATAGCAGTCGATCAAGCCCGGGCGACGACACCTCGAGTAAATAGTCGCCGGTTATCAGCTCGTCAACGGCGAGGACATCGTTGACGTGCTTGCTGACTTTTTCGCAATCCGCAAGCGAGATACCCTGTTCGGCATCGATGTACAGGCGCAGCAGCAGGCCGCGCCGAGACTGCTGACGCTCAATGCCTAAAAGCTCATAGCCAAGGCCAGTCACGAGGGGACCGAGCCGCGGCTCCAGGACATCCGCTACGATCAAACGCTTTTTTCCTTACAAAACAAAAAGCCCCGATTTCCCGGGGCCTTTTTTTGCTTCCTTGGTAGCGGGGGCAGGATTTGAACCTGCGACCTTCGGGTTATGAGCCCGACGAGCTGCCAGACTGCTCCACCCCGCATCTGTTAGGGCGCGCATCGTACTGACTCGAAACATTTTTTTCAAGCCGAAATCGTGCATCCAGCGGCGTTGATTCCTAGCGTGCAGGTGTGATCAGGCAAGTTCCCACGGATTTACGCAGACAGATGTCACCGGTCGTCCACAACGCATCACCCAAAGTCGCACTCGCCAGTGCCGCCTCCACGAGTTTCGCACCTGTCAAATCCGCAAATCGCAGATCCGCGCCGCGTAGGTCCGCGTCTGACAGATCGGCCTCGCGCAAATTTGCGCCGGTCAGGTCGGCTCGTCGGAGATCCGTACCACGCAAATTAGCCGCCGCGAGATCCGTGTAACGAAGTCGGGCGCCTACTAACTTGCTACCTGCCAAGTCAGCGCGACCTAGCTTCGCGCCGCTGATTTGCGCGTTGGTCAAATCAAGCCCACTGAGCGCGCGAGCTTGGAAATCACAATCGCTCCAACGCACCCCCGGACTAGGCGCGGCCACGCACACCGTTTCATGAGGTTCCGTCGAGGGGTCGAAGTACCACGCAACACCAAATAAAACCACTGCCATCGCGGGCGCGAAAAGTGTCAGCAGACGCGCTGGCGTTCGCGCGGAGGTAAGCCCCTGCCACACCGAGAAGGCTTGCGCGCGACGCGCGACTTCGTCCGGATCTTCGGGTCTGCGCCGCTCTTCCGCGCGGCGTTCTTCGCACGCTGCCGATACTGTTGGGACCAGTCGACGATCGCGTTGTCGCTCATCGTGGCGCCGCAAGCCTGTCGCGGGATTTTTGATCGTCTCGAAATCCGGATAAGTGGAAGCGTGGCACCACGCTTCGCCATCATGGCTCAGTTCATCATCCGCAAGAATGCGGCCGAGCGCGATATTGCGTTCAATCAGCGCGGCGGGAAAGGGTCCGCGTTGTTGACCTCCGCGTCGTACGAACCATAAGCGACTAGTCGTCATCGTACCGGCACAATTGTCTGAATAACTCTCTGGCAAATAATTTTGACGCACCGTCCTGCTGCGGCTTCAAGCTTGCGCGCGCGCGGCCGCTGTTTGCGACATGCAGATATCCCCGCTTGATAGCGCGCAAGCATTCCATTCGATCACTCGCACCCGTGAGACATGGGCGATTGGTCAATTATTGGACCTCACGGTTATCGGCAGCGATTCGTCAAAATCGAGCGTTGTTCAAATAGAGCCTGGACACGCGCTCGCGACGGTCGACACCCGGCTACCGCAGGGCTTACGTTTCGTGGCCCGCGTGTCCGCACTAACGCCGCAGCCTGTGCTGGTGGTCGCAGCCGGACTGCCCGCCCCCGCGACGACCGGCACTATGGCGGCGCCCGCCTCGGCGGCTGTGGCCGCCCTTTCGCGTCAACACGAATTCACGACTGCTTACACCTCGCTAAAGCAAGCCATCGCGTCGCTAAGTTTCACCGCACCGCCTGACACGAACATCGCGACGACGCTTAGGACCGTGTTAACAAAGATTGTCGAGAACGCGCCGGCACTGTTGCAGTTGGCGACGCCAACGATGCTGCGTCGCGCCGTTGAAAACGATGGAAGCGCGCTCGAGGCAACGCTTGCACGCGCGGTTTCATCCGGTTCAGTTCCGGCTTCAACATCACCAACACTGCCAAAGAGCGACTGGAAGTGGCTTACGTTCGAATCACTCGGCCGGTTACGCGCATTGCCGATGCCTCAGTCAGTTGGGTCGCAAACAATGTTGATGCCGTCGACATTTCGCGAGGCGCCCCCATCCGGCGTCGAGCCTCCGCCGTCCAACCTGCAAGCGCAAGAATTGAAATGGTCTGAGGCCAATTCCGCGCTCGATGGCATTGCCGCCCGTATCACGTTGCGACAGTTGCAGTCCGTTGAGGCGCAACAGCAAGGAATTTTGTATGGGATGTTTGAACTTCCGGTGACGATTGCCGGCGAGTTCGACGTTCTTACACTCGTTTATTCGCGCCAGCACACGGTCGATCCATGGCACGACCATCCGCTGGAAAAATTTCTTGTGGTGATACCGCTCGGCGAGCGCCGTGAGCTGCGAGTGGAACTTGCAGTACGTGGCTCGGCGCTGCAAGTCAGCACTTGGTCGGACGATCAAGCGCTAAACCAACTCGCGATCAGCCATGCCGAGCATTTGCGCACTCGGCTCAATGCGTGCGGTTTTGACGTGACATCGATTACGGCGAAGTCGCTCGCGCCACCCTCACTGCTGTCGTATCTGCCTAAGTCTCGCTTCGTGCAACAAGTATGAAAAAGTCGCCTAACACGCCGCTTGCCGTCGCGCTGCGCTGGGAAGGGCACGGCGCACCGCAAGTGACCGCGAAAGGTCAAGGCGAGATCGCCGAGAAAATTCTGGCGCTGGCGGCCCAACACGCCGTACCGCTGCGCGAAGATCCGCTGCTCGTCGAAGTGTTAAGCAAAGTTGACATCGGGCGCGAGATTCCTCGCACATTTTATCAAGCTGTTGCCGAAGTTATCGCGTTCGCATACCACCTGCGGGATTGTGACTCTCGCTCGCGCGACGAATGAGTGCCACTGCGCGCTGCGCTATTATTGGGTCCGACCCTGCAAGCGCGCGGGCACGCTCGGCCAGCACTACCGCTTGCTCGACTTCACCTTCGGCAAGGTTTATCTCCGCAAGCCGCAACCACAAGCCGGGTTGATCCGAATTAATTTTTAACGCCCGCTCCAGGATTGCGCGCGCAGCACCCTTATCCCCGCGTTGTAACGAGGCTTCGGCATCGGCGAGCAAAACGCGCGACGCGGGATCTTCCGCGTCGGTTTGAGGTGCTTGAAAAGCGCGGTCGCTCGCCTCCTCATCGCCGAGCGGCACAGCGTCGGGCGCTGGAATAGGGGTCAGAGTCGGCGCATCCGGCGCCGGCAACGTAAACACATGCGGCGCGGTTTCGGTGCGCGCGGCGCGCGTCGGGTTCGCGGGGGGAGTCGACTTGTCGACCGATACCTCGGGTGCATCCGGCGCACGGGCTTCAATCGGCGCATGCCGTGTCACGCCGGAAGCGCAACCGGAGAGTGCCGCAATTACGCAAAAGAATATCGGGCTCGCGCTTCGAACATCCATTTACTTCATCCCTTTTTGGAAAGGAGCGATCGTGGAGGCCCCGTGTGTGACGCAATTATCCACGCGTGCCGGCAACCGGTGAATATCAACCGGCGCGAAAATCGCGCCGGGACAGTCCGCGCCGGTGAGCGCGCTTCCATCGGCGGATAACCAATGCCACTCAACTGCTGGCGGCGGTTCCATCGACAGGGCACTCGGTCCAATTTTGCTCACCGTCTTAAGCCAAATCGGTAAAGCTCCGGTCGCACCGGTCAAACCTGTCGAGCGATTATCGTCACGCCCCACCCATACCGTCGCAATGTCGCGCCCGGTGATGCCCACAAACCAACTATCCCGGGTGTCGTTCGTTGTTCCCGTTTTGCCCGCCAACGGAAGCGCGTTAGGAAAGGTCGCGGATACACGACGCGCGGTACCGTACTCGACGACTTTAGTGAGCAAGTAACGCGTCAGATATGCGCTCTCGGCACTGGCGACGCGCGACGCCTTCAGTCCATAACGACGAATCGGCTGCGCATGGCTGTCTACCACCACCTGAATTGCCCGCAGCGGGATCCGAAATCCATCATTGGCCATCGCTTGGTAGAGTTGCGTGACCTCGATCGGTGTCAAATTCAATGCGCCAAGGAAAAGCGATGGGTAAGCGTGGACGTCTCCCTCGACACCGAATTGTCGTAACGTCCTTCGCACCGAATCGACACCGACCCGAAACCCGAGATCGACCGTAGCAAGATTGAGTGACTTTGCAAGCGCATACTGCGCGGAAACCGGCCCGTTATACTCTCGCGCGTAATTTTGCGGCGCCCATGGTTTCTTGTCGTCCCCTAACCAGGTACGTGGGACGTCCTGCAATTCGCTCGCCACGTTAAACCCGTCGAGGTTTTCGAACGCCGTCAAGTACACAAAGGGTTTGACGAGTGAACCAATTTGCCGCTGCGCGTCGAGCGCGCGATTGAATCCGCCTGACGCACCACCCTGACCACCTACGATCGCTTTGATATCCGAGGTTTTCGCATCGGCCACAATGACGGCGGCCTGTAACCGTGCGCCCTCCCGCCTTTTCTTGGCTAATTCCGCAATTCCTTCTTGCACCGCAGCTTCGGCCGCGGTCTGCGCGAGCAAATCGAGCGACGTGAAGACTTTAAGACCCGCCGTGCGTAGGTCGGCTTCTTGATAATCGCGGCGTAACTGGCGTTTTACCAAATCGAGAAATGCCGAAAAGCGTTCGTCGACACGCCACTCGCCCTTGCGAAGTCCAAGCGAGGTTCGTTTAAATTTCTCGGCTTGCGCGGCATCGAGTAAACCATTGGCGGCGAAGGCCGCCAAAATGTCGTTGCGGCGAGCCACCGCCCGCGCCGGATATTTGAATGGATTGTAACGCGTGGGTCCGCGAATGATCCCTACCAGAAGCGCGAGTTCCGGCGTCGATAACTCGTTAAGTGGTCGCCCAAAGTAAAAATGCGCCGCAAGTCCAAACCCGTGAATCGCGCGATTACCGTCTTGCCCGAGGAATACCTCGTTAACGTAAGTTTCCAAAATCTCCGCCTTGGTGAACCTACGTTCGATTGAGAGCGCCATCAGCGCCTCTCTAATTTTTCTGCGCAGCGTTCGCTGCTGCCCAAGGTACAGGTTTTTAACAAGCTGCTGCGTGAGCGTGCTGCCACCTTGCGCAATGCGTCCATGTAGCACGTTGACCCAAATCGCGCGCAGGATGCCGAGCCAATCGACGCCGATATGGGCGAAGAAGCGGCGATCTTCAACCGTGGTCAATGCCGATACGAACTGCGGCGGAAGATCGCGATATGAAAGCAGCACGCGATCCTCGAACTGCGTCGAGTGAATTCGCCCGATCTCGAGCGGTTCAAATCGCACGAGTGCGAGCGCTTCGGATTTTTGAATGTCGGTAAGCGCGGCGATTCGATTTTCGGCAACGCGAATACGCACCTCGCGAGCCGGTTCCACCCCGTCTGCAAACGTGAAGCCACGGGTCCTAACGTCGATTGAAGACTCGCCTTCGACGAATTGCCCAGGACCAGTGAGCGCTGAAACTTGTCGGTAACCCATAACGGTTAACGCCTGTCGCAGGCCGGGCAGCGCGAGCGGAAAGTTTTGATAAATTTCGAGCGGGGTGGCGTAGATACGCGCTGGCAATTCCCAACGCCGCGCGTGAAAAGCGGCCACGACACTGCGATCTAACCACGCCCAGTAGAGCGCGGAACCCAACAGGCACCAGACCAAGAGATGCTTGATATAAAAAGAAAACCTGGCGCCAGATAAATGTTTCATCTCACTCGCGAAAGGTTACTCGTACGAGCGCGCAAGCAATATCGAATGCGATTAACACATGCGCAGTTGCGCGAAAGGGCTACTGGGAAATTATCGGGGTGATGGTCTGTGGGAGCGGCAGCGCCGCGAGTATGCGAAGACTGTGACGACTGGTATCGCGGAAGTGCTTGGACACCGAAGTATTCCAAGCACTTCCGCAAAAGAGTCTTTGGTATTACCTCAGACTATTTCTTCTTAGCAGCCTTCTTTGCAGCAGGCTTCTTCGAAGCTTTCTTCTTGGCAGGCTTCTTAGCCGCTGCTTTCTTAGCAGCCGGCTTCTTTGATGCCTTCTTTTTCGCTGTCGCCATGTTTTAAGTCCCCCTTCAACAATGGATTAAACAAAAAATGCAACACCACATTTACTTATATACATCACCTTTAGGTGATATGTAAAGGTTTATAGTAATTTTTTTAAGAACCCGATCTCATCTGTTTCTTCGCTACCACATCGATTCGTTTGATCGTCGCAACATTTTTTTCCGGTCACGCGATTCATTTTTTGACGTTTAGCTCAACGAATTTCGCTCGCCGAATCATTCACGCGTTTAACGCATCAAGCACACGTTGTCGAATCTCTTGAACTGAGCCGATGCCATCAACTCGGGCGTATTTACCGTTGCCGCGCGCGCGAATTCGTTCGTGATAAAAACTAACAAGCGGCGCGGTTTGATCGTGATATACCGCTAAACGCTTGCGCACGGTGTCCTCCCGATCATCGTCACGCTGTACTAACGGCTCACCCGTTTCATCATCGATCCCCGCGGTCTTTGGCGGATTGAACTCGACGTGGTAGGTACGACCGGACGCGGGATGCACGCGCCGCCCGGACATGCGCCGGATAATTTCTTCGTCACTGACGGCAATCTCGATGACGCGGTCAATGTCGACCCCGATGGCCGCGAGTCCTTCCGCCTGCGGTATCGTGCGGGGGAAACCATCGAACAGAAATCCGCGCGCGCAATCCGCATCCTTTATGCGTTCTCTGATCAGCCCCAAGATAATTTCATCAGAGACAAGTCCACCCGAGTCCATGACTTGTTTGGCGGCGATGCCTAACGGTGTCCCCGCTTTAACCGCGCTCCGCAACATGTCGCCCGTGGAGATTTTCGGGATTTGTAGCGCTCCGCAAATAAAGTCTGCCTGCGTTCCTTTGCCAGCGCCCGGTCCACCCAACAATATGATCTTCATTTCAGTTCCTTTCAGCAGTTAGAATCTCTGTGTCGAATTAGCGGCAGTTCCGCAGCATTGGCCAACGTTTTGAAATTTGAACTTGATACGTCCCAATCCGGCCTACTAATTCGCGCGTACGCAGCCGATCACCTCGTCATTGGCGACACCCGCTACGCGGGGCCTCTCGTCGTCATGCCTACCGAAGTATTGACCGACGTCCTGCCCGCCTTGTTTGGTGAACTGAATCAAGCGCATCTTTTGCGACTGGCGGAGCGGGGGGCCGAAGTCATTGTCGTCGGTAGCGGTACGCGCCAAGTTTTTCTTGATTTTGCCGTAGTCGGCGCCATGGCTAAAGTCGGTATTGGCGTGGAGGTGATGAGTACCGCGGCGGCATGCCGCTGTTACAACGTTCTGGCTAGCGAAGGGCGGGCCGTGGCGGCAATTATGTATCTCGGTTTGGTCTAGCGCTGAACCGGTTCTGCTGGCCGGAGTGGCGATAATGCCGCGATGCGTGCCTAGCGATCGGTGAAGAGTGCGTCCACCGAGAATCCCTCTCGCTCTAATATTTGGCGCAAGCGGCGCAACGCTTCAATCTGAATTTGACGCACGCGTTCACGCGTGACCCCAATTTCGTTTCCGACCTCCTCCAACGTCGCGATTTCACGCCCGTCCAAGCCGAAGCGGCGTTCGACAACGGCGCGCTGTTTATCGTTAAGCTGTGCGAGCCATGCATCGATATGTCGCTGCATGTCGTCATCTTGTAACAATCTCGCCGGATCGCGATTGTGCTCGTCCGGGATCGTATCGATGAGCGAGCGCTCCGAATCCTTGTCGAGCGGACTGTCGACCGAAGCGATTCGCTCGTTCAAGCCAAGCATGCGTTTTACATCCTCAAGCGGACGATCGAGCATATGCGCCACATCTTCCGGACTCGGTTCGCGTTCGAGTGTTTGCGCGAGTCGCCGCGCCGCGCGCAGGTAAATGTTGATTTCCTTGACGATATGGATCGGCAGCCGGATGGTGCGCGTTTGATTCATCAAGGCGCGTTCGATTGTCTGTCTTATCCACCAAGTGGCGTAGGTCGAGAATCGAAAACCACGCTCGGGATCGAATTTCTCGACCGCGCGAATTAATCCAAGATTTCCTTCTTCAATTAGATCGAGGAGCGCCAGTCCCCGGTTCATGTACCGGCGCGCAATTTTAACTACCAGCCGTAAATTGCTTTCAATCATCCGCTGGCGAGCCGGCGCGCTTCCTGTTTGCGCGAGGCGCGCAAACTTCACTTCTTCCTCGGCGCTCAAAAGCGGCGAAAAACCTATTTCGTTAAGGTAGAGTCGCGTGGCGTCGAGTTCTCCTTCGGAAATCTCATCAACCGTGGCCGTCGGTGCGATTTCAGTTTCCGCGTCCAGACTATCCGCTAGATCTTCCAAATTCGGTTCAGCACCGTCGAAGTCAGAATCGGCAATTTCGGAATCAATTTTGTGCTCGGCGCCGAGCGAATTTTCGGTTTCTGCCAAAGTGGAGAGTGTGGGCGCCAGCGTCTCATCGGGAGGAAGTCTATTTCGAGATCCGGCCATGAAGATTCGCTAACGTTTAGGGAGGAACTGCAGCGGTTCGACGGCTTTACCGTCCTTGCGTATTTCGAAATGTAACATAACCTCCGAAGCCCCGGAATCTCCCATCAAGGCGATTGTTTGGCCCTGCGTCACAGCTTGCCCTTCTTGTACGAGAAGCTTGTCGTTGTGCGCATACGCACTCAGAAAATTGTCATTGTGTTTGATGATGAGCAGCTGCCCATAACCGCGCAACCCATTTCCGCCATAGACCACTTGCCCATTACTCGCGGCGCGCACCGGTTGGCCGCGCTCGCCACGAATCTCAAGGCCGATCGAACCAGTTGCCGATACTGCGCGCGACGGACGACCGTCGGCCGGCCACGCCCATTTCAAAGCATGATGCACGGACGGAGATTTCTGCGGGGGCGCCACGGGGGTCACGCGTTGCGGTGGTTGCGGTGGTTGCGCGGCCGGGGCGCCGCTGGGCGCGCGCGCCGCGTGGGCCACGAGTGGCTTAGACGCGCCTTGGACGATGAGCGACTGGCCGACATAAATCTTGTGTGGATCGCGGATATTGTTCCACTTGGCTAGGCGGCGATAGTCAACACCAAGCCGCCACGCGATCGAATAAAGTGTGTCGCCAGGCTGCACGCGATACTGCCGACCGGTCACCACCGGTTTCAGGGCGATCGGCTTTGGGTGCGCCGCCACAGCTGGCGCTTTTTGTACTGGTGACATTTGCTCGATGGGGGCCGGCGGTTGCGCGGCGCATGCCGCGAGCAATAGGCATATCGATGCCAACTTGATTTTCAGTTGCGGCAAATGCGGCGTCCGGTGCATTTAACTAATACCGTCCATGAGCGGCACAAAGCTCACCCGTTGCAATGATTCTTCGGTCAAACCCTCTGAGGTGCGTCGAAGTAGCGTTAAGGTCTGCTCACCAGGGATCCCAACCGGCATGACGAGACGTCCACCAATCGCAAGTTGCTCGATAAGCGCCGGAGGGATAGCGCTCGCGGCCGCCGCGATCAAAATGACGTCGAACGGCGCATGCGCCGGCCAGCCGAGCCGGCCATCGCCATGTCTAACGCGCGCGTTGGTAATCCGCATCTCATGCAGACGCTCGCGTAGTCGATTCGCAAGCGCCGCTATCCGCTCAATGCTAAATACCTGTGTCGCGAGTTTTGCCAATACCACGGTTTGATAGCCGCAGCCGGCACCTATCTCGAGCACTTTAGTGACCGGCCCGGTGGCGAGCAGCACTTCCGTCATGGCTGCGACGATGTACGGCTGGGAGATGGTCTGGCCGTAACCTATCGGCAAAGCGGTATTTTCGTAAGCGCGACTCGCCAGTGCTTCATCGACAAATAGGTGCCGCGGTGTCGTGCGTATTAAGTCCAATATCGCCTCGGACGAAATTCCCATCCCCCGCAGTTGATCGACTAACCTGTTTCTCGCGCGCTGCGAGGTCAGGCCGATGCCGTGGCGATCGTTCACCGTCCGGCTACGTGGCGTTTGGGAAGTAGCACCGACAAGGTTTGCGGTGCTCCGAGGTGTCTTCGGCGCCGGGTAAGTACCGCGATGCATGCATCCACATATTCGGCAAGGCTTATTCGCACGGTCTGAAATCGCCAGGACTTATGCGCAAAGAAGGAACTCCAATAACGCCTTTTGCGCATGCAGTCGGTTGCCCGCTTCGTCCCATACCACGCTGTCGGCACGGTCGATGACATCTGCCGCGACTTCTTCGCCGCGATGTGCCGGCAAGCAATGCATGAAAAGCGCATCGGACTTTGCCAATTGCAGCAAGGCGAGATCGACTTGGTATCCGCGGAAGGCTTGATGGCGCGCGGCGGCATCGGCCTCTTGCCCCATACTTATCCAGACATCGGTTACGACGAGGTCCGCGCCACTCACCGCCGCTTGCGGCGACTCACACAGCGTGATTTCGGCCCCGCAGCGAGGGTCACTCTCAAACACCGGCGCGTAACCAGCCGGGCTTGCAATCGCCAAATCAAACTTGAATAGCTTGGCGGCGTCGATGTAAGTGTTACACATGTTGTTGCCATCGCCGATCCAAGCCACGCGGCGCCCCGCGATCTCACCCCGGTGTTCCATAAAGGTCTGCATATCGGCAAGGACTTGGCAAGGATGTGAATGGTCGGTGAGCGCGTTGATGACCGGGACTCGCGCATAGGTCGCCAGTTCAACCACCGTTTCATGCGCGAAAGTGCGGGCCGTTATGGCATCGCACATTTCGGACAACACACGCGCGGTATCGCGAATAGGTTCGCCACGACCCAACTGGCTGTCGTGATGCGAAAGAAAAATCGCGCCCCCTCCCCCTTCGATCATCGCAGCTTCAAATGAGGCGCGAGTTCGCGTGGAGGACTTCTCGAAAATCATCGCGAGGACTTTGCGCTCGAATAGATTGGGTCGCTCGCCGCGCGCGCGGAGCGCTTTCAATTGACTTGCGCGCGATAAAATCTGTCGCGCTTCCGCTGGCGTGAGGTCGGACAAACTTAAAAAATGGCGCACGCGGCGACCAGCCGAACCGGACATAACCTATTTACCGCAATCGCCGCATGGGGCGCCGCGTCGCACGGTTTCTCTCGAAGCTACTCGAATCATTTTTGCGGTTTCCTGGTTCAACAAACGGCGAGCCCGGCACGCAAGGCCGGGCTCGCTCCTCGTGCGTCGTGCAGTTCTAATTCATGAAGAAGGGCAATTTATGCGTAGCCGCCTGCATAAACATCAACATCGGAATCGACAGCATCGTGTTGGTACGCGACGCTAGAAACGCGACGCGGCGCGCCCGCGCCTTCTGCTCATCGGTCGCCGTGACGAGTCCAAGAATCTTTTGTTGGTTCGGCCAGATCAGCATCCACACGTTGAACAACATGATTGTTCCCAACCAGGCACCCAGCCCGATGCACGTCAAACCTAGATTTTGCGCACCGGCTCCCAACGTAAAAGCACTCACCAACGAATACTGCGGAGCGGACTCTAAATAAAACGCCCCGCTCAGCCACGTAACCAGGGCGGCGTAGCGAAACCAAAACAGGGCGCGCGGGGCCACGTATTTGGTAATACCGGCACCACCCGGCCCACCGCCGCCGGCTTCACTGTTGGCCTGCGCGAGTGCCCCAACTTGCACGAAATTGAAGTAGTACAACAAGCCAATCCACATGACGCCGGCGACGATATGGAGCCAGCGGACCAGAATATCGATATCAATCATTTGCGCCTCCCCGAAAATGCTTTAATGCGTGCCGAGTGAAGTCGGTTGACGCGGTTATTTGAGTGCGCCGGGCTTAGACGCCGGCAATTACTTTGGCAAGGTAGGCAAGGATCACAGCAAGCACCACACCCGCTGCGACGGTGCCACCTAAAGTCTCTAATGGGTTCATCGTGGTTCCTTATATTGGGTTTGCCATTATGGAGTTACAGCCGAATCGCGCGGCAATTGTTATTGACCCCCTGCTAAGATTCAAGCCTTACCCGCCCACGCAACGTATGGCTCTCCATTGAGGCCGACAGGCTGCTAGACTATGCGCCAATCAAAAGCCGAATTTACAGGGGCACTAATTATGGAAATCAACGCACAAATCCAATCACTGCTCGATGCGCATCCGGTGGTCTTGTTTATGAAAGGCACCCCGCAGTTTCCACAGTGCGGTTTTTCCATGCGCACCGTGCAAGCGCTGCAGGCATGCGGCGTCAAATTCCATCACGTAGACGTACTTGCCGAGCCGCTCTACCGGCAACACCTACCTAAATATTCCCAATGGCCGACTTTCCCTCAGGTTTTTGTCAAAGGAGAATTAGTCGGCGGCTGCGATATTGTGCTCGAGATGTACCAGCGGGGCGAGCTGCAAAAAATGCTTGCTACCGCCGCCGCTTAATTTTCGGCCGAGATCTCGGCGCTGAGCGTTGCGGCGCGCCACGCGCGCGGCTGGCGCGCTAGCCCACGCGCCAAATACATTTTCCACCGCTCACTTTATCAATCTGAGCAAGACGCGCCTCATGCGCGGCAACTTCACGCGCATCCGCGATAATCACGCGTGCCTGACGCGGTTGCGACGAGATTTCCAAGAACGAGGTCGCCGCTTCCGCGCGCGGCAGCTCCTCCGCTTGTAGCGTCAACGTGCTCTGACCGCCACTGAGCGCCAGATACACTTCGGCCAGTAATTCCGCATCTAATAGCGCACCGTGCAATTCGCGGTGCGTATTGTCGACGTCATAACGCTTGCACAACGCATCCAAACTGTTGCGCTGGCCGGGATGGAGTTCGCGCGCAAGTTTAAGCGTGTCTAGAATCTGACAATAATCCTCGATGCGGCCCCAGCTGTCGCCCAGTCGCGCCAGTTCCATGTTGAGAAATCCAACATCGAATGGGGCGTTATGAATGACAAGCTCGGCGCCTTGCACGAACCGCAGGAGTTCGAGCGCGATGTCTTGAAACTTGGGCTGCTCACGAAGTTTGTCCCAGCTCAAGCCATGAACTTCGGCAGCGCCCGCATCAATCTCACGCTCCGGGTTCAGATAGAAATGAACGCACTGACCGGTTAAACGGCGATTGCGGATTTCCAGACATCCAATTTCGATGATCCGATGCCCTTCGTTTGGATCGAGCCCCGTGGTTTCGGTGTCGAGTACGATTTGGCGCATCGCGTGATCCTGCTAGATTGGTTTTAGTGCCGCAACGTGGTCTCGCAAGGATAACGTGCCCCCGACTAATAGTCAGGCATGAACCATGGATACGTCGCCGCGCCCATCTGTCAAGGCGTCGCCAACAAGGCATCGATGGCTTGATTGGCAAGCCGGTCAACGGTTTCGTTGTCGGGAACGCCTGCGTGTCCGCGAACCCAATGCCAACGAACGTCGTGCGGGGCGCATGCCACATGCAGTCGCCGCCACAGATCGGCATTCTTAACCGGCGCTTTGCTCGCCGTGCGCCAGTCGCGCGCGATCCAACTTTCGATCCACTCGGTAATGCCCTTCTGTACGTATTGCGAATCGGTGTACAAATCAATCGCGCTCGGACGCGTTAGTACTTCAAGCGCGGCAATCGCGCCCATCAATTCCATTCGATTATTCGTCGTCATCGGCTCCGCGCCCGTCAATTCGCGCTGCTTCCCACGGTAGCGCAACAATGCCGCCCAGCCGCCGGGTCCAGGATTACCTCGGCAGGCGCCATCGGTGTAGATGATTACACGTTCGCTCAACTTGGAAATCCTTGAGTGGAATGCGCTTCGACACTGCGCGCGGTAGGTTCAATGATGCCACCGGTCGCGAGCCGCTTGCTGCGCAATGCTGCGCGGATCGGTCGCAAGCTCACCACTCGCTTGCGTGCGTGCACGAGATAGATGTTGCTGAACACCGGCCAAAAGTGTTGCCCCAGTCTTTCGATAAACTCGCCTCGCCGATGCCAACGCGGATGCCGTAGCGGAAGACGGTAAGATACGCGCACGATATTTTCTAAATCGAAGCTCAATAACTCGAGCCAATCCTTGATGCGCGAAAGGCTGAGGAATCGACCCGACCAAGGGGCAATTCCACGCCAGCCGAGCGCCTGGCGATAAACGCCGAACAAACTCCACGGATTAAAGCCAAGTACCACCAGACTGCCCTCGCCGATCAAAACGCGTTCGGCTTCGCGTAACACGGCGTGTGCGTTGGAAACGAACTCTAAAGTGTGGGGCAGGATCACCGCGTCGACAGAATTCGTCGCAATCGGCCATGCGTCGGCACGCGCGGCAAGTTGCCCACCGACGGATCCGACGTCGATTTCGCACAACACTCGATGAGAAATTCTGCTTAAGTCGAGCAACTCCGGTAAACAATGACCGACTTGCAATAAGTGATAGCCAAAAATATTGGGGAGGATTTCGCGGGCGGCGCTAAGTTCAGCAAGCGCAACCGCGCTGCCGGGTAATGTTAGATGCCAGCCGTGCAACGCGTGCAAAGTATTAGGTAACGCGGTCCCATGAAGCGGTGACTGCGGCGCGTCCGACACGGTTGGGGGTTCATTCATGCTTAACTCTAAGAACGAGGCCAACTTGAATTTAGATTCGTAACCTGTTGATAACTAGTCGACATCGATGACTTCTGCGCGGCGCACCGTGCTTCGAGCGAGCACTAGGGTTGACGCTTGGAAGTTTGGTTCAATAGCATAGACCGATGAGTGGGATGTTACGTCAGCTGCGTCCACTAAGCATCGTGCTGCTTGCGAGCCTTGGTAGCGGATGTGCGTGGAACCCGCTTAAGCCGGACTTAGGTGGGCTCCTCGGCCAACGCGACGCGCCAGCGGAAATAATCACGCGTCCGTCTCCCACACATGAAAAGCCGGTGCCGACGGACGCCATCAAACAACCGGAATCACCAACGCCGGTCGCCATCTCGACACCGACGCGTAAAATCGCGACCAGTACCGATTTGTGGCCGCAAGTCGCGGCGGACTTTACTTTCGATGGAGCCGACCGTCCTGAAGTCGTGCGAGAAATCACCGCTTATCGAGCACAAGTTAAAACCCTCAACGCCGCAGCCTCGCGTGCCGCTCCATATCTCGCCTACATTGCCGAGCAGCTTCGCACGCGCCAGTTACCCAGTGACTTGGTGTTGCTGCCAATTTTGGAGAGTGGCTACGATTCGTCGGTGACTTCACCCTACGGCGCCGCCGGCCTGTGGCAATTCATGGGAGGCACCGGCAATAAGTTCGGCCTGACGCGCGATGATTGGATTGACGAGCGACTGGACGTCGTTGCCTCAACCGATGCCGCCCTCACCTATCTGACCACTCTCAGTAATCGTTTCAATGGCGACTGGCTCACGGCGATAGCCGCTTATAACGCCGGCTGGGGGAACATCGAACGCGCGATTGCGCAAAATAAATCTCGCGGCAAATCCACGAATTTTTGGTCGCTGGAGTTGCGGAGCGAAACCCGTAAATTAGTGGCGCGGATGTTGGCTCTCGTCGAAATATTTCGTGCACCCGATCGACACGGGCTAACTCTCGGCAAAGTGCCGACGCAGCCCTATTTTGCGGCCGTGACTCTGACTAAACCGGCTGATCTTCGGCAGCTCGCGACGAGCAGTGGATTGACAGTGGATGAACTCAAAGCCCTGAATCCCCAATTGCGTCGCTGGCATACCGGGCCAAGTGCCGGGCGACGAATCCTTGTGCCAGCATCGCATAGCGTGGCGGTGTCGCGCTCAGCGCTACAGTTGGCGGCTGCGCCGCTTCCGCTCAACGAGCGAACACCAATGCAGGCTGCATCACGCGACACGCGGACGCCAAACCACGCGTACCTAGCGCGGCGGGGAGATTCTCTTTGGACAATTGCGCGCCGTTTCGATACCCGCGTTGCGGAACTAGAACGGCTAAACAGGATCAGCCGTGCGCATCCGCTACGAATTGGCCAGCGTATCGTCGTCCGTGCTAACGACGTCCCCTCGCACAAATCCGCCGCGCAGCAGGTCTATCGAGTGCGTGAAGGAGATTCCTTATGGACGATCTCGCGCCGGTTTAACGTCACGATCGGGCAGTTATTAAGCTGGAATGGTCTCGACGCGGATCATACGTTGCGCCCTGGCGAAACGCTGGTTATCGCAGACTCCGGATAGCACGACGGCTACACGGACCCAAGTAAATTGTGGTCACCCACAGCCGCGACCGACACACAATTTCTCCCATTCCTTTTCGCCGCGTACAACGCCTCATCGGCATTTTGTAACAAGTGCCAAATATCCGCATTCAAATGCTGCGGCTCGGAGTAAGCAACACCAACACTCGCGGTGATGGGAAACGCGTTGCGGGCTGCGGTAATCGGTGCATCGGCGATATTTTTACGAATGCGCTCCGCCACGCTGCGGATAATATCGGGCTCGTTGTCGACAATCACAATTAAAAATTCTTCACCGCCGTATCGTCCAACCGCGTCGTAGGGGCGTACCGCGTCGACCATTCGAGCCGTCGCGGTTTGCAGCACCCTATCGCCGACTAAGTGACCGTGTTGATCATTAATCAGTTTGAAGTGATCGAGATCAACAAGCGCGAGCCCTAAGCGTTGCTTTTGGCGTCGTGCACGTGAGTGCTCGCGCGTCAGAATTTCCAAAATACCGGCGCGGTTCCAGATTTGCGTCAAGTCGTCGCGCAGCAGCTTGCGACGGACAGTGTCCAAATTGTTTTCGAGTTCGGAATACGAGCGCGCGAGCGCGCAGTGTTGAAGCTCGCTTTCAGTAATCGCGGCGAGATCCTGCAATATCCGTAGCCGGTCACCGGACAGGCGGATTGGGTCGTCGCAAAAGACGGCGAGTCCCCCGACGAGTTGACCCGATCGCGAATGCAATGGCAACGAAACGCACCAGCGTAATTGCGATGGACAGCTTTGCCGGAATCTCTCGCTGAAGGCCGCTTCGCTTTTTAAATCCTTAGGTTTACATCCCCACGGCGGCCGCATCACGTGTTCTATAAATTCATCGTCAAGGAAGAAGGTTCGAAGCGCGCTACCCGCTACCGCTTGTAGCGCGACGCGAGAGTTTTCCCATTGCCAAATAACTGCGTCAGTCACTTGAACTACCGCGCACGCCATTCGTACGAGACGCTCAAACGGCGGCGGCGTGACCGTCGCGGTGATTGTGTCCGGCATGTTCGGACCCTGCCGTTCCAGGTTGGCGCTATCCTCTTTGAAATCCATTTTTTGCTTTGCAGTATTGATTTGTATGAGGAGTTTTTCGCGCCGATAATCGCGTAGTAGCGAACCCGGATTCTCCCTTAGCCTCTGATGCCGGACAAGCTCTTAGCTAATCAATAAGGATAATTTCCTTGAGATAATTAGCCGAGACGCGAGATTTTGCCAGGACAATGGTTGCGATTCGCGAATTACGCCACGAAATCTTGCCCTTAATTTTCAATATCTTGAGAAAAACCTATGGCTGCAGACCTGAAGTCCAAAATTCGCGACATTCCTGACTTCCCCAAGGCCGGTATCGTTTTCAAAGATTTAACCCCCATCATGGGCGACGGCGCGCTACTCGCCAGCGCGGTGCAGCAGCTCGCCGCGCCATTTCGCCGTCAAGACGTCACCGCGGTGGTCGGCATGGAAGCGCGCGGCTTCATTTTTGGCAGCTTAGTGGCATACGCTCTTGGCTGCGGCTTTGTTCCTTTACGCAAACCCGGAAAACTCCCATACGAGACGATTAAGGCATCTTATGCATTGGAATATGGTGAAGCGTCACTCGAAGTGCATACCGACGCCTTAACGTCGCGCGATCGTGTATTGCTGGTCGATGATCTGATCGCGACCGGCGGCACGGCGGTCGCGAGTTGCGCGCTCATCAACCGACTTGGCGCGACGATTGTCGGTTGTGCGTTCGTGGTTGAGCTGGAATTTTTAGACGGACGAAAAGCACTCGCTCCGCATCTCGTCCATTCGCTCGTGCGATATTAGGATCGCCATGTGCGTGCTCTTGACGGCCTTTCATCACCACTCGCGTTTTGACTTGGTGGTGGCTGCCAATCGCGACGAATTTTACGCTCGCCCCGCCAACGTCGCCGCCTACTGGGACGACTATCCAGGAATTTTCGCCGGGCGCGATCTCGAAGCGATGGGCACCTGGCTAGGGGTCAATACCGGCGGTCGTTTCGCGGCAGTGACCAATCTCCGTGGCGGCGCGGACCCTCACGCCCGCAAGTCCCGTGGCCACCTGGTGCGTGATTTCCTAAGCGAGGCCGCCTCTAGTGCGCAGTACACCGATAACCTCTTAACCCAGGCGCATGACTATGCAGGCTGCAATTTGTTTGTCGCGGACAACGAGAGCTTGGTTTGGTGGTCCGGTCACCAGCGCCAGACGCTGGGGCCAGGCGTCTACGGGATCAGCAACTCCTCATTTCACGACGAATGGCCGAAGGTCGGTCGGCTCAAAACGCAATATCAAACACTCGCCGATCTGAGCGATGACGAACTAACCGGCGCGTTGTTCGCCATGTTGCGGGCCAGCGATGAACGCTTGCGAACGGCCCGCGTGGGTCCGCTCGAAGACACGATTTTTGTCCAGAGCGCGAATTACGGCACGCGCTGTTCAACGGTGGTGTTGCGCGACACCTCGCGCGGCATCCTCTACTTCGCCGAGCGAAGTTTTGATCCCGCAGGACGGATCACCGGAGAGGTTAGTGAAGCGATTCTACTGGTAGGGTCAGGCCACGAAGGCGAGGCGCGAACAAACCCGACTAACTGACCAGCCCCCCATTCACCATCAGCGTCTGCCCAGTGACGAACGACGCTTCGTTGCTCGCTAAGTACACGGCGGCATAGGCGACGTCTTGTGGCGTACCGAAACGCGCGAGCGGCGTGTCGGCAATCACTTGGGCACGGTATTCAGGGTTCATCGCGCGCTCGGCAAACAAGGTAGCGATCCAACCCGGCGCAATTTCGTTGACGCGAATTTTTGGCGCTAACGAGCGCGCCAGCGCTCGGGTGAATCCCGTAACTCCCCCTTTAACGGCCGCAAACATTTCGGGGTTGCGCCCGCCCATGCCGGTAAGCGCCTGATCCCAGGATGCGTTGATAATGGATCCCGTGGTTTGCGCGGCGAGGTAGGGAGCGGCCGCCCAACAGCAATGGATGGTGCCGCAGAGATCGGTGCTGATGAGCTGCTGAAGTTTCGTGCAATCATCCAGTTCCGCGCCCGCCCCAGTCAGGATATCGGCGCCGGCGAAATTAACCCAGGTATCGATGCCACCGAGCAGGTTGGCCGCGGCTTCAACCAGTCGTGCAATGTCCTCGAGGTTCGTGACGTCGGCCTGCACCGCGTGTGCGACGCCGCCGGCGTCTCGAATCTCGGCGACACAGGTCTCCGCCTCGGCGTGGGTGCGGCGATAACTCACCACCACGGAGGCCCCGGCCATCGCCAGCGCTCGCGCCACGGCGCGGCCGATCCCCGTGCTAGCGCCGGTCACCACCGCGCG
Source organism: uncultured Klebsiella sp. (assembly GCA_964555355.1). Taxonomy (GTDB): domain Bacteria; phylum Pseudomonadota; class Gammaproteobacteria; genus CAIKBL01. The sequence goes on from CAZKRY010000002.1 coordinate 52,639, forward strand.
TTTTCCCTGTAGGCGCACGCGAGTTCCCCTATTTCTTAGCGGGTTCTGCGGGCGGCGCAGGTGGAGTGGGGACTGGCCATTCCTGTTTGAGCACGACATCGCCAATTTCATCGCCCGGAACCAACTGCCCTTGGTAGATGACGTATCGACCACCCGGCTCGCTATCGGTGGCGGGGCTTTCGGTCCAAATCCACATATGCCCGGCAGCGGTATCGAGGATCAGCGCCTTCTCGGTTCCAAAGTCAGAGCCTGAACTGATCGGAATCGCCTGGTAACGCTCATCGGCGTGCGCGCCGTTTCCAACCAAAACACCTCCCCACAATCCGATGAGCGTGCTTATCGTTTTCATTCCACGCATAACCTCTCCTAATCCGGACTCAATAGATTTCGTTGCGATCACGAGTGTAAGCCACCACGCGCCCATACTGCGTTGACTGGTTGTTTTACTCGTTGGCGGAGTGACCTGTGTCGCCGCGCGACAGGTACGCCAACTTTTCCGGCGACTTGATCAAGTGATACGTCGTCGAACCCCGCAATTGCGCTTGTAACCAAGGGATCGCTTCGCGTAATAGGTCAGGGGCTTGGGCGAGCGCGTGCAGCGGCGCATGAAAGAAATCGCCTTGTCGGTTGTAAATCAAACGAGGCTTTTGCGACGCCGGTTCGGGTGCAAGCGCAATCGACTCCCATGCGATATCACCGCCATATTGCGCGACCGCGCGCAAACTCGCGCCGACGTAACGCAATTCTTGCATGACTTGCGCACACGCCGCTTGCTTTAATCGTAGGTGCCTTACATCGCCGAATCCGCACTGTAGGCCATCGGAAGCCACGACACGCGGCGTTTGGCGATCGCCGAATTCCCATTCCGCGCGGATATCGCGTGCATGGCGGGCGAAGCCTTCGTCAAAACTGCTCGGTGGCTCGGCACAGGGGATTTCTTGACATAAATCATCGGCAATCGCTACTTCCAATGCCGCTTGCGCGGACAATCGTGGCGCGCCGACGAGCACGAGTGCCGTGTCCAAGCGCAATAACACCTGTCCGTCTGGTTCACGCGATATCACAATCGATTCCGCCACCGGCAAACGGGCGCGAACCCGTTCAAGGTAAGCGACATACTCGGCGGCGCCAGCCCGCCATTGCGCGTTGGCACCGGCACTCCCGTGCTGTCCCGCACGCATGATTTCGACCCGGTTGGCCTCGATTAAGTGTCCGAGCACGTTATCGGCAAAATGCCGTTGCGTCTGTTCCGCGCCCCGTCGAACGTTATCCACCAACGACGCCCAGCGAACGTCCCAGCGATGCACTTGGCGCGGCGCAATCTCGTTAACTTGCGCGCGCGCGTCTAAACACCAGAACAGCACAACCACGAGCCAGCGGGCCTGTGCCGTCACAGCCTATCAGCTCCCGGCGTGCAGCAGATCGAGCGCCGCGCGATGCAACTGGGCATTCGCCGCGGCGACAACACACCCGCCTCCGCGCACCGGGTTACCCTGCCAGTCCGTGACCACCCCTCCGGCTGACTCAATGATGGGGACAAGTGCGGCGATGTCATAAAAGCCCAAGCCCGCTTCAATAACCAAATCGACGAATCCAGCGGCCAATAAACAATATGCATAGCAGTCGGCGCCGAAGCGGATCATCCGCGCCTGATGCGCGACCTGCTCGAATGCTTTGCTCTCTTGTGGCGTGCGAAACATCTCGGGCGAAGTCGCGAATAAAGACGCGGTACTCAGGGTCGACGTCCTGCTCGTGCGCAACCGTTGGCGATGCGCGCCGCGCACCTGCCATGCCTCGCCTTCGCCACCGATAAACATCTCGCCCACGTAAGGTTGTGCCATTAATCCATAACACGGCCGATCGCCGTCGCACAATCCGATCAAAGTTCCCCACGTGGGTAAACCAGAAACAAACGCGCGGGTGCCGTCGATAGGATCGATCACCCATCGATATTGGGCGCTGCCTGCCTGCGTCCCGAACTCCTCGCCAAGAATGGCATGCGTTGGATATTTGGCGTGGATAGCTTCGCGGAGCACGCGTTCGACTTCACGATCGGCCAGCGTGACCGGATCGAATCCGCACAGCGCTTTATTTTCGACCGGGATGATACGTCTGAAATGCGGCAAGGCCGCGGCGCCGGCAAGCGCCGCCAACGTCGCTAGAAATGAAGGGATCTCTCGAACAAGATTGGGTTCCATGCGGCGCAGCTTATCAAGAAGATGGCAGAGATCGTGACCGCCGCGAGGTTATCCGCGCAACTAACCTTCGTCTTCGGCGGCTCCACCGTATACGGTAAACACACAATTGCGGCCTGCGGCTTTAGCACGTTTGAGCGCAAGCGCCGCTGCTTCCGCGAGTTCATCGGCGCGGCGTGTCCCAGTCGGCACGATGGTTGCGACACCGCAACTCGCGGTCACTACGCGTTCGACGTCTGATGCGCCATGCAAAATAGTTTGCTCATAGACCGAGGAGCGGATTGCTTCGGCGATTTCAAGCGCCGCGTACTCATCGGTTCGCGGCATCAGCAACGCGAACTCCTCACCTCCGTAGCGCGCCACGGTTGCGTTTCCTTGGTCATGCGCAAAGTCGCGCAGGGCGCGCGCGATTCGGGCCAGGCAAAGATCGCCCGCGTGATGTCCGTATCGTTCGTTGTACGGCCGAAAACGGTCGACGTCGCACAATATCAACGAGATGGGAACTTGGTCGCCGCGCGCTTTCGCCCATTCCTGACGCAGCGTCCGCTCCAGTATGCGGCGAGTCGCGAGACCCGTTAAATGATCCTGATCGGATTCGCGGCGAGCTTCGTCCCGGGCTTGCTTGAGCGCCGCTTGAATCCGCTTTCGCCGTCCCACCTCGCGCGTCAGCTTATCCACTAGCGCGTCGGTCTGTTGGCGCTGCGTTTCGAGTCGCTCCGCCAAGCTCTCAAACGTTGCCCGCGTGCGGACTTCCGACAGCGTAAAGTGTTGCGCACGCATGACGACGCTGCTGACGTAGAAAAAAAACAGCAAATTCGCGATCCCGACCGCCGTGAGTGTCGGCTCGTTGGCGAGCAACATCCGAATAATCAAAGGCGTCACGCTCGGCACCGCGAAAGCAAGTCCAAGGGAAGGGATAATGCCCTGACCGAGCAACGCGGCAACGGCCAGCCCACATAACCATAGGTTCATGACCGCCATCTGACCCGTATGTTCCGGTAACGAAACCCATAGCGCGGTAATTCCATACGCAGAACCGATCGCGCCGACCAGCCAAAGCTGTACACGCGCCCATTGTTCGAGCGATTCGAGCCGATTTTGATAAATAAGCGCCAATACGCCCCGGATCGCGATCAAGCCCAGCATGGCGGCAAGCCAGGAAGCGAGGCGTCGCTGAGGCACTAGGTTGGCCAACAGCGCGGCGTAGCAAAAGGCGGAAATCGTCAGCGGGAATATGGCCAGGCGCGCATTTTCGAACGCGAGCTGCAATTGGCGTTGCCGGACGACCTCCGCGGTCCCAAGGATTGGGGACGGTGACTGCTTAAGTGCACCCATAACGCCGCAATTTTGCCCTAGCACCAACCGCCCGGCCAGGCGCGTTTCCGGTACTACGCCGCAACTCGTTGATGTTGTTCGCACGCTGGGCGAGCGGTGTGACCGAGAAAGGCGTGTTTGGTCGACTGGTGTTCGGTCAGGAATATGGATAGTGGGTTACACCAGTTCCGGCTATCATGCGCGGCGCGAACGCCTAAGCGCTGCGAGGCCGTGCGAGCTCACCTCATTCTCGTTAACCATAACCATAAACCGTCATTAGAAACTAACCGTCAGCTTTTTATCATCCATGTTTGCCGACTTGTACGACCGGCTGGTGCTTGCGCAACCACGCCTCACCCTAGCCTTGTTAGTGCTTGCGCTCACGCTGTTCGGACTCGGATTGAGCAATTTTCGGCTGGACGCGTCGGCTGACTCGCTCTTGCTCGAAAATGATCCGGATTTAAAAGATTTTCGCGACATCGCGCTGCGCTACAACGCGCGCGATTTCCTGTTTGTGACCGTCACGCCTAAGGAAGACGTGTTTGCGCCGAGTTCAGTCGCGCTGCTCAAGGAATTGCGCGCTTCACTCAAACAGTTGCCGCGAGTGGCCTCGGTCGTCACGGTGCTGGATGTCCCGCTGGTCAAGAACGTGCCCGGACGGCTGTCGGAGATCGCGACGAACTATCGCACGCTCGAATCCCCGGATATAAGTGTCGAGAAAGCACGTGAAGAACTCACAACGAGCCCTCTTTATCGAAACGTAGTGCTCAGCCCTGACGCCAAGACCACCGCCATGCGCGTGATGCTGAACGAGAACATCGGTTTTCGCTTGCTCCAGGTCGAGCGCGCCGATCTACTCTATGCGCGTGGCACCACCGGGCTTAATGCCTCTCAAGCGGCACGCCTCACCGAGATCGAGCCGCTATATCAGCAAAAAAAGCGGCAGTTTGACGCCGACAATCACACCAGTATCGAGGCGTTACGCGCGTTAATCGCGCGGTTTGAAGATCGCGCGGAAATTCATTTAGGCGGGATCTCGATGATCGCCGATGATCTCATTACCTTCGTGCGTGCTGATATCGTGGTGTTCGGACTTGGCGCACTGGTGCTTGCCGTGCTTATGCTCGGCTACATCTTTCGTGAAACACGCTGGGTGCTAACCCCGGTTTTAACCTGCGCGTTTTGTACCACGATGATTCTCGGTCTGCTTGGCCATGTTGGCTGGCCATTGACCGTTATCTCTTCGAACTTCATTGCACTTACGCTGATTCTCACGATTTCCATCAATATCCACCTCATCGTGCGCTATCGCGAACTGAACGCCGAACATCCAACTTGGACCCAATTTGAACTGGTGCGCGGGACCACCCATGACATGGCGAGTCCATGTCTGTATACCTCTTTGACGTCGATGATTGGGTTCGCCTCGTTGGTCACAAGCGACATCAAGCCGATCGTCGATTTCGGCAAAATGATGACCACGAGCTTGCTTGTGGTGTACGGCGTGGTGTTTACGCTAGTCCCCGCGCTCATGATGCTCATGCACAAGCGCACGGTGCCGTTGGATGAGGGGCAACTGGGCTTCACCGGGCACCTCGCGCGATTTACCGACCGTCACGGGCGCACCGTGTTACTCGCGTCGGCTGCGATCACGGCGCTCGGCGCGGCCGGTGCGGCGCGGCTCGAAGTCGAGAACAGTTTTATCAATTATTTCAAGAAAGATACCGAGATCTACCAGGGCTTGAAAAAAGTCGACGAAACCTTGGGCGGCACCACACCGCTTGAGATTATTTTGAAATTTCCGCCGCCCGAAACGCCGCAGATCGACGAAAGCGACACTGAACTTGGCGAACTGTTCGGCGAGGAGCCGGTGGCCGATAAATCCGAATATTGGTTTACGCCGGAAAAAGTCGATCGCATCAAGCGGGTGCACGATTACCTGGAGACGATCCCGGGTGTTGGCAAGGTGACTTCGCTTGCATCGCTTGTGCGCGTGGCGGAAGACTTAAACAAAGGTCGCGAATTCGATCCGTTCGAATTGAATGTGATTTATAAGCGGATCCCGGGCAATCTGAAACATGAAATGCTCTCTCCGTACATCTCAATCGACGATGACCAGGCCCGTATCAACGTACGCATTCTGGATTCGACACCGGGACTGCGGCGCGAAGCGCTGTTACACAGCATTGAGACGGGGTTACAACGGGATTTGGGACTCAAACCCGACCAGTTCGAGATTGCCGGTTTATTGGTACTTTACAACAACATGCTGCAGAGCCTTTATTCCTCTCAGATCCAGTCGATTGGCGGCGCCATGCTCGGCATCATCTTGACCTTGTGCGTGCTGTTTCGCAATTTCCGCGCGGCGGTTATCGGAGTGCTTCCCAACATCCTCGCCGCCGTGTGCGTGCTGGGATTCATGGGTTGGGTCGGCATTCCGCTTGATATGATGACTATCATGATTGCGGCGCTCACGATGGGTATCGCGGTCGAAGACTGCATTCATTACCTTTATCGCTATCGAATGGTGCATGCCGAGCTCCGCGATGGCGTGAAAACCATGTACGAGTGTCACGGGAGTATCGCGCAGGCCGGCTTTTATACAACGCTAGTCGTGTGTTTTGGCTTCTCGATACTGGTCATGTCGAATTTTATTCCGAGTATTTTGTTCGGAATTCTGACCACCGTCGCGATGACCATCGCCATTCTCGCTGCGCTCACCTTGATGCCGAAATTGCTGTTGATGTGGCGTCCGTTCGGCGCCGGCTAATCGTTCGAGCCGGTTAATCGTTACATTGGTTACAAACGATTTCAGAAAGACAACGCCGCCATAATTGACATGATCGGTGCAAAGAAGCATAAATGCACCCACGCACTCCACGCGTTGCCAATGGAGGAATCATGCTAACTACCAAGCTCCATCAATGTCTCCTCGCACTCGCCATCGCCGCACCGCTCGCTGGCCTTTCGGAAGTGCGCGCGGATGAGACTTGTTTTTCGCCGTACATGGCGAAGATCGTCGGCCAAGAAGATTTCATGTACGTGTGGACGTTGGGCGTCCAAGCGCTTGGCGATGAGCAAGACAAATTAGTCACCATCGATGTGCGGCCGACTTCCAAGTCATACGGCAAGGTTGTGAATTCCTTGTCCGTCGGCGGACGTAACGAGGCGCACCACTCGGGCTATACCGACGATCGACGTTTCTTGTGGGCGGGAGGTTTGGATACGAGCGCTATCTTCGTGTTCGATGTTTACACCGATCCGGCTAAGCCCAAACTCGTCAAGACCATCACCGACTTCGTCGCCGATACCAAAGGCATCGTGGGCCCGCACACTTTTTACGCGCTGCCGGGCCGCATGCTGATCACCGGGCTATCGAATAACCAAGATCATGGCGGTCGTACCGGCATGGCTGAATATACGAATGACGGCGAGTACATCACAACGCATTGGATGCCGACTGACGACAACCTGCAGGGCGCGGTCAAGAGCGGCAAACTTGCCGACGGCTATGGTTACGATGTGCGTGCGCAGCCGCGGCTCAACGTCATGCTGTCTTCCTCCTTCACCGGCTGGAACAACTACATGATGGATCTCGGCAAGATGATGGCCGACAAGGAAGCCATGCAACGCTTCGGAAATACCGTCGTGCTGTGGGACTTGCATACCCGCAAGCCGAAAAAGGTCTTTGATGTCCCGGGCGCGCCGCTGGAAGTGCGCTGCGCATGGGGCGCATCGCACGACTACTGCTTCACGACCACCGCCTTAACCTCCAAAATTTGGCTCATTCATCGCGATGAAACCGGCGAGTGGAACGCCAAGGAAGTCGCCGACATTGGCGACGCGAGTAAAATCCCGCTGCCCGTCGATATCTCGATTTCGGCGGATGACACCCGGCTGTGGGTCAATACCTGGAACGATGGCATGGCGCGGCTGTTTGATATCTCGAACCCACATGCCCCAAAAGAAATTTATGCGCAGAAAATCGGCGAGCAGGTAAACATGGTGTCGCAAAGCTGGGATGGCAAACGGGTCTACTTCACCTCCTCGCTCCTCGCGAATTGGGATAAGAAACAAGGTCCGGAAGGTGATGTCCAATATCTGAAGGCGTATAACTGGGACGGGAAAGCATTGACCCCGACCTTTAGCGTGAACTTCATCGGCGAGAAGCTTGGCCGACCACATCAGATGACGGCGGGCGCCTACGCGCTGTATGCCGGCATGCAACCAACGGTGGCGCCCGCTTTGGCCGACCACGCGCAGTGATTTGCAGCCACTAAGCGTCACGTTAAAGGCGCGATTCAAAGCTTTTTGGACTGCGCTTCTCTGGCTCGCGAGCAGCACACCGCTGCTCGCGCAGCACGTTCACCCAACGCCGGAAAGCCCACAAGACACCGCGCCCGGCTACCGGGTCCTCCCCTACACCGCGCCAACCCCGGGCACTTATGAGCTACCACGCGTCCGCCCGGCGGCGGACGCGCCCGTGGTAGACGACACGGGTCGCGCCACGCGTTTAGCTGAACTCCGCCAAAATAAGCTCACGCTGCTGAGTTTTATTTATACGCATTGTGCAGATCCCAACGGCTGCCCGCTCGCTACCTTTGTCATGCGCCAGATCGCGCGTCGCGCGGCCGAACTCCCGACGCTTCGCGGTCGCTTCGCCTTGATAAGCGTGAGTTTCGATTTAACTCATGACACTCCAGCGCGATTGGCGAACTATGCGGAATCGTTTCGCACCCCAGCGATGAACTGGCATTTTGTGGTGCCCCCAACCCCAAAGGATTTACGGCGCGTACTCGGCGCCTATGGGCAGGCGGTCTTAGCGGATCCGTCCGGCGCGGTGTACTCGCATCAATTGCGCGTTTTTTTGGTGGACACCGCGGGCTACATCCGTAATGAGTACAGCACAAGTTTCTTACATCCCGACATCGTGCTCGCGGATTTGCAAACGATTGCATTAGAAGCGCCGCCAACGAACGCGACGGTCGAGCAAACGCCTTCACTTATCGCCGGCGACGATAAGCGCGGCTACGCATCGGAGCACTATCAAACCAACTCGCGCGCGCTCCAGGCGCGGCAGGGTTTTGCGCTCGACCTTCTCGCGCAATTGCGCAGCTTGCCGCGCGGATTGCCGCCACTGCCAACTCTGACGAAATTACCAACCGCGGCGCAGGTCGCGCTTGGCCGCAGGTTGTTCTTCGATCGGCGGCTATCCCATAACAACACGCTGGCGTGCGCGAGCTGCCACATTCCGGAACAAGGTTTCGCGCAGCAGGAACTCGCAACGCCAGTCGGCTCTGAAGGACGTACGGTCAAACGTAATGCGCCATCGTTGTACAACGTCGTCTACCAACAACGCCTCTTTCACGATGCGCGCGAAAGTCGTCTGGAACAACAAATCTGGTCACCGCTACTCGCCACCAATGAGATGGCCAATCCCTCGATTGGTTTTGTCCTTGATGAGTTATCGCTGACCGACGATTACGTAAACGCCTTCAAGTCCGCGTTCCCGACCGGTCTTACCCAAGAGTCGCTGGGTGCGGCACTCGCCGCCTATCAGCGCACGTTGGTCTCTGGCAATAGTGCGTTCGATCGGGCGGTTTACGGTGGAGAGTCCAACGCATTAAGCGCGCAGGCCGCGCGAGGCCTTGAACTATTCCGCGGCAAGGCAGGCTGCGCGAGATGCCACACCATTGGGCCAGAACATGCACTTTTCACCGATCAGGCGCTTCACAACACCGGCATCGGCTATGCGCGATCGATGGCCCGACCGCCACCGGCGGCCGTGCAAGTGGCGCCCGGACTATCGATGCCCATCGACTTTAAACAGGTGGCGGCATCAAGCGAGATCCCGCCGAACGATCTCGGGCGTTATGAGATCACCTTGCAACCTGCAGATCGTTGGCGCTACAAGACGCCTAGTTTGCGCAACGTGGCGCGCACGGCGCCTTATATGCATGACGGTTCGCTAACGACATTGGCCGCCGTGGTTGATTTTTACGCGGCGGGCGGGATTCCCAACGAAGGGCTCGACCCCTTGCTCAAACCACTCGAGTTGAATGCCGATGAGCGCGCCGCGCTGGTTGCTTTTTTGCAAGGCTTGACCGGGGATAACGTCGACGCCTTGGCGCGTGACGCCTTCGCGCAGCCGATCGGAGACCAGAATTCCCACGATGTTGATTAGCTTACGTTATGCGCGGGATACGCTGATCTCGGGTCGCTGCTGGATTGTTTGCAACACCACGCAGTAGCGCTCGGTGGTATCGATGACTTTTTGCACGGTCTCAGGCGATGCGTCGGTATCCAGATCGAACTTAAGCCGGATGGCGCGGAAACCCACCGGCGCATCCTTTGCAACCCCTAACGTACCCCGGAAATCCAATTCCCCTTCGGCAATCACGCGGGATCTTCGTAAAGTCACGCCAAAGGCGGTGGCAACCGCCTGCAAGGTGACGCCGGCACATGCCGCCAGCGCTTCAAGGAGCATATCGCCGGAACAGGCCTGCGTTCCGTCGCCACCGGTCGCCGGATGTAAGCCAGCGACGATAGCGCCTTTCGCGGTATCGAGCTTGCAGGCAACGCCATCGACGCCATTCGATTCTGCACGCAGCGTGATGATCGCCGCATCCGGCGTGTCACGATACTTTGCTTTGATCGGCGCTTGCACCGCCTTAAGTTCTGCACTGTCCATACGTTATCCCTCAACCATCGTACCTAAAGGCTCTTTTATCCGCCCTTCAACGGCGGCACGAATACCACTTGATCGCCGGTATTGAGGGCCGTGTTCGCGTAATCGGCCTCCAACACGCGCTCTCCGTTACACATCACCATGAACTGCGTGTGTTCACCGAAACGAAACCGCGCGGTTAGGTCCGCGATCGTGGTGCCCGCCGCCAAATCAAAGTCTTCATCGTCGAAATGCGCGATACCGTCGCCTAAAAATTCGCGCATCCAGCCGACTAGCTTAATGTTGACGTGCATAGCAAATTCGAAGCGGCGCACCGCTTCGATTTAGACCCCATTTATAAGCCGAGACGCGCGAGCGTCTCCGGCGTCGGGCGGCCGTCTTCGGTCCAGCCACGTTGGCGGTAATACTCTGGCAACATTTCCTTCAATCCGCTGACTTTGCCTTTCGCCACACCGCTGGGTGCGGGTTCTTCCAAAATTCGCTTCGGCAAGGTGTCGTCTTTGACGGTCAGTCCCGCGGCTAAATTGAATTGTCGCTCCAGATTCCAAATGCGTTCGCCGGTTTCGTTGAGGCGCGTAACATCCCACCCGCCCTCGATCGCGCCGTCCAATTGTGACGCGTAATGTTCCGGCGTCGCGCCAGAGTGCGCCGTGAACAGGCATAATCCGGAGGCATCGATAGCGGAAATCAAATCTTGCGTGGTGCGCACCACCGCCGGCTTTTCGGCGAGTTCCTGCGTGGTGAAATCACTTGCATATGGGTTCGCGCGCAGATGGCACGCACCACGATTACTGGTGGCATAGCCCAAGCCCATGCCTTGCATCGCGCGACCGTCATAAGCCGCGAATTCTTGTCCTTTGACCGCCATCGAAAGCTCCGGTCTGCCGTACTTTTCGCAGAGTCGCTTTGAACCCAAGCCGAGATCTCGGCCAAAGCCTTCACCTTTGCCGGCCATTTCGGCGAGCGTACACATGGCCTGTGCATTACCCCAGGTAAGTTCGATACCACCGGTATGTTCCTTGGTAATCGCGCCAACTTGATAGAGTTCCATTGCCGCGGCCAGCGTGCCGCCGAAGGAAATGGGATCCATCCCATATTCGTTGCACATGAACCCGGCATAAGTCGCCGCGTCCATATCATCAACGCCAACCGCCGAACCCAGTGCGTACGCCGTTTCGTATTCCAAGCCACCAGACGCGTGCTGGTACTTCGGCTTGTCTTTGACGGAGAAGTGTTGCGGGTCGACATGCGAGATACGGCCGCAACCGATGGTGCAGGAGAAGCACGCGCCATTTTGAATCAAGTTGACGTGCCCGTTGGCATTCGGTGCTTTCATCGCCTTTGCATTGAGTTTGCCGGAACCTTCGAACTGCACTTGCTGATTGTTTCGCGTCGGTAACGCTCCGACCGCGCCGGTGACATCCATCATCGCGATGGTGCCATCCGAGGTCATGCCCTTGCGTCCCTTGTTGCTGGCGAGCGCCGCAGTCGCCACTTTCACGGCCGCGAAAAACTTGGCCGGGTCATGCGGCTTGACGCCTTTCGTACCGCGCACGGCGATGGCTTTCAGTTGCTTAGACCCCATCACCGCACCGACGCCGGAACGTCCGGCCGCGCGGTGGAGATCGTTGACGATACAGGCGTAGCGGCAACCATATTCGCCCGCTTGTCCAATGGAGGCGATACGGATTAGCGGATCGTTATGTCGTTGCTTAATTTCCGGCTCGATTTCCCACACCGAATGCCCCCACAAGCCATCGGCTGGGAGCAGCTGCGCATGATCATCTTGAATGTAAAGATAGACCGGCTGGGGTGACCGACCTTCCAAGATGATCATGTCGTAACCCGCCATCTTGAGCTCGCCGCCGAATTGTCCGCCGGAATTAGAACTTGCGATGGCACCGGTGAGCGCGCCCTTGGTTACCGCGGTCCAACGTCCGCCGGTGGAGGCAATCGTGCCAGTGAGCGGGCCGGTCGCGATGATAAGTTTGTTGTCGGGTGACAGCGGATCCACTTTAGGATCGATTTCGCTCATCAGGTACTTGGTCGCAAGTCCTCGCGAACCTAAGTACTGCTGGGCCCACGTCATATTTAACGGCTCGTGGGTACAAGTGCCTTTAGTGAGGTTTACGCGCAAAATATTTCTCTGCCAACCCATGATCCGTACTCCTCTCGCTTAAAACCGAGCCGCGACACGCGGGTGAAGCCATTCTACCGGCTTTACCGCTAAGGTGAACCTCGTCGGCATGCATTCACGACCTGTTATTATGGTCCATCCCCCTCTGCCGCGATTGTGACCGCACCGATGCGCCAATTAACCCCTCTTTTGCACCGGGAATTCGTTCGTTGTGCGCGCCGTTTATCGCCCGCGCTCGCGAACGCAATCGACACGATTGGCCCAATTGGCTACCAACGCCGGCGTACGCGAGACTTGGGAACCCATCTCGCACGCGTCATCGTTGGCCAGCAGCTTTCGACGCTCGCCGCACGCGCGATATGGCAACGCGTCGAGGCGGCGGCTGGCACGCAACCCCTACTCGTTTTTTGCACGCCGGAACAGCACACCACTCTGCGCGCCTGCGGGCTATCGAACAACAAAGTCAAAGCGTTGCTGGCACTTCGCGAAGCACATGAGGAGGGGCGACTCAATAGCCGGCGCCTTGGTCGTTTGCCGTATGCCGAGCGCAGTGCGGAGCTCACCGCGCTGTGGGGCATTGGCGCCTGGACCGCCGATATGGTGTCTATGTTCTTTTTCCGAGAGCCTGATGTATGGCCGTTGGGTGATCTTGCGGTGCGTAAAACATTCGAACGATTTATCGATGGGCACGCCAAATACGACGTCCACTCCGGTGCCGAATTATTCGCGCCACATCGCTCCTTTTTAGCGCTCTATATGTGGCGCATCGCGAACAATGGCCCGAATGAATAACGCCAAGTCGGCGAGTGTGGATAGGAAAGTGAGCGAACCGGTAATAGTTGGCGATCTTGCCGCTTGGCAAACGGATATGAAAGGAACTAGGCTCTGATCGACCGCAGGCACCGCTTGCGGTTCCTAATACGCTGAACGTCACCCAAAACTATATGCGGGCACACGCAAGCGATGCCCGCCGCCACTCACCAGGCTGGCAGTACCCCGGATGGTGCACGCATCATCCGGGTTCCTTAAGGCAAATCTCATTCACGACCCTACTGCTTCGATAAAAGATGCGATGGCGGCGAGTGTGCGGATCGGCTGCTCAAACTGCGGGGCATGGCGGCAATCCGCCAAAAGATGCGTCGTGACGGCCCCGCGCACCCCGCGTTCTATCGCTTGAAGCTGGGCCGCGCTGCCATACTGGTCCCCCTCCCCTTGGATCTGCAGCACCGGTACGCGGATGTCCCGTAAATAGGATTCGAGATTCCAGGATCTGAATGCCGAATCTAGCCACGTACCCGACCAACCGTGGAATGCGCAGTCCACATTGTCACGGTGATATTTTTGCAGGCGCGCACGGAGGTCCGAGGTCAAGTACGCAGCATGCGCCGCGCGAATACTCGCCAAGCCTAAGTCCTCGATAAATACATGCGGCGCCATGACCACGACGCCGACTATCGACTTTGTCGGCGCAGTACCGGCATGGACCAGTGCAATCGATGCACCGTCGCTATGACCGATAAGCACATAACGTGCGATCCCCGCAGCATGCAGCACGCGCGACAAACCGGTTGTTCCCTCTTGTTGCATGTAGTCGAGCGGCCACGGCAAAGCGCGATAACTCGAGCCACCGTATCCCGCCCGCGAGTAGACAAATACCGGTCGCCCCGTCCGCGCGGCAAGTTCGTCGGGAAAGTCTCGCCACAGCGCGACGCTACCTAACCCTTCGTGCAACAACACTAGGGTTGGACCGTCAGCATCGGGGTTTAGCAGGCGGTACTCGAGGTGGAGGTTATCCACCTCGAGAATTGGGAAGGTCGTCAACGGCAAGCGTCGCGCTCGCGGGCAATCTACGCGGCCAACAATCCCTCACGGGTGACATAGTCGAGTGTTTCGTTGACTGCCAAAGTAAGCTTGTCAAACATCTCATCGATCTGCGCATCCGTGATGATCAAGGGCGGGCATAGCGCGATCCCATCGCCGACATTCCGGGGAATAAGGCCATGCGCATGGCAACGCTCAAAACAATAAGTACCGATCGAGCCGGGCGGATTGAAACCCGCCTTGGACGCTTTGTTCGAGACGAATTCAAGCGCGCCGATCATGCCAACGCCGCGCACTTCACCGACCAGCGGATGATTCGCGAATGCTTGCAGGCGCGCTTGGAACTTCGGCGCAAGGGTTGCCGCACGCTCAAAAATTTTGTCGCGCGCATAGATTTCAAGTGTCTTGATGCCAACCGCGCAGCTCACCGGATGGCCGCTATACGTGTAGCCATGTGCAAAAGTGCCGAGCTTGCGGCTCGCTTCCATAATCGGCGCATAAATCTTGTCTGGGATCGCGACCGCCGACAACGGTTGATACGCCGAGGTCAGCGCCTTCGCAAGCGTCACGGTATCCGGTTTGATGCCGAAGGTTTGCGCGCCAAAAGGATTACCCGTGCGACCGAATCCGCACACCACTTCGTCAGCGATGAACAGAACATCGTACTTGGCGAGCACCGCTTGGACTTTCTCAAAGTAAGTACGCGGCGGCACGAGCACCCCGCCCGCCGCCATCACGGGCTCCGCAATGAACGCCGCCACGGTGTCCGGGCCTTCGCGCAAAATCAATTGTTCAAGATTACTCGCAAGCCGCGTGGCGAAAGCTTCTTCCGTCTCACCCTTCTCGGCGAAGCGATAGTAATGCGGGCAATCGGTATGAATAAAGCGGCCATCGAGCGGCAGATCCCATTGATTATGCATCGGGGGCAACCCGGTCAAACTTGCCGCAGCCAATGTAATGCCGTGATAACCCTTCACGCGCCCGATGATTTTTTTCTTCTGGGGTCGGCCGATTGCATTGTTATAAAACCAAATAAGCTTGATTTGCGTGTCATTCGCGTCTGAGCCAGAAACGCCGAAAAACACTTTCGACGCCTGCATCGGCAGTAATGCTTTTAGTTGTTCGGCGAGCACGGTGGCAGGTTCGTGACTCTTGCCGTTGAATAGATGGCTGAACGATAGCTTTTTGATTTGATCGTACGCTGCTTGGGCAAGTTCCTCGTTGCCGTAACCGAGCGATGTACACCAGAGACCCGCCAAGCCCTCAAGATACTGTTTGCCAGTATGGTCCCATACGTACACCCCTTCGGCACGTTCGACCATCAACGCACCTTTCTCTTCGACGGTACCCAAATTGACCATGCCGTGCAGCACGGCGGCCGCATCACGCGCTTGAATCGATCCAACCGGTAGGCTCATATGTTCTCCCTTCCTTAACTCAGGTACCTTTAGCGGACGTCCGCGTCACCGCATTCTAACCGTGAAACTGACGTGCGGTCACGGTGAATTCCAGCCAGCTTGGACCCATTAACATGAATACCCCGGGCACGTCGCGCGCCGCCTCCGTCCATTCCTACGTGCAGCTACTGATGGGCGCGGTATTGCTATCCACCGGATCGACGGTGATCAAAGCCGTGCAGTTCGATGCGCTGGAACTTGCCGGCTGGCGTGCGCTGGTCATTGCCACGTTCCTCTTAGCAGCGGTACGCCCGCCGCGCGTTTGCTGGGACCGTTCGTTAATTCCCGCGGCGGTCGCGCATGCCGTCACCACTTTGCTGTTTATGTTTGGTAATAAACTCGCGAGCGCGGCCACCGCGATATTCCTACAGTACACCGCGCCCCTTTACTTGCTATTGCTCGGACCTTGGTTACTGAAAGAACCGGTCACGCGGCACGATGTCTGGTTTGTACTGGTCGTCGCCGCTGGCATGGTGACTTTGTTACTCAAGCCAGACGCAGCCTCAACGACGGCGTCCAATCCATGGCTCGGTGGGATCGTCGCGGCCACGTGTGGCGTTACCTGGGCGTTCACTACCCTCACCATGCGCGGGCTCGCCCGCCGCGCGACGCACGGGTTTCAATCCGCCATCGCCGCGGTGATCGTCGCGAATGTGACACTTGCGGTGGTATTGCTGCCGGTGGTTGGAGTGCCGGCCGACGCTCGCGGCGTGGACTGGGCACTGGTGGGTTATATGGGAATATTTCAATTGGGCTGCGCGTTCATCTTGATTTCGCGCGGCTTGCAACGCGTGACCGCGCTTGAAGGAACGCTCATTCTGTTACTTGAACCGGTCTTGAATCCGGGGTGGGCATGGCTCGTGCACGGTGAAGTGCCGGGTTTCGCGGTGTGGGTTGGGGGTGCGCTAATTCTCACCGCGACCGCCGGGCGCGCGCTCCTTAAACGCTAATCCAAGCAGCCGTACTCTGTCTGCCTCGGGAAGCATTACACCTACGCTTAGCGCCCCTAAAACTCGAAGCGTCGATCGGCAAATTCATCTTCGCTCTCAGGAACAAGCCGCGCGCGTAAGGCGGATAATTCACGGCGCCCGTCCTGCAGCGTTTTGATCTCGAGATGATTCTCCATGATGGCGACTTTGTGCTGAGCTTTTGGCAGATTGCTGTGCGCCGCGAGTGACAGCCAAGCGTAAGCGCGCACTTGATCGGCTTTAACGCCGATCGCGTTGGCGTAACACAGTCCGAGCCCGTACTGCGCGCGCGAGTGGCCTTGCAGCGCGGCGCGCTCCAACATCTGTACGGCCTCTTCCTTCAACATGCCCGCGACCTGCCCGAAGAGTCCGCGCCGGCCGACTTCATACTGCGCATGGGCATAACCCAATTGCGCCGCGTGCCGCAACCACGCGATCGCGCGCGGCTTATTCGCTTCTATGCCCTGCCCGGCTTCGAATGCCAATGCCACGCGGTACGCCGCTTTGATATGCCCCTGATCAGCCGCCTTGCGCAGCCACTGGAACGCCGTGACTGATTCCGGATTCTGACCGAGTCCGCGTTGATAAAAGCGCCCTAGCGCGTATTGCGCCTGCGCAAGCCCGGCGCTGGCGGCGCGATTCAGCCACTGCTCGGCTTCGTCCAAATTTTTAAACCGTATCGGCGCACTCGCGTACATGAGGCCCAGGTTATATTGAGCTTTGACGTAGCCGGATTCGGCCGCGCGCCGGCACCAATACAGCGCCAATTCGTAATCAACTTCAACGCCTTCGCCGTGAACATAGGCCAAGGCCAAGTTCAATTGCGCCCGCGAATAATCTTGTTGGCTTGCCGATTCCCAATGGCGCGCGGCCGCAACTGCATCACGCTTAACGCCGGTGCCCTTACTATAGAGTTCACCCAGGTTGTAATGCGCGATGGCGTTACCGTGCGTCGCCGCGGCGTAGTACCACGTAAACGCTTTTTCCAAGTCACGTGGGGTGCCGGTACCGGTTTGATAACACCAACCGATTAACGCCTGCGCGTCGGCCATATTTTCTTCGGCGGCGGCTTGCAACCAGGGCAGCGCGGCTGGCGGGTTGGCGTCACAACCAATCCCTTCCAGCAAGCAGATACCAAGTCGGTGTTGCGCGCGTGCGTGTCCCGCCTGCGCCGCCTTGAGATACCACTCGAATGCTTGTTCCAGATCGATCCGATGCGTGCCGCGATGACGCAGCCGTTCGGCGAGTTCGAACTGCGCCTCGACATCGCCGCTGGATGCTGCATCCAGCAGTTCGCGCACCGAAGCCGTCACCGGCGCATCCAGCGCGGCATCGACATCCCGTTGACGAACAAATGCCACATTAGCTTCCTTGCAGTAACTTGATGAGACTTGAAGTATCCAGCCGCCGATCACCGTTGCGCTGGAGTGTTGCGTAGAACTGATCAACCAAAGCAGTGACGGGAAGCTGCGCGCCGTTGCGCCGTGCCTCACTTAGCACGATGCCCAAATCTTTGCGCATCAGATCGACGGCGAAGCCAAAATCAAATTCGCCACGCAACATGGTGCGGGCACGATTATCCATTTGCCAAGACTGGGCAGCGCCCTTCCCGATAACGTCGAGCACGTCGTCCATCGGGAGTCCGGCACGCGTGCCAAACGCCAAGCCTTCGCTCAACCCTTGCACGAGTCCCGCGATACAGATTTGATTGACCATCTTGGTCAGTTGTCCGGCGCCGACCTCACCGACGCGCCGCACGCGCTTGGCATAGGCGGCCATTACCGGCTCCGCGTGCGTGAAGGCTGCCGCGTCCCCCCCCACCATGACGGTCAGGGTGCCGTTTTCAGCACCACTTTGCCCGCCAGAGACCGGCGCATCGAGAAACGCCGTGCGCTGCGCGGCCAACCGCTCTGCCGTCTCACGCGCCACATCGGCCGAAGTCGTCGAATGATCGATACAGATACTACCGGCGGCAAGACCGTGCTTGAGCCCTTCCGGTCCGCTTACGACGTCACGCAAATCGTCGTCATTGCCAACGCAGGTGAATACGATTTCAGCGTTCCGCGCTGCCGCGGCGGGAGAATGCGCACGTGTGCCACCGAAACGGTCGAGCCAGGTATCAATCTTGTGCGAGGTACGATTAAACACGGTGACTGCATGGCCGGCGCGCGCCAAATGGCCGGCCATCGGAAATCCCATCACACCCAGTCCAATGAACGCCACCTTGGCCACACCCTTACTCCATAGAAATTAACAATTCGGATGTTACGCAATGGGATTCCAGACGGCTAGCGATCCGTGATCACCACTCCGTGTAGGTCATAGTCGTCTGCACGTTCGATCCGTGCCTGTACCCAGGTGCCCACCTTCGTGCCGCGTGCGTTCTTAAGATGCACAACACCATCGATTTCGGGCGCGTCGGCCATACTCCGGCCCACCGCTTGGCCACGTGCGACACTGTCGAGCAGCACAGTCTGGCGTTGCCCCACGAAGCGCTGCAGCCGTTGACGACTGACCGTCTGCTGGGTTTCCATGAAACGTTCCCAACGCGATTGTTTGACCTCATTCGGCACAGCGCCAGGCAGCGCATTGGCGGCCGCACCGGTGACGGGTGAATACTGAAAGCAGCCGACGCGATCGAGCTTTGCTTCGTCGAGGAATTCCAACAGGCGCTCGAAATCGTCGTCGGTCTCGCCGGGGAAACCCACAATAAACGTACTGCGCAGCGTAAGTTCGGGACAGACGGCGCGCCACGCACGGATGCGCGCCAGCGTATCCTCGGCGGCCGCCGGCCGGCGCATCAATTTCAAAATTCGCGGACTACCATGCTGAAACGGAATATCCAGATAGGGCAGAATTTTTTTCTCGGCCATCAGCGGCAACACCGCATCGACATGCGGATACGGATAGACGTAATGCAGGCGGACCCAAACCCCAAGCTCGCTCAAGGTGGTGCATAGACCGGCGAAACTGGTCTCGCGTGATCCGTCGCGCCAAGTCACGTGGGGATACTTTAGATCGCTGCCATACGCGCTGGTGTCCTGAGAGATCACCAGCAGCTCTTTCACACCGGCTTGCACCAGACGTTCGGCTTCCCGCATCACATCGATGAGATCGCGACTCACCAAGCGCCCACGCATCGAGGGAATGATGCAAAAGCTGCAGTGATGGTTGCAGCCTTCGGAGATTTTTAAGTACGCGTAATGGCGCGGCGTAAGCTTGACGCCGTGCGGTGGCACCAAGTCAACAAACGGAGCGCGCGGCGGCGGTGGCGCGTGCGTGTGGACCGCGCTCACCACCGATTCGTATTGGTGCGGGCCGGATATCGCCAACACTTGTGGAAAGTTCGCGCGGATCTCGTCGGCTTTCGCGCCTAAGCAACCGGTCACGATGACCCGTCCGTTTTCGTTTAGCGCTTCGCCGATCGCCGCCAGCGATTCTTCTTTCGCGCTATCGATAAACCCGCAGGTATTGACCACGACGACATCCGCACCCTCATAGCGGTTACTGATTTCGTAACCGTCTTGCCTGAGTTGGGTCAAGATCCGCTCGGAATCGACCAAAGCCTTAGGACAACCTAAGCTGACGAAGCCGACTTTTGGCGAATTTGCGGTCATGTGAGGTTGCTCAATAGCCTAAGGCGCAACCATCCAAACGATGATCGCTCGCGCCGAAATAACATCCACGCGCATGGTCGCGCCAGATCCCCTGATAACCACCGACGAAACCGCCGATCGGTTCCTGCGTCATCACCAGTTCGTGCCCACGCCCCAGCAACTCCGAGACGATGGCTTCCGGCATCGATGGCTCGTAGTGCACGACGCCGAGCGGCGGTTCGGCAATGCCGTTCGGATTGTTACCGCCAACGTGGCGCATGCGTGGTAACGCGCCGGCGGTCGCGATATCGCAACCGAATTCGAGCACGCGCGCCAAAATTTGTACCTGCGCCTGCGGCTGCATATCGCCGCCGATTGCACCGAACGAAAACACCGGCGCGCCGTCACGGGTCACGAAGCCCGGCATGATGGTGTGAAACGGCCGTTTGCCAGGCGCATAAACGTTGGGATGGTCGGCCGCCAGCGCAAACCCCGTGGCGCGAGATTGCAACGCCATGCCATAGGTTGGCGCGACCAATGCGGAACCAAACGGCACAAACAAACTTTGAATTAGCGACACCATTTGTCCGTGCGCATCGGCGACCGTGAGATACGTCGTGTCGCCAGCGGGCACGCTGACACGACCTGGGGTTTGGTCGGCCCGTGCGCGATACGGATCGAGCAAACTCGCCCTCCGTGCGGTATAAGCCGGTGACAATAATTCGCTCACCGGCACGGCGGCGAAATCCGGATCCGCGTAATACTGCGCGCGATCGGCGAACGCGAGCTTCTTCGCTTCCAAAAAAAGGTGCCACCATTGCGCGCTATGCGGGCCATGGGCCTGCGGCGGTTGGGTCTCCAATAAATTGAGCATCTGGAGCGCGCAAAGTCCCTGTCCATTCGGTGGCAGGACGTGAACACGATGGCCGCGGTATCGCGTGTCGATGGGCGTAACCCAGCGCGTCTCATGGGCGGCCAAATCGGCGGCGGATAAATAGGCATCGAGCGCCGCGAGCTCGCGCAAAAGATCGCGCGCGACTTCGCCACGATAAAACTCCTCCGCGCCGCGATCGGCCAACGCTTCGTACAGCCGCGCCAATCCCAAATTGCGCCGCAACTCACCCGCTTCCGGGGCCGCGCCGTGCTGCATGAAGACATGGTCAAACGGCGCGCTTCTCCCCGTGAGTTCCGGATCGCGCGCAATTTCGCGCGCCGCCCGCTGCCACCACAAACTGGTCCGTACCCCGACCGCAAAACCGTCGCGCGCGATATCGATCGCCGGCGCAAATAACGCGCGCCAGGGCAACCGCCCAAAACGTGCATGTAAGGCCGCCCACGCCGCGACCGCGCCAGGGGTGGTCAAAGTCCAGCGCCCGCGTTGCGGAATACTGGCGCGCCCACGCAAGCCGTCGATCAACACCGTTCGCGATAAGGCCTGTGGGCTCGCGCCACTGCCGTTGATGCCGTGCAATTGTTGGGCCTCGTGATCCCACACCATCGCGAACAAATCCCCGCCCGGACCGCACATGTGAGGCTCGGTAATGGAGAGCACCGCATTGGCGGCGATTGCGGCGTCCACCGCCGAACCTCCAGACTTCAAGATTGAGAGCCCGGTTGTCGTCGCGAGCGGTTGACTGGTTGCAATCATGCCGTGGCGCCCAACCTTGGGCGGCGCGTAGCTAAAATCGTCGGAGATGAAGTTCATCGGCGGATCCCCAGCGGTCGATTGAGGTTCGAAGGCAGCGGCAATGTTGCGCGGTGAGACGTCAATATCTCGCCAAGCCGTGCCTGTGCGCTGACTGGCATTTCGGCCGCGCGGCGCGTCGCGAACGCGATATGCACGTAGAGCGTTTCACAGGTCGAGGCGATGAAGTTTTCTCCCGCGTGCCACACTTCGCTGTAAGTGTGGATCAGCTTCGCATTGAAATCGATGAGTCGCGTGGTTACGAGGATCGGCGAATCCGCCATTAATTCTCGTTGAAAATCGAGATTGCAGTTGGTCACGAACACCGAGCCTACCCCGGCACGCGTGTAATCCCAACCGAGCCCGATGTCATCGAAAAACGCGTTGCTACCATCGTCAATCGCGCGCAAGTAAAACGCGACGTTCATGTGTCCGTTGGGATCGAGCCACTCGGCGCTCACCTGCAAGCGGTCAATATACGGACAAGCAATCGGCACGCTCATACGCATTCGGCAAACTGCCGAACTTCCCAGTCCGTGACGATTCGCGCGAGTTGCGCCGTCTGCCAGCGCCGGCTCTGCGCGAATGCATCGACGAATTCGCGGCCAAAAGTAGCTTGTGTGAATTCAGACTCGCGCCACCGCGCGATGGCTGCGTCAAAAGTATCTGGAAATGGAGCGCCGGAAGCCGAGGCGCTCCGCAACGCATCACCGTGCGCGACTTCGCTCGGGTTTATTTGATGTTCAATGCCATGTCGGCCCGCGGCCAGCGCCGCGGCCAGCGCCAAATAAGGGTTGATGTCAGCGCCGGCAATCCGGATTTCGATGCGCGTGAGGTTGGGTTGTGTATTCACCGCGCGAAAAGCCACCGTTTTATTGTCAATCGCCCAACTATTGGTGGTGGGCACGAAGGAGCGCGCGCCGAATCGTTTAAACGAGTTGATGTTGGGCGCGAACAGAATAAAAAGCTCCGGCGCATAACGCTGCAGGCCGCCGAGGAACCATCGACACACTTGGCTCAACCGATCGGGTTGCGCGGCGTCGTAAAATATCGGGCGGTCATTTGCGAGATCACGCAGCGATACATTGAGGTGCCCGCCGGCCGCTTCGTGTATCTCGCTCAGTTGCGCCATGAATACCGCGAGCGCGCCGTGACGGCGCGCAATCGCTTTGACTAGTGCTTTATAAAGGGTCACGCGATCCGCTGCCGCGAGCCCCAGCGCGGGCACCAGCGCCGCTTCGAGCAGGCCCTTGAACTCAATATGCAAAGAATCGAGTGGAATACCAGTGGCTTCGGTAGCGACGCGCAAAGCGCTTAACAGCGGCGCTTGCGCGGCTTGATCGACAAACGAATACATTCGCTGAAAATCAGGATGCGAGATCAAGTCGCTCGGCACTTTATGTTGGAGCGCACCGATTGACTCTTGCAACACATGACATTCAATTTCAAAGGCGCTAAACGGCACGAACCCAAGCGCCGTGAGCGCGGCACACTCACGCGCCAAGATCGCGCGCGGGCAAAATTGCGCGTGGGCTCCGTGCAATTGGCCAATCAGAATGAGTCCGGTACCGTCGTTGAGCGGGTCACGAAACGCGCCCGGAGGCGCTAAAGTAAGCCATGCATCTCGGTAGCCGTTTTGCGGGTCTTGAAAGTAGCTCCCATCGATGGGCACCTCCGCACCGTCGGTCGCAAAAATAGCACTCGTTAGCGCAGTGCCATCGTGCAAGGCTTTCGTGAGATGCCGGGTATGTAATTGTTTAGTACGCAGTCGTCCGTTCCAATCGACACAACCGACCGAAACATGCGTGAGACCGCCCGCGCTTGCGTGCTCGACAATTGCGGCCGATGACGGGAAAGCCATATAGACTCGATTGGGCTTGTTTCCCGCCGCGATTCAAGCGGCGGAAAAAATCTTGCCGGGATTCAATATCCCACGCGGATCCAAGCTGGCCTTCAAATGACGCATCAGGGCAATTTCGGTGGAAGTGCGGCTTAAGTCCAAGTAGTCGACTTTTTCCGTTCCGATCCCATGCTCGGCCGAAATCGAACCACTGATGGCTTGTAAGGGTTCATAGACGCAGGCATTAACACGATGGTGATGCGTGAGTCCGCCATCACCCACCGCGATCGCGAAATGAATATTCCCGTCCGCAATGTGACCGAGCGTAAAACAATGATGATTGGGATAAGCCTCCGTCAGGCGCCGTTTGACTTCGGCCACATAGGCATCCATATCGCGGATCCCAAGGCTGACGTCGTATAAGAAGGCCGGTCCAAAACGAAAAAAATTGCCGACCGAATCGCGAATTCGCCACATCGCGCGGCGCTCGGCTTCCGACTTGGCCACCGCGGCATCCGCGACCAGTCCCTGCTCGAGCGCCTCCAGCATGACTTGCTCAAAGCGCTCGGCGTCTTGCGCGTGACCGGTGCCTAAAGCTTCGCACAACACCACATGGGTGTGCTCAACCGATACCGGACGCGCATTGGTTTCCGGTGGAGTCGTCACCAACTCATAAAAATCGCGCCACATGACTTCAAACGAACATAGGCTGCCGCCCATTGCGCGATCGATGAAGCGGAGAAAGGCGGTAACTTGCGTGAAATTCTCAAATCCGGCGAAAGCGGTTTGTTGGCCAAGCGCCATCTCGCGCAATCGAATGACCACCTTGGTCACGATACCGAGCGTGCCCTCTGTCCCGATGAATAACTGCTTTAAGTCATAGCCCGCGTTATTTTTGATCATCTTGTTCATCGAACTAATGATCGTGCCGTCCGCGAGGACTGCTTCGAGCCCTAAAACATTTTCACGCGTCATGCCAAAACGGATGACCCGGTTGCCACCCGCGTTGGTCGACACATTGCCGCCGATTTGACAGGTTCCGCGGGCGCCGAGATCAACCGGGAAAATGAGGCCATGCTTCTCCGCTTCTTCTTGCAACATTTGGAGCGGCACGCCGGCTTCCACCGTCATCGTGCGCCCAATCACATCGACTTCCTCGATTCGGTTCATGCGCTCCAGCGACAACACGACATCGCGCTCGCTGGCGTTGCAGCCTTGCACCAAACCGGTCAGTCCACCATGCGTAACCACTGTTTGTCGTTCGTCATGACACCGCTTTAGAACGGCGGCGACTTCATCAGTGGTCTTGGGCCTCACGATAACGCGCGCCGACACCGGCTCTTGGCGCCACACATGGATATTGCGCGCGGTGATGTCAGCGCCGCACACCAAACCCGCGTCGCCGACGATCTCGCGCAAGCTTGCGATCAATGCATCACTCATCGCCGTGCCGCCTTGCTCAGTGCCTGATCCAGATCCCACAAGATGTCATCAAGCGTTTCGAGACCCACCGAAATCCTGATCATGTCTGGCCCGACGCCGGCCGCGATTTGTTGTTCCTCTGACATTTGCCGATGCGTGGTGGAAGCCGGGTGAATGACTAACGTTTTAGCATCGCCGACATTGGCCAAATGGCTCATAAACTGCACGCTCTCGATGAATTTAATCCCCGACGGCTGACCACCTTTGATGCCAAAGGACATAATTGAACTCGGCCCCTTCGGCAGATATTTTTTTGCACGTGTGTGGTATTCGTCGCCTGGCAAACCTGGATAGCGCACCCACGAGACCTGTGGATGCGCGAGTAGAAATTCGGCGACGCGCTGCGCGTTCGAGCAGTGTCGCTCCATGCGTAGCGGTAACGTTTCAAGCCCCTGCAGAAACAGAAACGCATTGAATGGACTGAGCGCGGGGCCAAGGGTTCGCAAAGTTTCAACCCGCGCCTTCATCGTAAACCCGAAGTCGCCGAAGGTTTCATAGAACTTGACGCCGTGATAACCCGCGGAAGGTTCGATCATTCCCGGAAACTTCCCGTTGTCCCACGGAAACTTGCCGGATTCCACGAGCACCCCGCCGATGGATGTGCCGTGGCCGCCGATAAACTTGGTGGCCGAATGCACCACGATATCCGCGCCGAACTCGAAGGGGCGGCACAAAAATGGTGTCGGAAAGGTATTGTCGACGACGAGTGGCAATCCAGCCGCGTGCGCAACCGCGGCAACCGCTGCCACATCGAGCACGTTAATGAGCGGATTGCCGAGCATTTCGGCATACACCACTTTGGTTTTCGGCGTGATGGCGGCGGCGACCGCCTCCAGATCGTCAATGTCGACAAAAGTCGTCGCAATCCCCAACCGACGAAAGCTCACGTCGAACTGCGAATAGGTGCCGCCATAAAGAGTCTTGGCGGACACCATGTGATCGCCCGCTTCCAACAACGTTAGCAACGCGACCATTTGCGCCGACATGCCCGAGCCAACCGCCACTGCCGCACGCCCATTCTCAAGCGCGGCCATACGTTCTTCGAATACGGCATTGGTGGGATTCGACAACCGCGTGTAGACATTGCCGAAGGTTTGCAAATTAAACAGACTCGCCGCGTGGTCGGCGCTGTCGAATACGTAAGACGTCGTTTGATAGATCGGCGCGACGCGCGCGCCGGTTGCGGCATCCGGGATCTGACCGGCGTGCAGGCACAATGTCTCAAAACCAAATTGACGATCCGGCATGGTTCAATTCGCGATGTGTTTGGGACGTTTGGACGAAATGACGCGCGTGTTGACGCCGACGAAATTCAGCCCACCGAAGAGCCGTGCGTGTTCGATTTTGACGCAGCGATCGATGACCACATCGAGCCCCGCCTCGCGCGCCAATGCCGCCGCTTCGAGGTTGATGACACCAAGCTGTAGCCACAGCACCTTGGCGCCAATCGCGATTGCGCTTCGCGCAAGCGGCGGGATTTCGCTGGCCGCGCGAAAACAATCGACCATATCAACCCGCTCCGGGATCGCTTCGAGCGTCGGATAGCACTTTTCGCCGAGCACTTCTGGATAGGCGGGATTGACTGGGATCACCCGATAGCCATGTTCTTGCATGTATTTGGCGGCGAAATTACTCGGCCGGTGCCATTGGGCCGACAGGCCCACCACGGCAATCACGCGAGACTCGGCCAAAATGCGCCGCAGCGTCGGAATATCGGACTCGAATTCAGCGAGTGAGCTCATGGCTTTCAATAGGTGGCAGGAACCCCTGCCACCTTAACAGAAGCGCCGGGATGGCCGCGAGTCTCGTGCGGGGATCGGTTTCGCGGCTATTCGAAGGCGTCGGCCGTGGCGGCCAATACCGCTTGCGAACCTCGTTCGATAATCTGACGCAACGCGCCGACCTGTGGCAACTGCTGGGTGGCGAAGAACTGTGCCGAGATGAGTTTGCGACGCGCAAACGTTTGGTCACCCCGTCCAGTGTTCAAGTCGCCGCTACACAGTGCCGCAGCACGCGTCATCATCCATCCGCCGACCACTAACCCCCACATTTTCAAGTAATGCACTGACGCTGCCGCGGACAGCCGGGAGTCTTGCTGCGCGATCACCCACGCCACCACGGCCCGAAGATCGGCGCTTGCGGTTGCCAACGCCGTCACCATATCAGTCAGTTGGGTATCAACTTGCGCGCGCCAACTGGCGACATCGGCATCGATTTCCGCGAGTAACTCATGCGCCGCGGCACCGCCGTCGCGGGCGGTTTTTCGTCCCACCAAATCCTGCGCTTGGATGCCAGTCGTCCCTTCATAAATGGTCATGATCCGCGCGTCGCGCAAAAACTGCGCGGCGCCAGTTTCTTCGATAAAGCCCATCCCGCCGTGGATCTGCACGCCAGTCGATGCGAGATCCAGGCCGAACTCGGTGCACCAGCCTTTGACAATGGGGGTCAGCAAGTCGCCGCGGCGCTGGAAATACGCACGCGTCGACTGTGCTTCGTGTTCGCGGCCGAGATCGAACGCCAAAGCGCAGAGGTAGGCCACGGCACGCATTGCCTCGACCCCAGATTTCATCGTCAACAACATCCGTTTGACGTCGGGATGCTCGACGATCGCCGGTGTCTCACGCTCGGTGTATCCGATGGGTTTGCCTTGCACGCGTTCACGCGCGAACTTAAGCGCCTTTTGAAACGCCGCTTCGCCAATCGCCACTCCTTCCAATCCTACCGCGTGGCGCGCGTTGTTCATCATCGTGAACATGTACTCCAGTCCACGATTGGGCTCGCCGATCAAATAGCCTTCGGCGCCACCCTGTTCACCGTAAATAAGCACGGCGGTCGGACTGCCGTGGATGCCAAGCTTGTGTTCAAGCGACGCGCAACGTACATCGTTACGTCGGCCCGGCGTGCCATCGGCGTTCAATAAAAATTTAGGGACCAAGAACAGCGAAATACCACGCGTGCCGGCCGGTGCATCGGGCAACCGCGCTAACACCAAGTGAATAATGTTATCCGTCAGTTCATGTTCGCCGTAGGTAATAAAGATTTTCTGTCCGGTGATGAGATAGTGATTGCCGGCCGGGATCGCGCGCGCGCGCACCGCGCTCAAGTCCGATCCCGCCTGAGGTTCAGTCAAGTTCATCGTGCCGGTCCATCGCCCGGTCACCATGTTTTCAAGATACGATGCCCGCATCGCGTCACTTGCGTGATGCAACACCGCCTCGGCCGCGCCGGCGGTCAACATCGGTCCTAACGCGAAAGACAGATTGGCGGTATTCCACATCTCCGCCACGGCGGTAGCGAGGATTTTCGGCAACCCCTGTCCGCCGCAGGCCGTGGGAAAACTTAAGCCGTTCCAGCCGCCTTCGACAAACTGCTGATAGGCTTCACGCCATCCGTCGGGCATGCGCACCGATTCGCCGGTGTGGACGGCGCCGACCGTGTCACCCGCGCGATTAAGAGGTTGGAGCACTTCGCTCGCGAACGTCGCGGCCTCGTTGAGAACAGCTTGCACCAACTCGGCATTAACGTCGCTAAAAGCTGGGAGGTTGGTAAACGCTTCTAGCCGGCACAAGCGATCCATGATGAACATCATGTCCGCGATGGGTGCGGTGTACTCCGACATGTCTCCTACTCCGTCCTAAACCTTGATTTGGAACTTCAAATGGGTCGAATGCTGTTTAAGTCGCGCAACTTACCGATTTCACGTCGGCGCGCCAGCGAAAAGAATGTCAGCGGCATGTACCGGTGGCGCTTTACATCGTGAGAGCAAGGCTTACAGGCGAGGCTGGTCGCACTTGCGAGTCAGTCTCGCTCGGCGGGCTCAACGAGGGAGAGCGCCGCGGATTATTTATCCGCAGGGACCGACTTAATAGGCGCCACTCATCACCGGTAGCGGCCCGAGATCGATCGGCCCTTGGGCGATGATTTCTTGCTGTCGCGTCGGCAAGCCGCGCTTCAACCGTTGGTAATTGGCAAGTGCCCACACCGGGAAGTATTTGCTGTACCCGTGATAACGCAGATAGAACACGCGCGGGAATCCGGTCCCGGTGTACAGCGCTTCGTCCCATTCACCACGCGCATTTTGCGTGCGCATGAGGTACTCCACGCCGCGCCGAACCACCGGCGAATCGACTTCGCCCACCGCCATCAAGCCAAGTAGCGCCCAAGCCGTTTGTGAAGCCGTACTCGCGCCATGCCCCTTGAGCACCGGCTCGTCATAGGTGTTGCAACTCTCGCCCCAACCCCCATCGGCATTTTGGATCGAGCGCAGCCATTCGACGGCTTTACGTACATAGGCTTTCGCGGAGTCTTCGCCAAGACTCCCGAGTGCGGCGAGTACGCTCCAGGTCCCGTAAATATAGTTAACGCCCCAACGGCCATACCATGCGCCGCACGTTTCTTGTTCTCGCTCGAGGAATTCCAACGCGCGCGCAACCGGCGGAAAAGTGCGGTCATAGCCCAACATCGCGAGCAATTCGATACAGCGCGCGGTCAGATCCGATGTGCCCGGATCGACCAGCGCGCCGTGATCGGCGAACGGAATATTGTTGAGGTATTCGTAATTGTTGCCGATGTCGAACGCGCCCCAGCTCCCGTCCTTGTTCTGTAGCCCAAGTAACCAGTTCACCGCCTGATTCAGACGTTTTAGCTTGTGTTCCTTGTCCTGCGCTCCCGCGCGAATCAGCGCCATCAAAACCATTCCCGTGTCATCGACATCAGGGTATTTATCGTTTTCGTATTGAAATGCCCAGCCTCCGGGGGTTAATCCTTTAGCCTGATCGCACCAGTCGCCTGGGACAAATATTTGCTGGTCAAACAACCACTCAACGGCATGTTGCACGGCCGGGTGATTGGATTGCGCGCCGCCTTCCGTAATCGCGGACAACGATAAACAGGTGTCCCAGATAGGCGATACGCATGGTTGGCAGTAGGTCTCATCTTTTTGATCAAGCACCAGATCTTCAATCGCCTGCAACGTCCGAATGAGATCGCCATCGTCGTTGCCGGCCCCGACTAACTTGAGCGCGACAGCCGCGTTCGCCATCGCAGGATAGATTGCCCCAATGCCGCCTTTCCCTTTGGTGTGCTCGCGCATCCAAACTTCCGCTTTGCGCAGTGCGCGTGAACGGATGAAGTTCGGCACATGCGGGTCGATGGCTTTGAGCAGGCGATCGACCAACAAGAAGCAATTCGCGATCGGCTTGCCAGGCTTGAACTTATCTAAATGATGAAGCGTTGACGGCGGCGCGAGGAACAATTCTTCGATCCCCTGTTCCGGCCGGAGCTTCACGACAGGCTTTTTGGCAAAAATGATGAGCAACGGCACGATCACGCAGCGCGACCAGTACGACACCTTACTTAAGTTGAAAAACCACCACTTTGGCAAAAACATCATCTCGACCGGCATCGCCGGGACGGTGCGCCAGGGGATCTGTCCAAACATCGCGAGCGTGATGCGGGTGAATACGTTGACGTGTTCTGCCCCACCATTTGCGCGCACCCAGTGGCGCGCGCGTTCCATATGCGGGGCATCCGGCAGGTCGCCGGCGAGCTTAAGCGCAAAATACGCCTTCACCGTGGCACTGATATCACCCGGTCCATCTTCGTAAAGCGACCAACTGCCGTTGTCTTGCTGGCGGCGACGCAGGTATTTGGCAATCCGCTGTTCACGTTCGCCGTCCACCGTGCCCAAGAAGTAATGCAGAAACATGTATTCGGAAGGAATGGTCGCATCCGCTTCCAAGTCGTAGCGCCAGTGCCCATCCTTCGCCTGTGCGGCAAACAAAGCTTGTGACGCTTTCGCGAGCGTCGATTGCACCGGATCGGAAGTTGGCTCCAGCGCGTGCAACGTGGACGGACTCAGCAAGTCGTGTTTGAACTCTGCGCGATGGCCTGTCAGCACATGCGCTGCCGCGTCAAATCTTTCATTCATTCTTGGTGCTCAACTCGGTCGTGGTACGTTGCACCGCGATAAGAACCGCGGTACTTCATCTGCAATGACGGGGGATTCTCCGCTATTGCATTGCACTCAACTCTTCATGATTACGCGCTTAACCGGGCAGGTTGTTTAGTCTTATGCGCTAAATGCCACAGCATTCTATTGAATAAGGCCCTAATTGCAAGTAAAAAAACCAGGATTTCCCGAGAGATACAGCCAACTTGTGGTCATAAAGCTACAATCCATCCGAACATTCTGGCGCACATCCCCGACTTCCTAGCGCGCTGTCGTCAGCGCATTCAAGCGTCAAATTATCTCAAGCATGGGCCATCTCCGCCGCTAAAAAAGTGTGAATTTACCCCACCTTTTAACGCGGATCCGGGCACCATGAATCTTATTGTCGGCATCGTCTTGGTATTGGGTTGTGTTGCCGGCGGTTTCGTCCTGTCTCACGGGCATCTTGCTTCCCTTTGGCAGCCCTACGAATTGCTGGTAATCGGTGGCGCTGCGCTGGGTGCTTTTGTGATCGCAAATCCCGGCAAGGTCATTAAAGCGGTTTCGAAGAACCTACCGGTTCTGTTCAAGGGTTCCAAATACACCAAGTCCTACTACATGGACGCGCTGGCACTGATCTACGACCTGCTCGCCAAGGCGCGTAAGGAAGGCATGATGTCGCTCGAGCCGGATGTCGAGGATCCGGAAAAGAGTCCCATCTTCGGTAAATACACCAACATCTTGCACGACCACCATGCGGTGGAGTTTCTGACCGATTACCTCCGGCTGATGGTGGGCGGCAGCATTAAGAACGCGTTCGAACTCGAGAACCTCATGGATATCGAACTCGATACGCACCATGAAGAAGGCCACCAACCGTCAGCCGCCATGACACGTATCGCCGACGGCTTACCTGGCTTCGGTATCGTCGCGGCGGTGCTAGGTATCGTTATCACGATGGGCGCTCTAGGCGGGCCGCCAGAAGAAATCGGCCACCACGTGGCGGCGGCCTTGGTCGGTACCTTTCTCGGCATTCTGCTCGCGTACGGCTTTGTCGCGCCCATGGCAACTCTCATTGAGCATGTGGCGCGGGACGAGGCACAGTTTTTCAAAGTACTCAAAACCACACTGTTAGCTTCGCAACAGGGGTATTCCCCCCAAATAGCGGTTGAGTTTGGGCGTAAGGCGATTTTTTCGACCGAGCGACCCAGTTTCAAAGAACTCGAAGATCACGTGAAGAAAAAGTAAGCCGGCGCATACGACTTAACGCGGGCAACGAGGGGTAACGCATGGCGGTTGAATCGCCACCGATCATCATCAAAAAAATCAAGAAGGGCGGCCACGGCCACCATGGCGGTGCATGGAAGGTCGCCTTTGCGGATTTTGTCACCGCGATGATGGCGTTCTTCATGTTGATGTGGCTGTTGGGTTCCACGACGCCCGAACAGAAAGCCGCGATCGCGAATTACATGAACGATCCGTTGGCCGAATCCGGACCCGGCGGCGCCGGCGCTAATCCCGTACTCGACGGCGGCGATGGCATTTTGGACGGCAGTGGGCCAGCGCCTTTTCCGCAGTTTGCCCCCACTGAATCGGAGTTAGTCGACCCCGGCGCGCAAGTCCCTTCGGAAGAACTTGCGGCAGAACTCGCTGCCCAGGCCGAGACCGCGCGGATGGAGGAACTGCGCGAAGAACTCAAAGCCGCAATCGAAGCGAGCGACTCGCTCAAGCCATTCAAAGACCAGTTGCTGCTCGATATCACGAGCGATGGATTAAGGATCCAAATCGTCGACAAAGAAAATCGCGCGATGTTTGCGCAAGGCAGCCCCGTGCTTGAGGACTACATGCGCCAAATCCTGCGCCAGGTCGCCGAAGTCATCAATCAAGTCCCAAACAAGATCGGAATTTCCGGGCATACCGATCAAACGCCCTTCGCCAGCAACAACGGTTATAGCAATTGGGAACTGTCGGCTGATCGCGCCAACGCCGCGCGGCGAGAACTCGTGGCCGGCGGCGTGCCGGAAGATAAGATTGGTCGCGTCGTAGGACTTGCGTCGTCCGTATTGTTCGATAAAGAAAATCCGCACGGCCCCATCAATCGCCGGATCAGTATCATCGTCATGAACAAAGCGGCCGAAGCTGCGGTGAGTGAAGGCGAAGGGAAAGTCATCGAAGAACAGAGCGAAGAGCCAGCCGCGCCACCGACGGAAGCCATCGAAAATCCATTTGGCCCTCCCGAAAACCCGTCGGCACCTGCACCTGCACCTGCACCTGCACCTGCACAGATCGAGGCGAAGCCGAGTGCCGCGCATGAAACCCCACCCGCAGCATCGACGCCAGCTGCACCGGGACCCGCGGCGCTCGCCGCTCCACCTATTCCGGCGGTGCCGCCCGAAACCGCCACAGCGCCCAAGGCCAAGAAGATCGTCAAGATTTCACTAGGCACATAGCGCACAGGACCCAGGCGCGACCGACGCGCTACTGCTAGACTCCCGCGTCTAATTTTCCAATCGTTCAGTATTTTTAAGCATGAGATTAGGTGTTATCCCCGGCATCGCGCTCGTGCTGCTGATTTTTGTCTGGGGCTATAGTTGGATTTTGAACAAACTCGCGCTTCTCGACGCGGGACCGCTGAGTTTTTCGGCCTATCGCATGTTGATTGCCGCGAGCTGTTTGTTACTTGCGCTACCGCTCACCGGACGTTCGTTGCGTCCCCGCGGCATTAGCCAGCTTCTCTTGTTGGGCCTGGTGCAAACCACCGGTTTTGTGGGCCTGAGCATGTGGGCGCTGGTTGAAGGTGGTGTCGGCTCGACGTCGATTTTGGTGTTTACGATGCCGTTTTGGACCCTGCTGCTGGCGTGGCCGTTTCTCGGCGAGCGTTTGGAAGGATTGCAATGGTTAGCGGTTGGCCTCGCCGCGACGGGCCTGCTCGTGATTCTTCATCCGTGGAACATGGCCGGCTCACTCTTAAGCAAACTACTCGCGCTTATTTCCGGTCTTTTGTGGGCGGTCGGCTCGATCATGATCAAAAGGATGCAACAAAGCGAGCCGCGCGATCTGTTGTCGTTAACGGGCTGGCAGATGGCCTTTGGCGCGGTCCCACTATTGGGGATGGCGGAACTCGCGAACGAACCTGATATTCAATGGACGCTGCGATTTACCGCGATTCTCTGGGGAAGTGCGCTTGTCTCCACCGCAATGGGTTGGGGCGTGTGGGTCTATGTGCTTCGACATGTCCCCGCGGGACTCGCGGGACTGTCCATGCTGGGTGTGCCGGTTATCGCGATTGCATCCGCAGCGTGGTATTTCCACGAAATCCCCGCAACCGAAGAAGCTATTGGCATGGCGCTCATTACCTGCTCACTCGCGCTGTTAGGATTTCTCGCAATCCGTCGCCACCAAGAATTGGCGGGCCCTGTCGGCCAGGAGTGAAGCACAATTTGATGTTGGTGCCCGAGACCGGAATCGAACCGGTACGGGGTTACCCCCGAGGGATTTTAAGTCCCTTGCGTCTACCTATTCCGCCACCCGGGCCTGGGCGACATTCGCGCGTCAATTTGGCGCTTCAAATTGGAGGCTGGGGTCGGAATCGAACCGGCGTCCACGGCTTTGCAGGCCGCTGCATGACCACTCTGCCACCCAGCCTTGGGCTTTTTCGCTGGCCGCTACATCGCGCTGGTAGCGAACTTACGCGGCGACCGAAAATGAAAAGCCCCGACATAATCGGGGCTTCGCAATTCTCATGGAGCGGGAAACGAGACTCGAACTCGCGACCCCAACCTTGGCAAGGTTGTGCTCTACCAACTGAGCTATTCCCGCCTGCGAGCGGCAATTCTAGCGGCGGAAGGATCAGTGTCAAGGAACGGCGCAGCAGCCCGCTAGTCGCGCGATAAATCCGGCCAAGCGGCGCGCAGGTATTTACCCATCGACCATAAAGTCGCGAAAGTCGCGACGTAGAGCGCGAGTACACCTAGCTCAAAGAGTGGTAGCCCGAACAGATCTTCCTGCACGGTAAGCAGCAAGATCGCGATCATCTGACAGGTGGTTTTTGCTTTGCCGATCCACGAAACAGCCACCCGCTGACGCGCGCCGATTTCGGCCATCCATTCACGCAACGCTGAAATCGTAATCTCGCGGCCAATGATGACGGCGATGGGCAGCGCCAGCCAGATTTCCGGCGTCCGCTGGACCAGCAACACCAAGACCACCACCACCAGCAACTTATCGGCGACTGGATCTAAGAATGCCCCCAGCTTCGAGCTTTGCTGCAAACGCCTTGCGAGATACCCATCAAGCCAATCCGTCGCGGCGGCAAGCCCGAAGATTCCCGCGGCGGCGACATTACTCCACGTCCCCGGGGTATAAAAAAGCCCCACGAAACAGGGAATCAACGCAATACGGATTAACGAAAGCCTGTTCGGTAAATTCATTAGGCGCCGTGTAACACGGCGTAGATAGCTTGCGCAAGTTGGTCGTTGATGCCTGGCACGCGACACAAATCAGTCACACTGGCTCGCGCGACACCCTGCAAACCGCCAAAGTGCTGCAGTAACGCGCGGCGGCGCTTGGCACCGATCCCGGCGATTTCTTCCAGCGGCGAGCGAGTCCGCGCCTTCGCGCGCGCCTTCCGATGGGCGGTGATCGCGAAGCGATGCGCTTCGTCGCGGATTTGTTGGATGAGATGCAAACCCGGCGTATCGCGCGGTAAAACTTTTTCGGTCACGCCATCGTGCAGAATTAGCGTTTCAAGCCCCGCTTTACGCGTCACGCCCTTGGCGACGCCAACGACCTGCACATCGTCAATTTGCAATTCACGTAACACCGCCAATGCTTGCGCGACTTGGCCCGTACCACCATCGATGATCAACAGGTCCGGCATCGGTACTTCTTCCTTTTGCAAGCGCGCGTAGCGGCGCTCGAGCGCCTGCTTCATCGCGGCGTAGTCGTCGCCTGCCGCGATCCCTTCGATATTGAATTTGCGGTAATCCGATTTGCGTGGTCCGGCGCGCCCGAACACCACGCAAGATGCCACGGTCGCTTCGCCACGCGTGTGACTGATATCGAAGCATTCCATGCGTTCGGGCAATTCAGCGAGATCCAAGGATTCACGCAAGGATTCGAGCCGGCGCTGATAATCGCTGTCCGCCGCCACGCGATCACGTATCGTGAGTTCACAGTTGTGATTGGCCATCTCCAACCATTTCGCGCGCTCACCGCGCACGTTAGTGCGTAGCTTGATTGCACTTCCACGCCGTTCGGTCAACGCCTGGTTCAGCCACTCCAGTTCGTCTGGCTCCAGGGACTCATTCAAGATGATGTCCGGCGGTAAATCTCGTTCTGGCGAGCCGGCCAAATAGAACTGCGCGAGGAACGCCGTCAAAATCTCGACCGGTGAATCCTCGTCCGCGTGCCGTGGAAAAAAGCTCTTATTACCGAGATTGCGCCCGCCACGGATGAAAAATACTTGCACGCAACCCACCCCTTGTAGCCGCCGGCAAGCAACCACATCGAAATCTCCGCCGTCGGCCGTAATGTGTTGTTCGGCCTGGATGCGTTGCAACTTGTTGATTTGATCGCGCAATCTTGCGGCGTGCTCAAACTCAAGCGTGGTCGCGGCGCGCTCCATTGCGCCGACGAGTACCGTGACGACTTCATGGCTGCGTCCGGCCAGGAACAGCAGCGCGTTATCGATGTCCCCCCGATAAGTCTCGCTGGACACCCAACCGACACACGGTGCCGTGCAACGCTTTATTTGATACTGCAAACAAGGTCGACTGCGGTTCTGAAAAAACGAGTCTTCGCACTGCCGCACCATAAATAACTTCTGCAGCAGATTGATCGTCGCACGCACCGCACCGGCGTTCGGATAAGGCCCAAAGTAACGCCCACCGCCGCTCTTTGCCCCTCGATGGAAGGCCAGCCGTGGAAACCGGTCCTGTGTTGTAACGTAAATGTAGGGGTAGCTCTTATCGTCCCGTAGCACCACGTTGTAACGCGGCCGCAATTCTTTGATGAGATTGCTCTCGAGAATGAGCGCTTCCGTTTCATTGCGCGTGACGACCACTTCGATATCGCACACCAATTCAGCCATCGCCCGCACTTTTGGCGTATGACCGAGGTTGCGATTGAAGTAACTCGCGACACGTTTTTTTAGATCGCGCGCTTTGCCGACATAAATGACGGTGCCGCTCGCGTCCAACATGCGATATACCCCCGGGTTATGCGGGAGGCGGCGGCATCGCTCTTTGGCGTCAAACGCGTGCGCGGGAGAATCCATGCCGATAAATTGCCGCGGGACGGCGCTGCGCGCAAGCGAACAGACGTCGAGGATTAACGCAATTAGCGGCCAGCGCCGAACTTAGGCGCTACGCGGGGGGCGGCGCGCGTCGGTATCGACCAGATCGGCGAGACCGAGATTACGCGCAATTAGCGCAAGTTTGACGTCGTTGGAAACGCCGAGCTTCTCCATTAATCGGCGTCGGTGATATGCCACGGTTTTTGCGCTCAATGACATGCGTTCGGCGATTTCTTCGGAACTCAACCCCAGGCTGATGCGTTGCAGAACTTCGATTTCGCGGCGGGTTAAGTTTTGAATGCCGCCGCCGGCCTGCGGCAGGATGGTGCTCACCGCCACATGCTGCGCAACGTCACGCGAGATGTAGGAGCGGCCGCGCGAGACCTCGCGGATGGCGAGGAATAATTCATCCGTATCGGCGTCTTTGCTGACATAGCCGGCGCCACCGAGTTCTAGAAAGCGCCGTGGGTAGGGGCCATCAATGAACATCGAAAGCCCTATGATTTTAAAATCCGGGTGCGAGGCCAACAGCCGCCGAGTTGTTTCTAACCCCCCGATGCCGGGCATATTGAGGTCTAACAAGATCACGTCAAAGGGAACGCTTTCCACCAATTCTCGTAGCTGCTCGCCGGAGTCGGCTTCCGCCACGACATGGAAATCCGACACCGATTCTAGTTTCGCAGATACGCACTTGCGCACCAGGCGGTGGTCGTCGACGACGATAATCCTAATCATCTGGCGTTCTGTCCTAGAGTTGTCCGTCTTATTTTAGCTGTTAAAAATCGCTTCCGAGGGTACTTTTTTGGAAACACATCACGGGATTTGGGTTTGCTCGTGGCCGGTAGATAGTTGCCAGAGGCGCAAAAAAGTGGACGTGAAGCGCTTGGGCTCTGCGGCAATCCACGCAGTCAGCGTCGCGTGCGTGCACCATTTAAAGTCAATGATCTCACGCGCATCCGGTCGCACTTCGTCGTCTGACATCACCTGGTAGGCGATTACGTGCTCCAAGCCCGTCGCGCTACTTGCCGGCAACGTGGCAAACGGAGTGAGTATGTCGGCTATCAGACCCAGTTCCTCCGTAAGTTCGCGCGCGGCAGCACTCAAGTAGTCCTCACCGCTCGCCACGTGCCCCGCCGCTGACGAGTCCCATAATCCGGGCGCACATTCTTTCCACCAGGCGCGTTGCTGGACAAATAGCTCTCTATGCGAATTCCACACAAAGACATGCGCGGCGCGATGCATAAGCATGCGCGCATGAATATCTGCTCGCGACGCTCGACCAACTACGTTATCGTCGGCGTCAACGATATCGAGGAACTCTATTTGTAAGGTCTCATTCGTCATTCGCGCTGTCTTAAAGCACCGGCTACCACGGCCGGCATACTGCCCTAGCCCTAATGTCATAAGGGTCGCAATCGGTTAAGTTCACTGCCGATTCCACGACCCGCTTCACAGCGCCTGACCATTCCCCACACTTACGGTGGTGTTTTATTTGGGTGGGCCAACAACCCTCGCCTGCGGCTCGGATTGTTGGCGGAGAGGGCGGGATTGATTCGCCCGCGCTATGGCGCGGTCTCACCCTACGGGCGCGCTCCGCGCGTCCAAACTCGCTTGCGCGAGTTTGTCGAACCACGGGTTCTTTTCCCATGCCCTCTGCTCCAACAACCCTCGCCTGCGGCTCGGATTGTTGGCGGAGAGGGCGGGATTCGAACCCGCGAAGGAGGTGAATCCTTGCCGGTTTTCAAGACCGGTGCAATCAACCGCTCTGCCACCTCTCCAGCGGCGCAAGATTAACCGAATGAACCGCAAACAAAAACTAATGCTTACGTGGTTGAAAATAAACGATTCGACCCTATTATCAATAGC
This sequence comes from uncultured Klebsiella sp., assembly GCA_964555355.1. Taxonomy (GTDB): domain Bacteria; phylum Pseudomonadota; class Gammaproteobacteria; genus CAIKBL01. The sequence goes on from CAZKRY010000002.1 coordinate 91,911, forward strand.
ATCGAACTCTTCGCCTCGGTGAGAGTCGTAATAGTCAGTCAAACTTTGAGTGTAAAGGGATAAGTCGATGCCAACCAATGTTGTTCTAACCGGCCGTGAAGTTGCTGTACCGGCAACCAATAAGCTCATCCGCAATACTTACACGCTATTGTCCATGACCTTGCTCTTCAGTGCGCTGACCTGCGCGGTGGCGATGGCCATGGGCGTCGGCAGGGGTGCGGGACTCGTGACCAGTTTATTGTCACTGGGATTGATGTGGTTTGTGTTACCTCGAACCGCGAACTCAGGCGCCGGGATCGGTGTCGTTTTTGCCATTACCGGTTTACTCGGTTTTGGCCTCGGCCCAGTACTCAATGCCTATTTGTCGCTTGCGAACGGTTCGCAGATCGTCATGACCGCGCTCGGCGGAACCGGCGCAATCTTCCTGGGTCTATCGGGCTACGCGCTAACGACCAAGCGAGATTTTAGCTTCATGGGTGGTTTCCTGTTCGTAGGTCTTATCGTCGTTATCGGCGGTGCGCTGCTGAATATCTTCTTGGCGATGCCCATGCTGACGCTGATGCTTTCAGCCGCGGTCATTCTCATCATGAGTGGGCTCATCCTGCACGACACCAGTCGTATGGTGAACGGGGGTGAAACCAACTACATCATGGCGACTATCGGCTTATACTTGAGCATCCTGAATATCTTCACCAGCCTGCTCCAACTGCTTGGCATGACGAGCGACGACTAAGCGAACATTTGCGGATTGGCGTGATGGATGCGTGGCGCCTGCGGGCGCCACGCGCTTTTTTTGGGGAATTGAATGGACTGGATGAAGATAGGCAGCGCGATCTTGCTTGGACTCATGCTAGTGTTCTTGCTGCCACGCGCTAAACAGATGGTCGCGAACTCACCGGACGCGCAGGCCGGCGATTGGTCTTCTGCGTTATTGGCGCTTGCCGGCGTCGCTCTATTTGTATTGGTGCTGGTCAGCGTTGTTTAGCGCTCGGCCGCAGTACTTCAAGTCCGCCCATATACGGCTTCAACACGTTGGGGATTGTCACCGTCCCATCCGCTTGTTGATAATTTTCCAAAAGCGCGATCAAGGTTCGCCCGACCGCGAGCCCTGAGCCGTTGAGTGTATGCAACAGCTCCGGTTTGCCGGTGGCTGGATTACGCCAACGCGCTTTCAAACGGCGCGCTTGGAAATCTTCGAAGTTACTGCAGGACGAAATCTCCCGGTACATGTTCTGCGACGGTAGCCAGACTTCGAGATCATAAGTTTTGGCCGCCGAGAACCCCATATCACCCGTGCACAACGCCATGCGGCGAAACGGCAACCCGAGCGCCTGCAAGATGCTCTCCGCGTGCCCGGTGAGCTCTTCTAACTGCGCATAAGACGTTTCTGGCGCGACCAACTGCACTAATTCCACTTTCTCGAATTGATGCTGGCGGATCATGCCGCGTGTATCCTTACCGTACGAGCCCGCCTCACTACGAAAGCACGGCGAATGGCACACGTAACGCGTCGGCAGATCGCTCGCTTCGTAAATCTTATCGCGTGCCAGATTGGTTACCGGTACTTCGGCGGTCGGGATGAGAAATAACCCTTGCGGCACGATCTCAAACAAATCTTCCTTGAACTTCGGTAGCTGTCCGGTGCCGCGCATGCTTTGCGCGTTGACCAGCAGCGGTACGTAAACTTCTTCGTAGCCATGCAACGTCGTATGCCGGTCTAACATAAATTGTGTCAACGCGCGTTGTAAGCGCGCGATCTGACCGCGTAACACGACAAAGCGAGAGGTCGCGATATTCGCGGCCGTTTCAAAATCCATGCCGCTTAGGAGAGCGCCAAGTTCAACGTGATCGCGTACCGTGAAATCGAATTGAGTGGGCGTACCCCAAGCGGCAACTTCGACGTTCTGCTCGGCGCTCGCCCCCGTGGGCACGGTGGCATGCGGTAGATTGGGAATGACTAACGCAAACGCTTCGATTTCGGACTGCAACGATTCAAGCGCGCTTTCGAGTTGTTGTAAGCGCTCGCCGAGCGCCGCAACTTCGGCTTTTGCGGCGGTCGCGTCTTCACCGCGCGCCATCATCCCGCCGATGACTTTACTGCGTTTATTGCGCTCAGCTTGGAGTTCTTGCGTCTCCACTTGCAAACGCTTGCGCCGATTTTCAAATTCGCGGCAGGCCGCAACATCTAAGTTGAAACCACGCGGGGCTAACCGTTGCGCGACGTCGTCTGGCGTGGCACGCAATTGATGAGGGTCTAGCATGTTAAAAAGTTTGCAAAGTGAATAGCCCGCGGATTATAACCTCCACGCGGACCGGATGGCGGGCGCGTTAAATCAACGGTCGCGCGCAATGTTAACCTCAGATGCTCACTAAACCGTCAGCAGCCAACGTCCTAACGCTAACCCAAACGCACAGCACGCCAGACTCAATATAACGTTCAGTACGACGTTTATCGCGGCAGTACCGAGCTGGCCCTGTTGCCAGAGCAACAGCGTCTCAAGCGAAAACGCCGAGAAAGTCGTAAACGCCCCGAGAAATCCAACCGCGCCAAACAAACGCGCGGCGGCATGTGCCGAGGAAAGTTCCGTGACATATATCCACAAGGCGCCAGCCATTAACGCGCCGCTCGCGTTGACTGCCATCGTTGCCAGCGGAAAGCTTGGCGCCACCGTCACTGCCCACAGATTGACTGCGTAGCGGCACATGGCGCCGAGCGCACCGCCACCAGCAACCCACGCCAGTTGCGCGAGCAGGTTCAAGGAGAACCAGCCTTAACCATGCGGCGCGCCGCGCAGGCGACGCAATTTTTCGCCGATTTGGAGTTCGAGTCCGCGCGGCACCGGCTCATAGTAAATACGCGAGGCGAATCCTTCAGGAAAGTAGGTCTGCCCCGCGGCTTTACCGTCCGCGTAATCATGATCGTAACGGTAACCCTGGCCATGCCCCATTTGCGACGCAAGTTTGGTCGGCGCGTTGCGCAGGTGATCGGGCACCGGCAAGGTGCCGTGGTTCGCGGCGTCGCGCTTGGCCGCCTCAAAAGCAACGTAGAGGGCGTTACTCTTGGCGGCACAGGCGCAATAAACCACTGCTTGTGCGATCGCGAGCTCGCCTTCCGGTGCGCCGAGCCGCTGAAACGTCTCCCAGGCATCAAGCGCCAAGCGCAGTGCGCGCGGATCGGCATTGCCGATGTCTTCGCTCGCGATACGCACCGTACGGCGCGCGATGTATTCCGGATCGATACCCCCATCCAACATTCGCGCCATCCAATAGAGCGCGGCATCCGGATCAGAGCCACGGACAGACTTATGCAAGGCGGAGATCTGTGCGTAAAATTCATCTCCGCCGCGGTCGAATCGGCGCACTCCGGCGCCTTGAATAACGGTACTGATCAATTCTTCGTCAAGGAGCGCATCTCCGGCAAGATCTAGCGCGAGCTCCAAAATATTCAGCGCGCGGCGTGCATCGCCGTCGGCGCCCGTAGTGATTTTCAAAACCGCGGCAGGCACGGCAGTACGCCCAACGCGCTGCAAGGCGCGAGTTACGATGCCGCTTAAGGCCGCCGCGTCCAATGCTTTCAGCACATAGACCCGCAATCGTGACAACAGCGCATTGTTGAGTTCAAACGCGGGATTCTCGGTGGTCGCGCCAATGAAGGTGATCGCGCCTGATTCGATATGCGGTAGAAACGCGTCTTGTTGTGTTTTGTTGAAACGATGTACTTCGTCGACGAACACCACGGTTTGCCGCTGTTCGCTCGCCGACAGTGCTTGCGCCTGTTCCACCGCCGCGCGAATTTCCTTGATGCCGCTTAAGACCGCCGAGACTTCGAGAAACGCGGCGGAAGTTGCATGCGCAAATAATTTCGCGAGCGTCGTTTTGCCGGTCCCGGGCGGTCCCCACAAAACGAATGAGTGCAGCAAGCCACCATCGATCGCCATACGCAACGGCTTACCGGAGCCGAGTAGGTGTTCCTGGCCAAGGATATCCGCGAGCGATTGCGGACGAAGCCTTTCCGCCAGCGGTTGCGACAACGTCGATTTCGCCATCGCCGAGTTTCCGTGCCCAGTGCGCTACGGTGTCGTGACGTCGCCGTCGATGACGTCGACGCCGGCGGGAATCTCGAGCGCAAAACGTGACGGTTCGAGCGCTGGATTGCGTTCGATGCCTGAGAATTCAAGTTCAGTGACTTGGCCCAGGTTATCGCGCAATCGCATCAAGCGCAGCGTGTCGCCAGCAAAACCGAGTTCGGCCTTGGTGTACTGTTGCGAGGCTGCCTTCGGCACGAGTTGCAGCCATTGCGCGCCGTCCCGTTGGCCGGTTTCGGTCACTTCGTAATTCGCGTCGAGATCGACCTCCGCACCGAGCAGTTGCGCCGCGGAGCCTGCGGAAGCATCGAACTTGCTGACGCTAATCTGTGCAAGTTCTTCGTCGTACAGCCATAACTTTTTGCCATCCGAGACGATGGTTTGCTTAAACGGGGTCAAATAATTCCAACGAAATTTGTCCGGTCGCGCGAGCCATAAAGTCCCGCGCGACTCTTCCAGCGGCTGTCCCGTTTCGTCGTATACCCGTTGCACGAATTCGGCGGTAAACGTGGAGAGATCAGCTAGAAACGCCTCCAAACTGTGCCGCGCGGTGACTTGCGCCACGCTCGGTGTGATCCCTTGCCACAGCAGCAAGAATCCAATCAATGCGCGTGTAATCACCGTTCAATTCCGTGGCGGCGGTGGAGGTGCCAGGACTTCGCGCGAACCATTGGACTGTAATGCGCCAACGACACCCGCCCGCTCCATGTCTTCCACCATACGCGCCGCACGGTTGTATCCAATTTTGAGTCTCCGTTGGATCCCGGAGATGGAGGCGCGGCGTGTTTCGGTCACAATCTTCACGGCCTGGTCGTAGAGTTCATCGCCCTCTCCTCCCTCGCTCGCACCCTCGGACTCAAACGAGAAGTCGCTCGCATCGCCGGTACCCGCGCTCATGACGATTTCGGAGACATATTCCGGCGCGCCCAGTGCTTTCAGCGACTCGACCACTTTGTGTACTTCTTGATCCGACACAAATGCGCCGTGAATACGTTGGGGCGTTGCCGTGCCGGGGGGTAAATACAGCATGTCGCCGTGCCCGAGCAGATTTTCCGCGCCCATTTGATCGAGGATCGTGCGCGAATCGACACGTGAGGACACTTGAAACGCGATGCGCGTAGGGATGTTGGCTTTGATTAGCCCCGTGATGACGTCAACGGACGGGCGCTGCGTCGCGAGAATCAGATGGATCCCGGCGGCACGCGCCTTTTGCGCGAGTCGGGCGATCAACTCTTCGACCTTCTTACCGACCGTCATCATCATGTCGGCTAGTTCATCGACGATGACGACGATGTAAGGCAACGTTGTCAAGGAAGGTGTTGTGTCGCCGGCTTCAAGATCGTCAAATAAGGGATCCAGAATTGGGTTTCCCGCCTCGCTCGCCTCGATCACTTTGCGGTTGTAGCCGGTAATGTTGCGCACCCCCAATGCCGACATCAGGCGATAGCGCCGCTCCATCTCAGCGACACACCATCGCAAGGCATTCGCTGCTTCCTTCATATCGGTCACGACCGGTGCAAGCAATCCAGGGATACCCTCATAGACCGATAGTTCAAGCATTTTGGGATCGATCATGATGAGCCGCACGTCGTTCGCGGTGGCCTTGTAAAGCAAGCTTAAGATCATTGCGTTCAGCGCAACGGATTTGCCCGATCCCGTAGTGCCCGCCACTAACAAATGAGGCATGCGCGCCAAGTCGACTACCACCGGCTTACCCGCAATGTCCTTGCCGAGCGCAAGCGTCAAAGCGGATTCGCTCTTGTCATATTCATGCGACTTCAAGATCTCGCTAAGCGCGACGACTTCGCGCCGCTCGTTCGGTATTTCGAGACCCACCACGGCTTTGCCGGGGATGACTTCCACCACGCGAACGCTGACGGTGGAAAGCGAACGCGCGAGATCTTTGGTGAGGTTGGTGATCCGACTCGCTTTCACCCCGGGCGCCGGCATGAGTTCAAAGCGTGTGATCACGGGGCCGGGTAGCACAGCAACGACCTGCGCATCGATGCCAAAGTCCTTGAGTTTGAGTTCAACCAGTCGCGACATTGCTTCGAGTGCTTCCGCCGAATACCCAATCCCGACCGGACGCGGTTCGTCGAGCAGCGCCAACGTCGGCAAGGCGCTTTCTCGCGGCTCCTGAAACAAGATGATCTGCTTTTCTTTCTCCGGCCGTTCGCTCACCGGAATATCGAAAATCTTGGGCTCGATGCGTACCGGCTCGCGGGCTTCGACCCGCAAGGTTTCTTCGGTCACCGCCAAGGCACGCTCGCGGCGCGCATTACGCCCTTGCCACCAATCCATCATCCATTCCGTCCATAAGTCGACGTGGTCGTGCAGACGTAACACCCAGTAACCAACCACATCCATGACTCGCAGCCACGACAATCCGGTGAAGAGCGTGATTCCGGCAAAAAATGCGGCGAGCAACACCAAGAGCCCTCCGGCGCGGCCTCCGAGGGTCACTGCAGTGTGGCCGACCAACTCTCCGACGATGCCGCCACCTAGGCTTGGTGACCCAAGCTGCAGCGGCGACGTTCGCGCCCACATAAGCCCACAACCCGCGAGCAAGATGAGTAAAAACCCGGTGACCTTGATGGAGAGCGCGGAGTAATCCCGCGGCTCATCCAAATGGCGCTCCTGGTACAACACCCAGCCCGCGTGACCCACCAGAAAGGGAAACAAATACGCGACCTGACCGCACACGATAAGCAGAACGTCCGCGAGCCACGCGCCGACCAGCCCCGCACTATTGCGCACAGTGTCCGAACTGCCGGTATGCGACCACCCGGGATCCGCCGGATGATGCGTGAATAGCGCGATGAGGAGGAACAGCGCCGCGCCTCCAAAAACGATGAAGGTTCCCTCCCGCACGCGTTGCCAAACGTGTAGCGAGAGCGACGGATCGGACAACGCGGGAGAGCGACGGATTGCCTGAGTCATGCCTACTTCGATCTTTATTTATTTAAATTAGGTATCAAACCTAAATCGCTGTAATACTTGAAGATCAGAGTGTACTTATGAAAACACTTTAATGCCACTCCCCAGCCTCATGAGAGGCGCCCCGATGAGAACATCAAATTCATTTGAATTTCATTTGGTTAGCGCTTTCGAGCACCCGGTGAGCGCAGAGATACTTGCTTTAAAGAAAACAGCTAATGAGATGTTTCTTATCGCTTCTGATCAACTTCAGTGAATCAGCTCCCGGAATTACCTTGGCCAGCGGATGCCCCGTCGGTGGCCTCGGGGCTTGCAAGTTGCGCAAACATCGCATCAGATGCCGCTCCTGCCGCTCCATCAATCAAGTTCGTTATGAAGAAAAAAAGCACGTACCGGATTAGTTTCCACAATCAAGGCAAGGTGTATGAGATTTACGCAAAAAGCGTGCGCCAAGCCGATCTGCTCGGCTTTGTCGAGGTCGAGCAAATTCTGTTCGGAGAGAAGAGCACCGTGGTGGTCGATCCCTCGGAAGAGAACCTGAAAGCCGAGTTTGCCGGCGTCAGCCACACGTTAATTCCGATGCATGCCGTCATTCGTATCGATATCGTCGAAAAATCAGGACATAGCAAAGTGATGGAGGTGGGTCCGCAAGACAAAGTCACGCCGTTCCCAATTTTCACCGGAGGTCCGGATCACCGTCGCCCATGAGCGTTGCGGACTAAGGCTTGCCGATGGAAATTCAGATCGTCCGACGGCTCTCCGCAATCCCCGTGTCCGACTGGGACGCCCTCGTCCCGACTGACACGCCCTTCTTGAAACACGCGTTTCTCGCCGGCATGGAGACGCACGGTTGCCTGGAGGGCCACGGCTGGTACCCACAACATCTCTTGGCCTATGACGGCAACCAGCTAGTCGGTGCGTTACCGCTCTACCTGCGGGACAACTCATACGGCGAGTTTGTGTTCGATTGGGCTTGGGCCGAAGCCTATGCGCAAGCAGGCGGCCGTTATTATCCGAAGCTTGTCACGGCGGTGCCTTTCACGCCGGCCGCGGGGCCGCGCCTTTTGCTCCGCACCGAGGCTGCGGGTGCCCGCTTGGTGGACGCAGCGCTCGAAATCGCGGAACGCGAGCGCTACTCGTCTTGGCATTGTTTGTTTCCGGAAGAAGTGTCGTTACCGCTTTACACCCACCCCGACTTGATCCTTCGCGAGGGCTGCCAGTATCAATGGTTTAATGGCGGATACGCTGATTTCGACGATTTCCTGGCGTCGCTAACCTCAAAACGCCGTAAAGAAATTCGCCGCGAGCGTCGTGAAGTCAGCGCGCAAAATGTGGTGATCGAGGTATTGGAAGGCGCCGCCATCGAGCCACAGCATTGGCGCGTGTTCTATCGTTTTTACTGCGACACTTTCGATCGCAAATGGGGCGCCCCGCGCTTCACCGAAGCGTTTTTCAATCATCTCTCGCAGAATCCTGATCTGCACCCGGTATTGTTTCTGGCGCGCCAACAAAACGAGTATGTCGCGGGCGCGTTTGCGTTGCGCGGCGAGCAGACGCTATATGGGCGACATTGGGGTTGTAATCGTTTCGTTAGAAACCTGCATTTCGAGCTGTGTTATTACCAGACGATTGATTATTGCATCACGCGGCGCCTGCAGCGCTTGGATGCCGGTGCGCAAGGCGAACACAAGGTGTCGCGTGGCTTCAATCCCATCAAAACCTGGTCACTGCACTGGATCCAACATGCCGGGTTTCGTCGCGCGGTGGCCGACTTTTGCAAGCGCGAGCGGCACCAAATGGATCGTTACGTCGAGGCGGTCGACGCGCATCGCGCTTATCGCGAAGTCGACCAGTGAGCGGTGCGCCGTTTTGGTGGGTCGCCACCCATACCGTGTCGCACGAATTGCCGGCCCCACAAATGGCACTGCGCGAACCGAACGGACTATTGGCGGCGGGCGGCGAACTGACCCCCACGCATTTATGGCAAGCTTATCAACAGGGGATTTTTCCCTGGTATAACGACGGGCAACCCATCCTATGGTGGTCACCCGATCCGCGTGCGGTTATTCGGGTGACGGATTTTCACGCTTCACGCCGTTTGCGCCGAACGTTGCGTCAACATCCCTGGCGGATAACGCTGAATTGCGCTTTCGCTGAAGTGGTTGCACAGTGCGCGGCGCCCCGTGCGCGCGACCAAGGCACCTGGCTCAATCCGGCGATGCAAGCCGCCTATTGCGCCATGCATGCGCTGGGGCGCGCGCATTCGCTCGAAGTATGGCGCGAGTCGCGTCTGGTCGGCGGGGTGTACGGAGTCGCCGTCGGTCGGGTCTTTTCCGGTGAATCGATGTTTAGCCGCGTGTCGGATACTTCGAAAATCGCGCTCTTTGCGCTATGCCGGCATCTAGCCGCGAATGGTTATGCTGTCCTAGACTGCCAGATAGACAATCCCCATTTGACGACGCTGGGTTGCGAGACGATGCCGCGTGACAAGTTTATCCAGCTCTTGCGCGAACCGGCGCCGGCTGCTCCGTACATGTGGATGAGTGCCCCACTAGACATGACCTTATGACGCAAGCACCACGGCCCGGACTCGGCTTCTTTCTTACGCCGCCGCATAAATGCGGCTATTTGCCGGAGCGCGACGCGGTGACGATTTTCGTCGATCCACGGCGTCGACCGAACGTCAAAATCTACACCGCCCTGTCGCAACACGGATTCCGACGAAGCGGCGATCACGTGTATCGACCGCAATGTCCGAGTTGCAGCGCCTGTGTCGCCGTACGGGTGCCGGTCGATGAATTCGTTCCGCGCAGAGTTCAACGGCGTACGTTACGCGTTAACGCGGATGTGACGCTCACGCCCAAACCCCCTGTGTATCATCCGGAACATTTCGCGTTGTACGAGCGGTACATCAAAGCGCGGCACAGCGGCGGCAGCATGGAGAACCCCGATCCGGATAGCTATGTCGAATTTCTGAGCGCGCGGTGGGCCGACACGGTGTTTTATGAATTTCGCGCAGGCGCGCATTTGCTCGCGGTCGCGGTGGTCGATCATCTCGAAGACGCGTTATCGGCGGTGTACACCTTCTACGATCCCGAGCAGGCTACGCGCAGTTTAGGGCGGCTCGCCGTATTGAAGCAGATAGAACTCGCACGCGCCCTGCAGGTACGTTGGCTGTATCTCGGGTACTGGATCGCCGCCTGTAGGAAGATGTCTTACAAAGCGGAGTACCAGCCGTTAGAGTACTTTGATGCTGGCGAATGGCGACGCGCACCGTAGCCATCTTCGATTTGCTTTACCGCCTGGGGTCCATCAGGCACAATTGCCGCCCGGCCGGCGAGCACTCAGGGCGGCCCAACCCTCTCCGCACCTAACATCACGATAAGTAACAGAAAGCGAACCCGCAACGCATGGCGAAAGAAGATCACATTGAGATGCAAGGGAAGGTCGTTGAAACCTTGCCAAATACCATGTTCCGGGTACAGCTCGAAAATGGACACATCGTCACCGCGCATATCTCCGGAAAAATGCGCAAGAACTACATCAGAATACTGACCGGCGATAGCGTGCTCGTGGAATTAACTCCCTACGATCTCAGTAAAGGGCGCATTACTTTCCGAGAACGCTAAGGCCTCACATCGAAGGCAATCCCATCAGGATCGCGCAAGCTCCTCCGCAAGCTCGTCCACCAGGCGGTTGATACCGGCGTCGATCAACCTAGCGCAATACTCAAACGCGGATAAATCCTCGCCGTAAGGATCCGGGACCTCCGCATCACCACGCGCCGCCATCCCCGCGAGTAATAATCGAGTGACGGCACCGCTATCCGGCGGCTGCATAAAGCGTAGCTGGTCGAGATGACCGAGATCGAGCGCGATGATGTGCTGAAACTTATAAAAGTCTTCGGTGGCGAGCGCGCGCGAGCGTTGCTCCGCGATGTCCGCGCCGCGCGCCGCCGCGACTTCCACCGCGAAGGGCTCCGGACGCATTCCCGCGCGGGCATGTGTGCCAGCGGAATCGACGGTCACCAATTCGCTTAAGCCACGCGCGACGAGCGCGCGTTCGAGCAACCCTTGCGCGAGCGGCGACCGGCAGAGATTTCCGGTACAGACAAACAGTACGTGAGTGTTCACGCGAGCTCCTGGGCCGACAGCTGCGCGCAAAATCGCGCAAAGTCATCGGGTGTGTCGATCCCGACTCCGCAATTGGCCGCCGCGTCCGGCACTTTAATGACCGCTCCGGCCGATAACGCCCGCAACTGCTCAAGGCGTTCGTAACGTTCAAGCGCACTTGGCGCGAGTCGCACGAATTCGTGCAAATACGCGGTCCGGTAAGCGTAGATCCCAATATGCCGCCGGAACTCGCGCGCCGGCTGCCAGGCCGCAGCATCACGCAAATGCGGCACCGGCGCGCGCGAAAAATAGAGCGCGCGATCTTGCTCGTCGCGCACGACTTTAACCTGATTGGGATTGCGCCAATCCGCTTCCGCGGTGAACGGTTCGCATACGGTCGCGATATCAGGCGCCGCGCGCGCGTGCAGAAGCGCCGCGGTTTGGCGGATGACAGCCGCCGGCATCTCGGGTTCGTCGCCCTGCAAATTGACGATGACCTCATCCTCGCGCTCATGCATAAGCCGAGTTGCTTCGGCGAGTCGATCAGTGCCGGATTCGTGCGAGTTGGCGGTCATGCAGACGGCCGCACCGAAGCGCCGCGCGGTTTGCGCGATCCGCTCGTCATCCGTCGCGATCACGACCTCCGCCGCACCGCTCTCGCGCGCACGCGCCAGGACGTACCACAGCAACGGTTTGCCCGCCGCTTGCAGTAACGGCTTACCAGGCAAACGGGTCGAAGCGAATCGCGCCGGGATATAAACCTTGAAATTCACCGACTCCACTGCTCCAACTCGTCCTCCGTGAGTTCGCGTGCTTCCTCTTCCAACATGACCGGAATGTCATCGCGGATCGGGTAGGCAAGGCGTGCGTTACGGGAAATAAGTTCGTGATGGGCTTTGTCGTATATGAGCGGCCCCTTCGTGACCGGACACACCAATAAATCAAGCAATCTCTTGTCCATGCGCTCCCCTTTGCAACAGCATCTTGATGCGGGCGGCGAACACTTCCGGCAACTCGGCGACCACCGGCACTATCCAACACTTCGCTGCATTAAACATTTCGCACTTCACGCCATCCTTCTCGGTCATCAACACCGGCAAATCGTCATCAAAATGCAATTCGGTCGGCGTGAAGCGGTGGTGATCGGGGAACGGATGCGGGATGATTTGCAGACCTTTCGCGCGCAGCATTGCGAAAAAGGAATCGGGATTACCGATCCCGGCGACGGCATGCACCGGGGTTTCCCGCAAGGATTCGAGTTCAACCACCTCAGATGTCTGACCAAGGGCCACGGCATGGCTTGCCACATAACGCATGCCGAATTCGCCGCGCCCCGCGATCCCATTGGCGACGATAAGGTCGACTTCACGCAAACGATTTGGCGCTTCGCGCAATGGTCCCGCCGGCAAGCAGCGGCCGTTGCCGAGTCGACGCACACCATCGATCACGGCAATTTCCACGTCTCGCGCCAAGGCGTAGTGTTGCAGACCGTCATCGCTAATGACGATATCGCAATCGGTGTGCGCGACGAGCGCGCTTGCGCAGTCAAAGCGTTTTGGCCCTACGGCAATCGGACAGCGCGCGCGCCGCGCAATGATGATCGCTTCGTCGCCAACGGCTGCCGGATCGCTGTCACTGCGGACTTGTTGAGGCCAGAGACGCGCGTTGCCTCCATAACCGCGTGCGACGACGCCTGGGTGATACCCCAGCGATTTAAGGTAGCCGGCGAGCCAAATGACGAGCGGCGTCTTGCCGGTGCCGCCGGTCGTCAAATTGCCTACCACGATAACCGGTACCGGTATGCGCCGACTAGTGAGAAGTCCGACGGCGTACGCGCGTCGTCGTACTTCGGTGACGCCGCGGTAAAGCAAACTCAACGGCAGCAGCGCGGCGGAAAGCGGATGCTTGCCGTACCAGACTTCATTACGCAAGCTTTCGAAGTTGAAAGCCCGCGGGACATCCGTGGCAGTGGCTACCATTACTCGCCGGTGCGTTTAGAAGTGGGGAACGTCACGCGCGTCAACCCCGCTAGCCGCGCGGCATCCATGGCATCCACCGCCAGTTGAAATGGCGCGCTGCGATCGGCACTAATGATTACCATCGGCTCGTGTCGCCCGGCCTGCGCCTCACGCAGCGCCTTCTCCACGGTCGCGACTTGGTTGTTAATGAGCGCAGCGCCGTTCACGAAAAATTGACCACGCTTATCGATAACGATTTCGATCGATTGAGGCTCGGTGGGAACTGGCCGCTCGCTCGCCGATGGGAGTACGAGATCGATCTTCGATTCATCGACGAAACGTGTCGACACCATAAAAAAAATCAGCAGCAGCAACACAACATCGATGAGGGAGGTGACGTTGACTTCGATATCCTCTGAGCGCCGCGCGCGAAAGTTCATCGCCTTTAATCCACCGTTAGCTTTTTAAACCGGCGTCTGTTCTTGCTCTTGTTCGCGTTCGCCATGTAGCACCTCCACGAGCTTGAGTGATTCCTGCTCCATGGTGATGACCAATGCATCCACGCGGCCGCGAAAGAATCGGTAGAAGTACAATGCCGGGATCGCAACCGTCAGCCCCGCCGCGGTGGTAATCAACGCTTCCGCGATCCCACCCGATAGGGCGCTGGGATCGCCCGCGCCATGGACTTTTAACGCGGCGAACATTTTGATCATACCGAACACGGTGCCGAGCAAGCCCATCAACGGTGAGATCGCGGCGATCGTGCCGAGCGTGTTGAGGTAACGTTCTAATTCGTAGGCCGCGTGGCGCCCAGCTTCCTCGATGCTCTCCTTGAGCACCGCGCGCTCATGGTTACGGTTGACGAGTCCGGCCGCCAATACCCTACCCAGCGGTGAACCGAGCCGGAGGTTTTGAATTTTGCGCTCATCGAGTTTGCCGGCGCGCAGCCATTGCCAAATTTGTGCCACGAGGTTTTCGGGAAGTACACGTTTTGGTTGGAGCGACCAAAACCTTTCGACCGTGATCGCCATCGCGACCACCGACGCAAGCAAAATAGGCAACATGACCCATCCGCCTGACTTAATGATTTCAAACACTGCGTGTGTAACCTTTTGCTTGCCGGACAACCGTCGGCGGCGGCACGTTAACAGACCGCGCCAACCGCGTGAAGTCCGCTTCACGCATGCTTAGCGCATCGGTGCGCGCAATGGCACGTCCCAGTAACGGCGATGTTCCCACCGATAGGCGCGCGGCCGCGCACTAGGCGAATTCGCCACGATGCTGACGCTGCCATGCCGCGCAGTTTGCCACACTGGGATCCCACGCTGGCGGTAAGTCGCCAACACGCTCGGCGCCGGATGCCCGAAGCGATTGGCGTCTCCCGCGGACACCACCGCTATCCGCGGCTGCAGCCGCGCCACCCATTCTTTCGATGAGGACGTCGCGCTGCCATGATGCGGGACGACTAAAATATCCGCACGATTGGGCGCGGACTCCAGTAGTTTAGCTTCGACACGCGACGAGATATCGCCCGGTAACAACGCGGACCCCGATCTGCCCTTGATATAGATGACGCACGAATGATCGTTGTCACTGCCTGACACCCGCTGGCGCGGCCACAGCACGATAAATTCGACGCCGTCCCATTGCCACGTTTGGCCCGCGACACAACGTTCGCTACGCTGCGCGGGCAGCGCACTCAACACCCGCAGACCACTGCTCATCACGTTTGTCACGGGAAGGGCTTGCGCCAGCGAGCGCGCCCCTCCGGCGTGATCGTTATCCGCGTGGCTCACCACTAAGCGATCGATACGCGTCCGCGCGCTAGCGCGGAGCGCCGGAATCACCGCCGCAAGTGCCATATCAAAACCATCGCCGAAACTTGGCCCCGTGTCATAGACCAGCGTATGACGAGCCGTATTGACGAGTACCGCCAGACCTTGACCGACATCGAGCGTCGTCAATTCAAACTCGCCATCGCGCAAGGTATCGACCGGCGCCAAGCAAGCCACCCCCAAGAGTGCCGGCGTCAACAACCAACGCGCGCGGCGGAGTGGCGACCATAGCCCTAGCGCGGCGATCGTCAGCAAGAGCATCAACGTCGTGGTCATGCCATACGGCCAAGGTTGACTTGGGAATTCCCGCGCACAAACCATCAAGAACTGCCACAACCCATCCCATACCGCCGCAGCCCCTGCGTAGCAATTAAAGCCGGCGATGCCTGCCGTGAGTATTCCAAGCAAACACAGCGGCACGACGCTTAATGTAACGATCGGGATCGCCACCAAGTTTGCGATCGGCGCGGACAGCGCAATATGCGGCCACGCCAGCGCGGAAAGCGGAAGAAGTAGCAGGCTCAACCAGCATTGTGTCGCGAGCGCGCGCCAGCGTCCATCCGAAGTCCGTAGTACGGCCATCAGCGCGAGCAACGCGACCGCGCCAAACGACAACCAGAAACTCAACGTCAATGCAGCGAACGGATCGCAGACCATTACTAGCGCGCAAGCCAACAAGAGACTCGATCCTGATAGTACCGTCTGCCCTCGCACGCGGTTGATCAGCGCCACCCCCACCATCAACAACGTGCGTTGTGTCGGTACCGAGAACCCGGCTAGCAGCGCATAAGTCGTCGCCGCCGCAAACGCGAACAACGCGCAAAGCGGAATTGGTGCAACGCGTCGCGTGAGTAGACTGAGAACGACGCTCGACAGCAGCGCGAGCCAATAGCCGGCCCATGCGACCATCGCGACGTGTAACCCGGAGACTGATACCAAATGAACGACGCCGGTTTCGCGGAGAATTCGCCACTGCGCTTCGGTCATTTGCTGACGCGCCCCGACCGTCAATGCCGCCAATATTGGGGATGCGCTCGGCGGACTGCGCGCGGCGATCTGGGCCGCGAGCCGCTCACGCAGTTGCACTAGCGAGAATGTCGGCGCCACCGTGCAGGTATTCCCGGGATGCTCGACCACATAACCCAGCGCACGCACCCCGTTCGCGAAATACCATCGCTCAGCGTCAAAGGCCCCCGGCCCACGAAGTCCGCGTGGCGCGCGCAGACGGACTTGCAAGACACAGTGCGCGCCAGCCCGGAGTGTGGGCGTTTGTCGATAGTTCGACAGGAGTATCTTTGGACGATGCACCGACCACCGCGCAGAATCGCGTGCCATGCCGTCGACGACCATCTCAAAGCGGATGCCTCGCGCCATCAGGCGCGGCAAGTCACTAACCTGTCCGCTAATTTGTAGGGTCTTGCCGGTATAAGCCGCCGGCACACGCGCCGCGAGCGCCAGATCGGCGCGCCAGCATACCCATAACAAGCCGCCGACAAACCACCCAAACGCGCGACATTTGGCCGATTTTACGGCGACGATGGCGAGGATAAGTAATAGGACGCGCCACGGCGCGCTAGGTAACGCCGGCAGCATCTGCACACACCAGATGCCACCGGTCAAAGCGGCGAGATAAAGCTTCATGCGCGGTCATCCTTGACGAAAGCATGGGTCTTAAAGGGGCCGTGCGCGTCCAGCGCTTGGCGAAATTAGTTTACGCGCGAATTCTTGTGATCTAAAGCCGTTGCGTGCCTTCCCACAATTCCCCGGCGTGTAGTTCGACTACGCGGTCGAGCTGCTGCGCAATACGCTTGTCATGCGTCACGATAACGAGCGCGGTCGCATACTTTCGCTTGAGGTCGAGCATCGTTTCCAGCACCGTTTGCGCGGTTTTTTCGTCGAGATTGCCGGTGGGTTCATCGGCCAGGACGCAGCGCGGCGTCATCACCAAGGCGCGGGCAATCGCAACGCGCTGTCGTTCGCCGCCGGACAGCTCCGAGGGTCGATGGAGCACGCGCTCCGCCAAACCGACTTGTGCCAGCATCTCGCTCGCGCGGGCCTGCGCGGTTGCGGGCGGCGCGCCGCTGATCAGCACCGGCATCGCGACATTTTCGAGTGCGCTGAATTCGGGCAGCAGATGATGAAATTGATAAACGAACCCAAGCAATCGGTTACGAACCATACCCCGGGCTCGCTCATTCAGCGCACTCAACCGATGTTCGCCGCACCACACTTCACCCGCGGTGGGATTATCCAACCCGCCGAGTAGATGCAATAACGTGCTTTTCCCCGAGCCGGACGCACCCAAGATAGCGACGGCTTCACCCGCGTGGACGCTGAAATTAATCGCGCGCAACACCTGTACGTTGAGCGTGCCGTCGGCGTAGCGCATTTCTAACTGACGTGCTTCCAGTACCGTCTCGCCACGCTTTGAAGTGTGTGGATCATTCATACCGAAGAACCGTTGCCGGGCGTGTGCGACTTGCGAGCCACGCGGGATAGAGCGGCGCGACCAGGCACAGAAGCGCCGACGAAAATAGCGTGATATAAACATCCCCGCGCCGCAGATCGGCCGGGATTTCACTGATGTAATAGACCTCGGGCGCGAGGATCTTGAAGCCAAACACGTGTTCAAGTCCGGCCACCAGCACATCGATATACGAAGCGAGCAGCACGCCCGCAATCCCACCGACAATGACCCCCGCGATACCGATGACGGCTCCTTGTGTGAAGAACACCCGCAGCACGCGCGCCGGCGTCAGCCCCAGCGTTAGTAAAATAGCAATCTCGGCGGTTTTCTCCGCCACCATCATGACCAGCGTTGACACTAAATTGAACGCCGCAACACCCACGCTTAACAACAAGATTGCGAACATGACGATTTTTTCCGTGCGTAACGCGTGGAAGAGATCGGCGTGCTGGACCGTCCAGGAAGTGAATTTAACGCTGAACTTCGCGGCGTCGACGTGTTCGCCGGCGACGAAAGCATCCGCTGCAAACGGATCTGCGAGCACCCCATGCACTCCGCTTAAGCCGGCTGCACGGCGAAATACGCGCGCCGCGTCATCGATATGCATGAACACGGTGGTGGTGTCGAATTCTTGCACGCCGACGTCGAAAATCCCCGCCACCGTAAAGCGCTTCATGCGTGGCAACATGCCGGTCGCCGTCCGCAACGGTTCCGCCAGCACAAGCATGATCTGATCACCGACATTAAGTCCAAAAACATCGGCCAGCCCACGGCCGATTAATACATTGAACCCGGACGGCGCGAGCGACTCGAGCGCGCCTTCCTGGATTCGCTGGCCCAACACCGTGACGCGTCCTTCGCGCACCGGATCAAGACCGCGCACGCGCACGCCCTGAACGGCCGCACCGTGCGCGAGAAGTGCTTGGCCGTCGACAAACGGCGCCCACGCGGCTACCGCCGGATGCTGGTCGAGCGCCGCGCCAAGTGCGCGCCAATCCGCGACGCGGCCATGCCGCGCGACTGCCTCGAAGTGCGCCGTCATGCCGAGCAGGCGTTCCCGCATCTCGCGTTCGAAACCATTCATGATCGCAAGGATGGTAATCAGCGCCATCACACCCAGCGCGACACCTGAAATGGAAATCGCCGAAATCAACGAAACTAACTGTGTCCGCCGCGTAGCTTTGGTATAACGCCACGCGATGAACGATTCGAGCGAGATGGACATGGGGCGGCAGTATAACGAGGTCACGGCGAGCTGCGCGTGCGCGCAAAGGTCAAATGCATGAAGTTGCTGGCGTTCGATACGTCTGGAGACTACTGTTCGGTTGCTTGGCTCGACGGTAAGCGTTGTATTTCGCGCCACGTACCCAGTCCTGCTCGTCACACCGAAGTGCTGCTGCCGCTGTGCGAAGCGGTGTTGGCCGAGGCGGGGCACGGCGTTTCGACGCTCGAGGCAATCGCGTTTGGGAACGGCCCAGGTGCGTTCACAGGGGTACGGGTCGCAGCCAGCGCCGCGCACGGTATGGCGCTTGCGCGCCGACTACCAATCATCCCGATTTGCACCCTGCAGGCGCTGGCACAGGCGGGTTGGCGGTATACCGGCCACACCACGCAGCTCGCGGTGATCGACGCCCGCCGAGGCGAGGTGTATTGGGGCGTCTATCGCCGCGATCCGCAGCAGGGCGCGTGGCACACGTTGCACGCCCCGCGAGTCTCCGCGCCCGCGGCAGTCGGACTGGCGCACGATGCCGCATGGGGCGTGGTTGGCGGTGGGGTCGCGTGCCTACCGGAGAGCGTGCGCGCAACGCTGGTCTCCTCGCGCCGCGCGCCACCCGAGACCACATTTCCGCATGCCGAAGACATCGCAACACTGGCGCACCAAGCGCTGGCCGCGGGTGCCCAAGGGGAACTCGGCGGAGCCTTACCGGTTTATCTGCGCGACGCCATCTAGGGCGCATTCCAGCCCATCCGGCGCAACGCGTTTCGATAAATATTTTTACCCCCGCAAAGCGCCCCATCCGCCGGTCCTACGCACCCGCCTGGTCGCAGTGCGGTAAGCGCCTGATCTCAATTAGCTTCACCACTTTTATCCCCAGATTACCCTCAACTAATCCGCGGGTTATTCGCTCCTCCTCTACCGTATCTTGTGGTTTTTATGTGCCTTGACCACATTTTATTGTGGTGTTATACAAGCTCTTACGCTGAGTTCGTAGAAACTATCGAAGGCTTGGTCACAAGCCCGTAACCAATCTCCGCCATCCGCAGCAGAGGAGTCTGAATGGAGCTGGAAAATTCCACCGCAATCCGCGGCTCGACCCGGGCCTTGTGGGCCCCCGACCAGGCCGCAACCCAGCAGGAAGTCGCGGCCACCGCCCCCGGCGAATTCAAAGTCATTCGTCGGAACGGCAAGGTCACCGTGTTCGATGGTGACAAGATCAAGATTGCCATGACCAAGGCCTTCCTCGCGGTGGAAGGTGGAAACGCCGCGGCCTCGACCCGCGTGCACGAATCCGTGGAGATCCTGACCGAAGTCGTGGTCCGCGCAATCACGCGCCGGATGCCGGCCGGCGGCGCCGTGCATATCGAGGATATCCAGGACCAAGTCGAACTCGCGCTAATGCGCGAAGGCCACCATAAAGTGGCGCGTTCCTATGTGCTTTATCGCGAAGAGCGAGCGCGCGAGCGGGCGCGCAAAAACGAACAAACCGAACCCGAGCGTACGCCGCGCGCACAACTCAATGTCACACGCAAAGACGGCGTGCGCGTGGCGCTCGACGAGGTTCGCCTGCAACGGATCGTGACCGAAGCGTGCCAAGGTATTGCCAATACCGATCCCTCGTTGGTGTTGACCGAAGCCATGCGCTCGCTTTTCGACGGCGTAGCGGAGGAAGACGTCGCGACCGCGCTCGTCATGAGTGCGCGTACCTTCATCGAACGCGAACCGAACTACACCTTTGTTGCCGCGCGGATGCTGCTCGATGAGTTCCGTCACGAGGCGTTGTCGTTCGTCGGCAATCATTTGGACAATGCCACCCAGCAAGAAATGGGCGAACGCTATCCGCGTTATTTCGAGGCCTACGTCAAACGCGCGATCGATCTGGAACTCATGGATCCGCGGCTCGGCAATTTCGATTTGAAACGGCTAGGCCATGCCATCAAAGCCGAGCGTGATTTTCAATTCACTTATCTTGGTCTGCAGACACTTTACGACCGTTACTTTTTGCAATCGAACGGCACACGCTTTGAACTTCCACAAGCCTTCTTCATGCGCGTCGCGATGGGGCTAGCGATCAATGAAATCGAACCTGAGGAATGGGCGATCAAGTTCTACGATTTGCTGTCGACCTTCGATTTCATGAGCAGCACACCGACGTTGTTCAACTCGGGCACACTGCGTCCTCAATTGTCCTCGTGTTACCTGACCTCGGTGCCCGACGATTTAGACGGGATCTTCGGCGCCATCAAAGATAACGCCCTTTTATCGAAGTTCGCGGGCGGCCTCGGTAATGACTGGACACCGGTGCGCGGCATGGGGGCCCATATCAAGGGTACCAACGGCAAGTCGCAGGGCGTCGTGCCGTTCTTGAAGGTGGCAAACGACACGGCGGTGGCGGTTAATCAGGGCGGCAAACGCAAGGGCGCGGTGTGCGCGTACTTGGAAACCTGGCACATGGATGTCGAAGAATTCGTCGACCTGCGCAAGAACACCGGCGACGATCGGCGCCGCACGCACGATATGAACACCGCGAACTGGATCCCGGATCTGTTTATGAAGCGGGTGTGCGAAGACGGTTCGTGGACGCTGTTTTCGCCGGACGAAGTGCCCGACCTGCACGATCTGTACGGCGTGGAGTTCGAGCGCCGCTACACCTACTACGAAGAGCGCGCCGCGCGCGGTGACATCCGTAATGCCAAGACGATGCGCGCACTCGATCTGTGGCGCAAGATGCTCGGCCTACTGTTTGAGACAGGACATCCGTGGATCACGTTTAAAGATCCATCGAACTTACGTTCGCCGCAGCAACACGCGGGCGTCGTGCACAGCTCGAATCTGTGTACCGAGATTACGTTGAATACTTCGCCGGGTCATGAGATCGCCGTGTGTAATTTGGGTTCGGTCAATCTCGCCCAACACATGACGACCGATGGTCTCGACTTGAAAAAACTTGAGCACACCGTCTCGATAGCCATGCGGATGCTCGACAACGTCATCGACTACAACTTCTACAGCGTACCCACGGCGCGCGCGTCTAACCTGCGGCACCGCCCGGTTGGGCTTGGCATCATGGGCTTCCAAGACTGCCTCTATCAATTAAGACTGCCGTACGCCTCGGCCGAGACCGTGGAGTTCGCCGACCGTTCGATGGAAGCGATTAGTTACTACGCGATCAAAGCCTCGACCATCCTTGCGCAAGAGCGCGGCACCTACGCCAGCTTCGAAGGATCGTTGTGGAGCCGCGGCGTGTTACCGATCGACTCGATCGCATTACTCGAGCAAGGGCGCGGCGGCTATTTGGAAGTCGATCGCGGCCAAACGCTCGATTGGGATGGGTTGCGCGAACGCGTGATGAAAATCGGCATGCGCAATTCGAATTGCATGGCGATCGCGCCTACCGCGACCATTTCCAATATCTGCGGAGTTAGCCAGTCGATAGAGCCGACGTATCAGAACTTGTTTGTGAAATCGAATCTTTCCGGCGAGTTCACCGTGGTCAATATGTATCTCGTGCAAGACCTCAAAGCGCGCGGCTTGTGGGACGAGGTCATGGTCAACGATCTCAAGTACTACGACGGCAGCGTCGCGCAGATCGATCGCATTTCGCCCGATTTGAAACAACTTTACGCCAGTGCCTTTGAAGTCGACCCACGCTGGTTGGTCGAAGCCGGTTCGCGACGCCAGAAGTGGCTCGATCAGGCGCAGTCGCTGAATCTTTACATGGCCGAACCGAGCGGCACCAAACTCGACAACCTGTACAAACTCGCCTGGGTGCGCGGACTCAAGACAACTTACTACCTACGCACCATGGGCGCGACGCATGTCGAGAAGAGCACCCTCGGCAGCGATCGCAAATTGAACGCCGTGCAGCAACCCGCAGTGCTCGTCGCGGCCGTCGAGGCACCGAAGGTGTGCTCGATATTGGATCCGGATTGCGAGGCTTGCCAATGACGCCTGGACGGCGAGCGGCGGGCACTATCGTGCGTTAAATAAGAAAGAATTTTAGAGGGGAATGGCATGTTGAATTGGGACGATCCGGTTGCAAAGTTTAAACAACCGGTGAGCGGCGGATTTACGAAAGCGATGCTCGCAAGCGAAGCGTTAGCGGTCTTGCGGCAAGTCGAGGAAGAACGCGTGCAGTCGGCGCCAATGGCGCCCGCTCAGCCAGAGCAGACGGGGGTGACTGGACTCGAGAAAGTCGAATTCGGTGCCCGGCGTTTAGCGGTCGACGACAAGCAGATGATCAACTGCCGTGCCGACTTAAATCAGCTCGTTCCCTTTAAATACAAATGGGCTTGGCAAAAATATCTCAATGCCTGCGCCAATCACTGGATGCCGCAGGAAATCAACATGAACGCGGATATCGCGCTCTGGAAAAGCCGCGATGGCTTGACCGATGACGAGCGCCAGATCATCAAACGCAACCTCGGTTTCTTTTCGACGGCAGACTCATTAGTGGCCAATAATTTGGTGCTGGCCGTTTATCGCCATATCACCAATCCCGAATGCCGGCAGTATCTGCTGCGCCAAGCCTTCGAAGAAGCGTTGCACACACATGCCTATCAGTATTGCGTGGAAAGCTTAGGCTTGGACGAAGCAGAGATTTTCAACATGTATCGCGAGATCCCGGCGGTACATGACAAAGCCTCGTGGGCCATGCGCTTTACGGAAAGCTTGGGCGATCCGACGTTTAAAACCGGCACTCCAGAAGCCGACCAGCGCCTGTTGCGTGATCTGATCGCGTTCTACGTCGTATTCGAAGGTATTTTCTTCTATGTCGGGTTTGTCCAAGTGTTGTCGATGGGCCGGCGCAACAAGATGACCGGCGTCGCTGAACAGTTTCAGTACATCTTGCGTGATGAGTCGATGCACATGAATTTCGGCATCGATGTCATCAATCAGATCAAAGTCGAAAACCCCCACCTGTGGACCGAGCAGTTTCAGCAAGAGATCTGCACGTTGGTACGCGACGCCGTGAACCATGAGATCCGCTACGCGCAGGACACGATGCCGCGTGGGGTGTTGGGCTTGAACGCGAATATGTTCGAAGAATACCTGCATTACATCGCCAATCGGCGATGTGCGCAGGTCGGACTACCGGAACAGTATCCGGGCGCCACCAACCCGTTCCCGTGGATGAGTGAAGTGATCGATTTAAAGAAAGAGAAAAACTTCTTCGAGACACGCGTGACGGAATATCAGACAGGCGGTGCGCTTAGCTGGGACTAATTGGGCATTAGACCAGACCTCCTCGTATGGAGCTAAGCGCATTGCATTGGCCGGTGGGTGTATAACTCACCGGCTTTTTTTATTCAAAATCGGATGGGCCTGACCTTACCCACTGAAGACGTCAGCTACCGCTAGACCAACTTAAAGCGGGTCACCTGCTGATGCTGGGCGGAGGCGAGATCAGCCAAGCTTTGACTTGCATGTGTGATCTGCGCCGCTGCATGCGCCGCATCCGCCGAAATGCCGCCGATGCTTTCGATATTGCGCGCAATATCGGTACTCATACTGCGCTGTTCCGCCGCGAGTTGCGCGATCTGCGCATTCATCTCGCGAATCGTATCGACCATCGAGGTAATGGACTCCAAAGACTTCCCGGCGCTGAGCGCCTGGCGCACGCTGGACTCGGCTTGTGACAATCCGGTTTTCATGGTTTCCGCTGCGTGATTCGCGCCACCTTGCAGGCGTTCGATCATCGTTTGGATCTCGCGGGTCGATTCCTGCGTGCGGCTGGCCAGACTGCGCACTTCGTCCGCCACCACCGCGAAACCGCGACCTTGTTCGCCGGCACGCGCCGCTTCGATCGCCGCGTTTAATGCGAGCAAGTTCGTTTGCTCCGCGATATTGCGGATAACATCGAGCACGGTGCCGATATTCATCGAATCCGCCTTCAAGGTTTCCAAGGCCTCGCCGGTTTGATTCACCGCGCGCGCGAGCTCCTCGATCGCGACATGAGTGTCATGCACGACGCTAAATCCGGCCTTTGATTCTTGATCGGCCGCGGTGGCCGCCTCGGCCGCGCGCTGCGCCTTTTGCGCGACCACATTGACCGACTCGGTCAAATTAACGATCGCACTTGCCACCTGCGACGTCTCGCTATTCTGTCGATTGATACCCGCCTGGCTCTGCGCGGTAATAGTCGAGAGCTGTTCCGCGGACGCGGCCAGCGTGGTTGCGCTCGAGAGGACTTTGTCGACGAGTTGCGCGAAGTTCTTGCGGCCGTTGGTGAACTCCCATGACATCCACGAAAACTCATCTTTGCCCGGCAGCTTGCACTTGAAGGTGAGATCACCCGCCGACATCGCTTTCAACGCGTCCACAATGTGCTCGGCACGCCGCGCGGCCCAATCGCCTAAGAGCGTGGCCGCGACAAACGGGATCGCCATACCGATCAATAGCGCGGCCCATTCAGCCGGAGTAATAGCACTCCCTCTACCAGAGCCGAAATAGTGGACCGCAAGCTCCAACACGAGTAGCCCTAGCGCGCCCGCGGCGGCGACGAGCAGAAGCTGCTTGCGCAGCGATAATTGACAAGCAAGGTCGCGCATCTAGATAACCCTCACGCGTGTTCGTTGATTCATTGACCGGCGCGTCTCAACCGTGTCCACCCGAGACGTGACGCAGTGCTCTGCGCAGCTATCGGCAGTGCGTTAATAAAACTTTAACGCGGGCGAGTTAGCCGGTAGCGGCGATGAATTCCGTTAGTGACGTCGCCGCAAAACAATGCACCGCGCACCGTGTGGTCACGGCTAAAGAAGGAAAATACGGATCGACGACGGCTTGCGCGGCAAGCCCGTGCAAAATCTCGATGGAACACGCCGTCATGGGGAATAGCGCCGCAGGCACGGCCGTCTTGATCAGCGCAAGTCGGCTGATCTTGAGCCTTTGCGCAAGCCAGAGCGCGATGCTGTCGGCGCTGACGCGCCAGTCGGCCGGAAGTGCTTGCATTTCGTTGACGTCGTCGAGCGTTGGGATCCACAGCAAAGGTCTCGACGCGGCGACGTGCAGCGCACCAAGGCCTATTGTCGGCAACAAACCTTGCGGAAGCAGACCATCCAGCATCAGTCCGTACTGCGCCATCGCGAGGATGGCGAGCCGGTGCGCGGTAGCATCGGAGTAGCCCAAGCTTTTTTGCGTGTCTTCGACCACCCGCCGAAACGCGCCGCCACCTGGCACTACCACACTGCCAGGTGGTAAGGCAGCCAACGCCGATAACCAGTCGCGGAGCGACGCATGCGTGCCCAGGCTACCGCCGAGCTTAACGACCCAGCCCGATGATTTCGGCATCGGCGAACACCTCGAGCATCGCGGCGGCTTTGGTGAAACACTCTTGGTATTCGGCGTCGAGTTCGGAATCCATGACGATGCCGCCGCCGGCCCAACAGAAAAGCCGATCTTGTTGATGCACCAACGTGCGGATCGCGATATTCGTGTCCATGCGGCCATGGCAGCTGACATAACCAAGCGCGCCGCAGTACACCCCACGCCGACTCGGCTCCAGGTGTTCGATAATCTCCATCGCGCGGATTTTCGGTGCGCCCGTGATCGAGCCGCCCGGAAAGCACCCGCGCAACACGTCAACCGGTGTGTGGCCGGGGGCGAGCCTTCCACGCACCGTGCTCACCAAATGATGAACCGTCGCGTAGCTTTCGATTGCGAACAACTCGGGTACCGTCACCGTGCCGACGGCGCAGGTTTTGCCCAAATCGTTGCGTAGGAGATCGACAATCATCACGTTCTCCGCGCGATCTTTTTCGCTCGCCGCCAACTCCGCGCGCAGGGCGTCATCGCGCGCCGGCGTCGACCCTCGCGGTCGGGTGCCTTTGATCGGTTTCGTTTCGACGCAGCCCTCGGCGACTGCGATAAACCGTTCGGGCGATGAACTCAAGATGGCGCCCTGCGGCAATCCGATAAAGGCGGAATACGGCGCCGGATTCAAATTACGCAGCCGCATGTAGGCGTCCCATGGCGAACCGCGCGTCGTCGCGGAAAAACGCTGCGTCAGATTGACTTGATAGACATCCCCAGCCTCGATGTAGTGCTTAATCTGACGCCATGCCGCGGCGTATTGCGCAAACGTGAGTTCAGGTTGGACTTGCGTTACGACTTCAAAACTTGTGCCAAAGGCCGCGGGCGTCAGTGCTGCGTGGGCCTGCCAGGCTTGGCGCAAAGCATCCGGCGAGGTCACCGCGCGCGGATGCGAGACCAACCACGATTCACGCGCGTCGTGATCGACCACCACCGCATGTTCGTAAATACCGATCGCCATCTCCGGCAGATCGATGTCGCGGCGAGCGAGCGCCGGCAGACGTTCAATACGTCGGCCAAGATCGTAGCCAAAGTAGCCGACTGCTCCGCCGGCAAATGGCAACTCACTCGTCACTTCGCCCAGGCGCTCAAGCGCGCTGTCGATTAATTTAAACGGATCATCAAGGCTTGAAGTGACAACCCCATCGCGCTTGATTTCGGTCACCTCCTCCCGCGTGACTAAAACTTCGCGTGGCTCATTAACGACGATATCAAAGCGCCCGCGCCCGCCACGATGCCGGCAACTGTCCAACAGCATGAACCACGGGGAGCCGGCCAGTCGCGCGGCGTGCAGCGCCGTATCCGTGGCGTAAGCTAGGCGTTCAATCCGCGCGCGCGCCGTCATGCGTGCCGCTCGGCATAGAGATAGCCGACGGCCGCAGCCGGCGCATTGACCGCGGCGGCCGCCGAAACCATCGGGGTGCCTTCGATCAAGGATGCGAAATCTCGGTATTGCCCGCCGAGGAGACCCACCACGCGCGCGGCGACAAATCGTCCGCTGCCGGCACCCACCACGCACAATGTCAATTCAGGGTACGCCGAATGAACCACGTGAAGCGCGCGCGCGATCCGGAGCGCCTGTGCATCGGCGAGGTAACGCGCGAGCAGAAGGAGCGCCGGTCGCGATTTCTCGCTGTATTCATCACCGACCATGCGTGCAAGCCGTTGTGCGCTGTGCGTGAAATCGGCCGGCCGCCCATCGGCGGTGGGGTACAGATCGGCGCCCGCGGGTAATTCGCCAGTCACGCGATACACATCCGCCATCGTGGCAAAGTACTCCGCGGCGACGCCATGCCACTGGCCGCGGTAGGGCACTGCTTGGCACACCGCCATTACCGGCGTGCGCGCGATTCCGGTATACAGCAATTCGCCGGTCCCGAAGCGCGCCGCATCGGTCGTGCCGCGCGCGCAGACGCGGCCGTCCTTAAACGGGATCAAATCGGTGGTGGTACTGCCGACATCGAGCAGCCACCCGTCGCCGACTTGCCGCGCCGCCCATGTGGCGCTCGCATGCCAGTTCATCGAAGCGACTGCGTCGACTTGCGTGATCGCTTGCGCGGGACTCAACCAGGCGTCGGCGCCGTACACCGCCAGGCGACTGCCTAAAGCACGCGCCGCAACTTCAAGAATGCCTGCCACCCCCTGCGCGCGATTCTCGAAGAAATCACAAAGTTCTCCCGTCATGGTCAGCGCATGTGGACCGTCACTCCATGCATGGTCTCGTCCGAGCGCCGTGAAGGCGTCTTCCAGATGCTTAAGCCCCTGCCATAACGGACAGACTTGCTGATGCACCGCGTGTAGCGCACCGCCCTGACCCACGGCGAGTTTGACGTGCGCGCCACCGATGTCCCAGCCGAACCACTTCGTCATAATGCGGGGGTTCTACTCATATCCAAAAGTCGCTCGTCTTTATGTGGTACATCCCGGTGCTCGATCTCAAAGATAATCTGGTGGTTCACGCGGTGCGCGGCGAACGCGCCGCTTACCGACCATTGCATTCCGTGCTGACCAATAGTGTGGAGCCAGTCGGCGTCTTGCATGACTTGTTGCATTGGTACCCCTTTCGTCACGTGTACATCGCGGACCTTAACGCGTTACAGGGCGGTGCCGGGCACGATTCTCAAATAGTGGCCTTGGCCGCGCAATATACCGAGATTGAGTTTTGGATTGATGCCGGACTCACCGCGAGTGCGGCGTTGCCAGCTTACGCCAACACCCCCAACGTGCGTCTCATCGTGGCCAGCGAAGCCTTGTCCAGTCTCGCGCACTACCAGGCGGTGATCGCCAAGCTCGGGCCGGAACGCTACCAAATCTTGTCGCTCGACTATCGGCGCGGGGCGCGCCTGGGCGCGGCGCAATTGATGGACGAACCAGCGCTCTGGCCACCGTACGTCATCGCGATGAATCTTGATCGCGTGGGAAGCTTCGACGGTCCAGATTTTGACTTACTCGCCACGCTCAAACAGCAGGCGCCCGCGTGCACCTTCGTCGCGGCAGGCGGGGTCCGTGATTCGCGTGATCTAGACGCGCTACGCCAGCAACAGATTGGTGCCGTACTGCTCGCAAGCGCGCTTCATCAAGGGCGGATCAGTTCAGCGGAACTCCATTCTCTCGCGCGCTAAAAACAAGCCCCGCATAAGCGGGGCTTGGTGCCGATAACGGCCAGTTCGACGCCCGGCTTGCCGCTCGGCAGGCCGGGTCGATGCGCCGGTTATTTCGCTTGGAACGGGTGCATCGCGGAGCCTTTTTGGGCGACGACTTGCGCCGCTTTCGGCTCACGCGCGACCGCGCGTTTGATCGATTCTTTGGTGGCTTGATAGTTGTAGTCCTGAATCTTCTTGTCGTTTTCGGCTAACCAGTGAATGAAAACACCGACGCAAATGAAAATATCGTCGGCTTCGTTCGCCGGAATGGTGCCGTCTTCGACGCAATCGGCGACCGCCATGGCGACGCCACGTTGCGCGGGGCCGAACATTTGCACCGCTTGTTTCGATCCCTTGATCGTGACTTTGTTGAACATCACGGTGCTGGGCTTGGTGGCGAGGTTGGGTGCGACCACGGCGAGCAAGCTGCTGAAACCGTCTTTGTTGTTGGTGACGCAGTTACAGAACGCCGCTTCGGCGGCGCTGCCACGCGGCCCCATGATGAGGTCGATGTGCGCGACTTCGTTGCCGTCACCTACCAACGATTCACCGACTAATACGCGATCTACTACGGCCATTGTGTGTACTCCTCTTGAAGAACTTGAAGCTAGGGATTTGGTCCCGAATAGTGCTTTGAATATCGACATATTCGTCACTCCCAATCCGGGGATTTAATTTCGATGAGCAACCGGTCGGCGCCCAGCCTGGGTACTGCCGGCGCGACCATGCGGCAAGCGATTCTGCTCAATCCGCTAGCGGAAATACTTGCGGCGAACGCTCACCGCGCCAGCGCACGGTCCAACCTCCATGCCAACAGACTCGCGACGGTTAAGTCCGCGCTCGTGCCGGGATTCAATCCTGCAGCTTTGAGCTTGCGATCGAAAGCCATGAGGCGCGCCTTGCGGCGCGCAGGATTCTGGCATGCTTTGATGGCCGATACCACCGCCCGCGCCTCGCCCTGAACCCAGGTGGCGGTATCGGCACCGAACTTGCGGAGCAGATGAGAATCTGGGCGCCCGACCAGCCAGCCAAGAAAACAGTCGGTCGTCGCCCACGTCAGCGGATGTCCTTGCGCCGCGCTGGCGGCGAGTGTCGCGACGCCTTCGTTAAAGATGTCGCAAAAGTCACCCGCGTACTGCGCCGCGATAGTGTCGCGATCAGCCGCTAACCGCATGACCGCCGTGAGCGTCTGGGTTGGCGGAGTGGTGACATCTTCGCGTTCCGCGACGCCGAGTCCGGCCGGATTCGCGCAGCGAATGGCCGCAAACGCACCCGCGGCATCGTCCACCGTGGTCGCCGCGAGCAGGTCCGCAACGCGTGATGCGAGGCGCAACGTTGGCGCCGGGTGTATCGCCGCGTGGAGAAGCGGCGCGCAAAGCAACAAGATGCCTAAATTGGTATTACATCCCACCGCGCGCCGCGTCGCGCGCGCCGCCTGTTCAAGCGCCCGTCCGAGGGTCAGCGATTGGTCCGTTAGCGGCGCCGCCGAGACCCGGGCGCTGTGCAGGAAATCAAGTGCCACCATGCCGTGCGCGGGTTCAGCAATCGCGACATTGCCGGGCTTGAGCGCCAGCACATCAAAGCGACAAGCGTCACGATAGAGCGCTTGGGCGGTTGCGCTATCGAGCATTGCGTGAGTCGTTGGCGGCGGCAAGTCGCGCGCAAAAAGCGTCGGCGATTGCAGCCGTCACATCCTGGCCCGTCGCCTGCGTTAATCCCCACCAGGCTGGGATCCCGTTAACTTCCGTGACCCACCAATGGCCGTCCGCGTCACGCAACAAATCAACCCCTGCATAGTCGACGTTGAGCGCTCGCGCCGCGTCTTCGGCGAGCCTACCAAGCGTTGCATCAAGGGGCGTCGGGATACATTCGGCGCCTTGCGCGCGGTTGGTGACCCAATGCTCGCTGACGCGTTCCATCGCGAAAGCGGCGCGATTGTCGATGACGAAAACACGCCAATCGCGGTAGCGCGGCCCACCGCCGGCGACAAACGCTTGCAGATAAAACACCTTGCCCACCGGGATTGCGGCTGAGAGAGACGCCGCATCGGTGAAGCGCTGCAACCCCTCTCCCTGAGAGCCGAACAGCGGTTTCAACACCACGTCCCGTCCGCGCGCAAAACACGGCGCGGCGAGGGTCAGCGCGTGCGCGGAAGATTCGCATACCCAAGTCGGCGGGGTTGGAATACCGCGGCGGGCGAGCAACCAGCTCGTCATCGATTTATCAACGGTCCGTTCGATGGCTCGGCCACTGTTAAATACCGGGACACCGATATCCGCCAGCGCATGCAGAATGTTTAACCGTGAAATCACTTGTTCAAGCGTACCGCCCGGCACTCCACGCACGAACACGCCGCGCGGCAAGCCGCTCGTGAAGCCCGGGATGAAAATCGTCGCGCTCCGCGGATCGAGGCTGATCGCGCAGTCAATTAGCGAGGCGTATTCCGATGCGACACCGCGCGCGGCGAACGCGCGGCGTAAACTGCGACCATGCCAGCCGGGATCGTCGGTGAATATGACGACTCCGTCCGGCACCTTTGGCTCGGTCATGCCCCAAACGATAGGTCGAGCAAATCCTCACGCAGCGCACCACCATGAAAGGTGCGCCCAGACTGCATCGCGGTGACCGCACATTGTGCCGGCGAAAAAAGCATGGGGTCGACTTGATAGAAATCGTATTTGTAGTCCTTGAAGACCTTGGCGAAGGGTTTACCGAAGTCTCGCGAACTTGCGCTCGGTAACTGCTGCGCAAGCGCTTCGGCCGCGTCATCGTCGGCGTCGACGAAGAGGTGCACGCGTCCCCCAAACAGGATCGCGTCATTGGTGCGACCCATCGCCTTGATAAAGTCGGCCGTCGGCGGCGGGATCGGCGCCGTGCCGGCTCCGTCGACAATTTTCTCAAGCGGAAATTTCAAGGCATGTACCTTATGCAGCGCGACTTCGAGCACGCGAGCGACGATCTGCACGCCACCTGCGAGGCTCGAGGTTGGCGTTAGGATCAGCGTGAGTTGCGACGGCGCGATTTGGCAGTACTCGCAAACTTTAGCGACGATTTCCGGCGGCGGTATGCGATCGACTTCAAGCACTAGCGCGGTCGGCGACGGCGGATTGCGATAGGCCATTTCTTTCAGCAACTCTTCGCGACTGCCGACCGAGCGACCTGGCCCCGAGCCCAGTGCATTGAAGCCTTCTTTGCCCTTGCCGTGATTCAAGCTCCAACCCGCGTACTGCGAGCCCAAGCATGCCGTCACCGGATCGCCGGCATGGACGTCGACTTGCCAATGCCACTGTCGAAATGGACTGCCTGCGCTCAACGCCACTTGGCCAAGGCCGCCCATGCAAATCTCGGCAATCAGACGTCCGGCTTCCAAGCCACCGGGGCAAGTGATCCCCGCATCAATAATGCGCGCGCCCGATTCGAGGGTCAGGGTCTTCACGCGATAGCGGGCTGCTTCCGCCGCCAAGAGATCGACTATGGGTTGGGCACATCGCGCCACATTGGCGCGCGCCACAAGGTTCTCAGTATCCATCGCTCCTCCCACCAAGGCTGCAACGGCGTCGCCGCGCGATTTCACGCGCACCGACGGTATCGCGACCGCTGATTTTTCGTGTATTTGGACGCAAGTTGACGTGAGCTCGGGCTCCCCGCAACAACACCCTAATTTTCCGCTCGTTTAACCAAGGACCGATTTAAAACAAGTCGTCAAGTGACCAGCTTTCAGTCCACGCCAGTAGATGCGCCAATCTCGCTTCCAGTGTCGCCACGACGCTTGCGTCTCGCTGCCCGGTCGCCATTACCGAACAGACTGGCCCGTGTGCCGGAATTAAGGTTCCGGCACTAGGTCGATCCGCGCACCACGCAGGCCATTCTAGCTGGCTCGGTACACGAAGCGGATGGGGGGCGTAGACAATAATGTGGCCGGCACGTTCGGACCGGCGTTTCAAGGGAATGTTCCTACCTTCGCACGCCGCTACATGCATGGCGAATAAATCGGCGGGCGCTAAATGCAGTTCGGCGGTCGCCGTGGGCCGCGGATTAAAATCGATGAGCCAGGGCTGTCCGCCGTCGCTACGGAAATCAAAACCGCACAAGCCGCGCCAACCGCAATGGATTGCAAGGCGCGCGGCATAGTCTTCGCAGGCGCGGGCTAAACTGACCGGCAGCTCGACCTGCACGGCGCCGGAATAACGAAAAGGCACCTGCTTATTCAGTTGTAGATTGAGCAAGCGATTGAATCCAATCACCGTTGCGCCCCGCGCGGTCGCACAGAACACGCAAGAGTAGGTATCGCCTTCGACAAAAGATTGAAGATATTCGCCGCGCCGTAGTGTTTGGCCGAGCGCATAGGGGTGCACGTGCATCCCTCCCGCGGCAGCAGCCCGCTTGCGTAGCCAACGGCCTGTCACAGTTGCGGTATCGCGCACCTCCGGATAAGGGATACCCAAGGTGCGGAAAGTGGTCGCAAGCGCGCAGGGCTCTGCTAAACGCGCGACAAACCGCGGCTCGCTCCCCAGAACTTCACCAAAGTCGACGGCGAGCGCGAGCAGCGCCGGTTGCGCTTCGACACCGCCGCCCCACACTACACGCAAACGGGCCCGCGCGCGCCAGCGTCGCAACGCGTCCCGCGCGCGCGTTACCGATAAAGTGTCACGATGCTGATTGCCGATCCCAATCCAGTGCCCAGCGGCGCGCGTTTCTTCATCGCCAAATCGATCGAGAACCCAAGGCGTCGCGCCGGACGCGGCGCAGGCCTGCGCTAATGCGCGTCCAGACTGCGCCACAATTACGAATCGTTCGGCGCCGCCGATTTCAGCGCGCGAGAACGATGTCGCGCGCGAGTTCAAACGCTGCGTCGTAAGCGAGGTATAGCGGCTCCTTGGCTTCATACATCCGCGTTAAGAGGCCGGTGTGGACCCGATACTTGACGTCGCCTACGGCGAGCGCGCCGACGCCAACGCCGATGTTATCGGCGGTCGCCAACGCGACCCCGTTATCTTTGAGTTTGATGCCTTCAATGCCGGCCGGCGGCACGGCATTCGCATCGATCGCGACGAGTAAGTTTTGCGTTCTCGCGAGCGCGTCAGCGGCTACCACGCGCGCGCCGGCCTTGGCGGTATTGAAGATGATATCGGCGCCCGCCAGGACCTCGACCAAGGCCGCGGGCGAACCGCTGTCCGCCCCGCGTAAGGCGACGTCAAAACGTCGATTAACGACTTCGGCCGCCGCGGCTGCCTGGGCCGTGCCGCGATTGCTAACCAAATAAACCTGCGCGCCGCAGCGCGCGGCGAGTAAGCCGACGCAGGCGCCGACCGGTCCGGTGCCGCCCAAGATGTAAACCGATTTGCCGGCAAAGTCGCCGTTGAATTTTTGCTTAAGCCAGTGTTCCGCCAAGGCCACCATCGCGGCGGCTGTCGTGATGGCACCGCTCGGATCGGCGAGTACCGAGACCGCAAACGGCGGCACCATCGCTTTGCGCGCCGCCTCTAGCATATCGATCGCGAGCTGAAATTCACGACCACCGATAAATATCGCGGTATGCCGTACGCCCTCGGGACTTCGCGAAAAAATCGTATCCTGGGTCAGTGCGTGAATTTCATCGAGCTCAACGTTGCAGTACGGAATAACGTCATCGTAATGCGCTTCATAGGCCATGTTGATGTCGAACGGACTGACATACTTGGTCGGGCTGAAGACATGCAGTAGGTAAGGATGTTTCACGGGTTCCTCAAATGTTGCCGCGCGCGTATTACGGCGGTGAGGTTTCTATTATGGCGCCGTGATTGCGGCCGGTCACGATTTGCAAACACACGCCCGGCCAGTCTTCGCGGGCGGCGAGCGCAAGCACGTCGGCGGCGGTTGATGCAGAAGGCGCCAGGATGAAACCGGTCGGGCCCCACGAGCTCTGCCCAATGCCAATGAGTTCACAACGCCGGGCCAGCGTCCGCACCGCCTGCGCGACCCGTGGACTGGTAAACGCTTGCCCGCCTTGGCAGGGCGCGAAATAACCCCCAATCTTCGTTTGAATCGCGGCCACGGCGCGCGAAAAGCTCGCGAAATCCTGCTCCGCGAGTGCCGGCAACAACCCCATCAAACACCATCGCGCAAGATCTCCGACGTCCGCGGCGGGCATCGGCGCAAGTGCCGCAAACGCCGCGCGCTCATCGGCGCCGTGTAATCCTTCGGTTTGCGCATCGAACACCAGGATGACGCGCCACTCGGCGGGAAAATCGAAACGCGCGAGCAGTGGCGCGATCGCGCCCTGTGGTGAGCGACCACCATCAACCAACAGACCACCGACCTCGAATCCCGCAATGCCGACGCCGGAGCGTGCGCCCCGGCCAACGGCAGTTGCCAGCGCGCGAACCGATTGCGGCTGGCCAAGTGCGTGCGCGATGGCAGTAGCGATCGCGAGACTGAGCTGAGTCCCTGACCCAAGGCCGTGATGTGCCGGCGCCACCTGCGAGACGGTCAATTCAAGTCCAGCGTCGTTGTGCAAGAACGCTAGCGTGCGGGACGCCACCGCGCGGGCGCGCACCGCCTCGTCGCCAGTCACGCTGATCCCCCCACCCGGCGCGGCGACAGCGGTCACGACGGTATCCAAACCACCGATAGTAAGCCCGATCGAACCAAAGCGACGCCCGAGATTGCCGTTCATATCCAGGAATCCAAGATGCAGGCGCGCCGGTGCCACCACACGAACGCGGGTTGTTGAATAAGACGTGCGGCGGTGGTTCATCTGCGAGGCTTTAAAAAACTCGGCGCGATTATAGAGGGCAATCGAATTCCGCGTACTCGACGCTAGAGCCGGTAGTGTCGAGTATGTTAACGTGCGCCCACTGTCGCCACGGAAGCTGCAAGCGTGTGCCGACCCAAGCTGCTCCTTGAACTTACTCAGCTGGCGAAGCCGTGCCCGATCAACTTGCTGCGATGAACGATGTGGCCCTCCACCATGATGTCGCCTGTCCCTTTTGCGGACTGCTCTGCGACGACCTAAGTATTCGCACGACTGACCAACGGCTCGAACCGCTCACCGGTGCGTGCGCGAAGGCCACGCTCGCCTTTTCGAACGCAACGACGCACGCGCAGCCCATGGTGCAGGGCCGCGAGGTGTCGCTTGAGCAGGCGTTACGCGCGGCGGCGGAGTTATTGCGTCATAGCCGACATCCATTGTTTGCGGGGCTCGCGACCGACGTCGCGGGAGTGCGCGCGAGTTTTGCGCTCGCGGAACGTTGTCACGGCGCGATCACCTCACTTCATCATGCGGCGCTCGCGCCTAACCTACGAGTGTTGCAAACGCGCGGCTGGCAAACGACGACGTTGAGCGAAGTCCGCAATCGCGCCGACTTGATAGTACTGGTCGGCGTCGATTTAAACCTCGATTTTCAGAATTTCATCGCGCGCCAAGTCGCCCCAGCCTCGCTGCAAGCAGAGCGCCGCGAACAGCGTGCGCTC
This sequence comes from uncultured Klebsiella sp., assembly GCA_964555355.1. Taxonomy (GTDB): domain Bacteria; phylum Pseudomonadota; class Gammaproteobacteria; genus CAIKBL01. The sequence continues at coordinate 128,430 of CAZKRY010000002.1, forward strand.
TACTACCTAGGGCCAAGCACATTTGCCCCACGCGATACCTGCGGCGTGCCGCTGACCACGCTCTCCTGCAAAAAAGAAGCGCTCGCGCATCTGATCCGCGCCCTACAGCGTGGGTTAACGCGGTTAAGTACTGGACGGACCACGCGTGATAAAGCGTTGGCGACACTCGTCACGCGCATCAAGGGCGCGCGATATCCAGTGTTTGTGTGGGCGCCAGGACAGCTGCCACCGACGCAGAGCGATTTGATCGTGAGTGCGATAGGCGAGCTAGTCGCCGAACTGAATCGCAGCCAACGCGCGGCCGGGCTGAGTTTGGGCGGAAATGACGGTGCGCAAACGGCGCTGGCGGCATCTGCCTGGTTAAGCGGCTATCCACTCGGCGTGTCGTTTCAAGGCGATTCAATTCAGTCAACGCCAACGTTGACTGCGGCACGGCGCAGTGCAGACGGCCTGCACGATCTGGTGGTGTTTGTAAATTCATTTGCGCGCGAGGCGCGTCCTCCCGCGGGCCTGCCGGCGATTGTGCTTGCCCCTCCCGGCAGTGCGAGCGCTAATGACGCCGCGGTGTATTTGCCCGTCGGCATACCGGGTCTCGATCACGTCGGCCAACTGATGCGCACCGATGCCGTGGTCGCGCTGCCGCTCAGACGACTACGTACCTCCGGACTTGTCTCTGCAGGCGACCTTCTCAATCGCCTTCACGCGCTAGTCGCGGCCGGGACTTAAGCGCATGTCATCGCAAAAACTGCTCGAACTTCGTGGTGGCCGAGTCTATGACCCGACGCACGGCGTGAACGGTGAAGTCCGTTCGGTGTTTCTCGATCCGGCGAGCGGCCAGATTGTCGCCGCCGCACCGGGTGCCAAGGTTATTGACGTCAGCGGCTGTGCCGTCATGGCGGGTGGGGTTGACATTCACACCCACATCGGCGGCGGCAAGGTGAATATCGCGCGGATGATGTTGCCGGAAGATCACGCGGAGTCGGCGACTACCCGCGCGCAGCACCCGCGGTTGGGCAGCGGTATCGCGACGCCCTCCACTCTCACAGCCGGTTATCGATATGCCGAGATGGGTTACACCGCCTGTTTCGAGCCAGCGATGTTGCTCGCCAACGCTCGTCATGCGCACATGGAACTCGCCGATACCCCAATCGTCGATAAAGGCGCTTATGTATTGCTCGGTAACGACGATTTTCTGCTGCGGCAATTAGCCCAAGGCGCCGACCCGCAGTTCATTCAAGACTACATCGCGTGGACTTTACACGCGGCCCAGGCGCTTGCGATCAAGGTGGTCAACCCGGGCGGCATCAACGCGTTTAAATTCAATCAACGCAAACTCGATCTCGACGAAACAAATCAAGCGTACGGCGTGACCCCACGCCAGGTGTTGCTGGCGCTCGCTAACGGGATACATACCTTGGGGCTCGCGCATCCGCTGCATATCCATGGCTGCAATTTGGGGGTGCCGGGCAACGTTGAGACAACGCTCGCGACGATCGGCGCGCTCGATGGCGTACCGGCGCATTTAACGCATCTGCAGTTTCATAGCTACGGCACGGAAGGCGATCTCAAGTTTTCGTCCGGCGCGCAGCGCATTGCCGAATTGCTCAATCGATATCGCAACATCTCGGTCGACATCGGCCAGATCATGTTTGGCCAAACCGTCACCGAGTCGGGTGACAGCATGCGTCAGTACGCCGGCAGTGCGTTCGCGCATCCCAAGAAAAGCGTCATCATGGATATCGAGTGCGAGGCCGGTTGCGGTGTAGTGCCGTTTCGTTATCGGAACAAGAGCTTTGTGAATGCACTGCAGTGGGCAATCGGGCTCGAATTATTTTTAAGCATCGACGATCCCTGGCGCGTCTTTTTGACCACCGATCACCCGAACGGCGCGCCATTCACGAGCTATCCGCATTTGATTCGATTGCTGATGGACCGCTCGTTCCGTAACGACATGCTAGCGACTATCTTGCCTGAAGCCGCCGCCGCGAGTTGCTTGGGTGCGCTCACGCGCGAATACAGTTTGTACGAAATCGCGATCATCACCCGCGCCGCGCCCGCGCGGAGTTTGGGGCTTACGCATCTCGGCCATCTCGCCCCCGGGGCACGCGGCGATGTCGCGGTGTATCCGGAAAATGTCAACCGCGAACAAATGTTCGCAACGCCTAAGTACGTTTTCAAAGCGGCCGAGATGGTCGTCAAGAATGGCACCGTGATCGCGGCGCCGAACGGCGCCACGTATGTCACACGTGCCGCCTACGATCCCGGCATCGAACGCGCATTGGATGACTATTACACGCGGTTTATGACGGTACGCCGCCGCAACATCATGGTGGCCGATGGTGAAATCGAAGACTTAGGTCAAAGCCCCCTGGCCATTCAAACTCCGCGGCGGCACGCATGAAGCTAAACGGTGTATTCATCGAGGACACGTTCGCCGAAGCCTTCCCGATGAAGGCGACGCGGCTCATCATCACCGCGCGAAACGCGACTTGGGCGACGCACGCCGCGCAAGCGACCACGGGGTTTGCGACCTCGGTCATCGCCTGCGGCGTCGAGGCCGGCATCGAACGCACGTTGAGCGCGCGTGAAACCCCCGATGGGCGTCCCGGGGTTGCCGTGTTGCTGTTTGCCACCAGCACCAAGGAGTTGACGCGTCAGCTTCAGAACCGTGTTGGTCAATGTATTTTGACCTCACCGACGAGCGCGTGTTTCGCCGGCCTCACGAGCGGCGATCCGTTGCCGCTTGGCAAAACACTCCGTTTTTTTGGCGACGGCTATCAAATCGCGAAGAAAATTGGCGACACGCGCTACTGGCGCGTGCCCGTCATGGACGGGGAGTTTCTGTGTCAGGACGTTACCTATATGGGTAAGGCGATTGGCGGCGGTAATTTTTTGATTTTGGCCAAAGAGCAAGATCAGGCACTGCGCGCGAGTGAACGCGCGATCGCGGCGATGCGCCAAGTACCGGAGGTCATCATGCCATTCCCGGGTGGAGTGGTGCGTTCCGGTTCCAAGGTGGGTTCGAAGTACAAAGCGCTCCCCGCATCCACCAATCACCGTTACTGTCCAACGTTAAAACAAGTGGTCGATTCCGCGCTACCGCCGGAAGTAGGCGCCGTACTCGAAATCGTGATCGACGGGCTCACGAACGACGCGATTGCGCGCGCCACCGCCGCCGGCGTGCGCGCGGCTTGTGCGCTCGGGCGCAAAGGCGGGATCGTGGCAATCAGTGCCGGTAATTACGGCGGCAACTTAGGCCCGTATCACTTCAAGCTCCGCGAAATTCTGGGCGCACGCCGGAGTAAGCGATGATTACGCTTAAGCTGAGACAGGCGCTCGACGCGCCGCTTGATATGGCCGCGGTGATCCCGGAACGATTCGGCTCGTGCACGTTGGCTGAGATAAAACGAATTTCGTTGCCTTACGGCAGTGCTTTTGTCGCTCTGGACGATCTCTTCAAGATCAGCGGCAAACCGGACGATCATCTCGCCCTCGAAGGTATTACGCTGCAGTGTTTGAATCTGGGCCAACGCATGCGCAGCGGACGCTTAACCATCATTGGCGATTGCGGCGACTTCGCCGGCGCCGGCATGCGCGGCGGGACGTTAACGATCCAAGGTTCCGCGCGAGACTATTTGGGTGCCGGCATGCGTGGCGGCGTGATTGCACTTAACGGCAGCGCCGGGGATTTTGCGGGAAGCTGCTTACCCGGGGCCACTTCCGGCATGCGCGGCGGAAGCCTTTTCATTAGCAAACATCTCGGCGCTCGCGCCGCGGATCGTATGCGGCGCGGCCTCATCGTGTGCGCTGGCAATGCCGGCGATGCCTGCGCCAGCCAGCTGATCGCGGGGACCGTCGTAGTCTTAGGCACCGTCGGCGCGGATGCCGCGAGCGGCATGCGGCGCGGCTCGTTACTCGCGCGCGTGCCACCCTCTCCGATGCCACCCGGTTTTGTAGCGGCTGGTGACTTTGAGTTGTCTTTTTTAACGGTACTTGCCAGCTATATCACGGCAACCGACGCTGCACTCGGTGCTCGCATGCGCGCTTTCAAGCGAGTCACGCGTTGGGTGGGCGATCGCGACTGCGGTGGCCTTGGTGAATTTTTAACGCCGAGCGCGCGTTAAGCACCTCCGCTAAATTTTATTAAGGACTCATGGACGCACCCTCACGAAAAACCCCGATGCGCTGGCGCCCGGTTGATCCGGCCGCGCGTGAAGCGGTTAGCGCAATTATCGGCGCCGCGCCCTATCGGCGCGATCTACTGATCGAGTATCTACATCAGATCCAGGATCAATTTGGGCATTTACATCATCTGCAACTCGCCGCGCTCGCCGAAATCTTGAAGTTGCCGCTCACCGAAGTCTTCGAGGTCGCAACCTTCTACCATCACTTTGATGTCATCACCGAAGGCAGCGCGGCACCACCCGCCTTGACGGTTCGCGTTTGTGAGTCTGTGACATGCGCGATGTTCGGCGCGGATGCGTTAATTGACGCGCTTGAAGCGCAAACCGACCGAGGCGTGCGCGTGCAGCGGGTACCGTGCGTTGGACGTTGTGATAGCGCGCCAGTCGCAGTGGTCGGGCAATTTCCGATCGAGCGAGCAACGCCGAACACGGTCGCTAGCGCGGTTAACGCCGGGGCTCGGACGTCGTCTGTGCCAGAGGCGATAAATTTCACCGGCTATCAAGCAGAAGGCGGCTATCGGCTGTTGCGCGAGTGCTTCGAGGGTGTGCATACACGCGAGGCGATTGTTAAAACGATGCAGGATTCCAAGCTACGGGGCTTGGGCGGCGCCGGTTTTCCGGCCGGCACCAAATGGTCCATCTTGCGCCAACAACCTGCGCCGCGCCTGATGGCCGTCAATATCGACGAAGGCGAGCCAGGCACTTTCAAAGATCGCCACTACCTAGAAAGCGATCCGCACCGATTCTTAGAAGGCATGTTAATCGCGGCCTGGGCCTGTGAAGTTGCGCAGTGTTATATCTACTTGCGCGACGAATACGCCGGCTGCCGTGCGCTTCTCGAACGCGAACTTGCAGCCCTACAAGCGCACCCACCAGTCCCGTTGCCGCCGATCGAACTGCGACGTGGCGCCGGCGCATATATTTGCGGAGAAGAATCCGCGATGATCGAATCGATCGAAGGTAAACGTGGCATGCCGCGCTTGCGGCCGCCGTATGTCGCACAAGTTGGCCTCTTTGGCCGGCCGACACTCGAACACAACATGGAGACGCTGTTTTGGGTGCGCGAGATCATCGAACGTGGCGCAACGTGGTTCACCGGTCATGGGCGCCGCGGACGGAGCGGTTTGCGTTCGTTCTCCGTCAGCGGGCGTGTCGCGAAACCAGGGGTGCATGTGGCGCCTGCTGGAATTTCTGTTCGGGAACTCATCGACGAATATTGCGGCGGCATGCTGCCTGGACATACGTTTTACGGCTATTTTCCAGGGGGCGCGTCGGGCGGCATCTTACCGGCGTCCCTCGGCGACCTCCCGCTCGACTTTGATACGTTACAACCGCACGGATGTTTTATTGGCTCGGCCGCCGTCATCGTGCTTTCCGAGCATGATCGTGCACGCGACGTGGCTTTGAACGCCATGCGTTTTTTCGAACACGAGTCGTGCGGGCAGTGCACGCCGTGCCGCGTTGGAACGAGTAAGGCCGCGCTGCTGATGGCTAAACCAAACTGGGATGCACCGCTTTTGGATGAACTCGCGCGGGCGATGGAAGACGCATCGATCTGTGGGCTCGGCCAAGCCGCGCCTAATCCAATGCGTTGTGCATTACGTTATTTCCCACAAGAATTCGTGAACGAAGGTGGCTCAGCATGACCATGGAGACCGCCCCTTTGATTAGATTCACGCTTGATGGTCGCGCACTCGATGCAGAGTCCGACGAGACCATTTTGCAGGCGGCGCAGCGTGTCGGCATCGACATTCCACATCTCTGTTACAAGCCCGGCTACCGCCCCGACGGTAATTGCCGCGCCTGCGTGGTCGAAATCAAAGGCGAGCGGGTATTGGCGCCAAGTTGCTGCCGCAAGCCGGCTGAAAACATGGAAGTCGTTGCCACGAGTGAGCGCGCGCGGCATTCGCAACGGATGGTGCTTGAACTTCTAAAGTCGGACATGCCGAACGGCGGCCGCTCGCCGCACACTCCAAATTCGGAACTTGATCACTGGGCGGATGCGCTCCGCGTCGGCAAACCGCGTTTCCCGGGCCGCGCGCAGCCGGCGGAGGATCGTTCCAATCCGGCCATCGCCGTCAATCTCGATGCGTGCATTCAATGCACACGTTGCGTGCGTGCCTGCCGCGAAGAGCAGGTCAACGATGTCATCGGTTACGCCTTTCGCGGTGCGCATTCGTCGATCGTGTTTGATTTTAATCATGCGATGGGCGACAGCACCTGCGTGAGCTGCGGCGAATGCGTGCAAGCCTGTCCGACTGGCGCCTTGATGCCCGCGAATACGGCGGCCGCGGAAAAGCCGGATCGCGTGGTGCCGTCCGCCTGCCCCTACTGCGGGGTTGGCTGTTTATTGAATTTCAAAGTGAAGGACGAGCGGATCGTGGCCGTTGATGGTCGCGACGGACCTTCCAATCACAGCCGCTTGTGTGTCAAAGGCCGCTACGGCTTCGATTACGTGCATCACAGCGCGCGCCTCACCAAACCCTTGGTGCGCCGAGACGGCGTTGCTAAAACCGCCGCGCTGGTGAAGCCGGAAGATTGGCAACAGGTGTTTCGCGAAGCGACCTGGGAAGAAGCGCTCGGTATTGCCGCGGAGGGTTTGCGCAATATCCGTGATACGCGCGGACCTTCGGCGCTTGCCGGCTTTGGCTCGGCGAAGGGTTCCAACGAGGAAGCGTATTTATTTCAGAAGCTCGTGCGCACGGGCTTTCATACCAATAACGTCGATCACTGCACGCGGCTTTGTCACGCCTCATCCGTCGCGGCGCTTTTGGAGACGATCGGCTCCGGCGCGGTCTCTAATCAGGTGGCGGACGTCGCCGAAGCCGATGTCATCGTCATCATCGGCGCGAAGCCGACGGTCAATCACCCCGTCGCCGCGACCTTCATGAAAAACGCGACGAAGGCGGGTAAAAAACTCATTCTGCTCGATCCGTACCGCTCGGAACTCGCTCGTCACGCCACCCATTACCTGCAGTTCCGGCCGGATACCGATGTGCCAATGCTGAACAGTTTGATGTACACAATCATCGAAGAAAACCTTCACGATCGCGCGTATATCGCGCAATACACCGAAGGCTTCGAAGAGCTGAAGCGGTGCGTCGCGGCCTATAGCCCGGAGACGGTGGCGCCGATCTGCGGGATCGACGCCCACGTGCTACGCGAAGTCGCGCGCCTGTATGCGACCTCCAAAGGCTCGATGATTTTTTGGGGCATGGGGATCTCGCAGCACATTCATGGAACGGATAATGCGCGCTGCTTGATTTCGCTCGCCTTGCTGACTGGGCAGATCGGCAAGCCCGGATCTGGACTGCATCCACTCCGTGGTCAAAACAACGTGCAAGGCGCGTCCGACGTCGGTTTGATCCCGATGGTTTTTCCGGATTACCAGCGCGTAGACAATCCCGAGGTCCGCGCTCGCTTCGAAGCGTTGTGGGGCACGCCGCTCGATCCCAAGCCAGGTCTCACGGTGGTTGAAATCATGCATGCGATCCATGCCGGCACCATCGCCGGTATGTACATCATGGGCGAAAACCCGGCGATGTCGGATCCCAATCTAAATCATGCCCGCCAAGCGTTGGCCGAGTTGGAACACTTGGTCGTGCAAGACATCTTTTTCACTGAGACCGCTGGTTTTGCCGATGTCATCCTGCCGGCGTCCGCGTTTCCGGAAAAAACCGGGACATTCACCAACACCGACCGCCGTGTGCAGTTGGGCCGTCAGGCGATCGCGCCACCGGGCGATGCGCGGCAGGATCTATGGATCATTCAAGAGATTGCGCGACGCCTTGGTCTTGATTGGCGGTACGCCGATGCGGCGGCGGTGTTTGACGAGATGCGCCACGCGACACCGAGCATCGCTGGCATCACTTGGGCACGATTGGAGGCGACGCACTCGGTGACTTATCCGTGCACGAACGAGGGCGATCCCGGTGAGCCCGTGTTGTTTAAAACGGGTTTCCCCACACCGTCTGGCCGTGCCAAATTCGTGCCCGCCAACTTTACGCATGCAGCCGAACTACCGGACCAAGCCTTTCCATTCGTGCTGATTACCGGACGTCATCTCGAACATTGGCATACCGGGAGCATGACGCGACACGCCTCGGTGCTGGACGCGTTGGAACCGGTGCCTACGGTGCACATCAATCCACGTGACGTGGGGGAATGCGGCCTCACCGCCAATGACTTCGTCACCGTTGAATCGCGCCGTGGACGACTTGTCGCGCGCGTACGCGCCGACGACGGTGTGCAGTTTGGCACCGTCTTTATCGCCTTCTGCTACGCGGAAGCCGCCGCCAATTTGCTGACCACCGAGGAACTTGATCCGTTCGGCAAGATCCCGGAGTTTAAGTTTTGTGCCGTCACCTTACGCGCGGCGCACGCGGCTGAAGCGACGCCGCGGGCGCTGCCGCTCGAGGCTTGATTATCTACGCTATTGCGAACTGACGGGGGCGATGGTCGTCAAGCGCAGCGTTTCTTTTATTTGCGGCTCGGTCGCCGGCGCCTTTCCAGGAACCTCGGTTTCAATTTCGTAGAGATAGCCGGGTAACGTTTCCGACACGGTGACGGAGTAAGTTTTGCCGGCGAGGTTTTCGAAATTCTGGCGTTTAGGGTCGTTCAGATACGGCGCGAAGGTGACCCGCTGCGCGGGATGCTTTCGCCCGGCAACTTCGATCTCGACCGGCGTGATCGTGGCGGTTTCGGCGAGCGCCAATTTGATCCTTCGTTGAAAATACCGCCACCGCTCGCGCGCCTTGCCCTCGGGATCGGTCAAACGATTCATTTCGTAGACATCACCCTGCAGGTAAACCTTGAGCACCGGATTGATGTTGGTGCTCTCTTCCGGCGGGATTGGGAAATGTCGTTCGCCAGTGAAAAAATCGAGCCGCGCCGCTTTCATTCCGTCATTTTTCACCTGCTCGATGGTGAAAACGACTTTGTCCGTAAATCCGGCTTCGAGCGTTCCCGACTTTGTAAACGCGTATTCTAGACGAGTTGGCGCGTTAATAACTTTCAACTGGTCGGTGGTCCATAGCAGCTTCTCCGCCGCGGAGAACTCCGCCTCGATACCTTGCGGCGCACTCGCTTCTTCGGCGAGCGTCCCCCTTGGTCCGCTCAGAAACGCGGTTACGAGAATGAGTAGATAAACCGCACGCTGGACGTCGTAAGTGCGAAATAAATTAATCGTCATCTTCTACTTTGCTGACAGGCTGCAGTGGCAGGAGCGGCACGCCATAGTCGGTTAGGATTTGGTCAATTTGGCTTTGGTGTTTTTCGATTAACGCATCGATTTGTTTACGCCAAGCCGTGTCAGGGTGACGAGTCGCCATCGCAATCTGGAAATCGAATTTGAGCCCCGGTTCATTCTGCAACGGGATCACAACGAGTTCGGCGCCTTGCATTTTTTTAGCAAGGTAACCGGCGATTGGCCCCCATGAAAACGTCAGATTGACTTTGTCGCTCATCAGATCGCTTTCAATGATGTGACCCGGACCTTGTTTGGGATCGCCGGACATGATGGGGTATGGCACCGCGTTTTCCATTAGACCCAATTGATGAACGAAGATGGTGGTCGGTCCTTGATCCCAAATGCCGATCCGTAGTGCTTGCCGTTGTTCCGCGCTCAAGTTCTTCAAGTCCTGTTGCGATTTGATGAAATCGAGTCCCCGCCCTTTGACATAAACCATCGCCCAAGCCGAGCGCATGTATGGTCTCGTAGTGGCGGCGAGTTCGAAATTATCAACCACCCCCATGACCAGATCGCATTTATAGCTGCCGTCCTCGGTTTCGTTATTCTTGAGCGTGGCGCGAACGAACCCTAATCGTTGCGGGAACCAGGTATAGGTGACCGGTAGTCCTAATGACTTGCCGAATAGCTCCGCGATTTTGTTTTCGTAACCAGTGCCGTCTTGATCCGACATCGGCAAGTTATAAGGCGGCGCGCAAACCTTGAGCGCGCTTCGCTTTTCGCCGGTCTCCGCCGCGACGCCGAGCTGTTGGACGAACAAACTCGCCAGTAACACACAAGCGTTGCGCGTCATGCTTTGTCGCATTCCTGTTCCCTCATGCGGAGCGGCTGAGCGGCAGCCTGCCGATCGCGCTACTGGGTGATAGATCGAAAATGTGAAGACGCACTGCGCACGCGCGGCGCTTCGGTTACCCGACGCAACGCCAAGCGGCGTCGCGTCATTTAGCCAGAAAATTTTTTACTTGATCCGACCGGTTTTCTTTAAGTCCTCTTTCAGCTTACGAATCGTGCGGTTGACCATATTGGCGCCAATTTTGACATTCTTCAGTCCGCCTTCGAGATCGTTCAAATTCTTAGGCGCACCGTCGCCTACCACGACCGCCCCCACCATACCGGTAGTCATATGCGGATTGCACTTAAATATGTACGCGCCCTCTTGATCTAACTTAACGCTAAATCCTTCTTCACCCATTTTCGCTTTCCAGGGTTTTGCGCCTGCTGGAAGCATCCCCTCGATCGTTTCGGTATCGTGTCCCGCCATCTGCACGAACTTGATGGTGTCACCGGGTTTCACGTAAGTGACCAGCGGCTGCCAGTTCGTAATTACGGCTTTAATTACATGCTCAGCGGCCATTACGTGAGTCGCCCCGACCAACAATGCCGCCAAGGTCAATTTTCGAATCATCGCCATGCTCTCCACACCATTTCAATTTAGTTAAGGATCGGTTGATTTTATGATCCGCGGCGACCCGTACCCGCAATCTTAGCGTGACTTACAGGACGTTAATTACGCCTGAATTCAGTGACCGCTTTAATCTACCGTGCTGTGACCCTGAGCGGTCACCCTTAGTTCCGAATTATCTGAATTGGACATCCGCCGCCAAAAAAAACCCGGCACCACGAAGGTGCCGGGTTCTCGCTACGAACAGGCTACGCCAGAGGTAGCCTTAAAGTTCGTATTTAGGGCAGGCTGAACACGCTCAGCACGCCACCCAGGCGGGTAAAGCTGTTGAGGCCTTTGTAAGCGCCCACAGCACCCAAACCATCGGTGTCGTTGATGAGGCCAGCGGCCATGCCGATACCGGCCCAACCGCCGACGCCGGACAGGACACCAACATACTGTTTGCCTTTATGGCCCCAGGTGTTGACGTTACCGATGATCCCAGACGGGGTCTTGAACTGCCACAGCAATTTGCCGGAGTTGGCGTCGATTGCTTTCAAGTAGCCTTCCAGCGTGCCGTAGAACACGACATCACCAGCGGTTGCCAGCGCGCCGCTCCAAACGGAGAAACGTTCCGGAATCGACCACTTGATCTTGCCTTCACCCGCATCCCAGGCAATGAAATTGCCGAGGTTGTTGTTTTCGGCATTGTTGCCGAACTCGGGGCCTGGCGAGACGCGGCCGGCTGGGAACATGCTGAGCACCGCATTGACGTACGGTTGGCCGGCAACATATTCGCCACCGCTAACCGGCTCGTAGTTCATGCAGACGTGGTTCGTCGGCACGTAGAACATTCCGGTTTTCGGGCTGAACGCAGCAGGTTGTTGGTCTTTGGAACCCAACGCGGCCGGGCAGATATTCGTCGTATTGACGTCTTCACCACCATGATGCGTCGAGTATTTGGCGACCACTTCCGGACGTCCGGTCTTCAGGTCGACATGCGTCGCCCAGTTGACCGCCGGGTCAAATTTCTCTGCCACCAACACTTGACCCGTTTCACGGTTCAGCGTGTAGCCGAAGCCGTTACGGTCAAAGTGGACGAGGGCTTTGGTGTCGGCGCCTTTGACTTTGATGTCCGCGAGGATCATCTCGTTGATGCCGTCATAGTCCCATTCGTCATGGGGTGTCATTTGATAGACCCACTTGGCCACACCGGTGTCCACATCGCGGGCGAAGATCGACATCGACCACTTGTTGTCGCCGGGACGCACCACCGGGTTCCAGGTCGACGGATTACCCGTGCCGTAGAACATTAGGTTTTGCGCTTTGTCGTAGGGCCACCAACCCCAGGTCGAACCGCCGCCGATTTTCCACTGATCGCCTTTCCAGGTTTTCAGCGAAGAATCCGCACCGACCGGCTGCATGGTTGCGCTGTCGATGGTTTTTGCCGGATCGAACAACAAGTCGGAATCCGGACCCATGCTGTACGCACGCCACGCGCGCTTGCCGTCTTTCAGGTTGTAGGCGTTCATCCAGCAACGCACGCCGAATTCGGCGCCCGAGATACCGGTGAAAACTTTATCCTTGATGACGTGAGGAGCGTTGGTATTGGTTTGACCGAGCTTCGGATCACCGTTTTTGATCGACCACGCGACAGAACCATCTTTCGCGTTCAACGCCACCAAGGTGGTGTCGGCTTGCTGCAGAATGATTTTGCCTTCGCCGTAGCCCAAGCCGCGATTGACGGTGTCGCAGCACATGACTGGCACGGTTTCGTCGTAGTTTTGGACCGGCACGTATTCCCAGATCACTTCGAGGGTATCGAGGTTGATCGCGAACACGTTGTTGGGGAATGCTGCATGGATGAACAGGGTATCGCCGGCGAGACCAGTAGCCGACGCTGGGAGCACCAACGGACCGCCTTCATGGCCACGCAACACACCCGTGGAGAACGTCCACGCCGCCTGGAGTTTGCCGGCATTCGTATTGTTGATCTGGTTCAACTCAGAATAACGCCAGTTCCAGTAGTTACCACCTGGGTAAGCCCAGTAATTGGGGTCTTGCATCAACTTCTCTAATTCAGCATTTGCCATGACCGCTCCAGATGCAGTCACTGCTGATAGAGAGGCCGCTGCTAGAAGCCATCGCTTAGACGATGCTTTTCTCATGACCTCCTCCTTAACACTATATAGTCACTGTTAACAGTTTTGATTCGACCTCTAGAACGTTTTGACTCCCGACGGTACCCGAGATCTAAGGCGCCGCTTCGAGTATAAAAAATTGGAGTGTGAGGCTTGCTGCGCACGCGGAAGCGCGCTGCATGGACGATGACCAAGGGGTGTAGGCGCCGTGCTGCAACAGCTGCCGAGATACGTCCCTTGCGGGTAGTGGTCATGCGTTAATTATTCTCTGTTTATAGGTTCTTGCCCCCGCCGACGCGGTGTCGGCTGGCACGCTTTCGCCCACTGGTGAGACCGCGACCACCGCAGCTTGGGCCTCACGCGCGAACTGTTTTCATCGAGCGTTATTTGAGCCGGCGCTTACATCCGACTGACACGCCGAAACGCGGTTGATTATAGAGAAAAAAAGATGACCGGCAACAGCCTTGATGGGACGCGCGCAGCGCATCATTTGGCGGTCGGCTCGGTCGCCTTCGGCAGCCCCTCTGGGGTAGGCACGACCTTTTGGCGCGCAGCCCCGACAAAACAGCGCTTTTTCGCGTCTTCGCGCGCGGCCGTCAGCTTTTTAACGGCGTCTTCTCCGCCCGTGCCTTCCCGGAAAAGCCCCCCCTTCTCGCCCGGCATGTTTTTGTAAATCTCGTAAGTCCGGGCCGTGGAGAAATCTTCCAGGCTTAATTGCTGCGCGATGGCGTCTATTTCACAAGAGCACCGCCACAGATTATCGATGTTCTGACCACCGTTTTGTTTCATGCAGGTGAGAACGTGATCCACGCGATCCATCGTCGGATAATCGAACGCCGTCGCGTGCGTGACAATCCCGGCACAGAGGAGGAGGACAATGAGGTATCGCAGTCGCACAGAAGTCTCCTAAAACTAATGCCGCTAAAGAGTTGGTGGAGTATAGCCGAAGTCGCCATAGTGGCTGCGGGTTTTGGTCTTCGAAAGAAGTCAGGAAACCCGCCGGTTTAGCCATGTCAGTTGTTATTTTTGCGACCGGTATGGCGAACCCATCCCACCTCGCATTCCGTCCACGCGATAAGATCCCGCGGGAATTGCATGGTGACGTGGAAATGTTTCCGGCATAGGCAGATTTGAGGAGCGGAATTCAATGGCTCGTGTTCTCGTCACCGGCGGCGCCGGCTACATCGGCAGCCATGTCGTCAAACAGCTCGGCCGTGGCGGGCACCGGGTGGTTACGCTCGATAATTTGTCAAAAGGCCACCGTCGTGCGGTGGTCAGCGGCGAACTCATCGTCGGCGACACCGGGGACTATGACCTTGTGTGCGCAACGCTGAAACAGCATGAAATAGATACGGTCATGCACTTTGCGGCCTGGACCATCGTCCCTGAGTCGGTTACCAATCCCCTTAAGTACTACCGTAATAACACCTGCAGCGCGCGAACGCTGTTTGAAGCCTGTGTGGACAGTGGCGTCAAACATTTTGTGTTCTCCTCCACCGCCGCGGTTTATGGCATTCCCGAAAGCCCGATTTGCCACGAAGACACGCCCAAAGCGCCGATCAATCCCTATGGCGCATCAAAGTTGATGGCGGAGCAAATGCTCCGAGACGCCTGTGCCGCGAGCGGTATGCGACACGTCGTCTTGCGCTACTTCAATGTCGCGGGCAGCGACCCGGAAGGCGAAATCGGCCAATCGACGCTCGAGGCAACGCTCTTGATTAAGGTGGCATGTGAAGTTGCCACCGGCAAACGACCCGAGCTGCAGGTGTTTGGCACCGATTACCCCACCGCCGACGGCACCGGCGTACGTGACTATATTCACGTCTGTGACCTGGCCGACGCCCATCTCCGCGCCATGGATTATTTGGCATCGGGGGGCGCATCCGTGACGCTCAACTGTGGTTACGGCCATGGCTACAGTGTCCGAGAAGTCATCCAAACGGTGGAAAAAGTGACCGGTAAACCGCTTCCCGTCCGCTACGCGCCCCGACGTGCCGGTGATCCGCCCGAGCTGGTGGCCGATCCAACTGCCTTGCGCAAGGCCTTTGCTTGGTCTCCGCAGTTCGATGACTTAACCCGTATTGTCGAAACTTCGATGGTATGGGAACGCAAGATCGCGGATGGCGCGGTAGTGGAGGGTCGGGCTCGCGTATGAGCATTACCGTTACACGACACGTTGTCGCACTCTCGGTCCTGCTGATGATGTCATCCGCGGCTTACGCGGATCTGCCGGAATTGGTCGCTGAAAAGCGCACCGGGGTGGTAGGTGTCGGCACCTACGAAGCCTTGCGCGCCCCGCAAAATGAACTCTCCGGCACCGGTTTCGTGGTTGGCAATGGCACACTCGTCATCACCAACCATCATGTCGCGGAGCCCACAAGCGGTGCGGCAGATCCGGCTCAGTTGGTAGTGTTTATGGGGCGTGGGAAAGAAGCGGAGGTGCGCCCGGCGCGCATCGTGGCCCAGGATCGTTTTCACGATCTCGCCTTGTTGCGCATGGAAGGCCCGCCCGGTACGCCTTTGCGCTTCGATGCGGACCAAGCCGTACGCGAAGGACAAGCAATCGCCGTCATCGGTTTTCCGATCGGCATCGTGCTCGGCCTGTACCCGTCGACCAACGCCGGGATCGTGAGTTCGGTGAGTCCCATCGCGATCCCGCAAAGCTCCACGCAATCGCTATCCGCGGCGCAAATTCGTCGTTTGCGCGAACCTTTTGAAGTCTATCAGCTGGACCTTATCGCCTATCCCGGCAACAGCGGCAGCCCGGTGTTCGATGTCACGACCGGTCATATCATTGGGGTGGTTAACAGCGTACTTGCTCGTGAGGCCAAAGAAGGATTGTTAAAAAATCCTTCGGCCATTACGTATGCGATTCCGGTTCGCCACGTCGAGGCGCTATTGCGCGAACAATGAGCGCGGTATTTCCGCGGCGCGCACTCGTCGCCTGGTGCGGGATGGCGCTGCAGAGCGCGGGCGTGTGTGTCGAACTTAGCGCGACCCCGCAAACTTATCGCGAAGTGGTGCAATCGCTGAAACCAGGCGATGTCCTTGCGCTCGCGCCCGGCGTATACCACGAGGGGCTCAGGCTCCACGTGCTTCAGGGCACTGCGGAACAGCCCATCACCATTTCCGGCAGTGCAGGCCCCGTTCCTACCGTGTTCGCTGCCCGGCCCGGTCACAACACCGTGAGCATTGTAGATGCGAGTTTTCTCGTCGTTCGCAACCTAACATTGGACGGCCGAGATCTCCCAGTCGATGCGGTGAAATGCGAAGGTCATGCGCACTGGGCGCACCATATCACTCTCGAACGTTTAACCATCGTTCGCCACGCGGCTAATCAACAGATAGTCGGCATCTCCACCAAATGCCCGGCGTGGAATTGGGTCGTGCGCGAAACCGTCATCGACGGCGCAGGCACCGGCATGTACTTTGGCGATTCGGACGGCAGTGCACCTTTTGTCGCCGGCGTGATTGAATATAACTTGGTGCAACGAACGATCGGCTACAACCTGCAAATCAAACACCAGAACGCGCGCCCATGGTTACCGGGGCTCCCGACGACCCCGCAGCGCACGGTCATTCGGCATAACGTATTTTCGAAAAGCACCGACTCCGCGCGCGGGGATCTTGCGCGCCCCAATGTGCTGGTCGGCCACTGGCCGCCACGCGGCGCCGGGGCACGCGACTTATATGCCATCTACGCCAATTTTTTTTACGAGAATCCTAGCGAGGCGTTGTTTCAGGGTGAGGGAAGACTCGCGCTTTATCACAATCTTATGGTGAATACGTATGGCGACGCGCTCCGCGTGCAACCGCATCACGATCGCCCTAAAGACGTCCAAATCATGTTTAACACCGTCGTGGCAAGCGCCGCCGGCTTGAGCGTGCTTCAGGCAGAGCACGGTCCGCGCGCACGCCTTTCCGTGGTGGGCAATGCGGTATTCGCCGAGCGTCCGTTCCGCGGGATGTCGACCTGGGACAATCTGATTGATCGCGGGCGCGCCGCCGCTGCGTTGCTGCGCGCGCCGCGGCTCCGTCCGCCACATCTCGATCTCCATTTACGCGACGCGACTCGTCGGAGTTTCACACTGCCACCGACTTTCGCGGCCTTACCCGACGCGATGCTCGATTTCGACGGCCTCCCGCGTGAACCAGGCCTTCCCGGCGCTTACGGCAGCCCGCACCTGCGCGCAGCACTTCCCGCGCTTGAGTTAAAACCCCACCCATGAATCGACCCCTGCAGCGTTCCCCGCAATCCTATCGAAGCCTTGCTTGGTTAGCCCTCGCCTACACGGCGTTTGCGATTTACGGCAGCTTAGTCCCGCTAGATTTTAAACCGCGACCGTGGCCGGACGCGGTCGCGGCATTCGAGAACCTCCGTTACTTAAAACTTGGGATCGGCTCGCGCGCCGACTGGGTCGCCAATATATTGCTGTTCATTCCGCTGACTTTCCTATGGACCGGCACCCTCTGGTCGCGGCGGTTACTCCTGTGGAATGGCTTGGTCTGTCTAATGGTCGCGATCGCGGCAGCGGGACTCAGTGCGGCGATTGAATTCACGCAGGTTTATTTCCCACCGCGTACCCAATCCATCAACGATTTAGTCGCCGAGTCGCTTGGGGCGGCGCTCGGAATCGTCGCGTGGATAGCAGTTGGGCCGCGTTTGGTTGCGGGTTGGCGTGCCTGGCGTGGCGAAGGATCGGGGCAATTCGCGTGGTTAGGTTTACTGTTTGGCTACCTGGCGCTGCTGTTTGGATACAACCTGCTGCCACTTGATTTAACGCTTAGTCCAATCGAGGTTTATCACAAATGGCGCGAAGGGCGAGTGGTGCTGATTCCGTTTTCATATGCTTTCGCGCAGCCCGCCGAGGCGATTTACAACTTAATTTCTGACGCGTTGATCTGGGTCCCGGTGGGCTTTTTGTGGCGCTTGGCCGCAACCCGCTCGGCTGTTCACATTTGGTTGATGGCGTGTGCCGCGGCGTTTGGTTTAGAGTTACTGCAACTCGGAGTCTATAGCCGAGTGAGCGATCTCACCGATGTCTTTACCGCGGCCTTAGGTGCCTGGCTTGGGGTGATGGGTGCGGCACGCTGGACACACAGGGAGACACCGACGACGCGAGGTATCGGTTTGCTGCCGCTGTTTCTCGCACTGATCTTTAGCTTTGCACTATGCGCGGTGTTTTGGTTTCCGTTCGATTTCAATACTGAGACCACCTTTATCAAGGCGCGGGTGCATGCACTGCTCCGCGCGCCGTTCACCGCTTACTACTATGGCACCGAGTTTCGTGCGGTGACCGAAGTACTGCACAAACTTGGTTTTTTCGCACCGCTCGGTTTCCTCTTAGGCTGGCTAGCCGCAGCCGCGCAACCGACGCGTCGGCGGCCGCTCGCCTACGCCTGCGCCTGCGCATGGATAGCCCTAGTGGCGGGAGTGGTGGAAGGTGGTCAACTTTTGCTGCCCAAAAAAAATGCGGACTTGACCGACTGGGTTTTGGAATGCTGCGGAGGGCTCGCAGGATTGTGGTTGAGTCACTATTTCGGACGGCGCGAGCCACTGCGGCCCGCAGCGGCCCCCCGCGCTTACCGGCACTTACGAAATCCACGCTGACTACCGTTTTGATTATCCCCTGATGACACCTTCGTTTGAGTTACCGGCGCGCGATATTGCGATTGCGTGCATGATGTTGGGCACCCTCACCCTGGTGTTTGTGCGCCCGTGGCTCGGGGTTCTCGCACTCGCATTTCTCAGCTTTCTACAACCCCATGGTTTTGCAACCGGCCCACTGCGCCACGCGCCGTTGGTCCTCATCGTGTTCGGAGTGACGGTCGCCGCGGCGACATTCACTTTTTTGTTTAGAGGTTGGCGCCCACCCTGGCCGCATCTGCGCGATTGGCGGATCGTGTGGCTGCTCGCGCTTTTTGGCTGGTTCGTGGTAACGACACTCAAGGCCATCAACCCATGGGCGGCGGAGCCATATCTCCGCGACTTGCTAAAAGTAATTCCCGCTTTGCTGCTGGTGGTGTTGCTTATCGACACCCAAGCGAAACTTAATTGTCTGCTTGCCATTATCACGGCGTCGATTGGACTCGTGGTGCTGAAGGGCGGGGTTTGGGCGGTTATGACTGGGTTTCATGATCGGGTTTACGGCCCGCCAGGCAGCCCGTTCGGGGACAATAATGAATTTGCGGTGGTCATGACAATGACGTTACCGCTCATGTTTTGGTGGCTCGGACGCTTTAAGGAGCGCGGCTTACAACTGGCGGTTTTCGCGCTTATCGCACTCACCTATGCCGCCATCCTTTCGACCTGGTCGCGTGGCGGATTGCTCGCTTTGGCGACGGTCACCATACTCACCGTAGCGACGCGCGTGCGCAGCATGGGGTTACTGGCTGGCATTATTGCGGTCTTCGGGCTGATGTTACTTGCGCTGCCAGCGGATTGGTTCGAGCGCATGAACACGCTGACTAGCTTTCGGACCGAAGAGTCGGCGAGTTCTCGATTAGCCGCGTGGCGGCTAGGCCTTGAGTTCGCTGCGGCGCATCCGGTGCTCGGTGGCGGCTTCAAGGGGTGGATCTATACCACGCTACCGCTCGGCAGAAGCATGGCCTGGCATAGCGCCTATGTGCAGGTGTTGACCGAACACGGTTACGTGGGATTAATTGCGTGGGTCGGGTTACTGGTCACGACTATCGGTGCAGGCTTCTTTGGGCCGAGACGTAAACCAGCAAATCCCCGTGCGCACTCAGTGGGATTTGACAGCCGCCCGGCCCTCGCAACGGGCCTCGCTGGCTATGCCGTGGGGGCGGCGTTTCTAAGCATTGCCTACTGGGAGATAGTTTTTTGGTTCATCGTACTTGCCGCGTTGGCGAGTCGTTTGCACCGGGTTTCGCCAGAGACCAGTGTCTAGATTTTTTCCGAATCGGGGTTAAAACGGCCATTTCAGAGGGCATTTTTGTCAAGATTTCTTACACTCGGAGCGCATCCGAGAGGGTGCAAGATTGATAACATTTTGAATTCTAATTCTTTTGCGTCTAGCGGCATAAATATTGCAGCGCTATTTTCATGGTAAACAACCTTCTCTCTGCCCGAATGACAAGCTCCGGAGTGCCACGATGATGATTAACTCGCCACGGTCTTCAACCACGCCGCGTCCCATCAAGCTCATCGCAGGGGTCCTCCTTAGCCTTAGCTACGGACTCTGCTCGGCTGGTGACTACAACGTAATTCTTAAATTTCCAGACTCTGTCGATCCTGAAACCTTCGTCGCGTCGACCTGCGCGCGCGGCGGCTTCACGTTCGATAAAGATGTCTCCCTAGGCGCCGGCGGATTCGAGCCGAATTCGCTGTCAATCGAGGTCGATAAGGATTGCTTAGCGGATATAGAAGAAATTGAACTCGCGGCGGGCTCCGACGCGACCGTGCAAGTCCTGGATATCGCCGACAACGGTTTAAACGTCGCAGGCTTAAATGGCAGCGCGATAGGCGCGTCTGCTAGCTTCGCCTATCGCCTAAGTTTCAACCTACCGCCTGATGCAACCGCGCCTTTCGATGCCGCCCGAACCTTCACCTTGCAAAAGATTGACACCTTAGGTGACGACAACCCGGACAACGATGTCGTTCAAGCTAGCGTTAGCGGTCGATATCACGTTTATAACGTTGCGAGCGTGACGCTCGACCCCATCACTGGCGCAGTTCCTGAGCCGACTACTCTCGCATTACTCGGTGGTGCCGCGCTTTGCGCGTGGGCTACCAAACGCCGCCGCCCACGCCGTTAGTAACTGATGATTCACAGGGGGCTGTGCCCCCCTGTGAACGCCGCACTGTCCTAGGAAACTCGTGCGAAGCATCGAATAACGCTTCGCGCGGAGCGACGCCCGCCTATCACGCACCAAGCGCCGCCGCGCGCTACACTGTGAGTTCGAATACGGTTTTCACGGGATCGACTAGCTTTGGGGCCAGCCAGTTTCACGCGATTTTCTCCAGGTGCATCAAAGGGACTTGGCGTATTTGCGCTGTTGAGCACAGCGCTGCTGCTTCTCCCTCAGCTCCACTGGCTTGATCCGTCGGCGTCACTCAACTCGCCTTGGTTAGCCGGCTATCCGGCAACGCTCGCCAATCGGCTCTACGTACTCATCAAGTCCGCCATCCTATGGGTCCCGCTCGGGATGCTGATGACTTGGGCAGCGCTGCCTCCGCCGCGTGGCGGCACGCTACTTACCGGCCTTGTTTGCGTATTTCTCGCATTGTTGCTTGCGTTTCCCGGAATCACGGCAGCCAATGGCGCTGCCGTCGAGTTGATGGCACTACCAATTGGTTTATGGTGCGGGGCCGTCGTCGCAAGCGCCGTCCGAGTTTCGATACCGCTAGAAGTCCCGGTATCGCAAGTTGCAGTCGAAGTGTTTCCTGCGAAATCCGCGCCTGCCATCAAGGCCGAACAAGCCTGGCGGCGTTCGGCATCTCCGCTCACGCGTACGAGCGGATTGGCGGCACTGGGGCTAGTCTTTGGGTTGCTCCTGTACGCACCGCCGGCCCCATGGTTGCTAGTCACAGCGCTGGCCCTATATGCAGTCGCCCTCTATTTCTGGCCGCCGCTGTGGTTACTGGTGACGCCATTGGCGCTGCCGTTGCTTGATTTGACGTTTTGGAGCGGTCAGTTTTATTGGGACGCCTTTGATTATTTGATGCTGACCACGCTGGGTGCACGCTGGGCCTCGGGATATCGCCCTGCTCTTGGCCCTGCCACTCCGCGCCGGCCGAAACGCTGGTTGCTAGTCTTGGGCGCGTCGGCGCTGATCAGCGGTGTGATTGGAATTTGGCCGCTCTCGTCGTTAAGCGTCGATAGCTTTGCCAATTATTGGTCGCACTACAACGCGCTCCGGCTCGCCAAAGGGTTCGTATGGGGTGTATTGCTCTATTTGTGGTTGCGGCCGGAACTGTCATTGCCGCGAATTGAAAAGTGGCGTTGGGGCTTAGCCCTTGGTGCCGCCGCCACCGCATTAATCGCGTTGCGCGAGGCCTGGCTGTTTAGCGATGGCGCAAGCGCCGCCGATTATCGCGCGATCGCAACCTTTTCCAGCATGCATACGGGCGGCGGCCACATCGAAGCGTTCTTTGTGTTTGCCCTCGCATTCGCCGTCGATCTCTGTTGGCGTAACTCGCGGTGGGTGAGCCGGCTGGTGGGATTAAGTGCAGTCCTGATCATTTTTGCGGCACTCAACACCACAGTAGCGCGCGGGGGTCAAGTTGGCGCCGCGTTGGTGGTCATGATTAGTCTTTTTGGTGCATGGCGCGCGCGGCGCGCGTCGGGGCAAATTGGTTACGTCATTGCAGCGGGTGGCATAGGACTTGTCATCCTCGTGAGCGGCTTCCTGGCGAGCGATTTCCTACAAGCGCGCTGGGCGCGAAGTGGTGAGGATGCCGGGATCCGCTGGCGCCATTGGACGCAAAGTGTGGGGTTCGCAACGGCTGATCTCGGCACCTGGTTATTCGGTCTTGGACTCGGGAGCTATCCTCGGGCTTATCTGTTTGCGGGGAGCGAACCACTCGCGACCTATAGCTTCAACGGCGATGGCGATAAGCGTTTTTTACGGTTGGGCGAGGGCGGCACGCTATACATGGCACAGCGACTCCCCTCGAACACTCCAGTCGAGTTGAACTTGAGCCTTGATTTGCGGGCCGACGCTAATGCACGGCTCGCGGTTTCTCTCTGTGAAAAGCACGTGTTTAACTCCCACCGTTGTAGTTGGCAGGAGGTCCCGGCTAGCTCCGATTGGCAGACCCAGGCGCTGTCGCTCATCAATCCGCAGCAAGAGCAGGTGGCCTGGTGGGCGCGGCGCCCTCTCCATCTCAGCTTGCTGAACCTAACTTCCGGCAGCGTTATCTCGATAGATAATCTCCGCCTTACCGATTCCAAGGGACGGTCCTTTCTGCGAAATGGTGACTTTGAACTCGGTGGTGCCGGGTGGTTTTTCAATTCAGGAAACCACCTTGCGTGGCATGCCAAGAACCTGTGGGTACACATCTTTGTCGAACAAGGCCTCGTCGGCGTGCTGGTTTGGAGCGGCTTATTTCTCGTGGCCGGATGGCGCCTTTGGCGCCGGCTTTGGCGGGGCGACGCGTCGGCGTTGGCCTGGCTTGCAGCGCTTGGCGGTACGATGCCGATCGCGTTTATCGATAGTGTGCTCGACGCGCCACGTCTCGCGCTGCTCCTGGTTCTCACGCTCCTCGTGGGGGCCTCGGGCGTACCACCGTCACAATCCGTGCGCAGGAATTGAGACCGCGCGCACGCTTCGCTCATCGGTGACCTTTGCGCCGGGCGATCGCGGTTCATGTCGAGCGCTACGTTTCTTACACTGTCGGCCGCTAACACGTACCGTTCGCGCCAACGAATTCCAACTCAAGTAGATTATTGCTCCGCATGTTGCCGTGGGTCGCCCGCGAAATCGTTTATCCGCTCCAAGAGCGCGCATTGCGTCGCCCGACATTCCCGTTGTGGCGTGAGCTGGAAGCCTCTCAGTGGCTGTCGCGAACGGAGATTGAAGCACTTCAATTGGAAAAGTTGAATTGCTTGCTCGCGAACGCACTCGCGCATAGTCCGTGGCACGCTGGGCGCTTGCAGTCCGCAGGGTTGGCCTCGGCGGTTGCGGCCGGCGCTGTCACGCTCGAAACTTTCCGCCGATTGCCGACCATGACCAAAGCTGACGCGCGTGCAAATATCGAGCGCCTGGTTTGGCGTACCGTGCCCGGTGGGGCTTACAAATACAATACAGGCGGTTCTTCCGGCGAGCCGCTGGTATTTTATTTTGGTCGCGAACGACAAGCCGCGGATGCGGCGAGCCGCATGCGCGCGCGCGGCTGGTGGGGCGTCGCGCCCGGCGAGCGGGAAGTGTATTTATGGGGTGCGCCGGTCGAACTCAACGGCACCGATAAAATTAAAACGCTGCGCGATCGCTTGATTAATCAACTCGTCCTGAACGCGTTCGCGATGTCACCTTCGCGGATGGACACATACTTGGATGAGATTGCGGCTTGGCGACCGGTTTCGCTGTATGGATATGCCTCGAGCTTGGCCTTACTCGCCGCGCATGCGGAAGCGAGTGGGAAAAAATTAGCGCTTCCTGAACTGCGCGTCGTCTGCACCACCGGCGAGCCGCTTTACCCGCATCAACGATCACTCTTGGAACGCGTCTTTGGGACACCGGTGGCGAACGAATACGGCTGTCGGGATGGCGGCTTGATCGGCCATGAATCCCCTGGGGGGTGCATGTTAATGTCGAGCGAAACGCTCCTTATCGAAATTCTCGACCCCGACGGCGCGCCGGTACCGGTCGGATCGCCAGGAGAAGTCGTGTTAACAGGACTTGCTTCCGCCGCGCAGCCCTTTATTCGCTACCGGACCGGCGATATCGCAACGCTTGCGACAACCAGCGACCCGGGCGGGCGCGGCTTGCATGTCATCCAGGAAGTCACCGGCCGCAGTACGGATTTTGTGGTGCGCGAGGACGGCACCATCATGCACGCGCTCGCTGTTATTTACGTGTTGCGCGCACTGCCGAGCATCGCGCAATTCAAATGTATTCAGCACTCGACGGCGGATTTTGAAGTGCTCGTCGTGACGAATGCGCAGTGGCAAGCCTCGCACGCGGCACAAATCGATACTGGACTCAAAGCGCGCTTAGGTGAACGTGTTCGGGTGAATCTGCGTTTAGTCGATGATATTGCCCCCGAGGCTTCCGGCAAGTTCCGCTATGTCGTCAGTCACGTTCCATTGCCGGGCGGCATCGAGGCCTCAATGGCGCCGTCGGAAATTGAATAGCAATGCCAACTTCACGAACATCTGGTGCAGCTAGCGGTATTCCATTTCTTGGTACGGTGATTGCCGCGCTGCTGCTACTAGGCGTTGAATGTTATTTGCACGCCGACGATTTTCTGTTTCGCTACCGCGCGGTGTTCGCGGCTGGTCGCGTGATGGATAAACTCAAAGCCATCGAAGCCGCGCCACCAAGACGTTTAGTCATCGGCAACAGCCGTGTCGACAACGCGGTGATCCCCCGTCTACTTGCCCAACGAACCGGACTCGCAACTTTCAATCTGGGCGTACCTGGGGCCGAAAGCTGCAATTTGTACGGACTTATCAGCAGGCTCGAACGTCAGCACTTATTCGGGCCTGAGGCGATTTCGGACGTACTGCTGGGCATCGACGAAACATTGCTACAGTCAACGACCGGGCTTGGCTTGGAAGTTATGTTTGACGATCGCGCGCGGCTACTCGCCGATGGACGGTACGTCGACTGGGCTAAATCTTGGCTGCGGTTATGGGGTTATGCCGACAGTCTGAAAACGCTACAGGAACCGGCAAAATTACTGCGCTTTGTGTCAGCCACTTTCGAACCTGTTGAGCCCTGGGGAGGGAGCGCGCGTGACAATCTCGGTCATCGCGCCGCGGACGAAGTACAGACGCAGGACGCGGCCCAAATCGCGCAACAAGAAGCCGCGAGTCAAGCGCCGCCTGCATCGACACAGGTCGCCTGCTTATGGGCGCTGACTGATCGTCTACAAAGGTCTCAGGTCAACGTGCGGGTATTTTTTCCACCGACTTTGCAACGAGTGAATTCCTTTGAGGACGACGAAAATGACAGCGCGCGCGCCTACCGCGTATTGCGCGCGCAGTTTAGCGATCGCGCGATCGAAGTACTGGCACTACCTATCACAGACCTGCGAAAGCGCGAATACTTTGCGAATATCGGCCACCTAAACCGCCAAGGCGCGGAGCGCTTTACCGCAATACTTGGTGAATATCTTCGCAGCACGGCATCCGCCGCCGCCAATTGATCGCCGATGCTCTTCAACACCTTCAATTTCATGATCTTCTTGCTCGCGGTGTTGAGTGCCTACGCGCTGGCACAAAATTACGCTCAACGCGCGGCAGTGTTATTAGTCTCGAGCTTGCTGTTCTACGCGGTGTGGAAGCCCGCCTATCTTGTATTACTCATCGGCTCACTCTCCATTAATTACTTGTTCTATGCGAGCTTGATGCGCAAACGCTCGCGCGGGTTGCTGTCGATCGCAGTGACACTCAATCTCGTGGTCCTCGCCGGCTGTAAATACTTGGCGTTTCTGGTGACCAACGCCTTCGCGTTATGGGGTTGGCTTAGCGCGGCTCCGCCCACACCGACCCCAGATTGGTTGCATTGGGCATTACCCCTCGGTATCAGCTTTTATACCTTTCACATGCTGAGCGTCATGATCGACGTTTATCGCGGCGACTGGACTCGCCAAATTAGCTTTCGTTCTTGGTCGCTGTATGTGACGTTCTTTCCGCACATGGTGGCGGGGCCCATTTTGCGAGCCTCCGAACTCGTTGAACAATTAGAAAACATCGGCCCACTCAAGCTCACCGAGCTTCGCTTCGGCGCGGTGCTTTTTCTGGGAGGATTGCTCAAGAAGTTGCTCTTGGCGGACCATCTCTCGCCGATTGCAGATATGGCGTTTAACCACTCCGCGCAGCTCGATTTCGCCGCGGCATGGCTTGGCGTCACGGCATTTTCGTTGCAAATCTACTTCGATTTCTCCGGCTATAGCGAAATGGCCATCGGGCTTGCATGGATGTTCGGGGTCAGCTTGCCGCGAAACTTTCTCTACCCGTACATCAGCCGCAATCCACGTGAATTTTGGCAGCGATGGCATATAACGTTGTCGCGTTGGTTACGCGATTACCTCTATGTGTCCCTGGGGGGCTCGCGGGTTAGTTATGCCCGCAATCTCGTTAATCTAATGGCCACGATGGTTATCGGCGGTTTGTGGCATGGCGCCGCTTGGACTTTTGTGGTGTGGGGTTTTATTCACGGTGGGTATCTTGTAATCCATCGCTTCATGTTGCGCTTGTATGAAGCGTTGAACGTGGCACGTTGGCCAACGCTCGCTGCATCGCTGTCTTTTCTCGGCTGGCCCTGCACAATGCTCGTGGTGGCTTATAGCTGGGTATTTTTTCGCGCCACCAGCTTCCCTACTGCGTGGCAGGTTTGCCTTGCTATGTCTGGATTTGCAACACCAAATGGGGATGTAATCGCTTTCCGCTCAATCCAAATTGCGATTGTGATGACAGGTATGATCGTCGCGTTGGTGGAACCTTGGGTGATCCCGGCGCTTGCGAGACGTGATCTCGTGACGATTTGGTGGTCACGTCCTGCTTGGCTGCGGGGCGTAGCTTATGCGAGCCTCGTATTGCTGCTGACGGTTTTTGGTGGAGCGGCGCAGAAATTTATCTATTTCGATTTTTAATAACGGCGACACGCTGAGTAGCAAGAATATGTGGCGAGAGTACTGCGGATTTTTCGCACCCGATCCTGAATCGCTCAAATCCTGGCGGGTAGAATTGCAAGCGCAGGGATTCGATGTGATGGAAGCGCCCGGAACTTCCGCGTGCCTGCAATTCATGTTATCGGGGCATGGTAGCCAGCAGTTTGTCAATGATGAGCACACACTTGCGACGATGGTGGGTGCCCCGTATCGGCTCAATGCAGAATCGTCTGTCAGCGAGCCGCTGACACTTGCCGCCATCGTGTCCATGGTGCGTAAGTCCGGGCCGCGGGCGTTAGCGGAGATAGGTGGGCCGTTTGCGCTCGCCATTGCGACGCCCGCGACGCGTGAATTGCTACTGGCAATCGATCGCTTCGCGGTGCATAACCTGTATTACGTTGCCGAGCGCGATTCTTGGGCATTCGCCACACGCGCACCGACCTTGAGCGCGCATCCATCCGTTGCCCGGCGGTTTCACGCACAGGCTATCTACGATTATCTCTACTTTCACTGCCTACCCGCCCCGGACGCGGGCTTCATTAACATGGAACGAGTGTTGCCAGGTCACTTTGTCCAGTTTACCGGCGGCAAGCGTTCGACTCATGCGTACTGGGCTCCGCAATACCATGAAAACGCTGAAAACTCCTTTGGCGCACAAGTCCGCGCGCTCCCCTCGATCATTGAAACCGCGGTGTCGCGTCGCCAAAGCGAGACCGAAACGGCATGCTTTTTAAGTGGCGGGTTGGATAGCTCGACAGTAACGGGACTTTGCGCCAAACGCGCGCCTGGCAAGGTGACGGCATTTACCATCGGCTTCGACGCCAGTGGTTACGATGAAATGGAATTCGCGCGCTCTGTCGCCGAGCATTTCAAAGTCAAACACGCACACTATTACGTCACGCCACAAGATATCATCGACTCATTACCCGCGATCATCGGCGCGCTCGATGCGCCGCTAGGCAACGCCTCTACCGTACCCACATATTTTTGTGCACGCTTGGCCGCGCAACATGGATTTCAAAGCATCATGGCGGGCGATGGCGGGGACGAACTCTTTGGAGGTAATTCGCGCTACGCCACGCAAATTCTGTTCGACTACTATCGCCGGATGCCCGCGCTAATTCGCCGCGGCTTAGCCGAACCGGCGGCAAATGGGTTGCCAACCTGGGCGCGCCGAGGGCTGATTGGCAAAGCAGCCAGCTATATTCGCCAGGCCGCAGTGCCGTTACCGGACCGCTTGATGACATACAATTTGCTAAACCACATTCCCCCGCAAGACTTCCTGACGCCTGAATTCGCACATTCGCTGGACCTTGCGCATCCGCTTGCCCGTCTTCGGGAGATGTACGTCGCCCAACCCGATATCAGCATGATCAATCAGCTGTTGCGGCTCGATTGGCGCTTGACGCTCGCGGACAACGATTTACCCAAAGTCTCGCGGATGTCCGCGTTGGCAGGGCTTGAGGTCCACTATCCAATGTTGGACGAGGGAGTGTTTGAATTTGCGGCGCATCTGCCTGCATCGGCTAAAGTCACCGCACGCGAGCTAAGGCCACTCTTCCGTACGGCTTTCGCTCACTTCCTCCCGCAATCGACGTTAACCAAAAGCAAACAAGGCTTCGGCATGCCATTTGGGGTCTGGTTGAACGAAAACGCCAGTCTCAAAGAGTTCGCGAGCGAACACCTGCGGACACTGGAAAAGGCCGGTCTAATCCAGTCTAGCTTCCGCCATAAGTTCCTAAGTGGAACCTTACAAATGCATCCCGCGTACTTTGGCATGTTGATTTGGATATTGATGGCGTTGGGGTTGTGGCTCACGACACATCGGGCGGAAGTGGGTTAAACCCGCGGCGAGGCCCGCACTATTCAAGATTTTCGGCGATTGACCGCTGTTAGCACTAGTTTACGAGGCCGTCGCTAAGGTTGCGGAGGCAGTCGCAGTTCGAATACACCGCGCGCCACACTATTCTAGTACGCGGTAGACTACACGACGTTTCATAAGATTGTTGCACAATGCATCCTCGACTCGCCGCCCAAACAAATCTTCAAGAGTTGACTCCGTCCTCCACTCACCTAAGTACTTTGACCACAACACGCATGAATAAAAGACTTAGAGAACTTTGGGACCACCGTGAACTCATAGCGAACTTCACGGCGAGGGAAGTTTTAAGCAAGTATAAGCAAGCCACGCTTGGCGTCGCTTGGGCGGTCATTCAGCCCTTTATGCAGCTCTTGATAATGACGCTGGTTTTTTCTTATTTCGCCCGTGTTCCGAGTGAAGGTTACCCTTACCCGTTGTACTTATTCTGCGCCCTGCTTCCATGGCTATTTTTCTCGGGGGCGCTTACGCGTGGTGTCAACTGCCTGGTCAATCAACGTAGCTTAATCACCAAAATTTATTTTCCGCGTGAATGCATCGTACTTGCCGGTTTGTTCGCCGCAATAATTGATTTGGCCTTTGCCTCATTGGTGTACTGCGCATTAATGGTTTATTACGGTCACTATCCGACACTCACTTGGTTTTTCGCGCTTCCCATCTTCGTTATTCAAGCGACGTTCGTACTGGGACTTATGCTTTTTCTCGCACCGTTAAACGCGATTTTTCGCGACGTCGGACAGATGGTCCCTTTCATTTTGCAGCTTTGGATGTATTTAACGCCGATTATGTATCCAACAAGCCTGATTCCCGAACGTTTTCATTACTTGTTCGTCCTTAACCCCATGATCGGTATCGTGGAAGCGTATCGCGATGTAATGCTCCGACATGTGCCTCCAGATTTCGGCTCACTCGGCGCGTCGGCAGTAATCGCTGCACTAACCTTGCTTTTCGGATATTTGTTTTTTAAACGTATCGAACTCCGCATCGCGGATGTGGCGTAATCGCGAGGCAACCGGCCATGAGTCTACCGGCGGTCGAATTTGATGGTGTATCGAAGCGCTACCAACTAAACCACTTCCGCACCACGAGTCTAAAAGAGCGTATCTCGGAGCGACTGACGTTTTTCGGAGCCAAATCATCAGGCGACTCCGCTCGTCCGCAAACAGAAGATTTTTGGGCGCTGAATAACGTTTCCTTCGCCATCCAACCCGGAGAAACCGTCGGTATTATCGGTCCTAACGGATCGGGCAAGAGCACTTCTCTTAAGATTTTGTCCAACGTAATTCAACCGACAAGCGGCCGCGTTGCGATCAATGGAAGATTGGGTGCGCTGATCGAGGTAGGGGCAGGTTTTCATCCTGAACTATCCGGTCGCGAGAACGTTTTCCTTAACGGTTCGATCCTTGGCATGAAGAAAGCCGAAATCAAATCCAAATTTGATTCAATCGTCGATTTTGCCGAAATCGAACAGTTTATTGACACTCCGGTAAAGCACTATTCATCCGGCATG
Source organism: uncultured Klebsiella sp. (assembly GCA_964555355.1). Lineage (GTDB taxonomy): Bacteria > Pseudomonadota > Gammaproteobacteria > CAIKBL01. The sequence goes on from CAZKRY010000002.1 coordinate 159,075, forward strand.
TATGTTCGCCTTGGCTTTGCGATCGCCATCCATAATCAACCAGACGTAATGCTAATTGACGAAATACTCGCAGTTGGTGATCTGAGTTTTCAACGGAAGTGCTTTGAAAAGATCACGGAAATGAAAAATGCAGGGCGAACTATCTTGCTGGTATCTCATTCGATGTCGCAGGTTCAGTCCGTATGTGAGCGAGCAATCCTGCTTCACAAGGGCGTCCTGATCTCGGATGGACCGGTTGATCGCGTGGCCGAGGAATATTTCAAACTATCCAATAATCGCAGTTCACCGACCGCGGCCGAGACCACCCTGAGCTCCGCGTTGACGATCCGAAGCGTGAATTTGGTGAACGCACGCGGCGCGGCACTAACCGAAACATTGGCAAGTAATCCGCTGATTTTCGACATCGAGTATGTAGCAACCAAAAAACTCGTCAATCCAACTTTTATCCTGATCTTGCGCGTTAACGGGATTCGGGTTTATTCAAGTAATACTGGAGTGCTCGCGCATAAGTTCGGCACCCTTGAAGGCTCGGGAACGCTTCGCTGTGAGATTGGTGAACTTCCGTTGCTGCCAAACGATTTCGAGATGGACCTTCAAGTGTATGACGAGCACCAACAGGATTTGCTCGCTAAGCACCGAGTAGAACACGCGTTCACCGTGGCGGCCCCCGCTAATCCACTTGAATTAGGATGTCGAGTTCCACAGGACGCGAAAGAGCACGGCATGATATTCAAACGGGCGCAGTGGACGATTGTTGCTTAACGAGTCCGCCGCATCGCAACCGCAAGGCGCCTAAGCACCCATGCCATTCAGATCCGCCGCTCGCGACGGCACCCTCAGCTTGAAACAAAGCTATTGGCGAGCTCGAGAGTATTTCATCCACGCGATACGCAAATATGTTCTCGTTCTAAGGGATATCGTGTGCGAGCCGTATCGACTAGCAAGGGATCTTTACGACCAATGTAAGTTGCTAGTTCTCGTTTGCACTCTTCCGCGGACGGCGGTCAGCAAGTCTCGAGGCACCCTTCAAACCCCGTCCCTTTTGCTTGTGAGCTACTTTTCGCCACCCTATCGTAGCAATTTCGGAACACAGAGAATAAACAAATTTTTGAAATACCTAAGGCGGGAAGGTTGGCACATCACCATGATTACAACCGCCCCAGACGCCTCAGAACTAGATATCGCCGCGGAGCTACAACCCGAGGGCGTTGAGGTTATCCGGATTGCGCGACAACTACGACGCTCGAAATTCATAACGCGCGGATGGTTTGTGCCCGATGACCATTTTCGCTGGGCAATGCTAGCGGCTTCGACTGCTTTTCAGGTTGCTAAGACGAGAGACTTTTCCATTGTGCTTGGCACTGTCCCACCGTATTCGAATCTGTTGGCCGCGGCGCTAAGCGCGCACGCCATTCAGTGCCCATTGGTCGCTGATTTTCGCGATCCATGGAGCAAAATTGACATCGCTTGGACCCTGCACAACCGTTTGTCGCAGCGCTTGACCGAATATATGGAACGCAAACTTCTCGTATGCTGCGCTAAGGTTATATTGACTCTAGAGGACGATCGTTTCATAGACGACTACTTGGTCGACGTTTCCCCAGACGTGCGCTCGAAATTAGCCTGCATCTCAAACGGCTACGACGATGAGGATTTCATCGGCGTAGACTCGTCGCCTCGCGATGACTTCTTTACCGTGTCTTATGTTGGCTCGATTTACGATCAGGAAGCTTTCGATGCGCTAATCGCGCCTTTTCGACTATGGGGTGAGCAGTCACCTTGCGAACTCGAGCGTGTACGATTTGACTACGCGGGTGGGAGCACCCACTTCTTCAAAACGACAAAGACTTCGGCATTTAATTTCTTCGATCATGGATATTTGACGCATCGTGAAGCTATCGCGCTGCGCGCAAAATCTCATGTTCAGCTTTTCTCCCAGCCGCCGCATTTTAGCCGGCACGTGTTCAGCGGAAAAATATTTGAAATGCTGCGCACCGGGCCGCCTATCCTTGCGATCACGCGTCCGGATGGTGTCGTTGCGGAGCTAATCACGACAGCCAAAGCGGGACGCGCCGTACCTCACAACACTCCACAGGCGGCAACCGATTACCTGAGGGATCGCTATCGTGAATGGCTTTCGGGGAGGGCGTTAGATGGCCCATTACAAAATGTAGTGAAGCGTTACTCACGCGCAAACCTTGCGTTGCGGTTTGATACGGCGCTACGTGAATTGCTATAGCGCTGTTTGGAGTTTACGGATCATCATGCCGCGCACCGTGACACGATAGAATCAAAGCGCACTACGATGTATGCCCCAATTCCCACACCCGCTTATTTACCGTGGCGCCGTCGGTTACTGAAATCTCACCGGCAAGCACGTTGCGCGATTGAGATATGCATTTCTTAATCATTGACGCGCAGTACCCGATGTTTGATCGCGCATCGGCTGACGTGCGCATGATGGCCATCTTAAAACTACTAGTTGAAGACGGCCATCAAGTCGATTACTACGCATTTGCATTAGAGAAAGCAATACACCAGCTCGGCGAAGCTGAAATCAGTCGTTACGCAAGTGGGATACGTGCAATTGGTGTCACCGTTGTTGTGCATCCGGATTTCGAGTCGGCACTTGGCTCAACTGTTTATGACGTCGTTTTCTTCAAGTATTTTTATCCCGCCGAATCGCGTGTTCCAAATGTCCGACGCCTGCAGCCGCAAGCACGCGTGGTGATCGATAGCGTGGATATCGTGCACGCTAGGTTGCTGAGTAAGGCACGGCTAAGTGGCGACGAAGCTGAGTTCGCAAACGCTAAGCGGGTCATGCGACGTGAATTGGCAACTTATGCCGCCGCGGACCTAGTGATCGCCGTAAGCGATGATGAAGCCGACATACTTCGACGTGAACTACCGCAGGTACACATTTCCGTTATTCCGAATATTCACCTGCCACCGACTTTTCAACGACAGGAATCTCCGCAGCCTTCACTTCTCTTTGTAGGCACATTTACACACGAGCCGAATCTTGATGCTTTAAGGTGGTTTTGCTCCGACATTTGGCCGCGATTGCGGCACGCACACCCAACTTTATCACTTTCGGTAGTAGGTAGCTGGCCGCCGCCGGAAGTGGCTTCCTTAGAAGGCAACGAGGGCATATCGATCCTTGGCCATGTTGCCGATTTGTCGACTTATCTTCGTACCGCGTGGGTCTCGATTGCGCCTTTGCGATTCGGTGCTGGCTTGAAAGGCAAGGTCGGGGAAGCCCTCGCGGCAGGCATTCCAGTTGTAACCACCACGATCGGCGCCCAAGGCTTCGGCGTCACGCCGCGTCAACATCTGTTAGTCGCAGATGATGCAGCGGATTTCGCGCATGCTATCGATACCCTACTTCGCGACAAAGCCGAGCGCTCGACGATCGGCTGGCGCGGGCGCGATTTTATCGAAACTCACTACGGAATAGACGCGGCTAGGCGACACGTTTCGAATTTCATTGAAGGCTTACGAGCGCCACCTAAGCCTCGAACTCAAACGGCCACGGTTCACAATACGTCACAAAACATCGTGCGTAGAATATGGAACCGCTTGTCCCAATTAATGCGACTCAAACTGTAATTGCGAATAGAGTCCGCTTTTTTTTTCGGTTCATCGCTTCACCAGGCACCGCACGCGTCTAGGCAGAACTAGATGAGCGCCCGCGCCCCGCAAGCGCACGAAATACGCGACCGGGTAACAAAGCCGCGCCAACGTATTTCAGATCTTTGATCGAACATACGCCGTGCACAGCCGCTGCGCGAAATAACTTTTGCGCCGTATCGAAGTCGCCGCTATAGAACGCGCGATACGCTTCTCGAAGAATCACCCCCCAAGTCAGTGCTTTTTTTTGCTCCGGCAACAGATGAGACACTAACCGCGGGTGTTGCGCAACGAAGTCGATCCTGACTTGCACGGCATCAAGTATTTGACGCCAACGCGAGCGTGATATTTGACCCATATTGTGCCACCGATAATACGCTAACACTTCCGGCACACGCACGAGTCGCTGCGTGTGCGCATATAACCTAACCCATAAGTCATAATCCATAGCTGAGAACCGTCGAGTGGAAAATCCACCAACAGCTTCCAATGCTGTACGCCTAACTAACGCGGCGTGAATCGGCCATGGGCAAGCCCGAAGAAATTCCGCCACGGTATCCATCTGTAGATAATCTGCAGGAATGTATGGTGCATCGCCGGGAGCTCCTTCTCCGACGTTTTTCCAACCGCAATATGCAACGTCTGCGGACGCCGTGCACAATGCATCCATCAGCTTTTTCAGACAGGTAGGGTCCCAGTAATCGTCGGCGTCTAAAAATGCGAGGAATTCGCCAGTCGCCTGTGCTATCCCCAAGTTGCGCGCCGGATAAGGCCCAGAATGTTCCTGCTTAATGACAGTGACCCTACCCGGATAGTCTTTTGCCGCACTGGCTAGAATCTCAAGTGTACGATCAGTGGACCCATCATCAATCGCAATCAGATCAACGGTCGCAAAAGTCTGCGTGCACACGCTGTCTACCGCTTCCCGCACGAACACTGCGGAGTTGTAACAGGGCATGATGACCGTAATCGAGGAACTGGATTCCGGGCTTGTAGAACAATCGGTCACATCAAACAACCTTACGCCAAGCATTGGCATGATAGCTGTATCTCGGCAAACATCTTCCAAGGTGCACGCCTGCCCCCAAGCTAATACATGGCATAGCCGTGTGAAACCAAGACTAACATCACGTTAGCTATAAATCGCGACAATACGTTCCGCGATCTTGTCCCATGCATAATCCCGTGGTGCCTCTCGGACTGAGGTCTCGTCAAAACTTATCTCCCCGTCAAAATATCGCGTCAGTGCGTCGCGGATTCCTTCCGATGTCGTATTTTCCACATAAAACCCGTTTCGGCCTTGAACCACGTAATCAACCATGCCCCCGTCACGAGAAGTTAACACCGGCACACCTGATGCATTCGCCTCTAAAAACACTATTCCAAATCCTTCAAAGTTCTCCGGTTGCGCATAAGACACCAAGATAAACAATCCGCTCTGTGCGTATAGCTGCAGTAGCGCTTGATCCGTCTGTCGCCCGAGTATTCGCACTCGCTGCTGCAAACCCATGCGGTCAATTAGCTGCAAGAGTTCCTCTCGATAGCCCCCATACACCGCACCGCCGACAATGGTGTAGTCGAATTCATAACGATCTTTCAAACTACTAAGCGCTTCGATTACGCCGTGGAGGTTTTTTATCCTGTCGTTTTCATCAATTCGCGTGACGGTTAAAAGACTATGCCGGCGCTTCGCGCCAGAATTATTGAAGAAAGCGCTTCCGACCCCTGGCGGGACAACCGTTATTCGGGAACGAATCATTGGGAAGCGCGCGGCGAGCCGCTGCGCCGTGAAGCTACTCACGGCGATGATTTTATGGGTGCGTCGCGCGGATATCCAAAATAGCCAATCATTCATTTTGCGTTCGCACGCCGCCAGCGCACCCGCAACAACACTCCTTAGTGTCGTCGGAAGGCGCCATAGTACGCGCTTCTCAAGTGATTCCCTCCCGGGTAGCGGAAAGCGAAAACGATACCCGAAGCAATCGTCCCCATGACCAGTAACGACAACCTTGTGTTTACGCATTGCAAGTGGCGCGTAGTAGAAAAATAACGCGTGCCAAACATCCATCTCAAAACTGTCTAACGCGTTTAAGTCGGCGGAAAGCTGGCCTGTCAGCACGGGATGCAATACGTAACTCGCATCCTCTTTTGCGCCTTGCTTCGCAAACACATGGACTTCATGTCCCAAGTTTCCAAGTGCCCTTGCAAGTTCAAAGCAATAGATCGTGGCGCCGCCTATCGCGGGCGGAAAAAATGGCGTGACAAGACCGATCTTCAACGCTCTTTCCTCCACAATATCCATGCTCGAGTCTGAAGCGTACAAGGTTCGCTCACTCGCATACCGTCTCCATTGAGGCTCACGAAGTCTGCTGGCACATTTTCGATGCGAACACTTGCGTCGCCAACATTCACGAGTAACAACTCGATGGTATTACCGCGAGATAGATTCGCAACCCGCACAGACGAGGGCAACTCAAATTGCATAGAAAACTGGTTACTGGGTGCGACCGCTTCTGCGTTGGCACCCAAAGCTGACGGCGGAAGTCCCATTTTAAGACGCTCTAGAAGCACTAGCGCTTCGGCCAATAAATTGCGCGTTTCATTAGAATCATCTTGATGACATAGCAGTACCAAACATTCGGCCCAAAAGCCAATCGCGTAGCGTTCGTATCGAAATTCGGCCCATCTTTCACATGCTTGGGTGCGCACGATAAATTCTTGACCATTGCGAATGACTTCTGTCGTTATAGGCAAATTGAACCTCGCGCGATGTCGCACTAAGTCCATCAAGTTCACGGTCAAATAATGAAACGCGAATCCTTGCAGCGGACCTGCTCGGTCAATGTACCCCCCGGGCATAACCAATCGCATGTGGCGCGCTTTGGCTCGGTAGAGTTGCGGCCCCAGATAGCGCCAGCCTAGCCGTTTCCAAGCTCGCTTCCACCATGGCAATTGAGAAGCAATGGGCGTTGGCAGCTGGGTTAAAGTGAGAGCAGAAAAGACCCATCGATAGAACCGCTCGGCCGGTCGCGCACCCAGTACCCGCTGAGTTGCCAAGTTCGCCGCTTCGACCAATTGGGCATAGTCCGTTCTTCCGAGCATCGATCCATACCGGTCCAACGCAATGCTGGTGTCAAGGTGAGTATTAAGGACAAGCATGTTGCTTGTAGATTTTCCCAATGCCCTGCTCGCCTTCCAAGGGAAAGGCGCACCTTGCATTGTGTGATCCGAGCACTCAAGCTCATCGTGTAAGAACCAGACGCCTTCAGTCAACGGATCAACGTGCTGGGCCAAAAACTTTGCAAGCCGATGTAAAGCCTCCACTACAACGGGATCGGGCGCTTCCGAGAATGCATCCAGCATAAGATGCATGGCGCTCGCATTAAGGCGAAAATGCGCCTCCATTTCGTGCGTCCATTCACCATGGCGGTAACCACCGTCGGTACCTTGTCGCGCAAGAACGGCCAACAACAACTGCGCTTGAAATATTGCGTAAATACGTTTGCCGGTAGCGCGCGCTAATCCCGCGAACACTAGATACAAGGCGTGAGCTTCATTCTCCGAGCAGATCCGTCGCTTGCGCGGCCAGGTGAAGCGCGGATCGTACACGACTCCGTTCATGATGCGCGCATATAAATCCGCCGGCTTCCCATACCGGCCGTGCGACCCAAGCAAAAAATATCCCTGCGTCTCTATGTGGCTCAATTTCTCAAGCTCCCGAGACAGCAGCGCATCCTCTATTCGCCAAATCACAACTTCGATACACCATCCGTTCTCGGGAGGCGCCAATGAAATCCGAAGTCCGTCTGCATCTGCTTCGAACGCCAGTATCTCGGCAGACCTCTCCGCGAGATGTCTTTGGTATTCGTCTACATGCCGAGTTGCGGGCAAACACGGTAGCCAATAGATAGGGGCTGGTGATTGAATGGGTTGAATCAACCAACCGCCCGACGCGCAGCGCTTTAGCCGATGAGGGCCGGACAGCGATATTTCTGCAGCCGAATACGATCGTATAAACGCACATCGCGAATCTCTGAAGGTATCGGTGATCCAAGAGATGTCCCCCGCGCTCGAAACACCGCGTCGTGCGCTATTCATAACCAGAGTTGATGGCGCGGTAAAGAACGTATCTATTGCGTAGCGCTTCATGGATATTCTGGCGGCTCTCGGAATATCGGACTCAAGAAACCGAGTATTTATTGCTTAGGTATCCGCCGTTGCGCGCCATCGTCGCCACCACTTCACAACGGGATTTTCGAATATTATCCCGGCAAGGCGCTCAGCTTTTTTACTTCGAGCCTCAAGCAGCGTGAGACGTGTACCCAATTCCGAAATTTCAGTGGCCGCCTGGAGCATCAGATCAACGCCGTACGCACCAGCAGTAAGCGCAGGGAGTGCAAAAATCCTCTCGTACTCCGCGAAAAGTCCTTGCGCAGTAGACCGTGCGTCGAATTTTGAGCGCACGCGTTCCGCCGCGTTTCGCCCCATCGCATTACGTAATTGTTTATCGGCGATTACTCGTGTAAGCGCGCATTCCAGCGCGTCAACATCGCCTATCGGCACGGTAAATCCGGTTTCACCCACCTCCACGGTTTCCGCGACTCCGCCACATAGTGTTGCAACAGCCGGCAGCCCGCAGGCCATCGCCTCAAGAAGCACGTAGGGATGACCCTCGCGACGCGAGGACAGCACGAACAAATCGCACTCCGCCATCAGTTCGGGCAGGTCGTGACGAGCCCCCAAGAATCGAAAACTTGACTGCATTCCCTGTAATGCTAATCGTTGGTTGAGCTCGGTCAGATACGTAGGTGATTCTGCCGGCCCGCATACCAGAAAAACCGCGTGCGGATATTTAATCGAAATCTTGGCGGCCGCCGAAATTAACAAATCGAACCCCTTATCCGCGGTGACTCGGCCCGCCGCCACCACTACGATATGTTCGGACGTAAGATTTAAGGATTCCCTGATTCTGCCCTTGGGTGCGGCCACAGCTGCATCATACCGCTCCATTTCAAGACCGTTGTTGACGACTACCACACGCTCTCTGGAAATGGGAGGACACAGCGAATCGCGTACATGCGCCGATACCGCAAGAATGCCACTGGATAAATCCGCCATCAATTGCGCGAAAGATGCTTGCTGCAATGGAACACGTTCGAAGATCGGTAAATTAGGTTGGAAATCGATATGCGCGGCATATAAATGGTGCACACCAGCGAGTCGAGCGGCCAAAGCGCCTTCTAATATCTTGTTGGAGTTGGTGTGAACCAGTTCAATTTGGTGTTCCTGAATGTACTTAACCAGCCGCTGGACTCGAGGGCGCAAACCAGAAAGAAAGGTGTACCAGGGTAACGGTGGTTTTAGCCAGTTGTGGTTGACCTCTTCAATCAAGAATTCAATGCCCATTTTTTCGAGCGCGGTCGCGAATGTACCTTGCCCGGGCACCCACACAACAGGTCGGTAGCGCGAACGATCGATATGGCGTAGCACGGAAAGCAGATAGTTCTCACCGCCGGCAATATCAGAACGGCTAGCGATAATTAAGATTTTGTGTTGCATAACGTCTCAGCTGCACTCGCGTGCCAGATCGGCGCCTCGACCCGATCTAGCAGTCTGCATTTTTCTTAGTGACCTTGTCAGCGCGATCAATTTAATCGATAGCGGCCGCGTTTGACTTTCACTTTACGTGAAACCTGTTGGTATCCCCATTAATTGCCTTCGCGCTCGTAAAAGGGTTATATGCTCAGACGTACAGTCGAACTATCGGTTTCCCCGACGACCATATTTTTCCGGCACCATACAGCCGTCTCTTAGTCACGGGCACCTAGCCGCAGACGAACTTTCCACCATGCGAGGGCGCGACGTTGCGCAGGGTCTAGGCAACACCAAAAGCGCCGCCCCCACGCCGCCAATGCCCATGGACGTGCCTTACACGCCAACTCGAAGTGTCGCCGAGCATTCGCAAAATCGGCAAACTTCCACATGTACCAATTGCCAAGTTGCCAGTGTAACGTGAATAGCCTCGCGCGGATGACGCTCGACTTCACGGTGCTGTGAACCTCGGGGATCGTTTTTAATACGGAATCGATCGCTGATAGTTCAGCCAACGACATCTTGAACGCATCGTGACTGGCGTTCTCTAAGTGCACGCAATAGGTCGCGAGCACCTGATCGATAAAACCTACGCGTTCCCTAAGCGCGATGCGTAGCCACAGCTCATAATCATCCGCGCGTGCAGCCAATGGGTTGAATCCGCCTGCAGCAACGATCGCCTTGCGGCGGGCAAGTACGGTTAAGACAGCGATTCGATTTTTGTTAAATAGCGTGGTAAAGCAATGCCCTTCAATTCCTTCCACGTTTATGAATTCCGATGCCAGCTTCGCGCGATTTTGATCAACGTAATTTTGACGGCTATGCACCATTGCGATTTCTGGATGCGATTCCATATACGCGACTTGAATTGCGAGTTTTTCGGGTAGCCAGGCATCATCTTGATCCAGAAACCCAACGTACTCACCCGTAGCATGCGCCAGAGCAGTATTACGAGCCGCTGCGACCCCACGATTGGGTTGCTCGAAATATTTAACTCTTGGGTCGCTCAAGTATCGACTGATGACCTGCGCGCTGTCGTCGATCGAACCATCGTTGACGACTAGGATTTCAAGATTAGGGTAGGTTTGAGTCAGGGCCGATTCGATGGCGTACGCGATGTAGTCTCGGCCGTTATACACCGGCGTTAGGATGCTAACTAGGGGAATGGTCACGAGCGTCGTACAGTTAGTCACTGACATATCGGAGGGCAGGATAACCCACTCGACTGAAGATTCCATTAAATTGGCGCCGAAGTTGCCGATTCGTTAGCAACATCGCAGCAAGCCACTTGAATCAGGCCCCCTTATTTAGGCTAATGTTGTGGCCAAAGCCACACGTGTTATCGGCAATACCTGTAAAAATGCGCGGATGCTCGGCACCTCCCCTCGGGTAGCGGCGATTCAGCGCTAAAGCTGATTGCGAAGCCGCCGCAATGTATTTTCCTAGACCAGTTTTAACAATTGAGAATCTGGAATTGAGATGCGCGTCCCCATTTTGATGTATCACCGAGTCGGTGACGCACATAACGCCTGGGAGCAAAAGTACTGCGTAAGCCCAGAGCGCTTCCGGCGACACATGCAACGGCTGGCGCGAGATGGATGGCGCGCTATCTCTCTGACCCATTTTTTTGACTGGCTAGAGGCCCGCGCTCCGCTTCCCGAGCGACCCTTTCTACTCACCTTTGACGACGGGTTTCTCGGTATTCATACCCATGCGGCTGAGGTATTGACCCAGCTTCGCTGGCCCGCCGCGGTGTTTTTGGTGAGCGCGCTAACAGGCCAAACCGACTTATGGGGTGCGCGTCATAATCCGAGCGGGGCGACTTATCCGCTACTTGACGCCTCGCAAATAAACGAGCTCGCGGCATGTGGATTCGATTTTCAATCGCATACACGCTCTCACGCTGACTTGCCGACGCTGGATGACGCGGAGCTACGCCGAGAACTACAAGACTCTCGACTGGAGCTGGCGAGCTTATTGGGGAAGCCTGTGGATTACTTGGCCTACCCTTACGGACATCTGGACGCGCGCGTCATAGACTTTACGCGCGATGCCGGCTATCGCGCGGCATTTTCGGTGCAGCCCGGATTTAATCGCCCAGACGTGGATCGCTATCGGCTCCGGCGGCTCGACGTGTTCGGCACCGATACCGCAACCCAACTCGCACGCAAAATGCGCCTGGGCACCAACGACGGCTCCCTGGCTAACGGGTTGCGTTATCAAATATCGCGCGTTCGCGCGCGCCTCGGCCTACAGTGAACACTCAGCTACGCTCGCCGCCTGCCTAATGGAAAAAACACTTCTCTTAACCGTCGCCATGTGCACGCATAATCACGCGGATCGGTTAGTTCGTACGTTTGCCGCATTGGCCGAGCTGAAAATGCCGCCATGTGGTTGGGAGATGCTCGTAATTGACAACGCCAGCAAAGACGACACACCCACGTTTCTCTCAAATGTGGATTGGTGCCACGCCAATGTTTCGCTACGCATCGAGCGCGAAATGAAGCTGGGATTGTCAAACGCGCGCAATCGGGCGCTCGACGAAGCGCGCGGCGAGTACATTTTGTTCATGGACGACGACGAAACCCCCGATCCCAACTGGTTAATTGAATACGCAGCCGCCATTGAAGCGCACCGCCCGGATGCACTCGGCGGTCGAATCGAAGTCTTTTTTGAGGACGGCGTACGGCCGCCTTGGCTACAAGACGAACTGTTGGGTTTCCTTGGTAAGCTTGACCATGGTCTGGCGCGACAGTTGCGCGAACCGCAGACTCCGATTTTTGGGGGAAATTTTGGATTTCGTCGCGATGTCTTTGCCAAGATCGGCCGTTTCGATGTTCGTCTCGGTCGGATGGGCGCCGCCAACATCGGCGGTGAAGACACGGAAATTTATCGACGTTTGCTCGCGGCGGGCTGCCGTGTGTGGTGGGTGCCAAACGCGATCATCCATCACCGTATCCAAACGCCCAAATTGAATCGCCGTTACTTTTTGGATTTGCATTTTCGACAAGGACGTACGGAGGGCGGACGCAAGCGTGGCGCTGAATCAAAAATACCGCCCCGTTATTTGTGGCCACAGTTGTTCCGCGCGCTATGGCGCGCGCTCAACAAAAGGTTACGTGAAGGAGCCAATCGCTCGCTGCGATTAGAGATGAACGCGGCCTATTTTGTTGGCTATATCATCGGATGGAACCGAGAATCGTGATTCACGTCGCCCTGCGATTCGATGATCCGTCTGTCGAGAGCGATATCGCGTTGGAGCAAGCAATATTTTCTTCGCTGGCGCGCCATCGTGCACGCGCTACCGTGGCGGTTATCCCATTTAAAATGCGCAACGGATCCTTCATTGGTTTCGATGCCAAACGCGTCTTGCACATTGCGCAGGCCGAGGCTGACGGAACCATCGAAATCGCACTGCACGGCTATAGCCATCAGAAGCAGTCCGGCGTAACGCCCACGGAGTTTTGCGGTGCCTCGGCGGCTCAACAAGCCGAGTGGATTGCGTCTGGATTAGCGAGCCTGCAACCGTTACTCAAAAAGCCGATAGCAGGGTTTGTGCCGCCATTCAACAGCTATGATGCCGGCACATTGCATGCGGTCCATGCTAATCATTTAAGGTATTTATCGGCCGGTTTCGACGGTCCTACCGATGGGCCGTTGGCACTCGTGCCACGTACCTGCCAGATGCTAGAACTGCGCGTCGCGATCGAAGAAGCGCGTTCGCTTAGAACTCGCCAAAGCGTGATTATCGGAGTCATGCATCATTATGATTTTGTCGAAAGTGGCGCGCAGAACTCACAGATGACGTTGCAACAATTCGACTTCTTGATGCGTTGGCTAAGTGAGCAACCGGATATCCGCTGGCATGTGCTCTCAACCTTGGCGGAAGCGCCGATGTACGCCTTTGTGCAACGCGTCTGTCAACGGCGTGCCCTGCTTAACCGCTTGCCATACCGGCTACGAAGCGCGCTTCCGCGACACGCGCTTACGGACCTTAGTCTGACCAGGTTAATTAAGGATGGATTGCTTGGTCGTTGACTCTAAAGACGTCGCGCTCACCATTGTAATCTGCACTCACAATCGTGCTGGGTTGCTTGAACGGACGCTAGCTTCGCTCAATGCGGCGCGGCGACCGGACACGTCTGTTGAGATATTGGTGGTTGCTAATGCGTGCAACGACGGCACTGCAGCGATGCTGGAGGCGTATCGGCGGGAAGATGCCGTACCGCCTGCTGCCCAACGCCGTCTCTCCTTAAGGTGGGTAACCGAACCTCAAGCAGGCAAGTCGCACGCACTTAACCACGCGCTCGGACTTATCAACACCGAACTCACCGCTTTTGTCGATGACGATCACCGTGTCGACGAGAGCTATTTGGTTTCCATCGTGAACGCCGCGCGATCGGCCCCGGAATTTGATCTTTTCTGCGGGAAAATCCTGCCGGACTGGGATGGCACCGAACCCGCGTGGGTACACGATGAAGGCCCGTATCGTATCTACCCGCTGCCCGTACCTAAATACGATCAGGGCGACGTTGAGAAACAAATTACACGCGACGAAGGTCCTATTCCGGGCGGCGGCAATCTTGTCATTCGCCGTGGGGTGTTCCATCGAACTGGACGGTTCTCTACCGAACTCGGGCCGCATGGTCATGATCTGGGGGGCGGAGAAGACAGCGAATATGTGCTTCGCGCGCTGGATTTGGGCGCTAGATGTCGTTACGACCCCAGTATTGTTCAACATCACTACGTTGATACCGAGCGGTTGCGCCTTGGATATCTGATCAGAAAGGGCTTTCAGCGGACGCGCTCGACCAGCAGGATTCACGGAACCGGGCGGGTGCCGTTCTATATGTGGCGCAAACTCTTTGAGTACTCGTTGCAGACCGTGTTTAGCGTGTCCTGGGCGAAAACTCGATTTTATTGCGTTAGAACCGCCGCTGCATTGGGTGAGTTGATGGGACGGCGTGACTCGGCGCGGCGTTACACCCGCGCGCATAACTTGCGCAATGCAGGACTTGAGTTCCATGCGCTACTCTTGTTGCTCGCGATAAGTGCCACGATTTCTGTCACTGGCGGCTCTTTTGTGAGTAACGCGCTAACGCCTGCTTGGCTGGTAGCGGCGGGCGGCACAGGACTTCTTTTGTGGCGTTCGATAATAGCCTTTTCGCAAACTGGCCCACGCATTAGAGATGAGGTTGTCGCGCGCTATCGGACTTACTCTTTGTTTGCACTTCTACGCCTTAGTGTTTGGGCGTATCTTTTAATGCTGTTACAAAGCCTTATCGGAATCGTGGCGTATCATGCGCTCGCGCTTCTCGCCGACGTCACGACATCGGGTAGCTGGGATGCGCTCGCCGCAGCCAGCGGAGTCGCGGCGGGCTCGCTCTTTCAACTCGCTCACATCGCGCGCTTCAATCCAGGCCTCATCGTAGCTTCCCTGAACTACCGCTTCAGTCGACTCCATCGCTTGTGGGCATGGGCGACGGAGACTCGTCTACGCGTCATGATGCGCTGGGCCTGCACAGGACTACTGACCCTTGCGGGTCTTACTTTGTGCAAATTAATGATGAATGAAAGTTGGTCCGACGCGCTTAGCCTCGGCGCTATGGTGAGCTTTTGTCTCCTCTTGGTACGCACGGCGCGGTGGCCTGAACCACCAATACCTGCATCGGTTGCGCCAGCTGCGCGCCGCAATATTTTGATGATCGGCTCCGATACCTTGCGTTCCGATCGCCTTGGGGCGTTCGGCTATGCCCGCGCGCTTACGCCAAACTTAGACCGCCTCGCGCAACGAAGCGCGATATTTACTAATTGCCACGTACCATGCGCGCGCACCGCGCCAAGCTTACTCTCTCTCCTCACCGGTCTATGGCCCCATACCCACGGAGTTCGCGATAACTTCGTCACGGACCGACAAACTCGGTTATCAGTCGCGACGCTTCCGGAGTTACTTAAGCGCGAGGGATATTACACCGCCGCGATTTCTGATTGGTGCGGAGCGGACATGTCTAAATTCTCAATGGGCTTCGATTTTGTCGAAGTACCAGAAGACCAATGGAATCTGAAGTATCTTTTGCGCCAAGGTCCTAAAGATTTGCGCCTTTTTGTGTCTATCTTTCTCCACAACAGACTCGGTTGGGCGTTGCTGCCCGAGCTTTACTACTTGGGCGGGGTGCCACAAAGCGATCAGCTCCAACTTCGCGCACGTGGATTACTCTCATCTCTGGCGGGACGAAAGCAGCCCTTTCTTCTCAATGTGTTCTTTTCAACGACGCACCCACCGTTTGCGTCAGAATATCCATGGTATGAACGCTTTTCTGCGCCGGCGTATCGTGGCGAATCCAAGTTTGCGATGGCGAAGCTCACCGATCCACTAGAAATTATCCGGCGCCAAGGCGCGCCCAAGGAAGAATTCGATCTTGATCAAATCGTCGATCTTTACGATGCGTGTGTTGCCAAGTTCGACGATGATGCAGGAAAGTTACTTGCCCATCTTGACGCATGTGGTTTATCGGACGACACCATTGTGGTGGTGTATTCCGATCACGGGATGGAGTTCTTTGAGCACAATACTTGGGGCCAGGGCAATTCCGCGGTAGGCGACTTTAGCTCGCGCATTCCCTTAATCATCCATATGCCAGGCTCACTCGCGCACCGCGTCGACTCGAGCGTACGCTCCGTCGATCTAGTACCAACATTGCTCGATCTCGTAGGCGTTCCCCCGCCGGCAGTCGACGGTTGCTCGTTGGCCGGTGCTATCGCCGCGTCTCAATCTCAGATGGATTTGCCGGCATTTAATGAAACCGGCTTTTGGCTGACGCGTATGCCTGGGTTACCGGACAACCATCTCAATTACCCTGAACTAATCGATTGCCTTGAGGTTCAGGATAGTGACACCAGCACTATCGCTCTGCGCGAAGTCGCGCTGCCCTCATTAATAAAAGCCAAAGACCGCATGTTGCGACGTGGAATTTGGAAGCTGGTTTATCAGCCGCTGGTGATCGACTATCAGCTTTTGCTTTTTAATGTTCAGGATGATCCAAGATGTGAACACAATCTTATTGGAACCCATCCGACGATTGCGGCCGAACTCTGGCGTGAGCTAGCTTCGTGGATTAAGCCCGAGGAGCGGAACTATGAACGTTGTTAGCGGAGCGCGGTCAGGAGTCAGTCAACAGACATTCCCGGACAAATGTGGGTTTCCCAGGCTGCCTGACACGGAGATCGCTCTACTGTAGCTTCCGTGAAAATGGTTACCCTATCCACCTTGCTGTGATGGATGGAGGAGCCGCGTCTCAGTCGATGCGCTAGCGCCGAGGTGCCGTCGTCTACAGTTAGATCAAGCGACACGTTAGCCAGGTACGTGGGTGGAAGGACGGCGCGATCACGAAGTCACAAAAGCTGTAGCCTTTTGGTCGATATAGTCCAAGCTAAATAACGTAATCACTTTGAGCGAAACCAAACTGCTTTTTTCTACATTTGGCACAATCGAATTAGAAACGACTTCCGTCAATCACAAACTAACATGTTAAAATCCTGAAGCGGCACGAGCGACGCAAGCGCGTGCCAGCGCGTTCAACTTTCGCCGAGACTTTGGAGCGAGCAAAGTAAAATGTCAGCTTCCGCTAGACCTGTCTTTATCGTCGGCGCTCCGCGCTCGGGAACCACGCTGCTTCAGTACATGCTACGAGCGCATCCCAGCTTATCGCTACCGACCGGCGAGTCTCATTTTTTTGTACCGCTGCTACGGAATCTTGATCAGTTCGGGGATCTCAATACGCTGCAGGCGAAGCGCGCTGTATTGGAGGCCATGTATCGGCAAAGTGCTAATTTTTTGGACACGGATTTACACGGGATTCGCTTCGAAATTCCTTCACTTGCCGAAAAGCTGCAAATCGACGGCTGCCACACGATGCCAACGATTATCGCCAGGCTTTTTGAACTAAACGCCGAAGGAGAGGGCAAGGTGCGCTGGGGAGATAAAACGCCCTACTACGTATTTCATATGCAATTGCTCCAGCAGTTCTATCCGAACGCACAGTTCATCCACCTTATCCGTGATGGCCGAGATGTTGCCTTGTCTCTATTTGCGCGTCGCGACGATTTTCGTGTCTACAACGCGTACGTGGCCGGAAAATACTGGGTGCAGTATGTTGATAGCGGTCGCGAACAAGGGCGCATTCTAGGGCCGCTCCGCTATCTTGAGGTGAAGTACGAGGACTTGATTTCAAATCCCAAAATAGCCCTGCAGAAGATCTGCGGGTTCCTTTGCGAGGAATACAGCGACAGCCTGTTAGATTATCAGCGCGCGCAAGAAGCCGGGAAAACCCCGCTTGTATCGCAACCTCTACAGGCAACTAATACCGATAAGTGGAGGGAGAGCATGAGTGCGCGCCAAATAGCTCGCTTTGAAGCTGCCGCCCATGAAACTTTAATCGCTAATGGGTATAAATTAGCAACGAATGGCAAGCCCCTCTCGATACTCGAACGCATCGCATTTAGGCTGCACAATAAGACCCTTAGTACTTGGCGCAAGGGGCGTGGTTAAATCCGAGAGCGCTCATCTGACAAACGTAAGGTACGCAGATGACGTATCTTTCTTGGCGGCGTTACGTGCACCAACCGAAAGACTCCTACCGATTTAGTCAAGTCGCTGAATCGCTAACCCATCTAGGTGGGTATTAGACGAGGATCATCCGATATCGCCAAGTTATTGCTGCGATAACGCGAAGCTCCAGGACATGGCATTTAGTGTGCTTCCATTGTTATGTCCCATCGTTATCATCAACGGATGGTGTGGTGGGCGCTTGCTGCTCAGCTTTGAGGTCAGCATCTTTATTACCGCTGGCTTCCAGAGAATCTAAACTGCCGCCCATCGCTTCGTAGCGTGAACGTAAGTATCGATTTTTGGGAGAACGGCGAAGGCCTTCGGTGTAAACTTTTAGCGCCTGACCTCGGTCACCAGCGCGCTTATAGAAATTCCCTAACGCTCCGTAAGCCATCGCAAAATTAGGATTGATCTTTAGCGCATTAACATACATTTCGGCGGCGGCAGGTCCCCGACCGCCGAGTTCTAACGTTCGCCCCCTCATAACCATAACTTCCGGACGCATGTTGAAGGAAGGAGATGTGTGCTTTAACACGTAGTCGTAGTTATCAATGGAATTTTGGATGTTATGTTGAAAATCGCTAGCATCTTCCCTTGTATTAACGGCGCGATCATAAAATCTCAGACCATCACAGTAGTGATGCATGTGAGTCCAATCCGGATTGTTAGCTAACTTCCGACTGTAAACTCTTTGCTGACACATTTCCTTTTCTTGAGGCGTTGAGTCGTAATCTTGGACAGCGGAAACTTCTGTTATGGGCCAACTGGCGACTATCGCCACCACGATAAAAACGGATAATCTCGGCATAGTCTTACTCCTAATTGATTCACCTAAGATATGCGGTGTTTCGAATGCGTCGAGTCCGCGACTTTTTCCGCAATGAGTGGCCATGCAAACTCGCTGCGGGCTCGGGCGAGCCCGGCGCGGCTAAATTGCTCGCTCAGATCTTCCGAATCTAAGATGCAGGTAATCGCGTCATGGATTGCCTCTAAAGAGCCACCCTCAACTCGCAATCCCGTCACTTTGTCGATGACTGCCGCCGCCGTACCCCCGGCCAACCCCGCGATTGTCGCTCGGCCACACGCTGCCGCCTCGATAAACACCATGCCGAAACCCTCGGTGTCACCGTCTATCTCTCGATTCGGCATCAGGAACACATCTGCTGCATTGTACCAACGTGGCAAGTCAGTTGGGCTGACGTGGCCGAGCATATGCACATGCTCGGCGACACCGTTGTCACGCGCCAATTGCGCCAAGTATTCGTAGTCTTCGCCGATCCCGATCAAAGCGTAATGCACGGGTTGGCCATCCGCCAACAGCCTCGGCATCGCCTTGATGACCATGTCGAAACCCTTTCTACGCGACAGCCTACCCACCGACAAAAGTAGTTTATCGTCCGCGCGCAGGCCGATCGATAACCGCAAGTCACTACATTCCAGTCCTGGGCGAAAGCGCTCGGTGTCTACTCCCGGGTTAATCAGTATGATCCGTTCCGCACGGACGTCTAACTTCAGTAATTCGCTGCGGGTGTATTCGCTATTGGCGATGACTACGTCCGCACGGCGCAATACGAAGCGCATCGCTTTGAACTTGCCACCGGTTCCCCATGTGGTCAGCTCCTCGCCATGCGCATATACCACTACCTTATGGAACGTTAAGCGTGCAACCAGCCACGCGACAAATCCTTCGGGTAATGCGCGTCCCGCGTGAATCGCCGTGAACCGGCGGGTAACCGCGAGCCGCAGTGCACGGCGAAACAAATTCAAGTACATGCCGAGTGATTCTGGGCGAAGCCATGCGACGCGGGTGAGGTTGAGCCGGTGCACGGTATTCGGATGGTCTTTGTCATGCTCGCCGGCGCCAGGCACATCGGCTGTCAGTATATGGGTGCGACTATCGCCGATACGGCGGTACACTTCGTCGAACCACACGGCCGTGCCACCTTTGGTCGGCAGAAACAACTCGGTAATTACTAAGTAGCTGTCCACGCTACCCCCGCACGACGCTTGCGACATCGCGCAATGCCTGCCCGCTTGGCTCACGCAATAATGGAAGTACCGCTTGAATCGCCGCCAGTCGCTGGCGCTGTCTGAGCAACGCAAAAGCCAAATTCAGGCGTCCGCTCCGCAAGCGCCTCGCTACGCCTCGCCGAACGGGCGCCGGGAAAGAGGGAGCGATGCTGGACAAGTGTTCGAGCGTGCGCACATTTTCGCGTTGGGCTTGCACGGGATTGCGTCGTGTCGCGCTATTCGCGTGCACGACGTACACGCCGAGTGGGACACAACAGACGCCGATACGGCGGCTAGTCGCAACTAATCTGGTCAATAAGTGCACGTCTTCGCACACTTTAAAACCAGTGGGGTAACCTCCGCTCGCCAAGAATCGCTTGCGAGGGATGCTTAAGGTATGGGTATCGCCGAAGTGCTCGGCTACGAACTCTTCGAGCAGCCGAATATCCAGGGTTACCCGACTGACGCCGTCGCGCTGCGCCAGAAGTTCGCGTCCGGCGGGGTGTGCCGCCATCGAAGTCCCGAGTAAATTGCCCTCGGGAGAGCGGTACTCGTAGTCGCCGGTGAGCAAATCAAGCTCAGAGTCGCTCACAATCCATTCGGCGTGTCGCGCTAGCCGACACGGGAAGTAGTAATCGTCCGCATCGAGAAACGCGAGCCACTCTCCGGTTGCGGCGGCGGCACCCCGATTACGGGCTGCGGCGACGCCTTGATTAACCGGCTGGCGGATAGATTCAACCTTAGAGCCGTATCGCGAAATAACCGCCGCTGTGTCGTCTGTCGACGCATCATCGACCACGATAACTTCGAGCGCCGCGTACTCCTGATTCAGCACCGAGTCGAGTGCGCGTGCCAGCGTCGTGCTTGAATTGAACGCTGGGATTATCACTGAGAAGGTCGGGGATGTCATGCCAGCGCTTTACGACTCAACCATAAAGGGCACCAAAGCCCGGTCAGAATCGCAACTTTGCGAAATCGCGGGATTTCGCCGATGCGCGCCAACCAGGCGCGGAATCGCGTACGCATTCCACGCGCTACCCACTCAGGCGCTTCCGCCTCAATGTGTTCGCACAGGGCGGCGGTAGATAGAAATCGAACCGTTGGATCGGACGCGATGAGCGCGCGTAGAAGTTCTTCTAATATCTGCAACGCATTCGCCGACGCACGCGGCCCGCAGAAATTAAATCGATGGATTTCCACTAACGCGGGCCTGAATTGTGCATGACGTTGCGCAATCGCGGCGAGGCACTCGGTTGGCGTGTGTCCAAGGCTCGGCTCAAAGTAAACATCGCGCACGACGTAGCGTAATCCTGCTTCACCGGGGGCGCCGTTAAGCATCGTTTTGTCGATTGCGCCCGGTTGACCATTGGCATCGCGCGCCGTGTAACGCCGTCCTGGCGTGACTAGCCAGCGCACACCTTCCGACGCCAACGCGCGTTCGACTTCCGATGTCCACACGAAGGTGGTGGGCACCGCGACGTGCGGTGATGAGTTGAAAAGGATTTCCCAGAGCGCTTTTTGTTGCGCGACTTGTCGCTTGACCTCCGCGGGATCCAGTGAGTGGCTAGGCAACACGCTGCCATTTACCCACGCGGATTGCAAAGGACTCGGCAGTGATTCCGTCCACAGAAAATCATCGGCATCCATCTTAAACGCGTCTTTCCGAAGTGCGGCGAGAAAGGCGCTTCGATTAAAATGTTCATAGCCGTGTAGTTGCAGGTCAAAAACACGCGTAGCGACGCCGGCCTGCATGGCGGCCACAATATCCGCCAGTACAGGTGAATCCAACGTTACCGACTCTAAACGCCCGGTCTTCTCCGCTTCATTTAGGCTTGTACCGGTTGGTGCCGCAAGAATCACCCCTATCGTCATCACCGGAACCTCGCCATGTCGATTAGAGTGAGCCTGCAATTGGCCCTTCAACTCCTCTAATATTTCCGCTTGTACAAGAGGTCCGGCACCCCAATCGTCGCTCTCGAATATTACGATGGGCTGCAAGAATGCGGGTTCGTTCCAACGTTTAACGAGCGACGCGCGGAACCCCCAAAGTACGGCGGCCCAAACGGTGAGCACGCATCCACCAATGATCGCAAGCACCATCATTAGAGGATGTGGTAGCCCATTCGCAGGGCGATCTCCTGCACTTGAGGTAGAGCGCGCTCTACCTCGGCCGCATGTGGGCCATTGCGCCATTTATCAAGCCGAATCTCCGAAAACGCGTTATACGGCTTCTCTAGCACTCCACCGCAATGTGCTTCTAACCGGGCGTCAAATCGCAACTTACAGTGCGTAAACACCTGCCGGAATATCGTTACTGGATCGCGCAGAATATCTTCATAGAAAATCTCGCACCAACGCTCACTGTCGATCGACGTCTTGGCAGCCAGCACGGCGTTGTTTAGCGCGCGATACTGAAAGGCGCAAACATCCGCCAGTGAACGGTCAAGATAATCGCGCCACCCCTCAGCCAGAAAAAAACACCACTTACGATAGTTGCCTTCGATATTCACATTTACTGGCAGCGCGTCTGACCAGGTCGCGAACTCATGAGGACGCGCCCAACCCTCGATTAGCGAGTTGATATTGTCACCGGGGCTGCGTTTGATATACACGAAATGCGCATCCGGGAAGAGTTTGTTAAGGTAAGTAACACAGAGGCCATTCTGGTTGTTCTTGTCGATCCAGCGATGTCGCCCTGTATACGCGTAAAAATACTGCGTGACAAATTCGCGAACAGTCGCGGTCGCATCCGCCTCATCCAATTCATGCGTGCGCCAATCTTTGCGCGCGAGCGGATGCAAGTCAGTCCAAAAGTCGTGAGTTTCACGGTTAAGACTTCCGATCTCATCAGACTCCGATAATGTCTTGTACACCAGGGTTGTCCCAGCGCGCGAACAGCCAATGACAAAGATTGGGCGATGTGCCGCACGCTTTTGTAACCGCCAACGTGCGGCGCGCACGCCACGGGTGAGCGCGCTCGCGTGATAACGCAAAGTTTTTCGAACCTTAAGCGCGAACTCTTGCATTGTGCGGGACGAAGGTTGGCATGGATTGGCGACCAGTGGGCGCGACCTGAACTTGTTCGGGTGCCGACTTGGCGAGCTCGACCAAGACGATTTTGTGGAGTACAACAATAAGTGCAATCAACAAATATACATAATCGAAATAACCCAACCCCAAGAAGGCCCCAGACGTCGCGTATCCGACCAAACTCGTTTGAATCATTAGGGCGAGATCGCGGGCCCACAAGAGATCCGGGCGATTGCGCGTAAGTTTTTTGATTTCTCCACCTTTGAACCATGTCATCGCGCCGAGGAGCAAAAATATCGCCAATCCGATATATCCCTGCTCTCCTAGAATTTCGAAGTAGATGCTATGGGCATCCGTGCCGTTTGTCGGCAGAAGTACATCGTACCCACCCCCGGTCCAACTTTGATTGGCAATCGCAGCGGCTTTTCGCCAGGCTCCAAAACGCTCCTGCGCGGACTGATCTTCTTCATAGGTTTTCATGGTATTCATGCGCTCGAACCATTCAGCCGGCGCGACGTACGGCAATACCAAGATAAACACGGTGGCGCCCAGTATGGGCATGATTTTACGTCGTGATTTCGCGATGAACATCGTCCCCATAATCGCGAGTCCGACAAGCGCGCCACGCGAATGTGTTCCTATGATCGCAACCAGCGACATTGCCAGCACAAAATACACCCCATTGCGCACCCAAATTGGTTTGGTGTGCATGATCAGGTACCACAACAGCGGCAAAGTCATCAAGAGCGCCAAACCAATCTCATTGTTGCCACCGATAAACGTCCCATCCGGGCCATACACACGATTATTGCCACCTGTCATGATTGTCCATATGCCGCCCTTTGCGCCGTAAAAACCAAGCGATACGCAAGCGGTCCATACGATAAGATGTATCCGCTCTCGGCTATTGGTGAGCATCAAAGTCAACAAAATCCCCAGTTGGATACGCCACACTTTGTCCCACTGCGGCCAGGCAAGGGTTGGGAACCACGCTTGGGTTGTCGTAAAAAACATCCAAACCAAGAATATTCCGAGCACGACGATCTCGCGTGACACCGGGAGTTTTTTCGGCTCTCGCGACATCGCATAGGCGGCTGCGGTCGTCAGAAATACGATCAACGCAAACGGAAAGTTAAGCGAAAACCCCCATGCTAAACGATGCGGATTCATGAGCCCTAGCCATGTCCACATGATTAATCCGAAGAATGGTCGGCGCAAAATAAAGGGTAGCGACCCGAAAACAATGACTGTGATCAGAATATCCCGCATGTTAGTTATGCTCTCCCTGGAACACAGCCAGCATTGGGCGGCCTTTTCGCTGCGGCGTATATGGTTGCGAGTTTGGGCCATACCGCACTCCAGGTATAGCGCTCGACTGCCCGCATCGCCGATTCAATCAATCGTTGGCGTAAATCGCGCTCGCGGTAGACACGTAGCACTGAACTCGCGATTTCGCGGGGCGACTTTGGTTCCACCAACAACCCAGTGCGTTCGTGCTCCACTAAATATGGCACGCCGCCCACGTTGGTACTGACGACCGGCAGACCGCTCGCGAACGCTTCTAGTATCGAGATTGGCATATTATCCGCGAGACTCGGATTAATTAGCACATCCGCCGAACGCATTAACGCGGGCATATCCTTGTTATCGATGGCGCCGACGAATTCCACTGAATTCATGAGCCCGAGTTCAGCTACAAGACCTTCCAACTCCTCTCGCTGGGGGCCGCTACCCGCAATTCGCAACGTTGCGCTCGGTACTTCATCATGCACCAATTTAAACGCATGGATTGCAGATTCGTTATCGTAGAGAGGCTCAAGGTTTCTAGCCACGAGGAGCATCAATGAGCGAGAATTCTGCTCGAATCCGTCGGGCGGCGTGAACTTGTCTAAGTCGATAATATTGGGAACAACCGTTGCGGAAACTCCGTAGTCGCCAAATATCTTTCGTAAAAAATCGGAAGGCACTACTACTTTATCCACTCGACCGAGCGTCGGCGCCACCAATGGAAATGCACGCGCGAAGAATTGAGCTGCCTCGCCACCTCGATAATTCAGCACCACGCCGCGCCCTGTAAGTCGCGCGACCCAGACGGCGGGCGCGGCAAACAGATGCCATGACCATCCTGAATTAGCCATGATATGGACGACATCAACGCGACGTAGCGTGAGCCATAATTTGAGAAGATAGGGTAGCAATCGAAAAAGCGCGCGCACCAGCGGCACGTGCGCCACAATGGCCGGACGGTACGGAGATTGCGTTTGCACTACTTCCACAGTGACGCCCTCACCACGCAAGAGTTCCGCCAACTGCCGCGTTTGATTAGCCATGCCCCCGGCGGGGGGCGGCAGTGGACCCACGATTGCGACACTAAGACTCACGCGCTCACCCGAGAAGCTTGCCGAGCACGCGCGTAGACCTCGCGATATCGCGCAACCGATGCGGCCCAGGTGCGTTCCGCTTCCACAAAGCGACGACCCGCTAGCCGCAGCGCTGGCCATCGGTCAGCCGTCGTTAACAGCTTGTGGAGCGCATCAACCAACGCCTGTCGCGAACCCGCTTTAAACAAAATACCGGTGTCACCATCGCGTACGAGTTCGCGGTGACCACCCACATCGGAGGCGACAAAAAGATTCCCCTGCGCCATCGCTTCGAGCGGCTTAAGCGGGGTTACGAGTTCAGTCAGTCGCATGGAATGCCGGGCGTAAACCAATGCATCGATAATGCTGTAGTAGCGGTTAACCTCGGCGTGCGGCACGCGACCGGCGAAAACAACTTGCGCGGCGATCCCAAGCGTGCGCGCTTGTTGCTTAAGATTCTCCTCTTCCGGTCCACCACCAATCAAGAGAACCCTGACATCGGGATGACAGCGCAAGATTTCCGGGAATGCTCCGAGCAACAAGTCGAGTCCTTCATACGCGTAGAAGGACCCAACGAACCCCAATACTCGGCATTGTTCGAGGCCGAGTGATTCTTTAAGCGCGCGATCGGGTGTTAGGTCGTAAAGAAACTTATCGGGATCGACGGCGTTCGGAATAACGGTGACTTTGCTCGCAGGTACGCCCCGGTTCACGATATCGTGGCGGAGGCCTTCGCAAATACAGGTAACCGCGTCCGCCCGGCGTAGTGCCGCTGTTTCTAACGCGTGCGTCGCGCGATATCGTGGGCTTCCTTCGGCCGTCGTCCCATGATCCACCGCGGCGTCCTCCCAAAAGGCTCGCACCTCGTAAACAACCGGCAGTCCCAATTTCGCACCAATCGCCAAGGCCGGCCAGGCGTTCAGCACCGGAGAATGTGCGTGCAGGACATCTGGTTTTAACGCGCTCGCGACTTCCAATAACCGGCTCTTGAGGCCGGCCATATCGAATGCGTAACGCACCAGAGGCAGACGCAATAACACTGGTGCCAGCGCCGGTGTACGTGCAAAAGTTAACCCATCAACCGTTTCTTCAAGCGCCGTAACAACTCCCTGGCGGCTACTCGTCAAATGAAAAGTCTCCCAACCAAGCGCACGCTGCTCACGCAGAATTGCGGCCGAACGAAAGGTATATCCGCTATGAAGCGGGATCGAGTGATCGAAGATGTGCAAAATCTTCACTGGATTTGCCTAACGCACGCACTGCCGCAGAAAAGACGCAAACATCAGCGTCGTCCATAGCGGCACACTGAAATCGCGAGTGCCTTGCGTGTGTTCTCTTAGCATATTTCGCAAAAAAGATTGGTTGAATATCCCACTATCCGCAAGCTCCGCGCTATTCAGGGCGTCAGCGACGCGCGTATTGAGCGGACCTCGAAACCACGCCGCGAGCGGGATCGAAAACCCCATTTTAGGTCGATACAGTAGATCCGCCGGAAGATAGGATTCGCAGGCTTTCTTCAAAACATACTTGCCTTCGCGCCCATTAATTTTAAGCGAGGCGGGTAGCGTCGCGGCCCATTCGGTCAAAGGATGATCCAGTAACGGCTCGCGTACCTCCAGACTGTTGGCCATGCTGGCGCGAT
This sequence comes from uncultured Klebsiella sp., assembly GCA_964555355.1. Classification (GTDB taxonomy): domain Bacteria; phylum Pseudomonadota; class Gammaproteobacteria; genus CAIKBL01. Next base: position 185,947 of record CAZKRY010000002.1, read on the forward strand.
CCACCTTCGTCAAAATGTCGCCGGGAAGGTACGTCTTAAGATCCAGATACTGCACGCGGGCCAACGGTTCTTCGCTGTCGCACTCGGCGGCATGTGTGCGTAAAACGTTAACCGCGTGATAGCCGCCCAGCGAAGCGCGAAACTTCGGCGTGAAAAGCTGTGTACGCAAGGTGTCCCCGAGAAGTGACACACTTTCGAAGTACCCCCCAATCGCATCCTTCGCCAGCGCCTGAAAGGTTGATTTGGCGCGCAGGAATTTAGGCGCCCAATCCGCCTTCGGATACGCGAGCGCAAGCGTGCCAAAAACAGGTGCGCGCGCGGCCGCCGGAACCATGCGTCTTACGCGTTCTTCGTAAACGTGCCAGCGATAACGTCGGTAGCCCGCGAAATTTTCATCTCCGCCATCGCCTGACAGTGCGACCGTGACGTGTTTACGCGCGAGTTCGCACACCCGAAAGGTCGGGATCGCGGAAGAATCCGCAAAGGGTTCGTCATACATTGTCGCCAAACGATCGATCAAATCATTATCGTCGGCATCGACAATTTCCCGTCGGTGATTCGTTCGATAACGATTAGCGACTGCATCCGCATAAAAAGACTCATCGAACTGGCGCTCGCGAAAGCCAATCGAGCACGTATTGACCGGCGCCTCGCTCAATCCCGCCATCATCGCCACGACCGCGCTGGAATCGACTCCACCTGACAAAAAAGCGCCCAACGGCACCTCCGCCATCAAACGGATTTTGACTGCCTCGCGTAGCCTCCGCGTGCACTCCTCGACGGCGTCGGCTTGGCTAATGGACGCAACTCCCGCGAACGAAACATCCCAATACCGGCGTGGTGTTTGCTCGGCTTCTCCCGCACGCCAAGTGAGCGTAAAGCCAGGTCCAAGCTTCTTTGCCGCTTTATATATCGTGTTCGGTTCTGGGACATAGCCATAGGCAAAATAGTCCTCGATCGCAGTTTCGGACAATTCGCGCTCAAACCCGGGATGTGCGACCAGCGCTTTTAGCTCTGATGCAAATGCGAATGAACCGTCATTTAACGTTGCGTAAAACAGCGGTTTGACACCTAAGCGATCGCGCGCTAGGAAAAGCGTTCTTTTGGCGCGATCCCAAATCGCAAAAGCGAACATCCCTCGGAATCGTGTAACGCATTGCTGGCCCCAAGCTTCCCAGGCATGAACGATAACTTCGGTATCGGAATGCGTTCGAAACGTATGTCCTAAAGCCGCCAACTCAGGCACTAATTCCTGAAAATTGTAAATTTCCCCGTTAAAGACCACGGCTACCGTACCATCTTCGTTAAACAACGGTTGCTGACCGGATTTGAGATCTATGATGGAAAGTCGTTTATGCGCGAGCCCAATACCGGGTTCGAGATGAATTCCGGTTTCATCCGGTCCACGGTGATGCTGAGTCTGGTTCATCCGCGCGAGCAGTGCGCGCTCGAAGTTACGTCCTCCGGCCGGATCGAAAATTCCGGTTAGCCCGCACATGGTTTAACCTTTTTCGGCAGGCGCTAAGCGCGCTGCCCGCTCGAAACTTTCGAGCACTATGGGATCGAGCTTTTCAAGTATGGTATTAAGCCGCGCACGCGCGGCATCAAGCGTGTCTTCGCCGATGACTGGCGAATACAACAGCACAGCGGCCCCCGGGCTTCCACGTCCACCCAACCGACTTTTGACCTCTAACCATTTCGCATATAGATGGCTGGTCGTAAAACGGTCGCCAATCCAATAGCGCTCCCAGACCAAGATCTTGCTGTCGCTGGCGCGATGTAACAAAACAGACTCGCGGAGCTTCTGCGATGATCTTCCAGCCACCTCTCGCTGGTTGACGCTTAAAAGCCGCCACGGTTCGTACTTCTCGCGTACGAGTTCGTTCGCGGCATGTACCACTTCCGCGCCCTGCGTCTGCGCACCGTACCACGCAACATAGATGCCCGTTAACGCATCCTTGGCGGCAAAAGCGTGCTGGGTCAGCGTCGGTTTGCCGACGTAATGCGGCGTCCATTCGAGCTTCGGAAGACTTGCGTTATGCCATCCCGAGGGAAGTTGCAACGACTCGAATACCAGCACCGGGTCCGGATGTAATACCGGCTGATTCGCGGCGCGAGCCACATAAGGCCAGAGATGAACCATGACTAAAGCGCACAGCAATGCTTCCAATCGAATGTGATTAACGGAAACGGGAAGGCGTGCGTTCGCATTTGCCCGCGTGTCCTCGGCCGGGGCTTCACTCCAAATCATGCCGACCGTCATTAACAGGAAAATGACGATTCCAAAAAACACCCATCCGTAGATGTAATGATCAATGCCAAGTGCGAGCTTCATGTCGCTTAGGTGCGCAATCATGACGATCCCGTAGGCGCGTAGCCAGTTGGCGAGGATCGCGACTAGGATGGCCACCACAATGAACACCATCCGTCGCCAAATAGATCTGTAATTTAAGTACGCGAATAACGTGCCGACAGTGATAGTCGCCATTAAATAGCGCATGCCGCTGCATCCGCTAACCACCGACCACTGACCACTCGGGATCACAAAAAAATTGCCTTCGCGATAGACTGGGATACCCGTTACACGTAGGGCTTGCACGACAAAGTCCGCGGTCAAATCGACAAGATGCGGGGTGAGTCCGTCGCCAAGTGGCACCGCAAGATAGAGAAAGCCCAACGGAAACGCCGCCACTTTGACCCAATCCCAGCCCATGACCAAGAGAACGACGCCGATAAGCATGCTGATCAACATCAGTTGCTGCACGACTTGAATGTCGGCAAGCGCGGCGAGCATCCATGCACTACCCGCGAAAAATAAAGGGCCAAGCGCCCACCACGCCGGTCGAATGGGGACCTGCGCCAATCGGGTGCGCATCTGATAAAGGAGATAAAGCGAAATCGGAGGAATTAGCCAACCATGCGCATACGTATCCGAGGTTTCCCACACATGTACCATGGTAGCTACAGTTGGCCAATAAGCAGCAACTACGGTAAATAACGCGACCCACAACATCCACGCGGATTTCGACATCGTCATTGGACTTGCGAGAAGCGATTTCATTTCATCGAAAGTGGGGACGGACATAGAGATTATGCAGCTAGCAGCCTATCGAGGTTTTGCAAGTTTCGTTGCCAGTCATACGCTGAAGTCACAAACGCGCGGGCTTCAGGGGCGGCCTCGCTAGGTACCTGCAGCGCGCGTACGCAGGCGGATGCAAATTCACTTGGCTCACTGACACAGATGAGTCCCGGCATTGAATCCGTAGCAATGCCCTCTAATGCGGCATGCGTGCCAATGACTGGTTTTCCCATGGCCATGCCTTCGAGTACTTTGTTCTGAACCCCGCGTGCGATGCGTAGCGGCGCGACCACTAGGTGCGCGTACTGCAGGTACGGCCGCACATCGTCCACGGCGCCGGTGACCACGATTTCGTGTGCGCGCGCTAACGCGCGCACCTTGGCGCTAGGACGCGCACCGACGATCCAAAACTGCGCGTCCGGGATATTGCTGCGCACGCGCGGCAAGATGTCCTGACCAAACCAGGTTACCGCATCAACATTCGCCCAATAATCCATCGCACCGGTAAACACCAAAATCGGCGTGCGCTTCGGGTAGGGGTCTAAAAATTCCTCATTCGGTTTGAAGTACTCGTGATCGACGCCGTTGTCGACATGGCAAACATTGGAGAGCGGCGCGGAGAGTAAGGAGTTAAAAAGCCGCGCTTCATCCGCGGACACGAACACACTGGCGGCCGCATGCTTTGCGATCATGCATTCATATTCGTGTAAGTATCGCGCTTCGCGCGAATACAAGAGACTGAGCGGCCACCGCTTTGCCTTGGCATAGGCTCGCCACTTTTCTGAATCGACATCAACGAAATCAACCACCGTCGGTACCGTCGAGGCGCCGGCGCCAAGCAGGTATTGCGCCATGGTCGAAGAAAATACCAATGCACCGTGCGGCTTGTAGGTCTGTAATACGTTTGATACCCACTGTGCCAAGCGCGGATGCCGGTAATAGGGTAGCCCTAGTGCTTCACCGCGCAGCAACCCTATAAGGCTAGTCAATTTGCGGATAGTTGGATTGATCGTGATGAGTTCCACGCTCGCGCAATATCCAGCGACTTGTTCGCGGTATCGTTCATCGGCAGGGTCGTCAATAAACGCGCCAAGGTGAACTCGGAAACGCGTACTCAAATGCTGGAGAAAATGAAACGAACGTATTTTGTCGCCCTTATTCGGGGGGAATGGAATGCGATGAGCGAGGAATAGTAAGTCGTTCATGTGTCACGCCAAGAAAGGCGAGATGCGCCCACCAAGCAAATTTGCCACCGGCAACGGTAGGCGTTTCCAAGCGTTGACGGCGAGCGAGTATTTGGGATTGTTGGGATTACGATCCGGCATCGCTGACTGGCGTACCAAATGGTATTCATAGACAAGTGGTGTCGGTTCGAATCCCCAATTCTTTTTGAACGAATATGACCCCGAATCGACTTTACTGCGACCATAGTCAAATGCGGTATAACCCTGATTGCAGGCCGTCCGCATCACTTCCCAATACATGAAATCGTAAGCTTTTAAATCGCGGGCCACGGGCAAGCCACCGCCGTAGTACGGCATCACGGTGTTCTTGTAGAGAAAGGACAAGACTGATGCCACCGGCTTTGCCTGGTCGTACACGGTGGTAATGCGACATTGACTTTGAAACGTATGATAGAGGGTTTCGAAGTACCTACGCGGAAAAACGGGCGTCCCGAGATTGCGCACGCTCGTCGCATAAATATTAAAAAACGCACTGAGATCTTGCTCTTCCCGACTTTGGAGACCTGCTGCGATCCCCTTCCGAACCATCGCGCGCTGTTTGCGCGGAATGGCTTTCATATTCTCGTCTTCAAGTAGAGACAGCTCCTTCTTGAAGTTGACGTAAGTCCCAACCTTACCGGTCAGGCCGCTGCCGAGCGGCTTCACATGGCGTAGCTCGAGATAATCGACCTTAAATTCCTCGGCGAGTGCCTTTGCCCGCGCGAGTAATTTCGCCGCCGTTTCGACGTCATCCGCGAGGATGCCGCCTTGTACGCAGAAGGGCAGCGATACCAACGCATGCCCAAACAGCACGCTTTTAACTCGCATGAGTGGTAAAACGCCTTTAACGGCACCGCCACCGAGCGCGAGCAACGGGTGCGGCTCAAAGTTGACACTATTACGCAAAACATCGTGCCAAGCGTAGAGATGAAAAAAAGTGCCGCTTGGATGCGCATCGACGAATGCATCCCACCGCGCGCTATCCGTGGCGTTTGCGACGCGGATTTCCAACGTGGACGTCGCGTTTGCATGGTTACTTAAGCTCGAGGTCAATGCGCGCGCGTTCATGTCGAGAATACCTGGTTCATTCGTCCCCATCGAAAATCGCTCAGCAAACGCTCTAGGCGTGGGTGAACATGCTGCAGATTGAGGTAATGCCTAAACCGTGTCTTCCACGCGAGATTACGTTGACGCGGTTGTTCCGGATCCACTTCCCACGGGTGCATGTAGAAAATACAAGGCTGACGGTCGCGGCGATTGACACGCTCAACGCACCAGCGCGTTAAGCGATAGGGGTACAAACGAAAAAAGCCGCCACCGCCGCACGGTAAGTTCGTCGCGCCAACCTTGATCGTCGACAGCGGAATTTCCATAATGCCTGATGCATCCCGATACGCGTGGCGTGGCGCATCCGGAATTCCGTAAAGATCATGGCGGACCGGTGCGACACTCGAGCTGTACTGATAGCCACACTCGGCGAGTATTGTGTAGACCCACTCGTTTGCGCGGGTGAAAGAGAACGTTGGCGCGCGATACCCGGTGATAGCCGCACCCGAAATATCCTCAAGTAATTTTTTGGTGCGCGATATATCGTTGCGGAATTGGTGTCGATCCATGGTCGTGACACGTGTGTGATCATAACCGTGGCTCGCCAATTCGTGTCCCTCGGCAACAATTTGGCGCATTAAATGCGGGTGACGTTCCGCCACCCAACCTAAGGTAAAAAAAGTTGCCTGTACTTCGTGGCGTTTTAGTAGTTCGAGCAATCGCTGCGTACTTCCCGCCACACGCTGGGGCTGATGCTCCCACGCCGAACGCGGTATATGGCGCTCAAACGCCGAGACGTGGAAATAGTCTTCGACATCGACGGTGAAGGCATTGGTGATGCGCTGGCCGACGGGTTGCGCGAGTGTCATAGGTTCCGAGTCAATTGGCTTATCGCTGCTGTGCTCGCATGATAGACATAGCCGATGCGCACTTCTGTGCGCGCGGTCCGATCTGGTGAAGCGCGTCGGCACGGAAGCCTGTCCCCCACGAGAAAAATCGAGCACCGGATGCGTACGGCTCGCTACGTTAAGTGCGGGACAGCGTTTCTAGTGCTTCAGCGCGGACGCCTTCACCCCACGACTCTCCCAGCATCGCGTAAAGATTGCGATTTCCGGATTTCGCTGAGAGCTATATCGGTCTTTCGCGAGCGATCTTGAACTCAATATTCGCTACAAAACGTAATAGCCCGCGACTGCCAAAAGCGACACCACTGCCGCCAAACCACCTATCCACAGCCACTTTCGACCGCTATTCGGCATCGGTTCCGCCAATGGGTTGCCGGCGCCTGGGTTATTGGCTTGGTCTTGGCGCGACATGTCGCTTGAAACATTATCTAGCGCACGTTGCAACGCGGCGAGTTTCGCTTCGAGTTTACGAATTTTTTCATCCGACGCATTTTCCGCCGGCGGTATCTGCGTCGGTGCGGTCTGCTTGGGAGCGCTAGATGCGGGATTGCTCGGACGCGTCTCAGGTACGTTGAGCTTAACCGGGCGCGGAGAATCGTCATCCCCATCCTTGCCGACATCCTGCTCGGCGGCGATTTCCGAGGTTATCTGTCGCAAGCTCTTAAATGATATGCGGTGCGATTCTTCCAAGCTTGCGTTCAGCAAAAGGCGATCCATCAAAAGATTTATTCGACGCGGCACGCCGGAAGTAAATTGATAAACACCCAAATACACATCGTTCTCAATTTCCGGGTCGACGGTCCATCCGACCTTTGCCATGCGATGTTTTATGTACGTCTCGGTTTCGGCCGGGGTCAGCGGTTTTAAGTGGTACGCCGCCAATACACGCTGCCTAAGTTGCTCGAGCCCCGGCGAGCGCATCATCGCGCGGAATTCTCGCTGCCCGAGCAAAAAGCTTTGTACAACCGGCATTCCCTTGTGATCAAAATTCGACAACATGCGAAGTTCTTCAAGCGAGCTACGCGGCAGATTTTGCGCTTCGTCAACCACCAGCAATACCCGCTTCCCTTCATCCACGCAGGTCTTAAAAAATACTTCAAGCTGCTTAAGTAGGGACGCCTTTGATACGCGCTCGAACGGAAGATCAAACTCTGAACAGACAAGCCGCAAAAGGTCACTCTCGTTGATATTGGTCGAGACAATCTTCGCCGCAACGATATCTTTTGCTTCTAATTCGCGGAAGAGATTATTGACCAGCATCGTTTTACCGGTACCGACATCTCCGGTCACGATAATGAAACCCTGGCCCTGCTGAATGCCGTAGCGCAGGTACGCCATTGCCCGTTGATGTCCCGCGCTTTGGAAATAAAACGAGGGATCAGGGTTCAGTTGGAACGGCTTACCGCTAAATCTGTAGAGCTCTTCGTACACTTGGCCTTCTTTGTGGCGGCTTTAGAACGCGTAGTTCAGCGTGCCTGTAACCGAGTTTTCGACGTAATCGTTAGTGCCGCCGTCCGATATATTTTCGGCGTATGAATAGCTCAGGCGCGTGCTGATATTCGGCCCCAATCTATAAGACAAGCTAGGCGTTACAAAAATCGCCTGGAGCGAACCCTGACTATCGCCACTGCGATCTTGAAAGCTGAAGCTCAACGAGCTACTGAGTAAATCACTCATCTGACGAGACCAGTTGAAATTAACGCCAAGACCATCTTCAATCCCACCGGTACGAGGAGTTTCCTGTTCCTGACGCGATACTCCGAGAGAAAAGTCATTGAGTCGATACCGGTATCCAATGTTCGACGTGAAATTTCTCGACACAAACACATCGTCAGTTAAGGTCAAATTGGTCGCCGGGAATACCGGATTGTTCAAATCTAACGGATTAAAGGGTGTAGCGACCGGATTGCCGAAAATATCCTCATTTCGGAACAGCTGCTGACGCTGTAACTGCTCGGAGGTAGTCGATAGTTCTTCCGAATACGAGCCACGAATCGACATCCGTCGCAAGCGATGAGAAAAGGAGAAATTCTTAGTCGACCCGAACGAACGATTCCCATATGAACCGGTTAGCGACGTGCGCGGCGTTGGGGTGAACGTCGCCCCTACCGACCACGTTCCGCCATCGTCAAGGTTTTGGTCACCGCGAAAATCATTCGCTTCATCGCCGATCGTCCCAAATATCCGCAACTTACGATGTAAACGGTAACCTAAATTAATGGTGGTGGAGCGCAGTTTGGATTCTTCGTTATCACGGTCGGCTTGGAAGTCTCGCTCTGACATGCTGATGCCCCAGGTAAAGCGAGTAAATCGTCGCCCACTGTTCAAGCTCATATTGAGATTACCGTTGTTCCCACTTCCCGCGAAATTCCCGCCGGTGCCGTCTTGGCTGCCGGTTGTGGTGTCGCTAAAGCTCTTGGAGACAGTACCCGTCGCCCAATTGCCGAAACGATAATTTCCACGCGGAGTAACGCCGTAGGTTAAGACGTCGGCACGATTCCCACCCACATCAATAATATTTCGGTTAGTAATACGCCCATTATTGAATGCCGTAGTGGGCGACATGCTGGCGAAGGCGTCGACGAAAAAAATATCTCGTATGAATTCAGTCCTCAAGTTACTGGAAAGAAAATGCGTAAGATCGTTCCGGCGGGAATCTTCCATGTAGAAAGATCGTTGCGCATTGTAGTTAGCGTTAATTTTTACTCTACGACCGTCCCCAGATAGTGAAAGTCCCGAGTTCAAGTTAGTAATAAACTCGCTTTCTTCCTGACCCGCCGGCGCGGCCTGAATATTATCGGTGTATAGCTCCGAGAGTCCAAAATTTGGTTGCAAGCGCCAATTCGCCGCATATACCGGCGCTACGATCGCGTAAAGAAGTACACTTGCTGGCAGCTTAGTACGCAGCACGCTGATCAAATTCGGCATTCGAGACGTTCGATACTACGTCGCAGATTTATTGGCTTCGCGATTGCCATAGCCGTAGCCATAACCGTAGCCATAGCCGTATCCGTAGCCATACGAGCGACCCACCGTACGGTGGCGAATTTTGTTTAGCACGACGCCGGTAATTGGCACGTGATCGAGCGCCATCAGTGCGCTTTTCAGCGTTTCTTGTGTCGTTTTGTACGCTTCCACGACCAACACAACTTGACCAATCATCGGCGCGAGCGCCGCAGCGCCTGACGTTGCTAACACCGGTGGTGCGTCAAAGATAATAATGCGGTCAGGGTAGCGAGTCGCGAGTTCGCGAGTTAGGTCAAGCATTGCTTGCGACGCCAAGCGCTCGGTAATGCCTTCGCGTACCGTGCCTGCCGGGAAAAATGATAGCGACGGCACATTCGTGCGCATTAGCACATCGCTTATATCAAGATCCGGGTGCGCTAAGTAATCGTATAGTCCCGTGCGATTAAACGCACCGAAAAGACGACTTAGATCGGATTTCAAAATATCGATGTCAACCGCCAAAACGGTACGATCAATCTCGTTCGCTAGGCTAAGCGCTAGATTGGTCGATGTGTAGGTCTTCCCTTCACCAGGTACGGAACTCGTTACCATGATGAGGTTGGGCGGCGCGCTCGACGGATTAACGCCCGGTACCATATTCGCGATGAGTTTACGCTTTATTTCTTGGAACTCCTCCGAAAGCCGGGAGGCAGGATCACCGGGAATCAGGAATCCCAACGCGCGCAAACGATCGAAATCTATGTTTAATTGAACATTGCCAACGCTGCCCGCTACCTGCGGCGTTGCAATGCTTCGTGAGGAAGTTGGTGCGGAAGGTACTTTTCTTGCCGGCTCGGCGACCAATGCCGGTTCTACTACCGCAGGAATATCTCGTTCAACGTGCTCATGCTCGACCGAACTTGCGGGTTGGGAAGAATCGGTTGCGATCTCCTCGGCGGCTTCCGGTGTGCTTTCACCGGTCAGTCGGCGCATTGCTCTTTCGATCGTGCTCACGATATTTTCCCCATTAGGGTGGCAATTTTGTTATGGACATCGAAGCCCAATAAATCTAGTGCAATCTGACCGGCATAAATTCCTATTAATCCAGATAACACGAGTACAAATGCAGTCATCTCCATACGTCGTTGCTGCCGATGAGCGACGCTCGACATCATACTTATCACCCCGAGTACCGGGAGACCAGTCAACGTCTTAAGGTCCGGAATATCGACAATCCGGGGATTGAGCTGAGACAAGACCACCGCAAATGCGGCGCCGATGCCAAGACCAGCGAGTAGAACGATCGACGCAAATAAAATGCGATGTGGCCCAGTTGGTTCAAGCGGTACGCGCGTCGGTTCGATTATCTTTATCTTCACTTCATCTTCGGATTGATCGGCCTCGCGTCCCATGTTCATCAATTCGCGGCGTTTCAGCAACTCGTCGTACTGGGATTTGGTGATGCCATAATCACGATTGAGTCTCGTCAACTCTGCTTCGACTTCCGGCACGATATCCACACGCTTTCTCAAATCCTTGACGCGGCGTTTGAACTCTTTCACACGCTCTTGCAAGCCGGCCACAGTTGCATCCGCCTGCGCGGCTTTTAACTTGATTTGCTGTTGATAAGGGGACTCGAGCCCTGAGGGTCCGAAGTCGTCAGTTCCTGCGGGCGCATTCGCGGCCGCGGCCATTAATTCTTTCGCCTTATCCTCTTTACGTTGTTCGTATTTCTGGATCAACTTGCGCATCGCGACGATATCCGGATGCTTCTCGGTGTAATTCAGTAGCAGTTCTTCAATGCGCGATTCCAGGTCCGATATCTTGTTGTCGAACACGGCCAGTTCGGGAAACTCCGCCGCGCCTACCCCCGGTTCTTCGTCCAATGCGGCCCAAAGGTCGTCTTCATCGACGTATCCCTCTACTCCCTTGCTTGCTTTCGATATCGTTTCGATCTCTTTCTTCATTTGATCGCGGCGACGTTGGGCTTCTTTCAGCTTTAGCTGCGCATCTTTGAGTTCCTTCATCGCGGACTCTAGCTGCGAAAAAAAGCCGCCTTGCGACCCTGGCATGATGCCGACATTGCGCTGCTTGAACTGCTTTAAACGATCTTCGGACTCGATCAAGCGTTTTTCGTAAGCCGCAATCTGTTGCTCAAGAAAGTTCTGCGTCGTCACGGAATCCTTGCGCGAATCGCCAAGCGACTGTTCCATGAATGTATTTAAAAGTTCGTCGACGACGAGTTTCGCGACTTTAGGGTCTCCATCGGTGAAGCTGATGTCGTATATGTTGTCTCCGCGTCCGGTTGCGATTGAAATCTTGGACGCCAGATTATTAATCACCGTATCGAATTCTTCGGGCGTTTTTGCTTTGAGATCAAGGTCAGCGCGGCGTGCGATTTCTTCCAGATTTGGGCGCGTTAGTAGGGTCTTGCTAAGCAAAATCGCAGTGTCCGAAAGCGCTCCACTGTTAAAGGCGATTCCGCTCAATAACGGTCGCAACATCGAGCGAGAATCTAGGAAGACTTTTGCGCGAACTTCGTAAGTATCCGGCATCGACTGCACGAAACCCCAGCCGAAGAAGCAAAGCACCGCGGCAAGCACCATGCCGGCCCAACGATAAAGCCAAGCCATTCGCAAGAACGAGCGTATGAATTGGACTTGTTCAAACATCGTCTAGCATCACCATTTTCGTTTCTTGGGCCATCAACCTATAAGTTAGATATCGCTTAAAACCAGGCTTCGGGAATGATGAGAATATCGCCGGGCTGAAGGTCGACATTGGCCGAAAAATCACCGTCTCGCACCAAATCATCCAGTCGCACGTTGTATTCCAACTCCTTGCCCTCGGCGTAACGCACCAAGACGGTACGATTACCGGCTGCATAATCTGTGACGCCGCCTACCCTTATCATTAGATCGAGCAGGGTCATATTTTTCTTGTACGGCGTAGACGTCGGCCGCGTGGCTTCGCCCACCACTCTCACTTGATCAACGTACTCGCCAACGAATCCCGATGGAATCACCGTGACGAGCGGATCACGCACGTATTCGCCCAGTTCTTTTTCAAGTTCGATTGACAATTGAGGCGGCGTCTTACCCGTTGCCAAAAATTCCTTAATGAGCGGTGTTGAGAATTTGCCGTCGGGACGCACGGTCACATTCGTCGATAACTCGGGGTTGCGCCAAACAAAAATATTGAGCGAATCTCCCGGCCCCACACGATAGGTCCAATCCTTTGCAAGATCGCTCTGCTTGGGCGCGGGCTCGCGCGACGACCAAACAATTTCGCGTAGCTCTCTGAGGTTGTTGCCGCACCCTGTCAGAAGTGCGCTTATCGCGATAATCCCGTAAATGCTAAATCTGCGGGTCCAGTCAGAAAACATGCCCCTCATAAAATAACCCTTCCTCTTCATGCTTCGAGTCTATCTCGTGGTGCGGCGGCCAGGCATCCAAGTGATGCATCAGCTGGAAACTGCTGATTTGCCCAATAGGGCACATTTTTCAACTATTTACCTTTGATGTCTAGCGTAACTTCCGAAAAGCGAACCAACCTCTTACAAGGCCATGCCGGAATGAACTCGGAAGCTGCTGTGTATGTTGCGGAAAGCGGCTCGAGCGGTCGAGACTTTAGAACTAAATGCCCCCATTGGGAGTGATGCGGTTGGCAGCTTCATTGCGCCATGTAATCTTGGCGCCGCCTTCAGCAAGAAACAGGGGAAACCAAGACTATCGGTTAAACGTGATATGCCGTTGCGAGAATTCTAGCTCCCCGCGGGCGGCCCCAATTTCCAAGAAGCTATTCGCTGCCTGCTCATCAACCGCAGCAAGCAATGCGAGTTCACGCGGTCCGCCACGAAAAACAAGTTGGGAGGGATTACTCCGATCTGGCACTGCTTGTTGCTTGGCGACTTCCAGGGCGAACTCCAAACGCTGGCCTGCTGGCGCGAACGCGAGCACCATGGCTAACTCGTCCATTGAGCGCATACGAGAGGAAAATATCCTGAATAACCGACGACAACGCTCGGGATTTTTTTGAAGCTGTTCTTGAAAAGTCGCGCGGTCCAAGGTCATTAGTTCGCTGTCGGTAACGGCAGCGGCAGTGGCCGAGCGCGGCTGCTCATCAATGAGTGCTAATTCGCCAAAGAGGTCGCCACGTCCTAGATGAGCCAACGTAAGTTCCTCGCCGCTTTCCCGCTTGCGGGAGATCCTTATCTCACCAGAATCAACGACATACGCGTGCTCGCCGATATCGCCTTCAAAAAACACGGATTCTCCGGCGCGATACACCATGCGCTCGAAACTGTCTTGAAAAGCGCTCAAGGCGGTATCCGGAAGATCGCTGAAAGCCCAGCCGACGAATTGTTCCGTGGTGCCAAACAGTGGGATAACGTGGTTACCTATTTCCTCATTCCAGATTTTCTCGCTCAGTTGGGTGAATCCCAAACGGCGGTACATGCCGGCGGTTTCAAAGTTCACGACCACCAAGATATGGGTGGCTCCATACCGGTGACATACCGTCGCCGCCATCCGAAACATCGCGCGAATCACGTCGCGGCGGCGGCGCCAGTTAGCACGGACGGCAAGCATGCCGGCACTGCCGAACTGGGCGGGAATTACCTTCCCATTTTCATCCACGCCGGCATTGATCTCACCCGACCGCGCTTTGAGCCGATGATCCGAAAAATCGTAGAGCTCATCTGCCGGCATCCCCACTTCACTGTCCTTGAGGAGCCGCATGGTCGCGACCGGCTCAGTCCCCTCATAGGCAACGACATGATAGGCATTGGGAAAAGCGTCGAAGCGGTCTACTAGACGGTGCCCATGGACAGGTTTGCCGCCGAATTTGCCATCCTCAACGACAAAGACTTCATGACGCAGCCACAGGGCGTCGTCTATTTCTTTGGCATTTTGGGCCAGTTTAATTCGTATAGGCATCGTAGCTTTCTGGTTTCAGGTGGAGTTTAACAGACCCCGATATCGCCGCGCAGAGTTGCATTAAATGCTAGTGCCGAACGTGAATTCTTTGTTTTCAACATGGCGGGTCCAGGCTCCCCGTTAAAGAAATGACTTGAGTAACGTATGATTGGCCATCTCTGAACTCCAGTGACGTGCTGTCTATTTCCATGAAAAAGTGCCAGCGCTGCCTTCTACCGGCTGCCGTCCCAAATGCAGAAATCGACGCGGCCGGTACTTGCCGATTTTGTCGTGAGTTCGTGCCCGGAACACAAACGATCGAAGAGGATGCTCGGCGACGCTTCGAACATGACCTCGAAACAACCTTGTCGAACCGGAAAGGACAAGGGCAATACGATTGCCTAGTCCCGTTTAGCGGTGGCAAGGACAGCGCCTGGCTTCTCTACAAGCTCGTTGTCGAATACAAGCTTCGCGTGCTGGCATTCACCGTTGACGTGAACATTCCCAAAATCGCTTGGAAAAACATTCGACAAACCATCGCGGTACTTGGGTGTGATCACCTGACTTATTCACCTCCCTCGGATTTCTATCGCAAGCTCTTTCGCTATTTGCTGTGTAATCAAGAAGAACGCGGCGCGGTGTATACGGTGTCCTATGTTTATGCACCGCTTTTCGAAGGCGACTCGATCAAACTAGCGGTCGAAAAAAATATCCCACTCGTACTTGCCGGTTACTCGCCTGGTCAGCCGGAACCTGAGCGAATGCTATATGAATTTTCTCGAACGCTAATCGAACGCACCGACTGGACACCGCCCGGACTCATCCAGAGTGGGCAGTTTAGCGAGATTGAATTGCTTCGGTTCTTCAATCCCGCGCGCTTTAAACCGGATACTCGGTTTCCTCGCTATTTAGCGCCGTTTCACGCATGGCGGTACAACCAAGACGAAGCGATGCGAATCGTTGTGCAGAAAGGCCTCATTGCATCCTCTCGGAACGCGAGTCCAGTGTTCAGCAATTACCCTATCAATTGGTTATTGATGTATTCCGATTTAAAGCACTTCGGATACAACCCGTACGCGCCAGAATTCGCAACTTTAATCCGAGAAGGTAAAGCGAAACGCTCCGAATGGCGAGTAATGGCACCGCTGGTCGACTTGATGATTCGAAAACGTTGGTTTCTGGGCCGACACATTACCGAACATTTGAAATGGCTAGGACTTGACTCGGCTGATCTTCAAATAACGCGCTCTCGCGGAGCGTACGATCCGATCGTTCAATGACCGCTCGATTTGCGAGCGATAGGCCCGCATGTCCCTCGCACCTTTAGTTCTTCCCGACTATTACCTGCGTCAGGCATCTAACCAACCCGATAGCGTCGCTTTTTGGGTCCGCGAAGAAACGCAGTGGGTACCTGTGCGATGGGCGGACTTTGTAACTCAAGCTAAAGCGCTTGCTTCGGCATTTGCCGCCGCAGGGCTTGGACCGGAATCTTGTCTGGGGATTATGGCCCCTACCAGTCTCGACTGGGAGATTTGCCAGTTTGCCGCCCTATATGTCGGTGCGGCGGTTGTCGGTCTCGACCCGCACGACCAACCCGAGCGGTTAGAAGCGATGGCGAATACCGCAGCAATCAAGGGAGTGGTGCTCGGGGATTTCGCTTATGCCGAAAAACTAAATCTCTCGCGAATCCCATCATTGCGATTTGCACTGTTGCTTAAGCCCGAAGAGAATCCGCCTGACACCTCGTTGACCTGGCTTAGTTTTAAAGCGTCGTGCACCGCTAACGTGCAACCTCCTCCAATGCGCGCCACGCCTGAGGGACTTGCGACCATCGTGTTCACATCCGGCAGTACCGGAGTTCCCAAAGGCATCGGGTACTCGCACGCGCAAGTCTGTCTCGCACTTGAAAACATTTTGAATGCGTTTCCGCAGATAGATAGCGCGGACCGATTAGTCTGCTGGCTTCCTCTCTCGAATCTGTTTCAACGCATGCTTAATTTCTGTGCGGCAGGACGAGGGGCGCAGTCCTTTGTACTGTCCGATCCGCGGGAAATTGTGCATCACTTGCCGACGATCAGGCCGAGTGTCTTTGTCGCCGTTCCGCGCTTTTTCGAGAAACTAAATGAAGGAATAACCGCTCGTATCGAGCAACAACCCGTCGTACTTCGTGCGCTAGCGAAATGGGCGCTGGCAGTTGGGGACAAAATAGCGCGCCGGCGTCGGTGCGGTGAATCCCTGAATCTATTTCATCATACGCGCTACTTGCTCGCCGACCGACTGGTACTCCAGAAGTTACGTGGCGCTCTAGGCGGGCGCATTCGCTTCATGGTGAGTGGCTCCGCACCGTTTCCGTTATGGCTGTTAGAGCGCTTTGATGGCATGGGCTTACGGGTGCTCGAGGCCTACGGATTAAGCGAAAACGTGGTACCGATCGCGCTGAACAAATTTGATGACTTCCGTTTGGGCTCGGTAGGGAAAGCGCTCCCGGCAAACCTGATTCGCCTCGCGGAAGATGGAGAGCTGCTCGTGAAAGGCGACGGCGTATTCAGCGGGTATCTTGGGCAGGCAACGCCTGCTGAATCTTTTGATACCGACGGGTACTTAAGGACGGGAGATCTAGCTCGCATCGAGGACGACGGTTTTTTATATCTTGTCGGCCGTAAATCGGAAGTGTTTAAGACCTCGACCGGACGCAAAATCGCTCCGCTCGCGCTCGAAGCACTTCTCACCAGAATCGCCGAGATCGACCAAGCTATGGTGCTCGGAGCAGAGCGGAAAGCGTTAGCGGCAATCGTTACCTTAACACCCGCCTTCGCCGACGGTTGCGCAACACCGGCGACGTTAAGTCGGCTGGCGCTGCACCTCGCCGCACGCATACGCGAAGAGTTTCAAACACAGCCTGACTACCTGAAAATTGCCGGATTGATAGTCGCGCGAAAGCCGTTTTCACTCGAGAAAAGCGAACTCACAACGAACCTAAAGCTACGTCGCAAAGCAATAGAATCGAATTTCTGCGCAGCGGTTGAGCGGCTCTACTTTCAATTGGAAGCGACACACACAGGCTTCACCGAGATCATTGACGAGGGCCTTGTCTGTCTTGCAATTTGCTAGAGGCTTAACGATGCGTAACGTATACCTACTAACCGGCGCAACAGGTGTTGTGGGGAGTGGCATTGTACCGACTCTCCTCACGCAAAGTGACGCGGAAGTTCGCCTGTTAATGAGACCGAACAAGGGTCAGGATCTTACGGCCCGTTTCAATGAGCTCAGTAAGTTTTGGCTCGCTCACTATCCTGGAATGACTAATGCTTTATTGCGGAGCCGCGTTTCACCCATCAGCGGCGAAATTACCGAACCAGACTTAGGGATCGCGCCGGACGTGCAGCAGGATCTAGAAAAACAGTGCACGAACATCATTCATTGCGCGGCGAGCGTGCGTATGAATCTCA
The DNA here is from genome assembly GCA_964555355.1 of uncultured Klebsiella sp. Lineage (GTDB taxonomy): Bacteria > Pseudomonadota > Gammaproteobacteria > CAIKBL01. The sequence goes on from CAZKRY010000002.1 coordinate 203,512, forward strand.
GTTTGCTGGAAGCGCGCGCAACGGCCGTCGCGCCGGTCGAGCGGGTTATCGAGTTGGCGAAGCGCTGCACACAGCTACGCAAGATCGAGTTTATCAGTACGGTCGGCGTCGGCGGACGGCGCGTCGGACCGCTACCGGAACGTTGGATTGAAGAGCCACGCGAATTTCACAATACCTACGAGGCGAGCAAAGCGGAAGCGGAAAATGTGATTCAACGTCATATTGCGCAAGGTCTGCCGGCAACCGTGCATAGGCCGAGTATGGTCGTTGGGGATTCGGTTAGCGGCGCCATCATCCATTTTCAAATTTTTTATTTCATTTGCGATTTTTTGAGTGGCCGGCGCACATTTGGCATATATCCAGATATCAGTAACGGAACTCTGGATATCGTGCCCAACGATTTTGTCGCCCGTGCCGTTGTAGCGGCGTCGCAGGACGCGCGCACGGTAGGGGAAGTTTTTCACCTTTGCTCTGGACCGTCGCGCGCGTTGCAGTTGACTGCGCTGCGAGACGTTGTGCGGCGACTGTATCAAGCGCATGGACGTCTGGCTCGCTTGCCGAAACTCGATCTGAGCACCGCTAACTTCATGCGCTTATTGCGAACGCTCGCGATTTTCATGCCTGCGCGCAAACGGCGAGCGCTCGGCACCCTGCCGGTCTATCTGGATTATTTATCCGGCGTGCAGGAGTTTGCCAATGACATAACCACCGGCAAATTGGCGACCTTTGGGTTGCAACCGCCTGACAACGGGATGGTGCTCGAGACTGTTTTGGAATTTTATTTGCGTTCAATCAAGTAACGGGGACTCTGACGTCGGCATACACGTATCGCTAGCGCCCAGAATCGTCATCTCCATCCGGCCGCCGTTTCACCGGGCATCCGTGGCATTTGGCCCGCTTTTTTCAATAGATTCCCAATTCCCGCTCGGTAGCGTGTTCGAGAGTGTGAAGCGCGCTGTAGACCTCGCCGCTATCGGCCCTTTAGGGGGTTCAAGGTTCTTTCCGCGCATGCAAATCGATGAGTTCCGCAAGGCGCGCAGCCGCATCATATTTGGCGAGGGAACGCTGCAAGAATTGCGCTTGAGTGCGCGCCGAAGGTTGCCAGAGTAGTCGCTCGCATGCTTCGCGAAGCATAGATCCATTCAGCGTGGAGGCTCTTAGCGTCTGACCCGCGCCGGTACGCGAGACGAAATCTATATTTAGAAATTGATCCATATTACTGGCGATCCCGATCACGGGTACACCGTTGACCAATGCCTGCAAAGTAGTGGGACTACCACCGTTGCAAATGACGAGCGAAGAACGTGCGGCAGCTTCCAATCCCGGAAGATAATCAGCGACGTAGACATTGGCTGGGGGATCGATAAGCTTGGTTCGTCCCGCTGTCGCGACCATGACGTTAACGGGCATTTCTGCAAGCGCGTTCAGTATTTTGGGCACCACGTCCATATCGCCGGAGCTACCAACAGTTACATAAATGCTCGGGCGACTTTCATCTAACTCGGGCCACCATGACGGTAAGCTTGTCGATGGCGACCACGCAACACCACCCAAGTAATGATGATTCGGCGGTAACGCAGTGAGCGGGATAAGTTCGGGAACATCGACATAGAGCACCTGATCGGCGTCACAATAAACCTGCTGCAAGCGCCTCAATATAGCCAAACCGTGCTCGCGCCTAACGCGGTTCATCGGCAACGTATGTGAAGCGAGGAGCAAGGGTGCGATGAGCCCAAATCCGGCATTCGCAACCCGCTCCCCAAGTAACTTCACCAGTGGATGATCAGGCACGCTGTAGTGGGGATCAGCAAAAGGACTCCAGTAGGCATTAACTAAGCCAAAATACGGTACGCGCTCTAAACGCGCGCTAACCTGTAACGAGAGCCTTAAATCACCAATGACGACCTCGGGTTTTATCTGCCGCAAGAGTGCCCGATCCTGCTCGATGTAATCCCGCAGTACTGAAGTCTCGAAAATGGGTTTACCGGCGGCGACACGATTCAGAAACGTTTCCATCGGAAGCGATGAAAGTGGCCAGCGACGAAAATGCTCCTGACCGAAAATAAAGCCATACCGGTCGGCGCTCGCAAAATGGATATCGTATTTAGCCGGCTCTAAACTTCTAGCAAGTACCAACGGGCGAGTAATGTGCGCGAGCGTTGCGGCTTCTGCGATGAACAAAACACGGCGGCGGAAACTCATCAGATCAGGCTAACGCACGGCCTTGTCTTCCACAATGACAAAGGGCGCCCGAAGGCGCCCTTGAAGATCCCTGCCGAACCTTTCCCGGATCGGCAGAGCAAATCGGCAGGAAAAGACTTTGTGCTTTCCGTTTAGGCCGCTTTGCGGCGGCGAGCCGCGCCAAGCCCGAGGAACGCAGCGCCCAGCAGCGCCATCGTCGCCGGCTCCGGCACCGGGTTCTGCAGGCCGATGTTGGCGTCCTGTTGGAACATGATGTTCGGGCCAGAAACACCGTTGATGGCGCCGATGCTATCACCACAACCGGTTACCCCAGCAGTGCTCGCGTCGCCCGCACCGGGCAGGTTCGGAGCCACGCCACCCGGCGATTGCACGAAGCAACCCGACGGATTGGTGCTGCTAAACGGTAGGTTCAACTGCGTCGTCGCCGAGAACGTCAAACCTGCAACCGGCTGCGTCCAGAAGTTCGCATTACGCGTTACCGGCGTAATGGTCAACTGTACGTTACCGTTCGTCGATAAAGTGGTTTTGCCTGGATAGTTATTGGTCCCGAACGTGTCTAAATTAGCGCCCAAGTCGGTAACCGTAAAGTCAGCGCGGCCGTTAGTGCCACCGTCCCAGCCGTCAATCGTGCCAGACAGAATCAACGTGCCATCATTAAAGCCGCTGCCCCCGATCATGCTGGCGTCTGGGGTGCTGTCGTAATAGATTTCGAAGAAGTTGACCAGGCCAAATAAAGCACTAACGGTCGGCCCAAGGCTCAAGAAAGTACCTTCGGTTGGATTACTGTCACTGTCTGGGTCGACAACTATTTCCGCGAACCCGAACACAACCGTCCATTCGCCAAGGGCACCGTTAAAAGTTACGGGGTCGCCGTTGGCGTCAGAGAACCCGGCAGTGGTAATAGCCGCGTGGCCGAACGTTTCCACGATATTACCGGCAACGAGACCGCCAGAGGCTTGACCAATGTTTGTGCAATTTCCTTCCAGTGCGGCACAGCGTGTAATAGCGTTGCCCACGGACGGGTCAAGGCCTAGGACATCCTGCGCGCCTACGCCACCGGCACCGTCGTAGTCAATCATATAGGCCTGCGCGCCAGTGGCGCAAAATGCCATCGCAATCGCGGCAGACCAGTTAAGTGCGGATTTCATCTTCACAGTCTTTCCTCCAATTCAGAATTTACAGGTAGGACCGTTTGCCTTGGCACAGGGCTTAAGGTCCCTGGTTCCTACTGCTGATGTATGAAGCAAGCGGCGTGCCACAATAAAATGTCTTTGATAATTAGTGAGTTATAGAAAATGTGAGCGCGACTTGTAAATTCCATTGACAAACCTTGCCCTCGAAAACAGCCCTTAAAGACACCGCACTAAGCGCTTATCTATTTGTTTTATAAAGAAGTTATCAGAAATAAACGAAGCTAGTGCCACGCTCTCTCCTCACGAACCGACTTTTGTAAAAACCATTGACGAGGAAATGCGGAGCACAGGCAGCGCACAACGAGCCGGGGTTTTCGCGGATGCTTGGTCGAGATCCTCTCTCATGCTATGTGCCCAGAATGTGGCGCGTAACGTGCGATGGTTCGCAAGATACAAAAAGTAGCACGCTTGTATGACCACCCCTACACCCATGGATACGAAATGTCGCTAGTATGAATTAAACCGCCTTAGAATCGAGACATAACCCGTGTTGATGCCGCGCCGCCGCTCTGCCTTATGCTTCCTACCCTACTTTTGGGTATTAACGCTTGCCGCTCTGTTAATAGGCGGTTGCACTTCCAAACTCAGCCCCGAAGCTCAATTACGAGCCGCCCTTGAGCACGAAGCGGCCGGCCAGTTGCGAGAAGCGTATCTCAACGCCAAGAGCCTGGTGCAAGAAGCACCGGAAATGGCGGAGGCACGCTGGATGCTGGGCAGAATAGAAGCGAAAGCAGGTCTAGGGTTAGACGCGGAAAAGGAATTACTTAAAGCGCTGCGTTTGGGTGCACAACCCAAAGACGGTGCTGAATGGCTTGCGCGCGCCTTATTGTTAAACGGTAAGTTTGAAAAAGTTGCAACAGAAGAATACCTAGATGATTTACGGCGCCACTACGAGCCGCCTCAAGCGACCGCGGAGGAAGATGCGTTACGTTTGGCTTTGCAAGGACACGCGTTCTACAACCTGAAAGAACCTGACAAAGCACGTCAGGCCTATCAAGCCAGTCTCGCTCTAAACGTCAGTTCCGCTGAATCACTTTACGGGCTTGGGACGTTGGCTGCGGATGCCGGAGAAACCAACGAGGGACGCAAGCTATTGGAGCAAGCGATCAAGTCGGAGCCAACGCTCGCCAATGCCTGGAGCAGACTTGGTAAGCTTGAACTCGACAACGAAAAGTTCGACGCCGCGACGGCGGCGTTTGAAAAAGCGAGCCAATTGCGTTTCGAGAATACCGCTGACTTGTTCCTCAAGTTCTATGCTTTGCTCTCCAAGCCCGATCTCGCGGCAGCTGAAAAAGCCCTTAAGGAACTCCAGGCGCAGGGCGCGCGCCAAAAGGCTTGGGTACACTATGCTGTCGGTCTTTTCGAGTTTAAGAATCAACGTCTTGTTAAGGCGCGAGATGCCTTCCGGTTGAGCGTCAGCGCGAACGAAAGCTTTTACGCAGCGCGAACTTACCTTGGTCAAACCGAGTTCCTGTTGGGCAATTTCGAACAAGCGCGCGAAAATCTAAAGACAGCACTCGCCCAAACGCCTAACGATCCCCAGCTCAATGCCTCACTCGGCTTGACCGAATTACGCTTCAAAAACTACGCGCGAGCCGCGGAACTAGCGACTGCCGCTTTGCGGGTAGACCCCGGCAATACGCTCGCGCTAGATGTGTTGGGGAGCGCGGCGCTGATGCTCGGTGATGCAAGCGAGGCTATCAAACGTTACAGCGAATACGTGGCAAAGTCGCCGGACGCGTGGGATGCGCAGTTAAAGCTTGGCGTTTCGGGCGTCTCCAGTGGAGAGAATAAGTTAGGCCTAGAGGCGCTTGCCAAGGCCGCTAATTTGGCTAGCAACCGTACACCTGTCATGGTCGCGGTAGCTCAGGCCTATATGCGCTCAAAGCGCTTCGATGACGCCATTGGTGTGGCGAAGAAGCTACAATCCACTCAACCTGACCAAAGCATTGGATTAATATTGGAAGGCGGCGTTTATCTTGCGCAGCGCGACCTAGACAGAGCCAATGAACTCTTTAAACAAGCTCTTGCGCAATTCCCAGGGGACCCGTCAGCGACCATGAGTTCGGTCGCCATTGCCGGCACTAAGAAAGACTACAAAGAAGTTCGACGGTTATTGGAAGAAGGCCTCGCAAAAAATCCGAACCACATTGCCATGCGCCTACGTTTGGCGGACCTCGACCTTGCCGAGAATCGCATTGAAGACGCATTGACTGCCGCTGAATCTTTACGCAACGCACACCCAGAAAATCCGAGCGTCCGCTTCATGCTGGCAAAAGTCCACGCTGCGCGTGGCGAGTTGGACGAATTGCAAGAGTTGCTAAAGCGGCCAGCCGAACAACATCCTGGTTCGGCTGAAGCTGGCCTTTACGGTGAATCGCTCCTCGCCACCGGGAAAGCCGAACAAGCGATCCCGGTACTAGAGAAGCTTGTCACTGAATACCCCGCCAATGCAGACGCTCGATATTTGTTAGGGCGCGCTTACTTCGGAGTGAAAGAACTCGCTAAAGCAAAGGAGCTCGCGCTCCAAGTCGTTGCTTTGATGCCCCGCAAAAAATCCACTGCCGTTGGAAATCTCGCCCTGCTGATAGATTTAGGCGAATTCGTGGTCGCCCAAAAATTCCTCGACGAGCTATGGAAGCTTGGCGCAGATGATAAAGAACTATGGCTGATGGATAGCCAATTGGGCCTCGCGCAAAACGATTATCCCCGCGCGATACAGCGCTTGGGTAGCGCCGCGCGGCGCTACCCAGAAGAGCGCGCCATAGCGATGCAGCTCGCGCGTGCACAGGCAAAATCCGGAGACACGGCGGCTGCTCTTAAAACACTCGACGGCTGGCTTGCGAATAAAGCCGAAGATCTACCTGTGCTGGGCTTGAAGGCAGAGCTAGTCTTGAAGAGCGGTGATCGCGCTGGGGCGCTTGCGCTTTACCATCAGATTAACGACAAACAAGCTGGCGATCCGTTCGTACTTAACAATATCGCGTGGCTCAGCAAGGACAGCGACCGAGTCTCCGCCCTTAAGTTTGCGGAAGAAGCCGCTAAGATTGCGCCGAACTCCGCCGCAATCTTGGATACCCTCGGGATGTTGTTAATGGAAGGGCCATCCACCGAAACTCAGAGGGCAGTGGATGCCTTTCGCAAAGCGAATGAGATTGAGCCGGAGACGCCAGACATTCAGGTCAACCTTGGCGAGGCTTTGTTCAAACTTGGTAATCATGAGGAAGCACGCATCATCCTTGAATCGATTACCAAAAAGGCCCCAGATTCCTCCGCCGGATTACGCGCGAAGGCCGTGTTGTCACGATACTAAGCGTTTTTCAATAAGCTGAATTAAGCGCGCGCGGCAGCTTGCGCCCCTGCGCGCCGGCCCGCTATGTTTATGGCTTGTACGAAACCGTAGCGTTGCTCAAACTCTCCATGTACACCCAATGCCCGACCTGTCGTGCCCTATTTCGCCTTCATAGTGGTGTCGCGGCAACGCAGGGGGCCGTCGAGTGTACGGTTTGCAGCAATATATTCGATTGCGCAGACTCCCTCGTGGCGACCCCACAAGAAGCTATCGTCGGCCCCAGCGACGAAATGGGGCGCCATATTGACTATACAATCGCCCTGGCGAAACCTTATTCTCGCGCAGCGCCCGAGTTAGAACGAGAATCACCACCGACGCGCGAGTTCTCGCTGATCGAAAGTAGCGAAGACTCAGCGAACGAGAAGCGGAGTATCGGCGCGGTAATCGGCGGCTTTTTCGCCGGACTTGCAGGGCTCGCCCTAAGGAACGTTGTACGTAACCGGCGCCGCTCGGCATTTGCGTTTCTTGCCATCGCATTTGGCGTAGTCGCCGTTCTGCTCGCAGGAGGCTTTATTGAGTGGATGCTTTGGGCCACGCGAGAGGCGGCCATCCATTCTCAGCTGGGGCACCTTCAAATCGTAAAGCCCGGCTATTTAAAAGAAGGGCAAGCGGCCCCTTTTGAATATTTGTTGCCGGACGAGGCACCAGAACTCCAAACCTTAAGCAAAGATCCAGCGGTACAAACGATCGCGCCACGGCTCTTTCTCACTGGCCTAATCAGCCGCGGCGACACCACCGTGTCCTTCCTCGGTCAAGGAGTGGATCCTGATAGAGAACATGGATTGACCGACAGCATTACGGTGGAGGCGGGTAACGACCTGGATTCAAAGCACCCGAAAGAAATCGTGATGGGAACCGGACTCGCAAAAAGTGTCGGGGCGGAAATTGGCGATTCGGTGATTCTTCTCGCGAACACGGCGGAAGGCGGCCTTAATGCCGTAGAAGTCCGTGTTCGCGGCCTCTTTTTTACTTCCTCAAAGGCCTTTGACGACGCTGCTTTGAGAATACCGCTTGATACCGCACGCGAATTATCCAAGGTGAAGGGAAGCCACACTTGGATCGTACTGCTCAGGGATACAGCCTTAACCGATACCTATCTCAATATGGTACGCGAAACGCTAAGCGGTCTTGACGTCCCATTAGACATTGTGCCTTGGTATGACTTGGCGGACTTTTACAATAAAACGGCGCAGCTACTCAAATCGCAAGTTGACTTGGTCGCCATTGTCATCGCGTTGCTGATACTACTTTCGATCTCGAACACTTTAACAATGGGTGTTATGGAACGTACCAGCGAAATAGGAACGTTAATGGCGATAGGCGTGCGGCGCGCGAAAATATTGCGGTTATTCCTATCGGAAGGTGTGATCTTGGGCCTCTCGGGCGCGCTCACCGGTCTCGCGTTAGGTTTACTCCTTGCAACAATAATTTCGGCGATCGGGATCCCGATGCCGCCACCGCCAGGGATGTCGGTCGGCTATACCGCTAAAATCATGGTTACCCAGTCCCTGTCGATTTTAGGCGTTGCGCTCGCGGCAGGCGCCGCGCTCCTGGCATCGGTGTATCCGGCTTACAAAGCTTCGCGCATGGAGATCGTCAATGCATTGCGCCATAACCGCTAACCCAATCTACTAACGATCAGCAGTGTTTGCATTAGCGCTTCGAAATATCTTTCGACAGAAAGGCCGCGTGACCATTACATTGGCCGCGATAACCTTTGGCGTTGTGGCGCTCATCCTGAGTGGCGGCTTCGTCGAGGATGTACTCGTACAATTACGCGAAGTGACCATTCATTCTCAGCTTGGCCACATACAAATTCAAAGTGCGGGATTTCGTGAGCACGGCCGAACGGAACCCTACAAATACTTACTTGAAGCGCCAACATCAATCGTCGAAGGACTGCATAAAGTCTCCGGCGTTAAAGAAGTTCTGCAACGACTGCAATTCTCAGGATTGCTCTCAAACGGCCGTGCAGACGTCCCAATCATCGGAGAGGGTGTCGAACCAGATAAAGAAGCGCGCCTAGGAACGTTTATGAAAATTTCCGATGGACGCCATTTGCAGGACTCAGACACGCTCGGCATCCTGGTCGGACAGGGTGTCGCCGGCGCACTTAAACTTCGACCGGGAGATCATGTCACCGCTATGGTGAACACTCCAGACGGTGCATTGAATTCGCTTGAATTCGCGGTGGTTGGAGTATTCCAAACCTTCTCAAAAGATTATGACGATAGAGCGATTCGTATACCGCTCGCGGCGGCCCAAGAAATGATGGCGACCAATAGCATTCACACTTTGGTTTTACATTTAGATTCGACTGAACGCGCGGCACCGTTGGCGGCGCAAATTAGACGCTCGCTTCCCGCCAAACGTTTTGAAACCTTTACGTGGTTTGAATTGGCGGATTTCTATCGCAGTGCAGTCGCACTATACGAACGCCAATTCGGCATATTGCAATTCATCATTTTATGCATGGTGGTGTTGGGCGTGACCAACAGCGTGAATATGGCCATATTCGAACGAACCGGCGAATTCGGAACCCAAATGGCGACGGGGGATCGTCGCAGTCGTGTGTTTCTGTTGATCATGACTGAAACTGGAATTCTAGGGGTAGTCGGTTCGCTGTTCGGCCTCGCGCTTGGCGTTGTCCTAGCGCTCGCGATTTCACATGCAGGCATCCCGATGCCGCCCCCTCCGAATTCGAACACCGGGTATACAGCTTATATTCGTATCGTGCCCGCAACGCTCATCACAGCCGTCGGCGTTGGCATCGTCGCAAGTTTAATCGCTGCGATTCTTCCTGCAGCCAAAACCTCGCGTTTGCCAATTATCGACGCGCTACGTCGGAATATTTGACTCCTACTGCAGCTTTTGGAGGTATTGCTTGGTGAACACTTTATCCGCCAAGCCACGGAGTTTCATGTCTTTGTAGTCCATCACCGATACATCACCTTGTTTAACTCCGTCTTCGAGTATCAGTCTAGTCGGCCGTAACCGACCTGCCATCATTGTGAATTTTTGATAGCGCGCTGTTTTGAGTAACCTATTAGAAATTGTGTAAAACTCGGCTTTGTATGGCCAGCGCGATTTCTTTTCTACCCAGTAGAGCACTTTCTGATAAGTGACGCCCCGGCGCTCGGCGGTTAACTCCAGTACTACGTAGTCTTTGCCGTCAATTTGCTCTTCCCGCAACACCTTAGGCCTGTAGTCTCCGCTGAAATTCGCACGTGCTAGGTCGCCATTAGCAACTTGACCCGTTAGCTTCTGGGACAAAGGTAGCCGTACGGGTTGGGACACGCTGGGCAAGAAAATCCATAAGTCTGATTCTCGCATTAGCATCATCTGCCCACGGTCGGTGGCCGGTGCGGTAGTCAAAACCACGGTGCGGGTATTCCCTTTCGATAGCACACGGTACCCATGCAGAGACTTTTTGCCAGCCCCGTTATTCGATTCGACGCGGATGTCGACCTGAAATCCGTCCTTAGGGAAGCGAACTTCGTCCGCCGCTGCAACCAGTGCGCGAGCATCCATGGGCGAAGGATTCACTTCAGCCGCAACTTGTCCCACCGCAAAAGCTGCTACTAACAAGACGTAAACACGCGAGAAGTTAAACTGCATTTGACTTAGGTCCTCGTCTGTCGGTGTTAGTGGCCGCCTTTCCCACTCAAGGAGGACTTTGGGCGACGCTTGGCTAAAAGTGACTTAGGCTTAGATTTACTTGTATATTAAAGTAGTTATAGTTAATACATAAAGTCATTCTTGGGCATATGGCAGCGTCCACATTAAGTCGCCAGCCGACACCAAAAAGTACCGAGAGCACCCAGTACGTGGTGCAGGTGCAAAATGTGTACAAGGAGTACTTTTTGGGTACCCAAAAAGTCTCTGCCCTTAAAAACGTCGACGTTCTGATTCGTCCAGGAGAATTTCTAGCAATCTCCGGGCCGTCTGGAAGCGGAAAATCCACGTTATTAAATATGATCGGATGTATCGACACACCGGATGAAGGGCGCATCATCATTGGCGACACCGACGTTACGTCGCTGACCCCGAATGAACTTGCCGATCTCCGCTCTCGGCAGATCGGTTTCATATTCCAGACGTTTAACTTACTCCCGGTACTTTCTGCGGCGGAAAATGTCGAATATCCCCTTCTCAATCGCCGGCTTGGTCGTAAACAACGTAAAGAACGAGTCGAATACTTCTTAAATCTTGTCGGCCTAGGGAAGTTCTTGAGTCATCGACCGAACGAAATGAGCGGCGGACAGCGTCAGCGCGTCGCGATAGCACGCGCATTGGCGGGTGACCCAAGCATTATCCTAGCGGACGAGCCGACCGCCAATTTGGATCATAAGACTGGCCTTAGCATTCTCAATTTAATGTCGGAAATAAATCAACGGCAAAAGACGACTTTTATCTTCTCGACACATGATGCGCAGGTCATGGCGATGGCGCACCGAGTCGTCCGACTTGCGGATGGGGTTATCATCGATATGGGCTACAAATTCACCGATTAGCAAACTAAGGAAGAATGAGTTGGCTAAATCATCGAAGTTTTCCGTGGCAGCATTTGCCACCATTTGTTTGCTAGGTTCGCGAATGGCGAACGCTCAAGACTCGGTTGAAGATCTGTTTGGGGCTGATGCGCTAGGCGACGAAGCAATCGAAGAGAGTCCGAGCGAGGCCGTCGTGAACGAAAGCGAAGACGACGGTGCGAGCACAGAAGCGTCAGAGAAAGCTCCTGGTTCCGCAGAAGAGCTTTTCGGTATCGAAAACCCGTCAGTACCAGACACCCCATCAACCGAAGCCGACGCGTCGGTATCGGCTGCGACCGATGAGCCAGGTACTATCCAAACTGACGAACCGGCGGTGAAATTGTCCGGATTTTGGCAAAATGAACTGGCATTCACTTACGTGGGAGAATCGCATTTTTCGAAATGGCGCAATATTGGCCGGTTAGTCGCCAAAGGAGAATTCACGCCCAATGTTAAGTGGCAGGTGAGTGGGCACCTTATCTACGATCCTGTTTTCGAACTTGACGATTTTTATCAAGATCGCGTTGAAGACAATCAAAAGCTCGACGGTTACTTTCACGAAACCTTCGTGAGTATTTCTTCAGGAAACTGGGAGTGGACGCTTGGTCGTCAAAATATCGTTTGGGGTGAGGCTGTAGGTTTGTTTTTCGCCGACGTAGTTTCGGCGCTTGATTTGCGTGAATTCGTTCTGCCGGATTTCGAGCTGATCCGTATTCCACAATGGGCTATTCGCAGCGAGTACTTCGGGGACGATTTGCACGCGGAACTCCTCTATATTCCTATGATTACCACCGAAGAGATTGGAGAGTTTGGTGCCGAGTACTTTCCGTTCCCAGTGAGGGCCCCCGCTGGTTTCGGCGTCACAGTGCTCGACGAGCAAGAACCCGGAAAATTCGGTCGTGATTTCGCAGCAGGCGGCCGTATTTCATATTTGAAGAACGGATGGGACGCGGCGCTTTTCTATTACACAAGCCCGGATCGCAGTGCTGCATTCTCAAGGGAAGTTTCTCTTAGCCCCAGCCCCCAACTGATATTTCGCGGAATTCACGAGAGAATCCATCAAATAGGCAGTACGCTCGCAAAAGACATCGGACCTACGATCCTGAAAGTCGAGGCGGTGTACACCAAGGATCGCTTAATGTCGGTAGGAGACCCAATTGATTTAAATGGACTGGATGAAACTGACGAATTCCGCTACCTGATTGGGCTAGATTGGGTCATCGGAGAACACACCCTAAATGCACAACTGTTTCAGACTTGGTTTCAGGATCACCAGGCAACTATGGCGCTTGATGAACTGGAGTCGGGAATCAGTTTGTATGCAAAAACCACGGGCATTCATCCAGACATCGAGCCGGAATTGCTTTGGATTCGCAGTTTGAATCGGAATGAGTGGTTGCTTGAAGCAAAAGTATCGTGGAAGTTTCAACCGGATTGGCGATTGGCCGTTGGTGCGGATATTTTCGAAGGCCCGGCGAGCGGGATATTAGGCCGCTTCGATGAAACCGATCGGGTGTATACCGAAATTCGCTTCAGCTTCTAGCGTGCCTCCCCCTGACCGAAACAGGCTGCCGCAGCTTCAGATAAAAATTGGATAAAGCTGACTCGCCAGTCCGGCAATTGGATCCCAAAGTTTTCGAGTAGCTTTTGATTTGACAAAACAGAGTACGGCGGGCGCGTCGCCGGTGCACCGTATTCCGCAGCCGTGATAGGTGACAATTGAGCCAACGGCCCCTGGATTAGGCCTTCGCTTTGCGCTAATAAGAGAATGTCGTTCGCAAATTCGAACCAGCTTGTGCTACCTCCAGCCGACACATGGTAGATGCCACTATTTTTCCAGCCATTTAACTGCGCCTTCTGAGCAGCCAAGCCTGTAGCGTAAGCGAGTAGCCTTGCCCAAGTCGGTGCGCCTATCTGATCATTTACAATTTTTAATTCCGAGCGAGTTCTGGCTAAACGAATAATGGTCTTAAAGAAATTTTGGCCTGTGTGGCCATAGACCCACGAAGTACGCAAAATCAAATAGGGGCAGCCGCTAGAGATAATTGCCTCATCCCCAGCAAGCTTCGACTTGCCATACACGCCAAGTGGGGCCGGTTGCTGATCTTCGCGATAAGGGATTTTCGACACGCCGTCGTACACGTAATCCGTTGAGTAGTGAATCAACGGGCAGCCGAGACGCGCAGCTTCTATCGCCATCTCGGCAGGAGTCTCTGCATTCACCCTGAAGGCTAACCCGCTTTCCGATTCGGCTTTATCTACCGCGGTGTAAGCTGCCGCGTTTACTATAAGAGCGGGCTTCTCGTCACGAATAATATTGATCACTGCATTCGGGTTTGTAAAATCACAGTTAGCCCGATTTGCCTCCAATACCGTCCCAAGGACGCTTAAGCTCCGCGCAAGCTCAACTCCGAGCTGACCTTGCGCACCGAACAGTAAGATTACCTGTCGAGTCATTTAGCCGGTGTATCAATACTGCGTACGTATTGTGGGAGACGTTCGTGTGAAAAATCCCGTAATCTAACGCCTGCAGCGTCTTTAGCGGATAGCTTGGGCGCCTCGATTGGCCATCGAATCCCAAGGTCTTCGTCCTGCCAGCTCACCGTATTCTCATTTTCAGGTTGATAGAAGTCATCGCATTTGTAAGTGAAGTATGCGCTCTCACTGAGTACGCAAAAACCATGCGCAAAGCCCTTAGGAATGTAGAACTGGGTGCGTGTGTCGCCTGAGATAAAGACGCCGGCCCATCGACCGAAAGTCGGCGAGCCATGTCGCACGTCCACTGCAACATCGAATACTTCGCCAGCGACAACACTTACCAATTTTGCTTGAGCGCCCGGATTCTGAAAGTGCAATCCACGCAATACGCCTTGTGCTGAGAACGACAAATTATCCTGAATGAAATTCGCATCCACGCCAAAATTCGAATAACGTTGTTGATGATATGTTTCCAAAAAGAACCCGCGAGAATCGCCGAAGAATTTGGGAAGTACGACAACAAGTCCCGGAATGTCCAATATTGCCGCGCGCGTTCCCTGCGGGGAAACCATCTCCTTAATAACGCGAGCTCCGTTGATTTTAATCATTCGCGATTTGCAAGATTTAATAGGTATTGGCCATAGGCGTTTTTTGCCAAAGGCGCCGCCAATTCAATGAGCTGTTCGCGCCCAATAAACCCCATCCTGTATGCAATTTCTTCCGGGCAGGAAATCTTGAGTCCTTGACGGCTTTCCACCACCTTCACAAACTCAGTGGCGTCGACCAAAGAATCGTGCGTTCCGGTATCTAGCCAGGCGGCTCCGCGGCTCAATATTTCCACGTTCAATCGCCCCTGCTGCAAGTAGATACGATTGACATCCGTTATCTCTAGTTCCCCGCGCGGGGAAGGTTTCATTGATTTGGCTACGTTCACAACCCCGTTGTCATAGAAGTACAGCCCTGTCACCGCATAATTCGATTTGGGCTTTGGAGGTTTCTCTTCGATGTCGACGGCATTGCCGGCCGTATCAAAACTGACCACGCCGTAACGTTCCGGATCGTTTACGAAATATCCAAATACTGTCGCGCCTTCTTCCCGCGCGGCTGCTCGCTGGAGCTGCGTTGAGAACCCATGTGCGTAAAAAAGATTGTCGCCTAAAATAAGGCACGAACAATCGTCCCCAATGAAACGCTCTCCAATCAGGAAAGCCTGCGCAAGGCCATCCGGACGTGGTTGCGGCGCATACTGGAAATTGCAACCCCAATGATTCCCATCACCTAATAGCGCTTCGAAGCGCGGCAAATCTTGCGGCGTTGAAATTATGAGAATGTCGCGAATACCTGCCAGCATCAGCGTACTCAGCGGGTAATAGATCATCGGCTTGTCGTACACCGGCAACAGCTGCTTGCTCACAGCAAGCGTTATCGGATACAGACGCGTGCCGGATCCGCCGGCAAGGATGATGCCTTTTCGTTTCACAGGGAGTCCTTACCGCGTTCTCTCATGCCGTTTCGAGTCCTAATCGTTCGCCACGATACGCCCCAGAGGCGATTCGTGCGGTCCATTCCGGATTATCCAAGTACCAACGAACAGTCTTGGCTATTCCCGATTCAAATGTTTCGGTCGGCAGCCAGCCGAACTCGCGTTTGAGTTTCGAGGCATCCATCGCGTAACGAAAATCGTGGCCGGGCCGATCCGTCACAAACGTGATGAGATTTTCATACCGACGATTATCGAGCGGACGTAACGAATCAAGCTCGGCGCAGATGGTTTTCACGACATCGATATTGCGACGCTCGCTATTGCCGCCGACGTTGTAGGTTGCCCCCACCGGCGCGCGCTCAAGCACCGTGAGGATGGCGCGCACATGGTCATCCACGTAAAGCCAGTCACGAACGTTTTCCCCCTTGCCGTACACCGGCAAGCTCTCGCGGCGCAGCGCCTTGAGAATGATGAGTGGAATAAGCTTTTCTGGAAATTGGCAGGGACCATAGTTATTGGAGCAATTGGTGAGCAGCACTGGGAGGCCATAAGTCTCATGCCACGCGCGCACCAGGTGATCGCTCGCAGCCTTGCTTGCTGAGTAAGGCGAACGAGGACTGTAGGGCGTTTCCTCGGTAAACAACCCTTCATCGCCGAGCGACCCGAATACTTCGTCTGTCGACACGTGGTGAAAACGAAACGCGGACTTTCCGGCGGGCTCAAGGCCGCTCCAATACGTACGTGCCGCTTGTAACAACGCGTAGGTACCTTGGATATTGGTTGTAATGAACGCCGCCGGACCATCGATTGAACGATCGACATGAGATTCCGCGGCAAGATGGATGACCGCTTCCGGTTGAAATTCTATGAATAATTGCGTCAGCGCCCCTTCATCACAAATGTCTGCACGCGCGAATTGATAACGTTCGTTGTGCGCAACCGCCGCCAATGATTCCAAATTACCGGCGTAAGTTAGCTTGTCGACATTGAGAACTTTCGCAGAAGTTTCCTTTATCAAAAAGCGTACTAGTGCAGAACCAATAAAACCCGCACCACCGGTTACTAGAATTTTTCGCTGCATGTTATTGCCGTGATTTAAAGTGCCTAAGCACTTCGCATTAAGTCTTGAACAATAGTGTCCAGCAAACCACGAATCGGAGTCGCGACATTCCTCTCAAATCCATCTCGCGTGACGCAATACGGAACGCGTAGGCCGTGGTGCTCAAGTGGCTCGCCGACCGCCTCGAATTCGATTCCGTAACTCCGCAAGCGGCGGGCCAGCCTCGGCTCCATAATCGCAAACACCCGCTCGACGCCTCGGGTCAAACCCATAGCGGCTGCGGCAAGATAAAGCCCAACCGCGATATGCGGAAACACGCGTCGCTCGGGCTCTACCAGCGAAGGCTCTTCATCCGGCGGATTATCCGGATGGTTTCGTTCATTGCGTCGTCGTCGAAACTGTGCCACCACCGCGACACGCGATATCTCTCCGGCACTCGCACGCCAATCGGCGTTCCAACTCGAGCTATCAAGTCTCTGCCCCACTTTTTTCATCGCGGCTTCGAAAGGAAACGGCCGAGTCGGATCCGTGCCACAGCTGACCAACCGCACACATCCCACAAACTGCTTGGATGGACGGTGCTGCAGAAGACAGGCTTGCGCGTAATCATCGTACGCATCGCGTTCCTGGCCAGTCGGAAAAAGGGCTTTATCCTCCCAGCCTAGCTCAGCGGCGTATACGCGATAGCGAATTCGATAAGTTTCTTCCTTAAGCGCTTGATTTGACGCGGCGATTACGGAGAAAAATCGCTGAAAATCCGCAACGATCGGGGAGTTCTCATTCATCCATGTCTCACTTGCTCCCGTCTAAATTCTGGCTTCGCACGACATGTGAAAAAGTGTAACATCCGCCAGGTAAAGTCAGGCCACAGTACTTAAACAATTCCTCCACAGGACGGAGCATATAATGAACAAGCATCATCAGCTGGTGACATCCCTGGGCGCGACCGTCGTAATGGCGGACGCTGAAAACGACTTCCTCATCGCCGAACACGACGACGGCGATGACGCACATCTCGAAGTAGTAACGGCAACACCACCCAAATCTTCCGCCAACAAGGAGTTCGGAGCGGCGGTAAAGTCGTTACTCACCAGTACGACCTGCCATAAGTACTAATCACGAATTGGTTCTACCCGCGCCGTTAATCTTAAACGGCGTCAGGCTGGGATGTTGTACTTTTTAAGCAGGTGATAAACCGTCGGGCGGCTTACGCCCAGCAGGTCGGCTGCCTTGCCTATCTGGCCTCCATTGACGGCCAGCGCGTGTTGGATTGCATTTGCTTCCGCCAATTCACGTACTTCGCGGAGCGTCTTAAAGCCAATTGAGCTCGGCGCTTCCAATTCAAGATCGTACGGCTCGATCATCGTACTCTCCGCCATGATAACGGCACGTTTAACGCGGTTTTCAAGTTCTCGCACGTTACCCGGCCATTCGTAGACATCGATTGCCGACAAGGCGCTTTGGCTGAAGTCACGCACGTTAGCATTGTTCAGCGCGCACTGTTTATGAAGGATCGCGCGCGCAATCAATATCGCGTCACCCGGGCGGTCCCTCAGCGGCGGAATCGTTATCGCAACTTCGCTTATCCGGTAGTACAAATCTTCGCGAAACAAATTCTGACTAATTAGTGCCTTTAAGTTCTTATGCGTCGCACACACCACGCGTGTGTCGACGGCAATCTCTTCACGCCCCCCGATACGTTCCACCACGCGCTCCTGTAGGAAGCGCAAGAGCTTAGACTGCAGCGACAACGGCAGATCGCCCATTTCGTCGAGAAACAGGGTCCCGCCATCGGCGAATTCCAATTTCCCCTTGGTCTGCTTCGAGGCGCCGGTGAACGCCCCCTTCTCATATCCGAACAGCTCGCTTTCAAGTAACGTTTCGGGAATGGCGGCACAATTGATCGCGATGAACTTCCGATCCTTGCGTGCGGATAAATCGTGAATTGCACGCGCCACCAATTCCTTGCCGGTACCGCTTTCGCCCAACACCAACACCGAGGCCTGCGTTGGCGCAATTTTTTCAACGCGACGGCAAACCTCCAACATCTGAGTCGACCCCGCAATGACGCCCGCCAGGGGTTCGCGTTTAACGTCCAAAAGACGTCGGTTTTCGGCTTCGAGCTCGAACATTCGCATCGCGCGCGCCACAATCAAGCGTAGGACGTCGGGATCGATCGGCTTTTCATAAAAGTCATAGGCACCCTGCCCTACGGCGCGTACCGCCACCTCGCGATCGTCGTTGCCGGTGATAACAATGATCTTGGTCGCCGGCGCAATTCGCAGGATATCGCTCAATGCTTTTAAACCTTCCGTAGCATTGGCCGGATCCGGGGGTAATCCTAGATCCAGAGTGACTACCGCAGGCTCAAATCGGCGAATGGCGTCGAGCGCCTCCTCGCGGGTCCCGGCTACCTGAACGTCGTACTCTTCCAACGACCATTTGAGTTGCTTCTGCAAGCCAGGATCATCATCGACGACGACAACATAGGGTTTCGTCACGCGGACTTCTCCCATCCTGGCGGCGGGTCTGAGGCGGCGCGTGACGCTTCGGCTTCCGGGATCCATAGACGAAAGACAGCGCCGCGTCCCGGGCTGCTCTCGACCGTTAGCCGGCCGCCCATATCGCGCGCCACGTGCAAGCTTTCGTACACACCTATTCCCATGCCGCCTTTACCCTTTGTCGTCTCGAATGGCTTGAACAACCGATTTTGAATGAATTCTGGCGTCATTCCGCATCCGCTGTCAGTGACCTCAATCACGACGTGGTGGTCTATCCGCGCCACGCGCACACTGACGTGACCATCCTCCGGCGTCGCTTCCTGTGCATTCTGCAATAGATGCTCAAGCGTCGCTAACAATCGGTCGCGATTGCCGAATACTCGGGTGCCCACTTGGACAAGTTCGAGTGACGGGCGTGGTAGCCTGTTAGCGGCATTTTTTACCGCTTCCTGTACCGCTCTATCGATATCTAGCAAATCGGTCGGTCCGGCGTGGGTGTGTTTCAAATTGTTCAACATGCGGTTCATCTTGGCGACCGCGTCGCCAATGGTGTTGAATGCATCGGCAATGAATTCCGGATTGCCGCCATGGCGTTCAGCATTACGCGTGACCAAAGAGAGTTGCGCAACAACATTTTTGAGGTCGTGCACGAGAAACGCGGAAAGTCGATTAAAGGCATCGAATTGTCGCGAATCGGTGAGTTCTTCAGTCGCGTGCATGAGCGCCAAATAGCTCGCCGCCTGCCGTCCGAGCGTGCCGAGCAATGTACGATCCTCCCAGGACAAGCGCTGCTGCGCCCGCGGTTCACACAAGAGCAAGATCGCGAGTAACTCATCACGGTGCACAATCGGTACCAGTAACCAAGCGCGAGGGAATTCCAGCAGCCACATCGGAACTCGCGACGATCCATCGATCGTCGCGTCCTCGGCTTCGGCCCGCACGTCGATAATTAAATTACCGGGTTTGAGCGCGCCGATAATCGGATGGTCGGACGGAATTTCACGCAGGACCTGTCCATCGACCTCCCAATTCGCCGCGACGACGAAGGCATCATTAACGCTTTTCTGCCACATAACCGCACCAGTGGCATCCATGATGTCGGCGACTGCGCGCAGCATGGTCTCCCGCAACTCACCGGGGTTCGTATCCCCCTGCGACAGTCGGTTGGTGAACGATAACCAGACTTCGCCGTAGTCGTACTTATTGCGATAAAAGTGTTTCGATAAAAATAGCTTAAGGCGCGAACGAATTCCCGCCGATCCGATGATGACGATCAGCAGCAACAGACCAGCGAACGAAAATACAAACCTGAGCGCAGTGCCCCATTCACCGCCAACCGTGCGGAGGTAGTAGCCGGCGCCGGCCATGACGAGCAAGTAAACGCCAACCCCAAGCAGTGCGGTGCTGTGAAAAACGATTTGCCGGGATACGAAAAGATTCGTTTTCCATTCGCGATTGCGCGCGGCGGCGACGGCAATCAATGGCACCGCAATCGCGTTTGCCGCGCCGCGTCCCGTCCATATCGCGTTGTCGATGCGGTTGAACAACACCGCATCGGCATAAAGCACGAAGTCATACGCGAATATGGCGCCTATCCCAAGACATAAATACTTCACCGCCCAACGTCGATCGGCACTGGTATTGCGAAACAACTGCTCGACAAGCATCAAACCAACCACGGAATACATTAAAAACGTCGTTAAGATGACTTTAGATATCCATGGGTTCGACCGGATCGCGTCATTGACTTGCGCGGTAAGCAGCACGCCCAACATCACCGTTGAGCCCAAGAGCAAGACATATCTGGTCTGTCGCAGACGCGTGTCGCGCGAAGATGCTTCGCGAAGATTTTGCCGCAAAATCGCAAACAGCAGCCCGAACCAGGCGAGCGAGCGAGCCACTTCAACGAACGATAAGACAAACGGAGAAATCGCGGCCATGTAGCCGCCGGTGGCGAGATACTGCGTCGCGAGCCAGACGGCCGAACTCGCGCTAGTGATCACCAACCAACGTCCAATTGACGAGTGATCGCGTCCAATCAACAATGAGACCGTGAAGGCCAGAAAGCTCGCCGCGCCGAGCGCCGAGGAAACGGTCTGAAAATCCGGCATGGCGCTCAGTTCTTACTCAGGCCGGGATGAGCATGCAAGGTCGCGACTCCGGAAGAAGCGTATGGTGGTGTCCACCCCTCGCCTTCGCGTTCAATAACTCGGCACGGCAGTTCGCCCTGCAGGTTATGTCTACGCTCTTTACGTTAATCACCGGCGGGCGAGTTGCTTCGTAGCTGAAGGCGTGGCACCTGATACAAGCGCGCGGATCAGCGCGCGCCTTTGCCCCAAAGTATAACTTGAATCGTCTGCAGCAAAATGTTGATGTCGAGAAAAACGCTGTAGTTCTTTAGATAGTAAAGATCGAATTGGAGTTTTTCTCGAGAATCCTTGATGGACGACCCGTACGGATACGAAACCTGGGCCCAACCGGTGATGCCTGGTTTCATGTGATGCCGTAGATCGTAATAAGGAATGGCTTGAGCGAGTTCCGCCACAAACTCCGGGCGTTCGGGCCGCGGGCCGACGAAACTCATTTCACCCTTCAAAACATTGATCAACTGCGGTAGTTCATCGATCCGGAATTTACGAATAATGCGTCCGACACGCGTGATGCGATCATCTTCACGCTTGGCCCACACGGCGCGACCGTCGCTCTCCGCGTCCGTGCGCATGCTCCGGAACTTGTAAACCTGGAAGGGCTTGCCGCGCAAACCCACGCGCTGTTGGCGGTAAAAAATCGGCGCGCCGGTTTCCAGCAAAATTGCGATTGCCGTGAGCGCAATGATGGGGGCGGTCACTGTGAAAAGTATCAGTGAAAGCAGGATATCGAGAATCCGCTTCTCCGTTTTGCGCAACACCGCCTGAGTGACCCCATCGGAGAAAATAAAGCTACTGGGATGTAGCGCATCCAGGCGAATTTTGCCGAGCTGGCGCTCCAAAAAGACGCCTTCTTCCAGGATACGAAAACCATGGAGCTTGCAGTCAAGCATCTCATCAACCGGCAGGCCGCGGCGCCGGTCGTCGATCGCAACCACGATTTCATCCACCGCGAAACGTTCGGCGAGTTCCCGTAGCGAGGTATTGGGGCGAATGACCCTCGATTCGCTGACGAGCGGGGAATCGAGGCCTAGATCGACAAAACCAACGAGCGAAATTCCGACACGGTCCGAAGCCCGCCTAAGGTTCTCAATTTGACGCGCCCGTTCGCCGACACCGAGCACTAATACTCGTCTTGCGAAGCGGGCGTCGGTGGTCGCCGAACAAACCAACCGACAGGTCGCGATCCCGATGAACGAACTCACCAAAGCGACGCCGAAGGGCGCACCGTGCGGCAACAACGAAGGCGTCGTGAGATAAAACAAACCCATGACGCAAAACCCAACCAGAAAGCTCAGCAACAGCCGCAATAGCACTGCGTGCGGGCCGTCGCGTTGATCACGCTGGTAAAAGCCCATCGCGATCATTCCGCATAGCATCGCTGCCGAGAACGCACATGCCTTGGCCCATAGGGGTAAATCGGATTGAACCAACGCGGTTTCATGCAGGTGCATGGCAGGCATGGTCTCGAGCGCGAGACCAATCATCGCCCCGACGTAGATAGAGACGACCAATATCAAGGTCTCGGCCAAACCAAGCAACAGCAAGGTGACAGGGATGTAGTGTCTGAAAAGTCTTAACATTAATTGCCCATGAGTTGCCGAACGCGGCAATGCGAGTTTCGGACCTTTGATTGTTATTGGTGGTCTCTGTAGCTCCTAACGCAGCAAACCGCGTGCCAATTCCGCCTAAGCCACGAGACGCCTGATTTGAGTCATACGAAGTGCGACGTACGGCTCAATTGCTCGCCGCAAAGCCCGGCAAAGCGAGGCGGTACGCCACGACTGCTACCAGCGAATTTCCGTTAGCAAGTCCGTCGCCCACAAGCGGCGGACAGTCACCACGAGTATCACAGCATCGCGCTGTCGCTAACTGACGACATTCGTCCCGACTGGACATTTTTCGGCAGGTTGGGAATTAACTGAAGAGCCCCTCAGATTGGGGAGCTCAGGGGCGCGATGGCTAGATTGTGTGCTTGGCCGTCACGCGCTGGCCCATTGCTGGTCCAGCATGTCGAGCAGGGTTTTTTTCTTAATCGGTTTAGTCATGTGCGCAGTACAGCCTGCCAATAGGCTGCGATCGATTTCTTCTTTCACCGCATGCGCGGTTAACGCGATGATCGGCATCGCTTGCAGTCCCAGTGTTGTCTCGCGCAATCGGATCGCGCGCGTCGCTTCATGCCCGTCCATGATTGGCATTTGGATGTCCATCAACACTAGGTCAAATTGCTCTTCCGCGCAGCGCGTGACGGCTGCGGCACCGTCTTCAACTTCGGTGACCTCGTAGGGTTCGTTTTTCAGATAAGCGCGAACCAACAGCCGGTTATCGGCGTTGTCTTCGGCCAGCAAAATCCGGCGCGTCGGCGCCTTGCGCGTCTCCGCGCTGCGCTTCGCGACATCAGCGGATTCCTCGGTCAGGATTTTGCCTAGTGCGAAGTAGAGATCCTTCCGTTTGACCGGTTTGACCAAATATCCACCGAGATTGAGTTGCCGAGCGCGGGCAACATCTTCCACCAGATTGGACGACGTCAGCATCAAGACACGTCGCGCATTGATGCCTTCCTGTAACATGAGTTCGACCGCGCTAAAGCCGTCCATCTCGGGCATCTGCGAATCACAGAGGACGATATCGAATCCGCCCTCGGGGACTTTTGCGGCGCAGGCGCGCAACGCCTCGCGCCCGGTTTCCGCTTCGACGACGCGCGCCCCGGCGCGGCCAAGCGTTTGCGCAAGAATGAGCCGGTTGGTCGAATTGTCATCAACGATCAGCACGGATTTCCCGGCCACTTTGGGCGGCTCCGCCGCCAACGTTTGGTTGACGGTGCCGATCGGCAAGGTCACTTCCGTCACAAATCGACTGCCCACGCCGAGCGTGCTTTCCGCCCAGATTTTGCCGCCCATCATTTCCGCCAGCCGTTTGGAGATCGCAAGACCAAGGCCCGTGCCACCGAAACGCCGCGTGGTGGAGGAATCCACCTGCGTAAAATTCTCGAAAATGGATTCGAGTTTGGAGCTTGGAATGCCAATTCCGGAATCTTTGACAAAAAAACGCAAGGTCGCCTGCTGCACGCTTTGCGCGATCACTTCAGCGCCCAGCAAAATTTCGCCTCGCTCGGTAAATTTGACTGCATTGCCTAGCAGGTTCAGCAGGATTTGGCGCAAGCGCGCCGGATCCCCCACCAATGCTTCGGGCACTTCCGGGGCGATGTTAACCGCCAGTTCAAGCCCCTTGGCCGAGGTCTTAAGCGCGTAGATGTCGGCTGCTTGCTCGAATAGATCGCGCAAATCAAAATCAATCGCCTCGAGCGATAATTGGCCCGCTTCGATTTTGGACAGATCCAAAATGTCATTGACTAAACTCAACAGCGCTTCACCGGCGTTTTTGAAGACGCCGACATAGCGTGTTTGTTCGCTATTGAGCGCGGTATCGCCGAGTAGCTCGGCCATGCCGATAATTGCATTGAGCGGCGTTCTGATTTCATGGCTCATGCTGGCCAAGAAATCCGATTTGACTTTAGAGGCGGTGAGCGCCTCGTCGCGGGCAAGCGAAAGTTCGTAGGTTTGTCGGTTTACTTGTTCTTCGATCACACGATTACGCGCCGCGAGCTCACGCATCTGTAGATCCTTGGCCCGCGCCAGCGCAATCAGTAAAAGCGTGACACCAATGCTCAGAATAAGCCCGGTCGCAAGGAGGGGTTTATCCAGATCGCTCCAGTGCAAATCGCGGCTCGCTTGTAGCCGAAGGGAATAGCGATCGAAGCGAATTTGATTCGAATCCTCCAGTATCTTGAGTGCGCCGCCCGCCGTGGCTTTCGGTTTGCGGACAAGTAGTCGGCGTCCTCCCAGGCCTTCGGACTCCAGTAAAAAGTCATAACTCAGCGCGGCGTCCGCCACCTTCGAACCCAACAGCGCTTGCCCATCCAGGGTCACCATGACCATCCCCAACAATGGAGAAGCAGTCGAGCCCGACCCCACGATGCGCCGAGCCAACGTATACCCAGCCGGCGCGGTGACATCTTCGGCCAACGAAATCGGTAGCGAAGAATTGAGCTCAAGTGCGCTTCGTAGGTCTGCCGCAGTGGAGTCTGAGGCATCAAGCGGCAGTGTGGCTGGCAACTCCCGTGCATTGGGATCGCCACAATGTTGAAAACGTACCAACGTTCGATCTTGAATCCGGTACCAGGTGAGGCGTCGCAAGTAAGGCTGCGCACTCAGCGCATCCGCGCAGTACGCCGCAAACACGGTAGATGACGGTAATGCGTCGGCGCTTGCGCCCAGAAATCTCGCGGTGCCATCCAATGTCGCATCCGCCGCCTGTGCTTGGGTGCGCGCGGCCTCCTCAAACGAGACTAATTCGAAAGCAAAGGCGCGAGTCGCGGAGCCCACCGCGTTGTTCCAGGCCATGGTCATCAGTGCGGCCGAGAACGATAAACCGAGTGCAGCCGCCACCGAGTAAAAAAACCAAACCGAAGACTGTTGCTGGGGTGACGATATCATTGATCGGTGTTCCCGGCCTCCGAGGCGGAGTTCTGCCTAACCAAACACAGGTTTGACCCGAGACAAATACGCCGCAAGTTGCTCGGTAAGCGCGCGAATCTTGCTGGCGTCACGCACCAGCGCCGCTTCTTCTAATTCGCCACCGAGTTCGGTGATGGGATCGAAACCGTAGCCGCCTCCCGCGCCCTTCATCGAGTGTCCCAAAATGCGGATTGCTTGATAGTCGCCGCTACTCAGCGCGGCCGTGAGTGACTGTACGTCGCGCCTACGATTAGCGAGAAATCCGGGAATCAGGTCCGCGAGATCGGGATCGATTTGCACAAGAATTTCGTCACTCATGTTGTATCCAATTCGCGCGAGCCTCGATACCGCCCACCGGCCGCACCAATGTTACAAACCGGCGTCGGCACGGAATTGCGCAGCATCGATCCCGTGCTGCTCGAGAAGCTTGTAGAACTCTGTCCGGTTGCGCCCCGCGATGCGCGCGGCGGTTGCAACATTGCCCCCCGCTACCTGCATCACACTCACCAGATACTTGCGCTCAAAATCGTCGCGCGCGTCTTTCAACGTTTGCATGCGCGCGGGCTCGCCGCGTAGCGCGCGCTGCGCCATCGCCACTGACACGACATCACCCTTGGTCAAGGTCGCGCATTGCTCGACCACATTGCTCAATTGGCGCACATTACCCGGCCAGCTCGCCTTCGTTAAGTAGTCTATCGCGTCGGGTTCAAAGCGTTTGGCGCGCGTGCCTGATTTCTCGGCAAGGCGCGTTAAGAAGTGCTCTAGCAGCAGCGGTATATCCTCACGGCGCTCGGCGAGCGTTGGGAGCCGCAGCGGCACAACGTTTAGCCGGTAGTAAAGGTCTTCACGGAACTCGCCGGCTTTAACGAGCGCTTCGAGATCCTGGTGCGTTGCCGAGAGGATGCGAACGTCTACCGGAATGCCTTTGATGGCGCCGACGGGCCGTACCTCGCGGTCTTGAATCACGCGTAACAGTTTTACTTGGAGCGACAACGGCATATCGCCGATTTCGTCCAAGAAAAGCGTGCCTCCGGTAGCTGCGAGGAACAAACCTTCATGGCGCGAATTCGCTCCGGTAAAGGCCCCTTTTTCATGACCGAATAGTTCGGATTCCAATAGCTGCTCTGGGATCGCACCGCAATTAATACCGATAAACGGCGCCTCCCGCCGCGGGCTCCCCAAATGGATGGCGCGCGCCAGGACCTCTTTGCCGGTGCCGGTCTCGCCGTTAATGAACACCGAGATATCGCCGGCGGCGAGCAATTCCGCTTCTTCGAGGAGTTCGCGCATGATCGCGCTCTTATGCACCAAGCCGGGTGCGAAATCTCCGCTATGCGCGCGTCTGCCGCGCGCCTGAGCGATTAGGCTTTCCACTTCGCGTAGCACTTCTTCTTTCTTCGGTGGCTTTAGCAGGAACGCGGCGGTGCCAAGGTGCGTCGCTTTGATCGCATCCGGGATCTGTGCTTGGCCGCTCAGCATGATGACCGGCAGTCTTGGATACAGCGATTGGACTTCGGTCAACAACGCCAAGCCATCCATGCCTTCCATGAACAAATCGGTTAGGACGACGTCCGGACGCGCTATCGCGAGCTGCGTCAGCGCCTCGGCGCCGCTTTGCACCGAGCGCGTGCGAAAGCCGGCTTGCCGCAGCCACACTGCCAACAGATTGAGGATGTCAGGGTCGTCGTCGACCAACAGCACCGAACCGGACGGCGCGGAAGCGTCTTGCACTACCGACATTGCTGCAATCGATTACTCAACGGTCACCGATTTCGCCAAATTGCGTGGCTGGTCGACGTCCGCGCCTTTCAATACCGCGACGTGATACGCCAACAGTTGTAGCGGCAGTGTATAGATGATGGGCGCTGCGACGTCGGGCACCGAAGGAATCGGAATGACATGGAAACCCGGCCGATCCGGGACGTGCACTTTGGAGTCCGCAAATACGTAAAGTTTGCCGCCTCGCGCACGCACTTCTTCCAAATTCGACTTCAGCTTTTCCAGCAGATCGTTATTGGGCGCGATCGCAACCACCGGCATATCGTCGTCGACCAACGCGAGCGGCCCGTGCTTTAACTCGCCGGCAGGGTAGGCTTCCGCGTGAATATAGGAGATTTCTTTGAGCTTTAGCGCGCCTTCCATCGCGATGGGATACATCGAGCCGCGCCCCAGATAAAGCATGTGATGTTTATTGACGAAGGCTTCGGCCAGCGCGGCAATCGATTCGTTGAGTTCGAGCGCGATATTGGCCTTGCCCGGCAGGCTTTCGAGCACACCGACGAGTTCGGCTTCGTCGGCGGAACTCATCCCATGTCGACGTCCGACGGCGATCACGAGCAGCATCAGCGCGACTAACTGGGTGGTAAACGCTTTCGTTGACGCCACGCCAATCTCGGGTCCGGCGCGCGTCATCAATACCATTTCGGACTCGCGGGTTAACGAGCTCTCGGGAACATTACAAATCGCGAGCGTATGCGCGTAACCGTTTTTCTTCGCCTCGCGCAAGGCGGCCAGCGTGTCGGCCGTTTCGCCTGATTGAGAGATGGTGACAAACAAAGCATTCGGCGGCACCACCGACTTGCGATAGCGATACTCGCTCGCCACTTCAACCGTACACGGAACGCCGGCCAATCCTTCAAACCAGTATCGTGCGACTTGGCCCGCGTGATAACTCGTACCGCACGCCACAATCGTTACGGACTTTATCTTATCCAGCTTTTTCGCGGCGTCCCGTCCAAAACTTTCGTCTAACACCTTGCCGTCGCGCAGGCGGCCTTCGAGCGTTTCGGCGAGTGCGCGTGGCTGTGTAAATATCTCTTTCAACATGAAATGCCGATAACCCGACTTCTCGGCGGCATCCGCGGTCAAACGCGAAATCGATTCTGGGCGTTGTACCGGTTCGCCGTTGCTATCGAAAATCTTGACGTGATCGCGGGTGATTTCGGCGACATCACCGTCTTCAAGAAATACAAACCGCTGGGTGACCGGCAAAAGTGCGAAGACATCCGACGCGATGAAGTTCTCGCCAATCCCAAGTCCAATCACCAAAGGGCTCCCGCGCCGTGCGGCAACTAGGTGGTGAGGGTTGTCTTTTTCGATCACGCCAAGCGCGAAGGCGCCGTCGAGTGTACGTGTTGCCTTGGTGACCGCCGACAGCAGGTTTTCTCCGGCGTCCAAGTAGCGATGGATTTCGTTGACCGCGACTTCCGTATCGGTTTCCGACGTAAAGTCATAACCATCGGCCAGCTGTACGCGCTTCAGTTCGGTGTGGTTTTCGATAATCCCGTTATGCACCAAGGCCACCCGATCGCGGCAGACATGCGGGTGTGCATTGCGGGTGCTTGGTTCGCCATGCGTCGCCCACCGGGTGTGGGCGATCCCGAGGGTGCCGTTTAACGGGTCTTCGCCGAGGACTGTTTCCAAACCGGCCACTTTCCCGAGCACGCGCCGTCGGTCGATCTCACTGCGCGCCGAGATCACCGCCATGCCGGCCGAGTCGTAACCCCGATACTCAAGACGCTTCAGCCCTTCGAGCAAGATCGGCGCCACGTATCTTTGCGCCACCGCACCAACGATTCCGCACATAAGCTTAGGTTCCTAGGTTCGACGTCAAATAAAGTCTGGTGAGAGCCAAGTTCATCGCCGGGTTAGCGGCATCAGGGGGGCGCGCTTTGAGCGACCAGCTTTGCGATCATTTTGCGCGCCCTGACCATCTGGTTTGGCGTCAGCTTATCGGTCAGCACCGCAAGGTAGGCTCTGGCCCGCGCATTACCGCCGTCGGCGGCAAGCTGAAACCAGCCGAAAGCCGTCGCCTTATTCTGGCCGATGCCGCTCCCGTTCATATAGGCCACCCCAAGGTTAACTTGCGCGCCGCTATGGCGTTGGAGCGCGGCTCGCGTAAACCACTCGACGGCACGTATCTCGTCGCGTCCGCCGCTTAAGCCAAGTTGCAACGAGATCCCCAACAAGTTCTGCGCCTCTGCGCTGCCGCGTCGCGCTTCAATCTCTAGCGCATCATGGGCTTCTTTGTAACGGCCTTCTTTGAAGAGGGTCACGCCGCTGAGATTTTGACGGTCGCATCCAGTCAAGATGCAAAACATGAGAAACACTAGGCTTATCGCGAACCCAGGGCGGCCAAGGGAGTGCGCCCCGGTGGTCGACGCTTGGGTGATAGTGCCGTCCATAGCCGACGAACGACGATCGTCGGGCGTAGCAGGAATGTGTTGAAAATTGAAATGGTCGGGGCGGCGAGATTCGAACTCGCGACCCCCGCAACCCCATTGCGGTGCGCTACCAGGCTGCGCTACGCCCCGACGTTTCAATTGAAATCTTTGGCTATCGGTCATTGTGCTGCATAGCCTGACAGCTTTCGCCTCACTTGTTGTGAGGCGATGTCGATGGGGAATCGACAGGGCCTAAGTTGCCCGTTTCTAGCGTCGCAGAATATCGAGAACCTCTTCCAACTCGGCGCGGAGCTGACGCACGATTTGCTGGCTCATGCTGCTGTCTGCCTTGACTTCGTCCCCAGCAAGTCGCTGCCGAGCGCCGCCGATGGTAAAGCCGTGTTCATACAGCAAGCTTCTGATCTGACGGATTAAAATGACATCTTGTCGTTGATAATATCGCCGATTGCCACGGCGCTTGATCGGCTTGAGTTGAGGAAACTCTTGCTCCCAGTAGCGCAGCACATGAGGTTTGACTGCGCAGAGATCGCTCACCTCACCAATGGTGAAGTAGCGCTTGCCTGGAATAGCGGGCAGGACGTTATTGTTCGATGCTTCCAGCATAGGCTTCTACTCTTGCTTTCAGTTTTTGCCCTGGGCGGAATGTCACAACACGGCGAGCTGAGATTGGGATCTCTTCCCCGGTCTTTGGATTACGCCCTGGGCGCTGGTTTTTGTTGCGTAAATCGAAATTCCCGAAGCCTGACAGTTTGACTTGTTGACCGACTTCAAGCGACGCGCGTATTTCTTCGAAAAACGCTTCGACAAGTTCCTTTGCTTCTCGCTTGTTGAGGCCGAGGTCTTCAAATAGACGCTCCGCCATATCGGCTTTTGTGAGTGCCATTGCTCAAGATCTCAGAGTGGCTCCAATTTCCCGCCGCAGACTGTCAACGATTTGGGCGATCGCCGCGTCTACGAGACTATCAGTAAGAGTGCTGGATGAAGCCTGAAAAATCAAGCCCAACGCCAAACTTTTTTTGTCCGAATCAATACCTTGGCCACGATAAACATCAAATAACTCAAGGTCGCGAAGCAGCTCCCCTCCGGCCCGACGCGCAACGCCAAGTACCTGCTCTGCCGGGATTTCTTCCGCGAGCACCAGCGCAATATCGCGGCGCACCGCCGGGAACTTCGAAAACGGCGCGAACGCCGGTGCACCTGCAGCCAACAACGGCGCAAGGGCAATTTCAAACATCATGGGCGCTTCACGTAAATCAAGCGCACGAACCAGTTTGGGGTGAAGCTCGCCGACATACCCCAGTAGTCCACCTTCGGTTGAAAGTGCCGCTGTGCGGCCCGGATGAAAACCCGGGTGGCTCGCGGTTTGCACCTTCGTCGCGTGTTGTCCGCAAGCTTTGAGGAGCGAGATAACGTCCTGTTTTATATCGTAGAAATCGACCGGCACCGGCGGCTCGCCCCATTGCTCGGGAAGCTTGGACCCGGCGCACACACCGGCCACATAATTGCGCTGCACGAGTTCGCCGCCTTGCCGCCGAAAGCTCATCCCCACTTCGAATAATTTAAGCGAATGGACCTGGCGGTTCTGGTTATGCCGTAACGCTAGCAGCAATCCGGGCAATAAGCTCGGACGCATGGTGCTCATGTCGCTCGCGATTGGGTTCAACAGTGCGATGGCGGATTCGTCCGGTGCAAAGGCCTGTTGCATCTCGGCGGTGATAAAGCTGTAGGTCACCGCCTCCAGGTACCCAGCACTGACGAGCTGTTCGCGCAGCCGCTGCGTCGACACGCGCTTATCCCGCGCGGCGCTCACGCCAACCTCTGGGTGGGGCCGCGACTGCGGAAGTGCGGCGTACCCAATCCCAAGCCGAGCAATTTCTTCGATCAGGTCAATCTCAAGCGTCAAGTCAAACCGGCAGGTGGGAACGGTGACCACCCACTCGGCGCCTTCGGTGACGACACCAAGCCCTAATCGTTCGAAAGTTTGGCGCGCGAGTTCAGGCGTCACGTGCACACCCAAAATGCGCTCGGCACGCGCTAATCGAAACGAAATTGCGCGGGGTTGCGCCTGCCAACCTGGCACGGTTTGGTCGGTGAGTGGACCAGCGCGTCCACCACAGAGGGAGACTACCAACGCGCTCGCTAATTCCATCGCGCGACGTTGTCCCGCCGGATCGACGCCGCGTTCGAAGCGATGCGCGGCATCGGAGTGCAAAAGGTGTTTGCGCGCAACTTTCGAGAGCGGAATAGGTTCGAAAAACGCGCTTTCCAAATAGATGTCGGTCGTCCCCTGCGACACGCCGGAGGCACTGCCGCCCATGATGCCGGCGAGCGCCACGGCTCCTGCATGGTCCGCGATAACAAAGCTGGACTCGTCCAACGTCAGTTGCGTGCCGTCGAGAAGTTCGAGCGTCTCGCCCGCGATACCGGCGCGGATACGGATACCGCCACGCAACGCGTTTAAATCAAACGCATGCATCGGTTGACCGAGCGCGAGCATGACGTAGTTCGTAATGTCGACGATGACACTTACGGAGCGCACGCCACAGCGACGCAAACGCTCGCGCATCCAGAGCGGGGCTGGTCGGCTCGCGTCGACGCCACAAATCGCGCGGCCCACGTATCGAGGGCAAAATTCCGCCGCGAGCAATTCGATCGGTAGTGTGGTGTCGACCGTCGTGGGTACCGCCGCGATGGTCGGAATCGTCAGCGGGGTACCGCTGATCGCGCTCACTTCACGCGCAACCCCAAGCACCGACAAACAATCGCCGCGGTTGGGCGTTAAGCCAATTTCCACCACCTGATCCAGCAGGCTGGTCAATTGCGCCAGCGGCGTTCCCAGCGCCGTATCGGCAGGTAACTCGAGTAAGCCTGAATGATCGTCACCGAAACCGAGTTCCTGCGCCGAACACAACATTCCGCTGGACTTGACCCCGCGTATCTCGGTTTCGCTAACGGTAATTCCATTGCGCATTTGCGCGCCCGGCGCGGCATACACACAACGCAATTCGGCGCGGGCATTCGGCGCTCCGCACACCACTTGAGTCGGGCCGCTGCCGGTTTCAATCTGGCACACGGTGAGATGTTCGGAATTGGGATGCCGCTGCACGTCGACGATACGCGCGACGGAGACCTGCGCCGCCACGGCGTTCACCGCTTCGGTGCCATCCACCTCAAGCCCGGCCATCGTGAGCAGATCACAAAGCCCCTCCAAATCAGCGCTGAGCGGTGTGAATTCCTGCAGCCAATCGAGTGTTACTTTCATAATTTTTTATCTAACGGCGACGCCAAAAATTGACGTCGATACAAACTCCGTGTCTACGCAAACTGCCGCAGAAACTGCACATCGTTTTCGAAAAAGAGGCGTAAGTCATTCACGCCATACTTCAACATCGCTAGTCGCTCAACGCCGAGTCCAAAGGCGAAGCCCTGATGAACCTCCGGATCGATTCCGACGTTCTCCAACACGCGAGGATGAACCATGCCGCAGCCCAAGACTTCCAGCCAGCCGGATAGCCCATGTTTGGAGGGCAGCTTGATATCGACTTCAGCAGAAGGCTCCGTGAACGGAAAGTAGGACGGCCGAAATCTAATCTGTAGCCCAGGCTCATCAAAAAAAGCACGCAAAAACTCGTGCAGAATGCCTTTGAGATCGCTCATCGAGACATCCCTGTCGAGCATCAAACCTTCCACCTGATGAAACATCGGTGAGTGCGTTTGGTCGTAGTCACGACGGTACACCCGCCCCGGTACGATGACACGCAGCGGCGGTTTGCGTTCGTGCATCACCCGCACTTGGACCGGCGAGGTGTGCGTACGGAGCAAACGACCATCGGGAAAATAAAACGTGTCGTGCATCGCGCGCGCCGGATGGTGCGCCGGAATATTCAGCGCTTCGAAATTGTGGTGGTCGTCTTCGATCTCCGGACCTTGCTCAACGACGAAGCCCGCGCGGATAAAAAGCTCTTCGATGGCTTGGAGTGCCAGCGCGACCGGATGATGCGCCCCGCGCGCGCGTCCGCGCCCGGGCAGCGTGACATCGATACTTTGCGCAGCCAGGTTGGCGAGCGTGGCTTCGTCGAGGCGCGCGTGCGCCGCCTCAATCGCGTGTGTTAACGCCTCTTTGATGCCATTGATTTCCTGACCCCGTGCCGGACGCTCGGCCGGCGACAGTTTGCCGAGTCCTTTCAACAACTCGGTCACCAGGCCTTTTTTACCGAGGTATTTGACGCGGACTCCATCCAGATCGGCGGCCGATGAGACTTGCTGAATCTCGTTTAGCGCAGTGTCGAGATCGAAAGACATGTTCAAGGAGTTCCGTTACAGCCTATTTAATAACCAACAAAAAAGGGAAAGGTAGTCAGCCTTTCCCCTCTTGTAACGACCGGCGCGCGTGAAGCGGCCGTCGACTTTAGGCGGCGAGCGCCGATTTCGCTTGGTCGACCAATGCGGCGAAGGCCGGCTTATCGTTGACGGCGAGTTCAGCCAGCACTTTGCGGTCGACTTCAATCTCGGCCTTCAGCAAGCCATTCATGAATCGGCTATAGCTCAAGCCGTGCGTGCGCGCCGCAGCGTTGATCCGGATGATCCACAAGGCGCGGAATTCGCGCTTACGTTGCTTGCGATCGCGATAAGCGTATTGCCCCGCTTTGGTGACGGCCTGCGTCGCCACCCGAAAAACATTCTTACGCCGCCCGTAGTAGCCTTTGGCGCGCTTCAGGACTTTCTTGTGGCGCGCGTGCGCGATGGTTCCGCGTTTAACTCTAGCCATGGTTTTCTACCGCTATCTCAAGAATTGGGCAGCAACTGCTGCACTTCACGTTGATCGGACGCGACCACCATCGTACTGCCGCGCAACTGACGTTTGCGCTTGGGCGACTTCTTGGTCAGGATATGGCGCTTAAACGACTGACGGCGCTTAAAGCGCCCACTACCGGTTTTGGCGAAGCGTTTCGCTGCCCCCCGATTGGTTCTTAACTTTGGCATCTCAATCTTCTCGCCTATAAAACCTAAATAAAAAAAGATGAACGTTACAAAATTCTGATGCCTTAGTGCCGTTTCGGCCCAATCAGCATGACCATTTGGCGACCTTCCAGCTTGGGGTGCTGTTCCACCACCGCCAGCCCCGCCAGATCGTTCTCGACCCGTTCCAACATTTGGCTGCCCAATTCCTGGTGCACCATCTCACGTCCGCGAAACCGCAGCGTGATTTTGACCTTGTCGCCCTCTTCCAAGAAACGCTTCACGTTGCGCATCTTGATGTCGTAATCCCCGTCGTCGGTTGCCGGCCGGAGCTTAATTTCTTTAATCTGTATCTGCTTCTGTTTCTTCTTCGCCGCGTGTTTTTTCTTGTTCAACTCGAACAGAAACTTACCGAAGTCCATCACCCGGCAGACCGGGGGCTCGGCCGTCGGCACGATTTCGACGAGATCCAGTTCGCTTTCAGTCGCATACCGGTGGGCATCGGTAATTGATACCACCCCGATATTTTGGCCATCGGCGGTAATTAGCCGGACCTGTGGCGCCGAAATTTCTTCGTTAACACGGTTCTTTTTTTCGGAAACGATGAGCTATTCCTCCGTTTGGGCTTCCGCGGTCCGTCGCATTACCTCGTCTGACAAACGAGCGGAGAATTGGGCGATGGTCATCGATCCCAAGTCTTCTCCTCGGCGGGTTCGGACTGCGATGGTCTGATTTTCGGCTTCGCGCTCGCCGATAATCAGTAGATACGGGACACGTTGCAGCGTGTGCTCGCGAATCTTAAGCCCGATCTTTTCATTTCTCAAGTCCGAAAGCGCGCGGAAGCCTTGATTTTCCAAGGTTTCCACCACACTCGCGGCATAATTTCCAAAGCGTTCGGAGATACTGAGTGCCGCTACCTGTACCGGCGCGAGCCAAGCGGGCAGGTATCCCGCGTAATGTTCGATCAAGATGCCGATGAAGCGCTCCAACGATCCCAAGATCGCGCGATGAAGCATGACCGGCACGTGCCGATTATTGTCTTCGCCGACGTATTCCGCACCGAGCCGCTCGGGCATCGAAAAATCGAGCTGGATCGTCCCGCATTGCCACACGCGCGCGAGCGAATCGCGCAACGAAAACTCGATCTTCGGGCCGTAAAACGCCCCTTCGCCAGGCTGTAACTCCCATGGAATGCCGATGGTGTTCAGGGCTTGGGTCAGCGCCGCTTCGGCTTTATCCCAGGTCGCTTCCGCCCCCACCCGTTTGGCTGGGCGGGTGGATAACTTGACCTGCAAATCACGAAACCCGAAGTCGGCGTAAACGCGGGTCAACAGCGTGATGAAATTGGCGACCTCGGCTTGGATTTGGTCTTCCGTGCAAAAGATGTGGGCATCGTCTTGCGTGAAGGCCCGCACGCGCATCAGCCCGTGCAAAGCCCCTGACGGCTCATTGCGATGACAGGAGCCGAATTCCGCTAGCCGCAACGGCAAATCGCGATAGCTCTTGAGACCTTGATTGAATACTTGCACATGCCCCGGACAATTCATCGGTTTGACCGCGAAATCGCGCTCTTCCGAGTCTGTCACGAACATATTTTCGCGAAAGTTCTCCCAGTGTCCGGAGCGTTTCCACAGGGTGGCATCGAGGATCTGCGGGCAGCGGATCTCGCGATACCCATGCTTGCGAAGAATTGCGCGCATGTA
This sequence comes from uncultured Klebsiella sp., assembly GCA_964555355.1. Classification (GTDB taxonomy): domain Bacteria; phylum Pseudomonadota; class Gammaproteobacteria; genus CAIKBL01. The sequence continues at coordinate 239,823 of CAZKRY010000002.1, forward strand.
CTGTTCGATCTGCTGCCACAGCGTCCAGCCGCGCTCATGCCAGAAGGCCATGCCGGGCGCTTCTTCCTGGAAATGAAATAAATCGAGCTGTTTGCCGATGCGCCGATGGTCTCGCTTTTCCGCTTCCTCGATGCGTTTCAGATAAGCATCGAGCGCTTTTTGATCCGACCACGCCGTGCCGTAAATTCGCTGAAGCATCTCGTTGCGCGAGTCGCCCCGCCAATAGGCACCGGCGATTTTGGTCAACTTAAACGCTTTGAGTTTGCCGGTGCTTGGAATGTGCGGACCACGGCAGAGATCGATGAAATCGCCTTGTTGATACAGCGAAATGTCCTGCTCGGACGGAATGCCGCGAATGATTTCGGCTTTGTATTTCTCGCCAATCGACTCAAAAAACTCGACGGCGCGATCGCGCGCCCAAACCTTGCGCTCAACCTTTAAGTCTTGTTTGGCGAGTTCCGCCATCTTGGCTTCAAACTGCGCCAAGTCTTCCGGCGTGAACGGCCGACTGAACGAAAAATCGTAATAAAAACCATCGTCGATGACCGGGCCGATCGTGACCTGTGCGTCCGGATAGATGGACTTGACGGCCTGTGCCAACAAATGCGCCGAACTGTGGCGGATGACTTCAAGGCCATCGGAATCGCTGGCGGTGATCAAACGCACACGCGCGTCGCGCTCAATTAAATAACTAGCATCGACGGTCTGGCCGTCGACTTCCGCGGCGAGTGTGGCTTTGGCTAAACCGCTCCCGATCGACTGCGCGACTTCCAGCGCGGTGACGGGTTGCGGATATTGACGGGTGGAGCCGTCCGGCAGCGTGACTGTAAGCATGACAAATACCTCGGCGACCTGTACGAGGGGTCCGTTATCCGAATTGGAGATAAAACTGAAATTTGGTAGGCGCGATTGGACTCGAACCAACGACCCCCACCATGTCAAGGTGGTGCTCTAACCAGCTGAGCTACGCGCCTAAGGGCAAATCAATCAGGGGCGCGAGCATAGCCGAAAAGATTAGCCCGCGCCAAGCGTGAGCCCCTCTATAGCGGCATTTCGAACTGACTCTTTTTGATTCTCTGAATCTCATCACGGATCCGCGCCGCCTCCTCAAACTCGAGATCGCGCGCGTGCGAATACATTTCGGCTTCCAGGCGTTTGAGCTTGCTGGCCAGCTGCTCAGGCGACAGGGTCGCGTATTCGGCAGCCGCTTCCGCCACCCGCCGCGCCCCGCCCCGCCGTCCAGCGGCCGGATTGACGTACGCGCCTTCCAAAATATCCGCAACACTTTTATGGATCCCTTGCGGCACGATCCCGTGTTCCTGATTGAACGCAACCTGCACTTTGCGCCGCCGTTCCATTTCGTCGATTGCGCGGGTAATCGAACCTGTTATTTGGTCGGCATATAGGATTGCGCGTCCCGCAATATTGCGCGCGGCGCGGCCGACGGTTTGGATAAGCGAGCGGTCGGAACGCAAGAAACCTTCTTTGTCCGCATCGAGCACCGCGACCAAGGACACCTCGGGGATATCCAAACCTTCGCGCAGTAGGTTAATCCCGATCAAGACGTCGAATTCGCCGAGCCGAAGATCGCGAATGATCTCCACCCGCTCCACCGTATCGATATCGGAATGCAGATAACGCACCTTAACGCCATGCTCGGCGAGGTATTCGGTCAGATCCTCTGACATACGTTTGGTTAACGTCGTCACCAGCACGCGCTCGCCGCGCGCTACCGTGAGCGTGATTTCGGACAACAGGTCGTCCACCTGCGTGCTCGCTGGGCGAATGACTACCTCCGGATCGATGAGGCCGGTCGGGCGCACCACCAATTCCACCGTTTGGCCTGACCATTCGCCTTCGTACGGCCCCGGGGTGGCGGAGACGAAAATGATCTGCGGCGATAGGCGCTCCCACTCATCAAAGCGCAACGGACGATTATCGAGTGCACACGGCAGTCTAAAGCCGTACTCGACCAGGTTTTCTTTACGCGCGCGATCGCCCCGATACATGCCGCCGAGCTGGGGGATGGTGACATGGCTTTCATCGATGACCAGCAGCGTATTGGCCGGCAGGTAATCGAATAAAGTCGGCGGCGGCTCACCGGGCTTACGGCCGGACAGATGCCGCGAGTAGTTTTCGATTCCCGAGCAGTAGCCGATTTCGGCCATCATCTCGATATCAAAGCGCGTGCGTTGTTCGAGCCGCTGCGCCTCCAACAGTTTCCCGGCATCACGCAGTTCTTTTAGGCGATCGCGCAATTCGTCTTTAATCGCTTCCACCGCATTAAGCACCGTCTCGCGGCTCGTCACGTAATGCGACTTTGGGTACACCGTAAACCGTGGTAGTTGGCGGAAGACCTCGCCGGTCAACGGATCGAACTGCGCGAGGGTTTCGATTTCATCGTCGAACATCTGTACGCGTAGCGCGTCTCGTTCGGATTCCGCCGGAAAAATATCGATGACATCGCCCCGCACCCGATAGGTTCCGCGTGCGAGTTCAAGTTCGTTCCGCACGTACTGCAGCTCGGTGAGCCGCTTCAAGATCTGCCGCTGCGAGATCCGATCGCCCCGCCGCAAATGCAGAATCATGCCGTGGTATTCACCCGGATCGCCCAAGCCGTAAATCGCGGACACGGTCGCCACGATGATGGTGTCTTGCCGCTCCAACAGCGCCTTGGTCGCGGAGAGCCGCATTTGTTCGATGTGATCGTTGATCGACGCGTCTTTTTCAATATAGGTATCGGACGCGGGAACGTACGCTTCCGGTTGATAATAGTCGTAATAGGAAACGAAATACTCGACCGCGTTATGCGGAAAAAACTCGCGCATCTCGCCGTAGAGTTGCGCCGCGAGCGTTTTATTGGGCGCCAGCACCAAGGTCGTGCGCTGGACGCGCTGAATGACATTCGCGATCGTGAAAGTCTTGCCGGAGCCCGTGACGCCCAGCAACGTTTGATGCGACAGGCCATTCTCCAGGCCCTCGATCAGCGCTTCGATCGCCTGAGGCTGCCCGCCGGCGGGCGCAAATCGTGATTCAAGTTGAAGCCGTCTTTCCATGGCGGGCATTCTAGTGCGGCCATCAACAATTGCGTGTGCCGTTATCGTCCGACATCCGTGATAGCGCGCAAACGATTGCGCATTCCCCAGCCGCGTCGGTTGACCCTGCTAGGTTGACTCATTACCATGTGCCGCCTTCGACAATTCCCCGGTAGCTCAGTCGGTAGAGCAAGTGACTGTTAATCACTGGGTCGGCGGTTCGAGCCCGTCCCGGGGAGCCAGTTTTAAATCAAGAACTTACCGATGATTCTTGAGCCCAAAATACCCTCGCGATTTTCGCCCCGGGTAGCCATGGGGGAGCCACATGCTGGACATGATCGCTGGTGCCGTTCAAGCCCTGCAAACTGCCAAGGCTGCCGGAGATTCCGCCATGGCTCTCCACGGAAAGCTTTCGGCCCTCTCACAGTCTGTTTCGTCTATCGAAATTCGCGAGCAGCTTGTCGCACTTCGTGAACAGCTTGTCGAAGTCCGAAACGCCAATATCACCTTGTCCGAGAAGCTCGCAGAACTCGAACGCAGCCAGCGAATGAGAGAGCAACTTACATTCGACGATCCAGTTTACTGGCAGATTCTCGATGGCGCGAAAGTCGGCCCATTTTGTTCATCCTGTTGGGATGGGAAAACGACACTGGTGCGGCTCCATAACAACCCGTACCGCGGCTACCCGATATGGGACTGTCCCGTGTGCAGAATGACGTTTCACAGCCAACAAGCCCTTCAAGCGCAAGACGCCGACGTTCGCGCACATAACGAGGCGCTAAGAGATTCCTACGAAAGAATTTGAGTTACGGAACAATCCCAATCTAGACTCACCGGCGCGCGTATCGCCCCACCCATCCCGGCAGACTTCCGGGATGCGACACACCACCGAATCCCGCTTCTGCTGCGCGCTGTGTGGCTCACACCAGTACGAGGCTGTGATCGTCACCCTACCGAGCGGAGCCGCTCACAAATCGTCGCTGTTCGAATGTGCCGGCTGCTCGGTCGTGTTTCGTGACAAAGACAAGTTCACGCGACGCGCCAAGTACCACCAAAACCCAACGGCAGAAGGCGCCAGCGGCCAGTACATGGAAGAGCTGCCGCCACGACCGAATTAAAAACCCCAGCTCGAGACCGGGGTTGATTCCAAACAACGATTAACTCAGCGCTGCCGGAGTCGCTTTGGTGCTAACAGTTTGTCGAGCTCGGCGGTTGTCGAACTGTACGTCAACCTAGTGACCGTGCCCGCGCTTTCTGGTCGGCATGAAGGTTGCTCCAACGCCACAATCGCGCGCTGTACAGCAGCCTCCGTAAACCGCCACCCGCGCCGGCTCGGCGTCAACCGTACCGCATCCAGCTTTCCGGCGTCCACGAGGCGCCAGACCGTTTTCGCGGAGACTGCTAATTGCTTAGCTACCTGATCGGCTGTTAGTAGCATTTTTCACCTCGCCTAGCGCTAGTCGTGTGTCAGCGCACGTACGCCAAATTGCTTAAGCAGTTTGCTCACCATAGCAAGGGTTCTTTTTCCGCCCAGGTACTCCCGTTCTTTCGTCCATCCTCTGCGGTCTTCAACGCATTCGGTGTAATACGTAAGCTGGAAGAATCCGTCACTGCGACAATCTAAGGAGAAAGTTCTAGCGTATTCCATCGGCGTCGCTGGCGCTTTCCTTCGCCCGTCGCTGCTCGCTTCAAACATCGCGTTCGTCGCAAGCCCCGCATTGAGTAGGGCATCTTTCGATGCGATGTAGCAGATGATCTCCTGCGCAAAGAGAACGTCTCCTTCACCATTCTTCTCGCCGTGGATTTCAGCCCACGCTATGTTCACTCCAGGGTATCGGGCGCGGAGTACTCTACGAAAACTAAGCAGTGGGACAGTGAATCCCTTACGGGTCCGTTGCGCATTGGTCTTGCTCATCTGATTGCCTCCAATAACGGCGATCTGAGGCGTAGATGCGCGCGGTTATCGCGCGGGGATCGTAGAATGGCGGTAGCCATCGCTAGCACCTCTGATCAGGTGTGAAATGGTGGTTAGGTCCCGGCGAGTGCTGGAACACTTACCGGGACCGTTCAAAACTACGCCTTCTCGGTGCCACCGACAAGGGCTTGCTCGCACGTGGCCTCTAGAGTCCATCGGGACTATCCCTCAAGGAAAGCTTTCTGCGCAGCGGTTAGCGCGTCGATATCAGGCTCGACGCCGGTGGCTTCGGCCAATAAATCTACAACGTCTAGCAAGGGCTCAGCGGCCCGGAACGCTCTCGTCATGAGGGCCTCTCCAATCTCCTCGAAAATGCGATCACCGGCGTTCTCGAAGTCGGTGTCTCGCGCGTGCCGAATCAAATCGCAATAACGTTGAAGCTCGGCCAGGGCACCCGCCAAGGTCTGCAATTTGCAGAGTGCAAACCGCGTCTCGCTGATCGGATCTACCGGTCGCAGCGAACGGATGTTCGTGTCGTCGTCGGCGCTCATCGCGTCGGCAACCGAGCAATGCGCCGTTGCAAATCCTGCTCGAAGATTCGCTTCAGTCGAGTTCCGGAAAGCACTTGGACATGCCTCGCGAAGATGCGATCTGCGTCCGGCTGTAGCGGGATTTTCACCCGCTCTAGCGGCAGTCGCTTCGCTCTTGTACCTCCGATAATCTTGCGCTCGTACACGCCTCGATGGCCCGATGACATCTTCGCGCTGAACGCATGCGGGAAGCGCTGTCCCGCGGCCGACACACCACCGCGCTTCAGCGCACGAGGTGACAGTTTGTCGATGGGCATCCCGGCGGTGAGCGTGACCAGCGTCGCGTACGGTTGCCTCTGATTCGCTCGAATCAATCTGGTACGTTTCTGGAGCGCACGCACGGGGATCCGCTTTGTCTTCGCCAGCTCACGCAAGCCGGCCGTGCGAGCCTCGGCCGCAACCTTGTTGACGGCCGCAAGGTGGGCTCGCTGAATCTGACGCTCGACACCTTTCAAGTGACGACGCATCGGACTGAAATCAACTTTGACGGTGAGTCCGAACCCTTGTCGGATTTTATTGAGGCTCTGCTCAACTTGCAGTGCCACGCTCTGCAGGGCGTTGTTTCGAGCACGGATTGCGGCGCCAGCAGCGAACCGCACCAGAATGAGAGGCAGAGCCATCGTCAAGTCCCCTTCACTGATTCAAGATTGCCGGCCGCGCGATGGTTCGGTTCAAGCCATATTCGAGAGCACGCATTCAGACTTTGCGGCCGGTTGAACTCAACGCCAACCGTGCCCTGTTGTGCTGAAGTTGTCGCAACTGTTCTCGTGCTTTCGCGGTTTTTAGGAGCAAAACGAGGTTTATAGATCGCGCGCCGTTGCGCTCAACAGTAACAAGGCTTTCCCCTCGGATGTGCTTTTTCGTGGTCATAGCGTGACCTCCTCAGTCATAAATCGCCGGCCGTGCGATGGTTCGAATGCAAGCCATATTCGAATGACATCGCCGCCGGCTGTCGGTAAGGTCCGACTTACCTCGAGCGCTGGTCTCGCAAAAAGGAGAATTAAGACCACGCCCGATGGCGGAGTTATTTGACGCGTGCCACTCCCGCCTAACGCACGCCGCACAGGAGGCTTCCCGCACGGTAAACGTCACCAACGTTAGCCATAATTAACAAGCGCTTTTCGTCGCTTGCCGCGCGGGGAGTCGTCTGGTGCGGTACGACATGTCTCGCACACCAGGACAACCCCATTAGCCGACCGAATCACAAATGGCCGTTTCGTTCCCAACACTTGGCGGCATACGGTGCATGTCGGGTTATCCTTGTGTATCGCAATCCGCTGTAATGGCGACATAAATTTGTATTGCATTGACATGTCTCCTAGTTGGGCAACGAAACCACGCCCGCTTGCGCAAGGAATTGCGCGTGCTCTGCGGATCTGGCTCTGCCATCACGAATTAATTTCGCAATCACTTTCTCTCGCGCTCGACTCATCCCGGGGTCTGCCCGTCTCAGTGAGTGTTCGATATAACGCTCACTGCGGCGTGGGTCCGGTGCGGCGGGTTCGCCGCGACCTTGCCCCGGGAGTCGAAACATTGTTTCGTGCTCGTACATCTCGATCCTTTCTTTGCTAGAGCGCCCGCAGGCGCTCGTTGTTCGCTATCTCTAAACCGGTACGGTTAGGTCACGCCGTCGTTGTAGTACAGACCTCGGTAGTCCATCGCCTTCACGTCGAAGTCGAGCCACGCGGAGTATTTGGCGCCACGAGTACCCCACTCGGTTTCGACCATGATCACCGGGGTATCGCGGCCGTCGACGAACGCCACTTCGATGGTTGGCCACTCGTTTGGATCGCAAGCCATGAACCAGCCGTTTGGGTTGAACGCGTCAAGCACTGGACTTGCGATCGTTTCAAATCGGCCGTGTACCAGATTTGGCGAGGTCATCATCCAGGGGTCCACCATCGAGGTGCGCAGCAGATTCGCGCGGCCTAGCATGGTTCGCGGCACAATCAAATATCGCGGATCGAGCCAAAGCTGTTCGCCAGGATCAACCGTGCTATTCCCTGTGGGTGACGGTGCGCGCTGCATGCCCATCGCAGCGATGGCTGCTTCAATCGTCGTGACCGTCGGCGCGCCCCCTGCGGTCACAAGGTTCCCGTGGTTCGCGTGGAACAAAGCGGTCGAGTCCTGGACCAATACCGGGTTGCTTGTTAGAACTCCGAAGACTTGCTCCGCGATCAGCTTGTTTGCGCGTCGGCGAATTTGGCGAGGGAGTTCGATGAGTGCGCCAACGTCATCAGCGAGTACCGTTTGATACTCGATCACCCATTCAGCCCCGAAAGACCGCGCCTGCAAATACTCCTTGAAGTCGGCGATGTGACCGCGTGGCACGGTGCCGCCGCTTGCGACCTCCTCTAGTCCGCTGATCGATGCCGCATTCACGCGCGGCGTTTGCTTGAAGTTGGTTAGACGGCCGATCCGTACAATTTTCCGCCAGCTTTCTTCAGCAGGCGTTAACGGGACCATCAGCGCTTTGTTTTGCACCGCCTCAACCAGCGCCGGAAGGTCTGCGAGTCCCTGTCCCGCTGCACGTGTTAGATCAATCTCGCCGCGCCGTAAGTTTCGGGTCGCCGCGAAGTCGCTCAACATGCCGCGCACGGTCATCTCGCGGTACTTATTGTCTCGAAGTACACGTTCCTCGTGGTGTCTATCGTATACACCGCTGCGCGCAATGAGCGCCTCAGCCGCCGAGTTGATCATCGCCTGAACTAAGCCGTCCGGCGGCGTGTCTTGAATTGCATGAACTGCGTTCATTTCTCTATCTCCTGCCGGTCAACCGGCGTTGAGCCGGCGACTGCCGGCGGTTGAATCGCCGCCACCGGCGGTCGAGTTGAAATTGGTAACCAGCGATCGACGTAAAGCACGCGAGCGTCTGGCGCCGAAAGGACAAACCGTCCTGGTGCTTCGGACGTTGGCTCGAATTGAGCGACGAAGAAGCAGCGCTGTGAGCGTTCGAGAGTTGGATGTGCGATTGCACCCGCGCATACGCACAATTCGCCGCGTTGCGGTGGGCACATGTCGAACGGGAACCAGGGCAGTTTGTCGAGCATTTACGGTGCTCCTGCAATGCAAGGCCCTAACGCTGGCGTGAAACATTTTGCGAAAGTCGGCCGCACCTACACCCGAGGGAAACCCCCAGGGAGGACCCGCGGATCTAAAAAGCAAACTCACGCGCCCGCCGCCTGCCTGCGATACGACTCGGCCCACGCGATCGCACTCAACTTGATGCAGTGTCATGCCGCGCGCCTCGGCCACGAGTACAACAGCCCTCGCCGTAGAATCTCGTGGTCAGTCGTCATCCGTTCTAGCGCTACCCGCACCGTGCGTAAGTCGCAATCTGTCAATGCCGCCAAACTTTCAGCCGTGGCAGGTGTGCCCAATTCGAGAAGCTTGGCGCCAACCACGCGCCGGACGAGCTCGGTATAGTCCGTTGAGTTAGCCACGTTTGAATCTCGGAACATAATTGCCGGCGTCGTAACGCAAGTGCCCGCGGCGCTCGCCATCTGTCAAAACGTCCAGCACTTGTTGGTACGACAGGCCGCTCATGCGGGCGGCGGTGCGCGGATCTGTGCCTCCGGTGTCCAGCAGACATTCGTAAACTTTCCCCATGTGCGAAGTCGCTTTGATGTCTTTGGAATTACTATTCATAAGGGTTGCTTCTCGGTAGCCGCTGCCTCGCGGCGCAGGGTTTCGATAAATTGGGTAGGCACCAGTGCGCGGTGCTTAGGGGTGAAGCGCTGCCAAGCCGCTTCGAGCGCGGCTGAGCCTCGGCGTGCAGCTACCTCCAACGCGGCGCATGCACCTTGCTTCAAAGATTCACCGGTGGTTTTCATGTCTTAATGCCCATCCAGCACACCCGCACATGCACACCGCACACCCTTATAGGTGTGTGTGCGTGTGTGTGCGGCGTACACGGGCGCACAATGTGCGGGTTTGTGCGGTTATGTGCGGGTAGGCTATTCATCGGATAGCCACACGAATTCGCCGCCGATCTGGACTCGGTGAGCTGCCTGAAGCTGGGAGCAAGCGCGATTGAACGCCATGCGCTTAGCGTTCTGTGCGCGGTCGCTGATGCCCCGGAAGTAACACGCTTGGCGCCAGTCCTCGACCGTCACGACATATTGGCCAATCTTGGCGCCGCCGCTGATCGCATCCAGTGGCGCCGACCGTCGCTTCTCGTGCGAGGCCAGCAACCAGTGCAACGCATCTAGAGCAATTCTTTGGGAGGCTGTGAGACGCGCTTGTGCGGCCTGTGCAGGGCGTTGAGCTTCGTCGGCCAGCTCTTCGACCAGGCATGCTGTTATCGCTTCTCCGATGTCGTCGAGGCCGAGCGGCACCGGCTTGAGGCGAAAGGAAAACGCGCCTCCCGCGGCACCGTCGCGGCTTTTGGTGAGCGTTGCCGTGTGCGTGACACCGTTGGTCGTCACCTCGAGTTCAACATCTGCAGCGGCTTTAAGCGAAGAATGGCCACGCGCGCCACGTTGCTGGTCCTTGCCGCTGTGATGAACCAGAAGCACCAACGTCCTGTACTCCTCGCGGATACGATCACAAGACGCGATTACTCGGCCCATATCGGCAGCGTCGTTCTCCGAACCTCCGGCCATCGCACGGGCCAACGTATCGACGACAACCACCGCGATCTGCCCGACACTCGTCTCGATGTCCGACAGCAACGCCAGGAGGTCAGGTAGGTCTGCCGTTGGCTCGAATAGATTGATCGCGTTCGGCAACACGGCTAGCGGGATATCCGCGAATTCCGGGCAGTGCACCCGAAGCGCAGCGATGCGATTCTCAGCGGAAGCAGGGTTCTCAGCCGCGACATAGACAACTACGCCGGCCTTACAGCGTCGGCCGAACCAGTCGAGCCCCGCGGCGATGTGTGCCACCAGATGCAGCGCGATGTATGTCTTACCGGATCCAGACTCGCCGAACACAACGGCAAGCCCTGATTGAGGCAACATCTCCTGGACGCGCCACAGCGCATCGAGACGCGGCTCAATATCGCGAGCCCACTTAACTGTGAATCGGCTGTTGCGCGGCTCGTGCGCGCGACGTATTTGGCGTCGAACACCCTCAGCGCCAATGAGTGCGGCAAGGTCGTTGAAGTCCGTCGCTTTATCAGGTCGCGCCGACGGAAACGTGGGGACCACTAACGTTCCATCCACTGCGGCCGCTGCTTCGCGGGCTTTAGTGACGCCAGGGTTACTATCTGTCAGGTGGTCGTCATCCGCACAGACCACGAGCCGCGCTCGGGGATTTGCCTTGTGGATGGCGTGCGCAACTGGCTCCAAGTTGCCGCAATTGAACGCTATAATTACCGCGTGCCCGGTCGCCTCGTACAACGTTGCACCGGTCGCGAAGCCTTCGCAAATCAAAACAGTTTCGCGAATCTCGCCGAGCGTGAAGAAACATCCTTGCACGCGCCCGCCACGCATAAACAGCTTTGAGCCGTCGCCGCCGATCGTCTGCAGGGAGTGAAGAACGCCGGCCGTATCTTTCATCGGCACCAAAAGCTTGCCGTCGCGGACGCGCAGGCCGTGCGCCCTCACGCCTTTACGCACCAGGTACACGTGATCGTCTGGCGCGGGCTTTGCACTATCCCAAACTTGGGCCGCTTGTTGTCGCGCGTTTTCGTGCCGCTGCTTTTCGTCGGCCTTGCGAGCACGCTCGATGTCGGCGAGCCGCTTACGCTGTTCTGCGCGCTCTTTCGCGGATACTTCGCGATCTACGTCAGCACGCCAGGTGCTGGAAACCTCAGAGCGCCAGCAGCCGAAGGCGCCGGCGGGCAAGCCATCCGTGTGCAGGCAATACCAGCCACTAAGGTCGCCGCTCTTGCCATTTGTTCCGAAGCGGTGAAGTTCACCGTCGGCGACAAGGTGCTCGGGCGGCGTAAGACCAGCGTCCTTGATCGCGTTACGGAACTGCTCGATAGCCACGAGTTCGCTCACGCACGAATCGCCTGAAACTGATCTCGGTGGATACGCGTGCGCCGATAGATTTCGAACGCAGCGCGCCGAAGCGGCGTGCGATGCGCTAGCAACAATGCGTCGAGCCAGCGTCGCTCTAAGGCGCGGAGGTGCCCGTGTGTTCGCAGTTGAGTATCGGCGAGGTTTACAGGATGATCGGTGGCGTCCGCCCGGACACTCTCGACCTTCCCACCGCCGCCGGCCTTCGGGCCGGACGGTTCGGCGACCATTCAGGCGGCCTCAGTCGTGGCGCCCGCCGCGTTCTCGGCGTCAAACTTCGCGACCGTCTCAATCACGCGCTCTTTGGTCGCGTTGGCAATCACGAGCTTTTGTTGCTCGATGACCTGGTCTTCGCGATCAAAGTTCCGGCCGTTGAATCTGATCGCCTTTGGCATCAAGCCGTCACGGCGGCGGCGGAACTCTGTCATAACGGAGATCCCGCCGAAGCGCTGGCGGGTCTCGCTGGAGGGGATCAGGATCATCGCGTCACCTCTCTGGTGAGGTGTGCGCTATCAGGCGGGATTCCGCTGCACTCGTGCGCACGTTACGGAGTGCGCAGGCAAGATATAACTTAGTCTCAGTGTTTCACGCCTCGATTTTCGAGAAAATCTAAGGGGCAAAGATTTAGTCGCGCTTTGCGTGCCAGTACCCTCGATCTGAAAGATAGAACATCATCGGAATTTCGAATCCGATCGCGGTGAACTTGGGAATTTTCTTCCGCCGCTGGCGGGCTCTGTTGAGCCTGCCTTCGAGGGTTTTCTCGGAGACGCCGTTTGAATCATTCGTGAACCAACCAACAAAATCCGCCAGCACGCTGGTGAGAATCGCTTCCCCGCCGTCTGGTGCCCACAGTTGGCCATTCGACTTCATCTCGGAGAGTAGTTCCCAGCATTGCAAAAGCCCTTCGTTCTGAATCGCTTGTTGCTGCTTCAGTGGCGGTGCTTTGCCGAAAAGCATTGCGTGGAGATCGTGCTTTTTAATCGTGGCCGCGGACGCTTCTACGCACTTCCTCACGTCGACTTGAACCCATTCCGGCCAATCCCAATGCATGCCTCGGCATGTTTCGACTGCGAGAGCCAGTGCCGATTGTTTGCCTGCGGCATATTCATCTCGATACTGATTAAGCAGATCGACATCTGCTGCCATGCATCTTTGAGCCACGCCAAGAATGAGCGCGCACGCATGCACATCAACTGGTGCGAGTAGCGGGCTACGCCCTAGAGGATCGAGTCCCAACTCTGTTAGGGGCTTTGGTTCGCCACGAAACCAGGAGAGACAAGCCTCGTAGACAGCACGTGCGCCATGATTCGAGATAACCTCCCGGATTACCAACTTCTCGTGCTGGAGAAGTATTAGACGAATTCCATCGGGTTGTCCCATCAGGCGCGCCTCCGGATTACGCTCAGTCGCGGCTTACCTGCGACTATTCGAGCTACCTCGCTTCCCCATCGTTCTAGCGCAGCGCGTTTCTCGGGCAAATATGAATATCTGTTGTAAACAGCGGCAACGCCGGAAACCGTCCCGCTGTGGTGATTGAGTACTGCTTCGATAACGTGCGGGGCAACTTCCAGACGTGCGAGATTAGATGCTGCGGTTCGTCGTAGGTCATGGAACGTCCAGGCCGTGACCCCGCTCGCTTCATCAAGCTTCGCCTTTACGTCCGCGAAGTTCTGCATCGGTCGCTTTCCGGCGGTACTGGTGAGAATGAATCTGCCGTTGAACCTCGGGATGGAGCCGAACACTGCGCGAATTTGCTTGGTTATTGGGATTAAGTGCGCGCGACCGTTCTTAGTCTCGGGCAGCTCGATCACGTCATCGCCTATCATGGCGTCGGTAAGTTCACTCACTTCGCGTAGCCGACAGGCCGTTAGCATCAGCAATCTCGCGAGAGCGCCGCCCGGGTATCCGATCACATCGCAGGCTTGCCAAACCGCACGTATTTCGAATTCGGTCAGCACGCGATCGCGAGAGTTTTCAGCGTAGAGCTTCTTCAGGCCCGTTATAGGGCTTTGTTCGAGCATGTCGCGCTCAACGCACCATCCAAACAATCGGGACAGCAATGCGAACATCCGGTTCGATTGGATGGGCGCGTTCTTCCCGATGGTTTCCAGCAAGTCGATAACGTCAGCCTTTTTGATGGAATGGATGGACCGACCTTTCCATGCCGGGATTAACTTGTTTTCTACTCGCAATTCCACAGCGCGCCACTCCTTGAGCTTCGCCTTGGCGTGTTTCGTCACGTAGTTTCTGGCGACGTTTTCGAACAGGTCGGCCGCCGTTGCTGCGTCCTGCGCGCGGTGCTCCGCAACGACAGCCGCGCGACGTAGCTTGGGATCCTTTCCCACCTGCGCCATTGCGATGGCCTCTCGCGCTTCCGCGCGCGCTACCGCAAGCGACTTACGAGCAGCGTCGCCTATCGTGAGTCGGTGCTGACGGCGATCACCCTTAATTCGATAAATCGCGAAATAGGTGCGGGTGTCAGCCGGCGTGATGCGTAGGCCGAAGCCCGGGGTAAGTGCGTCCAGTAGTTCGAGCCGACCGTCAGCTGGCGGCTTGGTCTTCGTCACCACCGTTTCGGTGAGCGTTTTGCGCATGCTGGTTACCCCATGTGATTCCCGGGGGGCCATCGATTGGCTCCCCCGTTTTGACCTAGTGTCGAAAATTCACTTGTAGACCATGTGATTGCAACCAGCTCCCCGGGGTAACCAAATGGCCTGTTATGGGGTGTTATAGCAGGTTAAGAAACGGTAAGCCAGAAAAGCCTTTATTGCGGTTTTTCGGCCAACTATTGGGGATTTTTCGTTAAGAAGTGTTAAGGCGTGAGAAACAGTTGAATCCGACTGTTAATCACTGGGTCGGCGGTTCGAGCCCGTCCCGGGGAGCCATTTTAATCTGCTGAATTTGCCGTCTGCGATCGTTGTAGCCTACAACGGACCCAAACTAGGCCCGCCTGCAACAGGCTCAATTAGTAATGTCGCCTGGCTTCGACGCTCGCTCATCGCTTCAATTTGCGTATGTACCAGGTTCTCCGATAGAAGGACATGGTTCACAGCATTGCGTCGGTTGAACGCCGCTCATCTTTGAATGACAGACGCGGAGTCGGCTCCTATCAACGCCCGAGTTCGACCCAATGCGGGTTGTCGCTCGATCGTTTTGATTTTCCGTATTGCGACCGCTCGATGCCGGGTAAACAGTTCGAGTTAATCGAACTACGCCTAAATTCATCGTGACCAGCGCCGGACGCGATGCGCTGCTTAGCGCAGGCTACCCCGCTGCGCGCAGTGTCCTCCCGGCTCGTGCGTCACTCGCGCAGACCTGCATACATCAGGCCTTCTGCCAGACGCTCCGCGAGGCTTGGGTCTCGGACCTTCATTTGTCGCATGTTTCGTTGATTGACATCTGGATGGCGCACTAATAGTTGTTCGATGCGTCGCTTGGCGTCCTCCTGTCGTCCGGCGTGCCAAAACACGGGGACGACTACCAACTCGTTACGCAGGAGCTCGGGTGCCTGGTGGATCAGCTTGTCGAGCACCGCAGCAGCACGTCGCACGTCTCCTGAGAGGAGACAGCCGATCGCCAACTCTCGCTGGTGGCGGAAGCGGTGCGGATCTTCCGGCGCCGCGTCGACTCCGCTCTGCAACAGGCGGAGGCCGGCCTCCAGTTCGCCGAGGTGGATCTTCGCGATCCCGACCATGGCCGTCGCCTGCGAGAAGCTCGGATTGAGACTCAGGGCTGTTTCTGCGTGCACCAAGGAGGTTTCGTAATCCCCGCAGATGTCCTGATGGATCAGCGCTGCGATCAGGTGCGCGAAGTAGCTAGACGCGTCCAGCGCAAGCGCGTGACCGGCCTCTGCGACGAGTGCGTCTTGCGCGTCCGCCGGCAGGGCAAAGGGTGAGCATTCGAATATGCGGTAGCGACAGAAGACCGCCATCGCGTGCGCCATGGAATTGTCTGGCTTCCGCTCCAACGCGAGGCGCAGTATCTCCGTCACCTCTTCGTTGTGCGCATTCGAGTTGACGAAATAACCGGCAGCCTTCGACAAGAGCTCGGGGACGGAGAGCTGATCGTTCTTCGTATCGCGCAGCTTCTCGAATGCGTCGGCTTTGATCTTGATGCGTACTGCGGAGGCTACGCTTCGGGAAATTTCGTCTTCGAGCTCAAAGACATCCTGGAGCTGACGGTCGTAACGCTCAGACCAGATCTGGCGCCTCCCGCCGGTGTGGAGCAGCGTGAAAGATAGGCGGAGTCGCTCGCCGGCCGCGCGGATGCTCCCTTCGAGCTGGAAATCGCTGTCCTCGGGTTTGGCTTGGGCACCCGCGTTGGTAGCGCCCCCCCGGACCTCGATAGCCGTTTGTCGGGTCAGCCCACCGACAATGTCCTGATACAGCCCGGCCGCCAGCGCTTCGATGTCTTCTCCGCCGCTGATCACCTTGAGAGTTGTGACTCGGACCGTCGGCCGCGCCTTGGCGGCGGGTTGAGGCTCGGGCGGCTTTGCGGCGGCGCCGGCAGAGATGCCCACGCTGTAGACCGGTACTGGGCCGGCAATATTCTTCAGCTCCTGTTCGCCGAGAAAGTCGAACGGCCCACCGAACTTCGCGCGCACGCTGTCGAACACGCTGCCCGAAACGTTGATTCCTCCGGGGCTTGCCATCGACTGCAGGCGTGCCGCCACGTTGACCCCGTCGCCGTAGACCGTGCCGTCGTCTTTTAGGAGGACGTCACCCAGATTGATCCCGACGCGAAACCACATTTGTCGCGCGGACGGCAACACCTCGTTCCGCTTCGCGAGTTCCATCTGCGCTTCGCTCGCCGCATTGACCGCGCCGGTCGCGCTGTCAAACACGGCCAGGATGGAGTCACCTGCCATGTCAACGACCCGGCCGTTGTGCGCTTCAATCTTTAAGCGGAACACTCCTCGAAATTCATCAAGGGTCGCAAGCGTAATTCTCTCGTCATCGTGCATCAGACGAGAAAACCCGACCGCATCGGCCGCGAGAATTGCGGCCAGCCGCTCTTTGGGGCCGATGATATGGCTCATGACATTCGAATGTTTCGGTGGCTGAGATTACACCCGCGCGAAATCGGCTGGCAACACGGGTGGAGGGTGCCTTCGCTAGACCCGGGCGACATTCCGCTCCACTTCAAAGAAGCTCGAGCCTCGGGCCAACTCCCCGACGTTTGCCGCGCATGTGGCGGTGCACGGCACGACGCTGCCGTGCTATTTCGTGCAGGCGTTCGAGGAATGCAACAAGTGAGGTCGGCTCGCGCGACGCTCCGCACAGACCCTCGACGTCGACCTCCACCAGCAGCTCGACCACGATCTCAGCATCTCGCAGACAGAATCCGCGTCTGTCCTGTTCTCAAGCAACTCCGCAAGCGTCATGCTGACCGTCGTCATCGTAATGTCCTCCTGTCTGTCGTCGAGGCATCGCAACTCCAACGATAACGGATTCATCTCGATGATCGCTTCAAGAGCGGTCGAGCCTTTGAGATCAACAAATAACGCGGTGATGGTCTTGCGCTCGCCGTCAGCTGCGCCGCGTGCTTCGAGTGCAGCTTGTTCGGTACGGAAAGGCACCAAGACTGGCACAATCCATTACGGTCGGACGCAGGAGAACAAGCTCATGGTTTCCAGGTACGTAACCCTAGGATTGGTTGGCCTCGCCACGGTTGGCATGAGCATCACGGCGCCCGCTGCCATCATCGATACCGGCTCTGTCGTCATCACGTTCGAAGACTCAACTATCTTCGGTACTCCGACCGTCTCCAACCTGGGTTCGGATGTCACGTTCGCATGGGCAGTTCCCACTTCGATCGCCTTGGGCAGCGTAAGTAGTAACAAAAGTAAGGATTTCACCCTGCCGGACTACTCGGTCACGGCCAGCACGGGCTTTCACCTCTCTGGGGTGGTACGTGGTGTGGTCGGTGATTTTAATTTTTCTGAGATCGGGGCGAGCCCTCCCTCAGTAACGGTTTCTGCCGCGGTCACCGGCAACCTGTTCCTGAACAACGCTTTGTTGTCACCCGTGGAGTTAGGGCTAACCAGGGTGGAGAGATCGAGCGATGGCGGCTTCACCAACGGTTACCTCCGCTCGGAGTCGTCTCCGAATTTCGGCAATTACACCCAATTCGGTTTGACCAATTCGAAACTCCATCTGGAGATTTCAGTGGGTGAAGTCGATCCGGGTGGTGCGTCCATCTTTGCTACTTCGAGCACGGTGTATAGCGCAACCTTCCATTCGACGCCCGTACCGGTTCCAGCCGGCCTCTGGCTGCTGACACCGGCACTTGCGGCCCTCTCAACCCGCCGCCGCGCCAAAGCCTGAGCGCTTCGGGAACGTGCAAAAAGCCCGCACACCGAACGGCCTTCGTAATCCTACCGTTCTTTTCGTCGTGCCAGCACACACAACCACCTGGTCCGCCACTAGGCACGTGGCAGCGTCGCCGCCACGCGCGGGTCTTGCGCAACCTTCGTCCAGCGCGCGAGCCGCTCGACCGCGAGGTCGGGGTATAGGCAGAACAAACGCCATCTACTTCGACATCGAGGTTGCAACTGGGGGCGCTGGGACATTCCACTGGATTTGCAGCGAAACTTCGGGAGCCGATATGGTCTGCGGGGTCGTTCGAGCGGTTGGTCCGAGGGATATGCCACGAGCGACCGGCATCGGGATCACCTAACGGTTGTCTTTTTGGCTTAAGGCGCGCCGCTATGCCCAACCTAATTGTTGGAGGCTGATCGTGTCGTTCCAGATTTTCGTCATATGCTTAATCCGATCACCATCGAACTGCATGTGGTAAACGTAATCTGCCGCGATCTTCTTGCCCGTAGGAGGCACCGGTCCGCCTTGTCCCGTCTGTGTCCCGTGAAATACTGCAAAAGCGGCGACAGAATTTCGGGGCTCATCGGCGGCGAAGAACTTCAATTCATAGTGTCCATCAGGGACGGGGGTTAATAGATTCTTCATCCATTCACAGTACCCTTCGAGGGAAGTGATTCCTGCAAGTGCCCCCGTTTGCGCAGAAAAGGTGGCGCCTGATTGGCAATACGACTTACAAGCCTCCCACCCTTTACCGCTCTCGCACGCCTCAAAAAATAGTTTCGCTGGTCCGACGATTGTGCTCACAGAGTGCCCTCCAACTTTTGTCAATTCGTTGATAATTTACAGTCGTCGCTTAAGCGAATAGACCATCGAGGCGACTGTTGTAAGGACCGATGTGCTGCTACGTGATTCCGGCATAACGTGAGGATTCACTATTTTTGCAGCCGGCGGTTTCAGACGCCGAGCGTATCGTTGAGCTGAGTACGATGCCGGTTCAATCTCGCATGACAGCAAATGCGTACCCCCATATTCGAATCGACCTCTCAATGAAGCTATAGATCAAAAGTCTTAGCAAGCATTCCGCGCGCGCTTAATTACAACACCGAGCAACCCCATCAAAAACAGAGGCAGCGATGGCGGTAGCGGTACTGCGGGGACAAACGATTGGGTGAAATCGAGGCCACTATCGCTCGCGATTTGGAAATTGCCTATCTCGACGTAATCCCCGCTGTTCTGGTCTTGCACCAGAACTCGCGAAAATCCGTTCCAATAGCTCGTGTTGAAAAAGAAACCTTCGGCCGTGGATGGCTCGTCGGCACCGAAACGCGGGAATCCCACATCGAGAGCAAGCGCCATTTGGAAACCAAAGGTTTCCCCAAACCGGAATCCCTTAAAACCTTCGACGAGGTTATCGAACACTAATTTCCCGTCATTGTTATCCCGATTAACGCGCGCACTGCCATTTTGAATACGTTTCGAATCGGTCGGGATAAACGGAAACTCGAAGCTCGGTTCGTAAGTGTGTGCACCCGTGCCGCCGTCCGCTTGACCATCGCCGGTTGTTTCAAGCACGCCATGTTCGAGGAAAGAAAATTCGATCTGGCCAGGCGTACCTGCTGCTACACCCGGTGCGGTTATCGTAAATTCGTCGAACCAGAGCGCGCCTGCGCTGGTGAACAAGCTTATTTGTGGCTCGAGTACAGTGGGTGTCGCGGTGGCGAGTGCTTGCGCATGAAGCACGCCCATAGAGGCAGCGGCTTGCGTTAACAATGAACCCGTGGGTTGCTTTGCATTGTCGGAAAAAAAGCTGCTGGTCGAACAATCGCCGATGCCATCGCCGCCACCGCCGTTGCCGGCGCCGCATAGGGTCATCACACCAGATTTTGCTGTCGCGGCAAAAGACGTGGTGACTCCAAGAAGTCCCACGAGCAACGATTTCACAAGGAATTGTTGCGTGCGCTTGCCGCGAACCGGTTGCAATGAATTCATTTTCCCCTCCGTCGCACGCAGTCGGCACAGGGCGCCGCACGTGCTGATTTTTGTGATTCTTCAAGTCAGCATGATCCACTGTACGCCATTGTGCGCTCAAAATCCGGGTGTATTACCGTTCCCCATGGGGAATGTTCTACCGCGAGATATCGAGCGTTTGGATCGCTCCGATATTTGGGTGGCGGATTGCTGACCGCCTCGCGCAGATCAAAAGCAAACACTGTCACGCGGCAAATTCTGACCGCCGACGCGGCAGCTAACCGGCAAGTGTTGGCCGTGTCCGAAACGAAATCTCAGAAATTATGCGCCGCCGCGACTGCAAAGCGGTTGGCATGGCATTTGCGACGTAATCCGTGTGGAATTTGCACCTAATCCCGCCAACACTGCACGAGACGCGCGCGCTTCGTCGCCCAGCCCGTCATTGTTGTCTAGGATTTCGAAGCTTTTCGGCAACGAAGGCCCATCGTTCGGCGATGTACTCGATTTGGTGAATCCACTGCAGCACATTCCAGTGGTCAGCAATCTGTATCGAAAAATTACCGGTGACGAGATCGCGCCCGTGGTGCGCATCGCCGGGGACACGTTGTACGGCGGTCCGGTTGGCGCGCTCTTGTCGGTGGGTGGGTTGCTTGCCGAACACGCAGGTAAAGACTCAGAGGACGTTCCAACCGATACGCCGCCCGAGCGCGCGTTAGCGGAAACCAACAGCGCGCAGCCCTATCGTGGCGGTTGGATCGTGAACGCCGCGATGAGCGGGCAAATACCGCCCGCGATCCCATCCGCCAGGGTTGCGTCAGCCCCTGCCGTCGTTGCCAGTGCGTCAGAGCTCCCGCGCGGCGGTTGGATCGTGGCGCAGGCTTATGGAGTGCCGGTGCCGCGGCCGATCGAATCGGCGCAAACTCCTGTCGATGAGCGTGCTTAAAACCAGGCCGACATCATTGACCGCTGAAATAAGCCCACGCCGAATCGAAAATCAGCTTAACGTTCAGAATGACAATAAGCGCCGTCATGACCCAAGCGATCATCGTTAACCAACGCGGGCTGACCAGCTCACCCATCTTCGCTTTGTCACTCGTGAACTTCACGAGTGGGATAACCGCAAAGGGCAGCTGCAGGCTCAAGATAACCTGCGAGAGCACCAAGAGCTGCGCCGTGCCGGAAGCGCCGTAATAGATAGAGACCAGCATTGCCGGCACCACCGCGACCAGCCGCGTAATCATTCGGCGCAGCCACGGCGGCAAGCGGATATCGAGAAAACCTTCCATGACGATTTGGCCGGCAAGTGTGCCGGTGATCGTTGAGTTCTGGCCGGAGGCCAGCAGCGCCACCGCAAATAGCACGCTTGCCATCTGAGCGCCGAGCAGCGGCGCGAGCATGCGGTGCGCGTCTTGAATTTCCGCGACCTCTTGGTGGCCATGCGCGTGAAATGCCGCGGCCGCCACGATCAAAATCGCCGCATTGATAAATAGTGCGATGAGCAGCGCGAGCGTGGAATCGATGGTCGCGAACTTAATCGCTTCGCGCTGCCCGTCGACGGATTCGTCATAGCGGCGCGTCTGCACTAAAGCGGAATGCAGATAAAGGTTATGCGGCATGACCGTCGCACCCAAGATGCCGATCGCGACAAAGAGCATCGCCGGATTCGTCACTACTTCGCGCGAGGGTAGAAAGCCCGCTGCGACTTCGCGCCACGCGGGTTGCGAGAGGATGACTTCAACGATAAAGCAACCGCCGATGATGAGCATCAAACTCACGATCAAGGCCTCCATGTAACGAAAGCCGCGCGACTGGAGCATCAGGATCAACAACACATCGAGTGTGGTGAGGACCACCCCGACGGATAACGGAATTCCAAATAGCAGATTCAAGGCGATGGCGGTGCCGATGACCTCCGCAAGATCGGTGGCGCAGATCGCGAGTTCGGCGAGCAACCACAAAGAAAAAGAAGCTTTCGGCGAAAAATGATCGCGGCAGGCCTGCGCCAAATCGCGCCCACTCGCGATGCCGAGCCGGGCGGACAACGACTGCAAGACGATCGCCATCAAGTTCGCGAGCATGACGATGGACAACAGCGTGTAACCGAATGCCGAGCCACCGGCGATCGCCGTCGCCCAATTGCCCGGGTCCATATAGCCGACCGCGACCAAGTAGCCGGGACCGGCGAAAGCGAACATCTTGCGCGCGAAACTCGCGCCTGGCGGGATCTCGACGCTGCGATACACCTCCGGCAGCGTGCTCACCTTGCGGCGCAGCCGCCATCCGGTATCTCGGCTCACGGGACTGGGCGTCTCAAGCGAAGCCATACATTTTGTCTGCGCGCGATGACGCCGCTTAGTTCATCCCGTATTTTTCCGCGCCGCCGCCGCGCGCGCGACCGGCGGTGGGATCTTCATCATCCGGAATATCCGCGATCAATGTCTGCGCGGTCAGGATCAACGCCGCCACAGATACCGCGTTGGTCAGCGCCGTGTAAGTCACTTTCACCGGATCGATAATGCCCGCCGCAATCATGTCGACCAGCTCACCACTGCGCGCGTTGTAGCCGATGGCATTGGCCGCGGCCAACACTTTGGGCACGACTTCAGCCGGTTTTACGCCGCTGTTTTGCACGATACAGGTCAGGGGTTGGGTCAACGCGCGTTTGACGACTTCCGCGCCCTCGCGGCTCGCCCCGCTTAAATTCGCGATCACACGATCAACTGCCGGCAGTGCGCGAATGAGTGCGGTACCGCCGCCGGCAACCACGCCTTCCAAGATGGCCGCGCGGGTGGCGTTCAGCGCGTCTTCAATTAATTGCACGCGCCGCTTTTGTTCGACCGGTGTAGCGCCGCCCGCGTGAATGACGGCGATGCCACCGGACATTTTCGCCAAGCGTTCTTCAAACTTGTCCTGCTCGATCGCGACTTCGTTGGCCGCTTGTTGGCGCTTAATTTGCTCGACCCGGCCGTAGATTTGCTCCGGATCGCCGCCACCGCCCGAGATGACTGTACTGTTGCTCGTGACTTTTAAACGCCGCGCGGTACCGAGATCGCTCACTTTGGCGTCTTTGAAGTGGCCACCCAGTTCTTTCACGAAGACACGTCCGCCCGTCATGATGGCAATGTCTTCCATCATCGATTCGCGCCATTTGCCGTATTCCGGCGGATGCACGGCGACAATTTTTTGGCCCGTACCAAGATTGAGCATTGCGGCGACGGCGGCCGGCGCATATTCATCCGCGATCAACAGCAACGGTTTGCGCGCTTCGTTGGCAAGCGCCCGCAGGCTTGCGACTTCTTCCGCCGTTTTGATGCCGTGGTTGGTCAATAGAATCAGCACGTCATCGAGTTCCACCTGCATGGTTTCGACGTCGTTCACCATGTGATGCGATACGTAGCCACGTTCGTAAGATGCGCCTTCGACCACTTCCAGCGTGGTCTCGACGGTGAGCCCGGAATCGACGGACACGATGCCGGTCGGCCCCACCGAACGCAGGGCTTCGGCCACTAACTTACCGGTCACCACATCATTCGCCGCGATGATCGCGACGGATTCGGCAGCGCCCGCGATCTGCGCCACCGGTGTTGCCGCTGCCTTCAAAGCCTCAACCACACTGGTCACGGCGAGATTCATGCCGTGGACCAAATCAAAGGCCGGCAGATCGCCTTCCAACGATTTGAAGCCTTCTTGCACCAAGGCATTGGCGAGCACTGTGGCGGTGGTCGTGCCGTCGCCAGCGACTTCGTTGGTGCGCTTGGAGACTTCGCGCACGACTTGTGCGCCCATATTCTCAAAACGGTTTTCAAGTTCGATCTCGGCGGCGATGCTGACGCCGTCGCGTGAAATGAGCGGCGTACCGATCGGTACATCGATAATGGCGTTGCCGCCCTTGGGGCCGAGCGTGCATTGCACCGCTCGCGTCAACAATTCAACACCGCGGCCAAGCGCAACACGGGCTTCCCGATCAAAGATCATCATCTTGGGCATGGTTTGTTTTCCTTAGAACGGCGCGTGCGCGCCAACAGCATCATTGCTCGCCCGTACGCCTATCCCGATCATGACGCAGGATAGGCGGGGTCGAAGCGTGCGCGAACGCGCGTTCGCGCCGCCGAAATTAATTATTCTTCGTACTGCCGGGCTTCCTCCATATCGCCAAACAGCGTGACGGTGTTTTCATCGATCATGACCATCCGGCCGTAGTGCGTGGACATGACCACTTCAAAGTCATAAGCAGTAAAACTGCGGCCTAGCGCCTCGCTAAGCTCGGCCATGTCGAAGCTCATCTTGCCTTCGGCATCCAAACGGATCATCGCCGGGTAATGCAGCACTTCAACGCCATGATTACGTTCCATAAGTTCCGCGATGACGCGCGCGTCCGCGCTGTCGTTCATCGTCACGCCGCAGCGATGGGAAACCGTTTGTTGCCGATCCAAGTCTTTAAACGTATGCGTGCTCATAGCGCGACACCTTTCGGTAATTCGAGCTGAAGCTCGCTTAAGATTTCTTTGAACTTCCATTTGGATTCGGCTTCGACCGCCGCGAAGTCGAGCGTGCCGGCGTGTTGCAGCTGCCATACCGGTTGCAATTGCTTCACCGCGTCGGCGCACAGCGGCACGTACTTCGCGAGCCAACCGGCCATGGTCTGTCGATTGGCCGCGCCGTGCGCCGAATCGGCGACGAGTTGCCCCATCAAGGTCAGCGTGTTCGCGAGGTTCTGACGATAATCACTCGCCGCGGCGGACACCACTGCCGGCGTTACGAAGTCCGCATTCCCCGGGCCGCCGCGCATGATGAAGCCGTTACGGAATAGCTCACCGACCAGCGGTTCGAATACCAGGTTGACTGCAAAATACACTTCTAAATGATCGGTCGCCGCCAAAATCGCTTCGATCGCCTTGCGCACACCCTGCCATGCCGGATTCTCCAGCCATAATTGTTTACCGGCATTGCCGTCGATGTTGATATCGAGCCCCAGATCGCCCAAATACAGCGTAATGTCCTGCGCCAAGCGCAATTTGTACGAAGCATTGGTCAGGATGGTGTTATTGATCATCTGCGTCATGCCGTCGCGTTGCGCCTTCATCAGCGCGACGCCTAGACCAAACTCGGCGTGTTTCAGCGCGCCTAGTTGGTCCTGCAACACGTTAACCCAGCGGGCATCGAAGCGGCCTGGCGCGCCGTCGCCGCGGGCATTGTCCACCACCATTTTTATGGTGTTGACGATATGGCTTTGCCGCTGATAGTGCGTACGCGACCACTCCTGATCGGGTGCGCGGAATTTGTGCCAGTCGGAAGATTTGATCTGCGTGACCTTATCGCTGTAGCTCGGGCGACCGTCGGCAAACGACATGATCCAGCCTTGCAACAGGTGGCGCGTTGGATCCGGTTGCACGTCAACCGTCACATCCTCATACAACGTGGCGCGTTTGCCTTCGGGCTCGAAGTAGCTATACCGGCGGCTGTCGGAACCCGCGAAAGTCGCGCTGCCGGCGGCGCCTGATTGATGTGCAGTTTGGCTCATAGACTCTCCTTCTTGGTCACCGCGCGCACGCGCTCAACGTAGCGCCTGCGTGAATTTATCTAAATGAATGTTGTCCGCGTCGATTCCTATCTTTTGCAGCACCGGCAATACCGCATCCACCATCGGCGGCGGACCGCAGGCATAGGCTTGCGTTTCGCGTTCACGCTTGTCCGCGTAATCGCGCGCTAACACTTCGTGGATGAAGCCGGTGGCACCGGACCAAACGTCGTCCGCCGCAGGCTCCGATAACGCGGGGACAAAAGCGAAGTCGGCAAGTTTGGCGCCGAGTGCGGCAATCTTGTCTAAATAAAACAGATCGCGCTTACCGCGCGCGCCGTAATAAAGTCGAACCGGTGCGGTCGAGTGGTGATCCGCGAGATCGTTCAAAATAGACCACAACGGCGCGAGACCGGAACCGCCGCCCACGAGTAAGGTCGGTCCCGTATGGCGCGGATTGCGAAAGCTCGTACCGAACGGCCCATCGACTTCAACCGTCTGTCCAATTTGCAAATCGCCGGCGAGTAATTTGGAAAACGCGCCGTCCGCATACATTTTGATGAGAAACGATAACGTCTGGGATTCCGATGGCGCATTCGCCATGGAATACGAGCGGGTGACGCCGGCCTGCGGCAAGGTGATATCGGCGTACTGGCCGGCATGGAATTTCATCGGCGCATCAAGCGTGATGTCGACAGCGCGGATGTCGTGCGTCACGGCTTCTAACTTCGAAATGCGGCCGGCAAATTTACGCGCGGGGATCCAATCCGCGAGCACCTCTTCGTCGTAATTCAGAAGCTCGATTTCCAGATCGCTCTGCGCATACAGCCGGCACAGCAGCACTTTGCCATCGCGCTCCTCCGTTTCCGATAGCGCGAAAGTGGAGTAGTCCCCGTGCTCCGCATCGCCATCCAGCAATTGCGATTTGCATGACGAGCACTGCCCTTCTTTGCAGCCGTGCATCAAGGTGATGCCTTGCCGGAAGGCGGCTTGCAGGACGGTTTCGTCGTCATTCACCGCCATCGTCACGCCAATGGGTTCAAGTCGTACGGAATAGGTCATGGGCGTGAGCGCTGCTCTTATTCGTTAGGGTGGCGATGGCGTGGCGGAGCATCCGCCACGCGGGTTTGGGGCTTGCGCGCGATCAGATGGGCTTACATTTAAAGCCCGCGCGGTAATCCGCGATGTGCTTCTCGCGATCCGCCGGCGACATCGCGCGTAGATCGAGCAGCGGGCTGCGTACCGGCAGGCCTTTGAAGTGATCGAGCGTCCACATTTTGCTGTTATCAAAATGCAAATGTGGTTGTTGGATGACGGTCTTCCCATCCGGCCGCACGAACCCTAAGTCTTTGACGACATCCGCGAGATCCCAGCCGTGGTACACCTCTTCCCACTGACGGCGGCCGCTGAAGCGGCCCATCGCCGGGGTGGGCCGGCCTTTGTATTCCGCGGCAAACGCTTCTTTGTGCGTCCAGCGGCACAGCTCGGAGCAATAGGTGTAGAGCTCGCCTTCCACTTCATCCACGCAGAAGTCTTCGCGAATCAACGCCGGTACGTTGCAGCTCCAGCAGCGATGCGGATAGACATAACCGGAATCCAGATACATCAACGGCGGTTGATTGGGCAGACTCGCCTTGCGGTAGTTCTCCCAATAGCAGCCAAATTCGTTGTACCAGCCGGGATACTTGGCTTCGAACCAGTCGAAGTCTTTCTCGACCATGCCGTCCATCCGCCAAAACGCCACCGGCCAGCCGAACGAGAAGAACTGTGCCACCTTGTGCACGTAATTCTTTTTGACGATGCGGTTCCACGCTTCTTCCACATCATCGTGATGTATCTTCACGCCGTACTTTTCGAGCGGCAGCATGTAGGTGCGGTAGTAGTCATCGAAAATCCAGCGGTGCCAGAGCTCGGCATAGGATTCTTTGTTCTTGTCGCGATCTTGTGTGCCATATTCAATGATGGTGCCGATGGCGGCATCGACAATCGCGTGGTTCTGCCAAAAGGCGTAGCGCAGATCGCGCTCCAGCAAGTCCAGGTTCTCCGGCTCCTTGATGATCGACATCAAGAACGAGTGGCCGTTGCCGATGTGGCGCGATTCATCCGATTGCACGGACAAGAAAATGGTCGGCAACGCGTAGTCGCCATTGCGCGCGGCTTCGGACGGCATCGCGACGAACAACGTATTGGTAAACGCAGTTTCCGCGACCACCTGTAAATAGATATTGGTGGAGGTGACGGCATCGCCCGTGATAAAGCCTTCGCCGAACTGCCGCCCGATGGTGGTGGCGTAGCATTTGCCGAAAGCGGCTTCCGTGATGTCGAAACCGGCCGGATCGATATAGTTTTCCATGTACCACTTTTTCAGGTTCATCTGAATGGTGGAGTGGCGGAACTCATCGATCATCTGCATGGTGTAGCCGGTGCGCAGATCTTCGCCCGGCGCGATTTGCGCCTGAATGGCCATCGAGCGGGCGGCGGAAATTTCCGGGAAAGGAATGATGGCCAAGAACAGCTTCTGCCATTCAATCCAACGCGGCTCGACATTGCGGAACATGTCGCCACGGAGCGCGGCGTCCAGCGCGCCATAGACGCGGTTGTCTTTCTCTTCCTGCATGGGGAAGTACGAGCGCAAGACCTGCTTCATCGGGTCCTTCGGCGCTTTTTCCACTTTGTAATCGGTGGGGTATTTCAAAACTTCTTTGAAGTAGGACGGCGTCCACCCCAGATCCGAAATGCGCTTGGTCGCCTCCGTGATGCTGATGGTCTTCTGCTTCACGATCTTCGACAGGGAGATATTCGCCGCCATAACCGTTCCTCCGGTTGCAATTTAAGGAGATTGCGTCACGCAGTTATATAAGGATGAAGGGCCGACGCGAGGGAGCGCCAGACGCTTTTGCGCGAAGGCCTAAGATATACTCTGGCCGCGCGACCAGGCAAGGCAAAAAAGCAGGCATGACGGACAAACATGAAACGCCGGATCCCGGCTCGGATGCAGCAGGCTTAGCGGAGAAACAGCAGATGATCGAAAAGCTGTTTCAACACACCAATCAATTCCTGCGCGAGAACAAACACGACCCGCTGTTAGTGGTGGAAGCGCTGGCCGCGATTCTGGTGCGATATGCGGCGTTGCTCGGGCCGGTGGCGCAGTTATCGGACCGGTTGGCAATCCTGGAAAAGCTAATTAGCCAGGAGTGTGCGCAGATTAAAGAGTTGGCCAAACGTGCGGATTGGGCGGGGAAGCCGCCGGCTTGAAGACCCTCACCCTACCCTCTCCCGCTATGCGGGAGAGGGTTAATACGTGCGCTCTTAACCTCTCCCACCGGGAGAGGGTTAATACGTGCGCTCTCTATAACCGCTTCCACCGAGAGAGGGTTAGTGCGTGCGCTCTCTTAACCTCTCCCACCGGGAGAGGTCGGCGCGTAGCGCCGGGTGAGGGGCCCCGCCTCTACTCGCACCTGGCGAAACGATAATTCATTCTTCTATCGCACCTGCAGCATAACTCCCGCCAGCGCCGCCGGCAGCTGCGTTCCGGGCGATCCAAATGCCCCTTCAAGCTGCGCGGCACTGAGTCCTAAGCAATCACTCAAATCCGCCTCCGACAAATCAGCACCCACAAATGTTGCGCCGAACAAAACCGCCTTTGCGAAGCCCGCCCCCTTGAGACTTGACCCTGCAAAATCCACCAACATCAATTTCGCATTCCCAAAATCCGCCCCATCAAGCGTGCATTCCAAGAACTTACCTCCGGCCAAATTTGCATTGCCGAAGCGCGAGCCGGCGAGCGCCGTGCGTTGAAAATGCGCACTCAAGAGATTGGCATCAGCGAAACACGCACCATCAGCATCGGCATCCTCAAAGTTGGCACCCGGCGCGACCACCCGCGTGAAATTGCCGCCGCTTAAGCGCGCCTCACGCAGGATGATGTTGACCATGCTCGCGCCTTCGAGATTCGCCTGCGTGAAATCGACATGCGCAAAATTGCTGTCGCGCAGATTGGCATTGAACAGGCAGGCATGCGGCAAGATGGCGTGACTGAGGTCGGCTTCCAGAAACGGGCCGTACATCAAGTTGGCGCGTGGCCGGGATAAGCGCGTGCCTTCGCGGCCGGCGGATTCGCGCCACGCCTGGTGCGCGGAGACCAGCGCGAGCAATTCCTCCTCGCTGAGTGCGGGCTCTGCCGGGGTGGGCGGCGCGAAGGTCGACGGATTGGGCATAGGGGCTCATCTTGAAATGGCAGGCGTTAAGCAGAATGCTTACACGCGCCGCGCGCGCCGTCGAGCCTGGAGTTGCGCGGCACTATCTCTTAGATTACGTCACCATTCCGCAGCAATGCGGCATTCGCCCAAGACTCACGAGGTGCCGACGATAATGTCTACGCGTCCCGCTCCCTTACCTGAAGCGCCCGTCACGCGGCGCGAGTTTTTAACCCGTTCGTCCGCTTTGGTCGGCACGCTGTGGGCATCGTCCACCGCACTGCTGAATCTCGCTCCCACTCCGGTGTGGGCGTTGGAGCTAAGTACGCTGGATGAGCGCAGCGGCAAAGTTCTGCTTGCCGTCACGCGACAAATCTTTCCGCATGCGACGTTGGATGACGCGGTGTATTCATTCGTCGTCCGCGATTTGGATAAAGCCGCCGCCGCAGCGGAAGTCAAAAAACTGCTCGTCGACGGGATCGCCGCATTGGACGCTGCGGCAAACGGAGACTTTCTAACACTCAATGACGAAGCCCGCCTCGCGGAAGTCACCAAGATCGCGCGCAATCCGTTCTTCGAAAAAATCCGCGGCACCGCGGTGGTCTCGCTCTATAACAACGAACTCGCCTTTGCGCACTTTGGCTACGAAGGCGAAGCCTTTAGCAAAGGCGGTTACTTGGAGCGCGGTTTCAATTCACTGACCTGGTTGCCGGCACCGCCGGTCACCGCCAGCCCCTTGCCTTAAGCGGAGCGCATCATGACTCAATATGAAACGCAGGATGATCGCGTAGTCGTCATCATTGGCTCCGGCGCGGGCGGCGGCACGTTAGCGAACGAGCTCTGCCAAAAAGGGATCGCGGTGGTGTTATTGGAAGCCGGCGCCGCGCAAACACCCGGCAGTTTTGTCAACGATGAGTGGGCATCGTTTCAGCAATTGGCGTGGACCGATATGCGGACCACCTCCGGCAGTTTTCGCCTCGCCAAAGATTTCCCGAATCTGCCGACGTGGATCTGCAAGACGCTGGGCGGCACTACCACACATTGGGCCGGTGCCTCGTTACGATTCCGCGAACATGAATTCAAAGCGCGCACGACATACGGCGAAATCGCGGGCGCCAATCTGCTCGACTGGCCAATCACGCTGGCCGATCTAGAGCCGTACTACGCGCGCGCCGAAGACAAACTCGGCGTCACGCGCACTAACGATATTCCGGGTCTACCGGGGAACAATAATTTCAAGGTGATGTACAACGGCGCGACGAAAGTGGGCTACAAGGATTGCCATACCGGACGGATGGCGATTAACAGCCAACCGCGTGCCGGCCGCGCATCTTGCCGCCAGCTTGGTTTTTGTTTCCAAGGCTGCAAGATGGGCGCGAAATGGTCCGCGCTGTACACCGAGATCCCAGCCGCACTCGCCACCGGCAAATTGGAATTGCGCACGCAATGCCATGTCAGCCGCATCGAACACGATGAGAGTGGCCGCGTCAGCGGCGTGGTGTACTTTGATGCGAAAGGACAAGAGCAACGGCAGCGTGCGCGCGCCGTTTGTGTGGCGGGTAATTCAATCGAATCTCCGCGCTTGTTATTGCTCTCCGCTTCAAGCAAATATCCCGACGGTCTCGCCAACTCCTCCGGCCAAGTCGGGCGCAACTACATGCGCCATACCACAGGCTCTGTCTACGCGGCATTTCCCGAGCCGGTGCATATGTATCGCGGCACCACCATGGCCGGCATCATCACGGATGAATCGCATCACGCGCCGGAGCGCGGCTTCGCCGGTGGGTATGAAATGGAAACGGTGTCCGTGGGTTTACCGTTCGCTGCAGCGTTTATCGCACCTGGCGGTTGGGGACCGGATTTCACCTACTTTATGGACCACTACGCGAACCTTGCCGGCATGTGGATTGTCGGCGAAGACATGCCGCAGGAATCCAATCGCATCACGCTGAATACGGAAGTTAAAGACCAATGGGGACTCCCCGTCCCGCACGTGCATTTTGACGATCACCCGAATGACATCGCCATGCGCGAACACGGTTTTAAACAAGGCCAAGCCGTGTACGAAGCGGCCGGCGCGCAACGCGTCTTCCAAACCCCGCCTTACCCCTCCACGCACAATATGGGTACCTGCCGCATGAGTGCGAAACCGGCTGACGGCGTAGTGAACGCGCACGGGCAGGCGCACGATATTCCGAACCTGTTTATCTCCGATGGATCGCAGTACACGACGGGGGCGGCGGTCAATCCGACGTTGACGATTGTGTCGTTGGCGATAAGGCAGGCGGAGTTTATTGCGGGGGAGTTGAAGGGGCAGGCGATCTAACCTCACGCCGAGTGTGCATCAGCGATATACGGTGGTGTGGTGTGCCGCACTAAGCGGCACACAACTCTTCGGCTCTTCAGTAATCTAGGTCATCGATCTCTCGCGCCAACGGGCCTTTCGGCGTTTTCAAGATTGCGCGAATAAGGTCTTCCACAATGTCTAACGAATTATCGAAAACTCCGTGCGAGGCTTTTGCTTTCTTGTTGGGGGAAACTTCGACCTCTGGCGTCATCAATTCGATAGGTTCTATCGCGGGCGAAAGCGGAGTCCCCCGAATGGCGGAATGCCATATCTTTAAGCTGGGAAGCGTCTCGTGATGCCAGTGTTCATCGTTGGCCTGTGTGCCGTAAAAAGCCGTCGCGAGTCCTAACAATGGGGTCTTATGCTCGGCCTCCAATGCTCTGCTTACCAAGTAGAGCAGAGACTTGCGATAAAGCTTCGCGACCGTGTCGCCGCGCTCCAGTAAATCCGAGAGAACGCGCACATGAAATCGGTCTTTGGGTAGAGTCGTACCGAACGCCTCACCAAAGTGACGATTCGCGTAATCGATAGAGCACGCCGGAGCCCACAAAGTGCAAGAATCTACGGCCTGATCACCAGCATTAAATACTTGCAACAGTCCACCGCAGATAAAACTGCCCGCCGAATGGCCGACCAGATGCACTTCTAACTCGCCCCCAAGGTCTTCACGAAGTTTCATCATTTTTTGCGCGAGAATGACCAAGCCACGCGAGGGATCCTTGCCCACCGCTGCCAGAGCACCGTTGACGGTAGCGGCGCGCGCGGCGTTGTCCTTCATCTCTGACCAGATACTTTTCGCGCCGAGGTTACGCGCCATCAATTCCACGCTACGGTCCCAGGCGTCTTTTATCGATTCACCCAAGCCTTGTGCGGGCATGCTAAATCCCGGCAATTTGTTTTTCAGATTGTCGCTTAACAAATTGCAGATCGTTTCAAATATTCCCGTTTTCCAAGTGACGAACAATGGATATATCCCGTTATCGAGAAAGTACGGCGCGAGCACACGGATCCGCGAGATGGAATCGCTTTCACTGTTGAGGCCGCCGTGCGCGTAAATGACGAACCTAGGCTTTACCTTGGGTTTTGCTTTGAAGTACTCGAGTGGCAATGTGTAGGCGATTTTATCCAGCGCCGCGATAGCGTCCGCGGCCTCGACGAGCCGATTAAGTAGCGCGCCGTCATTACCAATCACCGCCGTGTGTTCGTAGGCCTTGTCCGTTGACCACGCGCCGCGCCTGTGGTCGATCGGATCGCGACCCAACACGAAGCCCATTCCCGCCGCGCTCGGATTCATAATTCGTCTGGTGGGCGAATAAGCCGTTGGAGATTTAGTCATTGGGCGCGCAGGCACCCCCAATGCCAAGACCCACGCATCGGTCCCGTTGGCGAGCCAATCCGTATAGGGCAGCAATGCGAAACCGCCTGAACCCCATTTCGGTCCCCACGAGTTCTGCACCACAAAGCCATCGGGGTTGTAGCCGACAAGCGCGAACGCATGGGCAGAATCAACTTCGCGTTTCTGCGTGATCACGGCAAGTTCTTGGTGTGATTTAGGGAGCGGTTTATCTTGAAGGCCCGAACCACCCCAACCGGTGTGAACATCGGCGGAGACGTAGATCGCGCCCACCTCCGCGATTGCCGCCTGCATATCGGTAATCGAATCTTTCGTCACTCGGTAATACACCCCCAACGTGACTTTCAGCGCTTCTACTTCCCAATCCTTCGCGGGCACCCCGCTGCGAGGTTTGCTCGGCCAAATGCTCTCGCTACACACCCCATGCTTATGCCAACCCTTGAGTGCGCCACGGCAACTCGAACCCTCGTAAGATTCTCCCTGCCATTCGTCGTAAAACCGCGCCAGGTGATACAGCATCCAAGGACTGACCAAATCTTTGGATGCAAGCTGAAAGCCGCTTCTAATCCAACGCAGATAGTTGATCACCGCGGCAAGCCCATACCCGGTACAGGCCCCTTCTTGGCCCTGGTCCAGCACGAGTTTCGCTTTGCAGTATGCGGTGACAAATTTCTGCACATCCTCGTTTGCCGGATAACAAGCAGGCAGGCTCTTCACCGGTGGCCGGTAGGGGAAATCACGCAGATCAAGACGATCGGGCCGCGCGTCGGTCGTGAATTTGCGATTGCCGACTTTAATACTGCTGCGCTTTGGCATGATGTTTCTCCCTATTCGTTATGCGATTTCACGCGCCGCCGTACGCGCCCACCACTCCAAAATACCTTTCATTAAAGTCTAAAGTCGCGGCACCAACGCGGATCACGGCGAAGAATCGAGCGCCGCACGATTAGTGATGTGCGTATTGATCAGGCAATTGCGGTACCGGCCAGTTCGAGCATTCCAAGTAAACCATGGGCCTTATTCAGTAACTCCTTACGATGGGCTAATCCGTTTTGGCCACCGTTAATCTTGCGCGTGATTTCCACCACATCGTCAGCATCGGCGAGCTGATTCAGCTGGTGTTTGTCCCAAAAATACACCGCAGAGTGAACAGCGTAGTCCGTCGAGACAAGATCCGGGTTGTGCATAATCCGCGGGTCTTTGATCCATGACGAAAACATCGCGTAGTTGCTCTTTCCCGTCAGCTGAATAAGTCCGCGGCCGCGATATTTCCAGCCATCCCCGCTGTCTTCATTGCCGTTGCCCATACGATTTGCGTAGATTCGATTGGCGATCTTTTCGGGCTTGCGCGCGTACGCCTCGGCTTGTTGGCGATTCTTGAAATATTTGGGAAACGTTTTCAGAAGCCCGTCCGCGGAGTAGTTCAAGTTCTCCATGTCGTAGCGCAAGCAACCGGACTCATGGAGCACTTGTGCAAAAAAGTGCGCAAGACGCAACCGCGATTTGGCGATCCCGTACTTCGGCAAGGATTTCTCGAGCTCCTGGATATATAGCGCCGCGTCCTGGCTTGACACCCCCATCTCCTTCAAAAGCTCTATCCGTGTTTTCATGCGTCCTCCGGTTAGTTGATGTCTCGTTCGGTGTCGAAGCGACCGCTGCGGTGCCGAGCCGGATTGCGGCTTACGATGCTTTAGGTGATTGCGAAGCCGCGAATCCGTCGCGTCTTTTGATACTACGGTGTCTTAGTACCGCGCTCTCTCCGCTGCCTCATCCGTGTGATTCAAGAACGGCTGACAACGCGTCTGAAAGGCGTTGCGCGCACGCGCCATAATCGGGCGTCTCTGGCGTTCCGCAGGTGCTGTCGAACGCACCACGTAGCGCATCTCGCGCTGAATCGGGCGTCGCACCCGAGCTCGCTTTTATATATCTCCGATAAAATTCGTCACCCATCAAAGCCGCCGCCGCGGTCGCGAGTGTGTCTTTACTTTCTCGCCCCTCAAGCTTTGCGAGTTGCGCCTCCAAGTCATCAATTACCGAACCAACATCGACAAGTGCCAAGACCTTATTTTGCTTCGTCGACAAAGCGCGCGCAGCGTTGCCGCTCGCGAATGCGGTGTTAATCGTTAACTTACCGCCCATTAGATTCGAGGCGGCGTTGCCGTCGTTGTCATAAGCCAAGTCAAAATCCGATACCAGGCTTGTCGCCTCGGCCTCCGCGCTATTCGAATCGCTGGTTTTTAGTGACGGTACACGAGACACCACAGAGCGCTTGAGACCCGCGTTAACTTCGAGTGGGGTCGTTGGATCTTCACCGACGCTGACACCGAGCTTGAACGCCGAGCGTTCATAAAAAACGAGATTCGGTCCGCAGCCGCTTAAAAGAACTGTTGCGGCAAGTGAAATTGCGATGCCGCGAAAATTGGCGCTATTCATTGATTGCCTCCTTGCCCAGCGTCTGCACGTGATTCGCAGTTACCCCATCGCCGCATGCCTGCTTCGTCTGCGTTTTTGACAAAGTTCACTGCCGCTTCGCCTGTCGCAAGGCGTTCTTGGTAGCGGGTCAGCAAAATGCCGTCTATCTCCAGATGCGAACAAGACAATGCGGACATCACTTCCTGACCGTCGCTTTTGCCATTGGGTTGATTGATTGAGAGTGAGGGCGCCGAGCGCGGCGCGAGCGTCGCGAATCTCCGGTCGTAGCCCACCAAAAGATGCCCTTGCGTCATATCGGTACTCACCCCGGCGTCAACGCCAACGACGGTATGATGCGCGGTATACAAGTTAGAGGGCGCGAGTGAGTTAGTCGCACACGCGGTGAGCGCAATTAAAATCGGGGCAGTGACAAGCCGTCCATGCATGATGCTTCTCCTATACAAGAATTTGCGGCGCTTAAGCCGAAGGGTGAGAAATCAATAACGCGCGTGGTTTCGCTCCTTGGAAAATAAGAGACAAGTTCGCTCCGCCACCCAATTGTTATGCCGGGGATGAGGCTTCTTAGTCGAAACTGCAGGCCCACGACCGTACGATTAACGATCATCGGCACATTGGAGTCCGGTCTCTCGTCTTTCAAACGGGCCGTGGACTCCAATAATTCATGTTTGCGCAGATAGCCTGCGCTCAGCGAAACCTCTTCCGGCGTGTTTTCAAGATGCAAGCCCGGTGCACGAAACACTTCGGATATTCCGCCGTTGATTGGCTCACGCGAGACGAAAACAACACCATACTGGTTGTAAGAGCAGCCCCCTATCGCGAGCATCGCGGCAACCATCCAAATCTGGTTGCCGCGATACTTAGCACGCTTGAAGGACGGCACCCCAACTACGCGCAAGCGCAATAGAAACTCTCGGATACCCCAGCGCATGGACCGGAGTGTGCGCGCCTCCGGATACCCATTCAATCCTCTAAACGAAGGAGAAATTCGTCCTACCTAAAATCCTTCGCGCGTGGATTTGACCAAAGCGCGTCTCTTCACTAGCCTGTAGCATTCGCTACAGAAAATGTCTCCTACACCAATGCCCTCCCCGCTCGAAGTCCCCGTCCTCATCGCGGGCGCCGGCCCCGTCGGCACCACCCTCGCGCTCGATCTCGCCGTCAATGGCATCCGCTCCGTATTACTCGAAGAACGCCTCGACTTCCCGCCCAATCCCAAGTGCAACACCACCAATGCGCGATCGATGGAACATTTTCGGCGACTGGGTTGCGCGGCGGAGATTAGGCAGGCCGGGTTGCCGCTCGCGCGAGCGACGGATGTGGTGTACACCACGCGGTGGACGGGGCATGAACTCACGCGTTATCGGTTGCGTAGCATTGACGATGTGCTGCAGAACAAATCCATCGGCGCGATTGACGAGTATTGGCCGACGCCCGAGCCGCAGCATCGCATCTCGCAGTTATTCATGGAGCCGGTGGTGCGCGCGCGGCTTGCGGAGCTTCCAGCTTGTGACTTTCGGCCCGGGTGGCAATTTATCGATTTCTCGCAGGATAACGAGGGCGTTACTTGCACGGCGATGGAAATAGCAACCGGCCGCGAGCAACAGTTCCGCGCGCAGTATCTCGTCTCGTGCGAAGGCGGGCGCAGCCGTGTGCGGCGCGATATCGGCGCGAAGCTCGAAGGGCGCGAGGTGGTCACGCAATTCTGCACAACGTATTTCCGTTGCCCCCAACTGGACACGATATGGCCGCACGCCAAGGCATGGATGCATCGCATTTATAACCGCGATGGCGAAAGCCATATTCTTGCGATCGATGGGTGCGAATTGTGGCTGCATCACTCCATTCTCGGCCCGGAGGCGGATCTCGCCGCACATGATCACGTGCCGGCCATTCGAAACGCCATCGGCACAGATATCGATTATGAAATTTTAGGCCAAGAACGTTGGGTGGCGCGTGCGATGGTGGTTGATCGTTATCGCGACCGCCGTGTGTTTTTGGCCGGCGATGCGGCGCACCTGTGGATCCCAATGGGCGGCTTCGGCATGAATGCGGGGGTCGAAGACGCCGTTAACCTTGCGTGGAAGCTCCGTGCGGTGCTGCAGGGTTGGGGCGGTGAAGCGTTGCTCGATAGTTATGAGAACGAGCGCCGCGCCATCGGCCAGCTGGTCGCAAACTCGGCGGCGAAGATATTCGCTGACCTTTATCAGATCCCAGTCAGCGAACCGGATTTTGAAAGTGCGGGGCCGAAAGGGGATGCCGTGCGCGCGGAGATCGGCCAGCGCATCACCGCACATAATCGTTCCGAGTTCGATAGCATCGGCATGCAGCTCGGCGTTAGTTACGACCAATCTCCCATTGTGTGTTACGACGGCGCGCAGATTCCGCCCTTCGCCATCGATCAATACACGGAATCCTCGCGCCCCGGCGTGCGCGCGCCGCACCTGTGGCGGGCGGACGGCAGTGCGTTATTCGATCATTTCGGCAGCAGTTACACCTTGCTGCGCATTGGCAACGCGGTGCCGGACACTGCCGCGTTCGCCGCCGCCTTCGCGGCTCGTCACGTGCCGCTGACGATTTTAGATGTAACAGAATCTGAAGCGATCGCTAAATACGAAGCCTATCCGCTGGTCCTGATACGCCCGGACCAACACATTGCTTGGCGTGGGCGTGCAGTACCAAGCGCACCGGATAACGTCGTCGCCACCCTCACCGGAACGGAATAAAAAGCATGAGTTATGTCCTCGGGATCGATGTCGGCGGCACGTTTACGGATGCGGTCGGCATCCATGCCGACGGACGCATTGTATCGGCCAAGACACCGTCCACGCCGCCGGATTATTCAGACGGTGTAATGGCCGTCCTCGACTTGCTCGCCGCGCAGGTGGGACTCGATAGACGCAGCCTCCTCGCCGCAACGGATCACATTGCCCATGGCACTACGGCATCATTAAACGCGTTGGTCATGGGCCAGGTGCCGCCGGTCGGCTTTATCACCACGCGCGGCCATCGCGACAGCATCTACATCATGAATGTCGAAGGTCGTTATTTAGGGTTGCCGGCGCATGAGCTGCAAAACGTCATGACGCAGCACAAACCGCCGGGCCTCGTGCCGCGCCATCTGGCGCATGAGGTGACGGAGCGCATCGATCGCGCGGGCAATGTGTTGGTCACATTGAACGAAGCGGAAGCACGCCGTGTGGTGCGAAGTTGCGTGGCCGGCGGCGCCACCGCGATTGCGGTGTCGCTGCTCTGGTCGTTCCGTAATTCCGTGCACGAGCAACGCTTGCGCGAAATCATTGCCGAGGAAGCACCCGGGCTTTATATCGCGCTGTCGTCGGACGTCAGCCCACGCATTCGCGAATTCGCGCGCCACGCGACCACCATCATGAGCACGCAGATTGGGCCGGGGCTCAAAGCTTATCTCGGTAATTTGGAGTCGCGCCTGCGTGCGGATGGTTTAACCGGCGCGCTGCTCGTTATGCAAAGCTCTGGTGGCTCCGTCACCGCACAAGAAGCACCAGACACCGCCATCACCACCATTGGCTCGGTGCTCACCGGCGGCGTCGTCGGCGCACAACAACTCGCCAGCCAGCTTGGACATCGCAATGTCATCGCCACCGATGTCGGCGGCACCACGTTCTTGGTCGGCCTCATTGTCGATGGCGAACCCGTGCGCGCCGGGCAAACCATCATCAATCAGGCGCCGGTCAATGTCCCGACCTTGCGCGTGGAGGCGATCGGCTCCGGCGGCGGGGCGATTGCGTGGATCGATGCCGGCGGCAATTTGCGCGTCGGCCCGCGCAGCGCACAGGCCGTACCTGGTCCCGCGTGTTATGGTACGGGTGGCCTGGAACCCACTGTCACGGATGCCAATCTCGTGCTAGGAATTCTGACCGAGCGCGGGCTCCTTGGCGGCCTCCGACCGTTGTCATTAGCAAAAGCGCGGGAAGCAATCAAACAATACATCGCAGATCCGCTGGGTCTTACGATTGAAGACGCCGCCGCTGCCATCTACACCGTACAAAATGCGCAGACGGGCGACCTGCTGCGCAAAGTGGTAGTGGAATGCGGGCACGATCCGCGCGAGTTCGCGGTGTATGCCTTCGGCGGCGCGGGGCCCGCGCATTGCGCGGCCTATGCACGCGAAGTTAGCGCGCGGGAAGTTGTGATCCCGCTAGGATCCGTTGCTTCTGCCTTCAGTGCTTACGGTCTCGCGTCATCGAATGTGGTCGTGACGCGTGAATTATCCGATCCGCTGACGCATCCCTTCGATCCTCTCCGCGCGCAACAAAATTTTGATCGACTCGAATCCGATGTGCGTGCCGCGATCGCACGCCAAGGCCTCACGCTTGCGCGTGTTGATGTTTATCGGGAAATCGATATGCGCTACGGCATGCAGATGGGAGAAGTGGCAACGCCGGTGGCGGCAGGCACACTCGATATGCCGGCACTCGAAGCTGCCGCGGCGGAATTTGAGCGGCGCTACGCGCGCATCTTCGGCGAGGGTGCGGGTTTTCGCGAAGCCGGCATTCACGCGCTCACTTTCCGCGTGCGGGGGGTAGGTTTGCTGCAGGTATCACCGCAATTACCGGCGATCGAACAAGCAACCAGTCCCAATGCGCACGTCGCACTGCGCGAGCGGCGGCCGATATGTTTGGACGGCAAGCGCGGTTATGTCGAAACACGCGTTTACGACTACCCCGCGCTGCGCGCGGGTCACCAACTCGAAGGTCCTGCAGTAGTGCAAGTCCCGACTACCACGGTGGTGGTCCCGGACGGCATGCTCGCCACCGTGGATACGCTCGGCAATCTACGTATCACCCTGCAGTAAGTAGAAGTGGCCTCAAAATTCATTTGGAGGTGTCCATTCTGCGTTGCGCGCCTACTGCGGTGCTCATTTATCGGCATATAAACTGCGCTCCTCGCACGGCGCGCGCCAAGGCTTCCCACCTCGAAATAAATTTTGAGACCACTTCTAGAGACTCACCCCATGCAATTCGCCATTCCAGGTTCTGAAATTTTTGTCAGCCGGCCGGTCGATCCGGAGACCTTGATGCGCAGCCTGCCCTCTCACTTGCGCGTGCATACGGTGAGCGCGGAGACAGTCGCCGCGCTCGATCCATTGACGTACGAAGTGGTCCGCCATCGCTTGTGGTCCATCACGGATGAAATGGGCGAGACACTGCGGCGGATGTCTGGCTCGCCCATCGTCACGGAATCGAATGATTTTGATTTCACCATCAACGATGAAGTCGGCCAGGAAGTCCAGATTGGGCTTTACAACACCATGCTCGCCGGCGCCATTGATCTCGCCATCTACTGGACCTTGCAACACCGCGCGGATAATCCCGGTATCGAAGACGGCGACATGTACCTGTGTAACGATCCGTGGATCGGCGGCGGCTTGCATCAAAGTGATGCGGTGGTCTTCGCGCCGATCTTTCACGACGGCCGCCTTTTCGCGTGGACCAGCGCCATCTGCCATCAGCCGGATCTCGGTGGCTCGGCGCCCGGCTCGATGCCAATCTTGGCGGCCGACGTGTTTTCGGAGTCCGTCCCTACCCCGCCGATTAAAGTCGTACGCAATCTGCAACTACAACGCGATGTGGCGGATGCGTGGGTGCGGCGTTCGCGCGTGCCGCTGTTGGTGGGACTCGATCTGCGCGCCAAGGTCGGCGCCAATGCGGTCGGCCGCCGGCGTTTAGTGGCGCTCATCGATCAATATGGCGCGGATACGGTCAAAGCCGTCATGAAACGCATGATGGATGACGCCGAACACCGCCTACGCGACAAGTTGCGCGCGGTGCCGGACGGTACGTGGCGCGCCACGGGTTGGCAGGATCAAGCGTTCTTGGGCGACCGCGCCACGCATTGCACGCAACTCGCGATGACCAAGACCGGTGATCGGTTGATCTTCGATTTCACCGGCACCGATCCACAGGCCGGGGTCATCAGTTGCACGTACGCCGGTTCGCGCGGCGGCATCATGCTCGCACTTCTGCCAACACTCGCCGGCGATATCCCGTGGGCAGCCGGCGGCTTGATGCGTTGCTTCGATATCGTGACGCCGGAAGGCACACTCAACAACGCGACCTTCCCCGCCGCCGTGAACAAGGCGCCGATCGCCTCTGCCTGGGCCATCGGCAATCTCGCCTCGCAGTGTTTGTCGCAGATGCTCGATCGCGAAGTCGATATGCAAGCCAGCGTGCAAGCCTCGTGTTGCGGCACCTGGAATACCGCGGTGGTGGCGGGACTCGATCAACGCGCCGCGCAAGCGACGCCGTTTTTGAATGTCGTCATGGATTCGATGGCCGGCGGTTACGGCGCGCGGCCGACCGCGGATGGCATGGATACCGGCGGACTTTTCTGCATCCCAATGGGCAAGGCGCCGGATGTCGAGATGACGGAACTCCTTTATCCGCTGCTGATGTTATGGCGGCGGGAGGAACCCGATTCCGGCGGCGCCGGACGCCAACGCGGTGGGGTGAGCGCGTCCGTCGCAATGACTCCGCATGGCACCGCGATACCTTCTGCGTTGGTGTTATCGAGTGCCGGCATGGCCACCGCGCAGAACCAAGGCTTGGCCGGTGGCGCGCCTGGCAATTTGGGCACCAACCTCACCGTGCGCGGCAGCACCCTCGCCGCGCAATTCGCGCAAGGCGCGTTGCCGGATTCGCTGGAAGCCTGCGGCGGCACACTTGAAGTTGCGCAGTGTTTTAGCGGTGGCATTCTGTCGCCGGGGGATGTGCTTTATCTGCACTGCCAAGGTGGAGGTGGTTATGGCGATCCGCTGAAGCGCGATCCCGCGCGTGTGCAACGCGATGTGGCGAGTGGCCGAGTGTCGGTTGACGCCGCGCGCGATCTGTATGGCGTATGCATCACCGCGGAAGGCGCACTGGATGCCGCGGCGACGGCGACGCGCCGCGGTGCGCTGCTCGCCGCGCGTCGCGAAGAAGCCGCGCAGCCAAGCACTCAATCGCACGTGCCTATCGTTACCGCGCATTCGCGTCCACTCGATGACAACCTCGTTTTCGGGCGCACGCAGACCGGCCATGAAACCGTCGCCTGCCGGCACTGCGCGCGCGCGTTGGAAGATGATCAAAGCCGCTTGTTACTCGCGCGACGCGATGCCCCGTCACGCAGTGCCGGCCCATCCGTGATCACCGATCCCGCCACTTTCATCGACGCGCAAGTCGTCTTCCGCGAATACTTCTGTCCGGGTTGTTGGAGCCGGGTGCATTGCGGGCTGGTGCCGGCCGCGCATGACGATGTGGTCGCGGGTTATCGCGTCGCGCCGTTGTCCACATGAGCCATCGGCGATGACGCGAAGCGCACGCCCGGCCCGATCTCGACCGAATGTCGACACGCGCGCCCGCATTCTCACCGCCGCGCGCGAGCTCGTTGCCCGCCACGGTTACACCGGCACTAGCATTTCACTCATT
Organism: uncultured Klebsiella sp.; assembly: GCA_964555355.1. Classification (GTDB taxonomy): domain Bacteria; phylum Pseudomonadota; class Gammaproteobacteria; genus CAIKBL01. The sequence goes on from CAZKRY010000002.1 coordinate 282,907, forward strand.
TGCCACGACGCCGGGATCAACGCAAGTTCGTTGTATTGGTTTTTCTCAAGCAAGGAAGATCTGTTTCTTGCGGTTATCGAGGAAGGTGCCGCGGACTTTCTAAAAGCAGTCGCCCTACCGGCAAACGAACGGCCGGCGCATCAAGACGCAATGGCGACGGTGGCACGGCGCTTAGCGGATAACGCGCTCTTTCTGCGCGTGCTATTAGTCATGATGCTTGAAGCCCGCGATTTATCGCCCGCGTTTCGCGCCAAAGTCGCGGAGATCCGCGCGCGCTCGCTCGAATGGTGGCGCGCGTTACTTGAAGGCATGTTCGCGCCATTGGGGAACACCGGCGCCCGCCTGCTCGCCGCGGATATGGCATTGCTATGTCGCTCCGCCATCAATGGCGCTTTCATCGGCGAGCAATTCGGCGAAGCGGTGAGCGTGGAAACGGTCATGCGCCAGTTGTTGATGCTGATCGAATGCCTCGTGCAACGTTTGCAAAGGGAGCGGCGAGCCGCTAAGCGCAAACAGTCGCCCTAGGTAGGGAGCGACTAAGGTGCCGATGGCTGCGGGCTGGTGACGAGCGCGCTCGCCGCGGTCACGGATTTCACATGAACATCCCGCTGCGGATACGGGATTTCGATGCCGTGCCGGGAGAAGGCAGCGTAGATGGCGGAATACAACTCATGGCGCACATCGCTGCGGTGGACGAGTTCTTCGGCATACACCTGCAATTCAATATTCAACGCACTATCGCCAAAACCAACCAGTACGGCTTGCGGCGCGGGCTCATCCATTACCTTGGGATGCGCACACGCTAATTCGAGTAATAATCGCACCGCCTGCGCGACGTCCGCACCGTAGGCGATGCCCACTTGAATCACGACGCGAGTCACCTGATCGCTCAAGGTCCAATTGACGAAACGCTCCGTGATAAAGGTTTTGTTCGGGACGACGATTTCTTTGTTGTCCATATCGCGAATGGTGGTCGCGCGGATCTGGATGCGTGTGACCTTGCCGCTCATGTCGCCGATGGTCACAACATCACCCACACGTACTGGGCGCTCAAACAACAAAATCAAGCCGGAAATGAAATTGGCGAAGATCTCTTGCAAGCCAAATCCAAGGCCGACACCGAGCGCCGCCACCAGCCACTGCACTTGCGACCAGCGCAAACCGAGCGTACTCAAGACCATGCTTAAACCCACCGCGACGATCACATACTGCAAGAGACTCGTTATTGCGTAACGACTGCCGTGATGCACGCGCAGGCGCTGCAACACACCAATATCGAGCACCCCGGGCAGATTGCGCGACGCGACAACGGTGATGACCAAGATAACCAGCGCGGCGAGTAGACTCGCGAGTGTGATCGGCTGCACTGTCACGGCTCCCGCCGCGTCCTTGAACGAAATACTCCACAGGCTCAAATCATCGAAGAAATTAAGCGCGGGAATCACCGGCTGCCAAACCGCAAGCAACCCTAACGCGAGCGACCATCCCACCACGTTGCGCGCGACCAATAAAGCCTGCGTGCGGAATTTGTTGAGCGCAAGCTTCCGTTCGCTCTCGGTCTCGGCGTCACCGCTCTCGTTGACCGGGGACGCCCCGAACCGCGTCGAGGCAAGCTCGATCCAACGCAAACTCAAGCGATAAACCAATAGCCCGCTCGCGAGCAACAGCATGCTTAACAAAAAGTAGGCGGAGAGTTCACGGGCCGTATAGTGATAGCCAATCCCCGACAGCAGCGCGAATACCGTCGGCGGCAAGATAATCAACAACCACCACAACGTGCGCCAGGCCTGATTGGCGGAGCCAGCGGCATGCGAGCGCCGCAAGCGTTGGATGGCGCGGTAGGCAAAGACGCTCAAACTGGCCATGGCCAGCAGAAACAAAACTCTTTGGACGGTGTGCACGAGCGTGCTGCTCGACATCGACAAATCCAATCCGAGCGCCGCGCTGTAGGTTGGAATAAAAAACACCGTGAAGCGCCGCCACATCGCCCGCAAGGCCGAGGTCAGTGCCGGCGCCGCCTGAAAGTGGGAGGTGAACAGGCCATCCGAAATGGCAGCCTCTGCGCACCAGCGAGAAAAGAACGTGAGTGCCGCGGCTAACTGCAATGCGTATTCCAAGGCGCTTCCGAATGGGGTCGTGCCGCTGCCCAGCGCAATCATCCTACTCAAGACAAATAACAACACCGCGACCGGTAGCGCGATCACACTAATTAAACCTAACCAGCGCAGGGTACTGCCGATATGTGCATCGCCCTGATCGAAAGTTTGAGCACGCAGGATCTCGACATGCGCCCGGACTCGCCGACGGGCTCTGAATAAGAACAACACGATACCAACCGCGAGCGCCGCCAATAGCATGCGTTGGCGTAGACCCTGTGTGGTGGCTGTCGCGAGCGAGGTGATATCGTCGGTGATCCGGAGATCGTTGATTTCGGCGATCGCGCGGGTGATGACCTGCGCGCTCAACGCAGGTTCGTTCGGGATCCATAATAGACGCTCGTCCAGCAATGCTTGGTAAGTCTGAACATGACTCACCAATTGCTGCAGTTCGCTATCCACGGAATCGAGCGCTTTTAAGTAGCTCGCATAACTCGCATCGAGCGAACCCAACAAAGCTTGCTGCGCTTCGCGCAAATTTCTTAAGTCACGGGGATTTGATTCGACGGAGACTTGGTTAGGTGCCGAGAGGACTTCGCGCAAAAACCGTTGGCGTTCGTCAAGCTCGATGCGCTGCAAGCCGACCCGCGTCACTTCCGCGATCACGTCGCTACTTTGACGGCGTAATTCATCGATGCGGGGCAAACGGCGGCGCTGATCGACCAAAATGCGGCCGAGGCCGCTCGAAGTTCCCGCCAATTGCAGGCGCTGACGTGCGGTTTCGATATCCGTTTGCAGACGTTGCCGCGTGAGTTCCAAGGCGCTTCGAACGTCAACGGTCTTGGATTGCCGCGCAATGGTGTCGGCCAGGTCCCGCCCTAACGTGCGGTTTTCTTCTGACACACGCTGCGCCTCCGGCGACATGTCGGCGATCCCCGCCGCGACTTGTTCCGCCGCCGCCTGCGCGGTTTGCGTCTCAGCTTCGCGACGTTCGAGCAACAAGGCTTCAAGTGCCGCGGTGCGCGCCGACAGCCGCTCGATGTCGAGCACGGTGGCATCGCGGCGCAATCGGATGTTCTCTTCCCGGGTTGGCTGGGCGACTTGCTCTTGATTGAGCATTTCGAGCTGCGCTTGCAACGCAAGATATTCGGCTTCCTGGGCAATGCGCTCGGCGCGTAACACGGTGTCGCTGGTCGCGACGCCCTGTTCACGGGCGGCGTCGAGTTCGGCGCCGCGTTGGTTGAGCGCCCGCTTTTCTTCTTCGATCGCCTGCGGGCGCAACGCAAGCGCACGCAATTTCAACTCATACCCCCCAAGCTTGCCCTCAAGGCCCACTCGTTCGGAGCGGGTGTTTTCGAGCAAATTTTCGATGGCAGCGGCGTCTAGCGTTCGTTCCCGCTGGGTGACGCCCGGGATCCCCTTGCTGCGCGTAAGCGCCACGATTTTCTCCGCGAGCTCACGACGGACCTCGGCGCCGCGCGCCGCGACGCGTTGATGATCGGCTGCTGCGCGCGTGAATTCCTGCTGCGCTTCCAGGGCGGCTTTGGCCCGTGCGAACCGCGGCTCGAGCTGGCTGCGAAGGGTCTCGTCGGCATTCGCGGTCATCTCCAAATGCCGAGCTTCCACTTCTTCCAAGGTAAGCGCGCTAACGCTCGCGGACGCCAGTACCAACACCCAAAAAAACAGCGCGTAACGCAGTGACATCGTCGACAACGAACAACGAGCGGGCATCAAAGGAAGCGAGTCTGGCATCGTTGCAGGGATAGGGCTAAATTCGCTATCAAGTTTTGGCCGCAGTGTATAAAACATTATTTTGAATCGAGTGCCACCAAAAGACAGCGCGTTGACCGGTGCCCGCGCAACGGCGCGGCGGCGGTCTACCGGCGTGGACCGCCATGATACATCGGGAGCGGGCCTATGAAGGTCCCTTCGACTTGGATTGCACTCGCGTGCGTATTGCTTGCGGTGAATGTTCGCGCCGTCCCCTTGGAACCGCGCTTTGAACCGCCGCCCTTCTTGCGTGGTCCGCTGCTGACGCGCGCGGCCACCGGCAACACGTACAGCTATTTGGGCCGTACGCGGTTTCCCGACGCGCGCCTCACCATCACTTTGGTCGAAGTACCGACCGCGTTGGCCGATACCGGCGCCAAGGCCTGCATCGAGGCCTTCGTGCACGAACACCGCACGCGGCTTCCGGCGCTAGTCGCCGGGCCGAGCAAACAAGCGCTCATCGTCAACGATATTGCGTTAGAGACTTGGTCGTGGCTCGCGCATGCCAATAATTCCAGCCTTTCCGGCGTCATCGCGTGTACGATCCATGGTCGTTACTACCTTGCCATCGCCTTCGAGGACGCGCTCGGTAATATCACGAATTCTTTTCCCGGCATACGCCGCGCGTTACGGAGCCTCGTCCTACAATGACCCCACGTTATCGGTATTTCGATCTGGTGTTGGCCGGCTTTGTCACGGTGTTGCTATGTGCCAACCTCATCGGGCCGGCCAAAACCTGTGCGCTCGTACTGCCGTTTCTGGCAACACCGCTGGTGTTTGGCGCGGGCAATCTGTTTTTCCCGTTTAGTTATATTTTCGGCGATGTCTTAACCGAGGTTTATGGCTACGCGCGTGCACGGCGGGTCATTTGGGCAGGCTTTGGCGCGATGATCTTTGCAAGTGCGATGTCATGGTTGGTGATCACGCTGCCCGCTAACGCGGACTCCCCGTATAACACGCAACTACAACCCGCGCTCGAAATCGTCTTTGGCAATACGTGGCGCGTGGTCGGGGCATCGGTGGTCGCGTTCTGGGTGGGCGATTTCGTTAATTCGTTCGTGCTCGCCAAGATGAAAGTATGGACCGACGGACGTCACCTCTGGGCGCGCACAATCGGCTCGACGATCGTCGGGCAGGGCGTCGACAGTGTGATTTTTTACCCGGCGGCGTTTTATGGGATATGGGACAGCGACACACTCGCGCGCGTCGTGTTTTTTAATTGGGTGTTCAAGGTCACGGTGGAAGTGGTGATGACGCCCGTCACCTACGCCATCGTCGGTCGCTTGAAGCGTGCCGAGCAAAGCGATGTCTACGATCGCAATACTAATTTCACGCCATTTTCGTTGGCGGATTAAGCAAGCACGCCCGTTCCGATGATTGGCGCGGGCGCTTTCAGCGGAAACGCCTCACCCGGCTTGGCGACTTTGAATCCTTGCGCGACCAATCTTGCGCCAGCGGCTGCCGATTCGTAGTGATAAGCCACGATGCGCGCGAGCTGCTCGTTATCGTACTCGCGCTTAAGATCGGCGGCACCGCAATGCGCGGGCGAGCCGTGTTCGGCGCAATCATGAAAGATGGTTTCCCCGGCGGCCGCGAAACTCGCGAGGATTTCCGGGATCGGCCGCGTATCACCCGAATACAGAAATGCGCCGGGCAGTGCAACGCCAAACGCCGCCAGATAGCCGCTATGCCGCACGGGAAACACCGAGAACAATAAATTTTCCAACCAAAAATGATCCTGCACCGGCACGAGGCGAAATGCGTCCCAAAAATTGGCGCCGCCTTCGCTCAATACAAACGGCGAATTGGCAAGCTTTTGATGGAGCGCGACGATGAGGTGCGAGGGCACAAATAACCGAATATTCGCCGGCTGCGGGAAGAACGAGCGATAAAAAAGTTGTTCAACACCCCCGATATGATCGAGATGCAGGTGCGAAATAAAAACCGCCGAAGGTAGGCGCCCCGCGTAATGCCGTGCATAGTCGTCGAGCGTGTGGGGTCCGCAGTCGATGAGTAACAAAGGCTCGCCGTTGCGCTCAAGCACCGCCGACGCGCTGCCAAGTTCGGCCGCACGCGCATTGCCCACCCCGAGAAAACGAAAATGATATTGCTGGGTCATCGTGGGTACGCACGATACGGGAGTGGGCGCGGGATTTCACGCCCCTGACAGCAAAGAAAGATACCGACTTTCATACGTTGAGGTTCGTTGCACTCACCCCAACAAAAAAAGGGGCGCAACGGCGCCCCAAGAGTTTAGAGGAGAGAAACTTAGTTAAGCCGAATACGCGCGCTCACCATGCGAAGCGGTATCCAAGCCCTCACGTTCTTCGTCTTCGGCAACGCGGAGCCCAATCGTCAAGTCAACCAGTTTGTAGGCGATGAATGACACCACCGCGGACCAAACAATCGTGGTGCCGACGCCCCATGCCTGTGCGACTAGCTGAGTGCCGATTTCAAACTCGCCAGCTCCGTTTGCGACGTAGTCATACCAACTCGTGCCGCCCAGCGACGGCGCAGCAAACACACCGGTTAACATGGCGCCCAAGATGCCGCCGACGCAGTGCACGCCAAAGACGTCGAGGGAATCGTCATAACCCAGCGCATGCTTGAGCCAGATCACAGCCCACAGACAAACGACTCCCGCGAGCGCTCCCAAGACGAGCGAGCCCATGGGGCCCACGAATCCGCAGGCCGGCGTGATCGCCACCAAACCCGCGATGGCACCCGATGCGCCGCCCAACATCGTCGGCTTACCGCGTACTATCCATTCGGCCAAGGTCCACGCGACCGCCGCCGCCGCCGTGGCAACGAAGGTATTCAAGAACACCATGGCGGCGAGTCCGGTCGCTTCCAAGTTGGAACCGACGTTAAAGCCGAACCAACCCACCCACAGCAGCGAAGCCCCAATCATGACCATCGGCAAGTTATGCGGCGGCATGGCGGTGGTGCCAAAGCCAACGCGTTTACCCAACATGATGGCGCCAACCAAGCCCGCGATACCGGCGTTGATATGTACCACCGTGCCACCGGCAAAATCCAGCGCGCCCTTTTGGAACAAGAATCCGGCAGTGGCCGTTGCGGCAGCGCCAGCCTCCGCATCCGTGTAGGCATCCGGACCCGCCCAGAACCACACCATGTGCGCGATCGGGAGATACGAGAACGTGAACCACAACACCATGAAGGCGAGCACCGCGGCGAACTTCATGCGTTCGGCAAATGCGCCCACGATTAAGCACGGCGTGATCGCGGCAAACGTGCATTGAAACGCGATGTAAACGTATTCCGGAATGTAAACGCCCTTGCTCCAAGTGGCGACAACGGACTCAACCGTTACACCGCTCAAGAACAAGCGATCAAAACCGCCGAAAAACGCACCACCGGTGGTGAAGGCGACGCTATATCCGTAGATCACCCACAGTACCGACAGCAGCGAGAAAATGATGAACACCTGCATGCAGACCGAAAGCACGTTCTTCGCACGCACCATGCCGCCATAGAACAGTGCAAGGCCGGGGACCGCCATCATCAACACCAAAGCGGTTGAGATGAGCATCCAGGCGGTATCGCCTTTGTCCGGGACCGGCGGCGCCGTCTCTTGGCCCCATGCGAGTCCTGCCACCAGCCATAAACACAGCCCCGAGAGCCATAACGCAGTCGATGGGGCGATCCTGGTCGTCCCCTTCTCTGCGTGGCTTAGATTTAGTTTCATTCGCCGTCTCCCAATTGGATGATTCATTCAGTGGGCACGCGTTGCATAAAACGCGCGGCCGCTGATCGGGCGTTAGCACCATTTGTGCCAGGGCGAATTGATCTAACTAAAACAGATGGTTAGCGTGTCGCGCTCCGGGAAGCGAGAAAACTCAATGCAATTACGACAGCGCCGACGCTCTGCTTTGGTGCGCGGATTACGCGCACGCACATTTGTGTAGCGTCACCGTGACGAGTGGTGTTTCATCGTCACCAACAAATCGATGATCTCTTCTTTCATGCGGTCCACCTTTTGATGCAACTGCATGACTTCGATTTCCGCGCGCACGTTGACTTCGTATTCGATGTCGGCGCGCACGCGATCTTTAGCGTCCTGCCGGTTCTGGCTCATCATGATGATGGGCGCTTGCAGCGCAGCCAACATCGAGAGCACTAAATTTAAACCGATGAACGGCGGCGGATCGAAAATCTCCATGCCGAACAATTGCCAGGTGTTGAGCGCCATCCAGGCGAGTAAGGTCAACAGAAATCCATTGATGAAGAGCCAAGAGCCGCCAAAGCGAGCCACGGCATCGGCAACACGATCGCCGAGCGTGAGTTTTTCTTCGATGACTTGGTTGGCGTTCTGCGCCATGTTTTCCGCGAGCATCAGATCCGCGCGGCGCAAGCGGCCGGATAGCGTAGCCAAAATATCGAGCGCGGCCTCGGGACGTTTGCTAAACAAGAGCGTCAAGTCGTTGCGGTCCACGACCGAGGTATGGGTCGGCTCAAGCGCAATCGCGCTCGCTGAGCGCGGCTCACTATCCAACAGTGACAGCTCGCCGAACATTTCACCCGCCTCGACTACACCCACGGACGCGCGATTTCCCCCGCTATCGATGATGAATAACTCCACTCGCCCGCTGATGACCACGTGCATCTCTCCCCCGGGATCGCCTGCGCGAAAGATGGTTTGGCCGGCAACGAAGGTCCGTTCTTCCAGCTGCGACGACAACTCATTGAGTTCATCGTTATCAAAGAGGTTAAACATCGGGACGTCTTTAAGAATGGCGGGATCGACCGGCATCGATTAACTCTCTAAAGTTGGGAGATTAGCAGCGCGTGGCGCGCGTCAGTGCCGGTATCTTACGGTAGCGCGCGACGGCATCGAAGCGCCGCGCCGATCCCAAGCGTCGCTAACCGGGTATCGCGTCAGTGAGCGGAAGAATCTCCCGCCCTGATGGGCGGGATAATGGGGGAAGTATTAGAGGGAAGTCACGGCCCTACTGTATCTTGCAGCCATGCCGGGGACCGGTAGTGTTTCACGTTCGGTGTGTCGCTTTGTTAATCCTAATGCCACGCTTTCCATGACCGCGCTCATCACTTGCCGGGGTGTTTCCAAAACCTATCGCGCGGGCACCCCGGCCGTGCTTAATGCGATTGATTTTACCGTCGGCGCCGGCGAGTTGGTCGCCATCGTTGGTAAAAGCGGCTCCGGCAAATCCACGCTCCTCAATTTGCTTGGCGGCATGGATCAGACTACGTCTGGCTCATTAATTGTGGCGGGTTGTGACATGAGCACGGCGCCCGAACGGGTGCGCACCGAGTTTCGCCGCCGCCATCTCGGCTTCGTTTTTCAAAATTTCAACCTCGTGCCCGTTATCAACGTCCGTCAAAACTTATCGCTACCACTCGCCCTGAATGGTCGGCCCGATGACGGGCGAATCGAATCACTGCTCATGCGACTGGGTCTCGGCGAATATGGCGAGCGCATGCCGGATGAACTCTCGGGCGGCGAACAACAACGGGTGGCGATCGCGCGCGCCCTGATCCATGAACCCAAGGTATGCCTCGCCGACGAACCCACCGGCAATTTGGATGCCGCGACTAGTGCCGAGGTAATCACGCTACTACGCGATTGCGTACGCGAGCGCGGCGTGACGCTGGTGATGGCGACGCATAGCACGGATGCGGCGCTTGCGGCCGATCGCGTGCTCAGTCTCCGCGACGGCAGACTCGCCGAGTAAATCCGGATGGGTCTTTTGTGGTGGATCAATCTGCGTTACCTCACGCGCCACCGGCGACAAACGGCGCTGGCCGTGTGCGGGATCGCGCTTGGCGTCGCGGTGGTGACGGCGGTGCAATTAATGCAAGCCGCGGCACGCGAGTCCTTTAATCTGTCGCAAGGATTTAGCGTCGGCCGCGCCACGCATCGCGTGGTCGCCATCGGCGAGCCGCTGCGCGCGGCGAGCTATCGCGCGCTACTGGACGCGCTGCCGGACTTGGCCGCAAGTCCCGCGATCGAACTGGAAGTTGCCCGCGACGCAGACCAATTACCGTCGCTTCGCGTGGTCGGGATCGAGCCCTTCAGCGCCTTGAACGGACACGCGAGGTGGCAAGACGAACGATATCGTGCGCTCGCCACCAACACATCGATAGCGTATGCGAGTGACGCAACCTTGCACGCACTGGCATTATCCCCCGGCGACACGCTGACCTTGCCAACCCCGCGCCACGTCCAACTGACGCTCGCGCGCGGCGATGGCCTCGAGGCCATTCCGGAGGGGGTGATCGTGACCGACGTCGCGGTTGCGCGCGCCATGCAAGATGAGGACATGCTCGCGCATATCGACATCGCCCTGACAAACAAATCGACGATAGACGAAACGCTTGCGACTATCCGCAGCGTACTCGGCAATCAGGTTGACGTGCGCGACCTCGCGCGCGACCGCGCCTATCGCCGTGGACTCACCACCGCATTTGATATCAACCTCACGGCACTGAGTTTGCTCGCGTTATTGATGGGATTGTTTCTCGTTGCGAACACCGAGCATTTTCTGGTCGTGCAACGCTTTGATCTGTTACGCAGGTTACGCACGCTTGGGGTCACGCGGGTCGAGTTAGCAGGTGGCATTTTGGCGGAAGCGGCCACGCTCGGCGCTTTAGGCAGTGCACTTGGGGTGCTGCTCGGCACGCTGCTTGCCCGGCAAGCGCTTGGCGCGGTGCAGTTAACGTTGAATGAATTTTATTTTGCGATGACGCAATCCGAAGTGAACTTGCGGCCCGCAACCATCCTTTGGCTGTGGAGTGGCGGTATCGTTTGCACGCTCGGCGCCGCGTTAGCGCCGGCATTACATGCGGCGCGCATTCCATTGCTGGGCCATCCGGACTCGTTCGCGCGACCTGCGCGCGCGGGCTCGCGTTGTCGACTCGCTCTGCTCGCACTGCTCATCGGCGGGACGGCGTGGGCGTTGACCACGTCAGGCGGTGTGGGGCGTCTCTGGTTCGACTTCGGATTACTCGCAGGTTGGTTATTGCTTGGTATTAGCGTCGTCCCTCCCGGCATTCGCCTGCTCGCCCACGCACTCGCCCGCTCGCTAAGCCTGTCTCGATGGTGGCCCGAGCAACTTGGCGCCGCCACGGTGGCGCGCTTTGCTCGGCGCAGTGGATTTGCCGCCGCGGCACTCTGCGCGGCCGCGGCGCTCGCGCTCGGCATGCAAACGATGATTACCAGCTTTCGCGCGGCCGTTGACGATTGGCTTCAGCGCTTACTCCAAGCGGATGTCTACGTCGCGGCCGATCCCAAGCGCGCGCGCACACATGTCCTGGAAGACTTTGTGAAAAAAGTTGAGGACCATCCGTCGATCGTTGCGATTAGCCGCGTCGCGCGTACCGAAGCCTACAGCGCCGGAGCACCTGTGCTGTTATCGGTTTACGCCCTGCCGACGCGTGCCGAGCGCGGATTTCAGTTCATTGGATCATCATCACCGGCGTGGGATGCGTGGCGGAAGCCCGATCAGGTTTTCATCAGTGAAGCATTTGCTAATCGATACCAGAAGAATTTAGGAGATTCGATTGCCTTTGACTCACCGCGCGGCGTGCGTGAATTCACAATCGCGGGCGTGTACCGCGACTATGCAAGCGAACGCGGGATCGTCGCCATGAGTTGGGAAACTTATCTCCGACATTGGCCGACTCCGGCGGTGGATGGTCTTGGCGTGTATCTCCGTGAAGCCGAGCCGCGTGCTAAAACGCAAGCGATTAAACAGCTTCGTGCACGCTTCCCAATGCTCTCGTTTCAATCCAAGCAGGAACTCAAGGCTCGCTCGCTACGGATTTTCGACCGCACCTTTGAAATTACACGTTTGATCGGCGCGCTCGCACTCGTCACGGCATTTATTGGGATTGTCGGGGCACTGCTCGCCCAGCAAATCGAACGCGCAGGCGACTACGCCTTATTGCACGCGCTGGGCGCGCGCGCTCGCGAAGTCTTGCGTTTAGCACTTGCGCATACGCTTCAACTTGGAGTGGTGGCGGCGCTGTGCGCGTTGCCGCTCGGTATCGGCATTGCAGGCTTCTTGGTGCGCGTCATCAATCTGCATGCTTTCGGCTGGCGAATTCCATTGACTGTGGACGGACTGCAGATGGCTTGGGTGTTTATCGGAGTGCTAATCGCGGCGCTGGCGGCCGCGCTTTATCCGGCCTACCGGCACATGCGCCTCGCGCCACGACAAGCCTTGCAAGCGGAGTAAGCGATGCGTCGTCGCGCGTGGCTCGCGCTACTCGGTATCCCAGCACTGCCTTGGCTGTGGCGTGTTGACACACCGAGAAAGTCGTCCGATCCCGCTGATGTTGCGGCCCTGTTAAGCGCACTGCCGCCAGCCAATGAGTTTGAACGCGCGGGATCGCCGCGCGAATTCGTATTTCCCGATGACCATGCCGCGCATCCTTCGTTTCGGCACGAATGGTGGTATTTCACGGGCAATTTGCGCTCACCAACGCGCGAATTCGGTTTTCAACTTACGTTTTTCCGTTTCGCGCTCGCGGCGAATCCGCCCACAACCGTCAATGAATGGTCTAGCCACTTCGCCCTCTTGGGTCATTTCGCGTTGAGCGACTTAACCGGCGAGCGATTTTTCGCGGCGGAACGTCTGCAACGCCCGGTTCTTGGCCTTGGCGGCGCGGAAACGACTACGCCGTTTCGCGTGTGGATCCGCGATTGGGCGGCGCAGCTCGGATCTCCACCGCAGGGATGGAACTTGCGCGCAGCAGAGGGCAATGCACGAAACGCGATAGAGTTAACGCTTGACGCCGTTAAACCGCCAGCGATGCACGGCGACCGCGGGCTCTCGCGCAAGGGTCTGGGTCAAGGTAATGCGTCTTACTACTACTCGTGCTCACGCCTCAAGACGCGCGGTGCGCTCACCTGCGCGGGCGAATCTCATGAGGTCAGTGGCAGCGCCTGGCTCGATCGCGAATGGGGTACCAGCGCGCTTACCACCGACCAAGCCGGTTGGGATTGGTTTGGCTTACAGCTCGATGATGGCACCGAACTTATGTTGTACCGCTTGCGCAAACGCGACGGTGGTGTGGATGCGCATAGTGCCGCCACTTTTGTCGGCGTTGACGGAACAACCACGTCCTTGCTCGTCCACGATTTCCTACTCACGCCGCGCGGCGACTGGCGTAGCGCAAAAACCGGCGTGACCTACCCGCTCATCTGGGACGTTGTGGTGCCGCGCTTGGGGCTTGCGCTCCGTATCACGCCGCGCTTGCAAACACAGGAATGGAACGCGCGCGTTAGATACTGGGAAGGTGCCGTGGCCTGCGTCGGCCAACGCGACAACATCAATCTTCAGGGCGTGGGTTATGCGGAATTTACCGGCTACACGGCGTGAGTCGGCGCCGCGTTACGACACCAACCGATAACAGGGCACATACTCACGCCCCGCCAATCGCATCCGACCCTGCGCGACGAATGCGCGCAGCAGGGTGTCGAGTTCGCGTTCAATCGCGCGCTCCGCCCGTAATTCGTACGGCCCGTGCCGCTCTACGGCCCTAATCCCGTCTTCTTTTACGTTACCGTTCACCAAGCCGGAAAATGCCCGCCGCAAATTGCAGGCGAGTTCGTGCGCCGGCATGTCCCGCGCGAGTGTGAGTCCCGCCATGTCTTCGTGGCTCGCCGCAAAGGGCATTTGAAATTCCTGATCAATCCGTAACGACCAATTGAAGTACGGCGCATCGTCGCTCTCGTCGCGAAAAGCACACACCTCACTAATCGCTTTGCGCATGTGAGCCGCGGCGGTGGTGGGATCGCCGACGACTATCGTGTACCGGCGCGCGAATTCATCACCCAAGACATTGCGAATGAATTTATCCAAGAGTTCGAAATAGCCGGCACTCGCGGCTGGCCCAGAAAGCAGCAATGGAAAGGGGATTTCCGCATTGTCCGGATGCGCGAGAATGCCGAGCAAATAGAGGATCTCCTCGGCCGTGCCGACTCCGCCCGGAAAAACCACCACACCGTGACCCAACCGAATAAACGCTTCTAGGCGTTTTTCAATGTCGGGCATGATGATGAGGTGATTGACGATGGGATTCGGCGCTTCTGCAGCAATAATGCCAGGCTCGGTCACCCCAATGTAACGACCGTCCACCACGCGCTGCTTGGCATGCGCGATGGCCGCGCCCTTCATCGGCCCCTTCATCGCACCCGGCCCGCAACCAGTGCAAATGTCGAGATGCCGCAAGCCGAGTTGATAGCCCATTTCCTTGCAGTAGTCGTACTCCTCACGGCCAATCGAATGTCCCCCCCAACACACCGCCACCTGTTGTAATGGCCCGGGACGAAAGAGGCCTGCTTGGCGCAGCAGGTGGAACACCGAGTCGGTGATTCCGGCCGGCGCGGTCAAGTCAAAACGTTGGCGCTGATCGAGTTCACGGGCGGAATACGACAGGTCGCGCAGCACCGAGAACAAATGCTGCTGAATCCCCCGGATCATGCGTCCATCGACAAACGCCCGGGCCGGGGCATGGTGCAACTGCAGGCGAATGCCACGGTCGACTTGCTCGAAGTGGATTTCGAAATCCGGATAGGCCTCGAGCAACTCCCGGGCGTCATCCGATTCAGCCCCACTGCTCAGCACTGCCAACGCACAGCGCCTAAATAGCGGATAGGTGCCATTGATGCGAGTCATACACAGATCCTGTACCTCCGCCTGGGAAAGCACGGACAGCGCGGCATCCGGATCAACCGTGGCCGAGGCCACCGTTTGGCGCGTCACAGGGTTCAGGGTCATAAGTTAGGCGCCTATCGGGGCAAGGAAATTGATAAACGGGAGTTGAAGTTTGATCTTACGATCCTATAATAATGATCATTAAGATCAGTTTATTATGAGATCATAATAATAAAAAGAATCAGATCAATTTCCTAACTACTTAAAATTAGCGCGGCGGGGAGAGGTTAACCATGGCACCAACAGCGAATTCCGAAGGCTGGAACGATTTAGTCGAGGAACTCAAGGAGTTAGAAGCTTTTTTTCCGCTGCTAGGGGTAGCGGGAGAACGCGAGGAGTTACAAGAGGAAGTACACGAGCTCGAGGAGCTGATTTCGGCCGCAGGGATCCCGGAGGATGAGCACTCGCGCGAGGCGCTTCGTTACCTGCACACTGAGCTTTCCAGAAAACGCATCTATCTCAATAACTTAAGCGGAATATAACGCCCGCTCCCGCAGTTTGAGAACTTTTTCTAACGGACAAGCGTCCGGGATTTTTCCGTGAGCAGCCGCGCGAAATCCTCGGCCAACTCCGGATGCTTAAGAGCGTAATCCAGGGTTGCTTCGAGGTAACCGAGTTTGGAGCCGCAGTCGTAGCGACGCCCTTCGAATTCGTACGCCAGCACCTGCTGTCTTTCCAACAACGCCGCGATCCCATCAGTGAGCTGGATCTCCCCCCCAGCACCGCGTCCGGTCCGTTCTAGGATGGTCATGATCTCGCCTGGCAAGATGTAACGCCCGACCACCGCCAAGTTCGACGGCGCCACCGCCGGATTCGGCTTTTCGACAATGCTTTGAATTTTCGACACGCGCTTATCGATCGCCCGCGCCTCGACAATCCCATATTTGTCGGTGTCCTCGCGAGGAATCGGTTGGACCGCAATGACGCCGGTGTTGTAGTGCGAAAACACGTCCACCATCTGTGTTAAGCAACCCCGGGCCCCGCCGTCGATCAAATCGTCAGCCAAAATGACCGCAAACGGCTCGTTGCCAACCGCGGGCTTCGCGCATAGGACCGCGTGCCCCAAACCCAACGGCTCGGCTTGGCGGATATAAATGCACGAAACGCGAGGCGGTAGAATGTTACGCACCATCTCTAACAATCCGAGCTTGTTGCCCTTCTGGAGTTCCGCTTCAAGTTCGTAGGCTTTGTCGAAGTGGTCGGGAATCGAGCGTTTGGCACGGCCAGTCACAAAAATCAACTCTTCGATGCCGGCGGCAACGGCCTCTTCCGCGGCATACTGGATAAGAGGTTTGTCGACCACCGGCAGCATCTCTTTGGGATTGGCTTTGGTGGCCGGTAAGAACCGCGTTCCCATCCCCGCGACCGGAAACACCGCCTTGCGCACTCGTGCATTCATACCGAACTCCTTTTGAATGGCACGATCGTACCGCTCCCGTCGTTGCTGCCTAAGCTGGTCGGCGTAAAACCGGGCACCGCTTCACGTAAAATCTTCGCGATGGTGTCGTTATCGGCATAAGCCGCACAGGCTTCTTCCAAACGCACGATCCACTGTCCAAGTAGGCCGGCATCCACCGGTAAGTGCGCCGCGAGCAACAGCTTTTCATGCGCGGTGGGGCGTAGCACTTCGTCATGATAAAAAAGCTCTTCGCGGAGCTTCTCGCCCGGTCTTAATCCGGTATACACGATTCGAATATCGTCCCCCGGCACGTGACCGGACAGGCGAATCATTTGCTCTGCCAAGTAGGTGATATTGACGGGCTGACCCATCTCCAATACGAAGATTTCACCGCCGGCGCCGACCGCGGCTGCTTGCAGAATGAGTTGGCTCGCTTCGGCGATTGTCATAAAAAAGCGAGTCGCTTCCGGATGGGTCACCGTAATCGGCCCACCCGCGCTAATCTGCTCTTGAAATAGCGGGACCACGCTGCCGGCGGAGCCAAGCACGTTTCCGAAACGGACCGTGATGAAGCGCGTCGAACTCCCTTGATTAGCCGCTTCGCACACCAACTCCGCGACGCGTTTGGTGGCCCCCATGACGCTGCTCGGTTCGACGGCTTTGTCGGTTGAAATAAGCACCATGATTTCGGCGCCAAACCGCTTGGCCGCGGTGGCCACGTTACGCGTGCCCATCACGTTATTGCGAACACCTTCGCGAATATGCTGCTCAACCATCGGCACATGTTTGTAGGCGGCGGCGTGGAACACGATGTGCGGAGAAGTTCTTTTGAATAAGTGATCGACCGCCACCGTATCGCACACATCGCCGAGCACGCATTCGACTTGAATATGCGGGAATTCGCGTTTAATTTCGCGCTCCAATAAATACAAACCGTGTTCGTTTTGCTCGAACACGATGAGTTTGCCAATCCCGAGCCGACTCACTTGACGGCATAACTCTGACCCGATCGATCCGCCGCCGCCGGTGACCACCACTACTTTGCCGACCAAGCTTGCCTGGATCTGCGGCCACTTCAATTCAACGGTTGAGCGACCGAGCAAATCGTCGATCGCGACTTCGCGCAATTCACGCAATCCAAATTTTCCGGACACGATGTCCTGCAGCCGCGGTAGGGTTCGGTACGGACAGCTGAGTGCCTGGCAAACATCGACTATGCGTTGCATTTCGGCATTGCGCGCGGAAGGGATCGCAATCACCACCAATTCCACGCGATATCGCTCGGCGAGCGCAGGGAGGTCGGCAATCCCTCCAAGCACCGGTACGCCGTGGATGCGGCGGCGAAATAATTCAGGCTTGTCGTCGACAAAACCCACCGGCACATACTGCGCGTCGCGCAGCATGTCGCGGACCAATGTCTCGCCGCTCTCCCCGGCGCCCACGATCATGACGCGCACGCCGCTTTTCAGCCGTTGCAAATTCAAGCTGCGATCTTTAGTCAAGCGATAACACAGGCGCGGCGCGCTGAGTAGCAGCAACAGGAACACCGGGTACAAAATGAGTAGCGAACGTGGGATGCCTTCGAGGCGATTGACTAGAAAAAGCGCGATGGTCACGAACACCGCGCCGAACCCCACGCTGCGGATGATGTTCCACAGATCCTGCAAGCTCGCAAATCGCCACAGGCCCCGGTAGAGGCCAAACCGCCACAACAGCAAGGCTTGCACGCCGACCACCACCGGCAACGACATCAACCCGCTGCGCATGAACTCCGGCGGCGGCAGCTCGAAATTAAACCGCGCGGCAAGCGCCAATAGCCACGCCAACGCGACCATTGTCAGGTCGTGCGTGATTACCACATTCCGTGTACTCGGCATCACCAGTCTCCACGTCGTTTGCTCACGATCAGCCACCAGCCGATCGCAAGGAGTGTATAGCCGCTCGCCACAAGGATTGCGCCGGCACGGTCCAGCCAACAATACGCCGCCACGAGCGGAAAGCACAATGCGCCGAGCACGGCAAGCAGCAGCCACACGACATCACGGTGCGTCCACCCATTCCGCACGAGCAATTGATAGGCATGGGTACGGTGGGGTTGAAACAACGGTTCCCGCCGGAGCGCGCGACGCGCCAGGGTAAGCGTGCCGTCGGTGATAAACGGCGCGAGTAACAGCAGCCAGACCCACGCCGGGTGTCCTTGCAATAAGGCGCTTGTGCCGATGATCGCGAATGTTGTCCCGAGGAAATAACTGCCGACGTCCCCCATGAATATCTTGGCGGGGTGCCAGTTCCACGCTAAAAAACCGGCACACGCGCCGGCGAGCGCGAACGCGGTGAAGGCCAAGGCTGGCTGGGCATTCCACCACGCATAACTTCCTCCCAACAACCCTGCAACGATGGCCTGTGTCGCGGCAAGACCATCGCTACCGTCCATGAAATTGTAGAGATTGATGAATCCCACCATCGCCACACACAGGCCGATGCCGCCAAGCAGCGCGACGCGTGTCAGTTCCGATTCAAAGCTCACCGCTAACCACAGCGTGCACACCACTACTTGCACGACAGCGCGGGTACTCGCACGCAAGCGATAGAGGTCATCTATCCAGCCAAGGAGGGCTAGGCTACCGCTCGCGAACACCGCCGCCAATGTCCATCGCAGCGGTAAGAGGCCATTCGCGACCAGCCCTAGCTGCGCAAGCAACACGGTGCACGCAATCGCGGCGCCGCCGCCGCGCGGCGTAGGCACCGTGTGCAGCCCGCGCGAGTTTGGCGTATCGATCACTTCACGTGCAAGCGCCCACGCGCGTACGACACCGGTGAGCCATAACGTCAGCGCCGCACACGCGACGCTCAAGCCAACCGGGAGCCACCACTGATTCATCCGTGCTCCGCCCGAAACTCGGCAGCGATCGCCTGAAAAGCATTCGCGGGTGGCATCGGACGCCAGGCGAGCGCATGCGTGATTTCCGTGCTATCGACCAGCATCGACTCGCTGAGCCTTGCGATCGCCGCGGTTTGTCCGGTGCAGGCGGCGAGACCGCGCAGCACCGCAGGCGGGCACCTGAACAACAATGGCCGGCGCTTAAGACCCGCGCCCAACAAACGAATCAAATGAGGCGTCGATACCTCCATATCCGCGAGCGTAAAGACGCGGACTTCGGGGTCGGTTGACGTCACCACGCGGAGAATGGCTTCGCTCACATTATCTCGATGAACAAGGCTGCGTAGATTTCGGATCGAAGCGAGCGGCAACGGCAAAAATAAGTCGATCGCTCGCAACAACGTCCGTAAATTGCCTTTCATCCCGGGGCCATAGACGAGCGGCGGGCGCAGAATGGTCACGCCAACACCGTCGGTCGCGCTCTGTGTCATGAGCCAACGTTCGGCGGCAAGCTTGGTCACGCCATAAGGTCCGCGGGGCGCTGGATGATCGCTGACCGTAAAACGCCGAGGGACTCCAGCGACCGTGAGCGGCGAAGCCTCGCCAAACACTTTAGCCGAACTCAAAAAAACAAACTGCCGGCTCCCGGCGGCTCGCGCGAATCGGTATGCCGCTTGGGTTGCCGCAACGTTAAGCGTTTCAAACTCACGTTGAGTTGCCGCGTCCACTGCCTCACCACGATGTGTACGGGCCAGCAAATGAACCATGCCGTCGAGCGTGGGCACGCGCAAATTTTCAAAACCTCGCACGGGATCTTCGAGATGGCGCACCTCAACGCCTCTGCACTGAAATTCTCGACGCACCAGCGCAATCACTTCATGCCCCGCCTGAACCAGCCGTTGACAAACAGCCTGCCCGATAAATCCATTGGCGCCGGTAACCGCGATCCGCATGTGCTGTACTCGCGCTACCGCTGATGATCGTCGCTTAGGGTTTGATAAAGCGCGACCGTTTGCGCATTGATGGCGGTGGACGAAAACGCAGCCTCGCACAGCTGGCGTGCGCGTGCGCCCATCTCGGCGCAGCGCGCGTGGTCGTGCGCGAGTTCGGCGATGCCAGCGGCTAAACTTTGTACATCACGCGGTTTGACTAGCCGCCCGGTCTGCCCGTCAATGCAAATTTCGCGACAACCCGCGACATCCGTCGCCAGTAGCGGCCGCCCGCAGGCGGCTGCTTCAAGCAACGCTTTCGGTAGCCCTTCACGATAAGACGGCAAGCACACGAGCGTGGCCGCGTGATACACGGACTTCATATCGTCACGATGCCCCCACCATTCCACTTGCGCCTCTGCACATAAACGATTGAGCGCATCGGTGGTGAGCGCAGCAGGATTGGCTTCATCGACTCCCCCAACCAATACCATACGCACACGGCAGTCGCGAGCACGCAGCAGGCGCGCTGCTTCGATAAACTCGACGATCCCTTTATCGCGCAGCATACGCGCCACCAACACCACTAGCGGGAGTTCATCGCGCGGTAAAGGCGCCGCCGTAAAAAAAGCGACGTCGACCCCCGCACCTCTAATGAGATGTGTGGCCGATGCGGTGGTTAGTCCGTTTGCCGTGAGTAATGCGCGATCGTCGTCATTCTGTACGACAACATGGCCATTCTTGTGCGCGAAGAGCCATCGGAGCCACGGCTCCACCACGCGCCGGAGCCGTCGATTGTGCGGGCTTTCTTCGATGAATAAATGGCCGAGTCCGGTGACTGCGTAAATGAAACTCACGCGCGGATTAACGGCCGCCGCGAGCGTCGCCAACAAGATCGGTTTTAACGCGACGCAGTGGACCACGGTGGGTCGCCGCTTGCCGATGAGCCGCGCGATCTGCCACAAAAGCGTTAATTCGCGCCAAGGATTACCCATCGCCCGCACAAACGAGATCGGCACGCAATGGATACCCAACGCCTCGATCCGAGTCTGATGCGCGGTGAAGCGCGCACCGAGAGTGACGTCAAAGCCGGCCGCACGGGCGGCAAGTGCCAGTTCGCGGCGATGCGACCAAAAGTACCAGTCTTCGGTAACGAGCAATAGTAAGGAGCGGCGGGACAACTGGCCTCCGGCGGCCGATGGGCGGTTCTTGGCCCGTATTCTACGGACTCAGCGGCTTACGCAAAACCGCGAGTGGAAGGTGAATTTAACCCGCTCGCGCGTTTGACTGAGAGAGCCTCGGCATCGAGCCGGCGACCGACTACCGACCCACGCAGAAATATCGATAGCCCTTCGCTTCGACAAAGTCGCGTTCATAGACGTTGCGCAAGTCGACCAACACGCGCGCGCGCATCGTGCTGCCTGCTCGCTCGAGATCCATGCCACGGTATAAGTTCCACTCCGTGAGGAGCACCACGGCATCAGCTTCCTGAAACACCTCGTAGGGATTCTCGACATATTCAACCGCCGCCGGCAGCATGCCGCGCGCTTCATGCACACCTTGCGGATCATGCGCGCGTACGCGCGCGCCGCGCTCGATGAGCGTCGGCAGGATCGAAAGGGCGGGAGCATCGCGCATGTCATCGGTTTCCGGCTTAAAGGTCAGCCCCAGCACACCGATCACTTTGCCGGCTTCTTCACCGCCCAGCGCGCCGCGGATCTTCTTGACCATGCGCGCCTTCTGGGCGGCGTTCACTTCAATCACGGACTCGACGATCCGGCTCGACACACCGTGCTCTTGTGCGATCCGCACCAACGCTTGCGTGTCTTTGGGGAAACAAGAGCCACCGTAACCCGGACCCGGGTGCAAGAATTTGCCGCCGATGCGTTTATCCATGCCCATCCCTCGAGCCACCGCGTGGACGTCCGCGCCAACGGCTTCGCATAGCATCGACATTTCATTGATAAAGCTGATTTTGGTGGCGAGAAAGGCGTTTGCGGCGTATTTGATGAGCTCGGCGCTCTCGAGTCCGGTCACGACAATCGGAGTCTCAATCAGATTTAATGGACGATAAAGCTCCCGCAGCAACTTCTCCGCGCGCGCGCTTTCAACGCCTAGCACCACACGGTCCGGACGCATAAAGTCAGCAATTGCCGCGCCTTCGCGCAGAAATTCAGGATTCGAGGCGACGTCGAAGGCCGCCGCCGGATTGACTTCTCGAATGAGCCGCGCGACGTTTCGCGCGGTGCCGACCGGCACCGTCGACTTATCCACGATGACGGTATAGCCCGCAAGTTGTGACGCGAGCTGTCGCGCGGCCTCATACACGTAAGAAAGATCGGCATACCCATCGCCGCGTCGGCTCGGCGTGCCCACCGCGATAAAAATCAGATCGGCCTGGCCCGCCACTTCGTGGAGCTGGGTGGTGAATCGTAAGCGACCGTCGCGCACGTTTTTCGCGACCAGATCGTCAAGCCCAGGCTCATAGATTGGGATTTCGCCCGCGAGTAAGCGTTCGACCTTTTTGGCATCAACGTCGACGCAGGTGACGTCCGCGCCAAACTCGGCAAAACACGCGCCGGACACGAGTCCCACATAACCCGTGCCGATCATGACGACACGCATGCGACTACAGTCTCCAGTGCGTCACGCCGACCGGTCGTGCGGCGCGCTCAAGTTTCGCTTTGACGTCGATGACAACACCAACACCTCCTTGCAACCGCTTGACGACGCCGCCCCACCCCGCGTCCAAGTATTGACGGTGCGGCACGGCCAGCACCACGGCGTGCGCGGGCTTTAACTCCGCTTCGTCGATGAGATCGATCCCGTATTCTTCGTGCGCCTCCGCGGCATGCGCCGCCGGATCGGTCACTTGGACTTCAACCCCGTAATCTTTGAGTTCATCGATGATGTCGATGACCCGGGTATTGCGCAGATCCGGCACATCCTCTTTAAAGGTCAACCCGAGCACCGTGACCACGGCTTGTTTTACCGGCAACCCCTGTTGAATCATCAGTTTCACGGTCTGCTGCGCGACATAACGGCCCATGTTGTCATTGATACTGCGGCCCGCCAGGATGACTTCCGGAATATAGCCGGCGATTTGCGCTTTATGCGTCAGGTAATACGGATCGACGCCGATGCAGTGTCCGCCGACCAAACCCGGATCGAATTTTAAAAAATTCCACTTGGTACCGGCGGCCGCGAGCACGTCACGGGTGTCGATATTCATGCGCTGAAAAATCAGCGCAAGTTCGTTCATCAACGCAATATTGAGATCGCGCTGGGTGTTTTCGATGACTTTGGCGGCTTCCGCGACTTTGATGGTCGCCGCCCGATGGACGCCGGCCGTGACGACGCTCTCATAAACTTTAGCAACGATCTCAAGCACCGCGGGCGTCTGCCCCGACACGACCTTGGTGATTTTGGTAAACGTATGTTCCTTGTCGCCTGGGTTGATCCGTTCAGGCGAGTAGCCGACAAAAAAATCTTGGCCACACTTCAAGCCCGAGCATTTTTCCAGCACGGGCACGCAATCTTCTTCAGTCGCCCCGGGATACACCGTGGATTCATACACCACGATGTCACCTTTTTTGAGTTGTTTGCCGACGGTTTCCGAGGCCTTGATCACCGGGGTCATATCCGGTCGTTTCGCGTTATCGATCGGCGTCGGTACCGCCACGATCAGAAAATCCGCCGCTTTGAGGTCGGCGGGATCCGCCGTGAAATGAATATTGGTGTTTTTCAGTTCGGCGTCTTCGACTTCAAGCGTACTGTCGTGCCCCGCTTTGAGTTCCGCGATACGCTGCGCATTGATATCAAAGCCCACCGTGCGTTCTTGCTTACCAAAAGCAACCGCCACCGGCAGCCCAACGTAGCCAAGCCCGACGACCGCGATTTTGCGTTGATGCGTGCTCATGAGATTTTGTAATACCCCTTGTACCAATGAACGAAATTCGCGATGCCGGTCTTAAGCGACGTATTGGGTTTGTATCCCATGTCGTCCACCAGCGCTTGCACGTCGGCGTACGTATCCGGCACGTCGCCCAACTGCAAGGGTAAAAAATTCTTCTGCGCCTCGCGTCCGAGGCACGCTTCCAAGGTTTTGATGAAATCCATCAGATCGACGGGCGAGTTGTTACCGATGTTGTAGAGGCGATACGGGGCTTTACTCGTACCCGGATCCGGATGCTCGCCGCTCCAGTTTGAATTGCCGGCCGCGACACGATCAATGCACCTGATGACGCCTTCGACAATATCGTCCACGTAGGTAAAGTCGCGCCGATGATTACCGTAGTTGTATACGTCGATCGGTTCGCCCGCCAAAATCTTCCGTGTGAATAGGAAAAGCGACATATCCGGCCGGCCCCATGGTCCGTACACGGTAAAAAACCGCAAGCCGGTGGTCGGCAGACCGTACAGATGGCTATAGGTATGCGCCATCAGTTCATTGGCCTTCTTGGTTGCGGCGTAAAGTGACACCGGGTGATCGACGTTGTTGTGCACTGAGAAAGGCATGTTGGTGTTCGCGCCGTAGACCGAACTCGTGGAGGCATATACCAGATGTTCAACGGCAAAATGCCGGCATGCTTCGATGACATTCAAAAAACCAATCACGTTGGCATCGATATAGGCGTGAGGGTTCGTGATCGAATAGCGCACGCCGGCTTGCGCTGCCAAGTTCATCACGCGCGCCGGGCGTGCACGTGTAAACACCTCATCGAGCGCGGCGCGGTCGGCGATATCGACTTTATGAAACTGAAAATTCCCGTGGGGCGTGAGACGGGCAAGGCGCGCTTCTTTCAACGTGACATCGTAGTAATCGTTCAAATTATCGACGCCGATGACCTCGTCACCGCGCGCCAATAGGCGTTCACTGAGGCGGGAGCCGATAAATCCGGCGGCGCCAGTCACTAAAATTTTCATCCAACCCCTTCGTTATCGGCCGCGCGAATGGTACCACCCTGCCTTGCCATCGGAGCGTATGCACCGGCGACAGAGCTCGGGATTTTCCCATTCCGCACCCCTCATTGACGCCAACCAGACCACAGATTTTGCTAGACTTCGTATCACCGTATTAAATCATTGCATCAACCAAGGAGTGCGCCGCATGGCTACCCGTCCTGGCATGTCGCCCGAAAGCATGTCCGTCGATCTCGATAACCTTTATCGAGAAGAGGTCTATTCCGACTTACGCGCGGCGTCGATTCGCGTCCTGGTCCCGGTCACGGCTGACGGCAGTGCCGATCCTTCGCGCACCCGGCACTATATCGGCGACACCCAATTGATGACGCAAATGGGCCCGATCCCGGTGCAATTCGAAATCGAAGCTAACGACTTGCGGCACGCCTTTGAGCAGTTCCCGGAAGGCGTGCGCGAAGCGGTTGAACGTCTCAACGAACGCGCCAAGGAACTCGCCCGTGAAGAAGCCTCGCGCATCGTGGTGCCATCGAAAATGCCAGGTGGCGGCGGCCTGCCTGGCGGCGGACTCGCCGGCATTCCGGGCAAACGTTAAACCCAGCGCCGAGCGCCTAGACACCAGCCAAACTTGACCTCACGCGGCACACCGTCCAATGGGCCGCCGTCTCCGCAAGTGACCGCCGCGAATACTCCGTATAGCGCGCTCGATGCGCAAGAACTTGAGTGCATTAGAGGCGACTCCGTCATATTTCAAGACCTGAACTTGTGTGCGGAACGAGGTCAGGTCGTGCAGATTGTCGGCGCCAATGGCACCGGCAAATCGAGCCTCCTGCGGCTGTTGGCAGGGCTGTCGGACCCCGCTTCTGGGGTCATCCGCTGGCACGGCCGAGATATCGCCCTTGATCGTCGCGCTTGGCAGCAGACGCTGCACTATATCGGTCATTTGAATGGCGTCACGGCCAACTTGACGGTAATGGAAAATCTCGAATTCGCACGCGCACTCGCCGATCGGACGCCCGGCATGCCACTTAACGAAGCGCTTGCGCAGGTTGGTCTCGGTGCCTGCGGCCATCAGCTCGCTGGTCGCCTTTCGGCCGGTCAGCGACAACGTGCCGCGCTGGCGAGGCTGTTGCTGGTGCCTGCCGAAGTCTGGTTGTTGGATGAACCGCTGACCGCGCTCGATCAGGCGGGAAAGGCCTTGTTCGAAACGATGTTGGTGCAACATGTGGCCAGCGGAGGACTAGCCATCGTCGCCACGCATCACACGCTGTCAGTGCCGCGCGACATCGCGATCACATTCGATATGGCGCAGCGCTCGTGATCGCCGGGGCGGTACTTCGCCGCGAAGCATTGCGCTTATTGCGCCGACCGTCGCAGCTATTACACCCGCCGCTGTTTGTATCGCTCGTCGCCGTGCTGTTCCCGCTTGCGCTCGGCACTAACGAGGCACTATTGCAAGCCACGGCGCCCGCCGTCATTTGGATTGCGACCTTACTCGCCACAACCTTGAGTCTCGACGATATTTTCCGCAGCGATTGGGAGGACGGCAGTGTGGAGCTATTGGTGAGCGCGGCGCCGACGTTGTCGGTCGCCTGCGCCATGAAAGGACTCGCGCATTGGTTGCTCGCGCTATTACCGGTCATCGCGATGGCATTGCTGCTGACCATGTTGTACGACATTCCCTCGGTGCCGCGCACGACACTCATCCAAACCTTGCTGCTCGGCACGCCTGTTTTCAGCTTTATTGGCACCATCGGCAGCGCACTCACGGTCGGCGTGCGCGCCGGCGCACTTTTGCTCGCGTTGTTGGTCATACCGTTTTATCTTCCCGTGCTTATTTTCGGAGCGAGCGCAGTGCATAATGCCGGGCTTGGACTGAGTGTCGCGAGCGAGCAATACATGCTAGCCGGGCTCTCGGTTCTCGCCATCACACTCGCACCCACGGCGGCCGCGGCCGGACTTCGTGCCCGCCTGAACTAACGCTGAGAACAATGTTTAAATCCCTACACAAGTTCGCCTCGCCGATGCATTTCTATGCCTGGGCGGCGCGTTGGTCGCCAAGGCTATTCGCGTTATGCGTTCCGCTGTTTGCGGTAGGTTTAATTTGGGGATTGGGGTTTGCGCCTGCGGATTATCAACAAGGCGATAGTTTTCGAATTATCTACGTGCATGTCCCGAGTGCGTGGATGTCGATGTTCAGCTACATGGTCATGGCCGGCGCCGGTGCCGCGAGCCTCATCTGGAAAGTTAAAATTGGCGATTCGATGGCGCGCGCCGCCGCGCCGTTGGGCGCTTCGTTCACCGCCTTGGCGCTCGCCACGGGTTCGCTATGGGGTAAACCCATGTGGGGTGCTTGGTGGGTGTGGGACGCGCGGCTCACCACTGAGTTACTGCTGCTCTTTTTATTCCTTGGTTATATGGCCTTGCAATCGGCGATCGAGGACAGGCGCGCGGCGGCACGCGCCGGCGCGGTACTTGCGGTGGTGGGCGTCGTTAATATTCCCATCATCCACTATTCCGTCGAATGGTGGAGCACGCTGCATCAACCCGCCACCATCACCAAATTCGGCGCCCCGTCGATGGCGACGTCGATGCTAATCCCACTGCTCATCATGGCCCTCGCATATCAATTGTTCTTCTTCGCGGTTCTCTTGGTGCGCACGCGCTGCGAAATTTTGGAATTCGAGCGACACACCCATTGGGTCAAGTCGCTCGTCGCCCCGCCCGCCGCATCATGAAAGCCTTGAGCGATTTCTGGGCGATGGGTGGCTATGGTGTGTACGTGTGGAGCGCGTACGGCGTCAGCGCGATCGTGCTCCTGTTCAATGTCTGGTCGGCGCGTGGGCGTGAACGGCGCATACTGCGTGCCTTGGCGGCGGCATCTTCACCGGCGCGGTCCGCATGACGCCTCGGATGCGCCGAATGTGGACGATTGGCGGATTGCTCTTCGGCATGGCGCTCGCGACCGCGTTCATCTTGAAAGCATTTGAAGAAAATTTGATGTACTTCTACAGCCCAGGCGACATCGCCGCTGGCAAAGCGCCACTCGCGCGCGACTTTCGAATCGGCGGCATGGTGGTAAAAGGCAGTGTTAAGCGCGATCCCAAAAGCCTCGCGGTGACCTTCACGCTCACCGATTACAAACATGAGACCGTGGTGAATTACCAGGGGATCCTGCCGGACTTATTCCGCGAGGGCCAAGGCATCGTGGCCAACGGCAAGCTTACCGCGGACGGACAGTTCGCCGCACGCGAAGTCCTCGCCAAACACGATGAGAACTACATGCCGCCGGAAGTCGCCGGCAGTTTGCAGAAAACACCCCCAATGGATATCACCGCCCAATGATCGCGGAAGTTGGTCATTTCGCCCTGGTGCTCGCGCTGGCGATTGCGCTCCTGCAATGCGTCGTCCCCATGATCGGCGTGATGACCAAACGCCCCCTATGGATGCTCTTTGCGGGACCCGCCGCACGGTGGCAATTTGGATTGTTGTTGGCCGCGTTCGGCGCGCTCGCCGGCGCGTTTCTCGCGCACGACTATGGCGTGACTTATATCGCCCAGAATTCCAACGAATTACTTCCGTGGTATTACCGCTTGTCCGCCGTGTGGGGTGCGCACGAAGGCTCGTTACTTTTGTGGGCGCTCATTTTAGCGGGATGGGGTGCCGTGGTGAGCACACGCGGTCACGCGCTGCCGCGTGAGGTCAACGCGACGATTCTTGCGACGCTCGGCGCGGTTGGGGTCGCTTTTCTCTGGTTTCTAATCGCAACCTCAAATCCATTCACACGGGTCTGGCCCGCGCCGGCGGATGGCGCCGATCTCAATCCACTGTTACAAGACGTCGGTCTCATCGTGCATCCGCCGCTGTTGTACATGGGCTATGTGGGTTTCTCCGTGCCGTTTGCGTTTGCCGTCGCCGCCCTGGTTCACGGGCGACTCACCCCTGCGTGGGCGCGTTGGGTCCGACCGTGGGCCGTGGCGGCATGGATGTTCTTGACGCTCGGGATCGCGCTCGGCAGTTTTTGGGCGTACTACGAACTCGGCTGGGGCGGATGGTGGTTTTGGGATCCGGTCGAGAACGCTTCGTTCATGCCTTGGCTACTTGGCACCGCACTCATTCACTCACTGGCCGCCAGCGAAAAGCGCGGCACCTTCAAAAATTGGACCGTGTTGCTTTCAATCGCGACGTTTGCGCTGAGCTTACTCGGTACTTTCCTGGTCCGCTCCGGCGTGCTGACCTCGGTGCACGCCTTTGCGACGGATCCGGCCCGCGGCGTTTTCATTCTTGCAATCTTTGGCGTCTTGATTGGCGGTGCACTCGCGTTATATGCCTGGCGCGGACCGCGCACCTTGGCCGGATCGAGTTACGGCGCGGTATCCCGCGAAAGCTTCTTGCTCGCCAATTCATTGCTGCTAACAGCGGCGACGCTCACCGTTTTGCTTGGCACCCTGTATCCGCTGTTTATCGATGCCTTGGGCCTCGGCAAGATCTCGGTCGGCCCACCCTATTTCAATGCCGTTTTTTCCGTGGTCATGGCGCCGCTCGTCATCGTGCTTGGACTCGGTCAATTCGCGCGCTGGAAACAAGACTCGTTGGCGCGACTGTGGAGCATCCTCTGGCGTTTCGCCTTCGGCGCGGTTTTCATCAGTGCGGCAGTCATCGCCGTGTTGTCGCCGAGCGAACGTTGGATAGCGGTTTGCGGGGTGGCGCTCGCGTTATGGGTAGCGGCGAGTACGCTTGCCGGCCTGCACGCACGTGTGGCGCACCGTGCTTCATGGTGGGCCGCGCTTACTAGCTTGTCGCGTGGTTATGTCGGTCAATGTCTCGCGCACCTAGGCTTTGCAGTCACGCTCGCCGGCGCGGTGTTGACGAGCACACAGAGCCTCGATCTTCACGCGCGAATGCAGTCCGGTGACAGCCAAACTCTCGGGCCTTATCGTTTCGAGTTTAAATCGTTTCGCGAATTCGATGGCCCGAATTACCGTGCCAGCGAAGCGACGTTCCGTGTTTATCATAACGACCAATTCACGCGCGAACTCTATCCGCAAAAGCGTTATTACCATGTACGCGGCGTGTCGATGACCGAAGCCGGGATCGCACCGGGATTCCTGCATGATCTTTATATCTCGCTTGGCGAACCGCTCGGCGACGGCGCCTGGAGCGTGCGCCTGCATATCAAGGCCTTCGTACGCTGGCTGTGGTTGGGGGCGTTATTGATGGCAGCCGGCGGATTCACCGCGATCCTCGATCGCCGATTGCACAGCACGACAAGGACGACAAGTTCAGCGCTCCTTGCGACGCGCGAGTGAAGAGTTCATGAGATTTGTAGTTCCGCTCGGCATCTTTATCGTGCTCGTCGTGGTGCTCGCGGTCGGCCTAAAGCTCGATCCGCGTTATATCCCCTCGCCTTTGCTCGATAAGCCGCTACCGGCCTTCGCACTCACCGAGCTGGCAAATCCCGCGGCGGCTGTCACTCAGGATTCGTTGCGCGGTCGAGCAGTGGTGTTGAATGTGTGGGCCTCTTGGTGCTCGGCGTGCAGCGTCGAACATCCCTTCATCGCCGAAATGGCGAACCGGGGCGATATTGAATTCATCGGGTTGAACTATAAAGACACCCGCGAGGACGCCGCGAAGTGGCTCGCCGAACGCGGCAATCCGTACAAGCAAATCGTGTTCGATCCGGAAGGCAAACTCGGGTTGGACCTCGGCGTTTACGGCGTTCCCGAAACGTTCGTTATCGATACACACGGAATTATCCGGCATAAACACGTCGGCCCGCTCGACGCCGCCGCGTGGGCACGCGATTTCGTGCCGTTGCTCGGCAAACTGCGCGCGGATAAATCCTGATTCATGCGCTTGCGCGTCGTGCTGCTGAGTTTGTGGATGCCGTTAGCGGGATACGCCGCCGACACCCCTCACACTTTTCAAGATCCGGCCTTGCAGGCGCGTTACGACACTTTGCTCGCCGAGCTACGCTGCCTGGTGTGTCAAAACCAATCGCTAGCCGATTCTCATGCGGACCTCGCGCAAGACCTGCGGAATGAGGTGTATCGCATGGTGCAGGACGGCCAGACGCGTGACGACATCTTGGCGTTCATGGTGCAACGCTACGGCGACTTCGTGCTGTATCGCCCGCCGTTCAAAGCGCTCACCTGGTTGTTGTGGACCGCGCCGCTACTGCTACTCACCGTTATGGCCATCACCTGGCGACGGTTGACGCGTCGGACGTCGCCGGATGTCCCGCTGAGCGACGATGAGCAACAGCGCCTCGCGACATTGCTTAAGTCACGCGGCAATCAACCGGCGAGTCCGGGCGCGCGAGATTGACCGCATGATGTTTTGGACCATCGCCGGGGCACTCTTAGTGATCGTGTTACTGCGCCTAGTGTGGGCGGTGCTAAAGGCAACGCCGCGCGACGATGCCACGGTGCATGACACATACGCCGCGCAACATGCCGATGTTCAGAAGACCGAGGCACACGGCGAAGTCACCACTGAAGAAGCCATTGCGCTGCGCGACTCCCTGGCCCGTGCGGCACTGAGCGAAGACGCCGCGGACCCTTCGCAAACGCTGGCAGCGACGCCGGCGGAGCGACGTTGGCTCGCGGCACTCATTTTGATTTTGGTCCCCGCGATTGCCGTGCCCATTTACGTGCGCGTTGGCGGCGCGCATTTGCCGCTCACCGGCACCGCCAGCGCCGAGCCCACGCCCAACTACCTAATCGCGGAACTTAAACAACGGATCGCCGCCGACCCTCACGAACCCGAGCCGCGTCTATGGCTGGGGCGCGTCTACATGGGGATTGGGAAGTACGCCGAGGCCGCGGAGGTTTACGCCGCGCTGAATGCATTGCAACCCGACACGCCCGAACTCCTGCTGCAAGAAGCAGACGCACGCGCGATGTCGCAGCAAGGCGCATTGACCAACGAAGTGGCCGTGCTCGTTAAACGCGCCCTCGAACTCGCGCCGGATAATGTCACCGCGCTGTGGTTATCGGGATTGGTCGCGGACGCCGCCGGTCAGCCGCGCGTCGCGTTGTCTCATCTCGCGACAGCCCGCGCGGCGAGCATCGCGCAACATTTACCTACGACTGAACTCGATGCGTTGATCAAGGAAGTCGAATCGCGGAGTGGCGAACATCTCGCGCCTCGGGATAAGCAAGCCATGAACCCGCGCTTCGACATCCAGATCGCGGTGGCGCCCACCCACACCGCGCGTATCGCGGACTGGCCGAAGGACACGGCGGTGTTCGTGCTCGCGAAGGCGGTTGACGGCCCGCCCATGCCGCTCGCCGTGAAACGCTTGACGTTGGGTCAACTTCCGACGGCGGTAACCTTAGACGATAGCCTGGCGATGGCGCCGCAGTTCAAATTGAGCGGCGCCAAAGCGGTCACGCTGGTTGCACGAATCTCCCGGCACGGGACGGCAACCGCGACGAGTGGCGACTTAGAAGGTTCGCTGGGACCGATCTCCGTTGGAGATGCGCAAAGCGTTGTGCTGACTATCGATCGCGTGCTGCCGTGAACACTTGGGTTACGGAATTTCTTCGATATACGTGCGTTCGATCGGCGTCTGTACGTAAAGTTTTTTACCGTTCTCTACCGCCCAGAAGTAGTAATACCCCTTGGAAGGTTCCGACGTTACTTTGGCATCTCGTACCTCCCATTGCTTGAGGTGCTGGCCCTCCGCGAAAGTTACGCGGTAGTCCCCTTCCAGCCAGGTCACGCCGAGGCGGGAGATTTTGTTCTGCGTTTCCTCGGTGCAGCCGGCCGCGAGCGCCACACAGGCGAGCGCAATCGTCAGATTAACTAGCTTCATTTACCTTTCCTTCAATCTTTGTCATGACTGCGATATTGCGCCCGATAACGCCAAGGCGCTATCGACTTGCCGTCACGCCAGAGGCCAACTTTACGCTGACGTGCTTGGGCTTCTAAGCGTTCCAGATCAGAATCGAGGCGCGCATGCCGGGTATTCCACCAACCGAATCCGGCGCGTAATAACTCCCGCGAGGCTGATCGGCCATCGACAAAGATTTCACCGACTTCGCGTTGATAAGTGCGTTCACCGGTCAAGCGCACGGCGACTAACTTGTGATCAATGAGTTTCTGCATGAACTGTTGGGCCTCTCGCGCAAAAGCTTGGTTAGGCCAATATTCATTCTCGCGCTCCGGCGCGTCGACGCCGTAGAAGCGCACGCGCAACGTTTTGCGATCAGTGGTGACCACGGTCGCGGTATCGCCGTCATGAACACTCACCACGTTACCGCTCACCCATTCCTCGGCGTGCGCGAACGCGCCCGCGCACCACGCGAGAAGTATGTAGACCAATGAGGCGCAGCGTAGACTCATGCGACCGCTGCCCGCGGCTTGCGCAACAAATCAACTCGCAGCGGGGTTTCAAAGCGCGCGCCCGCAGGCCCCAGGTGTTGTTCAAACTTCTCGCGAACCTGCGCATGCACTGCCGCCGTTAAGCGGTGCCGCGTGTGAGTCACGCCGATTACGAGTCGCTCAAATTCGGCAAAGTCTTTGAAAGTCATCGGCGTATTAAAAAATAGCTGTTTCTCAAGATCGAAAACTCCTGTCGCGACGGCTCGTTGTGTGGCCGCGAAAGCCGCCGCGCGCACACTTTCCTCATTGTGGAAAAGCCGCAATACCTCGTTAAACGCGCCGGCGAATATCGGTTCCGAGATATACAGGTAACCACCCGGCTTTAGGACGCGTGCGATCTCTCGGAACGCTGCATCCATCAACTCAAGCGGTACGTGATGTAGCGACTTGAACATGAGCGCGATGTCGAACACGCCGTCGTCCGCCGGGATGGTCTGCGCGCCACCAAGCGCGAAGCGGACATTGGGTAAGTCCGTGACTTGCAGATTCTTTTCATGCTGGACTTCATCGACTTCGAGCGCGAGCACCTGCCGGCCCGCGCCGTGCGTCGCGATCTTTCGCGTGTGCTCCGCCCGGCCGCAGCCAAGCTCGACGATTGCCGCGTTATCGAGCGGCAGCACTTGTTCGTAGATGTCGCGCTCCGCGCAAACCACCGTCGCTTCGGAAGATAACAATTGCATTGGCATGATTGCGCGCGTCGTCGGTTTTATTGCGGTTTAAACGCGAGCAGCACATTGCCGGGTTGCGCGCCCCAATTGGCGTAGCCGGACATGAGGTACACCCAACCATCGACCACGACCGGACCCGCCTGATCGATGGCGCCGCCTCGGCCGGGTGCCCGGTTAGTGGTTTGATAGTCGCGCACCGTATCGAACTCCCACAACACTTCACCCTTGCTGCTATCGAAGGCGCGCATGACGCCGCTCATCGAGCCGGAAAAAACCACCCCTGGGATAGCCGTCACGGCGGCCGATTGCGCCGGGCTGCACCGTGCGCGTCCGGCACAGGACACCGGCGGGGCTTGCCAGCGTTTTTTGCCGTCCGTTAGTGAGAGCGCGAATAGGCCACCGCCCTTGGTCGGATCGAGCGTGACTTTATCGCCGAAAAATCGGCCGCCTTCCCATCGCGCATCCGATACCGCGACATACACCGTTTCCCCGTCAGCGGCCGATCCCCATTCGATGCCGCCGATAATGCCGCCTTCGCCGACGCGCGTTTTCCACACGACTTTACCGTTGGCATCCGGATCGATGGCGTGCATGACGCCGGTTTTCTGTCCACCGAGTAACAGGCGCTTGCCGTTGTCCAATTTCACCAGAATGGGCGATGAGCCCATATCGTGATCCGGACCTGAATTTTTGGGGCAATTCGCTTTGTTCTCCAAAGTACAAGCGGCGTTCCAGGCGTCTCCGGGCAAACCTTGATAGGACCACAAGATTTCGCCCGTCGTAAGGTCCAACGCGAGGATGGCGTCGCTGGTATCCGTTGCGGGCTGCGTGTAGTTGTCGCCAGAGGACACATAAAGGCGATTGTGTTCGACATCGATCGTCGGTGCCGACCACACCGCCGCGCCATTCGGTCCAAAGTGCACCTTACCCGTCTTGGAGGTGGTTTGTTGGTGCGGCGGTTCTTTGATCAAATACTGCTTCCAATTAACCTTGCCGGTTTTCGCGTCAACCTGCATCAACGCGCCGCGGAACGTACAGCATTCATAATTGGGATCGGCCGCCAATCCTTCTTCAAGCGAAGAAATTGGAATGTAGAGTTTGTCATCGACCAATTGAAAGGCGCCGGTGAGCCGCGCGGAAGGATGTTGATCGGTGACGAGTGACCAAGATAGACCGCCGGTGGCTGCATTCAAGGCATAAGCACTGCCAGCAACGTCCCCGAAAAACGCGAGCGTCTCGCCATTCGATAACCTGCCGATCAAAATGGCACCTTTGACCGCCGCGTTGGCTTGGAACGACCAGATGCGGCATCCTTTCTTGGCATCGAGTGCATACACCATACCGCTGCGGCTACCGACAAAAAGCCGGCCGTCGACCACCGTGGGTTGTGCCTCGGCAAGCGTCTCGCCGGGAAACGCAAACGCCCACTGTAGCGCCAACGTTTTGACTTGCGCTGGTGTCAACCCGGCTTGCGCGGCGGCCTGAAACCGGGTATTGGCTTGATCGACCCCCCAGCCATTCCAGTGGGGCAGCGCGAAGACATCCGTTGATTTGGGCCATGCGGCGGGCGTGCACCCAAAAGTCTTCTGTTCCGCCCACGCCGCTTGATAGGGCTTGCCGGTGACATACTCGGCCACCGCGATCCGCTGCGGCCCGTTCAAGCTAAACGTGCCGACGACCCGCATGACGCCGGTTTCCAGTGCCCGCACCACCGCCGCGGGTTCCATCGTTTTCAACGTTTCCGGGGTCGGTGCGCGCGCCACCCCGCCATCGTGGCAGGACGCACAGTGTTTGCCATAAATGGCTTTACCTTCTTCGTTTGCGAAGACGGCATAAACCACCAACACAAGCGCAAATCCGAGGAATTGTCTGACCACGCCAATCTTCCTTATCTGGAGCCGGGCCGCGAAGGATAATGAATCTCGGCGCGGCGAGCGAGGCACGGCGCGCCGAGTGATGCGGTATGCTGGATTCTTTTTTGTGAGCTTTAACGGTGGAACTTGCGTACCAATTGCGCCGCCCGTGGCCTGTGTCAAAGCAACGACCACCGCTGCTGTTACTGTTACACGGCGTGGGCGGCAACGAATTGGGACTGTTTCAACACGTCGGTGCCTTCGATCGACGCTTCTTAGTTTTAAGCCTAAGGGCACCCCACGCGATGGGCCCGCAGCAGTATCGATGGTTTGATGTGACATTCACGACTAACGGTCCGCTGATCGATGCCGCGCAGGCGGAAGCGAGTCGCGTGTGTCTTCTGCAGTTCATCAACGATGCCGTCATGACCTTTGGCGCCGATCCGCGTCAGGTGTTTTTGTTCGGTTTTAGCCAGGGCGCCACGCTCGCCTATAGCGCGTTGCTAACCGCCCCGCGCAAGCTGCGCGGCGGCGTCATGATCGCAGGCCGCGTGCTGCCGGACGTGGCACCGCTCGCCGCGCCGCGCGCCGATCTCACACACCTCACGTTACTTATTCAGCATGGGCAGGCGGACCCCGTGATACCGCTTGCTAATGCCGGCGCCGCGCGTGATTTATTCGCCGACTTAGGGGTTGCGCTAGGTTATCGCGAATACGCCGCGAGCCACCAAGTAACTCCCGACATGGTGAGTGAGGCCGCCGCTTTTTTGCAGGCTCAATTGAATCGCACGACGCATGACATAAACGATTTATCCGAGGAATAGACAAGGAACACCAATGCCAAGACTCTCGAAATTAAGCCGCAGCATTAAAAACAAAGTCGCGCTCGTCACCGGCGCCGCCAGCGGCATGGGTCGCGCCACCGCGCATTTATTTGCCGACGAAGGCGCGCATGTCGCGGTAACTGACTTGGATATCAATAAAGTCCAACATGTGGTCGATGAGATCAAAGCCGCGGGTGGCGATGCGCATGGCTGGGCGTTGGATGTTGCCGATGCCGCACAACGTCGTGCGGTCGTTGAGGCCATTGTCGCGCGGTGGAGCGGGCTCGACATCTTGGTCAACAACGCCGGTACGGTGTTTGAATCGAGCCTGGACAACCAAGACTTCGATGCGCATTGGGCACGCACGTTCGCGGTAAACCTAACCGGCCAAGTGCAGCTTATTCGGGATTGCCTCGCACACCTCACTAAGAGTGGCGCCGGCCGCATCGTCAATATTGCCTCGACCGAAGGCTTGGGCGCGACCAAAGGTATTAGTGCCTACACCGCGAGCAAAACCGGTGTCATCGGCTTAACGCGCTCGCTCGCCGTCGAACTCGCCGGCCGTGGCATCACCGTCAATTGCATATGTCCAGGCGCCGTGCACACCGGCATGACCTCCAATATCTCCGATCAGCACAAACTTGAATTTGCACGGCGGCGTGTGGCGTTGAAACGTTATGCCGATCCGGAAGAAATTGCGCAGATGACGTTGAGTTTGGTGTTACCGGCGGCGTCTTATTTGACCGGCGTGGCGATTCCGGTGGATGGCGGGTTGACGATTAAGAACGCGTAGTGCGGCGCGAAGGCAAGGTAATTCGCCGCGGGCTTGAGCCTGCTCAAGGTGACTCTTACGGTTGCTGTTAACTTGAAGCGCACTGCTTCAATGGAAACAATGCAATGCTGCAAGAAGTCACCGGCGATATATTGCTAAGCCAAGCGCACGCCATTGCGCATGGCGTGGCGCCGAACGATCCGTTCAATCAAGGCCTCGCGCTACAACTGCGAGAGCGTTGGCCTGCGCTGTACAAGGATTTCCGGCATTACTGCCAAACACAGCATCCCAAAGCGGGCGAGCTTTGGTCGTGGATGGATGCAACCGGCAAAGTTTTCGTCAACTTGTTTACGCAAGAAGGCGTGTACGATCACGGCGCAAAACCAGGTCCGGCCAGCGAGCAGGCGGTCAGCCACGCCTTGCGCGCCTTACATCAGCTGGCGATCGCGGAGCAGTTTCGCAGCATCGCGCTACCACGACTTGCGACCGGTGTCGGACGACTCGAGTGGTCACAGGTTAAACCATTGCTTGAGCGGCATTTAGAGGGCTTGAACATCCCGATTTATGTTTATTCGAATTATCGCGCGGGAATAAAAGGGAATG
This sequence comes from uncultured Klebsiella sp., assembly GCA_964555355.1. Lineage (GTDB taxonomy): Bacteria > Pseudomonadota > Gammaproteobacteria > CAIKBL01. Next base: position 320,713 of record CAZKRY010000002.1, read on the forward strand.
AAGCGTGACGCGGAGCGGCTGAATCGCCGCCTCGTATAGCCAAGCCACACACCGGCGTGGTGCCGCCTACGCCGCGCCCGTTGTCCCCTATCATAGGCACCTAGCCGCAGTCAGATCGCCACCATCAATGCCTGTCACCGGCCTAAGCAGTGCTGACGCAAATCGCCGTTTCGTCACCGACGGCGCGAACGAACTACCGCACAACATCGATCACGGCGTGTGGCCAGCAATCCGGGAAGTACTTGCCGAGCCGATGTTTCGGTTACTCCTCGGTGCGGGACTCATCTATCTGCTGCTCGGCGATCTTGCCGAAGCAATGCTGCTATTGCTGTTCGCAGGTTTCGCATCCTTCATTACGGTCTATCAGAAATTGCGCACCGAGCACGCGCTCGACGCATTGCGCGACCTAAGTAGCCCGCGCGCGTTGGTTATCCGCGACGGCAGCCAGCGCCGGATTGCGGGACGCGAAGTCGTGCGTGGCGACTTGATCGTGTTGGCGGAAGGAGATCGCGTACCGGCCGACGGCGCGTTGGTTGAGGCCGTCTATCTGCAAACGGATGAATCGCTATTAACCGGCGAATCCGTGCCCGTGACGAAGCAGGTCGCAGCGTCACCCGCGAACCGAGACGCGGAGACTCACGTTTACGCGGGTACGTTAATCGTGCGCGGTCACGGCATGGCCACCATTACCGCGACTGGTGTGCATTGCGAACTGGGGAAAATCGGCACGCTGCTGCAGGAGGTAAAACAACCGCCTACCCCACTCACGTTGCAACTGCGCTCGCTGGTGCGCACCGTAGCCTCGATCGGATTGGTCTTGAGCGCCGGCATGGTGCTGCTGTACGGATTCAAATATGGCGAGTGGCTGCCGGGGATTTTGGCCGGCATCGCGCTCGCCATGGCCTTGCTCCCAGAAGAGTTTCCGGTGGTCATGACAGTGTTCCTGGCCCTTGGCGCACGTCGTCTTGCCGAGCATCAAGCGCTGACCCGTCGCGCTGACACCATCGAAGCATTAGGTGCCGCCACCGTCCTCTGCACCGACAAAACCGGGACGTTGACGGTGAACCAGATGACTGTCGTGGAATTGAAGCCGTGTGAATCGGCCGTATGGCGACTAGGCACGGCGTTACCGCCGGCCTCTCTGGAGCTTGCGCGTAGCGCGCGGCTCGCGTGCGCCGAAGCGCCGACTGATCCGATGGAGCAGGCTATTCACGCCTTACCCGTAACGCTTGGCGAGGGCGCACGGCTCCGTCACGAGTACCCCTTGCGGCCCGAGTTGCTGGCGGTCACTCAGGTGTGGGAAATGGCCAGGACAGCGTACTGGCGGGTGGCGGCCAAAGGTGCCCCGGAGGCGATCGCGAGGCTGTGCCACCTACCTGAGAAGGAACGCGCCGCGATGCAAATTCAGGTCGACGACATGGCGGCGCGCGGATTGCGCGTGCTCGCGGTAGCGAGCGGCCACACGTCGACGGGCCACCGCCCAGCAGCGCCAAGCGAGTTCGATCTACGGTGGATCGGCCTACTAGGCCTCGCCGATCCGTTGCGCGATACCGTACCCGGCGCCGCTGTGCAGTGCCGACAAGCTGGAATTCGGGTGGTGATGATTACCGGAGACTATCCGGTGACGGCGCGCGCAATCGCCCTGCAAGCGGGATTCAGCGCCGATAACGTCAATACCGGAGAAGAGATCGATAGACTTACCGATGCTGAACTCGACCAGCTGGTCGCGCGCATGACGGTTTGTGCACGCGCCTCGCCGCGCCATAAGCTGCGCATCGTCGACGCGCTGAAACGATGCGGTGAAATCGTCGGCATGACCGGCGACGGCGTCAATGACGCACCGGCGCTGCGTGCGGCGCATATCGGAATCGCGATGGGTGCACGCGGCACTGACGTGGCGCGCGAAGCGGCGTCGATCGTGCTACTCGACGACGATTTCAGCACCATTGTCACCGCTGTGCGCGGCGGGCGCCGCATCTACGACAACTTACGCAAGGCGCTGGCCTACATCGTCGCGATTCACGTCCCGATCGCCGGATTGGCATTGGTACCGCTGTTGTTTGGATGGCCGATGTTGCTTGGGCCGGTACACATCGTCTTCATGGAATTGATAGTCGACCCGGTATGCTCAGTAGCCTTCGAAGCGGAAAGTGAAGAGGCGGCGGTGATGCGCCGCCCGCCGCGGGATTCGCAGGCGCCCCTCTTCCACGGACGTCTCGTCGCGTGGAGCGTCATCCAGGGATGCATGGTGCTCGCGCTTTTGCTAATCCAATTTCTGTGGTTGCGCAGTCATGGGGTAACCGACGACCAGGCACGCGCGCAAACCTTTTTGATGCTGGTCATTGCCAATATTGCGCTTATTTTCGTCAATCGCAGCTTTAGTCCGTCTCTAGCGGAAGCGTTTACGCGCGCCAATCGCGTGCTCTGGCCGGCGCTGTTAATCATCGCCGCCTTACTCACGGCTGCCTTCGGCATCCCTATCGTTCGCGAGCTTTTTCAGTTTGCGACATTGGAGTTAGATAGCCTTGCGATGGTGTTCTCGGGCTGTAGCTGTCTGCTCGTCGCGCTACAAATGATAAAACGATGGTGGGGCCCCTATGTCGCAGGCGCAAAGGCCGCAAGTTAACCCGCACTTAGTATCGATAGCGATGTCGAAACGAAGAGGTTCAGCCAACCAATGGACGTCATTTTTCATCGGTCGCGATGCGACCGACACGTTTAAGATTGCTCGTGGAGAACGGAACCGGGGGATTGACTCGCGAACGCTTGAGCGTTCACTCGCCCTGCGGGCGCCTTCGCTTCGCTATGGCGTCCCGATTCGCGATGCGAATCGGTCGAACCGTGCGGTGCTCATTCAACCAGCGGACGCCATTACCCATTGGTCGCAAGGCGACCAATGGGTAATGGCGTCCCCAGGGGGAGTCGAACCCCCGTTACCGCCGTGAAAGGGCGATGTCCTAGGCCTCTAGACGATGGGGACAGGCAACTGGCTTTGGTCGATTGCTACGCGCAACAGACGGGATTCTGGTGGAGCTAGTCGGGATCGAACCGACGACCTCTTGCATGCCATGCAAGCGCTCTCCCAGCTGAGCTATAGCCCCGGGTATCCGTGCGGATTGGGGTCCGCAAAGAGAGGCGGGAAGGTACGCGAGGCATTTTCGAGTGTCAAGACGAAATTAGGTCATTACGCTGCTTCAGCCGGCGCCCATACTGGCAAGAGCGGCGTCCAAGCGGTGCAGACAACGTGCTTTACCAAGCAGATCAAGCGTGACATCGATAGCCGGAGAGGCGGTCCCGCCCGTCACGGCCACGCGCAAGGGTTGCGCCACGAGTCCCATCTTTAAGTTCAGATTCCGCGCCACCTGTTCGACCACTCCGTGCAGTGCGGGTCGCGACCATTCGGCAAGTTCGGCCAAGCCCGCGCGCAGCGCGCGCAACACGGGTGCTGCTTCCAGCGTGAGATGTTTGGCTGCCGCGGTAGGATCGAGCGCGATATCGTCACCAAAAAACATCCGGCTTTTGTCCACTACTTCGAGCAACGTTTGTGCGCGCGTGCGTTGCGCTTCAATCATCGGATCGAGCGTGGTGCTCTCGGCAACATGTAACCCGGCTTGCGCAAAGTACGGGGCGCTCGCCTCGCGTAATCGCGCAATCGGCAAGGCCTGTAGATACTGCTGATTCACCCATTGCAGTTTTTCGAGATTAAAACTCGCGGCGGACTTGTTGATGGCATCGATATCGAATTTTTGAATCAATTCCGCGCGCGAGAATATTTCGTCGTCACCATGCGACCAGCCAAGTCGTGCCAGATAATTGAGTAATGCCTCCGGCAAAAAACCCTCATCGCGATACTGCATGACGCTCACCGCGCCGTGGCGTTTGGACAGCTTCTTGCCATCTGGTCCGTTGATCATCGGCACATGGGCATACACGGGTCGCGTTGCGCCCAGGCCTTCCAAAATATGAATTTGCCGCGGCGTGTTGTTTAAGTGGTCGTCGCCACGAATGACATGCGTCACGCCCATATCGATGTCGTCGACCACCACCGTCAAATGATAAGTCGGCGTGCCGTCCGAACGCGCGATGATGAGGTCGTCCAACTCATCGTTGCTGAACGTGACATCGCCGTGCACACGATCGGCCACGACCAATTCACCTGCCTGCGGGGTGCGCAACCGCACCACAGGTTTGACGCCAGCAGGGGCATTCACTAGTTCGCAACAGTGACCGTCGTACTTCGGCTTTTCTTTGCGCGCCATCTGCTCGGCACGCAGTGCGTCCAGCCGTTCTCGACTGCAGTAGCAGTAGTATGCCTTGTCGTTCTTCAGGAGCTGGTCGATCGCCTCAAAGTAACGGTCAAAGCGTTGAGTTTGAAAATACGGACCGTCGTCATAGTCCAAGCCGAGCCACGCCATGCCTTCAAAAATCGCATCCACCGCTTCCTGCGTCGAGCGCTCACGATCGGTATCTTCGATCCGAAACACAAAACGCCCACCCAAACGCCGTGCGTACAGCCAATTGAAAAGCGCGGTGCGTGCGCCCCCGATATGTAAATAGCCCGTCGGACTCGGTGGGAAACGGGTGACGATGGTCATGCGGCAAGCACCTAATATGGGGACGGCGATTATACGGGTGGGGGCCGCCGGCGTCCCGCCCTAAAGAACGCGCACACACGGCCGACACAGGTAAGCCGGGGTGCGTCGACCGCGGTGCGATTTCATCACAACGCGAGTAGATACCGTGGGCCAGCCAGCGCCAATCAGCGACAGCGTGAGCGTCAAACTACCGACCGATCCGAATGCGTTGGTGGCATGCGCTAAGTTACTCGCCATCAGCATCGCGGAGCATCGCGCCATGTTTGGCGCAGTGCCTCTAACCAAACATGCCGACGTGGCTGCCCTGCTCGCCCAATCGCCGCATACGCAGACCGTAACACGCGCGGCGGCACAAGCACTGCAAGAAGCCTTCAACGTATTACGCGCGCCGCCGACACCGGCCGTCAAACCCACCGAGGTCAGCGGGGAGTTCGACAAGCGCCGGCAATTACGCATCAGTGTTTCGGCCCCAGTGCAGCTGTCGGATCCGGACAACCGTTGGATGCTCGCCGCCACAATCAAGAATATTTCGTGGGGCGGCGCTGCGGTCCGTTGTAAAGGTTTGGTTGGCGAGATGGGGCAACGGGTGTGTCTTCACCTCCCTGCCGGCAAAAACCAGAAGATCCAAATCCTTGCGACAGTCTTACGCATCGAGCACGATGCCAAAGAGCCGGTGTATGGTCTGCGCTTCGACAGTCTTGCGCCGGACGATGAAAAGCGCCTCCAGCAAGTGCTCGGCATCCTGATGAATTCCATGCAGCACGACGGCCGTCGTGCCGAGTCGCGCCTGGTACAACGACTGGAAATCGAGTATGGCGACGCCGGCGAATTCCGCGCGACGCTAGAAGATATTTCCACCAGCGGCCTGATGCTGACAGTACCGGAGTCCCTGGAAATCAATCAATCCCTGCTGATTACGTTAAGCAGCGCCGACACGCCGTATGATTTAAGTTTGCGCGCGCGCGTCATGCATCAAACCAAAGTCGGCCACGATGACTTTGCCATGTATCGCGTCGGCTTGCAGTTTGAACATCCTGACGAACAACTGAAGGGTTATGTAGCCGAAGTACTCACGCAACTCGCGGCGTTACCTCCTCCCGCCACGATTGCTACTTACGGTAGCGCGGTATGCCCGCTACCGCCGTTTGAAGAGACGCCTACGGAAACAGCGAGTCGCGCCGCGACTTAACGCCGCTCCCAGCGCAGCGGCGATTGCTTAAGCTGCATTTCGCACACCCTCCATATCTTTCCAACGCGACATCAGGTGTCGCCGAGCTTTGCGGTACTCGTCCGGTTGGGTACGATGCGCGCAGTGGCGCAATGCGCCATACGCTTCCAATTTTCTGACCCAGGGGAGATAAGATGGCCCGTCGGGCAACATCCGGGTTACTGCCTAAGGAGTTTTCGGCGCTCGAAAAATGGGTCCCGGAGTGGGTTCTTGCGGATTCTTCCGCGCGGCTCGAAAAACGCTTGACCACACCATTGCCGGATATTCGCGCTTTCTATCAGGGAATGCTCGAACACGCTGAAGCCGCACTCGCTTTCTTAGCCCAACGTCAACTCGGCCAACTCGGTGGTCCCGAAGAGCGACTGTTGAAGTTAATGCTGTCGCTGGCGGAGATCGGAACTTCGATCGAATGGTACGGCACAGGCCAATACGCCGACGCGTTTGACGCGCGGCGTTTTCCGCTCGTTGTGACGTTAGCCGACAATCAACCGCAAGGAGCGGCGGCATGAACGAACGTTTGAATACTAGGCCTGCGATGACGGCGCCGGAACTTACGCGCCGCTATCCTGAACTAGGCACTGGGCCGGTTCCGACGGGTCCGTACTGGCAGGCGGATTTTTACGAAAAAGAAATCGAGGCAATATTTAAACGCGCGTGGTTATGCGTTGGACGCGTCGAGCAAGTGCCGCAGCCGGGCCATTTTTTCCAAAAGAGACTGCCGACCTTTGATCTCTCCATTCTCGTCGCGCGTGGTAAGGACGGAGAAATCCGCGCCTTCCATAACGTGTGCCGACATCGCGGTAATCAAGTCGAGCTCCGTGCGAACGGCAAATGCGTCGGCTTCACTTGTCCTTTTCACGGCTGGACCTATGGCCTGGACGGCAAATTGGCCAACGTGTTCGATGCCAAAGGCTTCTATGACCTCGACAAGAAAACGCTCGGTCTCGTCCAAGTACCGCTTGGCATTTGGGAAGGATTCATATTCATCAATCTCGATCCAACTCCTACGCTAACGCTGCAGGAGTTCTTGGGCGAGCACGGCCGGGATTTGGAAGGCTATCCCTTTCATCGCGGAACGGCGATTTTCGAATATGAGGGAACCATTAATTGCAATTGGAAGTGTATGGTGGATTCGTTCTGCGAAACCTACCACGTGCCGATCCTGCATAAACACTCGGTTAAAGACACGTTAGCTGGCCCCGACAACCCGTATGGCCGTTTGATCGATATACGACTCAAAGGGCCGCATCGCACGCAATCGGTATGGGGAAACATGGCATACAAACCCAACCCCGTGCAGGGGCTCGCCTTTCGTTATGCGCCAGGGCCCTCGGTCACCAGCGGCGTGGTCGAGAAAGATACGGTGTTACCCAAGGGATTGAATGAAACGCGTGCCCCCAACTGGTCCATCGACGTCACGGTGTTCTTTCCGAACTGGATTATCGTGATGGGCAGCGGCATGTATTTCACGCATCAAATGTGGCCGCTCGCGCCGAATCGGGTGGTGTGGCAGATGCGCGGCTTTTTGCGCCCGGCCAGCAACGCCGCGCAACGCTTCGGACAAGAAAACTCCATGGTGGAGTTGCGTGACGCGGTACTAGAAGATTGCAACACGCTGGAGCGGATTCAACATTCGCTCGACCAAGGATTTCTGACAGAGTTTATCTTCCACGACCACGAATTGGCTTTACGTCACCAGTATCACGTGGTGAAACAATGGGTCGATCAATACGAACGGAGCAAATAATTCCATGCGTAAGACAATTTTGGCGGCGCTCGTTTATCAGATGTTGAGCGGCGCCCCAACGTTTGCGGAAACCATCGTCGACGACCAAACGCTCGCCAATCAAACACAAGCCGAACAATGGTTGGGCTACGGGCGCACGCATTATGAGCAGCGCTTCAGCCCACTCGATCAGATCAACGCGGATACGGTCGGCAAGCTGGGTATCGCGTGGACGCTTGATCTTCCACAAGACCGCTCGTTGACCGGCACGCCGCTCGTGATCGATGGCGTCATGTACTTCAACGGCAGTTTCAATGTGCTGTATGCGGTGGACGCCCGAAGCGGTAAGCAATTATGGAAATACGATCCGGAAACCATCAAGCACGGTGGCGATCGCGCGGCCATCCTGTGGGACTGGAATCGCGGTATCGCGTTCTGGAAAGGTCGGCTCTTTGTCGCGACCGGCGACGGTCGTTTGAATGCCGTCGATGCCAAAACCGGCAAAGAGCTATGGACCGTGCAAACCTTCGATCCCAAACTCCCGCTGTTCATCTCGGGCGCGCCGCGCGTGTTTCGCGACAAAGTCATCATCGGTAACGGCGGCACTGAATGGGGTGCGGCGCGCGGTTTTGTCACCGCCTATGACACGGAGACCGGCAAACAAGCGTGGCGTTTTTATACCGTCCCCGGCAATCCGGCCGATGGTTTCGAAGACGAAACGCAAGCAATGGCGGCCAAAACCTGGACCGGCGAATGGTGGAAACACGGCGGCGGCGGCACCGTGTGGCACGGCATGACCTACGACCCTGATTTCAACCGAATCTATATCGGCACGGGTAATGGCTCACCGTGGAACCAAAAAATGCGCAGCCCCGGCGGCGGCGATAATTTGTTTCTCTGTTCGGTGGTGGCGCTGGATGCGGATACCGGCAAATACGTTTGGCACTACCAAACAACGCCCGGCGAAAGCTGGGATTACAACTCCAATATGGACATCGTGTTGGCCGATCTAACGATTGAAGGCAAGCCGGTCAAAGCGCTGATGCATGCGCCAAAAAACGGCTTTTTCTACGTCATCGATCGCGCCACCGGCAAACTCATCTCGGCGAAACCTTTCGGCAAAGTCGACTGGGCAACCGGCATTGATATGGCGACCGGTCGACCCATCGAGCGCGCAGGCGCACGTTACGAAGATGGCGAAGAACTGGTCTGGCCGGGACCCTTCGGCACGCATAACTGGCCGGCCATGTCCTACAACCCCAACACCGGCCTGGTCTACATTCCAGCCATTGAGATGGCTGGAATGTTTAACGACAAATACACCAAGCCACAGGCCTGGCAGTCGCCTAACTTTAAGTTCGATCCGGGCGTCGATTTTCTACGCGAAGACGGCCCGGCCGATTGGGGTTCGGCAGCGTTACGGGCCTGGGACCCGGTTAACCAGAAACTGGTATGGGAAGTTCCGCTGCCAGGCGTATGGAATGGTGGCACACTCACCACGCAAGGTAATTTGGTCTTTGAAGGTCGGGCGGATGGCAAATTTGTGGCGTATCGCGCCGACAACGGTAAAGCGCTGTGGGAACAATCATTGGGGCTCGGGATCTCCGCGCCGCCAGTGACCTACGCGTTGGACGGTAAACAATACGTAGCGCTTCTCGTCGGTTGGGGCGGCTCGATGACCGCGACCGGCGGCGCCATGGCTGCGCAACATGGATGGTCGTATCGCGCGCAAACTAGACGCTTAGTGGTATTTGCGCTTGACGGCCACGTTACATTGCCACCGCCCACCCCGCCCGTGTTTGCCAAGCCGCTGACCGAACCGGAATTCGTCGTGTTCGAAGAACTGGCCGAACGCGGTAGCTTCGTGTGGAAAGAATCGTGCGGCATGTGCCACGGCCCCGCCGGCACGGCCGGTGGTTATGCACCGGATTTACGCGCCTCCCCCATCATGTTGAATGACAAATTGCTACACCAAATCGTGTTCGACGGCGCACGCAGTAGCTTAGGCATGCCGTATTTCAAAGACATCAGCAAAGAAGATCTCGAAGCAGTGAAGCACTACATCCGGCGCGAAGCGCGGAAACAAGGGATAGCCAATCAGTGAACGCGTCTTGAGTAACTTTCGCCGCCGCCTCCAAGCGCGCTTACCTCAGCCCGGGGATATTCAAAACAATCGATGGCTGAGCTGGTTTAGTCATCGGTTGCACGATCCAAACCTTTGGCACTTTGGTCGCCGCTCGGTATCGCGCGCCGCTGGCATTGGCATGTGCGTCGCTTTTTTTCCGATCCCGATTCACATGCTGATCGTGACCCCGCTCGCGATTTTTTTTGGCATCAACCTGCCGGTACTCATCGCCACCGTATGGGTGACAAATCCGATTACCTGGGTGCCGATCTTTTATTTTGCGTATCGCGTCGGCGTGTGGTTCATGGGCGGTACCGCGGAGACGGTCGACGCGTTGAACCTGAGTGCCGATTGGAGCAGCCTGGAGCACGCGTTTGCGGAGATCTGGCAACCATTGTGTTTGGGCTCGGCAATCTGCGGCATCGTCGCTGGCACTGTCTCGTATCTATTAGTAGAGGCCTTATGGCGCTACCACGTCCATAAACGTTGGCGCGAACGCGAGATGGCGCGGGGGCGGAGCTAACGCGTCTAGCGCCCTTGTTTTGACAGGGTCGCGGCTATACTAAGCTCAACTGTGTTTGCACTCTAAAGGAGACGTCATGGCCATTCGCACCCCCTCCCTGCGCCCCGGCAAGTCCGCCAAGCCCTCAGCCACTGCGCCCAAGCGGACCAACCGTACTATCAAGCGCATCGACGTCAGCCCGGAAAAAATGGAACGCGAGCGGGTCGGGCGCTACAAGGCGCTACGGTCTTCCGCCAAGGCGTTCATCGATACCAAACTGCCCAACGGTAAACGCGACATCCTGACGGTTATCGGTCGGGGCGTCATCGAAGATGCCGATCTGGCACCCCCCATCAAGGACAACCGCGATTTCAATGTCGCCTACATCCGCGCCAAGCACGGCTGTGGCGCTACGCTGCACATTCATGAAACCAACGAAGTTTTCATCCCGATGAAAGGCCAGTGGGGAATCTTTTGGCAAAACCGGGATGGCAGCCGTCACGAAGTCGTGCTTGACCCGTACGATACCGTGTCCGTTCCAATCGGCGTGTCGCGTGGATTCCGCTATTTGGGTAGAGGCGAAGGCCTGATGATGGCGATCGTCGGCGGAACCGATCCGGGCCGCGTGCATTGGCCCAAAGAAACCGTCCTTGAGGCCCAAAAACACGGCTTGGTGTTACGCAACGGCGACCTGGTCGAGCTCGCGGCCACGCGCTGAATTTGGCCGCAATAAGGCGGATGCGACACGTGGGTAAAACCGCACAATAGCCTCCCACGCAAATTTTGCGCCGGAGGCTCTCATGCAAATGCTTCAACGCTCGATTCCATCCACCGTTACAACTGACGACGCGCGCTGGCAGGCCGTCGTGACGCGTGATCGCGCGGCCGATAATCAATTTGTCTATTCGGTACGAACCACCGGCGTGTTCTGCCGCCCCTCTTGCCCGGCGCGGCTCGCGCGCCGCGAGAACGTGCGGTTTCACCTCACCTGCGCCGACGCCGAAACCGCGGGCTTTCGCGCGTGCAAGCGATGTAGGCCCAAAGAAGTATCGAGCCGCGAAGAACATCTCGCACGGATTGCACAGGCCTGCCGCGCGCTCGACAACGCGGAACGTGTCCCACCGCTCGCCGAACTCGCGGCGACCGCGGGCTTAAGCCGCTTCCATTTTCATCGCTTATTCAAAGAAGTGACGGGCGTGACGCCCAAAGCCTACGCGCTTGCAACGCGCGCGCAGCGTTTGCGCGAAAATTTACCGCGCAGCGCGACCGTCACCACCGCACTTTTTGATAGTGGCTATCAATCGAGTAGTCGCTTCTATCGCGAAGCGCCGAGCGCGTTGGGCATGCAACCGACGGCATTTCGGCAACGCGGCAAAAATCTCACGATTCATTTCGCGTTTGGTAAAACATCGCTGGGCAATGTGCTGGTTGCGGCAACCGAGGTCGGTATCTGCGCGATTTTATTCGGCGATGAACGGCAGGCACTCGAGGGGGAGCTTCAACAACGCTTCAGTCAAGCCACGTTGATACCGGCTCCGCACGCGTTTGCCGCGCGCGTCAATGAAGTCATTGCATTGATCGAGCACCCGACCGACGCGCATCGCCTGCCGCTCGACATTCGTGGTACCGCATTTCAGCAGCAGGTTTGGCAAGCCTTGCGCAAGGTTCCGGCGGGTAGCACGGTCAGTTATGGTGAACTTGCCGCGCGGATCGATTCGCCCAAAGCGGTACGCGCGGTGGCGCGCGCTTGCGCGATGAATCCGCTGGCGGTCGCCGTGCCCTGTCATCGCGTGGTCCATGCCAACGGTGACACCGCCGGCTACCGCTGGGGGAACGCGCGAAAACGCGCTCTTCTCGCGCGCGAGCAACACGGCGCGCCCAAACCTTGAATGCTGCCGTTCTTGACGCGGCACCCGAGTTCGCCGCAAGGGTTGCCGCGTTTGACTGGCCGGCGCAGGAAGCGTGCATCGCGACGCAAGGCTGGAGCGTATTAAGCGGGTTGCTGTCGCCTACTGAATGTCGCGCGCTGGCCGGACTCTACTCGGTTGACGCGCACTTTCGTAGCCGCGTGGTGATGGCGCAGCACAACTTTGGGCGCGGCGAGTATCGGTACTTCGCCTATCCGCTGCCTATATCGATCGCCGCTTTACGCGAGGCGCTCTATGCGCGCCTCGCACCACTCGCCTCTCATTGGAATTCCAACGGGCAAACGGACGTTGGCTTTCCCGCAACGCACGCGGAATATCGCGCGCGCTGTCACACGGCGGGCCAAACCCGCCCGACCCCGTTACTCCTGCGCTATATCGCGGGCGATTACAATTGCTTGCACCAAGATTTATACGGGGAAGAAATCTTCCCATTGCAGGTCGCCATCTTGTTATCGCAACCGGGGCAAGATTTCACCGGCGGAGAATTCGTTTTAACGGAACAACGCCCGCGCATGCAGTCGCGTGCGCAAGTCGTACCGTGGCGTCAGGGTGATGCGCTAATTTTCGCGGTCAGTCAACGCCCGGTACAGGGCACGCGCGGGACCTATCGTGTCAATCTTCGGCACGGCGTCAGCACGGTGCTAAGCGGCAAACGTTACGTCGCGGGGATTATTTTTCATGATGCGCGCTGAGATGCATGCGTTCTTCTAGCGGCTCACGCTGACCTCGGGTAGGCTTACCGCCATGAGCCCGTTCACCGCGCTTGCCCCTCACGAACTCCAATTTAACGTCGAGCGATTGCTCGCGCGGTACGCGCAGTGCATTGATCGCGATGAGCTGGAAGCGTGGCCGGATTTTTTCACGGAACAATGTCTTTATCAGGTTATCGCCTGGGAAAATGCATTGCGCGGGCTCCCGGTATCGGCATTTTTGTGCGACTCGCGCGCGATGCTGACGGACCGCGTGGTATCGCTGCGGCATGCCAACATTTATGAGAAGCACCGTTATCGTCACCTGATCAGCGCGGTGATGATCGAAAACGTCGGCGAAACGGCGGTGGAGGCGCGCAGTCACTATGCCGTCTACCGCACTGGCACCGACGGTGCGACGAAATTATTTCAAACGGGCGAGTATGCCGACCGCATTGTGTTAGATGGCGACGCGTGGCGCTTTCAACGCAAGATCGTAACCTTCGACACCGCGCGTATCGATAGCTTATTGGTCACGCCAATTTAGCCGCCTGCTTAACAATTAAGTCCACCGTTCGGCACGGAGAATCGCGATGAACCAATCTACCACCGCCGCACTCGAAGCCCCTTTCTGGCCGACGACCGAGGAAGGTTTTGCCGTGCCTTATGCGCTGTTCACGGAGCCCGGATATTACGAGCTGGAACAAACGCGGATTTTCCAAGGCGAACATTGGAGCTTTGTTGCCTTGGAAGCCGAACTTCCGAATGCGGGTGACTATAAATCCACCTTCATCGGCGATACGCCGGTAGTCGTGACGCGCGATGAGCACGGCGCGATCAATGTGCTAGAGAACCGCTGCGCGCATCGCGGCGCGTTGGTATGTCGAGAGCCGCGCGGCAACACGCCTCGCTTGACCTGCGTCTACCACCAATGGGCGTATACGCTACGCGGTGAACTCCGCGGTGTGCCGCTGCGCGGCGGCGTCAATGGCAACGGTGGCATGCCGAGTGGCTTTGAACTCAAGGCACATAATTTGAAAGCGCTGCGGGTCGAGACCCTACACGGCCTCATCTTCGCGAGCTTCTCGCCGCGGACTCCGCCGTTGCGCGACTACTTGGGGCCCATGATCGTGGACTCGATCGCGCGCATTTGTCACCGACCGTTGCGGGTGTTAGGCGATCAACGACAATTCATGCACGGCAATTGGAAACTCTATGCCGAGAACACGCGCGACCCGTATCACGCGAGTTTATTGCACTTGTTCCACAATACGTTTGGCTTATATCGCTCGACTCAGCAGGGCGCTTGTCTCATGGATGAACATCATCGGCATTGCATGCTGTATGCAAAAGCCGCGACCTCGGACGCGAATGTTGATCGCGAAGTCTACAAAGACGTGCGCAGTTTCGCCGCCAACTTTACGTTACAAGATATGAGTCTGTTGGCCGGCAGACCGGAATTCGATGACGGCATTACGCTCGTGATATTGTCGGCGTTTCCGAATCTTGTCTTGCAGCAGATCGCAAACACGCTCGCGGTGCGTCAAATCAATACTTATGGGCCGCATCAAATGGAATTGGTGTGGACGCATTTCGGTTATGCCGACGATGATGACACGATGCAGCGTATACGGCTGAAGCAAGCAAACCTGATCGGGCCGGCCGGTCTTATCTCGATGGAAGACGGCGAAGCCGTCGAAATCGTGCAAAAAGCGGTGAACCGCGCCCAAAGCGAAGCGTCTTATATCGCGATGGGCGGCGGACGCGCCGAAGACGCCGCGCATTTAGTGACCGAGTCCGCGATCATCGGCTTTTGGGAAACCTACCGGCGCGCCATGGGTTGGGCAGCATGAGCTATTGCAGAGAATTCATGTTCAGCGCGTTGCTCGCGGCATGTGTGTCGGCCGAAGCACAACAAGCGGTGCGACCAACGCCCGTCGTCGGCTACCGCATGAGTTACAGCGGCCACATCATGGGCGTCACGTGCGAGGATTGGAAACTGACCGAAATCAAGCCTGACGGCTCACTCGTCTCGCAATGCGGAAATTACATGATGGAAACGGCGTCATCCGAAAACGACTTCAATCCAATCCGCTTAAGCACGTTGCACGGCGTGAAGCTGATCGAATTTACCCCTTACGCCCCGAGCATTAAATTTCCGCTCGCGGTCGGTAACACCTGGCAATCGAAATATCGCTATTACTCAACGGAATTCGGCGAGCCGATCGATACCAGCGGCAGTTGCAATGTTGCGGGCTACGAATCGGTGCGCGTCGCGGCGGGTGAATTTCAGGCTTTTCGCATTGAATGTGTTGACGAGGTGGCGGCCGGCAGTCGCAAATTCAAAACCAACACCACTCGTTGGTATGCTCCGGAAGCCGCCGGCTTTGTCAAACTCGATAACCGGGAAGACCCCGGTCGCTGGAATTTTGAGCTAACAAGCTATGGTATGGGTGATGCGGTGACGACGCCGTCCGCGCCGGCAGCCGCGTCGAGTGCACCCGATGGTGGGACGGTTGAACTCGAAGCACCAAACTTGGATGAAATGGCGCCGATCCTAGATCCGGAATCTTATTGAAGCGCGCAGCGCGCTCAAGCCTATCCCAATAACCACCACGCCGCGGCTGCGGCAGCCGCGACTAACGCGACGATCATCCACAGCGTGCCGCGTTGTCCGGATTCCGGTGCGGTTTCGCTCGCAACAGATTCGGTCGGTGCGGGCGTGATAGGAGTCGGAGTTTCATTGGTTACCGCCGGACCCATGTCGAAATCGAGGTCAGGATCATCTGCCGAAGGTGTGCGCGGAAACGCCGCCGTGTCACCCAAATCGACATTTTCGGCGGCGGTTTCGACCGAAGTCGCATCACCAAACACGTCAAAGTCGACGGTATTGCCCTTTCCCACTGCGGCATCCTCATCCGCGGTTCCGCTGATATCGAAAAAGTTATCGGACTTAGTCACGGCTGCAGGCACCTCGTTGTGTCTTGGCCAATTATGACGGCAATGCGGCGTGACACAAGCATCGGATGGTCACTATCGGAGTATCGCTCATGGACCAAGAAGTCTATCGTGCAGCCACCACAGCGCGGGATAGGCCGCGAGCCATATCCATAAAAACCGATTAAGCCCGAGCAAGCACGCATTCGAGAAATGAAACGCGGCAGCGATCCCAAGCGCGACGATGAGTGTCGTCTTGGTCAAAAACGCGAGCGGCAGCGCTAACTCGAATCCGATCACGCCCCAACTGACGAATCGCAGCAGCCGCGGATGCGCCGCCCATTGCCGAAAATGCTCGCTTGCCGGGTAAGCGGAAAAAGACAAAACCTCTTGCAACGCACGACCGCTTCGCCAAGCGGGATTAACCAGTTTGACCCATCCCGATACCGCATAGGAAAGGATGAGCTGCGCAGCCAAATAGCCGAGCGCGAGTTCCTGCCAATACCGCGTCGGTGCAACACGCGCCGCCGCTGCGCATAACAACACCAGTAACGTCATCCGATCGCTGCCGCCGTTATAGGGTCCGTCAAAACGCACCAGCAGCGCGACGCTTGTCAGCACTAATCCCACGGCGGGCCACGGCGGCGCCACGCCGCCGGCGAGCGCCCCCGCAAGGATCAGCCGAAGCGCGAACAGCGCGCTTTTTTCCGATCTGAAATGTTCGAAGGTTGCTTGCGCAATGGCGAGGCCGGCACCGCACTCGGTGAGTCGCAAGGCCGTTTCAAATATCATGCGTGTAAGAGGCGCGATGACTCAAACACGATCTCACGTCCCAACCTGTTCCCCGCCGGCGTGAGCACGAGGATTCGAAACTGGAAAGCCGTCGCGCCGGGCGGCAATGACGCACGTATTTTTTGTTCAATCAGCGCGAGCGGTTTAGCGCTTTCGCCTTCCAGCACGCGCTCCGCGCAACGCGTGAAAAACAGCGCTTCGTTGCGCGCGGGATTCCAAAGTAAACGCGCCGCGACTTGATGCGGGCGCAAACGGCGCGGTGGCGGCAATAACTCTCGCCATTCCTCGCTTCTGCCTTGACCTTGCCAGTAGCGCAGTTCAATCCGCGGCGAAGGGCCAATGACGTCAAAGAATCGCCAACTTGGAAAAAGCGCCGGTAGCAACCAACGCAACATTAAGGGATACGGAACGAAAGGTTCATCGGGCTAATCTTAACCGTGGATTCAAGCAGTCGTCGCCGTGGCCGCTAACGGGGATAACGACCACGGAATCTCCTCCATGCTGTTTGCGAGAACGACTTTGAAAAATTATCCCGCTCGAATCGAGCAGATGCATAACTATTTCGAACGCCTGGTACTAGATGCCTTAGTCGCCCGCCAGCTCGATATCGACGACGACGCGTTGGTTGATATCGCCTGTGTGGCGTTGAACGAGTTGCCCGCCAAATATATTCGGCACGAAGTGGATATGGCGTACTTCACCGATCCGACCGAACTCGCCGCGATGCAGGGCCGCGTGATGCGCGCGGTGGACTTGGCGATCGGACGGGTCTTAAGCAACCGCTATTCGAAAGCATCCTAATTTGCCGTCACCCCGGCCTTACCACACATCAACATAAGCGCGCTGCGCTCGCCGCTTAGGGCCGGCGGCGCGGAGACCCCGAATTAAATACTGACGCGTCTCGGCGGGATCTATCACCGCATCGACTTCGAGATATGCGCCGACCGTCACCGCCTTGCCCTGCGCATACATCCGCGCCAGCAATTTCTCGAATAACGCCTGGCGTGCCTGCGGATCGAGCTCGGCATCGAGTTCCTTGCGATACCCCAAATTCACCGCCCCCTCGAGTCCCATCGGACCGAACTCGGCGGTTGGCCACGCAATCGACATCAATGGCCGGTGAAAACTCCCGCCCGCCATCGCCTGTGCGCCAAGCCCATACCCTTTGCGTGTGACCACCGTGAAAAGCGGCACCGTGAGATTGGCACTGGCCAATATAAGGCGCGATCCGCGCCGCACGGCGGCGGTTTTTTCGCTGTCCGGGCCAACCATGAAACCCGGGGTATCACAGAGGGAAACGATGGGGATCCCAAACGCGTCACACAGTTGTAGAAATCGTCCGCCCTTCTCCGCGCCCGGTCCATCGATGGCACCGCCCAAGTGCCGTGGATCGTTGGCGATCAAGCCGAAGGCCTCACCTTCAATGCGGATGAACGCGGTGACGATGCCCACACCGTAGTGACGCCGTAGCTCGATGACCGATCCAGTATCCGCCAACGCGTCGATGATCGCGCGCATGTCGTAGACGCGTAGCCGATTCTCCGGGACCAAGTGCCGCAGCACGCGTTGGTCGGCACAGGTGAAGGACGGCCACTTTCCTTGAAAGCAACTAAGAATACGCTTGGCGGCGAGCACACCTTCGGCTTCGTCGGCGACCGCCAAGTCGACCACGCCGTTTTCCGTTTGCACCTCGATCGGCCCGATGTCTTCCGGTGCAAACTTGCCGAGACCGCCGCCTTCGATCATCGCGGGACCCGCGAGACCGATATTGGAATTCGCGGTTGCGATGGTGAGATCGGCACAGCCGAAGATCACCGCATTACCGGCGAAGCAGCGCCCGGAATTGAGCGCGATCCGCGGCGCGATGCCGGACATTTGCGGCCAGGTGGAGAAGGTCGGCAAATCCAACCACGAGGCGACCAGATCATCGATATCGACATCACCCGGTCGGCCGCCGCCCCCTTCGGTGAAAAACACCACCGGCAATTCCCAGTCGCGCGCAAGCTCAAAAAGGCGATCTTTTTTCTTGTGATTCATCGCACCCTGCGTGCCGGCGAGGACCGTGTAGTCATACGCGAGCACCGCGCAACGCGACGCGTCAGCACCGAACTGCGCGGCGTTGACGGTTCCGATGCCGGCGATCAAACCGTCCGCCGGCGTATTACGCATCAGATCTTCTAGTGTCCGGCGCCGCCGTTGCGCCGCGACCATCAACGCGCCGTACTCAGTAAAACTAGCGGGATCGCAGAGGTCGGCAACATTCTCGCGCGCCGTGCGGCTACCGGTCTTGCGGCGTCTCGCCACCGCTTCCGGGCGATTGGCGTCGAGTCCGATGGCGTGGCGCGCCTGAACTTCGGCCAAGTCCGCGCGAATCAAGTCAAGATCAAGCGCAGGGCCAGAGGCATTGGCGGCGTCCTCCGCGACAAGCGGCAGCAACACGCACACGATATCGCCTACGTCGAGCACTTCGCCGTTCCGCGCGTGAATCGCGGTTATTTCACCCGCGATTTCCGCTTCGATTAAATGGTGCATTTTCATCGCTTCAAGCGTGGCAACGAGCCCGCCCCTAGCAACTCGCTCGCCAACATTGATGTCGAGCTGCACCAAGCTTCCGCGCAACGGTGCGCGCACCGCGTGCATACCCGGCGGGAGAGCGGGCGATGCGCGCCGCACGTACACGGTCTGGTCGGCATCAAGCGTCGCGACGGTCGGCAAGGTTGCCATCGTTGCTTGAAGTTCGGCCGTGGCGGTTTCTATGAAACGTGTCGTCATGCGGCCGCTTTGCACGGTTGGATGTGTCAGCACTGCGCGTAGCAACGACACGTTGTGATCGGTGCCGCGTAGCGTCGTTTCCGCCAGCGTCTGCTCGGCCCGTCGCAACAGCATCGGCAGATCGAGCGTGGGCGCGCGCACGATGATTTTGGCGAGCAGCGAATCGAACCCGGGATTGACGGTGTATCCGCCGTACACCCCGCTATCGATCCGAACGCCAGGTCCGCCGGCCACTTCGAACGTTTGAATAGTGCCGCCACCGGCGTGAAATTCCCCACTTTGCGTCATGCGCTCCGCATTGATGCGACACTGCACTGCTGACGCGCGCGGCGGCGGCGGGGGTTCGCGCAACCCGAGTTCGGCTAAGGTTTGTCCTTGTGCCACCCCGAACTGCAAAGCGACCAAATCGAGGCCGGTGACTTCTTCGGTAACCGTGTGTTCGACTTGGAGGCGCGGGTTCGCTTCGATGAACCAATACCGATCGCTGTCGGCATCGACCAAGAATTCAAACGTCCCAAGTCCCCGGTATGCACAGGAAGCGGCGAGGCGACACGCATCGCGTAACAAAGCATCACGCACGCCCGCCGCGAGTCCGATTGCCGGCGCCATCTCGATGAGTTTTTGGTGACGACGCTGCAAGCTACAATCGCGTTCCCACAGATGCACCACGCCACCCTGTCCGTCGCCCAAAATTTGCACTTCGACATGGCGCGCGGCCGGCACGAAGCGCTCCGCATACAACGTACCATCGCCAAACGCGGCACGCGCTTCGTCCGCGCAGCGCGTCAGCGCCACGCCGCGCTCGATCTCAGGCCATAGGATTTGCATGCCGCGTCCACCGCCGCCCGCCGCCGCTTTGATGACTGCGAGGCTATCGCGACCCAGCGATGCGACGAATTGCGACAAGTCCTCGGGTGAGGTCAGTGCGGTCGACCCTTCAAGTGTTGGCACATCGGCGCGCGTGGCGGCGGCGCGCGCGGCAATTTTGTCACCGAACAACGCCAGCTGTTCGGGCCGCGGGCCGATGAAGACGAATCCCGCAGCTTCGCAGGCCTGCGCGAACTCGGCGCTTTCCGATAAAAAGCCATAACCGGGGTGGATCGCCTGCGCGTTCGCTAACTTTGCGGCTTGTAGAATCGCCGACTGATCGAGATACGCCCGCGCGCCTCTGCCGGCAAGCGGCTGCCGTAAGTTCGCACGCAGCCAATGCGCGCTGTCGCGATCATCCTCACTGGCAATCACCACTGGCTCGCACGCGAGATCGCGCGCGGTGCGCATGATACGCAACGCGATTTCTCCACGATTGGCAATCAAAACTCTGGCGAAACGCGTCGTCATGCAAGGCCTTCCAATTGAGCTAATGAAGCATTTGTTTTTTTAAGTCTGCACGGCTCTATCAAGCACCGTTTCTTTGCCATCTTATACTCGCTAATATTCAAAGCCTACTAAGGCGCGGATGTACCGGACCACCGTGCGTGAACGCTAACCAAGTGCGCGCGCACTTTTCTTCACGCGTGCTATCCGGCGGGGCATGCTTTGCAAACCCAACGATTACAGAATTGCCGCGTTGGTAACCAAGGTCGCGGCGGCGCGAGGCCGCTTGGTACAAAACTGAGTCACGAACTCAAATTATTTAGCAGGAAATTTCTCATGCCCCAAGAAGGCGACATACTCTGGCAGCCTAGCGCGGAGATCATTGCAGGCGCGGAACTGACGCGCTTCACTCACTGGGTGGAAGCGCGTAGCGGACGCAAGTTCGAGGATTACGAAGCGTTATGGCGCTGGTCGGTGGCGGATGTCGCGGGTTTTTGGGCGGCAATTTGGGACTTCTTCGAAATCAAGTCGTCTGTGCCTTATCAAGCAGTACTCGCGGACGCACGGATGCCGGGCGCGCAGTGGTTCCCCGGCGCGCGCTTAAATTTCGCGGAACACATCTTGCGGCAAGCGCGAAGCGGCGCCCCGGCCCTTCATTTCGCGTCCGAATCCGCGCCGCTTGCGTCCGTCAGCTGGGATGAGCTTTCCACACAAGTCGCGCGCCTCGCGGCAAGCTTGCGTGCGTTCGGCGTCCGTCCCGGTGACCGTGTGGTGTCGTTCATGCCGAACGTGCCGTACACCCTTATTGCGTTTCTCGCGACCGCGAGTGTCGGCGCGGTGTGGTCGAGCTGTTCTACTGATTTTGGCGTGAAAAGCGTGCTTGATCGATTCCAACAGATCGAACCCACCGTCATGTTCTGTGTCGATGGCTATCGCTACGGCGGCAAGGATTTCGCGCGCATCGCGGAAGCGGCGGAGATTATTCAAGCACTCCCCACGTTGAAGCACGTGGTGCACGTGCGTTATCTAGATTCCAATGCCGCGCCGCCCGTCGCGGATGCACATGACTGGCACGCGCTGCTCGGGAAGGCCGAAACGCCGGCACACGACTTCGCGCAAGTGGCGTTCGATCATCCACTGTGGGTAGTTTATTCCTCGGGTACGACCGGACTACCCAAAGCGCTGGTGCACGGACACGGCGGCATTACGCTTGAACTGCATAAGACGCTCGCGCTGCACTGTAACTTGTCGCGCGGTAAACGGATGTTCTTCTACACGACCTCCGGTTGGATCATGTGGAACATTCTGGTCAGTTCACTCATCGTCGGTGCCGAGCCAATTATTTATGACGGCAATCCCGCCGCGCCCGAAATCGACGTCCTATGGCGCATTGCCGCGGAAGCCAAAGCAACGATGTTCGGGGCCAGTCCGACCTATGTCGGGATGATGCAGAAAAACGGCATCGTGCCGCGCGAACGCTATGACCTAAGCGCGTTAGAAAGCACGTTGCTGACCGGCTCGCCGGTGACACCGGAATCGATGCAATGGATGTTCGATAACGTCAAACAAGATCTCTGGCTCAGCTCGCAAAGCGGCGGCACCGATGTCAGCGCAGGCTTCGTGACGGGCCTCTGCACGCGCCCGGTCTATGCCGGCGAAATTCAATGTCGCGCTTTAGGCGTTGATGTCCACGCGTATAACGATCATGGGGAGTCGGTCATCGATGAAGTCGGCGAGCTGGTCGTTCGCCAACCCATGCCTTCCATGCCAATTTATTTCTGGAATGATCCCGGTGGCGTTCGTTACCGCGACTCTTACTTTGTGGATTTTCCCGGACAGTGGCGCCACGGCGATTTCTTTCGGGTCAATCAGCGCGGCGGCTGTTTTATTTCCGGGCGCTCGGATTCCACTTTGAATCGTTATGGCGTGCGGATTGGCACGGCGGAACTCTATCGTGTGGTGGAAACGCTGCCGGAGATTGCCGATAGTCTAGTGGTTAATCTGGATTTGCCGGGTGGGCGCTTTTTTATGCCGATGTTCGTCAAACTGGCGCCGGGCGCGGAGCTTGATGAGCGGTTGATTCAAAAGGTCGCACGGGCGCTACGCGAAAACGCCTCACCACGCCATGTGCCGGATAAACTCTATGCCGTCAATGCGATCCCGTACACCTTGACCGGCAAGAAACTGGAAGTGCCGGTGCGCAAGATTTTGATGGGGTTTGACGTCGCCAAGGCAGCCAGCCGCGACGCCATGATGAACCCCGAAGCGCTCGATTACTTCGTCGAGTTCGCCCGTGAGCAACGCGACTATCGCATCAACGAGTGAACGGGAAAGCGCCGTCATCCCCCCGCACGCTGAAGCAGCGCATCGAGATGCTGATAAAACATCTCGAGTTCGGTCACGAACTCTTCGTTTAAGCCCACGGAGAGATCGAATCGCCGCAGGCCCGGCGCACGCGGATCGTGGTACAGCGCATCGCGCAAATTGAGACATAGCGTCGTCGGCGCGAGCGGACAAGATTCAAAATTGGCGTCATTGAGCTTTTTGAGCCGTAACGCAAGCGTGCTCCAGGCGCTCGCGAGCTGCAGGGCGATACGATCGGCCGCGTCCACGGCGGTCATGCTTGCGCTTAAATCCATCGATTCAACCAACGATAGTCCCCCATTGGTGCGCGCTTCGGACGGCTCAACTTTTGATTTGCTGGCGTGCAGCCAATCGAGCGCCGCTTGACACACCTGATGTTGCGCGGACAGAACCAGCTGCGCGGCTTCCCGCTCGACCACGCGACTGATATCGATAAATTTCCGCTGCTCGCCGAGTGGCGCTTGATATTTGGCATTTGCAAGCGCGGTTTCGACATTGCTTACATAGCATTTGGCAAGGCGCCCGATGCGCGCAGGCAGCTCAGCTTCCAATAACTTGATAGCTTTATCGCTGTGGCGTTCCTCCGGTGCTTGGACCGGGGCGGCGGGGGCATCGCGGTGTTGCATGCCGGCCATGACCAGGCTACGCAGTCCGGCAACGACCAGTTCGCTCGGTGCGACGAGGCTGACACCAACCCCATCGTCTTTGCGACGGCGCACCTGAGCTTGCGCACGGATGACGACGCGATCCCCGCCGTGTCGCACGGCGAAACGGATCTCGACCTGCGCGCCGACTCGCAGCCACGGCACTTTTGCGGTTTGGCTCCCTTCGAGGTACTGCAAAAACATCCCGCGACGGGACACATCGCGAATCAATATCCGCTCGTGGGCGTTGGTTGCGCCATAGACCACGGCCTCGGCCCTGACTTGATGGCGCTGCGGAATGGGTTGTGCGGGCTCCTTGGCCGCCGGGGCCTTACGGGGTGTTTGTTCCACTACTTTCATGATCGGTCCTGTCGAGCAACACGTACTAAGCTTGGCTAGTCAGTTAGCGGCTCGCCACCCAGGAAAGTTGAAAGTGCGTAGGGAGTCACCCTGCAATTGTTAAAGAGTCTTGCAGGATGACCTTTGCCGTGCTCGGCGCACGCTCGCGTTAGCTTGCGGACATCCCGCCATCGACCGGGAATACCGTCCCCGTGCAGTAACTGCTCTCATCGCTCGCCAAAAACACCACGAGGTTGGCGACTTCTTCCGGCTGACCATAGCGCCGTAGCGGTACGCTATGGGCGATTCGAGCCTTGGCCTTGTCGGGGTCATGCGGTGCGTATTGTTGTTCTAGAGACGCGATCATGCGGGTGGCGATCGGTGCCGGATTGATGGTGTTGACGCGGATTTTGAGTGGCGCGCACTCGAGCGCCGCCGAGCGCATGATCCCGACCACCGCGTGCTTCGACGCGATGTAAGGCGCGACCCGGGGCATGCCCTTCAAGCCACCCAAAGACGAGGTAATCACAATACTGCCGCCGCCGGTTTTGGCCATCTCCGGAATCACCGCCTGCATGCCGAGCCAAACACCGCGCACGTTGACCGCCATGACGCGTTCGTACATCTCGAGCGGGTACTCGGTGATGGGGGCAACCGTGCCCTCGATGCCGGCGTTATTGAAAAAGATATCGATGCGACCAAAGCGTTCAATTGCCGTCCGCACATAAGCAGCTACCTGCGCCGGATCGGTAACATCCGCGGTGATCGCCGCGGCATTCGCCGCACCGAGTTCCGCGACCGCTGCCGCGAGCGCGGCTTTCTGTACGTCCACCAGTAGCACACGCGCGCCTTCTTCGACAAAGCGGCGCGCGGTGGCAAGTCCGATACCCGCGGCACCGCCGGTGATGATGGCTGATTTGTTGGATAATCGACCCATGGTTCTCTCCCGTTTTGTTGAAACTTGACGCGGAGACTAGCGCAACCCGCAGGCCTCAAGCGAGCTACTCAACCTCTGCGACGTGCGCTTGCACCCAGCATCGATAAAGTTGACTATGCGCCTGCCCCCGGCCCACGCGCCCCGCCATCACTCGCGCTGACGCATTCCGCGCCATCCCTCCGAGCCCTGGCAAATCCTTATCCTTATAAATTTCGGAGTGCTGAACGATGGCAGTTGAAATCTTGTTAAGAGTCGATGGCGTTAAGGGTGGCTCGCTGAACAGCAACCACCGTGGCTGGTCGGATGCGTTGTCCTATCGCTGGTTGTTAAATCACGATGCGGGATCGTCTGGTCGTATTCAAATGAATGAAATTGTGATCGTGAAACCCGTCGGCGTTGAAAGTACGGTGCTGATGACGTTGTTTGCGGCGCAAACCGTTATCGAATCTGTGGAACTCAACATCATTCCGGTCCTCGGCAAACGTGAAGCGCCGATGAAGTACTTATCGATGATCTTAAAGAATGTGCAGATCGCATCGATTAGTACGGGCGGGGCGATCGAGGAAAACGTGTTTAAAGAAACGGTGACGCTTCGCTTTGGCAGCGTGAAGTACGAATCTCATCACTACGCCGAGGCAAGCCCGAACAGTACGGTGCGCGCGGCAGTCAGTCATGCCTTTGAATGGGATCACGCCGCGGCTTAAGGAGAGTCGGAATCTATTTGAAATTCCGTGTGTTAGGCGAGAGCGTCCTACTACTTGAGCGTTAGCGCTCAGCCTCGCCCGATTGGCCGCACCGTCGCGATAAACAGCTGATCGTCATTCACCACCCGTGCGCGTGCCGTCGCTAGTGGACAGTTTCCAGAAAGGTACGCGGATTTTGCGGACGAACCCACAGAACTTCGCCGTTTGTCCAGCGCTCTGCCAAGTACTGTTCCCGCGACATCTCGACTTCGACGAAACCGTGACCGTCGAGCCGTTCAAGGTCAAGACGAACCACGGCGCCAATGCGGCGCTGACCGCGTAGGCGGGTTTCAATCCCGTCTTCCGGGCGATCGATCCGCCGCGCGACTCTCATCTCGTGCGGCCGCGCATACAACGTCGCCGGTCGATCAGCGGCTTGCGCGGAATCGTCCAGCACGAATTGCGTGCCACCAAGCTCACCGGCGGAGGCTCTTAGGCGGCCGCTAAAGGTGTTGACGTCACCCAGAAAGCGATACACAAAGGGCGTTGCTGGTGCTTCGTAAATCTCTTCCGGCGTACCCACTTGTTCAAGGTGGCCGTTGTTCATGACCACCACTGTGTCAGCCACTTCAAGCGCTTCTTCCTGATCGTGCGTGACAAAAATACTGGTGACATGGAGTTCGTCATGCAGTTGTCTCAACCACCGACGTAACTCCTTGCGTACGCGCGAGTCTAACGCGCCGAATGGTTCGTCGAGCAGTAGCACCTTGGGGTTAACCGCAAGCGCCCGTGCCAGCGCGATGCGCTGCCGTTGTCCGCCGGAAAGCTGCGCGGGGTAGCGCTGCGCGAGACCTTCGAGCCTCACCAGTTCAAGCAATTGACACACCTTAGAGTTAATCTCCGCTGCGCTCGGCCGTTGACTCCGCGGCTGCACCGACAGCCCGAAGGCGATGTTGTCGTAAATCGTCATGTGCTTGAACAATGCGTAATGCTGGAACACGAAACCCACACGGCGCGCGCGCGCCGGCACGCGCGTCACGTCGTCTCCGTCAAACAAGATGCGTCCGTGATCGGCGCGATCGAGGCCGGCGACGATCCGCAGCAAGGTGGTTTTGCCACAACCGGACGGCCCCAAAAGCGCCACCAAACCACCGGTCGGGATCTCCAAACTGACGTTGTTAAGCGCGCGAAAGCCCACAAAATGTTTACTCACACTATCAATCAAAATGCTCATCGGATTTTCCTAAATGGAGTTAGATTCGGTTCTAATTTCGTTACGCTCGGTGCGCGTTTCAACCCACGTCTTTAGCGTCAGCGTGAAAAGTGCGAGCAACATTAAGATCGAGGCAGTGGCGAAAGCGGCAACAAAATTGTATTCGTTGTAGAGAATTTCAACGTGCAGCGGCAGCGTATTGGTCTGTCCGCGAATATGTCCGCTTACGATCGAGACGGCACCAAACTCCCCCATCGCACGCGCGTTACAAAGAATCACACCGTAAAACAGCGCCCACTTGATATTGGGAAAGGTGACGCGCCAGAACGTTTGCCAACCGTCGGCGCCGAGCGTCGCCGCCGCTTCTTCCTCATCGGTTCCCTGCGCCTGCATTACGGGAATGAGTTCACGCGCGATAAAGGGAAACGTGACAAAAACGGTCGCGATCACGATGCCGGGAACGGCAAAAATAACTTTAAGATCATGCGCCGCCAACCAAGGGCCAAACCAGCCCTGTAAGCCGAACAACAACACATAGATCAATCCTGCAATAACGGGCGATACGGCAAAGGGTAAGTCGATCAACGTGATCAGTAGTTGTTTTCCTTTAAACTCAAACTTGGCAATCGCCCACGCGGCGCACACGCCAAAAATGAGGTTGACCGGCACGGCGATTGCCGCGACCGTTAGGGTTAAGCGCAACGCTGATAGCGCGTCTGGCTCGCTAAGCGATTTCCAAAATAGGACAAGCCCCTTACTCAGCGCCTCCGTGAGTACCAAGCACAATGGCGACACCAGCATGAGCGCAAGGAACATTAAGGTCGTGCCGACCAGGAAAACGCGCGCCCACCTCGGCTCGTTCAACAGCGGGTTGACATGGGTTTTCATCGAACGATCTCCGCGCGGCGAATCCAGGCTTGGAGGAGATTGATGAGAAGGAGTAACACGAAAGAGATTGCGAGCATCGCAACCGCAATCGAGGTGGCCCCCACATAATCGTATTGCTCCAATTTGACGACAATGAGGAGCGGCACGATCTCGGATACCATGGGGAGATTGCCGGCAATAAAAATGACCGACCCGTATTCGCCTAGCCCACGGGCAAACGCCATCGCAAAGCCAGTCAGCAAAGCGGGCATTAACACTGGCAAAGTGACCCGTAAAAACGTCTGCCAACGTGTGGCGCCCAAGGTGGACGCTGCTTCCTCATACGTTGAATCCAGTGATTCCAACACGGGCTGCACGGTTCTAACTACGAACGGCAGGCCGATGAATGCAAGTGCGACCACAATGCCAAGCGGCGTAAAGGCGATTTTGATACCCCACTCGGCTAGATGGCGCCCAACCCAGCCTTGAGGCACGTAAAGGGCGGTGAGTGCAATTCCGGCAACTGCCGTGGGCAGTGCAAACGGCAAGTCGACCAATGCATCGATCAGGCGGCGCCCTGGGAAGCGGTAGCGCGCGAGGACCCACGCAATCAATAATCCAAATACCAGGTTGATCAGGGCGGCAATAAGCGCTGTCGAGAAACTCACACGAAACGCGGCTAGTACCCGCGGTGCGCTGACAGCGGTCCAGAAAGCATCCCAACCAAGTTGAGACGACTTGAGTATGGTAGCGGACAACGGCAGTAGCACCACTAAGCCGAGATAGAGCAAGGTAATCCCCAAGGTCAGACTAAATCCTGGTAGCACGCTTGGACGCTTGAATTGGCTACGCCACGCGGCACGCCGGAAATAGGCTCGGCTCAAGGTAGGCCCGGCGCTTTGCGCGTCCGGCGTAGCCGCTCGTAACCATGTGACATTAACATCAACGGTGGGCATTGCTTATTGTCCTAGGAAAATCTGATCAAACAGGCCGCCATCCGCGAAATGAAGCTCCTGGGCTTTTTTCCACCCCCCGAATTCTTCATCCACCGTTACAAATTGAGTCGACACAAATTGATCGGCGTACTTAGCCGCCACTTCCGGATCGCGCGGGCGATAAAAATGTTTACCCGCTAGCGCTTGTCCTTCCTTGCTATAAAGGTACTCGAGATAAGCCGATGCGACTTCACCGTTGCCCTTTTTGTCGGCGACTCGCCCGACCACCGCGACGGGCGGCTCGGCCAAGATGCTTAGCGACGGCGTGACAATTTCGAACTCATCCTGACCGCTTTCTTTGACCGCGAGATACGCTTCATTTTCCCACGCAATCAGCACATCACCGATTCCGCGCTCGACAAAAGTAGTGGTTGCGCCTCGTGCACCAGTGTCCAGCACCGCGACATTGCGAAATAATTTACGGACAAACTCTTTGGCCGCGTCGTCCGAGCCACTTTTGTGTCTGGCGTACGCCCATGCGGCGAGATAGTTCCAGCGCGCCCCACCCGAGGTCTTGGGGTTTGGCGAGATCACGCTGATCTCGCTACGCACAAGATCGTCCCAGTCTTTGATGCCTTTCGGATTTCCCTTGCGAACCAGCAATACAATCGTGGAGGTATAGGGTGCGCTATTGTTCGGCAGTTTTCGCTGCCATTCTTTGCTGAGCAGGCCCGACTTCTCGGCGATGGCATCGATATCATAGGCAAGCGCTAGGGTTACGACGTCAGCTTCGAGGCCATCAATAACGGATCGCGCTTGTTTGCCCGAACCGCCGTGCGATTGATTGACAGTCACATGTTCGCCGTGTGCAGCCTCCCAGTGCTTGGCGAACGCCGCATTGAATTCGTGGTAGAACTCACGTGTGGGATCGTATGACACGTTGAGTAACGTGATATCCGCCGACGCTTTGAGCGCGCCGAATAGAAGCGCGCTAACGACCATTACGCGCAGCAAGTTCTTATCAGTCTTCATCATTGATCGCTCCATTACCGAATTGAGGGGGACTAGTACGCAATCTGAAAGCGCGTTAACAACACATGCTCGTTTTCTCGATTAAGCGGCACTCGTGGCGTGCCGCCTCCACCGCCTTCAAACGAAGATTGATCGTAAGAGAGCTGGAGCTTGAAGCTCTTGTTGAAATACCAATTGAGACCAACACCAAACGAGTGCGCTTGCGAGATGGAAGTTCGCGGGTCGGCGAACGCGTTCCCTAATCCGGAGGCGGTGACACCGGCAAACGCATCGTCATCGATATCAAGTTCCCCGTAGCGTGCAACGAGTTCGAGCGCGCCCCAACCACCATTGAGCGGATCAAAGTTAATTTTAGGTTTAACACTCTTGTACGACGCATCCTCACCGGTCAGCACCCAACTACCCGTGAGTTGCCACGCGGTGTTGGTGAGTCGGTCGCGGCGCGTACCAAGCAGGACTTCCTGGCTCGATGCTACGTAGTCGCCGAGGATTCCGAACTGATGCCAATACCAATAACCTTGTGGTGACCAACGGTAGCGATCACCGTCAGCGACGGCGGTCGAGCCAAGTACGGGCGCGAGATTCGCGACTCCACCGCCAGCAGGCGTGGTCGCTGCGTTCGCGAGCGCAGTGGTGGCGGCCGTCGTGCGGTAACGGAACATACGCGCCTGCCCTGGGGTCACGTAGGAGGCAAGCGCCGGCGCGGCCGCGCTGCCTTCTTCTTTGCCAACGGTGCCGGAGATGCCAAAACCAAGTCCCTGAAATACGCCGTAGTGGTTCAAAAACGGCAATACAAAAAGACGCCCGTTGAAATCTTTCTCGTCGCTGGCGTCATTGGCGCCTGCACTGGCGAGATCAGGTACTCCGTTGAATACCCCCGCCGCGTAGTTAACGACCCCTCCCAAAATTTCACCATTCAACATCAATCCGAAGTCGCGGTTCGGCACGAGGTTATTGGTCAACCCACGCTCGGCAAACGGGAGCTCGGTTGCCGAGGCGAGTCGCTCTAGGCCGAATGGCGCTTTGAATTTACCGGCCGTGACTTTAGCGAAAGGTAACTGCCGCCATTCGACGTAGGCGTCTTGCAGCGATACCGCGGCGCCTGCGAAGTCCGGCATGATGCGGTAGTAGAAATTTTTAAATACCGTGCCTTCGAAAATGGGGCGCGCACGACGCGCCAACAGGCTATCGACATCGTCGGCATTGTCGTCGCCCAACCAAGCTCGTGCATCGGTTTGCAAATAGCCGCGCAATTTGAGCTCGAAATTGGCATCGGGTGACAGTATCGAGAGCCCTTTTTCGCCAAGGCTCACGACGGGCGTTTTGAGACGATTGGCGGTCGCTTCTTCGGCCGCAACTTCAAGCCGCCGTTCGATTGCACGAACTTTATTGTCCAATTCCGCTGGACTCCGCGCAGCTTGCGCGTGGGTTTGCGCAAGCGCCTTTTCGAGTCGCGCGACTTGCGCTTGTAAAGCGGTCAATTGAGCCGCGAAATCGACATCACTAACAGGCTCGGCCGCGCCCGCTGTCGTCGCCCACAGCGCGGGAATTATCCACGCGAGCCTGACATTCAAGCGCTTAGTGAAGTGTGAACTCGGTGACGGGACGAACCCGGCGCGGGAAGCGCTAAAAGGCTGGTACTGCGGCACGGTGATCGGACTCCTAAAAAATTGCGTCTATGTGGAGTCTCAAGGAGAGCAACGGCCGTGCCAACGCGCTGGAATTCGTACTTTTTGCCGATGGGCCCGTGACTTAGTGAATCGTGTCAGATTGTTGAGCCGAAACATTCCTTTTTATTTAATGGCTACCATTTCTATTACACTGTCAGCCTCTTTATTAAACGGCCCCGCGAATGCTTACAGACCAACGGATCCTGTCGGAAATATGGTCGATCGCCGCCGCGTCGGCACCTGTCGCGGAGCGATTTGAACGCTTGCAGGGCTTCCTCGATGAAAATCTTGGCATGACGCGGATGACGTTGTGGCAAATCGACAGCGTGGCACCGCAGTTGCGTCAACTCCTAGGAGCGCTCCCACCGGAAAGAGATTCGAGACGCGAATTGACCTGCTCCGCATCGGAGCTCAGAGCGCTTCGTGATTGGTTGGCGCGCGCCGCGGTGCATGTCGCCGCGCGAACTTCTACCTGGCCGCGACCGCTAACCATATTGAACCATGGGACGGCGCCCGCGATTGCCATCGTACGGTTGCACGACGACCAACTAAAGCCGACCGGCTTCGCAAGTTTGATGCTGACCAAATCCCAGCACCAGGAACAAGCCAGACGCGTCTTGGCGGCATTGGAAGCGCCGTTTAAACATCTCGCGCGTAGCGAATTACAACGAGCCGAGCTCGAGACATTGCGCGCCGCGAGCGAAGCAGAACGCGATTCGCTGCTGCATCGCCTTGGCCGCGAATCGCTCGACAATGTCATCGTCGGCGACGACGGCGGGCTGCGGCTCGTCCTACAGCGCGTCGATCAGGTGGCGCGCGCCGCGGCCTCCGTGCTTTTGCTCGGCGAAACGGGTTCCGGTAAAGAAGTCATCGCACGCGCCGTACACGAACGCTCGGCGCGTTCACTGGCGCCGTTTCTACGCGTGAACTGTGGCGCGCTGCCACCGGATCTCATTGATTCGGAGTTATTCGGCCATGAAAAGGGTAGTTTCACCGGCGCTGGCCAACAGCGCCGCGGGTGGTTCGAACGCGCGGACCGTGGCACTTTGTTTTTGGACGAGATAGGAGAACTGCCCGCGCCCGCGCAAGTGCGTTTGTTGCGCGTCTTGCAGGAAGGCGTGCTATTTCGGGTAGGCGGCGAAGAAGCGGTAAGAGTCGACGTTCGGATCATCGCCGCGACGCATCGAGATTTAGCGCACATGGTATCGCAGGGCACCTTCCGCGAAGATCTGTGGTACCGCATCGCGGTGTTTCCTATCTTGATCCCAGCTTTGCGCGATCGAAAACAGGATATTCCCGCGCTGGCGCGTCACTTCGCGCAACGCGCTTCGCTAAAACTTGGACTGCCGCTACGTCTGCCACACGACACCGATTTGGAGTTACTCACGGGTTATCGTTGGCCGGGCAATGTGCGCGAGCTTTCTACTGTTATCGAACGCGCCGCACTGCTCGGCGAAGGCAATCGGCTGGCGGTCGCGACGGCACTTGGGTTTGGCACCGTGACGGCATTCGAGAGCCGCGCCAGTGGTCGGTTGGCCACCCTGGACGAAGCGATCGCGCAGCACATCAAATGCGCGCTCGATGCCGCCGGCGGCCGCATTGAAGGCAGTGGCGGCGCTGCGGAACTGCTTGCTCTCAATCCCAATACGTTACGGTCCAAGATGCGTAAGCTGCGAATCCGACGCAAGGGATGATGCTCGTTTGACACACCCCGTGCTTATATCGATCCCATCGCCCGCACCGCCGCAATCACCCGCGCTGGCGCCGTGATGTGCGGGCTGTGACCGGTGTCCCACCGCTCAGTCCGCCAGGTCGGGTCGCGTTCAAGCCGCGTTATCAGCGGCTCGCCGTGCGCAATTTGGAATCGCTCACAACGAATGTAAGTTCGTGGTACGCGCAGCCACTCACCGCTTAGATCGAGTTTATCTTCGAAGGCCGCCAGCGGATGAGCAGTTAATCGCCGGTCGACCCAGGCGCGATCGACGGGGTCTTCGATGCCAAACCCCGCGGCATCAAACGGCAACCCGGCAGGCACGCGCCAACCGTCACCGTTCGCCGCGGCCTGCGCGCGAAACACCGCTGAAATCCCCTGGCTATCGCCGATGAAATCGAGCATCGACTGCCCGTGCAGCGGCAACGAGGCATCGAGATACAAGAGTCCTCCGATGCGTGACGCTGCACGATCCGCGGCCGCCGTAATGACTGGCCCGGCAGCGCTGTGCCCGCACAGCACGACGTTATCGAGTTCTTCCGATTCGATGATTCCGAGCACGTCCGCGACATGCGTCGCCAAGCCAACCTCGCGATTCAGCAGATGTGCGCGATCGCCGAGGCCCGTCAAGGACGGCGTAAACACCCGCCAACCGGCCGCGCGGAGCGGTATCGCGACGCGCTGCCAACACCATCCGCCGTGGACCAATAGGAAAATCCACGCCTCGGTACGTACGCGTCCTTGTTGTGTACTACTCGAATCGAGCGTGCGCAACTTAAAGGGCAAATCGGAAATTGGTTATCAGTCGACCTCACCTCAACAACCGCGTCGAGTCCTCGAGCGACTGCGCGTTCGCTCGATTTTCCGTTAAACAACGAACTTGGCTTGCCGCTAGAATTCGGTCGGGAAATATGAAGTATCTAGGGGCGTTTCGTAATGAGACAAATTTTCGAAGCGAATAAAGAGAAACCGTCACTTCGCGCTAATCCCCTCGTATTTACGGTTATCTTGGTTTCGGCAGCGACGCTATGCGTCCTGGCACGCGCTAGAGAGCGCCAAGAGCTGGCTCACGAACGGCAAAACTACCTGCAAGAGGCCCACGCAAGAACCGCCGTGGTCGTTGAAGCGTTGCGCGACGTGTATACCCAAATTTATCAAGGGTTGCGCACGGTCGCCCGACTTCCTGGCGTTCGGAATATCGACCGTCACGCAAAAACATTTCAAGACACCTCGCGTCAGGCGGTGCAGGAGATATATAACAACCTTGCATCGAATGTGGCGATGTCGGAAGTCTACGTCGTGCCTGCCGATATGGACCCAGATCAGGTCGATCCGGTGACAGGCAAACCGCAGGCACCCATCACGACATTTGATGAATTGATCATCGGTCGGCACGCCGAGCAGACTGAACACTTACCCGACTCCGAAGAGATCAAAATTCCCGAAGTTGAAATATATGAATACCGCCTAATGGTCCGTCAGATGGCGGCGCTCAAGCAGCGATATCCAACCGAACACTCCATCAAAGGTTTGGCATATCCGATGATTAGTGGGCCCGAGGTCATCACCTGCGACAACTCCCGCTTTCGACCTAGCGCGCCGGATGACCGCGACCGCTCGGGGTTGGTACTGTCCGTCCCCTTCTACGGTCCAAGCGGAAACTTTGGAGGTCAAGTATCCGGCGTTATTCTCACGCACGCCCTGCGTGACCTGTTACCCGAAGGACGTTACGCCTTACTGATCAATGAAAACGGCCTAGTGGCGGGCTCACACTCCGATGGCCCCTGAAACGAAGCCCTCGCTGACGTCGAGGCCGGACGACCGGATCGCGCGCGCATTTATTCAGAACTCATCACGTTGCCTTTTCAAGATATTTCCGGCACCTGGCGGTTGTGGGCGGGAGAGTCCAACCAGGCGTACTGGTCGCGCAGCGGCGTACAAGCCGCGCAGCAGGCGGCGAGTCTGAGCTACGCCTTAGTGGCAGTCATCGCCTTGTTTGTGGCCTATCAATACCAGAGTTACTGCGTGCGACGACAGCGTGCCGCAGCGCGATCGGTTGAGTTAGAGGAAAAGGTGCGTCTGCGAACGCGAGAGCTAGACGCAGCACGCCAAGAGGCCGAGATCGCAAACCGTGCAAAATCCGAATTTCTGGCGAATATGAGCCACGAAATACGTACCCCCATGAATGGCGTGCTCGGCATGTTGCAACTCATCGCCGACACGTCGCTTGACTCCGTACAGCGACAGTTTGTCGCGACCGCGTCGTCCTCGGCCGAAACTCTGCTCAACATTCTGAATGACATCCTCGATCTCTCCAAAATTGAAGCAGGGAAACTCGAACTGGAACGTATCCCAATCGATTTATGTCGGCTCGTGGAAGACGTCTGTACACTGTTCGCGGATTCTGCGCATCAAAAATCTCTCGAACTTTATTGCCTGGTGGAACGCGACGTACCACCCCGAATGATTGGAGATCCAACGCGATTTCGGCAGGTGTTGTCGAACCTGCTCGGGAACGCGGTCAAGTTCACACTATCCGGCGAAGTTGGGATAAAAGTGACGATGTTGAAGCTGGAGAATCAGCGCGCACATTTGAACGTTTCCGTCGAAGATACCGGGATTGGAATTACGCCGGAACAGCTTGCACGTCTATTCTCTCCATTTACGCAAGCCGATGGCTCGACCACACGCCGGTTTGGTGGCACCGGTCTCGGCCTATCCATCAGCAAGCGATTGGTCGAGATGATGGGAGGAAGCATTCGCGTCAGTAGCGAGCCGGGTCGCGGTACCCGTTTTACGCTTGACGTGGCACTCGCGGTCGATCAAGAAGTCCAGCCGATCGAATTAGCCTCGCTGCTGCAAGGCATGCGTGTGCTCATCGTTGATGACAACAAGACCACTCGCACAATTCTCGAACACTATTTGCACACCTGGGGAATGTTGTACACGTCCGTGGCGGACGCTTCTTCTGCATTACTAGAATTGCGACGCGCACGAGATGCCCACGAGACCAGTTACAGCGTTGCGCTACTCGATTTGCAAATGCCAGGAGGCGATGGTTTGGAACTTTCTTCTGCGATAGAACAAGATATTGCTTTACGCAGTGTAAAGCGTGTGTTGCTCAGCTCCGCTTCCAAGATAGCAAAAAATGGTCTCGACGTTGCGGGTGTGAGCCACTGGCTACATAAGCCTGTGCGACGCGAGGAATTGGCACGCATGCTCTGCGAGTTAACTGGTCAGGTGGTTGAACCTCGTGACGAAGCCAATTGCGATGAGCGTGTAGATTTCGCTGGCGCCGATGTGCTGCTCGTCGAAGATAACCCAGTCAACCTACTGGTCGCATCTTCTCTTTTGTCCAAATTCGGCTGCGTAGTGCATACCGCAGAAGACGGCCAGACCGCACTTGATCTCATGATGAAACGTACGTATGCGTTCGTCCTAATGGATTGCCAAATGCCGGTGATGGATGGATTCGCGACGACTACGGCGTTGCGACGCTGGGAAGAAAGCCACCAACGGCCTCGGCAGTGGATTGTCGCGCTAACCGCTAACGCAATGCAGGGCGACGAACTGAGATGTCGCGAGGCGGGGATGGACGATTACTTAAGTAAACCGCTTAAGCACGCGGATCTTGAAGCGGTACTCCGTAATCGGTTGCACTAAGGAGCCTGCGTGCCACGAACGCATCGGCAAGATAGTAAGCGACGCATGGAGTCAGCTCATCCCGATCGCATCAACTGCACAGCCCCAACCACTCGCGCTGGCGCCGTGATGTGCGGGCTGTGACCGGTGTCCCACCGCTCAGTCCGCCAGGTCGGGTCGCGTTCAAGCCGCGTTATCAGCGGCTCGCCGTGCGCAATTTGGAATCGCTCACAACGAATGTAAGTTCGTGGTACGCGCAGCCACTCACCGCTTAGATCGAGTTTATCTTCGAAGGCCGCCAGCGGATGAGCAGTTAATCGCCGGTCGACCCAGGCGCGATCGACGGGGTCTTCGATGCCAAACCCCGCGGCATCAAACGGCAACCCGGCAGGCACGCGCCAACCGTCACCGTTCGCCGCGGCCTGCGCGCGAAACACCGCTGAAATCCCCTGGCTATCGCCGATGAAATCGAGCATCGACTGCCCGTGCAGCGGCAACGAGGCATCGAGATACAAGAGTCCTCCGATGCGTGACGCTGCACGATCCGCGGCCGCCGTAATGACTGGCCCGGCAGCGCTGTGCCCGCACAGCACGACGTTATCGAGTTCTTCCGATTCGATGATTCCGAGCACGTCCGCGACATGCGTCGCCAAGCCAACCTCGCGATTCAGCAGATGTGCGCGATCGCCGAGGCCCGTCAAGGACGGCGTAAACACCCGCCAACCGGCCGCGCGGAGCGGTGTCGCGACGCGCTGCCAGCACCACCCGCCGTGGAAACCGCCGTGGACCAAAATGACGCTGGGTGACGCACTCATCGTGAAACTCCGCTTGCGGGAAATCGTAGCGGCAGTCGGGTGAGATGCCGCGTGCTGCCGGTTTCATACTCGGGTTCGAAGCCCGGCGCGACATGGAATTCCGGAATACGCGCGAGAAAAGTCTCGTAACCCACCTGCAGCACTAACCGCGCGAGGCCCTCGCCGATACAACGATGCACTCCGGTGCCGAACGCAAGATTAGGGCTGGATGGTCGTGCGATATCGACTTCGTCCGGGTGCGAGAACCGGTTCGGATCACGACAGGCTGCACCGAACGACAGCAACACGCGATCGCCAGCTGCCATGTGCACCCCACCGACCTCGACCTCGGTTGTCACGCGTCGCGCCATGTTAACCACGCCGAGATACAGTCGCAGGAATTCATCTAATGCCGGTGGGATCTGCGCGGGATCAGTCACTAACCGTTGGCGATCATCGGGATGCCTCGCAAGGTGGAAGAGTCCTCCGGAAAATCCATAGCCAGTCGTACCGATACCGCCGATGGTCAACTGGCAAAGCGTGCCGACTTTGTCCGCCCAGGTGTAATCCGGGTGATCGAAGGCGAGCAGCGCATCGACGATATCGCCACGCGGAGGTCCCTCGCGGCGTTCCTGTAAGTAGGCTTCGATGCGCTCCATACCGCGCTGAAAATTCGCAGCGCGCTCCGCTTCAGGCGCCACAAAACTGAATGCCTCGAGGAGAAAAGGCATTTCCCACGGCGGCATGCCGGCGACCACCGACGAGAACGCCACCTGCGGCAAGGGGTTCGCAAACTGACTGACCACCTCAACTTCGCCTTGCTCGATAAACGCGTCGATCAAACGATTGGCGTGCTCACGGACCTGTGGCGCAAGCGGCGCGACAGCCTTTGGACGGAGAAACGGTTCGAGCGCGGCGCGTAGCGCGCGCTGTAAGGGCGGATCAACTTCCGCGGGTGCGAAATAAGGCATACCGGGCGGTCGGTTGACCATGAAACCATCGGCGGATGAAAACGTCCGCCAATCTTTCGCGCAGCGTGAGACTTCCCGATAGCCGTGGACAAACCAATATCCCTCACCTACTTCGCTCCGCGCGACCGGACAGCCGGTGTGCAGGTCGGCGACTACCTCATCCCAGCGCGCGGAAAGCTCCGGATCGTTGAGATCGAAGTCGGTGCGGTAATCGCGCTTAAAATTCGTCATTGGTTACTCACAGTATCGAAAATGGACCTTATCGACACAGGGCTATTCCGGACAAGCCGCGCCCATCGATGATTGATTTAATTAAAGTGTTCGCGATTTCGAGATCAGCGTAGCTGACGGAAACAAGTACGTAACTCGTTCACGAACAGCGCCGGTTGTTCGAACGCGGCGAAATGCCCGCCCTTGTCCAGCGCGTTGTAGTGGATTAGCCGGGTGTAACGTTCTTCGCACCAACGGCGTGAAGCGCGAAAGATCTCCGCGGGGTACACGCTGATCCCGGTTGGGAGACCGATCGGCGTGCGATCCCCAATCAGTGTCGCAAACGATTCCCAGCAGATGCGTGCCGAAGACGCACCCGCGGCGGTTAGCCAGTACATCATCACGTTATCGAGCAACTCGTCGCGGCTTAAGACGTTCTCCGGATGCCCGTCGCAATCCATCCACGCCCAGTATTTTTCCACGATCCACGCGCATTGGCCGGCGGGCGAATCGACTAGACCATAACCTAAGGTCTGCGGTCGCGTGCTGTGCACTTTCGCGCAGCCATAGTCCCAATCGAAATAGCGCTGCAGGCGCTCAAGCGCGCCGCGCTCTTGCTCGGTTAGATCTTGCATCACCGCGGGGCTTGGCGAAACCAGCGGCAGATTGATATGGATTGCGCGGCAATGCGCCGCCTCGCTGAGCGCGATGGCATGGGTCACGGCCGAGCCCCAGTCGCCGCCCTGAGCGACGTAATTGTCGTAACCGAGCCGCGCCATCAGTTGGCCCCAGGCGCGCGCGATGCGCTCCATACCCCAGCCCGTGTGACTGGGCTTGGCGGAAAAGCCATAGCCTGGCAGCGTGGGGACCACCAGATGAAAAGCGTCCGCGGCAAAGCCGCCGTGCGCAGTGGGATCAGTTAAAGGTCCGATGACCTTGGTGAACTCGATAATCGATCCCGGCCAACCGTGCGTCA
Source organism: uncultured Klebsiella sp. (assembly GCA_964555355.1). Taxonomy (GTDB): domain Bacteria; phylum Pseudomonadota; class Gammaproteobacteria; genus CAIKBL01. The sequence continues at coordinate 360,309 of CAZKRY010000002.1, forward strand.
GGATTAGAGGCAGCGCGTCAGGGTGCGGCGAACGGATGTGCAAAAAATGAATGTCGAGGCCGTCGAGCTCCGTTAGGTACTGCGGCAGTGCGTTCAGTTCCGCTTCGCACCTACGCCAGTCGTAACGCGTGCGCCAGTATTCGCACAGTTCCTGCATGTAGTCGAGCGGAATGCCTTGGCCCCAACCATCCGATGTCTCGCGCTCGGGCCAGCGGGTGTGCGCAAGTCGACGCTTGAGGTCGACGAGCGCACGCTGCGGTACTTTAATGCGAAAGGATCGAATCTTTTTCATCAAAACCTCCCGACAAAACTTGCGGCGAGCCGTCTCAAATCACTACTCGTATTCGCCATGGGTATTTTTAGGCCGCCGGCAGATTACTACGTTCGAAACAACCACCGCAGCCCGCGACTGACTGCAGCCGGGATCGTCGAGTGATGAATTTCACCGTCCAGCACCGCGAGTGTGCTGGTGAATTCTTTCGATTCTCTGGCCGCCAACCGTGCATGCAGCGCCTGCGTGTTGGCTAGCATTGGAATTTCGCCAACCCGCGTTTCCTCACCACCCACGGAAAGGAAGACCCGCCCTTGAGGCGCCGGCCCCTGGACAGCGTTGCGCTGTTCGAAATCAAAGATGACTCGCTCGTCCCACCACGACGAGGGACTTGCGAGCAGCCATCGCGTGAACGATTGGGGGCGTGTGAAAAGCGTGTAGAGCCCAAATAAGCCGGACAATGAATGTCCGATCAATGTTTGTTGGGTTTGATCGATTCGATAAGTCTTGTGCAAATCGATCAACGCTTCATCGAGTAACCAGGTCTGGAATTCACGTGCGCCACCGAATTTTTCAGCTCCCGCCATATTGCGCGCGACGAAATCCGGCAGTTGGCTTACCGTTGGCGTGAACGACGCGGCACGCGCGTGAATAACTTCGCGCGTGACATTAGTGTTCCAACCGATCCCGATCACGATCACACGCGGCAGCAACCGCGCGAGTCCGAGGTTTAGCGCCGCGTCGCAAACGGTGCCAAAGGTCCACTGCGCATCCAAGCAAACCAACGCCGGGTAGGGTTCGTCGCGCGAACCGTAACCTTCGGGAAGTGCGATGTGAATGACGCGCTGACTTTCTTCAAACAGTCGCGTCTCAATTTTCCATAACATCAGCGTAGTTCACTTCATGCCTTATCGAGCGACGCGTAGATCGCGCGGAGCAGCGTGTGCGCGCGATCGTCACCCACCGTGCCTTCTCCCATGCGGTTCATGACGTACGCGAACGTGAAGCCGGCATCGACGTCGTTGACGACGAGCGAGCCGCCCCATCCGCCCCAGTAGCAAACCCTGGCGTTGGGACTGATGGGATTGCGCGGTGAGTTAAGTCCGTACCCAACACCGAACGTCACGCCGATCCCAAGCACCAAATCGCGCCCGGCAGCTTGAATGTCGAAAATTCGATCGATGGTTTTCGCCGAGAGCAATTCCACCCCGCGCAGCGATCCGCCGTGCGAAACCGCAGCTTGGGCCAGAGCCACGCCGCGCGCGGAGCCGTGTCCGCCCGCAGCCGGGATCTCGGCCCGGCGCCATGGGAGTTCCCACGACTGCTCGGCCCGCAAACGCGGGTTTGAGGCACGATAAGGAATGGAATCAGGCGCGGGCGCGACTGATCCATCGCCACTGCCGAATTGCAGCGGCGGTACCGGGATGACCAGTGCCACGCGATGATCGTGCTCGGCGTTGAGTCCGATATGAAAATCAGCCCCCAGCGGACCCGCGATTTCGTCCGCCAAAAAACTCCCCACCGTGCGCCCATCGACCCGCCGTACCACTTCACCCACCAAGTTACCCTGCGTGATGCCGTGATAACCCGATTTCCAGCCGGGTTCCCACCAGGTGGTCTGATCGGCCAGCAGGTTCGTCACCTTATGCCAATCGTATAGATCCGTGCCGTCGATCCGCTTATCCCACGCCGGGAGGCCGGCGGTGTGCGATAACAAGTGTCGGACCAAAACATTGCCCTTGCCGTTTTGGCCGAACTCTGGCCAGTATTTTTCAACCGGCGCATCGATATCCACCAAACCCCGGCTCGCCAGCACGAGCAGTGCTAGGCAACTCATCGTCTTGGTGGTCGAGAACACGTTGATGAGGGTGTCGTGTTGCCATGGGGTGGTGCGCGCAACGTCCTGATATCCGCCGCACAAATCGACAATTAACTCGCCGTCCTTAATCACCGTCACCGCCGCGCCGACGTCACCGTGCGCGGTGAAATTGGCCGCGAAGGCATCCTTCACGGCCCCGAATCGGTGACCGCAGGTCCCGCTTATGTCTATGTTCATCGCTGCTCCGTGAGGTGGGTTCTAGCCCTAAAGATATCAAATCAAAGTGTTGCCACGGGCAATGAGGCGATCCGCCACTCCGGAAACCCGCCTTCGAGCCGGCGGGCGTTGAATCCTTTGGCACGCAGTTGCGCAACTGCCTCAAATGCCAACAAACAGTACGAGCCCCGACAGTACGCCACGATTTCCTGTTTGCGTTTAAATTCGCGCAAGCGTTTAGGCAACTCTTTAATCGGAATATTGATCGCGCCCGGGACGTGCCCCGCCGCAAATTCTTCGGGCGGTCGGACATCCAACACGGTCACCAAGCCATCGCGGACTCGCGCGAGTAGACTTTCACGCGACACCGGTTCCAACTCGTCTTTGCTTACGAGGTAGGCGCGCACTAGGTTATCGACTTCGCTGAGATGATGTTCCGAGACCTTCTGAATCGCGACGACGAGTTCGATCACGACCGGCGAGGCCAAACTGTAATGCACATAAAGCCCAGCTTTGCGCGCGTTGACTAAAGACGCTTTGCGCAAAATCTGTAAATGCTGCGAGACATTCGCTATCGGCAATTGAGTCAACTGCGCCAAGGATTCCACGGTGCGTTCGCATTGCGCGAGCAACTCCAAAATTTCAAGGCGATGCGCGCTGCCGAGCGCTTTACCGATACGCCCGAATTGTTCGAATAACTGCTTTTTTAAACCGACGCTTGACATCGTTTGTTTATTATTCAATAACTACGTTGAATAGTATGGTGACTCAATCGCGAGTTGCCAAGGGAGCGTATCGCGTTGGAACTCATTGCGCACGAACCTGCCATTCGCTTAGGGGCCTTCGTTGGTATGTTCGCCCTCATGGCAACTTGGGAGCAGCTCGCACCGTGCCGCTCCTTAACGGTTTCTAAATCCGTTCGTTGGCTCAATAACCTCGCGCTAACCTTATTGAACACCATCGCGTTACGGGTGGCACTGCCCGTCGCCGCAACCGGGATGGCGGTCCATGTATCGAGCCATGGATGGGGACTCCTTCAGCAAGCGAACCTATCGGAAATGGTTCGCGTGACGCTCAGTTTGTTGGCACTCGATCTCGCCATTTACTTTCAGCACGTGTTGTTTCACAAGGTTCCCGTGCTATGGCGTCTGCATCGCGTGCATCACGCGGATCTTGATTTCGATGTCACGACCGGTTCGCGCTTCCATCCGTTCGAAATATTTTTATCGATGGGGATTAAATTCGGCGTCATTCTGGCACTGGGTCCGCCCGCACTTGCCGTATTGATCTTCGAGGTTGTGCTCAATGCCACGGCGCTGTTCAATCACGGCAACGTGCGCGTTCCGCTAGCCCTTGACGGAGTTTTACGCTGGTTAGTAGTCACACCCGATATGCATCGCGTTCATCATTCCGTGCTGCCGCCCGAGACCAACAGCAACTTTGGCTTTAATCTTTCGGTGTGGGATCGTGTGTTCGGTACCTATCGCGCGCAACCGGCCATGGGGCATACGGCGATGACCATCGGTTTGTCGGAAATCCGCGATTCGAATGTGGCTGATCGGCTCCCAGGGATGCTATGGCTGCCGTTTGTCCGTTTGGAAAAGTCGGAGGGATGAGTCCAATGAAACTTCTATCAGCGTTCTTCAAGAGTTTCCGAAAAGAAGCGCCGCCGCCGATCATCAACGCCATCGACGCAGTGGAGCTCAATCGACGTTTGGCCAAGCTTGATTTAGTGGTCGTGGATGTCCGTAATCCGGACGAGTTCAGCGGGCCATTGGGCCACATCAAGGACGCGATTAACGCGCCACTTCCATCACTCGACCTTCACCTGCAGGAACTCGCTCAGTACCGCACGCGCCAGGTTGTTGTCGTGTGCCTATCCGATAAGCGGTCGACGCAGGCGATCCACCTCCTGCGCGACGCCGGATTCAAAGATTTGACGCTGCTTAGAGGTGGCATGAAGGACTGGGCTGCCCACCAATTACCCGTAGTCAGTTAATAGGGCGTTCCCAGCTTGCAAAGGTGTGATACAGCGCGGGCAGCACCAATAACGTCAGCAGGGTCGATGACAGAATGCCGCCGATGACGACGGTTGCCAGCGGGCGCTGAACTTCCGCGCCGGTACCGATGGCAATCGCCATCGGCAAAAAACCCAGCGACGCGACCAGCGCTGTCATCAGAACGGGCCGCAGACGCCGCAACGCGCCTTCCACAATCGCCTCATCCACCGCAAGCCCTTCGCGCCTGAGATCGTTGATGCAAGACAACAACACCAAGCCGTTCAACACGGCAACGCCGGACAAAGCGATAAACCCGACGGCCGCGGACAGCGACAAAGGGATTTCGCGTAACCATAACGCACAAACGCCGCCGGTCAACGCAAAAGGGATCCCGGTAAAAACCAACAAGCCATCGCGGACATTATTGAAGGTCATATAGAGCAAGATAAAAACAAGCAGTAGCGCCGCCGGAATCACGAATTTGAGGCGCGCGTAAGCCGCTTCCAGTTGTTCGAACGTGCCGCCCCAGTCCAGCCAATAACCGACCGGCACTTCGATTGACTCGGCAATACGCGCATTTGCATCCGCGACGAAACTGCCGATATCGCGTCCCCGTACGTTGGCCGTGACCACGACGCGCCGCTTGCCGTCCTCACGGCTCACTTGATTCGGTCCAATCGCGCTTTCGATGGTCATCAAGTCACCGAGTCGTACAAACGATTCGCCGTCCGGCAGCGGTACCTGCAGGCGATTGAGTGCTTCGACATCGCTCCTGATGTCATCGGCCAAGCGCACGACGATATCGAAACGACGGTCCCCTTCAAACAGCACCCCCGCCGGTTTGCCGCCGAGCGCAATGGAAACTATTTCCTGCACCTCGCCCGTGCTCAATCCAAAACGCGCGAGCCGCTCCCGATCGAAATTGATTGATAAGGTGGGCAGGCCCGTGGTCTGTTCTACTTTGACATCGGCGGCGCCCGACACCTTCTCCAGCGACTCCGCGATCTCATTGGCGACTCGCTCCAGCGTCGCCATCTCGTCGCCAAACACCTTGACCGCGACATCGCTGCGCACGCCGGAGATCAATTCATTGAAACGCATCTGGATCGGCTGCGTAAATTCATAATTGTTGCCCGGGATGTGTCGCACCGCCTCCTGTAGCGCCGCCACTAGGTCTTCTGGCGTGCGTGACGGATCCGGCCACTGCGCACGCGGCTTCAGCATGACAAAATTGTCCGCGACGTTCGGCGGCATTGGATCGGTCGCGACTTCGGCCGTGCCGATTTTCGCAAACACGCGATCGACTTCCGGCAATTGTTTGATGGCGTCTTCCAGTACCCCTTGCATCGCGACGGCTTCCGAGAGACTCGTGCCCGGGATGCGCAACGCGTGCATCGCGATGTCGCCTTCGTTCAGATTCGGCACAAACTCACTGCCCAGCCGGCCCACCATCAAGGCCGACAAGCCGACCAGTACCGCAGCCGCCACAAACAACACGGGCTTAATCGTCAGCGTGCGCAAAAGCAGCGGCCGATAGACCTGACCCGCCAGGCGCAAGACAACATTCTCGCGTTCTTCGACGCGACCGGTGACGAATAGTGCGACCGCCGCCGGCACAAAGGTGATGGACAAAAGCATCGCGCCGACGAGCGCGGTCACCACCGTGAAAGCCATTGGATGGAACATCTTGCCTTCCACCCCACGGAGCGAAAAAATCGGGAGATAGACCGCAACGATGATGAGCTGACCAAAAACTAACGCGCGGCGCGATTCTTGCGTTGCCCGCATCACTTCTATCAAACGTTCCTTCAGCAGCAGCGGACGACCCAGCGCGGATTGAGTATGCGCCAACCGCCGCATGCAGTTCTCCACAATGACCACCGCGCCATCGACGATTATCCCGAAATCGAGCGCGCCGAGACTCATCAAATTCGCGCTGACCTTATTCGAGACCATTCCCGTAAACGTGAACAGCATCGACAGCGGAATAACCGCGGCGGTGATCGCCGCCGCGCGCAGATTGCCGAGGAACGCAAACAAAACAACGATGACGAGCAGCGCGCCCTCCAGCAGGTTCTTGCGGACTGTGGCGATTGCGTTATCGATTAATCGGGTACGGTCGTAAACGGTATTGGCGACCACCCCTGGCGGCAGACCGCGATTGATTTCTCGCAGCCGCGCATCGACGGCTTTCGAGACCGCGCGGCTATTCTCTCCGATCAACATAAAAACCGTGCCGAGCACCACCTCACGCCCATCCTCGGTCGCCGCGCCGGTGCGCAGCTCACGTCCGAGCGAAACTTCCGCGAGATCACGTACGCGGATCGAAACTCCCTGCTGGCGCTTGACCAGGATGTCGCCGATTTCCGCTAGCGATTTTACTTGCGCGGGCACGCGGACGAGGTGCTGCTCGCCGTTACGTTCGATGTAGCCCGCCCCCACATTGGCGTTATTGCGCTCAAGCGCAGTGACGAGATCGCGCAGCGTCACCCCGTAGGCCAATAAACGATCGGGTTTAGGCGCGACCTGAAATTCTTTGACAAAACCACCGACAGTATTGATCTCGGTAACCCCGGGCACGGTGCGTAACTGCGGCTTGATAATCCAATCCTGGATCTCGCGGAGGTCGATCGGCGTGTACGGCGTGCCATCCGCTTTCACGGCACTCCGCTCCGCCTCAACCGTCCACATGTAGATTTCGCCAAGCCCGGTTGCGATCGGTCCCATCGTCGGCGTCAGCTCGCTTGGCAGCTGCGCGGCAGCCTCTTGAATGCGCCCATTCACAATCTGGCGCGCGAAGTAGATATCGGTGCCTTCCTCGAACACCACGGTGATTTGCGATAGCCCATACCGCGACAAGGACCGCGTCGATTCCAGGCGCGGCAAACCTCCCATGACGGCTTCGAGCGGAAACGTCACCCGCTGTTCTACCTCCAGCGGTGAATAGCCGGGGGCTTCGGTATTAATTTGGACCTGTACGTTGGTGATATCCGGCACCGCGTCGATCGGGAGTCGCTGGTAATTCGCGATCCCAACAATCGCGATCCCGGCGGTCGCCAGTAACACCAGCCAGCGTTGCGCCAAACAAAACTTGAGGAGGCTATCGAACATATTCAGTCCTTTATCGTTCGCGGCAGGCTAGTGATCGTGGCTCGCGCCCGCTTTACCGATATCCGCTTTGATTAAGTAACTGTTGCGGGCGGCGTAACGTTCACCGGCATTCAGGCCAGCGATGACTTCGACAAATCGTTCGTCGCGCTCGCCGAGTTCGAGCGGGCGCGCCTCGAAGTATTCGCCATAACGGCCAAACACCACCTGCCAATCGCGTAACGTCTGTAACGCCTCGAGCGCCACCGCCACCGGAACCTCGCGCGCACCGGTGATGATTTCCATCGTGAGTGGCAAACCTGGGCGCCAGTGATCGTCCGGATTATCGAGGACAACGCGCGCCGTAACCGCGCGGTCCTGCTCGCCGATCAACGCGCTTAAGTAAGAAATTTGACCTTCGGCGGCACGTGCGGGCGCCGCGGCCTCGATGCGCGCGAGCTGGCCTGTCCGCACGCGCGCAAGTTCGCGCGCGCCTACCTTGGCTTCGGCCCACACGGTGGACAGATCGGCGATCGTGAACATCTTGATTTCGGGTGACACGCCTTCGCCAATCGCCAAATGCTTATCGATCACGGTGCCACCGATCGGCGCCCGTAGCTCGAACTGACCTGAATGACCTTGATGGAGCGGAATATTGCCCAGCGCCGAAAGCTGTTCCTGCGCGCTGCGTGCGGAAATTTCCGCCCGGTGCAACCTATTCTCCGCTTGACGATAATCCTGCTCCGGCGCGATTCCGTCTTGCCACAGCTGCTTTTCCCTTTCGTAAGTGCGACGCGCGAGCGCGATCTCGGCATTCGCCTCGGTCAGCGCATGACGCATTAACGCGAGCGTTTTACTCGAGATAATGGCGAGCAGCGCGCCCGGCGCCACTTTCTCGCCCGCGTTGACATGCACACTGACGGCAACGCCATCGAGCGGCGATACCACATGCGCGAGTCGATCGCCGTTTAGCCTTATCTCGCCCGGTAGCAGCAACCGTTGTTCTATGCGCACCGGTCCCGCCGTTTCGATGCCGATCTCGGCGTGCGCAGCCTCTTCGTCGGTCAATCGGGTCCTTGCTTCTTCCTGTTGATAAGCAAATGCATAGTCCTTGCCGCGATAATGCGCGGCGATCAAGACCTCGAACGAATGCGGTTCGACGATTTCGGCATCTCCGCGCAGATAATCTTCTTGCGGACTAAAGCGAATAGTCTGTGGGGCGCGGCCAAGGCGCTTGAGTTCGAGCGTCACGGTTGCCGCGGTCGGCGGGAGCGATTTATCCGCCGCGTAAAGAAATAGCCGAAACTCAGGCGGAATACCGGTTTCGTAAATCGTGACTTCCAACCCAAAATCGTCTTTTGCAAACCAGCGCCCGCGGTGTGGGCCGCGTGCCGTCTCTTCGTCATCGTGTCCATGCGCTGCGTGCTCGTGATCGTTTTCCTCGGCTTCCATCGGCGCCGTGGTTTGCATGAGGTAGAGCGCGCCAGCGGCGCCACCGAGGACAATCAGTGCGATGGCTGTCATTTGTTTAAGTGTCATCGTGGGTTCTCCCTCAATGCGAAGATGAAGCGGCGCGGGTGCCCACGATACGGATGATCCCGGCGTGCGCGAGCTGCGCTTCCGTCAGCGCATCCACTAATTGATGGCGGGCTTGGAGCAGCGTGCGGCGTGTGTCGAGGACTTCCGCAAGCCCAAACTTACCGAGTCGAAAGCCGCGCTCCATACTTACAAGCGCGGACTCCGCCGCCGGCAGGATTGCGGTGCGAATTTCCGCCGCCGTCGCCAGCGCCGTGGTGTAATTTTGATAGAAACGTCTCAGTTCACCACGCAACGAAAGTTCCGTCGCATGCTCCTCCGCCGCGGCTTGGGCCACCGCACCTTGGGCGCGCACGATGTTGCCCTGATTGCGATCAGACAGCGGCAACGGCAGCGACATGCCCAACACTCCGGCGGGTTCGTTGGTTTCCGCCAGGTGTTTCACGCCTGCACTAAAAGTGACGTCGCCGAACTTACGCGAGGCCTGAACGGCGACCTCGGCCTGCCGGCGCGCCGTTTCCTCGCGCGCCGCACGCAAGGCGGGCGCGTTGCTCAGCTGCGCGTCTAGCGCTTCGAGTGGCGGCACTTCGGGCAGGACTTCAAGTGAACCGTCCACACTGATGGGCGCTGTTTGATTGACCAAATTGGCCAGCTGCTTTCCCGCGAGTAGTCGTTCAGCGTGCGCGCGGTTAAGCGCCAGGCGTGCGTTCGCGACGTCGACGCTAGCGCGGGTCGCCGCGACGCGCGCCAACTCTCCTGCCGCAATTTGCTTATCGACGGCGCGCGCCGAACGTTCCGCGAGTTTAAGCGTCGTGCGCGCGAGCGACCATTTGGCATCGGCGGCGAGTGACGCGATAAAGGCGGTGCGCAAATCCGCGTAGAGTGTCGCTTGGGCCGCATCGACTGCCGCGTCCGCTAACGTACGGCCTTGTTCGGCGAGTTGCATGCGCGCCGCGCGTTTGCCGCCCAGTTCAAACGCCTGCGAGACGCTGATCGCGTCTTCGCGTTGTTCAGTCCCGATATTTTCACTTGAGATATCGAGCGTGGGATTTGGCCGAACGGCGGCTTGCAGGCGCTCACCTTCCGCCATGTCGCGTCTGGCGCGTGCGGCCGTGAGGGTCGGATTGGATTGCTGAAGCAAGCTCCAAAGCGTATCGAAGGTATAGCGGTTGGTATCCGTCCCGGGGTTAGTCGCGGACACATTCGTACTTGCGATTAAGAACAGCAGAAAGCGAGAAGCCGATCTCGCGGTTCGCCAGGCTAACCGATGCCGCATGGCAGATCTCCCTAGTCAGGTGATTTCGCACGGCGTCTTGCGCTCTGCCCCGCGCTTAGCATGCGGGCAGTGACGTTACACCGCTTCGATCAAGACTTGGAAGCTTGCCAGTTAGGCTTTTCTAATCGGGGGTTTATTAGGCGTGGATGAGCGGTACGAACGTACCTGCAGGGTGCCGAGCGATTGGGACAAACTTCCACGAGCAACTTTTCGGGGGAGCTCCCGAACGCACTATGCGTGGTGCACGAGTGATGGTGATCATCGAACACGAACCCAGGATTCAACCCGCCATCCCTATGATCCAAGGTGGGCATGCTGTCGCTGTGATGTTGGGCCGCGCACCTATCGAGCGCTAACTCAGCGTGCGAGTGAAACGATTCACCGAATGCCCAGCATGCCTGACATAGTAGGCATACAAGGAGGACGACAAGAATTCGCGTGCGTTGCATCCTTCGATTGTCGACCGCCGATATAGAGATTGCAACCGAACCAGAACACGTTAGCGGATTTCGCTTCTGACGCGCAGCGCCGTCTTTATTCATCGGCGGCGGCCACCACAAAATACCCCCTCCGTGAAACGTGTCGGCTAATCGCCAACGATCTTAGCTCGCTTGGTATGGTCGTGCCCCGCCTGGATCACCATGATACATACACGAACAGAGCATGAATTGAATCCGGCTTTTGTTCGCCCACCGGTTCCACGCCGCACGGGAGAAATCCGATAAAGCGGCCGGCAATATCGCGAGGGTGTAGTTAAGCGTCGCGCGGTGAGGTATAACTTGCCGAGACTACACTTGACCGCGCAGATCAGGAGTTGAAAATGTCCGGACTGATGGCTCTTTGGGTGCGACGTTATCCCGGCGTTAAGCGATCTTCGATCGCCGGCTGCCGCGCGCAATGAAGCTCGGCGGCGCCGTCGAATTCCCGTGTGATGCGGCCGAAGTCTGGCACACGCTGCATGACGTCGATGTGCTGGTCAAAACCATCCCCGGCTGCAAATCCATGGTGCCGAGCGAGGACGGTGCGTATACCGTCAATCTCGCGCTCGGCGTGGCGGCGATTAAAGGCGAATACACCGGCACGGTGCGCGTAATCGACGGCGAATTTCCGCATCAATACGCACTTTACGCCGAGGGCAGCGGAAGCCCAGGTTATGTCAAGGTCAATGTCGATTGCCGGCTTGAGTCAGGCGAAACCGGTACCACGCTGCACTGGGCCAGCGAAGCCGAGGTCGGCGGGCTTATTGCCGGGATCGGCGGCCGCGTGTTGTCCGGCATTACCAAATTCATGGCTGGCCAATTCTTCAAGGCGCTGCACGAGGAAATGAGATCTCGCAGCGCATCACCGCAGACTTAAGTGAGAGGGGCACTTCGCTATGAAACCCGCTAAGTTCGCTTATCACCGCGCCGAAACGCTCGACCACGCCTGTGCGCTGCTTGCTGAATATGGCGATGACGCAAAGATTTTGGCCGGTGGGCAAAGCTTGATCGCCGCGATGAATTTTCGACTCGCGCGTCCGAAAATCTTGATCGACATTAGCAACGTGGCGGAGCGCAACGATATCGCAGAAGAGTCTGACGGCGTGCGTATCGCCGCGCCGACCGTGCAACGCTTTGCCGAGCAGCACGCGGCAGTGCGCACGCGCATACCGGTACTTGCGGAGGCCATCGCACACATTGCGCATTTTCCGATCCGTAACAAAGGAACTGTCGGCGGCAGCATCGTCAACGCCGATCCGGCATCGGAGTTACCCGCGATGTCGCTGCTGTTGGATGCGGAGCTTCAGATTAGAAGTTCGAGTGGTACGTCGATCACCGTCGCTGAAGATTTTTTCATCACTTATATGACCACAGTCCTGCAGCCGAACGAACTGTTGGGATCGATATTGTTTCGCGCACCGCCGCTAGGTAGCGGGTGGGGATTTCATGAAATCGCACGCCGTGCGGGTGATTTCGCGATGGCGGGTGCCGCGTGCGTGTTAGCGCGCGACACCGGTGGAGCCTGCAGCTATGCACGTCTCGTGCTCTTTGGTTTGGCACCGACCCCGGTGCGTGCGAAGTCCGCGGAGGCACACCTGATTGGTGGCGCGCTAGATACCCCGACATTGACTGCCGCGGCGCGCCTCGTCGATGAGGTGGTCGATCCCGAATCCGATGTCCATGTAACCGACCAATACCGGCGCGAAGTCGCGCCGGTATTATCACTGCGCGCGATGACCGATGCCGCGCGGCGCATAGGCGCTGCCGTTTAACGAGGAGCTTTTTCATGAACGATCAACGAACGGTCGCCATTGACGTCAATGGCAAACGCTACGAGCGCATGATCGAACCGCGTACCTTGCTCTCGGATTTTCTGCGCCATGATCTCGGCCTCACGGGCACGCATGTCGGCTGCGAACACGGCATCTGCGGGGCTTGTACGGTATTGCTCGATGACGTGCCCGTCCGGTCTTGCCTGACATTCGCCGTACAAGTCAACGGTAAGTCAGTTGAAACCGTGGAATCACTCGCGCCCGACGGCCGCTTGAGCGTGCTACAAAATGCATTCTGGGAAAACCACGGCTTGCAGTGCGGGTTTTGTACCCCGGGCATTCTAATGAGCATGAAATCGTTTCTCGTCGAGAATCCACGACCGACGCGCGAGGAGATCCGCGAAGCCCTGTCAGGTCATCTGTGCCGATGCACCGGTTATCACGAGATCATCGATTCGGTGGTTGCCGCCGCGGCCGCCGGCGCAAACACATAAGGAGCACCACGATGGCTGAAAGCAAGGTCATGTCCGGGGTCACCAAATATATTGGGGTGCCGCGCAAGCGCAGCGAAGACCCGCAAATCTTGATGGGGCGCGCCAGATACGTCGACGATATCCCATTACCCGGCACGTTGAACGTCGCATTTCTACGCAGCACGCACGCGCACGCCCGCCTGGCCAATGTTGATATCAGTAAGGCGCGCCAACATCCGGCCTGCGTCGACATTATCACGGGCCAAGAGTACACGGTCACGACGACCACATTTTTGCCCAACACGCGCGGCACGATGAAGCCGGTCAAAATGCAATTCATCGCGCAGGAGAAGGTGCGGTATGTCGGTGAGATTATTGCCGCGGTGGTTGCCGAGAGCCGATATGACGCCGAGGACATTGTCGATCTGATCGAAGTTGAATACGAGTCACTACCCGCGCTAAACGATCCGGAAGATGCGATGAAGGACGGCGCGGTGCTGCTGCACGAGGAACTCGGCACCAATGTTTATTACATGGATTCGTACACACAGGGCGATATCGAAGGCGCGTTTCGCGATGCGGCCGTGGTGGTGCGCGAATGTGTGCGTAGTGGGCGCACCTCGGCGGCGCCGATGGAGACGCGTGGCGTGCTCGCTCATTGGGGTTGGGACGAGACGCTTACGGTGTGGTCGTCGACCCAGATGCCCTACCCGTTGCGTACCTATATTTCGAATATTCTCAGCATCCCCGAGCAAATCATCCGGGTTATCGCACCCACCGTCGGCGGCGGCTTCGGGCAAAAGGCGCACTTCTTCGCAGAAGAGTTCATCCTGCCCTGGATCACCCGCAAGCTACGCAAACCCGTGAAATGGATCGAAGACCGGCGCGAGCATTTGTTGGCGGCCACACACGCCAAGCAAAACACCATGCATATCGAAGTCGCGCTAGCCAAGGATGGCGCCATCCTCGGCATGAAGATGAAGAACATCGGTGACTCCGGTGCCTACTCGGCCTTTCCTTGGACCGGCCTCATCGAACCCATTGTCGGTAACACGGGTCTACCGGGTGCGTACAAAATTCCGGCGCTACACTACGAAACGCTCTGCGTCGTCACCAACAAGATGTCGACGGGCGGATATCGCGGCGTCGGCTGGTCGGCCGCGTGTTATGCGCGCGAAGTAGCGCTGACCAAAGCGGCGCGCGAACTCGGACTCGACAATACCGATGTCTACTACCGCAATTTCGTGCACAAAGATGAATTCCCGTATACCTCAATCACCAACCAGGTCTACGACAGTGGTGATTTTCATAAGGTTCTCGACACCTGCCTCGCCGAGTGCGACTACCGAAAATTGAAAGCGGGACCGCGCCGGCTGTCGAGCGGCAAGCTGCGCGGGATCGGCGTGTCCTTTTTTGTCGAACCAACCAACTGGGGGAGTCGCACGGCGGAGCAAAGCGGTTTTGCGGCAACCTTGCACGATACAACGACGGTTGAAATCGATCCCGGCGGCAAAGTCACGGTGCGCAGCGGCCAATTCAGTCACGGTCAAGGCTTGAAGACAACGCTAGCACAGGTGGCGGCCGAAACACTCGGCGTTCCGATCGACGACGTCATTGTGCTCGACGGCGATACCGCGACGGGCGCCTACGGCATGGGTACCTTCGCGAGCCGTAGCGCGGTCATCGGCGGCGGTACCGTCATTCGCGCGGCGACCGATGTGCGCAACAAGATGCTGAAGATTGCCGCCCATGTCATGGAGGCCAACGCCGGCGATTTAACGGTTGATAACGGCAAGATATTTGTCAAAGGGTCGCCCGCGCGCAGTATGACGGTGGCCGAAATTGCGCATATTACGTATTTCGATCGTTTCCGGCGGCCGGACGAGAACGAAGTCGAACCGACATTGAGCGCCACGCGCCACTACGATCCGCCTGCGGCCTATGCGAGCGGATCGCACGCGGTTGAGATCGAACTCGATCCCGAAACTGGTTTGCTGGATATCAAACGCATCGTCGCGGTTGAAGACTGCGGCAATATGATCAACCCCAAGATTGTCGATGGTCAGATGCGCGGTGGCGTGTCGCAAGGCATCGGCATGGCGCTGCTTGAGCACCTTGATTACGACGAGAACGGTCAGCTCCGGAATGCTTCTTTCATGGATTTTTTGATCCCCAATGCGATGACGCTACCGGACATCGAGTGTCATCATGTGGTCACGCCTTCACCGGTCACGGAAGGCGGATTCAAAGGCGCGGGCGAATCCGCGATGTTGTCCGTCCACGTCGCCCTTGCCAATGCCGTAGCCGACGCCTTGTCCGACTACGGTAATCTCGTGCCGATGGCAACGCCAATCGGGCCACAAATGGTAACGGACATGCTCCGGCGCGCGGGTGTGCGCCCCTAATGCATCGCCTGCGAATACGAGAGCGGCACCATGCTTGACGATCATCAATCCTCATTGGCGGCGCTGCGTGCCGAAGGTTATGTTGGCGACGAAGAGATTGCCACCGCGCTGTATCTCGCCGAGACGCTCGACAAACCGCTTTTGATCGAAGGCGAAGCCGGTGTCGGCAAAACCGAAATTGCGCGGGTGCTCGCCCGCCTGAAGCAGACCGAACTCGTGCGCCTGCAGTGTTATGAAGGTCTTGATTTCAACGCCGCGCTCTATGAGTGGAACTATCAAAAGCAAATCCTGAGTCTGCGTCTACATGAAGTGCGCGACCGCGCGGCACTTTCACTCGCTGATTTCTACACCGAGGAATATCTCTCCTACCGGCCGCTGTCGAAGGCGCTACTCGCGCCACGCTCCGTGGTCTTGCTGCTGGACGAAATCGATCGCGCGGATGAAGAATTCGAAGCACTGTTGCTCGAGACGCTCGCCGAGTATCAGCTGACGATCCCGGAAATGGGCGTTTTGAAAGCGCGCTCGACGCCACGCATCGTGCTGACTTCCAATCGTACGCGTGAACTATCCGATGCGCTGCGTCGCCGTTGCCTGTATCTATGGCTCGATTATCCGAGTTTCGAAAAGGAGCTTGAAGTCATCCGGCTCAAGGTGCCGCAGGTAAATCGTGCGCTGGCCGCGCAGGCCGCGAGCCTGGTGCAGGCGCTCCGCGCGTATAAACTCAACAAGGTTCCGGGATTATCAGAGGCAATCGACTGGACTCGCGCGTTGTTGAGTCTCGGCATCAGTACGCTCGAGCGCCGCGCGGTCGAGAACACTATCGGCTGTCTGTTGAAAGATCACCAAGACATCTTGCGCTTCAAGCGCGAGCTCATCGCTCCTTTGTTGGCGAAAGTAGCCGGTGAGCACAGCCTTTGAATCGCACGAGACGAGCATCGATTTCTCGCTGCGGCTGTTCGGTTTCCTGCGCACGCATGGGTTCGCGCTAGGCACCCTGCAAACCGTCGCCTGTATGCAGGCGCTCACGCGAATGCGCGCGGTGCGGCACAGTGATTTGTTACGCATCTATCGCTTGACGCTGGTCAACCGTAGAGACGATCGCTATCGGCTCTCACGCTTATTCGCCACGTTTCTGGAACGCTATCTTGATCCGCTCGCGCCGCCCAAGCGCGGTGGCGATGACGAGGCGCCGCCGCAACCGCTCATCACCACCCGACAAGTGCGCATGGCGGGCGATGGTGAAAATAATGACGAGGACAGCACAAGTACCGACGCCGCCGGATACTCGATAACGGAAGCAGACAGTATCCAGGATTTCGCGATGCTCGAAGAGCGAGATCTCCCCATTGTCATCGCCGAGCTCAAGCGCATCGCGCGTCAGTATGCCGTTGATGCGAAGCGCAAGCTGCGCTCATCCAAACGCGGCAAATACCTTGATTTGCGGGCGAGCGTGCGCCGCAGTGTCGCGACCGATGGCGATATTTTCGACTGGCGCCACCGCCGACGCGAACGCACCCATACGCGGCTGACCGTGGTGGTCGATGTCAGCGGCTCCATGGAGATATACAGCAGCTTTCTGCTCAACCTGCTTTATCTCCTTCAAAAGAATCGCCGCCTCAAACTCGAAGTGTTCGCCTTTAGTACCGACCTGCAACGCCTAACACCCTATCTACGCGCGAAAACCTTTCGTGCCATGCTGGAGCGCGCGGCCAAGCATTACACCGGTTGGGCCGGGGGCACCAAAATCGGCCGCGCCATCGAGAGTCTAAACGAGGAATATGCGCAGGCCGTTACCGCGCGCACCACGGTGGTCATCATGAGTGATGGATGGGACACCGGCGACATCGCGCTCCTTGACCGTGAGATGGCGCGGCTCGCCGCTCGTTCCCGCGCGATTCTTTGGTTGAATCCGCTAAAAGGCGATCCAGCATATGAACCGCTCGCGCTCGGTATGGCGACCGCGCGGCCTTATCTCGATGAATTCCTCAGCGCGCACAACCTGGCGAGCCTGCACGCCTTCATCGAACGCCTGCCGGCGTGAGGGATGACAAGCGACCTGTTAGTGGCGCGCCATCAGCCGCACGGTCTGACACCGCGTCGGTAATCGTCCAAGCGCTTCACGCACATTGTCACCGCCCGCCACCGGCGCGAGGTAACGACCGGTGAAAGTCACTTCAATGCCGTCTTCCGCGAACGGAAAAGGATCGAACGCATAACAGCCTTGATCGCGTGGCTCGATGTGGACTTGCGTATCGGACACCGCATCGAACGGCACATGCGTGAACCACGCCGGACCACGCGCACCTTCCGGCATGCAGTTGAAATACAGGGCTAGCGTGTCGAAGAACTGCAATTGCTTGTAGTTCTGCATGAGCCGTGCGGGTTCAACCCAGGCAGCGGTGGTCGGATCCGCCGCAAGCTCGGCGCGTAAACGCTCCTGGCGCGCCGACTCCGCGGCCAACATGCCATCGACCACCGCGCGATTCTCGGCCGCGAGATCGTTCAATAGCACTTTATCGGACATGCCGTAGCGGCCGTTGTACAGTCCCCACACATGCATGCTGGATAAGAGTCCGCAGAAGGCGTGACGCTCGGTATTAAAATCGGCCGACGCGGTACTGGTCTCGACGATTCGCGAAAAAGGCGTTTTAACCAGATGGTACGGCAGCCCGGTCGTGGGATCGCGCGGCGCGCTCGCATCCAGTACGCGCCAACCGGCATCGTGATACTGCACAACGTGCAGCATCAACGTGCGCGGCGCAATGGGCTCGAACCGGTCGTTGCCGAATGCCAATGCAAGTTGCGCCGCAAACGCGGTGTGCTCATCCATCGTGATGACGAAGTGCTCGGCCTCGGGTGCGGCGGCATTCTGAACGATCATGCGTGCTCTCCTCGGTAACGGCGACTACTGGGCAACGAAACCACCGTCAACCGGCAACGCCGAGCCGACGACGAAACTGGCTTCCGCGGAACACAGCCAGACCACTGCGGACGCGATCTCATCTGGGCGACCCATTCGTCCGACCGGCTCACGTGCCTCGATGGCGGCGACGATCTCGGGTTGGCGCGCCACGATGCGATCGACCAGCGGGGTTTGGACCGGTCCCGGGCATACCGCGTTGATACGCACACCGGTTTTTGCATTCTCGAGCGCGGCGGTTTTGGTGAGACCAATGACGCCGTGCTTGGCCGCCGAGTAAGCCGGCATATTGACCGAACCGACAAGGCCGAAGTTCGATGCGCAATTAACGATGGCACCTGAGCCCTGTCGCAGCATCTGCGCGAGTTCGTACTTCATCGATAGCCACACGCCTTTGAGGTTGATGCCTGTGATGCGGTCCCAGTTCTCTTCGCTGCACTCGGCGGTTGAACTCAATTCACCCTGAATGCCGGCATTATTGAACGCGCAATCGAGGCTTCCGTACTGCGCGACCGACTGCTCGATTAGCGCCTGCACATCGGCGGCGCGCGAGACATCGGCGACGATGAAACATCCACGCCCACCCGCTGCCACGATCTGGGCGATGGTTTCTTCGCTCCCCTTCCGATCCACATCCGCCACGACGACGTTGGCGCCGACGCGGGCAAAGGCGAGCGCGGTGGCGCGGCCGATGCCAGAGCCGCCGCCCGTAATTAAGGCTGTCTTACCGCTTAAAGAATGTGCCACGGGGTGAAACTCAAAAGTTATTAACGGTTATTCGTAGGAGACGAAGCGAGACGCTTCGATCATGTATAAGTTGGCCGGATCTTTGTACATCTCCACCAACGGAAATACTTCCACAAGCGATAACGCCATATCACACAAGCGCCGTCCGTCAGGCGGCAATTCCGCGTAGGGGTACTGATTGAGATAGACGATGATCTCTTCAAGCCGCCGGGTGATCGCCGCGTGGAACTCCGTAATTTCGTGCATTGGGCTAGCGACGCGCTTGGCGACGCGCTCGCGCTCCGTGGGCAATGCCCAATCCAGATAGGGCTCGAGCTCGCGAAATGTTTGGGGTAGCAAGTTAGTGCTCATGTGCGCGCCATCTCACGCTCTAGCGTCTCGTGAAAGTACCGAATGGTAATCTCCTCATCCTGCATCACCATATCTGGCCGCGCGCGTGATTCGAGTCCCTTTTGAATCTGTTCGTGCTGAAAAGCATCTTCCATCAAAGTGTCTCGAATACGCCCGATGGTGGCTTCTTGGTCAAGTCGCTGCCCGACGTTCTCAGCGGGCGGAAAGTGATAGCGCATTTCCCATATCGTGCGATCGACACTGAGCGGCCAGAAGTTGTAGGTGATGAAATAGTCGGTCGACACCGATTTGAACAGAATCAGCGCCATATTCGGGAAAATTAAGTACCAGTCAAAATCCCCAATGCGTTGATTAATGCGCACTGACTTTAGGGCGCTATCCATGCGTGCGAGCACCGCTTCGGTGGGCAACGGTTGATAGTTTGGATTGAACTCGCACGACCACACACTGTGGTAGTTGTGGAGATTAACATCGGAGAAGCGACAGAACTTGTTGTCCTTCAGCATGAACGCATTACCGATGGTGTATCGGTGCTGAAACGGCAGGTGATAAAGCTCGTTCTGGGCATCGAGCCCAACTTTCCAGTTCGCGCGCTCCTCAACCTTGTAGGTTTTCAGCAATCGCATCTCGTGGAACGGAGCGCCATCCAATTGAGTCGCGACGCCGCCCAGAAATTCGCGCAACGTCTCGCGCGGCGCAGGCGCGAGATTAATGAAGATAAATCCTTCCCATACGTCACAGTGAATGGGCGTCAGACCGTACTTGCGTTTGTCCAGATCAAAGAAATTATCTTCATCGGGCACGTATGCAAGTTCACCTTCGGGCGTAAAAGCCCAACTGTGGAAATTGCAGCCGAAGCGCCCCGGACATTGACCACGCTCGTTCATGACTAGCGTGTTACCGCGATGCGGGCACGTATTATGGAACGCGCGAACCTTGTGGTCCTTGCCGCGCACGATAAGGATAGAAGTTTTGCACACCACGAAATCGCGCACGAAGTAGTCGCCGGGTCGCGGGATTTCATCGACACGGCCCATGTTGATCCAATGCCGGCGGAAGATTTGCTCACGCTCGCGCTCGTAGAAGTCAGCGGACAAATACGGCTCGGTTGCAACCGGACCTTTACCGACATTGGGATATTTTTCAGACCACTGCTTATTGACCAGGCGAGTGCGCATCGCAAAAACCTCGAGGTTAGGTCAATCTTAGTAAATCCCCTCGCACCGCGAATTGCAAGCCACAAACCACCTGATTACAAAATCGGTTCGTCACGGCCTTGGCGGATGGGATAAATCTGACGACCAGCGCTGAAACCGCACGACGGGCAGCTGTAGGTATCGAGCTTTCTTGCTCAAGCGGCCGGATTGGCGGAAACGTGCGCCGCGACGATCCGCCAACCGGCATCACAGCGGATCCAGGTATGACTCATGCGACCACCGCGGCCGGTATCGCTCCTTATCATCTCGCAGTTGGCGGTGGCGCAATCCTGCCCGAAGGTGGTGATCACCAGGCGGGTGATATCGATTGTCAGTCCTTTACCGCGCTGGCCGTTGCGAAATTGCACGATCGCGGCTTTGCCGTAGAGATTTTCCGCAGCGCCGTAGCGCAACGTGTACTCGCTATCCCAGAAAAGCTCACTGACCTCATCCATATCGTTTGCATTGATAGCGGCAACATAACGCCAAAAGGCTGCGCTAACTTCGGCAACCACACTCTCAACATTAATTTCCATACGCAATGCCTCTGGCGTTAGACACTTGTTGAATCTCCGCAGCGCGGATTAAGCATGACGAAACGGCAATGGCCACAACGCGTACACGCGCGCCAGTGCGGATAATGCGAGCGCATGTTTCAGCTCACCGGACTGAACCGCGGCACGCACGCACCCTTCCGACATGAGTTCCACCGCAATCAGCTCGCCCTCGCCCTGATCTTGTTCTTGCACAAGCTCGACATCTTCCGCGAGCCAGTGATGGCAGAGATGGTTGTGCACCGCCGGGTTCGGCTCCACCGCGCCGAGGTACGACCATTTGTTTGAGGCATAGCCGGTTTCCTCAAGGAGCTCGCGCTTCGCCGCGGTGAGCGAGTCTTCGCCCGGATCGACCATGCCGCCGGGGGTTTCTAATGTGCTGTACCCAACGCCAAAGCGATATTGCCGAATCATCACGCAACGGCGGTTCCGGTCGAGCGCGACCATGTTGACCCAATCGACTGACTCCAGCACCAAGCGTTCAAAGACCTGATCGTTGCGCGGATTGCGCAGTCGATCAATGCGCTTGCGAAACAAGATTAATCCGGCGTTATGATCGATGCGGGAATCTAGGTGCTCCCAGTCCAACGTGGAATTCGTTTCTTTATAGTTACTCACCGAATGAGTCCTCGTTATTTGTCTGACTTGTGCAGAAAGTTTTACGCATTGCCGAGCGCCTTAGGCGTTAAATTTTTACTCACGCTCGGAACAATGCCTACCTTGCCGTATGAGATTGAGCACACTAATGCCCGACCGCCAATCATGGCGGTATTTTCTAGCCATCACGCTACTCTCCTTCAGAAAATACGCAAAGGGGCCTATCGCTTATTACTGACGGAGGCGCAAGTATTTGTCTCTCCAATCCCGTTGCAAGTTCCCGCCTGATCATCACCGCACACCACACTCCACGGAATTCGATACCATCAACCAATGGATATTCAAAAACTTATTTCGCTAGTGCTCGCGCGCGCTCGTAACGCATCCCCGCGGCTCTCAGGATAGGCGCCGGGCTACCGAAATGCGCTTGGTGTCCCTCATCCCCACTTTCCAGAACGGATTACGATGACGCCGTCGCTCGCCCCTGCATTCACTACTCCGCAGGAAATCGAAGCCCAAATCGCGGTCGAACGCATCAGCACGATTTATCGCCTGGCGCCGTTGCCGCAGGTTGGGGCTGTCGTGTTTTCATTGTTGATTGGATACGCCATGTGGGGCTTGGTGGCGCCGGCCTGGGTCATCGGCTGGGTGATTGCACGCGTGAGTATCGGCGCCTTGCGTACGTGGGAGACGCATCGTTACGAACGCGACGAACAGCGCGCCGCGCGCATCGGCTATTGGCGGACCCGATTTGAAACGCTGATTGTGGTGGACAATCTGTGTTGGAGCGTCATTTCCGTGGTTTTCGTGCCGGCCACCATGTCCACTATGTTGGGTGCGTTATTGTTTGCGAGCGTGCTCAGTATCATGGCGATTGGCGTGTTCGTGCTGATCAGCAGTTTCCGCACGGCAGTCATCAATTTTGTGTCCATGTTGCTGCCCATGATGTGTTTTGCCCTCTGGGACGGTTACGACGGCGCATGGATTACTTTGGGCAGCCTCTTAATCTACGGCATCGTTTTAGCTCAAGAGAGTTGGCGGAGTAATCAGAGCTGGACAGAAATGACGCGCCTGCGTTTGCAAAGCGACTCGATGGCCGCCGAGCGTGAAAAGGCGCGTCTGGCCGCGGTGGAAGCCAGCAGCGCCAAGAGTCGTTTCTTGGCCAACATGAGCCACGAGATCCGCACCCCGATGAACGGCATCCTCGGGATGTCGGAGCTACTAAAAAATTCACGACTCGATCCGGATCAAGCGCGCTACGTCCAGGCCATTTCAACAGCCGCGCATGCGCTGCATGAGCTTCTTGGCGACATTCTGGATCTGTCGAAAATCGAAGAAGGCAAGGTTTCGATTGAACGCGTGAACTTTGATCCGATCCAACTCCTGACCGGTACCGCAGGCGTCTACCGAGAGCTCGCCTCGGCGCGCGGTACCAACTTAGTCACGAACTTTGACCTGGCGACCCTACCGCCGGTGAGCGGCGATCCCACGCGAATACGGCAAGTCGTAACCAATCTGTTGGGCAATGCGTTGAAATTCACCGACAGTGGAACAATCACACTTAGCAGTTCACGTATCGACGGCCCCGTAGACGACCCACGCCAGTGGATACGAGTACAGGTTCAGGACACCGGGATCGGAATGTCGCCCGAACAATTGGCGCTGTTGTTTCAACGCTTCAGTCAGGCCGATGCCTCCACGACGCGGCGGTTCGGCGGCTCCGGACTGGGGCTTGTTATCTGTAAACACTTAGTCGAGCTGATGGGTGGCGAAATACAGGTGCAAAGCGAACCTGGTACGGGTAGCAAATTTTGGTTTGATCTGCCTTTGCTCCCCGCACTTGAAATGAGCGATAGCGCGAACACTAACGCTACGAGTCCACCGCCAGCCGAGCCGTGGTCCGGGCCGCGCGCGGCGCGCATTCTGGTTGCCGAAGACAATGAGGTAAATCAGCTGGTGGTCAGCGCAATGCTCGAGCGCCTTGGCATGACTGTAACGGTGGTCGATGACGGTGCACAGGCGGTGCAAGCAGTGGAATCGCAGCCATTCGATTTGGTGCTGATGGATTGCCAGATGCCGACGATGGACGGCTACAAAGCCGCCTCAATGATTCGTGCATCGACTTCTGCCCAGTCACGAATTCCAATCATCGCATTAACGGCGAACGTACTGATGGAGGATCAGCAACGGTGTCTAGACGCGGGCATGGATGCCTACCTTGCGAAGCCGGTGACGAGCGCCGCGCTGGCCAGTACGCTTGCGCGATACTTAACGACAGAAACCGCTTGAGCACGCGATCATCATTGACCTCTTCAATGATGATCGCGCGCAAGGCGAGCGGCGTAACCAAAATCTCGCTTCGACAAGCTTGGTCGCTACGTCGCTAGGCGGGGCTTCGCAGCGTGTTTGAAATTCTCGCTCATAAACCATTCGAGATAAGCCTGAGACGTAATGGGAGGATGCTTGGGCGGATTGTCCGGCCCAGTGCAGGTGGGAAGGCATCTAATTTCGAAGTCTGGGTTCGGATGTACGAACAGGGGAATGGAATAGCGATCTAGTCCCGAGCGGTTCAGCACGCGGTGCGGCGTCGAGAGAAACCGTCCATTCGTCCAGCGCGTCAACATGTCGCCGGAATTAAACAAGATAGAGCCCGGGATCGGCGGTGCCGGAAACCACCGGCCGGCGCGGCCGAGTATTTGCAGGCCCGGTACACGGGAAGTTGCCAGAAGGGTTACAAACGAACTGTCGGTATGCGGTCCGACATTAAACTGATCAGGTTCCAGAGGATCCGCTGGAAAATGCGCGACGCGTAAAACCGATAGGGCATCATATCGACCAAAAGACGAGTCGAAATAATTCGCGGGCAATTCGAGCGCGGTCGCGAAGACTGGCAGCATCTGTCGAAAAAACGCTTCCGTCGATTCGAAATATTCATTGAGCGTAGAGCGGAACCCCGCTAGATTGTCCGGCCATTGGTTCTGCGTTGGCAGCGAGAACGGCGCAATTTCGCGCTTGATGAAGAACGCTTCACCGACGTCGGGTTTTAAGGTACCCGTGTAGTACGGCGACGTGCGCGGCAACTCCCCTTCGTTGTCCATATAGCCGACGTGCGCATCATTGATCGCGACCTTCATCTTCTCTGCCTTGGGCAGCGCGTGGAAGCGTGCGGTCTCCCGGAAGGTGCGATCGATCAACGCTAGCGGGACGGAATGATTGACGGTGAAGAAGAAGCCAGTCTCTTCCAGCGCCTGGCGTAGTTCGGATGCCAACTTCGTCAACGCGCCCGGTTCGCCCCTCAGAAAAGCACCAACATCAAGCACGGGAATGGTTTCGTTGTCAGCTTCGGAGACCGTCTCAAGTTGTGCGCTCATGGTTAGTCCTCGCCTTTCCACCGACCTGTGATTGGTTCAGCTTAGACTCTCGACGCCGAAGCGTCTGTCGGAAATCCTTACCCTCGTCGCTTGGCACGCGGCGTTCTGACGCCACCGCGGGCGTGTCTCGGAGCATGGCGCGGCGGTATGCCTTGGCTGCTGACCTTCAAATTGCAGACCAATTTAGGACAACGGTGTTTCACATTAACGCGCTGAAGGCGCTGGTAATGTTGGCGCGATGTCGCGGCGCTTATGTCAATGTTTCTCTTGGCTTGGTCCAGGGGTTAAATACCGGAACGTTTGCACGTGAGTACTGCGTGATATCTCGGGAGACCGCGGTTAACCCATGATGGAGCGCAGTAGCGGCGATGATGAGATCCGGCTGAGAGAACGTATGTCCGGCTTTTCGCCCTTCCTCGACCAGCAAGCGCTACTTAAACATCACATCTTCACTGATCGCGAGCGTTCGTTGTTCGAACATCAGACGTAGTTTGTGGATAAGCCAGTCCGTGAGTTCGGCACGCCAATGGAAATCACTCAACAGCTCAATGCCGAACCTAATCTCGGCGAACGTCACCGCACTCACGAACAAGCGCTCAAGCGGCTGTGCGGCGATGAAGGCCACCACGTTAGGTTCAGGTTTTGGTCGACGAAGCTCGGACAGGACGTTGGTGTCGAGGAGCCAGTCTGTCACAGCGTAACATCGCGTACGGGCGAGGGACCGCGGTCCGGCGCTATCTCAGTATCACGATAAGGCGACGTCTGAATGGCTGCGATCAACGCCGCGCCGGTGAGCTCGCCGCTTAACCGGCGATATTCTTCAGCGGCGATCACCACGACTTCATCGCGCCCGTGAACGGTAACGTGCTGAGGGCCCTCATTTCGGGCCTTACGGACCAGCTCGCTGAACTTCGCTTTGGCATCCTGCAGCGGCCAGTATCCGGAC
The DNA here is from genome assembly GCA_964555355.1 of uncultured Klebsiella sp. GTDB lineage: Bacteria > Pseudomonadota > Gammaproteobacteria > CAIKBL01. Next base: position 386,325 of record CAZKRY010000002.1, read on the forward strand.
CGGCCGCGAGGCCGGGCGGCTGGGTTTACGTTTTTATCGTCTGTAAAACTAGTCATACTGACCAGACTATAGCCTGACTGATCCTTGAGTCAAGGCAAAAGCGCGTAGTCCGATAGCTGCTCGTTCAAAGTCTTAGCCGTGTGCTCTCAGCCGCGCTATCGGAAATGGCTTAGTTTTCAGTCAGCGGGAACAATGGGTGTCCTGCATTAGCACGAACGGTGAACCGCTCTTTTTATCGCACTACACAAGAATCATCTGAGAACGAGTGCTTGACTCAACGCAGGCGTCCATTTATGTCCCGAAATACGTTGTCGATATAAACGCAAAAGGGACGCGTGAGATTGCCGCACGAGTGATATCGCTGCGGGAGAGAGTTCGCCGCGCTGACGTGCGAACCTGACGCCCGGTGGTATAAAAACTACGCCCGTTTAGGGAGAAGGCTGGGCGACTAGAGGCTGAAGGCCGTCAGCTTGCCAGTGCTCGGCCGTTTTGCGCCGGTGGCGGCCAATTTGTGCACGATTTGACCAAAAGCGCGAATTTCCCGTTGACACCCGATCTCGGCCTGATTAATGTCCGCGCTACCACATATAGTGAACGAACTGTGGATAACTTCGAGTTTGTTCTTCGATTTTCAGGAGTTACGGCACTGGCCGATACTCAAACCGAATACTTATAAAATGGCGCGCCTGGTAGGATTCGAACCTACTACCCGCAAATACGACCTTGCTGCTCTATCCAAATGAGCTACAGGCGCACCGAACTGAAGAAACCCTAAACCGCCTTTAACGGCGGTTTTTCTTTTTAAAAGGCCCTATTTGTATAACACCACAATAGCGAGGGTGCAATAAAGTTTTAACCACAAGATACTGTATTCCCTTGAAAAAGCTTAGATATTAGTTGCCGACTATTTATTTAAAGGTGTTTTTTGAAGTTTCACTTTAAGAGCAACGCGTAACATTATGCGTTGCGTCGCTCAAACCGAGCGTATCGGCTGATGGTTAGCCACGCGCTTGTTTGACACGTTACGCCGTAACGACTGCGCTTCGTTACGCGCATGACGTAGAAATAGGCAGATGGTTAAAACAAACGCCGAACGACAAGCCGCTTATCGCCAGAAACTACGCGAGACCGGTGAGCTAGAGCGGTTCTGTGTGCTGCTTGATCCGGAAGTGAAGGAACAGTTTTTGAAACTAACCAGGCGTAAAGGGTCCAGCCACCAAGAGACGTTTGAACGCTTGGTCACCAATGCTTACAACACACCGATGCCTGTAAAGAACGGCCGACGCGGCGCACGAGCATCGCGTCGGCCTAACTGCATTGAAACTAAATAGTCGTCCCTGAAAAAGTCACTTTTAGGCGGCATATTCCGGCACCTTCGCTGCCAATGGATTTGGGCCATCGAAAACGGCCTCGACCCTGGCGGCAAAAAGAAGCCGCAGCTTCCGAAGGATGAGGCGCAGGTTGTGGCCAGCGCCCACCAGCAGCGCATTCATCACATCACCTGCCGTACCCTTCAGATAATTGCGGTCGAGTCGGCCGTCATTCTTCATATGACCTATCACCGGCTCAATCGCATTACGGCGCTTTAGCAACCGTTTCAAACGCGGCGTCATCCCTCCCTCGCTGGCCCGCAATCACCACGGTCGTCTTAGTCTCGTCGTGTCCTCGATAACCCCGGTCAACAAAACATTCCGTCGGTCGTTGCCCCGTGAGCCTCGCCACTTGGTCAAGAGAATCCGCCAACGTATGTCCGTCATACGGATTGCCTGGCAGACTTCGCATTCCCACTACGAAGTTCGACCGCGTCCCCGTCGCCACACTCACCTTCACGCCGAACTCGTACTTCTTATGCGCCTTGCCCTTCGCGATGCATTCCACTTCCGGCGCGGCAGCTTCGGTGTCCAGCTTCGGTGTCAGAGCTTGCCTTTTGCCTGTCATCAGTGCGCGGCAGCGTTCAGTGGCACATGAATCGGTCATCCAAAATAGTGGAAGCTCTGAATAGAGCTCCGGAATAGACCTGATCGCGTTATTTTCACGCGGCAGCCACAGGACTTAGAGGCAAAAGGCAAGCTCTGACACCAGAGGTTCCCCAAAGATCTCGTCAGGTTCCCCAAAGATCTCGTCCGGTCCGCGCGCTACGATAGCCCTCATTGGATTGAAAAATCAGAGCCGATGGAATGATTAAAATTAGCAAAACTTTGCGCGAGTTGGTCGACGGTTTGATATACCTACAAATCAATTGCAATAACAACAGTTATCCGACCGAGTTTCAGACTTATGACGAGGGTTGGATCAGTCTTACCCGAAGTCTGGAGTATCTACATAACAAGTTCGGCAAGGCGCGCTATGCGCAGTTAGTCGACATGTCGGCGCAGGCCAAAGCGCATTACGAAGCCGGTGAAATCAATTTGGGCTCGTGGCTGATGCAGGACATGGAGCAGGTGTCAAAGAGGAAAAAGCCCTTCGCCTATCCCTTGGAAATATATCGATGGCCTAGGGAGTAAACGGCCTCGAAGAAGTTATCGTAGGCGCACACCAATCTCTTCGCTTCGCACTGCCAGCTGGATTGCGAACGATGTAAAGCTCAATTTTGGGCTCGCGCCACGTTGTATTGGTCAGACCCGCCCTTAGATCGTTGGATACCCAGTATCAAAAGTAATCTGCTTTGCTGCGTGGCATAATTCTCCTGTCGGCCAACTGCGGTCACTTACGGATCGAAATTCTTTGCTTGTAAGCCGTCACTCTTATCAACAAACTCCGTACTGCGCATGGTTATTTGAACACTTCACGCAGATACTGAATTAAGTCGTTTCTTCCCAACGATTCAGCTATCGGTATTGTTTGATCTGTGGGCTTTGCGCCGTGTGCAACCAGCATTCTCACGAGTTCCAACGAGCCACCGATTACCGCTGCATTTATCGGGCATCCTTCGCCGATGGCAAAATAATTTACTGAAGCTCCATCGGAAAGCGCCTTCCTCGCCATATCGATGTCGTTGTGTGCGGCAGCCGCGATTAGAATTTTCGTGGGTCGCGAATCAGGATACATTTCGGATGGTGTCAGAGACACTTCTGGGATCTCGCGATCACCAGAAACGCCAAGGGAGATTTGACCGTCTTCCAAGATTTCGTAGGGCGGAATAGCAATATTGAATCTCGCTGATCGTTCGCCGTTTGGCGTTCTAAGTTTCCCAACGAATATCCGACCAGCGGCGTCAAATCGGGCATTCGTACAGGGATCGTGAAAGCGCACGTCCTCTTTAGGTTTTTCACCTTCATGCAATACCGATAATGCGCACCCTGATTCTGGGCTCCAATCTGCAATTACTAGATATCTTGGATCGAGCGAGCGATAGGGTTTAGCTTGAGCTATTGGTTTTGCAAACTGTCTTAGTCTCGCCCATACAACTGAGATAGACGACAAATATTCCGCCCGAATAGCCGCGCGAATATTACTATCGTCCGCATCAACTAAGGACTTCGAGTCTATCGATCGAAGTCGAGTGATCTCAGCATCAGTTCGTCTATACACGTAAACGGCGCGATCAAGAAATTTGACCATTACGTGCTTACCCTGTTCGATCTTAGTTGGATCAACCACAACTTCATGCCTGGCTGTTGAAAGAAGCCGGGCCACGTAGCCTTCTGGGAAATCCGCAGCAAAAGTGCGCGATGAATAAATCGCTGCCGCAACGATAGCTAATAGTGCGACGGTGGAACTTACAGCACGCATAAAAGCAAAGTTAAATTCAACTTCATCCGAATCCGCTGCAAGTCAATTTGGTACGATTTGCTAGTGGAAGACAATGCGGGTGAAACACTTGCCTTTCCGAGTCCTCGATTTTCAACTCGCGTAATTGGCGTCGGGCTAGATAGTAGCAGAGACGTAACGGTCCTTTTTACCCCGCTACACCACTGGCCGCACAAAGCCAGTCGTAATGGCTTTAGCGAATAATTGATGGCGGGATAGCGGACGCTCACGTGAGACTCCTCGGGGTCGATTGTTACCGCTCGACCCTCGCGCTAATGCTCGGAATGCACGTCGCCAGTTTGGTACTTTTCAGAATATCCGGTGGCCTTAAACTCGACGATCAGAATTTGCTGTTTATGCAGTACGTCATCGTCACCCGCTTCAATCAACATCCCAGGCACGCCGGCTGCATCGGCTCGGCAGCAACGATTAGGGCGCGTTGCGTTTGGTCGAGCAGCACAGAAACAAGGTACCTTGAAAATTGCGCGCCGGCTTAAGACTACGGCGTTTCTAACCTATGGGCCGCGACGGCGCGAAACACCAACATATAACGAGAAGAACGAGGGATTTTTGGCGGGAAATTAGGGATGGCGTTTCCGCACCTGTTCCGTACGTGCGCTCGGAAGAAGGATTGCACCTACATAACTTAGTGATTTGATTGGTGGGCGATGTAGGGATCGAACCTACGACCCCTGCCGTGTGAA
>CAZKRY010000003.1:0-385636 GCA_964555355.1 uncultured Klebsiella sp.
GAATAATCGCGTGGGGCCGGTGATGCGCTCAGGCGAAGTCGCGGAGGCCGTTAGAGAAGCCGTGGTCATCGATAATCCGGGCAAGGAAATTGTCGTTGAGGACATGAATGCATACTTACGCATCCACACCGACAGTGAGCTCATCATCACCCGCGCCACCATGGAAGAATGCCTCGGCCGGCCGTTCCATATGCAAGAACTTGAGATTAATTTGAGTTCCTTTGCCGGCCGAATCGAGACCGGCTCACAACAATTTCGTTTCTACTTCACGCAAAAATTTTGAGGCTACGCATGAGCGACACTGGCGACGACAAACCGCTCAAAACCTGGTCCTACCTCACGACCGGGGCACGGCGGCGCCCCAGCGAATACGAAGTGGTATCCACCGGCTTGCACTATCACACGCTGGATCCCGCGCGCCCGTTCGAACTCGATCCCAACATCCCGCTCGCCGAATGGTATCGGCGTTATCGCAACCAAAGCCCGCTCACGCATCCGGACTGGGATGCGTTCCGTGATCCGGATGAGATGATCTACCGCACGTATAACCTCGTGCAGGACGGTCAAGAAAATTACGTACAGGGGTTGTTCGATCAATTCAACGACCGCGGTCACGATCAACTGCTGGAATCATCTTGGGTGGGGTTTCTAGCCCACGGGTATACACCGGCGCGTTATGTGTTTCACGCATTGCAAATGGGCAGCGCTTACGTGCAGCAGATGGCGCCGGCCAGCACCATCACCAATTGCGCGACTTACGCGACGGCGGATCACTTGCGATGGGTCACGCATACCGCCTATCGCACGCGCGAACTCGCCAACGGCTATCCGGCATCTGGCTTTGGTAGAGACGAACGCGCGTCTTGGGAACAAGATCCGCACTGGCAGGGTTTGCGCGAATTGCTCGAACGCGCGCTGGTGGCGTGGGATTGGGCGGAAGCATTTGTCGCGATTTTTTTGGTTGCGAAGCCCGTGGTCGAGGCGCTGCTCCTCTCCGAGCTAGGTAATTGCGCGCGCGCCAATCAAGACATGCTGCTCGGTTTGCTGACCCAGGCGCAATTGCGTGATGCCGAGCGTCATCGCCGTTGGGTGGTTGCACTCGTCAAAATGGCCCTCGGTCAGCCCGGCAATCGTAATCACTTGCAACGCTGGTGTGCGACATGGCGGCCGCTCGGCGAGCGCGCGATTGCGCAATACTGTGCGTGCCTACCGGGTACCGACGGAAATTCAGCGATCCGCGTAAGCGGGGCGCTTAACGCGTTTCATCGCGAGTTAGAACTCGGGTAAGCATGGAGTTCAATCTCTTTACGTACTGCACCACCGGTCGCCGTCGTGAACTCGAGGCCGGGCGCGCCGGATTGAACGGTCAATACTATCAGCGGATGCTGGATGAAATCGGGGCACTTGCCCAACTTGCCGACGAGCTAGGCTACGCCGGCTTTGGTCATCCCGAGCATCATCTGCAGATCGAAGGTTGCGAAGCGTCGAACGATCTCGCCGCGATGGCGATGTTCCTGGGCCAACACACCAAGCGACTCAAGATCATTTCCTGCGGTTGGGTCTCGAGCGCGCATAATCCGCTGCGTGCCGCGGAGACAATCGCCACGCTCGATCACATGCTGCGCGGGCGCTTTGCCTTTGGCCTGGTACGGGGCTACCAGTACCGCTGGGTTGAAAACTTCAAAGTAAAACCCGATATCGCCGCGGTCGGCCCTTGGAATAAAGACTCGGCGGAGGATTTGCGCAATCGCGCCTACTTCAGTGAGTTTGTCGACGTCGTGCTTAAAGCGCTGACGCACGAAACTTTCAACCACCGCGGCGATTTCTGGCAGTTTCCGGCCATCGGCATGCGTAATCCGCATCCGCACGCGGCCTACGCCGAAATGGGCGCCGGCGTTGCCGCCGATATGACGATCACGGAAGTTGGGATCGCACCACGACCGTTGCAAACACCGTATCCACAGCTCTACGGCGGATTCGGCGCATCGATGCGCACCGCGCTCTTCTGGGCGCGTCATCGCGGACGACCTATCGTCATGAGCGGCAACCTCGATTTTTGCGCGACGCTATGGGCCAATTACCAAGCGGAAGCGGCGCGTTTTGGCCATGACATTGGGGATGGCTCGCAGGCCGCATGGGGCGGCTTGATGTTGTGCGCGCCCACCGACACCGATGCCATGCGTCAATTCGAAGATTTTAAGTGGTTTTGGGAAAAGTGGTCGATCCCGTTCGGCAATCAGTTCCCGGAACTATTGGTGGGTAGTCCCGATACGATCACCCGCAAGATTGAAGCCGCGCGGGCGCGTTTCAATCCGCAAGAATTGTTCATGATTATTCCGCAAGGCTTGCATCCAATGGAGCAACTCAGCGCGTCAATCGACTTGTTCGCGCGCAAGGTCATGACGCGGTTCTAGCTATTCTCCTGGTGGATGGATCGACGCGCTAATACCGCGTCGATCGCCGAGGACAACGCTTCAAGTTCCAACGGTTTACGCAAGAAGTAATCGACACCCAGCGCACGTGAATTACTCTCGTCGACCGAATCGCTGAATCCCGTGCAGAGAATTACCGGCAAATTCGGAATCGCTTCGCGCACGCACTTGATGAGATCGGTTCCGGTAAGACCTGGCATCGTCTGGTCCGACACCAAAACATCAATCTCTTCGGCATGACCTTTCATCCACATGAGCGCCTGATGGGAATCGGAAAAGCAGCGTACTTGATATTGCTGTCCGAGTAGATACTCGTTCAGCATCGCGACGATTAGCGTGTCGTCGTCCACCACGATGACAGTCGCATCCTGGTGAATGCGCTTGGCGGATTGTTGCCCACGGCGAAACGCGTCATGCTCAAGCGGCGCTGGCGTGGCTGGTCGTAGCAATAACTTCACACGAGTGCCTAGCGGATAGTTCGGATCGACCACGATATGGCCGCCGGCGCGGTGCACCACCGCGTGCGTTACCGCCAATCCCAAACCGGTGCCGTATCCAACCTCCTTGGTGGTAAAGAACGGCTCAAACAATCTGTCCAAGTACTCAGGTGCGATACCGCTGCCGGTGTCGGCGATCGTGATTTCAATCAGATATTCTGCGACGTGTGCTTTGCAACTCGAGCATTGCGCGTCTACCTTTCCTGCCGCGACTGAAAATTCTATTTGCCCTTGGCCGTGGCATGCGTCGCGCGCGTTGATTGCGAGATTTATTATCGCTTGATGTAAGTCGCCACTATCTGCGAACACGGAAGCAACTTGCGTGTCGAATTTGGTTAGCAGCGCAATGCTGGACGGTATCAACGGCTTCAAGAATTTGACGGCTTCTTGAACGACGCCTTGCGGCGACACGACTTCCAAGGCGTTGGCCGGTTTATAGCGACTGAATGCGAGCATCTTGCCAACGAGATCTCTAGCGCGCTCGCTCGCTTGGCGAATTGCGGCAAAATACTCGGTGAGTTTAGGATCCTTACGCGTTAATTGATGCATTTCACCTAATTTGGTGTACCCCAAAACGCTCGCCAACACGTTGTTAAAATCGTGCGCCACACCGCCGGTAAGTTGCCCTAAGGCTTCCATCTTCTGTGTTTGACGAATCTGGCTCAATAGCATTTCTCGTTCATTTTCCGCGGCGCGCTGCGAGGTGACATCTTCCAAGGTGCCAACGAACCCCGTGCATCGGCCCGCCTCGAAAATGGGCGACGAATTGACAAACAGGCGGCGCACGCCCGCATCGCCCACGATGGATTCATACTCAGCTTCAAAAGTTGAAGCAGGCGCCGCGACGAACGCAAGCCAGCGAGCTCGCAGGGCGTCCCGCGCTTGCGGCGAAATATGCGCGTAGCACTGCTCAAGCGCCGGTAATTCATCGCTCAGGCCCGTGATGACGCGGAATAGCCGATTTACGTAGAGGAGAGTTCCTCGCTCGTCGCACAAGAAAATTCCGAATGCGGAGTTATCCAATAGCGTATTCAATCGCGCTTGGCTTGCGCGCAAGGCACGTTCCGTGCTTTTCAAAGTAGTGATTTCGGTTCTAAAGCCGATCGATCCGCCATCGGCAGTGGGGCGGTTTTGCACGAAAAACCACCGATCGTCGATCCGTACTTCGTAGGGTTCGAGATTCTTTAGGTGGTCCACTCGTTGAGCGACGACCTCTTCCAAACTTCCGCCTTCTAGATGATCCGGATACTTCAAGCACAATTCGCGGACCAAGGCCGAAAATGGCGTTCCGGTCAGCTGTCTTTCGGGATCAACTCCCGTGAACGTGCGATATTGACGATTGACGAAAATAATTCGGTCCTCGGCATCGAGTCGCACCACCGCGCCGTCAATATTATCGAGAATTTCAGAGAGGAATTTCTGGGTTTGCGCGAGCTCCGCCGCGCGTTGTTTTCGGTCGTTGATATCCGACGCCGAGCCAACGAATCGCCGCGGCTCACCGTCGTCTCCGCGCACTACCATGCAACGCAAATGAAACCACAGCAACGTGCCGTGTTTGGTGCGTAAGCGTTGATCCCAACTCAAAAAGTCTGACTGGCGCGCGCGCTGTACAAAATCATCTCGCACTACGGAATCTTGTTCGAGGTGCGTTAGCCGCACAAACGACCAGTAATCGCTTGGGATCTCTCCTTCCTCGTAGCCCAATAGCTCGTGCACGCGCGGTGAAACGTAGAGTTGATCGCTGACTAAGTCCCAATTCCACAGGCCATCCATCGAACCGCGCACCGCGGCTTCTAGAAATTCGGTACGATCCCGCAGCTGCAGCTCGACATCTTTCAAATGCGTAATATCTTGCTGGATACCTAGCATACGACGAGCGGTGCGATCGTCATTGTGTTCAACGCTTTGCCCTTTATCGAGAACCCATCGCCACCGGCCAAGCCCGTCGAGTACCCGAAACTCACAGCGGTAATCAGGTGTCTCGCCGATACGATGCGCCTCAAAGCACGACAACATGTGCACGCGATCGTCCGGATGTACCAACGCGAGTTGCGCCGCGTAAGTGGCGGGTAGTTGGTCTGCGGGGAACCCCATCAAGCGCGCCCATTCCGGGCCGAATAGCGTACGGTTGGCTTCCGCGTTCCATTCCCAAGTACCGATTTGGCTGGCATCAATCATGAGCTGCAGATAGCGCTCGCGCTCCCGTAGAGAGACCGCCGCGGCTTTTGCATCATGAATGTCGAGATGCATGATGAGTAGGCGCTGCGCTGCGCCTCCCGGATCATTTTTGACGACCTGTGCGCGCGCGAGAATCCAACGCCAGTAGCCACACTTGGTGCGCAGCCGGTACTCGATAGTGCTCGCCCCAACGAGTCCTTTGAGGTGAGAGTCGCGCAAGTATCGGGCGGACTCTAAGTCATCCGGGTGTATCAATCCTTCCCATGCATCGAGTGTGGCGGCGAGCTCATCCGGTTCATACCCGAGCATTTGGGCCCAGCGTGCGTTTAACACGATGCGTTTCGTGTCGAGCTGCCAGTCAAGAAATCCTAAACTGCTAGCCGTCAAAGCGAGTTCAAGCGTTTGTTGATGCTCCAGTGCTTTTGCGGCGACGTCACGCCGCATCAATTCGTGCCCGGCACGATTTGCCGCGGATTTAAGCAAAGCGCGTTCGGCCGCCGAATTTGCGCAAGGCTCCGGATCGATCCCATACACCGTACCGAGCAGGCGGCCGTTTGCATCGAAAATACCGGCGCCACGGTAACTGGCGGCGCCGAGCGCCGCACATACGGTGCTCGCCGGGTAGAGCTGGCGTACGTTGTCGGTCACGATCGTCACTCCGTCGAGTGGGAGCGTCGCGGCTTCGCAAGGCGTCCCCGCTAGTTCATAGCGAATGCCTTGCGTGAGATCGGGTCCGTATACACCAAGCGTCTCCAACTGACGGGCGCCTGGCACCGTCCGTGACACGCCGGCCCAACGGCAACGCAAGCCACGTGCCACGGCCTCCGCGATCGCGATGAACGGGTCGGCACCCGGTTCGAAGTAGGACAAACGCTCTAGCGCTTGAATCAATCTGCTTTCGGAATCTCGAACATCATCAAGCCAAGCGGCGCCGGTATTGGCGGCGTTGATGAGTTGGGCGATTTCGTCGTGGCCGTCAGTTGTTAACCGGACCCCGCGTTCGCCATGCGCCACGCGAATTATCGCTTGGCTGACATGGCGCAATCTCCGACCGATAGCCCATTCAAAGTACCCCCACAATAGAACCGCGATAAACGAAAAGTACAAAAGGTAATCGCGAAGTTGGCGTTGTACCCTGCGTTTTTCGGCAGCCAGCCTGGCCGACAAGTCTTCGCGAATGAACAATTGGCCGTAGCGCGCCACAGTCTCAAACTTGGATGTCAAACGCACGGCACCGAGTGCGATTAAATCACGCTCATGGACGCGAACCACATTTGTACCGGATGCTTGGTTCCTTAGCGCCGCGGGCAACGTCGGACCAAGATCAATAACCGTGGCAATTTCCGCGAGTCGCGTCGAGGCCAACACGCGGTTGGAGTCATCAACCAACACTGCATACTCAATTCGTGGATCGTTGGCGAACGCGGCGACATGTTCTTCCACATTGATGTGCGCTCCGCGCAGCAACAGCGCGCTGAGCTGTTCGGCTTCTAGTGCGAGCCGCGCACGCAGTTCGGATGATTCTTCGTGAAGCACTTGCGCGGTGCCGACTTGCAGCTGCTGGGCGTAACTTAAGATCCCGCCTAGCAGCACAATGATGAGCAGGAGCCCGGGGATGGTATAGCGTAGCGGCCAACGGATCAGCGGGCTAATGCGTGCCGCCGACTCCGGCGTTAGATCAGGGTCCGCCATCCGCGCGCAACAAAAATAACGTCGCCACCGACATCTTAGCCGGCAGCAGCGCGGCAGTCGCCAGCGTGTCTTTCATGCGTTCCGCGATCTGCAAATAAGCGGGGGAGCGTCCTTGCAACAGATCGCGATTATCCTCGCTCAATACAAAATGCGTTTTCTCGATACCCGCGCGAATATGCGCCACGTCTAGCCGCAAACGCGGCGCCATTTTCGCGGCGGCATCATCGGGTTGATCGGCGACCAAGCGGACCGCTGAATTCCACGCCGACTGCAGCGCCACCAGGCGTTCGTCGGTTAAAGTTTTTGCACGTACGAGCACCACACCACTAAGCTCTACCGGCAGGCGGCGGGAATCGAATAGCACATTACCACCCACCGCGGCGCGGCGATCGTAGATGGGGTCGTAGGCCACAATCGCGTCTAACTCGCCGCTCGCAAAAGCTACACGTTGTTCGCCTGGCGACAACGTTCGGATTTTGACATCTTGTAGGGTGAGGTCCGCACCTTGTAGCGCGCGGCGCAAAAGATGCGCCGAGAGGAGTGAGTCATCGAGGCCAATCTGTTTACCCTTGAGGCTCGGTAAATCCGCGATGGGAGACTGCGCGACAATGAAATAAGCCCCTTTACAATAATCAGTTACCCACGCGATTTTAAAATCCGGCGCGCGCGCCGCGACTTGTAGCGCTTCGTCCAAAGTGAGGGTGGCCGCATCCACGGCACCATCCAACAACGCTTGTCGCGCTTGTTGTTGGTTAACGTATTCCACGAGTTGCACATCTTTCGGCACCACGCCGAGTGCATCGCGCGCGAGAAAAAAGGGCTCAAAGCCGACAAACGGATAAGTGGCAAGGCGCAGCGCCGGCGGCGGTTCGCGGCCACATCCGACGAACAGGCCAATGGCGGCAAGGAGCAACACGATTCGTCGGATTGTTGAGAACCTCATGCGCGCCTCTTGCGACCATTAAACGTCTAGAACGCTTCCATCGTGTCGAAGGGACACGAAGTGTGTGCAGCCTACTCATTGACCGTCGTGACTGGCAAGCACTAAGTCGGTGCAGAAACCTCTTACTGTTGAATTCGAGAGATGGATTATCGCGATGCACAAATCGCGAACTCGGTAGTCCACCCCTAACTGACGGTAAGTGAGATTTTCGATGTCCGCCGCGCCATGTTAGCTTCCTACCCTTGGCACCCTTTAGTTAAGGAACGATCCGCATGTCGAACGGCATCTTGCAAGGCAAAGTCATCCTCGTCACCGGCGGCAGCACCGGTATTGGTAGTGCGACTGCACAAATTTTGGCCCGTGAAGGCGCGCGTGTCGTGATCGCTGATATCGCGGACGCGGCGGGTGCGGCGACGGTCGCCACCATCAAAGAAGCCGGCGGGGCCGCCGAGTACCACCGTTGCGACGTCGCGGATTATGCCGCCGTCAGCGCACTAGTCGGACATATCGCGCAAACTCATGGCGGACTGGATGGCGCGTTCAATAACGCGGGGATCGAGGGCCCCACCGCCAAAATTTTGGATCTGTCCCTCGCGGATTGGGAACGGGTCATTCGGGTCAATTTGACCGGGGTCTTTATCTGCGTGAAATGTGAGATTGAGCAGATGGTCAAACAAGGCCGCGGTGGCTCGATTGTTAGCACCGCATCCGCGGCCGGCCTGATTGGCATTCCGGGCGCGGTTGGCTACAACTCGGCCAAACATGGCGTGGTGGGTTTGACCAAGACCATCGCGCTCGAATACGCGAGTAAGAATATTCGTGTCAATGCGGTGTGCCCGGGGTTTATCGACACCCCGATGTTGAATCGCGTGACCGACGCGAGCGCAAAAATCCGGGAGCAACTCATCAAAGCGGTACCGATGAAGCGCGTTGCCCAGGCCTCGGAGATTGGCGATACCGTGGCATGGCTAATGTCCGATCGTTCCTCCTATGTCACGGGAGTGGCCTTACCCGTTGATGGTGGATGGGTGGCTCAATGATACGTGGCATCTTTTGGCTATGCTTGAGTTCCTGCATCCAGACTTACGCGCATGCGCTCGAAACAGCGACGGCAACCGGCCAAGTGCGACATGCGGGAGAAGGCATCGCCGGCATTTTCATCACCGCCCAAAACGCGGTGTCGAAAATTGAAACCACCGTGTTCACGGACGCGGATGGTCGATTCGCGCTCCGCAACTTAGCGCTCGGCAATTTTCGCTTAAGCGCACATCATGCGCGCTATACGCGCGCCGAAACCGAGCTAACCCTCGCGCAAGAAGGCGCGGTGGTTAACTTCGACTTAGAGCTCGCCTCTATGCCGATGTCGCAGGCTTCCACGGCGGCTTGGTTTGCCCACGTGCCGGATAGTCCGCGCAAGCGCGAATTCATTTTGAACTGTGCTTCCTGTCATGAGGTCGCCGGCAGCCGAATTATGAAGGACGGCGTGTTACGTGATCGCGCGAAATGGCTCGAAGCGTTTCAATTGATGAAAGCCATCGATGCGTACGCAATCATTCCGCAGGACTTCAATTTCGATGAGTACGCGACTTGGCTTGCGGATAATTTCAGCGCGGACAAAGTCGCGACACTGACGCCACCCGCGGTAGCCGGCCCGGCAGTCCGCGATGCACACGTCACGATCACGGAATATCCCGTGCCGATCGCCTCTGAACTTCCGCACGACTTGGTGCTAGGACCGGACCATCGCGTTTGGATCACGGCGTTTTGGAACAATGCAATGTGGGCGATGGATCCAGCCACCGGCGCCTTTGAAACCTACAACGTCAACGACACCCCAGAGACTGTTGCACAGGTGCGCGCGCTCGAATTCAATCGCGAAGGCAAGTTATGGGTGGTGAACGGCGGCACGTCGTCGGTGGTTAAGCTCGATCCGGTCACCCGTGAATTTCAAACCATCAAAGTGGATATGTATCCCCACGACATCGTGCTCGATAGCACGGGTGATGTATGGGTCAACGATTATTTCGCGAAGAAAGAACAGATCGCGCATGTCGCGGCAAAGACCGGCAAGGTCACCCACTACCCACTGCCCTCGGCAAATTTACCGGCAAGCGCCGGCGTGCCGCTGCCTTACGGCTTACAGATCGATGCGCAGGATCGTTTGTGGAGCACCCAACTGGCCGCCAATACACTCGCGCGGTTCGATATCAAGACCCGGGAATCCAAGCTCTACACCCTGCCGAACGATAACTCCGGACCCCGGCGCACCGCAGTGGGATTGGATGGGAAAATATGGATCCCGGAATTCAACACCGGCCGTTTAACGAGTTTTGATCCGACGACGGAACAATTTGATTCGTTCGACACGGGTTCAAGTGCGGCCGGCGTGTACGACGTGGCGGTCGATCCACGCACGGGTGATGTTTGGTTGGGCGCGTCTCTCGCCTCGGAACTCATTCACTTCGATATCAAGACGCAGGTCTTTACGCACTACCCGCTTCCAACCGAACCCGCGTACATGCGGCACTTGGCGATCGATCCGGAGAATGGGGACGTGTGGACGGCTTATTCGTCGTTACCGACGGTCGTGCCTAAGGTTGTTCGTTTGCGGCGCGAAGACCCTCACCCCGCCCCTCTCCCGCGTGCGGGAGAGGGGGAAAGACGAAACCTCTCCCGCAAAGCGGGAGAGGGAGACGATATCGCTCCCGCGAGCGGGGAAGAGTGTCTAAATTGCAGTTTCGAATCCCGCGCCAGATTCTAGACCGGGATGCGGATGACTTGCTTGGCGACCGTGAAAATACAGGATGTATTTTCGCGAGCCTACAGGGACATACTCGTGGCGTGTCCCCAAGGAAGTCATGCGCAGCGCGGCCCGAGATTGGCACCGAGCTAACCTAAAAGTCGGAACATCTCCTTCAAACTTTCGCGACCTGCACCAAATTATCGGAAAACGACGGCGCGTGACCCATGTTGACGAACTCGGCTGAACTCACGATGTTGACCGTGCCGCGATTGAGCTGGCGCCAATAGCCAAGGGTCGCCACAACCACACCTGGGTTGACGTCATCGGTGATCTGCGCGACTCCTTCAAAACCACCACGATCGTTAAACACCCGCACCGAATCGCCCTCCGCGATCGCGCGTGGCGCGGCGTCGGTTCGATTTATCAACACGAATTGCGCGCCTTGGCCTTTAATCTTGTTCTCGATATTCGCGTAACAAGAATTCAAAAAGCCGTGACTCTTCGGCGAGACGATGTTGAGTGGATACATTTTCGCAAGCACAGGGTTGGTCGCCGGAGATTCTCGGCACGGCACGTAATCCGGGAGTTCGTCTAGCGGCTCGCCGCCTTGCATATGCTCATACATCTGCCGAAATGGGCCAGCGACAAAATTGCCGTTCTTCGCGATGTTTGATTTGAACTCGCATTTACCGGACGGCGTCGGGAAATTTCCCGCGCGATGCGGCGCGCGATCATCCGCGCCACCGATGCTTAAATGGGCGAAGCCTTTGTCACGTAACAGTTCGAGTGAAATCCCTTCGCAAGCTTTGCTTTGCCAATCGATGTAATGCTCCAAACATTCGCCATCCGACCACTTGAACTGTGGGTCGGTATAGCCCATACGCGCGGCGAGTCGTCTAAAAATCTCGTAATTGGAAAGCGCTTCTCCGGGCGGCTCGATGCATTTCGCGTTATAAGTAAGGTAGTTATGTCCCCACGACAGAATAATATCTTCCATCTCAGCGCCCATCGCCGCCGGGAGCACGATATCGGCATAGCTCGCGGTGTCCGAGATGAAATGGTCGGCGACTATTAAAAACAAATCTTCACGCATGAGACCGCGCACGATTTTGTCGCACTCCGGTGCCTGGGTCACAGGGTTCGAGTTCCAACACATCATCGACAAAATCGGCGGATCCATCGGGATCTCGTTGGTGAGATGACGGCCGATCTGCAAATTGTTGATCGCGCGTGTGCCGGTCGGGATCCAATCCGGTCGGCAGATGACATCAAAACGATAAGGATGTTCCCACACCGGCATTTGCATGACGCCGCCGCCGACTTGGCGCCACGCCCCAACCAAACCAGGGAGGCAACACACCGCACGAATGGTTTGACCGCCGCCGTGGTGCCGTTCCAAGGCCACGCCAATCCGAATGGCGGCGGGTTTAGCGATCGCGTATTCGCGGGCAAGGCGCCGGATATCCTGCGCGGGAATGCCGGTAATCCCTTCGGCCCATTCCGGCGTGCGCGTAGCCGCCCGCGCGGCAAGATCCGCGAACCCTTCCGTGTAGTTCTTCACGTAGTCTTGATCGACCAGGTTTTCGCTGATAATCGTGTTGATCATTGCCATCGCCAACGCGCCGTCGGTACCGGGTTTCGGCGCCAAGTGCCAATCAGCCTCTTTCGCCGTACGCGAACGATAGGCATCGATCACCACGACTTTGGCGCCCGCTTTCTGCGCATCCTTCACAATGTGCCAATGATGCAGGTTGGTGCTGACGCTATTGCACGCCCAGATGATGATGTACCTGGAATGCTTAAAGGACTCCGGATCCATGCCGCCGCTTGGACCAAAGGTCATGAGCCAGGCAGTGGCCGAGCCTTCGCCACAGAAAGTCCGCTCGGTGACCGTTGCACCCATCCGATTGAAAAACGAATCCCCTCCATTCAAGCCATGCACGAGACCTTGATGCCCGAGATAACTATAGGGTGCGATGGCTTGCGGACCGTGGGTGGCGATAATCGATTTCCAACGAGCGGTGATTTCATCGAGCGCCTCATCCCAGGTGATCCGTTTAAACTGCTTGTCGCCCTTTACACCGACGCGACGCAGCGGATAGAGCAAGCGGTCAGGGTGGTAATGGCGCTTTTCGTAATCCTTTAATTTGACGCACAGCCCACCGCGCGTCATGGGATGGTCGGGATTCCCGCGCACACCCGTGAGTTTGCCGTTCTCAACCTCAAATACCATTGAGCAGGTATCCGGACAGTCGTGCGGGCAGCCGCCGTGGTGGGTGGTTTTCATGACCGTCGACATAATATTTCTCCGTGGTTGAGAGTCGATGCGCTCCCGATAAGGGCGCGAACCAAGCTACCAAATCAGCATTGGACCGTACAGCGGGCCATCACGGTTTGCCGTTCGCGCGGTCCCGCAACATAATCCGGCTCATCCTTTCCATTCCGTTGGTTGCTTAGACCGTATGAAAACCATGACGCGCTCACTGCTCGAACTCGACGATTACCAAGCGGTGCGCACCGAATTCACCCCGGACAAATTATGGGATTTATTCGACGGCGACCGGGTCCACATGAACCTCGCGCACGAGTGCATCGATAGACACCGCGCGCGCGGCACGGCAGTCAGCGTCAAATTTGAGGACGGTCGCCTTGAACATTACACGTTCGCGATGTTGGCCGACCGCTCCAGCCAGTTTGCACATTGGCTTAAGGCCCAAGGCGTTACGCCGGGTGCACGCGTCGCGCTGGTGCTGGAACCGGGACTCGCGTTTTACGCATGCTTATTCGGCGCCATCAAGGCGGGTGCAATCGCGGTCCCGCTCTTCACGCTATTCGGCCCGGATGGACTTGCGCTACGGATTAATGACTGCGAACCGACCGTGATTGTCGCGGCGGCGCACACGGATGCCGTCCGTGCGCAGTTTCCGACACTGACCGTCGTCGCGGTGGATGCTCAATTTTGGGAGGCGCTCGATCAACAACCAAAGACGTTCTCTCCTACAAGCCGCGCCGACGATTTGGCGGTCTTTCAGTACACCTCCGGCACCACGCGCGAACTTCCGGAAGCAGTCAAACACACCCAACGCGCGATAGTCACGTTAATGGTGGCAGCCCTGTATGGCGTTGGTTTGCGACCGGGCGATCATTATTTTTGCCCTTCTTCGCCCGCCTGGGGTCATGGCTTATGGCACGGCACGCTATCGCCGCTCGCGCTCGGCATCCATACCTCGACCTATGCCGGGAAGTTTTCGGAGCAACGGATTTTTGAGGCGCTCGTCGAACTTGAGATCGATAACTTCGCGGCCGCGGCCACCGTTTACCGCATGTTACGCAACTCGGATCTCGCGAAGGACTTTGCTGTGTGTTTACGTAAATGCACGTTCACCGGTGAGCCGCTCGACGCTGACACCTTCGACTGGATCGCACGCACCTTCGGCACCGCGCCGGGCAGCATGTACGGCACGACCGAAGTCGGCGTGATCGTCGTTGATTTCCCGGGACTGCGCGGGCATCTCATCAAACGTGGCGCGCTAGGTCGCGCCGCGCCAGGTAACGAAGTCGCCGTCATCGACGAGCACGGCGCTGAGTTACCACCAAACGAAATCGGCGAAATCGCCGTTAAACGTCGCGATCGTTGGTTCCGGGTCAAAGACTTTGGAAAGCGTGACGAAGATGGGTACTTTTATCACGCGGGTCGCGCCGACGATGTCATCATTTCCGCCGGCTGGACAATGAGTGCCGTCGAAATCGAGAACACGCTCTTGTCGCATCCGGCAATTGCCGAGGCCGCCGTGATTGGCGTGCCCGATGCGCTACGTGGACAAATTGCCAAGGCGTATCTCGTAGCGCGCGCCGGCCAGTCCATCGATGCATCGGCTGTGCAGGACTATCTAAAAGAACGCCTGTCGAAACACGAATACCCGCGTGCGATCGACGTCGTTGCGGAATTACCGAAAACACCCGCCGGCAAAATTAACCGCAAAATGCTGCGCGACTTAGCGCGCGCTTAACTAAGACTAAAGGAAAATATGAGCAACGCCCTTAACCGTGAGTTTGTTGGGATTACCGACGCCGCCGTGGACGAATTGCGTCAGCGCATCGGCAAAAAGATCGAAAACACGCTCGAACCGTGGTGCTATGAAGCCACGCGCGACAATATTCGCCATTACGCGCACGGTATCGGCGACGACAATCCCTTGTGGTGCGATCCGGCCTACGCGCGCACGACGCGTTTTGGCGATGTGATCGCGCCGCCGTCGTTCATCTTCGCCTGTAGCCGGATCGTCAGCGGCTATGTCGGAGGACTGCCCGGGGTCCACGCAATGTTCGCCGGCTGCGATTTCACGTGGCATCGTCCGATCATGCGCAACACCCAAATATCGACCGAGGCGTATCTCAAGGACCTCATCGAATTCGATACCAAATTTGCCGGGCGCTCGATTCAACAGATTTATCATGTGGATTTCTACAACGAGCAAGGCGATAAACTCGCCGGCGCAGATAGTTGGTGCTTCCGCACCGACCGCGATGTGGCGCGCGAGCAAGGCACCAAGTACAGCGCGCGCGAACGCAGTGAGATCCGGGCTTATCAGCCGCAAGAACTCGCAGCGCATAACGATATCTACGCGCGGGAAACGATCCGAGGTGCGACGCCACGTTATTTTGAAGACGTCAGTGTTGGTGATGCGTTACCTTTGATGGCCAAAGGCCCAATGACGGTAACTGGTTTTATATGCTATGTGCAAGGCTGGGGAGGTCTCTACATTCGCGCACATAAGCTCGCGTGGCAGATGATGCAGCGTCATCCTGCCACCGGCATTCCCAATCGTTATGGCATTCCAGACTGTCCCGAGCGCGTGCATTGGGAAGACGAGTTCGCGCGCAAGGTCGGCGCGCCGCGCGCGTATGACTATGGCCCGGAGCGCTGCTCATGGATGTCGCACGCCATCACTAATTGGATGGGGGACGATGGCGAACTCACGCATTTGTTTGTCGAATTACGACGACACAATCCGGAAGGCGATTTGTTGACGATTGACGGAACTGTGAGCGGTAAGCGCATTGTACAAGGCAGGCATCTGGTCGACTTCGCGCTGACGGCGCATAACCAAGACGGCGAACTTTCGGCGCGCGCGCGGGCTACCGCCGCGTTGCCGACACGTGGTAGGGATTAGGCGGCCAGATCGGTTGCCCGTGGCGGGAGCCACCGCGACAATACCTTGGTCAAAGTTTCACGGGTAAATGGCTTGCTGATGTAGTCGTCCATGCCGGCCATAAGACACGCTTCGCGATCGCCCGCCATGGCGTTCGCGGTCAGCGCGACGATCGGGGTGCGCGCGCGTTGACCTTCTGCTTCAAATGCACGCCAACGGCGCGTCGTCTCCAAGCCATCGAGCCCAGGCATTTGACAGTCCATCAACACTAGTTCGAAATTCTGCTGCGCGCAGAGCGCCAATGCCTGTTCGCCACTTTCGACCCATCGGGGGGTTAACGCGTAGCTTTCAAGCATGGCAAGCGCCACCGCGCGGTTCACCTCATTGTCTTCGACGAGCAGCACGCGTCCGGCGAAAACTATCCTCTCGTCAGGCGCAGGAGATGGGGTAACAGTCGCGGTGCGCGCGACATGGGTCGCACGTAAAAGGACGTCTCGCAGCTCGTGCAACGTTAGCGGGGTGGTAAGCGAATTGACGTCGGCAAAATGTTCGACCGAGGCGCCGACGACAACGAAGGCGGGTTTCTGGGTGGCCCGATACCATGCGGAGGTCGGCGAACGCACGCTAAAAATCATCTGCACACGCACGTCATCTATCAACTCATTAGTAACGTCGCTCCACGCAACGCCAAGCGCATCGAGATAGGCAACGAGCGTGCGGCGCAGTGCGCCGCCAATTTCGAGTAACCCAACGCGCGGCGCGAAAATCAGCGGAGTCGTCACCTCCTGAAGTATGTCAGCATCCAACGCGATCGGCACTTCGATGGTGAATACGGTGCCATGCCCTTGTGTCGATTTGGCATCGATGGTGCCCCCCATGAGTTCGGCCAGTTCTTTGGCAATGGCGAGCCCGAGCCCACTGCCGCCATAACGTCGTGACATCGTGGCATCCACTTGCGCAAACGGCGTAAACAGTTTGAGCAGGTGTCCGGCTTCGATCCCAATGCCGGTATCACTCACCCGAATCCGAACCCATTCGTCACCCTGTTCGGCAGGCGTTATTTCGAGGCTAACTTCGCCGGCATGAGTAAACTTGACCGCGTTGCCGAGCAAATTGCTGACGATCTGCTTTAGACGCAAAGCATCTCCACAACGCGCGGCGATCAACGTGGGTGCGACGAAGCAATCGAGCGCTACCCCGCGCTGCGCGGCGGTGGCGGCAAATAGTCCCGCCACATCTTCCGCCAGCTCGCGGAGCGAAAACGGTTTCACCTCTAACTCGAGTTTGCGTACTCCGAGCTTCGAAAAGTCCAGGATATCGTTGAGTAAAGCCAGTAGATCGGTCGCCGAGCGATAGGCGGTGTCCAAATAATGTCGTTGAGTAGATTCGCAAGCCTGTTCGCGCACGAGCTGAAGCATGCCGATCACGCCATTCATCGGCGTGCGGATTTCATGGCTCATGTTGGCCAAAAATTCGGACTTTAGTCGGCTCGCGGCCAGCGCCGCCGCGTGCTCGCGCGAAATTTGTTCCTTCTGAGCGAGATCGTCGAGCATGCGATTAACTTCGTTGGTGAGCAGCCCTATTTCGTCATCTGCTACCGGCGGCGCAAGTCGCTGCGCGGCGTCGTCACTCGCACCGATGAGTGCAACTCCACGGCTCAGTGAATCCAAGCGCGCGAGCAGCCTCTTCTCCAACGCCAGCAGCATGACCACGCCGAATAGAGTGCCGACCAGCAGGCTTGTCCAAAAGAGCGATTTCTGGAGCTCGAGCCCCTGCCGATTGAGTTCACGTGGCTGATACGCCGTAATGACCATCGTGGGTGCGTCGCGCACATCACGCAGCAACAGATAGCTACCGATGGACTCTGGACTCACCGGTCTTGCGGAAACATCCCGTCGTTGAAGTGAAGGCAAAATACGCTTCAATTCGGCGAGTCCAGCCGCCTCGGGTAAAAAGTAACTGCCCAAGTCGAATTCTACGACAAGGCTCAGTTCCTTGAGCATCGCCGCATTGACGTACCAGCCGAAAATCTGCACGCCACCGGGCGCTGCGCGCCGATCACTCGTCGTAACCGCTTGCGCCGCATACACCAACACAGCGTCTCCAACTCGCGCGATACCGCTTTTGGTCGCAAGAGGATTTGCGAAATCTAGCGTCGCATGCAGTTCATTAAATAATGCGGCTAGCGCCGCGGACGGCGGATCAAACACCAAGGAGCCGTCTCCGCGCGCACCGTAATAAAGAAGTCTGCCCGATCTATCCATGTAAGCCACGACATCGACTTGAAGGTTTTCATAGTCTGTAAAATTCAAATTGACTTGAGGGTAGTTGGGTGCGGCGCCGGTTACGAATGCATATGAATCGTCCCATTGCGCCCAATCACGGCTTGACTGTTGCAGCGACCGCTGGCGCTGATTCAAGGCGCCTTGCACACGACGCATTTCGTGACTGGCGTAATCGACTTCGAGCGCGGCGTAATTCTGCTCGAACATCAGCCGCGAGACCCCGAACTGTGCGAGCGTCCACAATCCGAGCCATATCCCAATTCCCATTAGCACTGCTCGGCGTAAGCTGGAACGGGCGCGCGGTGCAGCAGCGCTAGCGAGGGTAGACGAAGGGTAATTCATACGCTGATATCGACCTCAACTCACTTCACCTTTAAAAAACCATGTCATGACCGCTATCTCAATGTCGACCGTGCGCCAACGACCGTCTCAAGTCGCACCGTGAACGGCCGTCAACGGTTTTCAAACTCCACCCTAGGAACCACTCGGTTAACGACAGCGAGCTTCTCAACAGTGTCAGACATTAAAGCCGATGCCGAACCGTTAGGCGTTGACGAATATCGCAATGTGGCATTGGTCTCGAGGATCGGCTTTTCGGTTTGCGTGATTTTTTCGGCCGTGCTCGCGGCGATGAACGATTTGCGCGGCGCGCTAGTAGTCGCTGTCGCGGGCGTCGCAATCGCACTCGGACCTTTGATCGCGCGTGTGCTTAAGCGCCCGGATGTTGCCCTCAATGTGCTTGCGGCGGTCACCTTCAGCGCTTTAGTCGTACAAATTTACCGCCAAGGAGGCCTCGACTCGCCGACCGCGCCGTGGCTGCTTACGATTCCGCTTTTTCTCATCACTTGTCGCTGTTATCACAGTGCCATCGGCTGGTTGATTGCGATTAGTGCTGCCACCGGAGTAATACTGTGGGCTGAACATCTTGCCCTGCTACCGGACGCCTTTCCGGTGCAATCTCCCGATCTTTTTCGTGCTCTGGTGCTGCTAGGCTTGAACGGCGCTTGTGCGGCGTTGATTGCGATCATCGTCTATGAGAGATCGCGCGCGCTACGCGACTTGAGCTACCGAAATCTTGAGATTACTTACGCACAACGCTCGCTCGCGGCCACCAAAGCGTTGCTCGCGCAAACCCTAAATGCATTACCGCAACCCGTTGCAGTGCGCGATGAAAACGGGCGCTACGTGCTTGTAAACGAGGCGTATTGTGCTCTCTACGGTGGAAGTGCTGAACAGGTGCTCGGGAAAACGCCTGACGTTTTATTTGCACCTAACGACGCCGCCGCGATCTTCGCTCGCGACGCCGACTCGCGCATGGTTGGTCACGCCATCGAATTCGAGCGCAGCGTGCGCGACCATGCGGGTAACGAGCACTGGATTGTCACCAATCGACAGGTAATGACTTTGCCGGATAGCACCAGCTTGGTACTTTCGGTTGACCAGGATCTAACTCAACGCCGCCGTATGGAGCTCGAACTACGTGAAGCGACGATGGCGGCGAACGCCGCAAACCACGCGAAGTCCGAGTTTTTGGCGAAAATGAGTCACGAAATTAGAACGCCGATGAATGGCGTGCTCGGCATGGCCGAGCTACTGGAGAACAGTGCACTGTTGCCCACACAGCGCAGTTATCTAGACGCCATCCGTGCGTCCGCTGAGTCATTACTCACCATCATCAATGATATTTTGGATTTTTCGCGAATCGAAGCCGGCAAAGTACGGCTTGAAACCATTCCCTTCAACCTCAAAACGACGCTCGCGCAAACGACAACCCTAATCGAGCGGGCGGCAGATAAAAAGGGGGTAAAACTCGTGTTGGAGCTGCCCGCGGAATTACCCCACGTCAAAGGTGATCCGCTGCGACTCAAACAAATCGTGCTCAATTTGCTTGGCAACGCGGTTAAGTTCACGGAACACGGTCAAGTCACTTTACGCACGGTTGTGCTGTCGAGAGAGGCGGCATATTGCCGCATCCGCATAGAAGTACGCGATACAGGAATCGGTATTTCTCCCGCGCAGCAATTGCGTTTGTTTGACGCGTTTACGCAAGCCGATGATTCGACCACCCGCCGCTTCGGCGGGAGTGGCCTGGGTCTTGCAATTGCGCGCCAATTGACGGAGCTGATGGGCGGACAAATTGGTGTCGAAAGCCGCCCAGGATCCGGTTCCCGCTTTTGGCTTGAAATCGAACTCCCGTTAGCGACCGCGACTACACCAAAAACGTCACTTCCCTCGGAATCAATTGCGGGCACCGGGCGGCGCGTGTTAGTGGTCGAAGACAACACGGTGAATCTAACGATTGCGCTCGCGATGCTAGCAGAAGCCGGATTTGCCACAGCGTCCGCTAATAACGGCCGGGAAGCTGTCGATGCGGTATCTCGTTCAACGTACGATCTAGTTTTGATGGACTGTCAAATGCCCGAAATGGACGGGCTGGCGGCAACCCAAGCGATTCGCACGCTGGAAAAGCAACGGCCGTTGTCCCGTCATGGGTTACGTCTGCCCGTCGTCGCCCTCACGGCAAGCGCGTTCGCAGAAGACCGCGAACGCTGTCAAGCCGCTGGTATGGATGATTTTCTCGCCAAGCCTTTCACGCGCGCGGAACTTCTTGCCGTACTTAGTCGTTGGTGCGAAGAGCCCTCTTCTGTCACAGCTGCTGCTTGAGAGTTAAATTGCGCCGCCGCTCACACCTTGACCTGTAAGCCGTAAACTGAAAGTACAAACTTTGAACCTTGCAACATTCTTCTCGGGGCGAGTCGTTATGCTCGGTGAAAACAAGACGCGCCCAATGAAGAAATCGGCCGCAATGGCCCTAAAACAACGTTCGCGCGGGCCGCTAAATAGCATTATTTGCGACTCATTTCAGTTTATTCATGAAGCCAGTGCTGAACGCCGATGCATCCACGAACTGAGCTAACGCCAAGCGTTGACTGCGAGCTCGCGCGCATCATGGCGGTGCGCACGCGTGACGCCATGATGGTCAGTGGTGTGTTGGTCGGCTTGGTCGTGGTCGGCATTTTGCGCGCCGCGCCGCTGTTTCCGCTGGTCGGATGGGCAATTTACATGTTGGGCCTGACGGTCGTCCGCGTAACGCGCATACGCTCGTTCCTTGCTTGCCCTGACCCGACATCCGTCTGGCAAGCTTACATTCGGTGGGAAACGATTGCCGCCGGCTTGTCTGGGCTCGGTTGGGGAGTAGCTGCACCGCTGCTCATCGCGGCCGTCAACTTCAACGGACAGGTTTTCATCGCGTTCATGCTCGCCGGCCTATCCGCCGGTGCAGTCACCACTTACAGCGCAGTGCGCAAAACCGGACTGTGTTTCCTGCTTACCGCCCTCGTGCCGCTCATCACGTACTTTGTCAGCTTGGGCGAATCACACCACTATCAGATGGCTGCCGCTCTCGGCTTATATCTAGTCTTTATGGTGCGACAATTACGCTCCAGCCACCTTCAGGGGCGCGATTTATTACGGGTTAACCAAGAAAACACTCGGCTCCTCACGAAAGTTATCGCCGAAAAGGATCGCGCGGAAGCCGCTGCGCGCGCCAAGACTGAATTCCTGGCCACGATCAGCCACGAAATTCGCACCCCGCTGAATGGCATTCTAGGGATGACGGATCTCCTTGCTAAGACCGAACTCAAAGTCAATCAAGCGCGTTTCACACGCCATATCAAAGACGCCGGTGACACGCTGCTTGCGACGTTAAATAGCGTACTCGATTTCTCGCGGTTTGAAGCAGGCGAAATCGAGCTAAACAGCGAAAACTTCGAGCCCTTCGGCTTGCTTGAAACGATCGCTTCAAGTTTCATCGAAGAAGCCGAGCGCAAAGGGATTGATTTGATTCTCGACCTTCCATTTTCCGATCCCGGTTCGTTGCGGGGTGATACCGTTCGAATCCGGCAAATCATCTTTAATTTGCTATCTAACGCGGTCAAATTTACCGGCAATGGGCATATTGCATTACGTGCAAGCGGTGAACTGCAAGGCAGCGCCTACTGGTTCCAATGCGACATTGAAGACACGGGCTGCGGGATCCCGGTGGCACAACTTGAACGGGTGTTCGAGCCATTCGTACAACTGGATGACGGCATGAACCGGCGGCAGGGCGGCACTGGCCTAGGTTTAAGCATCAGCCGCAAACTTGCTACCGCCATGGGTGGCACGCTGAAAGTGCATAGCGACCTGGGCCAAGGCACGACCTTTCGCTTAACGTTGTCGCTGCCATTGCACGCGGCATCGCCCGTGCCTGCACCAATGCGTTCTACGCGCCGACTCTTGATGTGGCAAATTCCAACCTTAGTGGGTGCACCGCTTGCACGCTACGCAGCCCACCATGGGCATACCGCGCTGACTCCGTGTAACGAGGCCATGCTCTTTGCACTACTCCGCGAGTCACAAGCAACGACCGTGCTCTTGGACTCTCGGCTCGACACCGCCGGCGCAGTCAAATTCGCCAACTCGCTTAAAAGCAGCTTTCCGCAGGTACGTATAATTGCCCTTGAGGCCTATACCCGCCTGGACGAAACTGCGCGTATTCGTCCCACGTCGATCGACGATGCGCTGACGCTTCCCATTGCGCGCGCCGCGCTTGGCGAAGCGCTGCTGCCGCGCCTGCGCAACACTCAGATTGACACGACCGCCGAACCGTTGCCACTCGCCGCCGGCACGATTTTGGTCGCGGAAGATAACCCGGTGAATCAAGCGGTACTCGGCGGTATGCTCGAGGCGCTTGGCATCGCATTTGAAATAGCGAGCGACGGCCACCAGGTAGTGACATGTTGGGAAGCGGAACACACGCGCTACTCGCTGATCTTGATGGACTGTCAGATGCCAGGGTTGGACGGCTATGCCGCAACCGCGGAGATTCGGCGGCGGGAGCTCGAGCGCGGCGTGGCCCGAACTCCCATCGTCGCCGTGACTGCCCATTACGGCCCGAGCGACCGCGCGCGCTGTCTGGCGGCCGGTATGGACGACTATTTAAGCAAGCCGTTCACACGTGCCGCGTTGAATAATCTTTTGCTCCGTTGGATGCCGGTGGACGATTCTAGAGTGTTGCTCGATCCGGCTGCGCTCGCCACCTTGCGCTCGCTACAGGCACCCGGCAAACCGCTGTTGATACAACAGGTTTTCGATTTATACCGGCAATCCGCGCCGCTCGCGATCTCGACTATGTTCGAGGCTTTCCATACTGCCGACGCGGATGCCGTGCGTCGAACCGCACATGGCCTTAAGTCAAGTAGCGCTAATGTCGGCGCGAGCCAGCTCAGCGCTTTGTGCAAATCCATTGAACAACATGCTCGTGGTGGGGACCTCGCGTCGATTGAAGCTTTACTCCCGCGCTTAGAACCTTCTCTCGCAGCCACGTTACGGGCCTTGCAAGATGCCTTAGCGGAAGCCGCATGATGACACTGGAACGCATCGCGCCCGTTTTGCTGATTGTCGACGACGATGCCGCGACGCGGTTAATGGTGGGCGCAGCGCTCGAACAACACGGCTTCCGCATTATTGAAGCCGAGAACGGCGAGCAAGCGCTCGCGCAGTTCGCGCAATTCAAACCGAACGCGGTGTTGCTAGATGTCGTGATGCCGGGCATGGATGGTTATGCTGCGTGCCGCGCCCTACGCGAATCACCCGACGGCCAACATGTTCCCATCATGATGATGACCGGCCTCGACGATACGAGTTCGATCGATACCGCATACGACGCCGGCGCCACCGATTTTCTCACCAAACCGGTTAATTTTGGCGTGTTGCCGTATCGCATTCGCTATATGCTGCGAGGCGCGCGGATCACCAGCGAACTGCGCGATAGTCAGCATCGCCTTGAAGCGGCTCAGCGCCTAGCCAAACTCGGCCATTTCGAATGGCATCAAGACCAGGGTAGTTACGTCTGCTCGGGAGAAACTCAGCGCTTACTAGGGATCGCGGCGTCCGGCACGGTTGCCACCCTGAGTGATCTCTTTTTGCGCGTCCATATCGAGGAGCGTTTGACTGTCGAAGCCGCGATCATGGACGCGATGCAGCGACTTGAAGATTGGCAAGTATCCTGCAGAGTACATACGCCCGATGGCGCAATCCGTCATTTAGTAATCGAAGGAAACTGCACGAAGGACACCGAGCTGGTCTTGAGCGGTGTCATTCAAGACGTAACCGAGCGTCGCAAGCTGCTCGGACTTGCACATCGTCTTGCCTACTTCGATCCCCTGACCGGTCTACCAAATCGCACTACCTTGCGGCGCTTATTGGGCGAAACGCTGGTAACGTCGGCCCGCGATCGCGAATTTGTCGCGGTACTTTCGTTGGATCTCGATAACTTCAAACGCGTTAACGATACGCTCGGCCGTGACGCCGGCGATCGCGTGCTAAAGAAGATCGCCGAACGTCTCTGCGCGTGCGTCGGATACGACATCAATTCGCACGCGACGCCGCCCGAGCTGCAGCTCCGCACCGCGTCCGTCGCGCGGACGGGCGCGGACGAATTTTATGCCGTGATACCCGGATTACGCGCTATTGAAGATGCCGCGCCACGCGCGCGCCGTGTCCTCGAAGCAATAAACAAACCAGTCACTATCGATAAATCTGAAGTTACCTTATCCGCCACTGTGGGCATAAGTGTGTGTCCCGAAGACGGCACCACCGCGGACGAGCTCATCGAACGGGCCGATGCCGCGAAGAATCACGCCAAAGCCGAAGGTCGCGATCACTACCAGTTCTACACGGCGGCGATCAACGTCAGAGCATTCGAACGGCTCTCGATCGAAAGTCACTTACGCAAAGCCATTCAAGCGGAGCAGTTTGAACTCTATTATCAGCCGAAGATTGAAATCTGGAGTGGGCGGGTGGTCGGTGCCGAAGCACTCATTCGCTGGCGGCATCCGGATCTCGGCATGGTCCCGCCGTCGAGCTTTATTCCAATCGCGGAAGACACGGGGCTAATTTTGCCTTTGGGGGAATGGATTATCGACGCCGCCTGGCGCGATCTAATCAGCTGGCATACCCAACACAATCTCGATCTTCATGTCGCCGTCAATATCAGTGCGCTGCAGTTTCGCTCGCCGAACTTGCTCGATGTACTGCGCGAAGCGATGGCGGCAAGTCGATTACCCGCGAGTACACTCGAAATCGAATTAACCGAGAGTCTGCTGATGGATAACTCCGAGCGCTCGGTCGCGATTCTAGATCAGCTTCGCGGACTCGGCGTCGGGGTCTGGATCGACGATTTCGGCACTGGCTATTCCTCCCTCAGCTATTTGCGAAAATTTCCGCTTTCCGGGGTCAAAATCGATCAATCTTTCGTACGCGAAATGGATACGAACGAGAATGACAACGCGATTGTCGGCGCGGTAATCGCGCTCGCGCATAGCCTCGATCTTTCGGTGGTTGCCGAAGGCGTCGAACAAGCCGCTCACTTGGAGAAACTTGAACAGCTGCGCTGCCAATTCGCGCAAGGCTATTTATTTAGCCGGCCACTCCCGGCGCGTGAATTTGTCGAGTGGGTCGAATCCCGTAACGCCGCGCGCGCGCGGGCGGCGGCGCTTACAGTCGCACCGCCAAGGATTAAGGCCAAGGATTAAGCGATAATAGCGATACGCGAGTTTTTGTCGCGACAAAGAGGATCACTCATGTTTGGAACAATCGTGCTTGCATTATGCGCCCTCCTCGCGGATGGCGTTCAAGCCGCTGAACTTTCGAATGGCCTTGAAGCTCCACCTTTTGCCCTGCAGGGCTCGGACGGTAAGACGCACCGGCTCAATGACTACCGCGGCAAAACGGTGGTGCTGGCTTGGTTTCCCAAGGCATTTACCGGCGGATGAACCGCTGAATGTAAATCGCTCCGTGAGAGCGAAGCACTGCTCGAGAATTTCGATTTCGTGCTGTTCATGGCGAGCACGGATGATGTGGAAACGAATCGCAAGTTTGCTACCGAAAACCAGGCGAACTTTCCCGTCCTGTCGGATCCGGACGGCGCGGTGGCGGAGAGGTACGGAGTCAAAATGATTGGCGGTTTTGCTCGGCGCTTTACCTTCTACATCGACCCTACGGGGAAAATTCTGCACATCGATAAAGACGTGAGACCACTCCAGGCCGGCAAGGATATGGCCGCACACCTCGCTCGGCTAGGTGTGGCTCGCCGCGAGTAGCGCGTCTCGACTGGACTACCGTTGGTCAGTCGGTTAATAACTGCGCGGACAGTGAATGCGCGAGCGCACTCAGTAACTCATCAAGATCGATTGGTTTTTGGAACCACGCCTCAACACCGGCATCGTTGCAGCTGTCTTCGTCCACCAGTTCGCTGTATCCAGTACAAAGGAAAATTGGCATATCCGGCCGTAGTTTCTTCACGTCACGCGCAAATTCGAGACCGGTTAGCCCTGGCATGGTCTGATCGGTCACCACCGCGTCAATTTCCGACGCATGTTCATTAAACCAACGGCGCGCATCGAGGCTATTGCTGAACGTATGGATTCGATAGCCATGCTCTTGCAATAACTCCTCTAACATTGCACCAATCAGCGGATCGTCATCCAACACTAACAGAGATGCGCCGTGAGTGGTCGCGGAGGGTGAATGCGGAAAGTTCGGCATTTCATCCATCGTTGCGAGAGGGGCAGGTCGCAGCAGCAAACGGAACAACGTGCCTTGAGCTGGAATTGAATCAACTAATATGTGACCTCCCGCGCGATGCATCACTCCATGCGTCACGGACAATCCCATGCCGGTTCCCTTGCCGGTTTCCTTCGTCGTAAAAAAAGGCTCGAAGATACGCGTGAGATACTCAGGAGCAATCCCGCCTCCGGAATCGCGCACACTCAATACCACCATACGCTCATCGATGGTGACGTTACAGCTCGCGCACCGGCCATGCACCATATACGCACTGCGCAGCGATATTTTGATGTGGCCGTGCTCACCCACCGCATCGCGCGCATTGAGCGCTAAGTTAACCAACGCTTGGTGCAATTCGACGTAATCGGCCAGCACCGGTTCGCAGGTATCGGCGTAATCGACATCGATCCTGATTGTCGTAGGAATCAAGGGACGCAGAAATTCCATCGTCTCGCGCACGAGTCGCGCCAAATCGACGCGGTTAACTTCGGCCGCGGGCGTCTGTCGGCTAAAGGCCAACATTTTTTGCACGAGGTCGCGCGCTCGCAGGCCCGCATTACGCACGGCATCCATATACTCGTCGAGCTTGGTCAACCCATTCGCCTGGGCAATTTTCCTCGCGAGTGAGGTATAGCCAAGTACGCTCGCCAACACATTGTTGAAATCGTGCGCAATCCCACCCGTTAGCTGCCCGATGGCCTCCATCTTTTGTGCTTGCAAGAGTTGTGCTTGAAGACTCTGCCGCGCGGCTTCGGCATTGCGCCGGACCGTGATGTCTTCAACCGTTCCGGCAAACCCTACCACGCTACCCTCTCTACGAAACGGCACCGCGCGGGCGTGCAGTACACAAAGTTTCCCCTCAAGATCAAAATACTCGCACTCGTTCTCAAACAGCGCGGTAGGGTTCTGGACGAAACTTATCCAAGCTTGCGCGTATCTGTCTCGGGCATCTTTGGGGATGTGTTCCAACCAGGCATCGGGGTCATTGGGTCGACTACCCGCTCCGGTCAAGTTCAGAAATAGCTGATTACCGTAGATGAGCCCACCGGACTCATCACAAAAGAATATCCCAATGGGTGAGCTATCCAACACGGTGCGCAGGCGTAGCTCGCTCTCTTGCAGCGCCAACGTAATCTGTTTGAGCGTGGTGATGTCAGTGCGCAAGCCAACTGTGCCGCCATCCGCGGTGGCGTGATCACTGATGCGAAACCAGCGCTCGCCGACTTGCAGTTCCCAATCCGGGGTGAGATTTCGGTGATGATGCATTCTTGCCTCGATGGCATCCCCAAGATTGTCCGCCACGAGGTTTGTGCGTTTGCGCGATAATGCGCCCCTCGCGACCGCTTCCGCGGACATGCCAGGCTGCAAAAAATCCGCGTCGAAGCGGAACATCTCGGCATATTGCCGATTCCACAATAGCAGGCGATCGTCCGCGTCATACATGACGACTCCGGAGTCGATATGGTCAATGGCATCGCGCAATTGACGTCGCGCGGCCGCCAACTCAAGTTCACGTTGCTTGCGTTCGTGGATGTCACTAATGGAGCCCACCATCCGGCGCGGTTTATTGCCTTGGTCAAATGTTGCGAGTCCGCGCACGTGGAACCAACGGTAGGTGCCATCTTTGTGGCGAAAGCGCAAATCGCGCGCACCCTGATCCGGTGAGCGCGCAATAACCTCCGTTATCTCGGCGTAACTCACGCGATCTTCCGGATGGTAAATTTCCGCCAAGAACTCACTTAACGTCATCGGCAAGTCGCCATCCGCGTATCCCAATAACTCATGGAAACGTGGCGACAAATAGAGTCCGTCAGACGCCGCATCCCAGCTCCACAACCCGTCCATCGAGCCCCTCACCGCGAGTTCCAAGAACTCGGTGCGTTCCCGCAAGGCTTCCTGTGTCTCTTTGAAAGACGTTACGTCCAAGACTACACCGAGCATGTGGGTTGCGCGTCCATCTCGGTCGCGTGCAGTCACGCGCGCGCGAATCTGCAGCCAGTGCCAACGCCCATTCTTATCGCGCACGCGCGCTTCAAGCGGCTGCTCGTCATCAATTCCTTTCAATTTTCGCATCAAGCTCGCATCGAACGATGCGGTGTCTTCCGGATGCGCGATAGCCGCCCACGCCATTCGCATACTCGTTAAATCGTTGTCGTTATATCCAAGTGAAGTGACGATTCTCTCGCCAACTTGGAGGCGATCGCGTTCTATGTCCCACTCAGCCACACTAAGCGACGCGCTCTCAAGCGCGAGATTTAAGCGAGCTTCGCTGTTACGCAGCGCTTCTTGCGCCACACGTTCATCGTGGACGTCCAAGTACACGCCAATCATCCTGACGGCTTTGCCGTTCGCGTCGCGCTCGAGTACTCGGCGATTCAACCGCACCCAACGCCACTTTCCGTCTTTGGTGCGCGCGCGATACTCCGTCGCACCAACTCCTTCTCCGGCCTGGTGGGCTACGAGATCGGATTGCGCGCGCGCCTGATCTTCCGGATGAATTAACCCGGCGTAAGCCGCGCGAAGGTTCCCGAGTTCCGCAGGATCGTATCCGAGCGTGCGAGGCCAACGCGGGTTAACGATGATGGCGTCGGTCGCGACGTCCCATTCCGCTTCCGAAGCACCGCTCGTCTCCAACGCAAGCTCTAACCTTAATTGGCTTGCTCGAAGCTTCCCTTCGGCTTCGACTCGCGAAATTTCCTGCGCCGCACGGCCGGCGGCCACTCGTAACAACCCCCGTTCAGCCGGAATGTCGTCGCAAGGCTTGTCGTCGTAGACGAAAAGAGAACCAAGATACGTTCCGTCGGCTGCGAAAATGCCGGCGCCGCGGTAGCTTTCGATATCAAACTCGGCCAATGACGGATCGTGCGGGAAGTGCGATTGCGCGCCTTGTTTCAAGATGACAATCGGTTCGCGACTATCTCGGCCTAGTTCGCAAGGCGTTCCCCGAAGCGGATAACGTGCACCGATCTTCAGCCTTTCGTCGCCCGCGACCCCGATGATTTCAAGCTTGTCCGCATCGCTGTCAAAACGGGACACTGCAACGCCCCGGCAATCGAGGCCACTCCGCACCGCGCGTGCTAGCGCGCTATGCATGTCTTCGGCCGCATCGAGCAAGGCGATTTGCTCGAGCGCCTGCGATATACGCGTCGTCAAAATCCGCGCCAGATCGTAGTGTGCGAGGAATTCATTGCTCTGTTCGATTAGGCTAGCGACTTCGTCGCGCCCGGAATCCACGATACGTACCCCTAACGCACCCTGCTTGACGCGACTTAACGCCTCTGACGCGGCGCCTAGTCGCCGCACGACTCCAAATTGAAAGAACCAGCCTAGCAAAAGCGCCGCAACCGAAAAGTAGACCAACCCCAGTGCAAGTCGCAGCAATTCTCTGGCATTCGCTCGGGCGAGTGCAGGTTGCAAGTCACGAGTCATCTCTAAACGAAGATCCAGCCCGGCACTTCCGCGAGGATTGAGCAGGTACGCAACCACCGTTAATCTGGCTGAGTCCGGATTCAGTTCGGTGCCGCCGTGCGGTAACGCGGGCGTACTGGATTGGGCGGCGCTGCCAATTTCCGCCAACTGCGTTGATGCGACAATTTCGCCGCTCCCGTTAACGATTCGCACGATTACCAGCGTGGGGTCGGCTTTGAAAGAAGCGATCTGTTCCTGCAGCTCGGCAATTTCATGATGAGTCACGAATTTGCCTAATTCCTCCGCTTGAATCAGCGCTAATACCTTCAACGCCGCGGTTTGTTCTTTGAGTAATAGTTCCCGTACTTCGCCTGCGTGATACCAAAATGAGATACCGCTACCCGCTACCACCACCACCACTAAAAACAGCGGAGCCGCGTAGCGCATTGGCCAACGGGTAAGAAAGCGAGATAGCCGAAGAAACGCCGGCATGTGGTTTGGTGCTTGAAAGGTACCGATTAAAGTCCGGAACAAAGCTACGATGAACAGTATAAAGAAAAATCCCGTCGCCCCAACTCGCTCAGCTTTGGGTAAGCTAGCGGCTCCCTAATCACCCGCGGAGTCAGCCATGCGCGATCTCACCAGCCAACTTGACCCTATTCTGCACTATGCCTCCCATCGCGCCGGCGGCTGCCCCGGGGTCGTTGCGCTGGTCACGGATCGAGACGACAACCGCTATGAGGGCGCGGCCGGTGTGCGTGAACTCGGCAAACCGGAGGCAATGACGCTCGATACCGTGATGGCAATTTTCTCCACCTCTAAGGCGATCACGGGCACGGCCATCATGCAGCTTATTGAAGAGGGCCTGCTCAACCTCACTGATGATGCTGCACGGTTTGTACCCGAGCTCGCTGAACTGCAGGTGTTGGAAGGGTTTAGCGAAAGCGGCGTGCCACGCACCCGCCCCCCGCGCCGCGCGATCACTGTGAATGACTTATTGCTGCACACGTCCGGCCTCTGCTACGAATTTTTTAGCGCGGACGATTTGCGCTATCGGACTGCCAAAGGTATCCCAACCATTGTCTCCGGTACCTTGGAGAGTATTAAAACCGTACTGCTCCACGACCCTGGCGCCCGTTGGACTTACGGTCCGAACATCGATTGGCTGGGTTTGATAGTTGAGCGCCTGCGGGGCGAACGACTTGGCGCGGTACTGAAGGCGCGGATTTTTGAGCCGCTCGGGATGCACGATATCGGCTTCACGCTTACGCCGTCGATGCGCGCCCGTCTGGCCGTCATCCACGATCGCGCGGCGAATGGCATGCTCACCCCGCAACCTGACCTCGTCCTTCCGCAACCCCCTACGATGGACATGGGCGGTCACGGGCTCTACGCGAGCATTCCGGAGTACATGAAGTTCATCCGCATGATTCTGAATGATGGCATGGGTCCGCACGGGCGCGTGTTACGCGCCGAAACCGTGGCGCGCATGGCGCAAGACGGCCTCGCGAATCTGCGTTGCGGCGCGTGGCAGAGTTCTATTCCGTCACTCACGAATGATGGTGAATTTTTTCCGGGGCTAAACAAGGGTTGGGCGTATACGTTTATGACTAACCGGACAGAGGCGCCCACCGGCCGCGCGGCGGGCTCGCTCGCGTGGGCGGGGTTAAGCAATTTGTTTTATTGGATAGACCGCGCAAACGGTGTTGGCGGCTTTTGGGGCACGCAGATCCTGCCGTTTCATGATGCGGCGTCCTATCCCTGCTATCTGGAATTTGAAACCGCGGTCTATCGAGCACTCCAAACGTAGCGCCGAGCGTACGACCTTAAAACTGATAGATGAGACTGAAGATTGTTTCGTGCCGGTTATTACCGCTTGAATGACCCCAGATATCGCCAAGCGCCCAAGGACCGATGTCATCACCTTTCATGCGCCAAAAGAGGTTCTGTTGGAAACGCAAAATGATGTGGCTGGACATTAAATAATCGACCGAAAACTGATTGAACGCGCCAGTCGAGCGTGGATCGAACGCGAACGCAAAACGCGGTTGAATTAGTCCCGCGGAGCCGTAACTCGTGGAGGCCGAAAAGGTTACCGCGAGTTCATCACGATCAAGGCGATCGTTGTTCTCACTGATGAAACGACCCGGGACCACTAACCCGTTCATCAAGGCCTCACGCACCGCCGAGATCCCGCGAAACGAATCGCTATAGTCCAAATACCGTCGCCAAAACAGTTGCGACGTCAAAAAGATTGTGCGGTTTTTGTTAAGCGCGCGGATCCACGTGGGTCGATCCATCGCCAACATGACCACCGTGCGGCGCACATCCTCAAATCTATCTTGTTCGGGATCGACGTTTAACGGTGCGCCCGGCGCAACCGTTACCGGCACGCCGGTGGTGAAAGCCGTCTCCAATCGAAACACGGCTTGCGTGTACTTTTCTTCCGAATAATTCGCGGTAATCCCAATGACATGCGATCGTGGATTCGCCGTATCCACCGTGGCATGCACGGTATCGCCGTCGATCCGTAGCAGTTCCGAACGGAATTTAACGCGCGTGTCGGCCGCGAAGCCGTAAAAATAATTCAAACTAAAATCGATGTTGCCCCACACGGCCTTAAAGCGCATGCCGGCCTGGCCGTTTTTGAATTTACGCTCGGGGCTTCGATCACGCACATTGACGTTGAGGTTAAACAAGTTGCCGTTGACGAAGGTGGAGTTCGCCACTTCCGCAAGTCCGGTACCCGTGAACGCCCATGGCCGTCGCGGATCGGTGGAGACATCGTTCGCGCGAAAATCCGCCGGGATCCAGATCGCCTCGACGAAGGATTCCTCCAACGGGCCGAATTTACCGATGTCATAGATACCACGCACCATCCACAGCGGGATGCGGATGTCTTCCCACGATTCGTACGTCCAATGCCAGCTCAAATCCAGCGGATTAATGACATCGAGTGCGCGAAAATTATCGGTCTCGCCCCACACCACTTGTTGGCGTCCGATACGCAGAGAAATAGGCGGCAAGAGCAAATCGACGAACGCTTCGCGCACTTTGAAATCAAAATCGCCCGGATCGTCTTCCAGACTGAAGGCATCACGATACGAGCGGCGGATGTCGTAAATGGAATCGTAAACGCCACGGCCGATGACGGTGAGCGTTGCTTCTTCGAGTTTTCCCGTGTGAAAACGCCCGAACGCGGTACTTTCTTTCAAGAAATGATACTTGCCTTCAAACTGCGCGGTATTCCGCTGCATGATGAACTCGCCGCCTTCGAATTTCGGCGTGCGTAGCACATTTTGGAAATTCACAAAGCCTTCGACTTCGACACTATCGCCGAAGGTGACGATAGCGTACGCGTTGAACGACGAGATGAGCACAAAAGCGCAGGCGTAAAACCGGGATAGCTTCATCGTTTATATGGGATTGTCAGAGTTGAATGGATATGGAGCAAGAAAGGATCGAAATCGAAGCGGTGTCAGAGTTATTAACGCGTTAATAACTCTGACCCCTTTTTACCTTTGGCCTTTTCCTCAGCGCCGTCCGCTCACCATGTTTCGTAGCGAATAGAACTGTTGGGCGCGCGCGGACGAAAAGACGCGTTTCTTCACAAAGCAGTGTGAAATGGTGGCATGCGGCTTCTTCGCATTGATGTCCGTTTCGCCCAAGTGCAAGAACACTTGATGACCAAGGTTCTTCGTTAGATCTTGTTTCAAATATGGTGCTTGCTGCGGAAGGTCTTCGTCATACGACTCCGAGTACTTCAACCAATGCTGCGCTAGGCGCAGCAGATTGTCGTCTTGACGATCGAAACCGAACATCCATAGCGACCAGAACGTATTGGCATCGATAAACAGCACGCGATGACTATAAGGGTGTTCCTTGGCTTTGGGCTCAATGAGTAGCACATGCGCATCTCGAAGTTCCCACCGAGCCTTGTTTGGAACCCACAGATGCGGCCCGCCGACCTCTGGATTGTCACGCACGTTAACGGTCGCGAGGATCTTGCGTTTACCGAGGTACGTCCAGTTATTCTCGAACACCTTGCCGCCAAACCCGTTGAGGTCTTCTCGGATCATGTCCATGCCCATGAGTTCACTCGTACGCTCGGAGGCCAGCGTGCGGCGCGGCTTACGCTGCGCTGGCATATACAACCAGCCCGAGTCTTCACGATCGTGGTCGACAAACGACACCAGCATATCCTTGGCGCCCGCCATGTCGCGCGGGGAGCGAAACTCCATGATGCGTTTGGTCTTAACTTCTTCGTAACCCGGCACCAGACATTTATCGCCCTTCGCGTAGCTTGCGGCGACAGACATATATTCGAGCTTGCGGTCGAGCTTGCCGTTTTCGCTGCGTAGCCACGTCACCATCGGCATGTCGAAGTCGTCCTGTCCGGGACGCCACAACATGTTCCAAATGACCTTGTAAGCGATTTGCGGGTCACCGTCTTCAATCGTCGGAAATGGAAAACCGCCGCCGGTGAACCCCTTCAATACGCCGCGTTCATCAAGCGCATAATTCGATGCGACCTTGGTGCCCCACTCGGCAGGCGGTGGATAGTGACCGGTCTCGGCTACTTCCATTTGCATGTCATCGAAAAAATAGTAGCCCCATGCCGTGCGCGGAATGAATGGTTCGAGCGCCGCGCGGTCCTGAATCGTGACCGTCTGCCCGGGACTAAAGCTCGGTGCCGCGGGTTGTGCCGCCAACCAATCGAGAAGCGCTTGATAGCTTTGATCATTCGCGGCGCTGATTGATGTATAGGCGGTCAACACTGCCCCGAACAGGACGCCGAGCGAAGGCCTGTGCCACGCGCGCGCTGAGATCCCCATGAGTTACTCCGTATCGCTATGAACTTCCGTGCGTCCGATGGTATAGCGCAATCCAGTGTCCGCCAAGGTTTTCCACGCGCCAAGGTTCATTCGCCCCTGACGCACATTGTCTGTTGTAGGAATCGTCTTGACCGCAAACCGCTATCACCGGCCACGAAGCACAAACGCGATCACACGCGTTACTTGTGATGCGAGTTCTTCCGAGGCCGCAAACTCACCAACCACACGGAGCGCCGGATCGATGAGAAACACGCTTTTGGGATAGTCGAGCCAGTAATCTTCGGCGTTTTCTCCCGAGGATTTGACGATTTCCACGGCAAATTGCCGTGTAAATAGGTGGAGCGCCAACGGTTCCGCAGTGGCCACCAGTGTATTTGGGCCAACGCCTTGCGCGAGTTGGGCAAGGCCGTTCGGGAAATCACCCGCAGCGTCAACAGACACCACGAGCGCTTGGCCGCGCGCGGCAAACGCGGATTGCCGGTGCAAGGCGCGGACGGCGCTGCGCAACGCCGCTAACGACGGTGCGCAGGCCTCAGCGCAGCGGCCATGCGCGAAGGTCAACAAGGTCCATTTCCCTAACAGCGCGTCGCCGGTTAAGGGACGCTGATCGGCCATCGTCAACTCGAACGGTTCAAGTGGCGCGAGTGGCGGCCACAACAGCCCATCAATGATGGGGCCGTAGGGATCCTGGCTGAACTGCACGGAGTAGAAATAGCCTGCGGC
Organism: uncultured Klebsiella sp.; assembly: GCA_964555355.1. Lineage (GTDB taxonomy): Bacteria > Pseudomonadota > Gammaproteobacteria > CAIKBL01. Next base: position 35,500 of record CAZKRY010000003.1, read on the forward strand.
AAACGCGATCGCAACGCCGATGATACCGAGGCTCCACCGACGATCTCTCATGCGGCCTTTTTACCCGACGAACGCGCGCACAATTTCGTTAAAGCGCGCGTGAGCCTCAATGAACATAAAATGCGACCCGCCCTTATCGAATATTTCCAAACGCGAATGCGGGATCTGTGCGTGGATCCACCGTTGAGATTGCGCGCCGACATGGCTTTGCGTGCCACCAATGACGAGCGTCGGCAAGGTAATCCGTGGGATGACATCGCGCCAATCCAATGAACCATGATTGAGCAACAGTCGCGCGGCGTATTCCGCCGGCATTTTGAGATTCTCCGCGATGATCCACGCTTTTTCCTCTGGGTCGATCTCGGGCGTCATCATAGAGGTCACGAATTTACTCACCGTCGCGACCGTATCCGTACGCAAGGCGGCGCAGAGCGCAACCAGCCCCGCGGCATCGAGAATGGCGCCGCTATTCGCGATCTCCGTCGCGGATTGCTCAGGCGTGTGCATGACCCAAGCTGGTTGGTCGACCAAAATCAATTTACGGAGCCGCTCGTGACCGAAGAGTTCGAGATAACACCATATGACCGATACCCCCATCGACCAGCCGAGCAGATTGACGTCGGTGAGTTCTAACGCCGCTAGGAATTCGCGCAAGTCTTGCGCAAGCCGGGAAATCCGATAGCCATGGTTGGGCTTGGCGGACTCTCCATGTCCGCGTAGATCGACCGCTATCACGCGATACCGATCACTCAACCCCGCAAGCTGATGTTTGAACATCGCGCCGGTCTGCGACCAACCGTGCACGAGGACGAGTGGCGCACCTTGTCCGCGCGCTTGATAGTGCAGGGTTACACCATCGCTTAAGGTCATTGTTGGCATGTTGTGCTCCTACTTCGGCGTCAAACTTAAGCGTCCGTGAATTGATGTGCCGTGGCCCAGCCGGCGGCGAGCGTCGTCATCGCCCGAATTGAAATGACCACGCCTTCAATGCGCCACGCGCCGGCCTCCCGCCGAAAACGCCATGCATAGGTCCCCCACCCGAGAACCGATTGATCGTTGCGCTCCTGCGTGACATGCCAGTACATGAAGCACTGTGCGAGATCGCCCGTGACCTTATAGTCTTCGTTGGCAAAGTAGCGGCGAGGATTGGCGAATTTCGCCCAATACTCGGCATAAAACACCATGACTGCTTCGATCCCTTGTGCATCGACCGACCACGCGGGGATCTCAACCCGAATATCCGACGTAAAGAGCGTGCGCAACGCATCAGCGTGCTTGTCGTCGACCGCCACGGCATAACGCGACAATACGCTGCGCAATGCTTGTTGGGCCTTAAGTTCAGCTACGTCGGCGCTTAGTTCTTTAAGACATGCTTCTATATCCATGACCTTTGTATGCCACCTGTTTTGACACTCGATGGCGGCATAGTAGCGCTGCCGCAATCCCTACTAAAGCGCCGACCAAGCGATCCGCCTTACGAATCTTTGTCTGCTCCATGCAGCTTTTTTTGCGTACACTCATTGCTACATTTCGATCACTGACGGGAAGAAATTAATGTCCCCACTCGAACAAGCCGCGGCCGCGCGCGCCGCTTATCGCCAAGATGGCGTGGTGTGTTTGCCGCAAGCGCTGGACGAAGAAACTTTGCGTCTTGCCGAAGAATGTTTTAATTGGACACTGAACAACCCAGGCCCCGGCGCCGGGCCGGTACTGCTGGGAACCCCTGGCACGTTTTATCAGGATCAAGCGAATCCCGATTCGTTCCCCGCGTATCGCCGGCTGCTGCGCGACACCATCCTTCCGGATCTTGCCGCGGCGTTGTTCAATTGCGAGCAAGTCTGGCTCATGTACGAACAGATCTGGCTTAAAGAGGGCGCTGATACGCGGCGTACACCATGGCATCAAGACCTGCCTTACTTGCCGGCATCCGGCGATGACTTGGCTGTGATGTGGATCAATCTCGATCCGGTCGCGCGCGAGGAATCGTTAGAGTTTATTCCCGGCTCGCATCGCGGCCCCTTGTATAACCCATCGGCCTTCAACCCGGACGATGTCGGCGCTAATTTGTTTAAAGGCGATGAATGGCCGCCGTTGCCTGATATCGACGTCCATCGCGCGGACTTTCCGATCCTGTCCTGGGCGGTGGCGCCCGGCGATGTGGTGGTGTTTCATCCCGCCCTGTTACACGGCGGCGCACCGACGCGGGCCGGCGTTCGGCGCCGCACGCTTTCATTGCGGTTCTTTGGAGATGATGCGTGGGTGGCCAACCGTCCGCATGATGGCATGGCGAATGTGGATGGCCTAAAGCACGACGATGGTGGGCGACACCCGTTGAAAAAAATGGCGCAAGCCGCGCATGGCATCCCGTTCCGCCATCCGGACTTTCCGCAGCTGCGCCCTCGCCTTTAGGCGTATTCCGCGCTAAGCGCTGCGCATATGCAGCGCCTGTTTCACGCCGGCAACAAATTGCGCGCGATGACCAACCGTTGGATTTCGTTGGTGCCTTCGTAGATCGAAAGCACCCGCGCATCGCGGTAATATTTCTCGACCGCAAAATCCGTGATATAGCCATAACCGCCATGGATTTGTAACGCGGCAGAACACACACGCTCCGCCGCTTCGCTCGCAAAAAGCTTCGCCATCGAGGCTTCGCGAATACACGGTAGGTTCGCATCTTTTAGTGCAGCGGCATGCAGCGTCATCTGGTGCGCAGCCTCGACCTGCGTCGCCATCTCCGCAAGTTTGAAGCCGATCGCTTGATGATCTTGCAGTGCCTTACCCAAAGCCGTGCGTTCCCGTGCATAACGAGAGGCCGCGGTAAGCGCCGCGCGCGCGACTCCCACGGCTTGCGCGGCAACGCCAATGCGACCGATTTCTAAAAACGCGAGCGCAATCTTGTAGCCGCCATTAAGCGGCCCCAGCATATTCTCCGCCGGAACTTCCAGATCCTCGAGCGCGATACGGCAGGTATCCGCCGCGTGGTGACCTAGCTTGCGTTCTTCCGCTAATACGCGGTAGCCCGGTACATCGGTGGGCGTTAAGAAGCATGAGATCCCGCGTTTCCCGGCGGTCGGATCGGTGACGGCCACGATGAGCGCGATGCCGGCGCTGCGCCCGCCGGTGACAAAGTGTTTATGCCCATTGAGGACAAAGCGTGAATCACGCGCGACGGCACGCGTCGTGATTGCGGCCGCATCCGAACCCGCCTGCGGTTCGGTCAATAAAAAAGCACTGTGTTGAAGACCGCTCGCCAACGGCTGCAAAAACTTTGAATGCTGATACCGCGTGCCATAGTGCGCGAGCGCGGCACAATTCGGCGAGTTGTTGACGCACATGAGATTGCAGAGACCCACATCGCCGGCCGCGATTTCTTCAACGGCCAGCACGTAGGACACATAGTCGAGTCCAGCGCCACCCAGCGCCGGATCGATACACATGCCCATGAAACCGAGTTTGCCGAGTGCGCGGAGCACCGCGACCGGCACCTCGTAATCGCGGTCCCAGCGCGCGGCGTGTGGAGCGATCTCGCGGACCGCAAAGTCACAAGCGAGATCGCGTACCGCGCGCTGATCGGCGGTGAGTAACAAGCTTAACGGCGGGCGATCTGCCCCGACGTGAAATCATCAATGGTTGCTGTCGCAAGCACTTTGCCCTCGTTGCTCAGCACTTCGAACAACTTGCCATCAACCGCTTGGCAACTAAAAAACACGACCGCACCTTGCGGCCCGCCGTACTCCATGTGCACGTCCCCACCTGGGTTGCGCGCGAAGAAACCAGGCGTGCGCACTTTGTGAATGGTTTCGTGCGCGGTTTTCTCCACGATGTGATGTTCGCCTTCCAATACATACACCGTGGTGGGTCCAAGGTGACGGTGGTAATGGCAATAGGCCGAGGGCTCCCATTTGCTTAAAAACTCGATGCGGCCTTCCGCCGGATGCACGCCGAGTACCGCAACCCAGTAATCGATCGGGTAGTCAAAACGATCGCTGCCTTTAATCTGAAACCATTCAATGGGCGTGGTCTTGTAACCATGTATGGGGTTGTTCGGTAAGGGGGTGACTGCGGACATCGGATACTCCTCATGGGCTTCGCTTTGCGTGCGGCAATAATCCCACATTTCTACGTAATTTTTATCCCTCTACATTCAAGCTTGTGCTTTTGTTGGCACCGCCCGCTCGTTATAGTCGTGGCCAAGCTGCAATTTAACCGGGAGAAACGCCGATGGATTTAGGACTTGCCGGCAGGCACGCAATCGTCACCGGTGGTACCCGCGGGATCGGACGGGCGATTGTCGAACGACTGGTACGCGAAGGCTGCGCCGTCAGCTTTTGCGCGCGCAATGCGGCGGAAGTGGCGATGGCCGCGGAGGCAGTACGCAAACTCGCGCCGACGGAAGCCATGGTCTCTGCGACGGTGGTCGATGTCGCCGATACCGCGACTGTCACCCAATGGATTGGGGATTCCGCCAGCCGCGTAGGTGGGATCGACATCGCTATCGCGAACGTCAGTGCACTTGCCGTGGTGCCGGATGAAGCGAGCTGGCGCGCGGCATTGGAAGTCGACATGTTAGGTACTGTCCGCGTGGTCGAGACGGTCATGCCCTATCTTGAGAAATCGTCGTGCGGCGCCCTTGTCGCCATCGCTTCGACGTCTGCCTTGGAGGCCTTTGGCGGACCACGCCCCTATAGTGCGCTGAAGGCTGCGGTCATCAATTACATCTCAAACATCGCGACCGTCAGCGCCGGGAAACAGGTGCGCGCGAACACCGTCTCCCCGGGCAGCATCTACTTTGAAGACGGTATTTGGGGACTGCGCAAACGCGAACAACCCGATCTATACAAGATGGCGCTCAGCATGAATCCGATGGGCCGCATGGGCACGCCGGAAGAAGTCGCGAACGCGGTGGCGTTCATCGCAAGCCCGGCGGCGAGCTTCATCACCGGTGCCAACTTGGTGGTGGACGGCGGACTTACCCGCCGCGTGCAGTTTTAAGGAACACACCATGATGCTCGATGGCATTCGTGTACTCGACTTCACCCAATACGTGGCGGGCTCGGGCGTGACGCGGCTCATGGCGGAATTGGGCGCCGAGATCATCAAAGTAGAAATCGCGCCGGTGGGCGACCCCGCCCGTCTCATTCCGTTTATCCGCGATGGCCGCAGTGGTTATTTCGTGCAGCAGAATCGCGGCAAGCAAAGCCTGTGTGTCGATTTCAAACAGCCCGCCACGCTTGATCTCATTCGCGAGTTGGTGCCGCATTGTGATGTGGTGGTGGAGAACTTCGGACCCGGCGTGTTGGAAAAGCGCGGACTCGATTATCGCCATCTCAAAGAACTGAAACCCGATCTCATCATGGCGTCCGTCTCGGCCTATGGCCGCGACAGCCCGCTCTCACACAAAACCGGTTACGACTGGATTATCCAAGCCTTTGCCGGCTTTATGCATATGACGGGACCGAAAGACGGCCCGCCGCATCCGATTGGGCTTGCGTTGTTGGACGTCAACGCCTCGGTCCATGGCTTTGCAGCGGTGGGCTACGCGCTCTATCACCGGTTGCGCACCGGTGAAGGCCAGTACATGGATCTCTCGATGGTCGATTGCGCGTTTCACATGCATGACTTGAACGTGGCCGGGCCCTCGGTCACGCGCGGAGAATTCAAACCCCACCGCATGGGCACACATCACGAAGTCATTTTCCCGTTTGGGGTATTCAAAGGACCGACCGGTTATCTCTGCGTGGCGGCCCTGCAACTTCAATGGCAAGGCGTATGCGATTGCATCGGACGCCCTGATCTCGCGCGCGATGAACGTTACGGCGATGGGTTGAAACGTGCCGAGCGGCGCGATGAGTTGATTCCAATCATCGAGTCTTGGATGGCAACCTTCAAAACCAATGAAGAAGTGCTCGCCGCACTGGAAGCGCATCGCGTGCCGGCAACGGCGGTGTTAAGTCCGGCGGATGCCAAAGATCATCCGTACTTTCGCGCACGTGGGACGGTGCGCACGGTGAGCGATCCGATCTTGGGCGAAGTTGATATCCCGGGCTTTCCATTCCGCTTTTCCGCGCAACCGCAATTGCCCGCGATCGAAGCGCCGCTGTTAGGCGAGCATAACGAAGCGATTCTAAGCCGCGTGCTTGGCTACACATCGGCGCGGGTCGCGGAGTTGAGTCAGCAAGGGATCTTGGTCAGCCGCGCAGTTTAAGGAAACTCTGCACTTATGCAGAGCTTCCTTAGCGCAGCGCTTTGGTCAGCAAGCTATCGAGCTGATTGGCGAACGCGCGTTTATCCGCATCCCCCAGCGGCGGCGGTCCGCCGGCCGCCATGCCAAGCCCGCGTAACTCATCCATCAAGTCGCGGCGGGCTAGATGCTCGCCCACATTGTGTTTGGTGTAGAGCTCGCCGCGCGGATTAAGTGCGAGGCCGCCCTTATCGACCACTTGCGCCGCAAGCGGCACATCCGCCGTGACCACCAAATCGCCGACTTGCACCGATTCCGCAATGTAACGGTCAGCCGCATCGAAGCCATGCGGCACACGCACGCTGCGGATCAACGGGGACGGGGGCGCTTTAAGCAGTTTGTTGGCGACCAAAATCAATTCCACTTGCACGCGTTGCGCGGCACGGTACAAGATTTCTTTGATGATCACCGGGCACGCATCGGCATCTACCCAAATTTGCACGTGTGGTCTTTCTCGCGCGTTCGCGCGTTGGATGTACCAGAATTTTGATAAGGCGCGACGAGCCGGCGTGTAGGGATGTTCCGAGTCGAGGGTGCCACGCATGCCTAGTGCACTGCAATAGAACAAAGCTTCGCAAAAAGGGTTAGTGCCTGCCTATATCGCTCTCCTATACTGCCAGTACCCTGCAAATAATGCGGCGTTCCACTCAACACAGGCCCATTCGCGAAAGGATAGTCCCATGCAAATCGGTATCTGCCAAATAGCTCAGAGTTACGGCTACGACAATATCAGCGACCCTCAAGTATTCGACGAAGAAATTCGCGCGGCGATCCTCGCCGACGAGCTTGGGTATGACCTAGTGTCCATGGTCGAGCACCATTTTGAAGACTACGCGTTCTGCCCGGACAACTTTGTTTATCTTTCGCACATCGCCGCCAAAACGAAGCGCATCAAATTGATGACGGGTGCGGTGATCGTGCCGTGGAACACGCAACCACTGCGTATCGCGGAAAAAGCCGCGTTGCTCGATTTATTGTGCAACGGCCGTTTGATCTTGGGATTGGGGCGCGGACTCGCGCGGCGCGAATATGCGCAATTCGGCATTGGTATGGAGGAATCGCGCGAGCGCTTTGATGAAGCCGTACCGATGATCGTGCAAGCACTCGAAACGGGCGTCATGCAAGCGCACGACGGTAAGTATTTCAAGCAACCGCAAGCCTCCATCCGGCCGCGTCCGATCCGCTCATTCAAGGGCCGCACCATGCAGGTGGCGATGTCCGGCGACTCTATTGAAGAAGCAGCAAAGCACGGATTCAAAATGTTGCAGTTCGCCTACAAAACTCTAGATGTGCATGCACAAGAAGTCGCGACTTACGCCAAGCTGTTCCGCGCCAAGCATCAAGCCCCACCGCCGATCCCGTTCTTCGTCGATTTTTTGGTGTGCGACGAAAATGCCGATCGCGCCGCCGAGAATGCCAGCAAACACATTCGCACGTATTTACTCAGCCTGATGCAGCACTACGAAATGATGAACGATCATTTCTCGAAAGCGAAAGGTTACGAAGAATACGGTCGCAACGCCGAAGCCATGGCGGCCGCCGGCCTCGACGCTATCGCGGACGCCTATCTCGCCGGCCAAACCTGGGGCTCACCGCAACAGATACTTGAGAAGATCAGCGCACGCCGCGCCGCGCTCGGCGATTACGATGGGATGTTTTGCGTTCGGTTTGCTGGAACGCCGTTTGATGTCGTCGAACGCACGTTGAGGACGTTCGCTAAGAAAGTCTTGCCGGAAGTGAAAAGCTGGAATATTGCGGGGACGATGGCGGCGTAAGACCCGATTCGCTCCGGAAGAGGCCCCTTTCCGTCCAGTCGCCCACAAAGCAGAAGCGTTTCGTCTTACCCCCTCTCCCGCTTGCGGGAGAGGGCTGGGGTGAGGGTCTTCGCGTATCAACGCACACTCCGCTAAGAAATAGACTCCACCGGCTGATGCGCACGCGGATAGTTACCTATGCCTAACGATTTGACTCTGACAACCCATGCTCGAGATGCGTAATGCATTCATCGAATGCGCACGCGAGGACGGCATCGCCTATGTCTTGAGTCGCACGCTTGAAGGGTTCCTCTCCCACAAGTTCTAAAATTCCACCCGCCGTAGGATTCTTAGAATTTAGCCGGGTTACCTCCCTGGTAACCAATTGATACAAGTGTTAACCGCCGATAGGCCGGCCTAAAATACCGGTTACAAACTCGGCGAATAGGTCGAGTAATTTGAGTTGCGGCAGTAAACTGAATGCCAGGTGCTGCCGATGAAAGTTAAAGAGTTAATTTCGTTGTTGGAATCGGATGGCTGGGTGCAGGTGCGGATGCGGGGAAGCCACCGTCAGTACCGGCATGCACGTAAACCCGGAACGGTTACCGTCGCTGGAAAGCCTAGTATCGATATGCCACCAGGCACACTCAATGCGATACTAAAGTCAGCTGGATTAAAGTAGGAAGTCGCCATGAAATATGCGGTCGTAATCGAAAAGGGCGCCGAAAGCTACGGTGCATACGTACCCGACCTGCCTGGCTGCGTTGCTGCCGGTGAAACCTATGAAGAAGCGCTGCATTTGATTGAAGAAGCGATCGCATTTCACATTGAGGGGTTGCGAGAGGATGGACTTGTAGTGCCACCGCCCACCTCGAGGATCGAGCTAGTAGAAGTCGCCGCATAACCAGTCGTCCGTGCCGACGCCGTTAAGCAGCGGTGCCTGTGGTTGCATCAGTGGCGGAGCGGCACAACTCCATCGTTAAGCCGCACGGGTCGATCAGTGCCGCGGCACCACCAACTAATGCCATCAGAGTCAATCAATCATGTCGGATCAACTTGTCGCCCTCCTCGCAACCGCCGTTGTCGCGCACTTCCTTGCACTCATTAGCCCTGGGCCTGACTTCTTGATGATCGTCAGGAGTTCATTGCGGGCCGGAAAACTCAATGCCATCGGCGTCGCCTGCGGTATTGCCTTGGCGAACGGGCTCTATATCGCTTTGTGTATCGTTGGCGTCGGCGCAGTCCTTGCCGCTTCGCTCGTGGCCATGGTGGCGCTAAAGGTTGTAGGCGGCCTGTTCCTCATCTACATCGCGGTCCAGGCTCTTTGGGCGCCACGCAGTGCATACGCCGTGCTTCTAGAAGCAAGTCAGTATGAACAGAAGGGTAACGCTCACCCCTTCTGGCGAGAGTTCTCTGCCGGCTTCATCTCCGCAATCGCAAACCCCAAGAACATCATTTTCTATCTCAGCCTGTTCTCGGTAGTGCTCACAAAAGATGTCGGAATCGGCGTCAAGATCGCCCTTGGCGTTTGGATGACTGGTCTCGTCTTCGTTTGGGACTCGATGATTGTCCTGGTTCTTACACGAGACCGCGTGAAGCAAATTGCTAGGACATCCATCAAATCGGCAAATTGCTAGGACATCCATCAAATTGATCGAACTAACTTTAGGCTCGGTTTCGACACCCAATACGCAGATTTCGATGAGTTGTCCTGCCCCACTGCGTCAGTTATTGGAAAATTTGCGCTCAGTTGCGTGCGCATTGCTGCGATAAGCAAAAGAGGTTCAATGGACTTCGCAAAGTCCATCGTCAATTGGAACGATAAGCAAGCTTGCTCTGTCTACTCGTTCGCGCGGGCGTATAACCGACGACTCGCAGCAAGTCCCTTGACCCACCGCCAACCACGTCTCGTTGCAAGTTGGTGCAATCGATGCGGCGAGCCGATGGAAATTGCTAGGACATCCATCAAATTGATCGAACTAACTTTAGGCTCGGTTTCGACACCCAATACGCAGATTTCGATGAGTTGTCCTGCCCCACTGCGTCAGTTATTGGAAAATTTGCGCTCAGTTGCGTGCGCATTGCTGCGATAAGCAAAAGAGGTTCAATGGACTTCGCAAAGTCCATCGTCAATTGGAACGATAAGCAAGCTTGCTCTGTCTACTCGTTCGCGCGGGCGTATAACCGACGACTCGCAGCAAGTCCCTTGACCCACCGCCAACCACGTCTCGTTGCAAGCTGGTGCAGTCGATGCGGCGAGCCGATGAATAACTCAAATCGCGCTTGTAATTGGGTCACCGTCTTTAACCATTCATCCGGCGCAATACCGAGTGTTGCGAGAAGTGTTGGTTCGTGCGCCGGAATGGCGCCGCGCTTGTCGTCGCGGATGACACGGCCGCTGGTGTCGATGAGGTCGAGATAATCTTGCAGATTGAACGGGATCGCGGGCGAAATGTGTTTCGTAATCGCACTGGCGAATGACAATAACGCCGGCGTGGTCTGCTTGTTCGTTGACCCGTTCCTGGATTTCGCGATCTCAATCAGCCGTTGCTGAACCGAAGTGAAGTCCGAATCAATTGGGTCCTTCGATATACCGGCGCGAACTTGATTTAAGTCCACATACGCCATGGCTGTCAGTAGAGCGGCGTCATCAAGCAGCGCCTGGGATTTAAAACGTCCTTCCCAGAATCGTCCGGTACAGCCATCTTCTTGATTCGCCAGGCGTGCGAGCCATTCGTTCAAACACCGCATGAACCAGCTTAAGTCCGCTAAGCGGGCGGCCCAGATGGGAATACGGCAATCGAGAATGGCTTGTTCGTTCTCGGTCATCGAGTCGCCCCGTAGGAACGCACGTGCACACGAGGGACCGGCATAAAGGCGAGTCCAGCGTTCAACTACCTCTCGCGGTGACCAGCATTGGGCCCGTTCAACATCGAGCCGAACGACCAAATGATAGTGGTTACTCATTAGCGCATACGCGCACAGGTCGATGGCAAAGGTCTCCGTGAGCAGCTTTAACCGCTCAAGCATCCATTGGCGCCGATGGCTGAAGGATTTTCCAGTCGTTTTATCTTCGCCGCATAGATAGGCACGCCGCACACAGCGGCCGATGCAATGGTAATAGGGGGTATCCGCGACGGATACGAGCGTAGAACGAGCGCGGGTCATCCTTGACCTCCATGAAGTGCAATCGCAACGGCATCCATGCCGTCAGCCACAAATTATTCTTGGCGATGTACTATGTCAATTCAGTGGGTGTCCTGAATCTAGTACTTTGGCGATGTACTATGTCAATTCAGTGGGTGTCCTGAATCTAGTAACACCATCGATCCGCTGCCGGGATGCTCCAGCATTTCAATTCTGCGCTCGTGGTCCGCTCGCCTATTTGCGAGCAATCGATACGTTTAATCAGTAGTGATAACGCATTTGCGCGATTCGAAGAATACCACCCTCAACGGAGTACACGAGCCGATGCTCGTCGTTAATTCGGCGAGACCGGAACCCCGCCAGCGCATGCTTGAGTGGCTCAGGCTTTCCAATCCCCTCAAATGGATTGCGCTGAATATCTTGGATCAGTCCGTTAATCCGCTTCACCATCGCCTTATCCGATTTTTGCCAATAGAGATAATCTTCCCAAGCATGCTCGGAAAACTGGATCTTCATTCAATGAGCTTCCGAGAAGTGCCTCCGCCGGATTTGAGTTCCACGATAGATTCAATCAAGCGCTTGGCATTCTTTGGACTGCGAAGCAGGTACGCGGTCTCTTCCAGTGCCTGGTAGTCGTCCAACGACATCATCACGACCGATTGCGAATTCTTCCGCGTGATGACAATAGGCGCGTGGTCATCGCATACTTTGTCCATGGTGTTGGCAAGCTTACTGCGTGCTTCGGAATAGGTGAGTGTGTCCATACGGCTTCATCTTAATATGTACAACTCACTGTACAATAGAGGGCGTCCTCCAACAAGCCGCTCAGCACGGACTCGCGCTAAAACGACAATAAACGAAGCTACGAGAGCTCGCTGCTTTGACCCCTTGCGTAAGGCACTCTGTCTTACTGGAACGCACAGCTGCGGTGAGCGACCGAGGTGTGGGACAGATAAACATTGAGATCACTGGCAACGCAATAGAATCACACACAAATGACTCCACACCAAATCAACGACAACACCCCCATCCTCGTCGGCGGCGGTCAATACGTCGATCGCGCGCCCGCTTCCGCGCAATCGTTATCACCGGCCGACATTGCCGCTGAGGCCGCGCGGCGCGCGCTTGCGCACAGTGGCGCTGCCGCGGGCTTCACCCAAGTGATCGATGTGCTGGCCGTCGCACGGCTCTTCGAGCATTCGGTGCGCAATAAGGTCATGTGGCCAAATCCGTTTGGGTGTTCGAACAACATGCCTTGGTCGGTGGCGCGGCGCTTGGATTTTCAGCCGCGGCGCGCGCTTTATGCCGAAGTCGGCGGTGAAACGCCACAGCGTTTAGTCAATCAAATGGCGGAAGCCATTTACCATGGCGAGATTCGCGCCTGCCTCTTAACCGGGGCGGAGGCGTTAGCCACCATTCGGCAGGCAACGCGCGCCGGCCTTACCTTTGATTGGCGGGAAACGGATGACCGGCCGTTTGAAGATTTATGGCCGCTCGATCCGATGTTGAGCGAGTACGAAACACGGCATGGCGTTGCGTATCCAATCCGGGTGTACTGCCTGTTCGAGCAGGTTCTGCGGCACGAACTTGATTTATCGCTTGAGGCATATCGCCACCGCCTCGGGCAAGTATTCGCCCCGTTCAGCGCGGTGGCGGCCGCTAATCCGTATGCGCAGTTCCCACAAGCGCGCAGTGCGGTGGAAATCGCCACGCCCAGCACGCAAAACTTTTTATTGAGCGAACCCTACACCAAGTGGATGGTCGCGCAGGATGCCGTCAATCAAGGTGCAGCGGCGGTGTTAACGTCCGTGAAAATTGCGCGCGAGTTCGGTATTCCGGAATCGAACTGGATCTTTTTGCGCTCCTACGCCGATGTCGACGATCAATTCATTGTGAATCGCCCGCGCCTTGCTAACTCTCACGCGCAAGGGCTTGCGCTATCGCGCGCGCTCGACGATAGCGGTCTTTCGCTTGCCGAGATTGCGCTCATTGATCTCTACAGTTGTTTTCCCATCGCGGTCACGAGTGCCTGCGAACACTTAGGCATCGATCCGCTGGGCGGCCGCGCACTCACGCTAACCGGCGGCCTTCCGTACTTCGGCGGACCCGGTAACAACTACAGTCTGCATGCCATTGCCGAAGTCGCGGCACGGTTGCGCAACGCACCGAACACGCACGCGCTTATTGCCGCGAACGGCGGTTATCTCTCCAAACATTCCGTCGGCGTATACAGCACGCGCTTGGATGGCGCGTGGCAGCCGCGCTCGAGTGCGCTTGAACGCGCGCAAGCCAACGCGCCGAGCGGAATTGTGGTCGCGGAAGTGGCTAACGGCGCGGCGACGATTGAGTCCTACACCGCGGACTATCACAAGGATGCGCCGGCCGGCGGTTATATCGTGGGACGCTTAGCCGATAACCGGCGGTTTCTCGCAGTTCCGCAACCGGGTGACGCGGCGGCACAAGGACTATTGTTTGCGCCTAAGCCCATCGGCGTGCCGATTGCGGTCACGCATCGCGACGGCGTTAATTATTTCGCCGCACGCTAGTCGCGCTTGAAACCGTAATCGCGCTGAATCGTCGCTACTTGTACGCGGTACTTGGCGTACCAGGTTTGGCGGCCTTTGGCTTGCGCGGCCTGGTGTTCTTGGTCGCGCTTCCAGCGAACAATGCTCGCCTCATCCGGCCAATACGAGAGGGCGACTTCCTCACCGTCTGGCGTAGACGCAAATACAAATTCCTTGCAACCGTATTCCGCAATTGCCTTATCGCGCATCGCGAGCGCGGTGGCTAGGTAGGCATCGTCCATTTGATGGGGATGGGCGCGAAAAATCACAACAACATCGCTCATAGCGGCTCCTCGGTAACGCCAACGTCATTTGTGCCTAGACCTTACGCTCAAAACGCATGCCGCGATACTTAAACGGCCTCGTGCCCGCTAAAATGACGGCTCCCTTTTGCCCGGATCTTACCGATATGAGCGCGTCCCCCGCCCCCGTCCTCTTCGAGACCCTTACCGCGACGAACGGTCGCCTCATCGGCATCGCGCGGCTCAACGCCGAGAAGTCGTTGAACTCGCTGACGCTCGACATGATCGACCTCTTATGGGAGCGGTTTTCCGCGTGGGCGAACGATCCCGCGATCGCCGCGGTCATGCTGGAAGGCGCCGGCGAACGTGCGTTTTGCGCCGGCGCCGATTTGCACCGCTTGCATGCCTCGATTTTGGAGCACCGCGCTTCCGCCGCGCGCGATGACATTCGCACTAACGCGTACGCACTCGACTTTTTCACGCGAGAATATCGTTTGGATTACCTGCTGCACACCTACCCCAAGCCGCTGATTGCTTGGGGCCATGGTGTCGTCATGGGGGGCGGCATGGGACTCTTGGTCGGCGCGAGCCATCGCGTGGTCACGGAGCAAGTTCGAATCGCGATGCCGGAAATCAACATCGGGCTTTATGCCGATGTTGCCGGAAGTTGGTTTCTACGCCGCACTCCGGGCCGCACAGGAATTTTCTTGGCACTCACCGCCGCGCAACTTGGTGCGCAGGACGCGCTCTTCGCTGGCTTAGCCGATTTTCAGGTGTTGCATGCTCGTAAAGCAGAATTTTTAGACCGGCTCAAGAGTTGTGACTGGCAAGACAACGCCACCGCGAATCGTCGCCAACTAACCAAATTGCTCACGGCATTGGCGGAACGCGTGGGTAGCCCGGGGCCGTTACGCACAAACTTTGATCTCATCAATGACCTCTGCGCGAGCGATGATCCGCATGAAGTGGTCACGCGCATCACAACCTTAAGAAGCGATGACGCCTGGATGACGCGCGCAGCCGCAACACTCGCCGCCGGCTCTCCGACCACGGCAATTTTGTCGATCGAACTGCAGCGCCGCCTTCAACTTTGTTCGTTGGCGGAAGTTTTTCGCGCCGAACTCACTGCCTCGCTCATGTGTGCCGCCCGTCCCGATCTCGTGGAAGGCATTCGCGCGTTGCTGATCGATAAGGACAAAAATCCGCGCTGGCAGCCAGCACAAGTTTCTGCGGTGACGCCGGCCTGGATCGATGCGTATTTCAAAAGTCCTTGGGCTGCTGAAAATCATCCTCTACGAGAATTGGGCTTTACGGCACACTCAACATGAACGCGTCAGCAGCGGTCAAAATCGATCGTAGGTTGGGCTGACGCAGGAAGCCCAGCGACCTTGAAGCGCATGCATCACCCATCTTGATGAAAGAGGCGCGTTCTGTGTTGGGGTTCGTTGCACTCACCCCAACCTACAGCCGTAATCGTAGGTTGGGGTGAGCAACGCGAACCCCAACGAATGGAGCGACGTTGTTCTTTCACAGCGACCCACTAAGACTTCAATGATCCAATCGCAATGTGAGAATTTTTAAGCGACTAAAGGAACGGCGATGACGCAAAGCACAGAGCGCTTCTTGACCACCCATACCGGCAGTCTGCCGCGACCGGAAGATTTAATCCGGATGATGTACGCCAAAGAAGAGGGTGTGCCGGTAGACGCCGCCGCGCTTGCCACGCGCATTCGCGCGGCGGTTGATGAGGTGGTGCACAAACAGGCCGCCGCCGGGATCGATCTCATCAACGATGGCGAGATGTCCAAACCAAGTTACGCCACGTATATCAAAGATCGATTGAGCGGCTTTGGCGGCACCAGCAATCCACCGCCGTATCAAGACTTGCTCGAATTTCCGGAGATGGCAAAACGCGTCTTCAACGATCCGGGCCGCGCGCGGCGAAAGACCCCGGGCTGCAATGGCGCCATCCGTCTGAACGATGCCGAGGCCGCGCCACGCGATGCGGAAAACTTGCGCGCCGCCCTCGCAACCGTGCCGTCAAAAGGCGGGTTCATGAGCGCGGCCTCACCTGGCGTGGTATCGCTCTTTTTTTGGAATGATTTTTACCCCTCCCACGAGACGTATCTGCAAGCCATCGCGGATGCCATGCGGCACGAGTATGAAACGATCGCACGCGCGGGGTTTGTCTTGCAGATCGATTGCCCGGATCTCGCGATGGGCCGCCACATTCAATACGCCAATTTGAGCCTGGCCGAATTTCGCCAGCGCATGCACCTGCATATCGAAGCCTTAAACCATGCGGTGGCGAATATCCCGGCCGAACAGCTGCGGTTGCATCTGTGTTGGGGAAACTATGAAGGCCCGCATCACTGCGACGTGCCGCTGAAAGACATCATCGATGTGGTGTTCACGGTCAAAGCTCAGGCGATTTCGTTTGAAGCCGCCAATCCGCGACATGCGCACGAGTGGACGGTATTCGAGTCCATCAAATTGCCGGACAACAAAGTACTGATCCCGGGCGTGCTGGAATCGAAAACGAATTTCATCGAACACCCGGAACTGGTCGCGCAGCGGATTGGCAACTTTGCCAAGCTGGTTGGCCGCGAGCGCGTCATCGCGGGCACTGATTGCGGGTATGGCACCTGGGTGGGGCAGGCAGCGGTCGATCCGCAGATCGTCTGGGCCAAGCTCGCCGCGTTGGCCGAGGGCGCGCGCTTGGCGAGCCAACAGTTCTGGCGCGCGTGAAGGTTATACTGCCGGCCATGAACACCACCCCAGCACCCGCTAGACCTTCGGCCTCCGTCGTTGTCGTCCGTGAAGGACAACAGATGATCGAGATCCTGCTACTCCGACGCAATGAGAAAATCGCCTTCCACGGCGGCGCCTGGGTGTTTCCCGGCGGGCGTGTCGATGACAGCGATGATGCAAGTAGCGAGCTTGAAATCGCGAAGCGCGCCGGCGCGCGAGAAACATTAGAAGAAACCGGCCTTACGATTGGCGTCGATGCGTTATTGCCATTCGCGCATTGGACGACGCCCGTCGATCTGCCCAAGCGCTTCGCGACCTGGTTTTTCTATGCACCGTATCGCGGCGCGGAGCCGGTGCAGGTGGACAATTCCGAGATCGTCGATTTCCGTTGGTTAAGCCCTGCCGCCGCACTCGCACAACATACGACCGGCGAACTCGTATTGCCCGCGCCAACCTTTGTGACGCTGCTGGGATTACGTGAAGTAGCTTCTCTCCACGCGCTCACCGCGCAGACCTATGCGATTCAACGCTTCGAACCGCGGTTGGTACCGTTTGAAGGCGGACGCTGCACGCTGTATCAAGAGGATGCCGGTTACGCGAGCGGTGATTTTCATGCCGTTGGTCCACGGCATCGCTTGCTCATGCAAGGAACGGATTGGCGTTACGTGCGGGAATTTTGATCAACGACAGCGCACGACAATCTTGCCTTGCTGTCGATTCGATTCCATATGCCGATGCGCGGCGACGATCTCGTCTAACTCAAACACCCGATCGACCTCCGGCTTATAACGACCGGCCGCGAGGCCGGCGGCCACTGCGGCGGTGCCACGCGCATAACGCTCCGGAAAATTGATGACCTCAAATACCGAGTAACCGCGCAGCGTAAGGCCTTTGGCGAGGCCAAGGCCTGTGGGAAACAAGGATGGCTCACCACCCAACCGGCCGTAGACAAAAATTCTGCCGTGATAACGCGTGGCTTCCGCGAGGTTGACCAACTCAGGCCCCGCCACCGGATCGAACACCATATCCGCACCGCGCCCATCCGTTAATGCCAAAATCTCCGCAGCCATAGCCTGCCCCTGCGCCGCCACGATGTGATCGGGCGTTTGCTCGGCGATGAACGCGCGTTTGGTTTCATCTCGCGTGACCGCGATGATTCGTGCACCGAGTTCGCGCGCCATCTGCATCGCGGCGACGCCGACACTGCTGCTCGCGGCGCGAATGACCACCGTCTCGCCCGCTTGTAGCTTGCCGTATTCAACGAATGCGCCCCACACCGTGAGGTACGGCATCCACACCGCGGCGCCTTGCGTCCAGGAGAGATTTTCGGTCAGCGGCATGACGGCATGCGCCGGTACGCGCGCTACCTCGCCGTAGCTCCAGTAATAACCCATTTTGAAAGACGGGACGGTGCTGACCCGCGCGCCAATTTTGATATTACGAACGTCCGGCCCAATGGCGCGCACGATGCCGCTGGCTTCGTATCCTAATGTCGATGGCAGCACGGGTTCGTACTGCGGATAAAGACCCCGCCTAAACATGATCTCGGCGCGATTTAAGCCAAAGGCATACACCTCCAACACCACATCATCACGCTGCGCTTCCGGCATCGGCAGGTCGTCCAACTGCAGTACCTCGGCCTCTCCGGTGCGATGAAAACGAACGACGCGCGGCATGCCATGGCTCCCTTAACTTACGATGATTGTGCAAGCCGCCAAATGCGCTCGCGCGTAAACGGCATGCGGGTGAGTGTTACACCTAGCGGACTCAGTGCGTCTTCAATCGCATTGCCCAGCGCGCCCGGCGCCATGCCGGTCGGACCTTCCCCCTTGCCTTTCGAGCCGAGTGGCGTATGCGGGCTTGGAATGTTGTGTTCGATGACTTCGATATCCGGAAGATCGCCAGCGGAGGCCATCAAATAGTTCTGCAACGTCACATTGGTTTGTCGGCCTGCTTCGTCGTACACAAATTCCTCCTGCAGCGCGTTACTTAAGCCGAGCGCCACCCCCCCATGAATTTGTCCGCGCACCATCTGCGGATTGACCGCGAATCCCGCATCGTCCACCGCGACGTAGCGCAAAATTTTAATCACACCAGTATCGGGAAATACCTCTACCGTTACGGCGTGCACATTAGTGCTCTGCATGCCGCTGACCGCAGCTTCGAAGTGCGCAGTGTGATTGAGTCCGCCGCTCATGCCCGGCGGAAGTTCGGTCGGGGCAAGCAGTGCGGTTTCCGCCACGCGGGCAAGCGCAATCCGTTGCTCGCGCGTTTGTCGATTGACGATTTCGCCATCGACAAACTCCCATTCGTCCACCGTGGTGGCTGGCATGCCAAGCAAATGCGCGGCGATAGCGACCATCTTTTCTTTCAACCCGCGCGCCGCGAACAATGCCGCGCTTAACGTGTACCCGCCCATGCGTGACGCGAGCGTGCCGGCGGCGAAGGGCGCGGCTTGCGTGTCGCCCGCAATGACATGGATGTCATCCGGCGTTAACCCGAGTTCCTCCGCGACCACTTGTGAGAGCGTGGTATCGTGGCCTTGACCCTGCGGTTGGTCACCGTGCGCCAGCTGCACGCTGCCGTCGGCTTCCATGCGAATGGTTGCGACACCATAACCCGGCTGGCGTTCCATCGGCACCAGAATCGCGGACGACAACCCCGAAAACTCGATCCCTAAACTAAAACCGATCCCGAGATAACGTCCTTGGTCGCGTGCCGCCGTCTGTTCGGCGCGAAACTGCTCGTACGCAATCGCCGCGCGCACCTTGGCGATGGCGCCAGGAAAATCACCGCTGTCGCAGTGCACGCCGGTGGCCGTGATATGCGGGTAGGTTTTGATTGCATTGAGTTCGCGGATCGCGAGCGGATCAACCCCTAATCGCCGCGCGGCGATATCCACCATACGATCGATCGCAAAGCGCGGAATGAAGGAGCCAAAGGCACGGCTTGGCGTGAGCCCCGCTTTGTGCGTGACAACGCATTTCAGATCGATGTCGATGTTCGGAATGTCATATCCATTGGTTAGGTACATCGCGCCCAGCCACGGCATCGAAAACGAGACATAGATCGGGACGCGAGCATCGCCACAGTCGGTCAACATGCGGTCGCGCACGCCAAGAATGCGCCCATCCCGCGCGAGCGCCATTTCCAGATCGTGAGTTTGATCGCGTTCTTGGCCGATGTTGGCCAGATTCTCGGCGCGGTGTTCGATCCAGCGCACCGGTTTATCGAGCGTCATCGCCAACTGGCAGATGATTAGATCTTCGCGATACAGCGGCGCCTTGACACCGAAGCCGCCGCCGACATCACGCGGCGCAATAACGCGGATCCGTCGGTCAGGCATCTTGAAATATTCGCCGAGCAAATGCCGCTTGATGTGTGAGCGTTGCGTTGTCAGCCACACCGTGAGTCCACTCGCCGGTGTGTACTGCGCAAGCGTGACGCGCGGCTCCATCGGCGTCGCCCCGCAGCGGTGACCTTGGAACCGTTCGCGCACCACCAACGCGGCTTCCGCAAACGCGCGTTCGACATCGCCGTTCTGCATGCGCTGTTGATAGACCACATTGTCGCCCCACTCTGGGTATACCAGCGGTGCATCGGAGGCGAGGGCTGCTTCGGGATCGAGCAACGCCGGCAGCGGTTCGTAATCGACTTCGATCAAACCCAACGCGTCTTCCGCGATATAGCGTGATTTGGCGACCACCACTGCGACTAAGTCGCCCATATAAAGCACTTCTTCGACGGGCATCGGCGTAAAAATGGGTCGCTTTATCTGCCCCGGTAACGACGGCACGCTGAGATCGCTCAAGATGGGACCGAGGTGTGCGAAGTCGACACCGGTGCGCACATCGATCACACCACTCAACGCGCGCGCTTTCGAGGTATCGATGCGGCGAATACGGGCATGCGCATGTGGGCTACGCAAGAACGCGGCTTCGAGCATAAATGGTAGCACGATGTCGGCGACGTACTCGCCCTGCCCCGTCAACAAGCGCTGATCTTCTTTGCGTTTGACTGACTGTCCGATCCAGGTATGCGGCGTCATCGTGTCTACCTTAAAGTGGAAACCAACGCGCGCGTTCGTCCGCCGGCATCGCGGCGAGCTCACGTGCCGCTTGCTGAACCGCTTCAACGATATGCACATAGCCGGTGCAGCGGCAGAGCACGCCCGTCATCGCTTGCCGTATCTCGGGAGAATCGTCACTGCCGGATTTAAGATAATCGTAAAGCGTCATTAAAAAACCTGGTGTGCAGTAGCCGCACTGCAGTGCGTGGCAGTCGTGCATGGCTTGTTGCAACGGATGCAAAACACCGTTCTGCGCGAGTCCTTCGACCGTTAGAACGGAGGCACCGTCGGCTTGCACCGCAAGCAGCATGCAAGACTTCACCGCCACGCCTTCGTACACCACGGTGCACACACCGCAGCGGCCTTCGACACCGCACCCCACATGCGTGCCGGTTAAACCTAAGGCTTCGCGCAAGAAATCGACGAGCAACAATCGGTGTTCAACGGTTTCGGTATAGCGCCGGCCGTTAATCGTGACGGTGATTTCTCTTTTCATCAGGCGTTACGCCGCTCACCGCGCGCGGCGGCAAGGCCAAGCGCACGCGGAACCAGTACACGTAGCAATTGCCGTCGATAGTCGGCGGAAGCCAATTCATCGGTCTGCGGGGAAAGCGAGTTGGCCGCGCATTCGCCAGCCCGCCTTAACGCAGCATCGTCAAGAACAGCGTCTTGCAGACTGGCTTCGGCTTCCAGCGCACGACAAATGGGATGAAGGCTCAACCCACCCACCGCGATACGCACTGCACGCCGTCCACTGGAATGGTCGAGCGCGACAGCAACACTTAGCGTCGCGCGGTCTTGCGTCACGCGACCGTGCTTTACATACGCGCTGCCACCGTTCGGCTTCGGAACATGCAGCGCAATTGCTAATTCGTCCGCCTTAAGTGCGGTTTGACGCGGGCCTAACACGAATTCTTCGACGGTAAGTCTGCGAGTAGCGCGTGAACCGGCAATTTCCACTTCGGCGCCCAGTACCGCTGCGGCGGGGGCGATATCGCCCCAGTGTGCGGCATAAACGAGACTGCCGAGCACGGTACCGCGATTACGCACCTGCCGATCACCGATCGCGCCCGCCGCCTCGGCGAGCGCCGACCACCTAGCATTTATCACAGTGTTGTTCGCAATCGTGGCGAAGCGCACCAAGGCGCCACAGCGCAAGGAATTCTCTTCGATCGATAGTGCAGCGAGTTCGGCAACGCGATTGATATCGATCAACGCGCGCGGTGCGATGGCACGCGCTTTCAACTCGGTCATTAAGCTTTGGCCGCCCGCGATAACTTTTGCGTTAGGGCCATACTCGTCGAGCGCTGCCACCGCCTCCGCCACCGTGTGCGGGCGAAGATAATGTTTTAGCGGGTGCGGATACATGCCACTCCCCTCCGCGTCGGCGCGGTGTTGCGATCTACAAACCTAAGTCTTTGAGAAGTTTGGCTTCGGCCGATTTTAATTCGGCTTCTTTGCGCTGTTTCGAACGCTCGGTTTTGGCTTCGGCGACCGCGAGTCGTTTGACGATTTCGCCGACGGCTGTTGCTTGCGGGTCTCCTTCCAGGAGCAGCGCGGCATCCAAATCGGATAAGTACTCGGTGCGTTTTTTCGCCGGCTGCTTCCAGATGCGAAGTTTTAATTCATGGATTTCTTGTGAATTCATCGTGTCGTCCATTCGCGGGTCGCGCGTAATCCTCTTGCCGTTGATGTAAAGACGCGGGCAGTGGTTTCAACACATCACGTACGTTGTGTCGCACCGCCAGGCCGCTTCTAAAAATATAGTTGGGAAATCGCGAGCCGCCAGCGAGTTCACCCAATTTTGCGGGTTCCCGCCTCCCCTTGCTCAGGCCTCGCGCAAGTATCCCCAAGTATGCAACTTGTCATGGTCCTCAAACCAGCGTTCGCCGATATCGTCTCGGTAATACATGTCGGGAATCATGATGTTTTTGATCCGGGCGTAGGCCTGCGCTTGTGCTTGGCGCATGGTCTGCCCGAGACCGCAGACTATCAGCACCACCCCGGAAGTGCCGGCCACATACCATTGACCGTTGACCTGTTTGACGTCCTCGATATGCACTTCTTCCGGGATGCCTTTCTTAAACAGGATGGCGGCATTCTTAGACACCGAATTGAAGGTCACCGGATCGTCAAACGGAAACGGCGAGACCACGATCCGCACGCCGATCTGAAAGCCGCTTTTGACCTTGAACTTGTTGGTATCGCCGCCGGCCAAGTCGTAGAAAAATTCGCCAATCGGTGTCGACATGCCTTCTTGCTGAATACTAATCGTCGGGTAGCCAAAGCGCGAAGTAAACTCGAGCGGATAAATACCGTTTCCGTTGACAATGCAATTCAAATCCATATAGCCGATATAACCCTCGCGCGCCATGACGGCTTCCATTTTCTTCAACGTTGAATTGAATAAGCGATTGGGTCCCGACCAGAACATCGTCGTGCCCATCTCGCCCGTCGAAGGTCCGATATTGCCCGGAAAGAGTTTCTTGTGTTCAAAGTTCACATTGATGGGATAGGCGAACTCGCGGCCATTGAAAAACGCGCCCACGGCCACTTCCACGCCGGTCACCCGCTTCTGCAATTGAAAGACTTTGATTTCATCCGGAAAGGATTTTTTGTAGGCCTCGAGCACGCGGATGACGTCTTCGCCATCGTCCTCATCGCCCACGAACAAACGCCGTTTGACGTTACCGGCTTCGCCCGAAGGTTTGATGACATAACGATCCGGGTTGGCTTTAACGTAGGCGATGGCGGCATCGAAATCCGTGAACTCGCGATAGGGCAAAATATTGACACCGGCTTTGCGCAATTCGTCTTGACCGAATGAGCGATCATCCTCCAAACGATCGGTGTACGCCGTGCCGCCGATGACGCGCTTACCGCGTTTGCGCAACGCCTCGGCTTTCGCGCCTTGCCCCAACGTATCGTCAAACACGATGACATCCGCCCAGTCGATTTCGCGCTCCCAATCGGCGCATTTCGGCACGAAGCCATCGCCGATGTCGCGTTCCTTTTCGTTATCGATGTAGTACTTGACCTGATGGCCTTCTTTAGCAACCTGCCAGGCGATATCGCTGATTAATGCGGCTATCGATACGAACAAAAAATTGCGTGGGGTCATGCTTTGCGGGTGCTACGTTATTTTGCGAAATTATGGCGCGGCCGCGGGCGCGTGAAGTTCTGGATGTTTATAACGTTTGGCCCAGCCGAATCCCTGCCACGTGGTGAGTTGCTTTGGCACTATTTTGTAGGTCCAGCACGGTTCGACATTGACCGAGCCACGGTACTCCTGCGCTTTCTCACCTAAATAGCGCGGGCCGGTGTGTTGTTCGCCGATGCGATTCCACAACGATTTCTCGCCGTTCATCAAATAGGGGCCAACGGCCGCTTCGACACACACCGCGGTGCCTTCACAGATCACTTTTCGAATTGGCGCGACCGGCTCATCGACCACCAATGACACGCGTGGATCGAGCTGCATGAAGTGACACCACTCCGAACGCGCACGCCCCACCACCCAAAACGCGGTGCCGTCCCAGTGATACCACACCGGCACCACGTACGGCCATCCGTCGGGCTTCAAGCAAGCGAGCCGTGCTAGCCATGGCCCTGCCAAAAACTCATTCATCTCGGCGGCGCTCATGCCGCCCAACTTACCGCGCCAATCACTCACGTGCCTATCCTCCGCGAAGTCATTACTGCTAGAACACTTCGAAGTATTCGCGATGTTCCCAATCCGTGACGTGCTGCAAGAAGCGATCGATTTCGCTTTGCTTCAACAACAACATGTAATCGATGAATCCATCGCCAAAATCCTTGCGAAATACCTCATTGGTGCGTAGCGCACGCGTCGCGTCCATCAAGCTGCGCGGCAATTTAGCTCGCGCGGATTCATAAGGCGTGAGGTCCGGCGCGCCGGGGTCAAGTCCGCGATCGACGCCATCGAGACCTGCGACGATTTGCGATGCCATGTACAAATAAGGATTCGCGCAGGGTTCGCCGCTGCGATTCTCAATATGCGAGGAACGGTCGCCGGGCCCGCCCAACACACGCACCATCGCCGCCCGATTCTCGGCCGCCCAGGTAATGCGATCCGGCGCGAAGGAATTGGGCCGGAATCGTTTGTAACCGTTGATGGTTGGCGTTGAAAACACGCACGCTGCATCCGCATGCTCGAGTATACCCGCCACATATTGCAGTCCAAGTTCAGACAGTAACGGGCCAGTGTGCTCGCGATTCCAAAAAAGGTTCTCACCGCTCTCGTTATCAACCAACGATTGATGCAAATGCCAACCGCTCGAAAAGAAATTCGGCAACGCCGGCCGCGTCATGAACGTCGCGTGATAGCCATGCCGACGGCAGAGCTGCTTGGTGGCGGTGCGGAAGAGCAGCATGTCGTCAGCCGCGCCGATCCCGCGTGTGGGATCAAACGTGAATTCGCACTGCCCAGGTCCCCATTCGTCTTCCATCGTGCGCAGCGGAAGGCCGATTGCCGTCAGGTTCTCGCGCAACATCTGCAAGATGGGATCGATCTCATCTTGGCGTTCTTCGGTTAAGTATTGAAAGCCATGCGCGATGCAAGAAACTTTCGGCGGCTCCGGTGGCCACCCGGATTGTTCGGGCGCGAGCATGCGGTCTTCCAGCTTGCAGATATAGAACTCAACCTCCAAGCCGCCGACAAAATCGAGTCCGCGCGCATTGAGCCGGCGCAGCTGCTTTTTCATAACCCCACGCGAATCAAACGGCATGGGTTGCCCGTCTGCCAAATACATTTCGGACAACACCCAGCCGGTATGGGGCGCCCACGGCAACACGCGGAAGGTCAACGGATCAGGCACCAATATCGCGTCCGGCCCGCCGCACAGCGATGCGATCCCAATTCCACCGGCATCTTTCGCGAACATCGGCGCGACTAGGTTATTGGTCGTGTCCATGAATAACGTGGCGGTTTGAAAGTCGACGCCATTGCGCAGCGCCTGCAAGAAGTCATGCACCATGACGTGCTTGCCGCGCACCAGGCCATGTTGATCGCCCCAGGCGATACGGATGGTCTTGAGCTGATGCTGTTCGATATCGGACTTGATGCGCTTGATGGCCTCGCGCTGCTCGTCCGTCATTAGGTGATAGCGGGTGACGAAATCCGGTTGACCGACGCTGGTGTCCTTGACGCTCATGGTGATCTCCCCCGTGCCGTTTTTATAGTTGCCCGTGGCCGTGGAGTTTATCGATACCGGCGAGAGATACCAGTTTCTTGCGCGTCCCTGGCCGCAGGCAGGGGATCCCCTCTTGGTCAGGACACGCGCCAGACGCTGGCCAGCCAATGTTGTTCGGCTCTAGGTTGACCTGCCGGGCGGTAATAGTGCGTGACTTCTTCGAATCCGGCGGCGTGCATGAATTCCCGCCAGCGCTCGAGTTCGCAGTAATGGCCGTAACGCTCGCCGAACCAGCCTTCACGGTTCGGCCCGCGGGGGTTCGAGCAAAACAACACGCCGCGCAGTCGCAGGCCCTCCCGAATTCGCCGCAGCACGGTCGGGAGTTCGGTACTTGGGAGATGAAATAACACGGCGTTGGCGAACACGCCGTCAAAACGCTCGGTCGGTAGCGCCAACGAAAGCAAATCCTGCTGCCACACTTCACATCCGCTGTGTGCGCGCGCCATTACGACAAATTTGCCGGCACCATCAAGCCCCACGGCGCGATGGCCGAGGTCACGAAAGGTTTTTAAATCCCGGCCCGGCCCACAGCCGAGATCCAAAATGTCGAACGGTGGCTCGCCTTCGACGGCGGCAAGTAAGGCGTTGATGTTCTGGCTGACATCGTGATCGTGGGTGCCGGCCCAATACGAGTCGGCATGGGTTTCGTAATGGCCCACGGTGCGGCGGGAGATTTCTTCAAGCGACAGATCGGTGGGTGTACTCAAAACGGGGTGTCCTTTGCTATAGCGCTGCTAAGAACTCTCGGTTAGTCCGTGCCTACATTTGGCCGGGCTGCGGATGATTAGCTTGGGGACACGCCGCGAGTACATCCCTGTAGGCTCGTGAAAATACATCCCTGTATTTTCACGGTCCCCAAGCTAATCATCCGCAGCCCGGCCTTGCGTCTGCAGCGTCACTTGGATCAGCTATGTTGGATCGAGTGATTTGGTATAGACGGCTTTGCCATCGATGTCTCTAAGGTCAACGCGCAATTGACGTGTCGCTCGATCGATATTCACTTCACCGAAAAACTGTAGTCCCGCATACGGCGATAAATTCATTTGCCCGGCGGGTGGTGCTTTCACGAACACTTCAGTCAACCCAAAGGTTCGATCAACCGTATTCGGTCCAAAAGTGCCTGCATTCAACGGACCCGCGACAAACTCCCAAAACGGATCGAATTCCGCAAAGGTGGCCTTCACCGGATCGTAGTAGTGCGCCGCACAGTAATGTACATCGGCGGTTAACCACACGACGTTCTTAATGCGATTTTTCTGTAGATAGCGCAATAAACTCGCGATTTCGAGTTCGCGCCCGCGCGGCGCGCCATCGTTGGCGTTGGCCACGCCTTCGAAACGCACCGGCGTACCCTCGAGATTGTCGCGCACGTTTAGCCCGAGCGGCATGTCGCATGCGATCACTTTCCACACCGCTTTGGAATGTCGCAACGCATGTTTCAACCACACCAATTGCGGCAGACCAAGCAGCGTCGCGTCCAGATGCTCTTTCGACTGCAGGGTTTCATTATTCGGTCCGCGGTAGCTGCGTAAATCAATGACAAACAGATCGAGTAATGGCGGATATGAGAAGCGGCGAAAAATTCGCTCGGAGTCATCCATGCCCGGGGGGCTGATGGGCGCGTATTCGTGAAATGCGCGGGTTGCGCGCGCAACTAACAATGGCACGCTCTTTTCGCGATAGCGGTCGTCGTCCCGCAAGCTTTTCGAAGGCGACCAGTTGTTGACGACTTCATGATCGTCCCACTGCCAAATCTGCGGCACTTCGGCGTTGAAGCGGCGGACGTTCGTATCCAACAAGTTGTAACGATAACGCCCGCGAAACTCAGCCAAGGTCTCCGCGACTTTCGATACCTCCGGCGTAACCACATTCGTCCATTGCCCGGGCGGCTCGCTGATCGTCATCGTTTCTTCAATTGGCCCGTCGGCGTAAATCGTGTCGCCGCTGTGGACGAAAAAGTGCGGTTCGCGCCGGCGCATCGTCTCGTAAATTTTCATTCCCCCGAAAGCCTCGTTGATGCCAAACCCTTGGCCGGCGGTATCGCCACCCCATACGAACCGCAGATCGTGCGCAGGTGCGGGCGTTTGTACGCGGCCGGTCAACGGCTCGCTCAGCGCGCCGGAATTGTCCAGGCTTTCAAACCAAGCTCTGACGAAGATCGTGGCCCCGGGAGGCAAACCGACCAACTGCTGCCGCACCGTGTAATCGGTCACATCGAGTGCAGGCGCGCCGCGCAACTTGACTGATCGCCGGAAGCGCTCGTCGGTCGCATACTCCACCCACAAACGCGCAGGTCGATCCGCGCGACTCCACACTATGACCCGTCCGCCGCCCAAGTCGCCAAATTGCAACCCTTCGGCCGCACGCGGGCGCGCCAGTTCGGAATTGATTATTCCGGCGCTCGCCGGGCGGAGCAGACAGGCCGCGCCCGCCGACAACAAGAATTGACGTCTATCGAGCGGCATCGAAAATGCGCCGAATGGATAGGTGTATCACCCAGCGGCAGAACGCGGCGATCGTCGGCGCCACGCCTAAATCCCATGCTGATCTCATCTCGCCTGCGTTCCGGTTGGTATCTCCGGACCATACCGCTGAATTGTTCGGTCGCACAATCAGCAGTGAGTGAAAGCAGCCGCCGGTGACACCGCGTGGCGCCTGATCTAGATCAAGATTACCCCACACACGGCTTGGTTAAGTTCGCACCCTAGAGAGCGCGAAAGGAGGGGCCGTGACCATTGTTCGTCTACAGGAAACCACCGGTGACGAGTGCGGGTGGATACTCGTCCCGACGCGTTGCTTGGACTGGGCAGGTTCTAAGCGACTGATCGGACTCATCGGCGGTGCGTGCCTGCTATTCGGCGCGGCTTTTGCGTTCGCCGGCTTATGGCTGGTGGGCACGTTGTTTGTCGCGCAGGCGATCGCGATCGCAGTGGCCTTCTATGTGGTCGCCGTGGACGGGCAACGACGCGAGGTTGTTCGGCTGACCCAAGATTCCCTCGTCATCGAATATGGCGCGCGCGAGTTAGAACATCGCATAGAAATGAATCGTTACTGGGTGCGCGTCGATTTGTGCCGCGCCCGCTATCGGCTCCATCCGCCGCGCTTGCTCATTGGAGTGCGTTGGCGATCGCATGAGGTTGGCCGCTTTTTAACTGAAGACGAACGCGCCGAACTCGCCCACGAAATTACCAGCGCATTGGTCGCCTCGCACAATGCGCCGGCCCGCGCTTTCGCGACCCCAACCGCCGCATTGCTCAACGGCCGCGACGCCATCGAACCTTGTCCAACTCATCTAGCCACGAGGAACCTCCATGAGTGAAATCGCGCTTGACACCCATGACCACCACGCGCCGGCGCGCGGTCTCATGCATTGGGTGACCACCACCAATCACAAAGACATCGGTACGATGTATCTATTGTTCGCGCTGCTGATGTTTTTCGTCGGCGGGGCGATGGCCATGGTCATCCGGTTGGAACTGTTCCAGCCGGGATTACAGTTCGTCGAACCACAGTTCTTCAATTCGATGACCACGATGCATGCGCTGGTCATGATTTTCGGCGGTGTGATGCCGGCCTGGACCGGCTTTGCCAATTGGTTGATCCCCATGATGATTGGGGCACCGGATATGGCACTGCCCCGACTCAATAACTGGAGCTTTTGGATATTGCCGTTTGCTTTCGCGTTGTTGGTCGCAACCTTTTTTGTGCCGGGTGGCGCGCCGGCCGGCGGCTGGACGTTATATCCCCCTCTCGTGCTACAAACCGGCGCGGCGTTTCCATTACTCATTTTTGGCGTGCATTTTCTAGGGGCATCTTCAATCGCGGGCGCCATCAACGTCATCGTCACGGCGATTAATTTGCGTGCACCCGGCATGACGTTGATGAAGATGCCGTTGTTCGTGTGGACCTGGATCATTACGGCATTCCTGCTGATCGCCTCGATCCCGGTATTGGCCGGCGCGGTGACAATGTTGCTGACCGACAAATTCTTCGGTACCGCATTCTTTAGCGCGGCGGGTGGCGGTGATCCAGTCATGTTCCAGCATATTTTCTGGTTCTTTGGGCACCCCGAAGTTTATATCTTGATCCTGCCGGCTTTCGGCGTGATTTCGGCAATTATTCCTACCTTCGCGCGCAAGCCGTTGTTCGGGTACAGCTCGATGGTTTATGCCAGCGCCTCGATTGCCTTCTTATCGTTCATCGTGTGGGCGCATCACATGTTCACGGTGGGCATGCCGCTCGCGGGCGAGCTGTTCTTCATGTACGCGACGGTGCTCATCGCGGTGCCGACAGGGGTCAAAGTATTCAACTGGGTCGCGACGATGTGGCAGGGCTCGATGACCTTTGAAACTCCCATGTTGTGGGCCATCGGCTGTGTGGTGCTTTTTACGATGGGCGGCTTTACCGGCTTGATGCTCGGCGTGACCCCGGTCGACTTTCAGTATCACGATACTTACTTTGTGGTTGCCCATTTCCATTACACATTGGTGACCGGAGCGGTTTTTGCGTTGATCGCCGCCACCTACTTTTGGTTGCCCAAGTTCTCGGGGCGGATGTACGACGAAACGCTCGGCAAATGGCATTTCTGGCTATCCGTGATTTCCGTTAACGTGACATTCTTTCCGCAGCACTTCTTGGGACTCGCGGGTATGCCGCGACGAATCCCAGACTATTCGGTGCAATTCGCGGACTGGAACATGGTGTCGAGCATCGGCGGCTTCGTGTTCGGTGCCGCGCAATTGCTGTTCGCAATCGCAGTAATTAAGTGCCTACGCGGGCAAGGTGAAGCGGCCACCGCGCAGGTGTGGGAAGGGGCGCATGGATTGGAGTGGACGTTAAGCTCGCCGCCTCCCTATCACAGTTTTAGCGAGCCACCCCCGGCCGAAAAAATTGAAGGCGGGACGCGCTAATCAACCGTCGGAAAAATCCGGGGGCACTCGCGGCACTTGGTACGCAGGCGATGCGCGCGCTAGAGTGCGGGGTAGTACCACCTCGTTTTAGGAGCTTCGCCATGAACGCTGTCACGCAGGCCGTCACCAGCAGCCCCGCCGCCGGCTTTAAGTACGATACGAGCAAAGTGGAGTGGCATAAGTTTTTTACCCCTGGCACCTATTATCGAATTTTGAATGTTGATGTCGCTGCACGCACGGCGGACATGCTGGTGAAATTCGAACCGAACAGCCAATGCATGTATCACCGCCACTCGGCGTGCACGACCACCTTAGTCCTGGAAGGTGAACTCCGCGTGCACGAGCAAATCAACGGCGGTGAAGTGGTCAAGATCAAGCCAGCGGGTGGCTACTCACACGGGGGTGAAGGAGAAGTGCATATCGAAGGCAGCGGCGAGGAGCAAGCCATCATCTTCTTTGGCATGCGCACCGAGACCGATGTCATCTACGAATTTCTAAACGACGATTTATCGCTGAAACGGCCAGTCACGGTGCAGGATTTTTATCGAGACTGGTGTGAAAAATGGCCGCACGATAAGCGCTAGCGAACTACCGATGCCGCGCTTAGTTGAGTGGTGGCGCGGCGCCCGGCCGCACTAGGCCGGACCTAACCGACCACTAGGTTACATCCCTTCCACAATTCTCAGATCACGCGTCACGCCCTTATCCAGCGCTTTTAGCGCGTCCTGATAGACAGGGCTATCGTGAAACGCGATCGCCTGTGCCAGCGAATCGAATTCGATAACGACCGTTCGCTGTAACAGTCCGGCTTCGTAGGCTTTTGCAGCCGTGCCCCGCGCGAGAAACTTGCCGCCGGCGGCCAAAATCGCAGGCCCGGCGATTTTAGCGTAAGCGGCAAGCTTAGCCTCGTCGTGAATGGCGTGATAGACACTTACCCAATATGCTTTGGGCATAATCGACTCCCGTGGTTGCGGAAGGACCACCGCAAACGATGGTCCTTCCTATTGGTTTTTCTAGCCGTCGCGGCCGATTACTTCACGAAACTTCTCTTTATTTTGCAAACGCTCCATATCTTCTTTGAATTCCTGGTTCTCCATGTTGAGTTGTTTGATGTGCCAGGCGATCCAAAACGCCGCCACTACAATCACCATCAGCATTTCGCTGCCGACAAACGGATACATCGGCCCGATATCGGTGATGGTTCCCGCGAAGGATTCGATAGTTGCCATGTTTGCTTGCTCCCTTGCTCCTTAGATTAGCGATTAACCGCGAACGGCCACAAGGTCTTGCGCCGCTTCGCGGGTTGAGCGCGCAACTTCTTCCGCTTCGGCTTCACGTTGGATTTCAACCGAGACGTCGAGACCGGCTAATTCAATTTCTCGCGGGATCCGTAACAGACCAAACGCATCGAGTACTTTGGCGGCGACAAACCCCGGGAACAGGCCGAGCACCCCAAACATGATGACCGCGCCGATGAAATTGCCCCAAGGCGTCACCTCTGCAAACCCTTCGGTCGGCGAGGACGGATAGCCCCATAGCATGAACCCGGCGATGACCACGCCAAGAAAGCCCGTGTATCCATGGACGGCGACAGCGCCCACGGCGCTATCCAACTTAAAGCGTCCTTCAACGTAGTAATGCAGTTTGTAGGAGATCACGGGCACGATGGCGCCAATCACAAAGGCCTGCAAGGGATGGTAGAGATCGTTACCCGCCGACGCCGCGATTACGCCGGCGAGTCCGCCTGAGTATGTCCAAAATGCATCACCCTTGGAGACGACATACGTCGAGAGCATGCCGCCGCAGAGCGCGAGGATGAAATTAAACGTAATCGCCGACAGCGTGGTGGGCGCCAAATAAATGTTGGTCGCCGAATAGAACACACCATCCCCGGCCTGAACATCGAACATCGGGATATTGCAGGCAGCGTAGAAGCCCCAGAATCCCGTATAGATCAAAAAGAGCCCGATCGTCACCAGCCATGGATTATGCGGGTTGATGTTACGGGCGGAGCCATCAGGCCTGAACTTGCCAATTCGAGGCCCCAGCACCAAGAGCACGCCGAGCGTGAAGCCACCGGCGATGGCGTGCACGACACCAGACGCGTAGGCATCGTGGTAACCGAGTTTGGAGACCATCCAGCCGGCCGGATGCCAACCCCAAGCCGCATCGAGAATCCACAGCACCGATCCGATCAACACCGCCAAAATCCAAAACGCGCCGGATCGAATACGTTCGATGCAATCACCGGATACGATCGAAGCGGTCGTCCAAGAAAACAGCAGGAACGCGGCAAAGAACACGCCGTTCAAGCGCGCCCATAACGCGGTGTCCGCCGCCGTGATCGTATCCGACGCTGGATTTCCACCCATATGCGTGGCCATGAGTTCGTTCCAGGGTAGTGCGAATGGCGCGGCGATGAGATCGCCAGTGATGCCAGGGCCGTTGGGGAGCGCGGAGTAAATCCACCACCCAAACAGATAGAAGGTCACGCCCACCACCGGGATGACCATGGTGTTTTTCATTAGTGTATGAAGGTGGTTCTTGCGGCGGGACGCGCCGACCTCGTACATGCAGAAACCCACATGAATGAGAAACATGAAGACGACAGTTACCCAATAATAAAACTCGGTAAACAGGACGGTTAAAGCCGAAATATCTTTATCCACATTCCCCCCTTATGCGGTTTCTTAAGCTGTATTCGTTGCGCGAAAGCCCTTGCTGGATTACGGTTGACGGCCTAGAGCATGACGCGCGCGAATTGAACTTTCAACGGGGAAAATTAGCTTTTTTTGTTCACCCGCCGTACGCACCAGCTTGGTTCAGCGTAAATTGCCGCCGGCAACGGGCGTTTTTGGACTTTTAACCGGCGTCAACTTTCTTTACTCTCATGCAACATGAAAATCGCCCCGCCGCATTGGCCGACTGATGATGCCGCCGCCCTCGCGGATACCCTAGCGCGTGAACAGATCGAGTTTGTGCATGCCGGGTTGTTCGACTTGGAAGGGGTTTTCAGGCAGAAACGCCTGCCGGTCGCTCGTATCGGCGAATACCTCGACCGGGGGTGGTCGTTTATCGATGCCCTGCCGTTTTGGGGACCCAACGACACCACCCGCGCCGATCGCCCTTACCGAAGCGAAGCGTGCCGGCTCGATCCGTCGAGCTTACGGCCGTACCCGTTTGAGCCGCACGCCGCACTGGTAATCGCCGACTACGCCGACGCAAATGCCGCGCTGTCGCCCCGTCACCTCCTGGCCGAACAAATCACGCGCGCCCGCAGCGCGGGATTCGAACCGCTGGGCGCGAGCGAATTCGAGTTCATCGTTTTGAACGAGACGCCGGCCTCGCTCGCGGCCAAGGATTTCGACCGTCTTGAGACTTATGCGCAGGAGAATCGCTGTTGGTCCGGCTTATTCCCGGCCGCGAATCCATCCTTTTGGCGAGACTATGACCAATGTCTTCGCGACGGCGACATTCCGCTGCACCACGTCTGCGCTGAACTTGGGCCCGGCTGTCTGGAAGCGGCCTTACCGGCACGGCCCCTCGCCGGTGCCGCGGACGACGCCGCCCTGTTTAAACTCTTCACGAAAGCGTTCTGCATTCAACGTAACCTGACCGCGTCATTCATGGCGCAACTGTCCGATGCGCACCCCGGACTCGGTGGTCATCCGAGCGTGTCGCTTCGCAGTCGCGTTGACGACCGCGCGGTTTTCTTCGATGCCAATGATCCGCGGCGGATCTCGCGCGCGGCCCGCGCCTTTATCGCCGGCGTGCTGACCCTCTTACCGGAACTGATGCCGATGTTCGCGAGCACCGTGAACGCCTATCGCCGCTATGTGCCAGGCAATTGGGCGCCGCGCACCGCGACTTGGGGCATCGGTAATTACACTTGCGGTTTACGCATCGTCGCGGACCACGCGGACGAGTGTCGGATCGAGTTCAGATTACCCGGCGCGGACACCAACCCGCACCTTGCCTTTGCGATGTTGCTGGGCGCAGGTTTATACGGCATCAAGCACCAACTTATCCCGCCGCCGGAAACGTTCGAGATCGGTCGGGAATTCGTGCATGCGGACATCGGCCCGTTGCCGCGCACCCTACTGGAAGCCGCGGAGCGGATGCAGCGCAGTGCAATCGCGCGCGAGTTATTCGGCGCGCGTTTCGTCGAGCATTTCACCGCGAGTTGTATCCATGAAGACACCATGCTGCGGCGCCACGTGTCGGCGTTTGAGCGTCGCCGTTATCTGCATCATGTTTAAGTCCTGAGGATTGAATCAAACCAGGAGGAGATCTCTATGACTGCGCTTGAGAACTATGTAAAGGATGGCGCACGCGCCGAGGGTGTGAAGAAAGTGCGTGCGTTGATTAAGTCGCGCGGGATCGAATACATCTACTACCAGTTTGTGTCGGTGACGGGGCGGATCGTCGGCAAGGGCGCGCCGGCCGACCACTGGGAGCGTTTGGCGACCAAGGGCTTTCAGCTCGTCTATGGCTCAACCGCCAATCTCTTTATCAGCCGCAAAGGCCGCTATTTAGGATATGGCCCCGAAGCCAGCGAGCTAGTCGGGATCGCCGATCCGGAAACATTCGTGCAGCTGCCGTGGGAACCCAAGGTCGCGCGCGTTTTTTGCACGTTGTTTCGTAATCGTGAGGAACCGGTCGACCCGGGTGGATTTTTAACCTCCGACTGCCGCGGCAATTTAAAACGCATGCACGCCAGCTTCGCCAAAAAACATGGGCTGCGGCTGCGTTTGGGCACCGAGCCCGAAATGATGTGGCTAAAGAAAGACGAACACGGCAAAGCCAACGGCGGCGTTACCAAACCTTACTGCTATCACATCGATCAATTCGAAGAATTAAGACCGATCACGCTCAAAGTCACCGAATACTGTCGCAAGATGGGCATCGACTGTATCCAGGGCGATCACGAAGACGCGCCTGGTCAACTCGAACTCAATTGGACCTATGACGATGTGCTGCGCACCTCGGATCGGCTCACTACCTATCGCCAGATCTGCGCGCAGGTGGCGCGCGAGTTCAATGTCATCGCCTGTTTCATGACCAAACCCTTTATGCGGCTTTCGGCGAATGGCTGTCATCACAATTTCTCGTTGTGGGAAGGTGGTAAAGATCAGATCAATACCTTCGACGGCCTCTCCAAGCTCGGCATGCCGGAGGTCTACTCTTACGTGTCGGGCGGTACCAATAAGTTCGACCCGGAAGGCAAAGATCCCCGCATGCCCGGCAAGATCGGACAATACGCCGCGGGCGGGATCGTCAAACATCTTCCGGCGCTTACCGCGCTCGGCGCGTCGACCGTCAATTCGTATCGCCGCTTACTCGACCAGGGTTACTGGGCACCGGTTTATAACAACTGGGGTTATCAAAACCGCACCTGTGCGCTGCGCGTGTCGGCGCCGGGGCGCTTTGAGTATCGCGCGGTGGATTCGATGGTAAATCCGTACTTGCTGAACGCGGCCTTGCTGACGGTAATGGATGAGGGCATCACGAAGAAACTCGATCCGGGTCCGCTCGAGCAGCGTAATATCTATGAACTTGAGTTGGCGGGTAAAAAAGTCGTGAAGTTGCCGACTAATCTCGGCATGGCGTTGGACGCCATCGAGGCGGATCAATTGGTACGCGCGGCGCTGCCCGGCGAGATGTGGGATGTTTTCATCGATTACAAACGTGACGAGTGGGATAAGTTTTTAGCCACCGTCACCGCCTGGGATCACGAAACCTACATGGATTGTTTGCCGTAGCGCACGGGAGGCGGGCGATGCAAGACTTCATAATCACCGATGCACAAGCCGCAGCATTTGCACGCGACGGATTCGTCACGGTCGACCGAATCATCAGCGATGAAGAAGTCGCGTGTTTACGCGCGCGTTACGATTTGCTGTTCAAGGGTCAATGGGAAACGGGCCTCGTGCCGGACGAAGTCAATTGGCTCGAAGGGCGCGATCCGCCGGAGCGCACCCGCCAAATTTGCAATGGCTGGAAGTCCGATCGCTTTGTCGCGAGCGTCATACTCCAAGAATCGATCGGGCGCGCCTGCGCGAAACTCGGCGGCTGGCCGGGCACGCGTTTAAGCCAAGATAATATTTTGTGGAAACCGCCCGGTGGTAAACCGCTGGGGTTTCATCAAGATTCCTCATACGAACAATGGACGACGTTGCCTGATTGGGTGAGCTGTTGGATCGCGCTTGACGATACCTCAGCCGAAGGCGGCACGGTCGAATATGTGCGCGGCTCACACCGTTGGGGACAATCCGGCATGATTGAGCAATTCCATGCGCCGGAGAATCCGGTGAAAGACATGGAGAAGGCGGCGACGGCCGCGGGCGCGGTAATCGAACGCGTGCCGGTGGTGGTTAAAGCCGGCGGCGGCGCTTTTCACGGCGGATGGACCTGGCATGGCTCTGATATCAATCGCCGCGCTGTTCCCCGGCGGTCGATTGTCGCGCACTGTATGTCATCAGAAACGCGCTTCCATCCGAATTACGTCGGGTATATCTATAGCCGCTATAAGCGTTTTGGCGACGATACGATGGACGAGACCTTTTTTCCGATACTGTGGCGCGAGGATGGCTACCGCTCACCATTCATTGAACCCTTCACCACGCGCCGCATCACTTGGGGCGAAGCAGTACCGGCGTAACGCTTTTGCACTTGAGCTGATGATGCTTGCGGCGCTGAAACGCCTCGAGCCTTCGTAGCTATCGTTCACGCGAGTGTAATTTCGCCGACTGAAATTTGTTCGCGCTAACTTAACGGGGTAAATTGCCTCGACGATTTAATTCCTGGCCGTTTACGTGCAGACAATTACTTTAGAGCTGGTCCCGCCGCTGGTGCTGCATGTCATCCACCATCTTCATATCGGGGGGATGGAAAACGGTCTCGTCAATCTCATCAATCACATGTCGCCGGAGAAGTATCGGCACGCGATTGCCTGCGTGGAGGACTATTCGAATTTTCGCGCCCGGCTTGAGCGACAAGGCGTGGCGGTTTATGCCTTGGAGCGCTCAAAAATGGGCGTGTGGGCGCTGCGGAGAAAGTTGTACGAACTGTGCAAAATCCTCCAACCGGCCATCGTACACACACGCAATATGTCGGGCTTGGACGCCGTGCTACCGGCAACGCTTGCCGGCGTGCAAATCCGTGTGCACGGCGAACACGGCTGGGACGTCGGTAACCTCCACGGCGAACGCCTGAAACCGAAACTCCTGCGTCGCTTACACGCGCCGCTGGTGACGCGTTATGTCACCGTGTCGCGCGACCTTGCCGACTATTTGACGAATGGGATTGGCGTCGCGCCCGCGCGTATCTCCCACATTTGTAACGGCGTAGATACCGATCGCTTTCATCCGAGCGAACAACAGGCGCGGCGCGAGGTTTTGCCTGGGGATTTTCGCGATGCCCGATTATTGGTCATTGGTAATGTGGGGCGCGTGCAAGCCGTGAAGGATCAAATGTTATTGCTCCACGCCTTCGCGGCATTGCGGGCGGAACAAGCGGACTTTGCCGCACGCTTGCGCTTGGCGATTATCGGCGACGGGCCGTTGCTCGATGCGCTGCGCGCGCTCGCCGAATCGCTCGGCATCACGCCGTTTGTGTGGCTACCGGGCGCCGCCGACAATATCCCGGAAATCATGCGTGCCTTCGATCTTTTCGTCTTGCCGTCACTAAACGAAGGCATTTCGAACACGATCCTCGAGGCACTTGCCTCAGGTCTGCCGGTCATTGCCACCAATGTCGGCGGAAATCCCGAGCTGGTAGCCCCTGGGCACACCGGCGAATTGTTTCCACCGCGTGAACTACCCGCACTGGTCGACGCATTACGCGGCTATCTTACGGACGACGATAAACGCCGCCGACACGGCACCGCCGCGCGCGCCGCGGCCCTCGCCGAGTTTAGTCTCTCGACGATGGTCGCACGCTATACCGCGCTGTACGATGAACTGCTCGTTAAAAAGAGGGCTCTATGACCATTACGCTCGACAACATGGACATCCACACCCCACGCCGTTACGCCGAGCTTGGATTTCCATGGGCGGAATGGGATCTATTACGGCGCGAAGCACCAATTCATTGGTACGAACGGAACGACGTCGAACCGTTCTGGGCGATCACGCGACATGCGGATGTCATGACGATCTCCGGCCACTCCCGAATCTTCATCAATGGTGGACCGCGTTTACGATTAACGTTAAAGCACGAAACCGAGTTGGGGCGTGGCGGCTTGGATGCGTTTGGCGCAACACGGGGTTGGGACCCCAATGAGCCACCTGATCTCGTGTTCATGGACGATCCGCGCCATCGTCAGGTCCGCAAAGCCTCGAGCGGGGCCTTCACGCAAGGCTGTATGCGCGGCATGACGGCGCTTTTCGACGCGCTAGCGGAACAGTTCACGCAAGAACTCATGACCGCATTGGAAGCGCGCGGCAGGGTGGACTTCGTGCGCGAACTTGCCTGTAAACTTCCACTCGCCGCGACCGGCGAGATTATGGGCCTCGCGCCCGACGATTGGCGGCAAATTTTGATCTGGTCGAGCGCGGTCATTGGCGAAGTTGAGCCGGAGCATATGCTGCCGGGCGAAACGCCGGTACAAGCGGCCGAGCGCCAATCTAACGAGTTCCGGACCTATCTGGAAAATCTTATCCACATGCATCGCCAGCCGGGCGGCGGGCGGTCGGATTTTATCAATCGATTGGTGCAAGCACGCGTACAAGGTAGGCTGATGAACGATCAGCAGCTGATCGGATATTTATTCGTGTTGATCGCAGCTGGCAATGACACGACGCGCAACGCCACGGTCGGAGGCCTGGTGGCGTTGCTCGAGAACCCCGCGCAACGCGAACTTCTGTGCGCAAACCCGTCACTCATCGGTACCGCGGTGGATGAAATTTTACGCTGGACGTCGCCCGTGGTCAGTTTCCTGCGCACGGCGACCGAAGACTTCAACTTAAGCGGCACCCGCATCAAGGCCGGCGAAACTGTCTGCATGTTCTATCCATCCGCGAACCGCGATGAAGCTATTTTCGAGGATCCTTATCGCTTTGATGTGACACGCACGCCGAACGAGCATATTGCCTTCGGTTACGGCGCGCATTTCTGCATTGGAACCAATCTCGCGCGCGCCGAGCTCCGCGCCTCGCTCAAAGCCTTGTTACCGGTGCTCCCTAGGCTCGCGCTCACTGGCACTCCGCACCGGATCGCAAACACCCATGTCTCTGGGTTTTCCAAACTGCCGGTTCGTTTGGTCGCTTAGGCGTGCAACGCGTCGTAAGTCGCTAAACCCCCAAGCGTTGGATCGCCTGGTCGGTACAGTACTGCAGGAACATGTCTTCGTCATTGACGCGCATGCCATAGCCGCCGCGGACTTCTTTGACTTGCTGAAAGCGCGTCATGCGGTTGGTCTGCACGTCGTACGCATGGACATGGCACCATGACCAATAGGGTTGCGTGCCGTAATCGTTCACTTGTTGATCGCCGTTTTGGTACAGCGAATAACAACCGTCAAACGAACGGAACGGTTCGCCGGCGCGATCGTAAGTCACCATCCCGATCGGCAGCATGGTGCGCGCATCGAACCACACGCGCTTTCGTGAGATCGGCGCGCGCGGATAGCCGGTGGGCTCTGCTTCCACCACGATGGCTTCGGGCACCAATTCCACGCGCGTGTCCCAAAACGTGATGCCCTTTTGTCCGCCGTGCGTCGGGCATTCCCAGTTCTCGTGTTCGCTGCGCCAATTCTGCGAAAGTCCTGAAAGGTACGGACCACGACCGATGACCTTATAGTTTCCCCAAGTGAGATAGGGATCGCCGGCCGTCCAAGTGTCCGAAAGAAACAGATTGGAACCTGGGATCAACGGTTCAAAGCGTTTATTGGCCGGGAAACGTCGCACGCGTTTGATGCCGGGCAGAAAAAGTTTCACGGAGGGAAACTCGCGTTGGTCGTATTCCCAGGTACTTAAATAAGTCAGCCCTTTGTAATCGTTGGGATACGTAAACAACACGGAGTTGTAACGAAGTTTATTTTCCTTGCCCGGAATATAGGGTTTCGGATCGATACTGACGCGACCGACGGATGCGTATTCGCACCAGCAAACCTCGTAGTAATGGCTTTGTTCGCCTTGCGCATCGATTTCGTAATCTTTGCTGGTATAAAACGACACATCGTGTCGTCCCCACGAAAGTGTCACCGGAATAAAACACTCGGCACCGGTGGTGGGTTCGGGGAATGGATTGCCACCAATCCACGGTTTGCCATCCTTGGTAAAGACATTACCAACCTCGTCGAGCACCGCCTGACCTTTGTTGCGGAGCGTGGCTTCGATGTAATCGACGGGACTTAAGTGCGTCATATCCTTGACCGACTCGACGATTTCGAGCTTGCGTCCCATTTGTTTGATCTGGGTATAGCGAATGGGATCGATGAGGTCTTGGATGAGATCGATACTATCGGCATCGATGATATCGCCTGGCTTAACCTTACCCTTGGTGAACATCTCAATCGACAGCAATTCATCCGGATAGGCTTTTTCGAACGTGCCGTGTTGCGCGACCGCGTCCCACACGCTGCCGAACACGCCGGCGCCCAAGATCCCGAGCGATGTCTGTTTCAGAAAATGACGCCGGCTGTAATCAAAGTCGTATTTACGAATTCGCATCAATGTTCTCCGCCTCGGCCATTCGGGTGGTAGGTTCGTTCGCGTCGTGCGGCACGCGGGCTTGTTTCGATAGGCTTGGCAGTCTAGTGGAAAATCCGCGCGAAATGCTTTTGCTCACCGTGCCGCGCAATAGTTTGCAGGTACGGCGCCTATCTGAGATGCGTCAACGTATGCGAGGATGGCGCCATGCTCGGCAGGGTTCCGGCGCACGAGGTCGATATGAGAAACACGGATGGTTCACTCGAATGGCGACGCTGATCCACAGCGCTAACAGCGTACCGCGCGTCGCGGTAATCGCCGTCCACGGGATCGCCGATCCGCCGCCAGGGCAAACTGCCCGAGAAGTGGCGCGCCTGCTATGTCAAACCGGTACCGTTAAGCCACGCTATCTGCAGGGTGAAGTACATGGGGTGTTGATCCCCGTGACGGAACTCGGTCCCGGCGGGTCGCCCCTTCGTACGGCAGGCAGGCTCGCGGAAGTTTCCGACTTCCGCGAGGGGGCCGGCGCACCGAGTGGCTTTTTTCAATCGCAGGTTCGCGGTCCTGCTCCGTTCTCAAGCGCCGCACCCTCCGCGCACGATCTTGGTATCGCGTTCGACGACTACTTGTTGGACCGCTTGCAACTCTCGGCCCAAGACTCACTTTACGAATCGACCCGAGTATCGCTGCAGCGTCGTTCAGACACACAACAAGTCGATGTTTACGAACTGTACTGGGCCGATTTATCCCGGCTCGGGGCCGGCAGCGTGCGCGCGCTGTCAGCGCTTTATCAGTTATTTTTTCATCTAGGCACTCTCGCCGCGGATATCGTTGATCAAGTTTCGTTAGTGCGCGGCGTGACGCCGGCCTGGGCATTACTTCAACGATTGCACGCATGGGCGGCGTGGCTACTGAAATCGCCGGCAATGGCAATCCAGCTTTCGATGCTACTGGTGGTGGCAAGTGGCGCGTTGGGTTTAGTGCCTCCGCAATACACGCCACGCGTGCTCGCCACGCTGTTCGGCACTGCCACGCTCGCGCTTGCGCTCTCCGCACCGCTCTTCTGGCTACACGGGGCGTCACAACAGAAACGCGGAATCGCGACGGCCTGCACCACCACCGCCGCCTTGGCCTGTCTGGCAGCGACATTCTTGGTACTGAGTATTCAACAATGGCTTGGCTTTATTTATTTCGGCGTATCTATTCTTGCTTGTGGCGTTCTTGGTGCGATTTTTATCGAACGCTACGCCCAAGTCACCGCAGGGGTCCGGCTTGCCGGTCATGCCATAGTGCTCCTGACGGCGCTTGGACTCGCACTCTATGCCAGGCGTGAACTACCCCATGTGACGACGATGGCCGAGTGGATGCTTGGCGTGAGCTTGCACGTCGGTGAATGGTTGCTCGCCGCACTGCTCGTGGTGTGGGCGGGTTTCGTCGCCCTGCAACTCGTCGCCCTACCGCTTGGTTTATGGCTGGGACGGCAATGTGACCGGCGCATCAAGGCGTCGCTACACACGGCGCGACTTGCACTGGTGCTGTCAACGGGTCTACTCGCGGTCTTGAGCCTGGTGCTGTGGTCGCTTGTGAGTTACCTCGCCGGTCTTGCGCTTAACGACATTCGTTATGAGCCGCTCGTTTTTGAA
The DNA here is from genome assembly GCA_964555355.1 of uncultured Klebsiella sp. Lineage (GTDB taxonomy): Bacteria > Pseudomonadota > Gammaproteobacteria > CAIKBL01. The sequence goes on from CAZKRY010000003.1 coordinate 78,686, forward strand.
GAAGGCTTTTGGCCGGCCGCGAGTTTCTTGGAGGCACGCGTGCGCAGTGTCGGTGGCTTTTTCACGCCATTGGTGTTTGCGTTCACGTTACTCGCGGGCGCGGTATTGCTGGTACTCGCGCCGTCCTTAATGCAGGAACTGCTGCCCACTAAGAACTTCGACGCCGGCGCGCCGCGCGCAGACGCGAGCGACGCTTCGCGCCGACTTGGCCACTGGCTGGCGGCCGGCACGCGTCGCTTGAATCACGTTTTCGTCTACGCCTTGCCGCTCGGGGCGATGACCGGCAGCGTGCTGTATCTCGCGTTTGTCATTCAGCAGTTTACGGCGTTGTCCGGCGCCGAGGGCTCGCTTGCGCGCGGCTTCGCGGAATTTCTTGCATATTTCCAGGGGGCAACGCTGGTCACCACCGGTAAATGGCTGGCGACCGCGGCGGTTGTTATCGCGTTTCTCGGCGCGCACTTCACCAACACCTTCGGTCGATTACGCATCGCACTCGATGCCGTGCTCGACATCGATAACTATTTCAACGATCCGCGACATCGCCAACCACCTCGCGCGCGAATTTACGCTCGTTTCACGTCGTTACTGCGTTATCTGCGCACACAAAACTATGCCCGCATAGTGATCGTCGCCCACAGTCAAGGCACGGTCATCAGCGCCGATTTGCTGCACTATTTATACGTGCAACAGCGACTTCCCGACGTGGTTGGCGAGATCCCGCTGGCGCTGGTCACCGTGGGATCACCATTACGCAATTTATATGCGGAACGTTTTCCGTTGTTGTATGGGTGGATGGGGACTAACGAACCAGGATTTGCCGGGGCTACGCCCAACCCGGCGATCCTCGGTGTGACCGAATGGGTCAACGCCTGCCGCGCCGGCGACTACGTCGGGCAATTCATTTGGACCCCAGAAACCGATCCCGCGCGACATACACTCGCGACCCTTTCCGCCGATGGCAGCGTGCATGCACAACGCGCCGGCCGGCGTACTGAGTTTTGCTTAGGCGTCGGCGGTCATACGCATTACTTCGATGACGATGCCGTCGCACTCGCGATTGAAATCGAACGTTTGATCACGCAGCGCTGAACGGCTATGCGGCCCGCGCACCGCGGTGGCCAGTCGGCTGCAAAGCGCGCTTAGGCCGCTCTACTCGCGCGCGCTTTGCCTGTCGCAAGTTGGCAGGTGACAAATTCCCCGCCCTTCATGACGACATCGAGATTGGCGCGATCTTGTAGCACTTTAATGTCTTTCGCCGGATTGCCGTTGACCACCAACAAATCGGCCAGCCGCCCGGGCGCGATCACACCGCCTTCTTGACCAAGGCCAAGTAACTCATAGCCGTTCTTGGTCGCCCAGGTGATGACCTCGAGCGGTGAGATGCCGGCACCTTTGACATAGGCTTCAAGCTCGCGCGCGTACTCACCATGCGGCATGCCGCCAATGCCAAAGTCATCGCCCACGACAAACTTGACACCGGCGCGCTGGGCCCGCGGCACCACGCGATAAGAATGTTCGAGGCCTCGTTCCATTTCCTCGACGCCGCTAAAGCCGCATTTGCCGGTGCGCCGTTTTTCTTCAACCATTTTCCAAGGGAAATACAAACTGGGTGTAACGAAGGTGCCTTGTTTGATCATCGCCTCAATGCACTCGTCGTCCATCATGTCGCCGTGATCGATAACGTCGTAGCGGGCTTTGAGTCCCGCCATGATTCCTTTTTTAGAGATGATGTGGCCACGAATCTTGCGGCCGCGTTCGTGCGCGGCGTCCGCCGCGGCGGTCATTTCATCCTGCGTCATGGTCATGACATCCGCCGACCACATCAGGCCATGCCCGCCGGTGGGATAAGTCTTGATGATTTCAACGCCTTGTTTGATTTCCTCTCGCACGGCTTTACGAAAGTCATCCGGGCCGTCACAGATACGCGCGAGTCCATCCATCTGCAATTTCCAGAAATCCGGATGGCAATCGACCGAATCGCCAGTGGTGACCAGATCGCGCCCACAGGCGAGAAAGCGTGGGCCCTGGATCAATTTGTTCTTGATCGCGCGCTTCAACGTCACATCGATGTTGTGCATGGTGCCGGCACCCACAGCGCCGGTGTAACCCGACCGCAGCAGCAGTTCCGCGTTACGCGCGGCGAGCAGCGTGAGATAGGTGGGCGGATGTTTCATATCGATGTCGTTCATATTGACGACATTCTCGTACGCCACGTGGTAATGACACATGACCATGCCGGGCATCAACGACTTCCCGTTTAAGTCATAGAGTGTGTCTTTGGCCGTCGGCTTCGGGGCATTGTCCGGCGTCCCCACCGCCGTAACGCGCTCCCCTTCCACCACCACCGTCATGTTGGCTTTCGGTTTGTTGATGCCATCGATGAGATTGGCCCCGACAAAAAACGTGCGCGCCATGGAAGTTTCTCCTCTCGCTTTACCGTCACCGATTAGGACGTAGGTCAAACAGGCTGGGACTTGTTATCTGCCGTACGCGGCCGCTTGTCAAGAATGAAAGCAGAGCCGCTTGTCTCGACGATTATCGAAAATTTTCCCGTTGATTGGCTTCCGAAAAATCGGCTCGCGCATTCAGCTATCCGCACTAATGATCGCCGTCCGATGAGCAATCGACAACATCTGGGCGGCGCTCGTCAAATCGCCGATGATCGATCAAGGAGATTTCAATGCCTAGCAGACGCCATTTTCTTCTTAAATCTGCCGCGGCTGGCGGCCTAGTCTTTGTACCCTCGTGGGCGGCGCTGGCCCGCGATATGCCAACCACCAAGGAAGCGCAATCCGCGTTGACCCCAGACGCCGCGTTGGCCGAGTTGAAGGCCGGCAACGAACGTTTCGTCACCGGCAAGCGCCTAGCGCGTGACTTAATGGAACAGGTTAAAGCGTCCGCGCGGGGTCAGTTTCCGTTTGCCGTCGTCGTTGGTTGTATCGATTCGCGAGTGCCGCCCGAGTTAGTCTTCGATCAGGGGATCGGCGATATCTTCAGTGCGCGAATCGCCGGCAATTTTGTCAACACGGATACGCTCGGTAGCGTGGAATTCGCAACGAAGATCGCCGGTGCCAAAGCAATCGTCGTACTCGGACACAGCGCTTGCGGCGCAGTGAAGGGTGCCGTGGACAACGCCCAAATGGGCAACCTTACACAAACGTTGAGCAACCTCATGCCTGCGGTATATGCCACGGCTGGGACCGCCGGCGAGCGCACATCAAAGAATGACGCCTTTGTGCAATCCGTGGCGGAAACCAACGTCAAGCTCAATGTCAAAGCATTAACGGACCGCAGCGCGGTACTAAGCGAACTCGTTAGTGCCGGACAACTCAAGATTGCAGGTGCAATGCATGATCTTGCGTCCGGCAAGATCAGTTGGATCGCATAGTGACTTGGATCACTTAACGCTCCCCCGCCATCAATATCCCTTGCTCGGTCAACGCCGAAATCTGCGCAGGCGAATAGCCGAGCAATCCCGAGAGTATCCCGGCGTTATGCTCGCCCAGGAGCGGCGCCACCAGCTCCGGCCGCTCCGGTTGCGCCGAAAAGCGCAACGGGAAACCTGGGATCGCGAGCGGACCCAGAATCGGATCTTCGATGAAACGCGCCATGCCGCGTTCGAGAAAGTAGGGATGCTGCAGCGCCTCGATGGGATTCAGCACAGGCGCGCAGGGGACTCGATACGAATCGAGATGTGCGATGACAGCGGCGTTATCCGGAAACGTCGCCAACCAGTCCTCGATCATTGGGATCAGGATCGCTTGATTCTGTGCGCGATGATCGGCCTGCGCGAAACGCGAATCGTGTTCGAGTTCAGGCCGGCCGAACGCCGCGCAGAAATTTTTCCATTGCAGTTGGAGCGCGAGAATAACCAAATAACCACTGGGCCCTTTAAAGACCCCAAACGGACACACCATGCGGTGATGGTTCCCCATGCGATTAGGAATAAATTCGCCTTTGCTTAAGGTGTGCACCTGCAGTGCCATGTCCTGCATGTGAAACATGGCGTCCACCATGCTCAAGTCGAGCCACTGCCCCTGCCCGGTTTGGCTGCGATGGAATAACGCAAAGCCCACGGCAGCAAACGCATGGACGCCACTGCCGATATCCCCGACCGCGTACCCCATCGGCATGGGCGGACCCTCCGGATCACCCGTCATATGCATGAGCCCCGCGAAGGCCTGCGCCGCCCAGTCGTAGCCGGTTTTGTCCGCCAGTGGGCTTTCACGGCCATAAGCAGACACCGAGGCCATGATGATGTCGGGTTTGATCGCGCGCAGATCGTCATAGGCGAGTCGGCGCTTCTCCATGACCCCAGGGCCAAAGTTCTCAACCACCACATCAACCTTGCCGACCAGCTCACGAATGATCGCGAGCGACTCCGGCCGGTTTAAGTCGATGCATAAACTTTGTTTGCCGCGATTCTGCTGCACGAAATAACCGCTGCGATTACAGTCCGCCAACGGCAGCCCCCGGGATGGATCCCCCCTGGGTGCGATCTCTATCTTGATAATCTCCGCGCCCATCTCCGCCATCAAGCGCGTGACGGTCGGCCCGGCCAGGTATTGCGTGAAATCGAGCACGCGAATGCCTTTTAAAATCATCATCCGGAAATCTCCGCAGAGTTTGAAAGCGCGAACTTGAAAACGTAGTTTGGTGCCGGGCTCATCCATTATCCTAGCAGCCGTCTGAACCAAGACCCACTCTGCAATCGAATGGAAATCACGATGCCGCACCTCCTCACTGAACAACACGACGACATCGCCGTGGTGACGCTCAATCGCCCGGAAAAACGCAATGCCTTATCGCCCGAGATGGTGGTGCGGCTCGCGGAATTTTGGCGTGAGGTCGCCAATGACGACACGGTACGCGCGGTGGTCGTCACCGGCGCTGGCAATCAGGCGTTCTGTGCCGGCGGCGACTTAGGCAGTCTGATTCCGCTCATGATGCGAACGCGCGAGCCGGTGGATGAATGGGAACGGCGCTTCGCCTCCGATCGCAAGCAGTTGCATGCTGCGTTATTACGCCACGCGAATTTTTTCAAACCCGTGATCGCCGCCATCAACGGCCATGCACATGCCGGGGGCGCGGAATTCGTGCTTGCGACGGATTTACGGGTCATGGCGAGTGACGCGACGCTAGCGGTAACTGAAGTCAGGCGCGGATTGATTGCGAGTGGCGGCTCGCTCGTGCGGATCGCACGCCAAGTGTCGTGGGCGCATGCGATGGAGCTTATGTTGCTCGCGGAGCCTGTCAGCGCGCAGCAAGCCCTCACCATGGGGCTGGTCAATCGCGTAGTGCCGCCCGACCAAGTGTTGGCTACCGCGCTTGATTTAGCGCGACGGGTTTGCCTCGGCGCGCCGGTCGCCTTGGAAAAAACCAAGGAAGCGATCGTGTGTTCGAGCGGCCTACCTTTCGCGGAAGCATTCGCCGTTGAAACGCGCTGCACCAAGGAAAACGCGATGATGGAGGACGCCCGCGAAGGCCCGCGCGCGTTCATGGAAAAGCGACCGCCGGTGTTTCGCGGGAGGGCCTCATGAGCTTACTGCAAGGGATCCGCGTGGTTGAACTCGGCATGTGGGTGGCCGGTCCCGCGGCGGCCGGCATCCTCGCCGATTGGGGCGCGGAGGTCATCAAATTAGAGATGATCACAGGCGATCCAATGCGGCGTTTGTTCAGCGCAGTTTACGGATTGGACGAAGACCGTTGCCCGCCATTCGATCTCTACAATCGCGGCAAGAAAAGCGTCGCGCTCGATATAAATCATCCCGATGGCCTTGCACTCGTCAAACGGCTGATCGCGAGCGCGGATGTGTTTCTAACCAACATGCGGCCGAAATTTTTGGAGCGCGTGGGACTGGGTCATCAGACGTTGTTGGCGCAGCATCCATCCTTGGTTTACGCAAGCCTCACAGCCTATGGCTTGGAAGGCCCGGATAGCGATGCGCCGGGCTACGACATGGCGGCGTACTCGGGGCGCAGTGGAATCGCGGAGCGAACCACACCGCAAGGCAGCGCACCGCCGGTACTGCCCGGCGGCTTGGGTGACAATGTCACCGCGGTCACGATGGTCGCCGGCATCGCAGGCGCGCTGTTCCATCGTGAACGCACGGGACAAGGGCAACTGGTTTCCACCTCGTTGTTACGCGCCGGCGTCTACAGTATCGGCATGGATGTTTCCGCGCGCTTAGGCTTGGGTCGCGCGGCATCACCACAGTCGCGCCAAAAGCCGCAGAACCCACTCATGAATTCTTATCGCGCCGGGGACGGTAAATGGTTTTGGTTGGTGGGCGCGGAATCACAACGACATTGGCCAGGCGTGCTTGCGGCCTTGGGTTGCTCCGAATTGCTCAACGACGAACGCTTCGCCAATGCGCGCGAGCGCCGTCGCAATGCAGAGGCCTTGGTCAAGATCTTTGAAACGCACGCGGCGCGCCGCACGCGCGATGAGTGGGCCACCATTTTCCGCGAGCACGATGTGTGGTGGGCGCCAATCAATTCCATCGACGACATCATGGCCGATCCTCAAGTCATCGCGAGCGGCGCGTTTACGCAAGTCCCCAACGGTGGCGCACCGAGTACCCCGCCCGGCTACAACGGTGTCGCGACGCCGCTTGATTTCAGCGTCTCATCGAGCAGACCGACGGGCCCACCGCCGGCAATCGGCGCCGATGCCGATGAGTTGTTGGAAAGCTTGGGCGTGGATAGCGCGGCGCGCGCGCGTTTGCGTGGCGCCGGCGTACTAGCACCCGCTTCTGCGGCACCGGCAAGTTAAATATCTATGAAGTACAGGATCGGTGACGTGAGCTTGGTGCGCGCCGCGTGCGCAAGCCTCGTGCTCTACTCGACCGTAAGCGGCGCGCAGACGGTGCAAGACATCATTCCCGCCGCCGCGCCAAATTGTTCCGTTGTGACACCTCCGAGCGATGCCGGTCTCGTCGCAACCCCAGGCGGGTTTGTACTGGTCTATCCGCGCAACGCCGGGCTATCCAATACCTATACCGGCTGTAAGTCGCTGTGGATAGCTGACACAGATCGCACACCACGTTTCGCGACGTTGTACTTTGAGGCCGGACAATTGCGCATCGCCGCCGCACATGATCCACGCGATCCGGCGGCAAAACTCGAAGGCGCCTGCGCCTTCCCCGAAGGCAAATCACTGTTGCCACAATCAGGACGGCAATTTGCCGATAGCGCCTGCCAAGGTTTTCACGAAGATGCTTTTTATGGCCTGCACGTACCGACGTGGCCACGCATCTGTATGACCGCGCCGGAGAACGCGGTGTGCCAGCGCGATCCGGAGTAAAACAATGAACCTGGTCTTTGACGGTCTTGCACAACCAATTGGGCTCGACCCATTTAGCTTTTTCGCGCTCGTTCCAATCGCCATCTGGGCGGCCCAACGCTACGTGCGCAAACGCCATGCCTCGCGGTGGTTGTTGGTCATCGCCGTTACCCTGTTCTCACTCATCAACGGCATTCGGATTTGGGATCAAACCCGGATCAAAAACATGCTGGCGAGCGGAGACGGCATCCACGTGACTACCGGCGCCATCACCGATCACTGGCACATCGTCACGCGCAAGCGCGATTGGTCGAGTTCATCGCTTCGCTACAAGAGCATCACCAGCGAAGGATTTGACATTGGCACGGAACGCTTCGTGTGGAATATCGGCGACAGCTACTCACCCGCCACGTTTTCCAACGCCGCGTCACCGCCGGTGGTCTTTGCGAAAGGCATGCAGGCCGAGGTGACTTGGTTTATCGACTCGGCCACCAATGACGAACGACGTATCGTGCGCTTACGCCTCGACGTGGTGACGCCGGAAACGCCCGCAGATGGCATGTCTGATCCTGAATTTGAATCCTTTCACCAGGGATTTATCGCCGCCTTTGATGCCGGTGATCCCGAACAACTGACGGCGTTAACGCTCTTTCCGTTTCGTTTCGGTGCGCACACCATGGAGAGCAGCGAAGCGGCAACGCTTTGGATGAGTCTAGTAACTCCCGCCATGCAAAGCTGTGTCGCATCGACACTACCCGTCGCGACGAGCGACGGGAACAAAACCGTAACCTGTATCAGCTCGATGTTCGTATTCGCGAAGGACGAAGCCGGCCACTGGCGATTGCGAGAGTTTAGGGAGCAGCCATAGTTTTTTGTATTGCGAAGACACGGAACGCGCTCGCTTGACTTGGAAATGTCGACGGCATTGCGTCAGATCAAATCGATTGCGCTCATGTGCGCAATAATTCGAACCGAAATGACGAAGCACACCATGCATAGCCCAACGGCCCTTCAGCGTTACAGCAACGCCAGCATCGCGCTGCATTGGGTAACCGTCTTGTTATTGGTTGGTGTCTACGTGTGCATCGAGGGCCGGGGATACTTTCCGCGCGGTAGCGCTATCCGCGAAGGACTCAAGGCGTGGCACTTTTCGCTCGGGCTGACCGTCTTTGGGCTGACTTGGCTGCGCCTCGCGCTGCGTTGGTTTGGCATGACGCCGGCGATCACGCCGTCGCTGCCCGCGTGGCAAATGCTCATGAGTAGACTCGCACATGGCGTGCTCTATCTGTGTATGTTGGCGCTGCCGCTCGCCGGTTGGATGATGTTAAGCGCGGCAGGGAAGCCGATTCCGCTATTCGGGATTGAACTCCCGGCGTTGCTTGCGCCGGACAAGGCATTAGCGAAAACGATCGAAGAAGTCCATGAAACCGTCGGCACAGCTTTGCTCTATGTCATCGGCATCCACGCGTTGGCCGGCCTTTATCATCACTATATCCGCCGCGATAACACGCTTGCGCGGATTTCGTGGCTAGGCCGACGTTAGCCAAGGCAACGCTGAACTTAACCTTTGGCCGGCGGCGCATAGACTTCTTCCACTTTGCGCAGACCCGCCACCCCAGTCGGCCACCCGCCGTAATGCGCGAGATGCAACATCATCTCTTCCACCTTGGCGCGCGGAATGCCGAGATTTTTCGCGCCATGCAAATGGGTCTTCAATTCATTCTCGCGACCTAACACCGTCAGCGCGGCAATGGTGATCATGGAGCGTTCTTCGAGCGCCAACCCCGGGCGACTCCACACATCGCCAAACAAATTGGCTACCGTCACCTGCATGAAATCGCTGGCGATGGCGGCGTCATTCGGCACGCGGCCGAATAATCGGCCCATGATCTCTTTGCCCTTGTCGAGTCGGTTTTGGTCAGTCATGCGGGTTTCCTTCTTGGGTTGCGTTAGGTTTTGGCGCGCTCAAGACAACATCCTAACGCGCCGGCGGAAAAGGCGCATCGCGATGATTTTCGACGGCGAGAATACGGCCGTCGTTGGTGATCCCGCGTGGTAATTCGTGATGGCTGAACGGGTGATAGCTCAAGATATTGAAACTCGATAACATCGGCCCAAAGAGAACCAGGCGCTCGATGTGCAATCCCGCTACCCTAGCTCGCGATTGGTAAAACTACTTTTTAAGAACGTGCTGCTGGCGCTCGGCTTGGGGTTGCAGCTCGCCTACCGTTGGAGCGAGCGCTTCCGCGCCCAACTCGCACACTCACGAACGGTCCAGATCGGTAGTGCTGACGGCGTCTTTCATCACTATGGATTCTCGCGCCACGGTGTCACCTCGCAGGCCGGACGAGTCAATAATCCGGATGTCGGCGTATGTTTCGATAACGCGATGCTCGGCCTTATCACGCTGGCATCGCCGCATGCGGTGGGGAGGATCGTGCAGGCGTTGCTCGATCGCACCGCGGAGTATCAAGGCAATGCCGTGCTTGTACTGTGGTTCTTTGGGCTTACCCGCTTTGTGTTGCCGTTAGGCCGTATGTCGCCGTTGGCTAACCCACTGCCGGAAGCGTACATCGCGCACAACCCGCATGGGCGGGTCGCTTCCAGAATCACACGCGAGCCGGTGGCAGACGCGCTCGATCCCAATTGGGCAGCGGCACATCAACGCCATGCGCGGATGATTATGCCACGTGGCTCGGCCGGCGAGGCAGTCAGGCTTTGGTGATGTCGCGCATGACCTTGAGCAGATACGCATGATGGTGAATACGTTCCCACGTCTGGATGAGCGCGCACGCGGCTGGCTGCGTTTTATTTGGGACAAAGCCACCACCAAGGATGACTGGAGCGTCAACGGCGAACCGCACCCCTGGTGGGATCGCTATAGCACGCCGCCGATGTGCAGCCTCGGCCGCTTCGATTTGCACGAAACGGGCTATGTGTTGCCCGTGATGTGCGATATCACCCCAGCCTGGCGCGAAGCGTATACGCGCATTGCCGATGAACTGGTGACACGCCATACCACTTTTCAAGCGGCGATCGATTGGCTGACGATGATCGGCCACGATCCGGAGCAGAAACGCTATCCACCGGAATGGTTGGCCGTGTTACCTGAACATTTGCGCGGTCGCTACGACGCGCCGGGTTGGGTGGCAAACGGCGTCTCGCCCTGGGGCTTGCAACCGGACCCAATCGGCGCCGACGGCAATAATTTCTTCCGCGGTTTTTTTAATCTCTTGCTGTGCTTTTATCGGTACGTCTCGGGAGACAGCAAGTGGGAGCGCCCGTTCAAGGTGGCCGGCTATCAGGAGCGTTTGTTCGAGTGGGATCACCATCAATTGGTGAGCTTCATGCACGATCAGTGGGCCGAGCGCCCGCAGGGCGTGCACTGCGAGAACACCAAAATTTGGCCCTTTTGCGTGAGCGGCGCGGGCCTTGGACTGCAACTCTATGATGGCTTGCACGGGGCCAGTACCGATTGGGTTTACGAGCGCTGGTTTGAATACGCGCGCAAGCACTATCTGGGGCGTGATCGCAAAGGCAATTTGGATTGGTTTGCGTTTTATTACGATCCGCTCGAACGTTCGCTGTGTACGTTGCGCGATGACGTCGGTGCTTACGCGGCGATTGCGATCACGCTGTATGTTTTGCCGCGCAACCGCCTATTCGCCACCGAGCTTTATGAAATGGCCGTCAACAAGCTCGGTTGGAATGCGCCGCATAAACCACTGTTACAGCTACATCCCGATCCGCGCTGGTTAACGCTTGGGGTCATCACCGCGCGTGAACTCGGCGATACCGTTACCGAAGCGCGTTTGCGCGCCACGGCCGAAGCCTCCTTTGAACCGAAATTTTTTGGGCCGGATGGTGATCATTTCGGTTGGTGGTTCAAATTTGGCGAACAGTGGCCAAGAGGACAGTTATCGAGTTTGATGGTGTTAAGCGAGTTGGGGGAACCTGGCGCGTGGTCGCGGGTATTCACGCAGCCCAATCTCGAGAAATTTGCGGCGCCCACTGTCACCGGCGTGGACTACCCAACGCTTGGGCTTGCCCAGTGTTGGAACGATTTGGATAGCGGCGTGTTGTGGGTTGAAAGCTATTGCGCGACCACTCCCCAAAAAGGGGCCGCCACGCGCTTCACCGTTAAAGGGTTGCCGAACCCAGCGGCCTGTCGCGTCACGATGGACGGCAGCGAATTCAGCCATTGGTCGGTCACCGGCGCTGATTCAATCGAAGTTCGGACGGATGTAGCGTCCCATCAGTTTCGAATTGTCACCGGCTTCACGCGTGAATCGCACGCGATCCCAAACTCTATTTCCAGACCCACGCCAGCGAATCAAAGCGTCGCGTTGGATACAGGCACGCTCGCAAGCGCAAGCATGCAGCTTGCCGCGAGCGGTGGTTGCAGCGCGGGATGCTGCTGACAGCGGTCAGAAAAAATCGGAAAAATTACCGAATTGAACTTTTCGAGAGCACAGTCGAACGGAAGTTATAGTAAAAATGTGTTGCCGATGATAATGCGACGCTAGAAGCGCTAATTAAGCGAAATCCACCAGGAGACGGTCCTAACTTGCGCGAGTAAGGATAAAAAACCATACCAACGTTAACCGGCGACTTCAGCGGAGAAAAGATGCTATGGAGAAAACAACATCCATCGTGATTCGGTTTCAATTTTTCGTGGCCTGGATGGTGCTATTGGTGCCGGCTCAGCCCGTACACGCGGTTGCACTGACTTCCACAATGTCGGCAAATGTTTCCGGGGGTATCGGCATTCGAGGTGGCTCCGATCCCAACCCGCTTCAAGTGACGCCTATCGTCGAAGTTCGAAACGACTCCGCTAATCACAAAGAAGCGAGTGGTGAACTTGGCACCACACTCATTACAGCGACAAATTTGGGTGGAAACGTCGTCTCTTCAGCGGCCGCCGGTGGGACTGCAGTCGCCGAGCCTGGCGCGGTTCACGTTTACGGGTTCACCAATTCGCAAGCGCTCCCTTTCATTTTCGCACCAAACGTGCCCGGGGTAGAAAACTTCGACGAAGTAAGTTCTCAGATAACCGCGTCCGCCAGCTTCTCAGACCAAATATTGATTGAATCAAGCACGTTAGCTCAGGGGACCCCGATTCAATTGGTGATGAGATACGGCTCCCACATGATTTCCGATTATCCATTGGGGTTCCCGCCGTTTGCGGAGCATCCGATTACGGTCAATGTTTCTTTTATTGTGCCAGTGTACGGGTTTCAAGGGTTCTCAACGGAGTCCGGTTTGTTCCCCTGGATCAGGACCGATTTAAGCAATGGGACAGCGAGCTACAAATTTGAGAGCATCGCGATCGAAGTCAACACCTTCATCGGTGACGTTCTTGATGTAAGTGTCGGATTCACTGTTTCCGGCCTCGCTAAAATTAACGGGGGCAGCAACATCCAGAATTTTGGTGGCTTTGTCGATGCGAGAAATACTGCAGGGATCTGGATAGAAAGCCTCCCGAATGGTGTCGCGGCGACGAGTGGCAGCGGCCACAATTACACAGAGAATCCGTTTATCGCCCCAGTGCCATTACCAGCACCCATGATTTTGCTGGGCTCGTCATTATTGGTGATGTTCGGTTGGCGACGCGCGTGAGCCGCAATTGATGCGTTAAGCAGTCGCGCACGCATCGGCGTCGAGCGCAAATCCCAATTCCGGCCCCTCCGTGCTTGGCGTGATCCGCACGCATACCGGTAATCCGATCGCAAGCGCATCCCCATACCATCGCCCGAGCGCGCGCGGTCCTTCATCAAGGTCGACTGTCACCAAGGTGTACGGCAACTCATCGGCAAAGCCCGGGTGATAAGCATAGTGGGCAATCGTCCAGCTATGGATGCGGCCGTGGCCACTCGCGGCAACCCAACGCACACTTTCTCGAAAACATTGCGTGCATAGCAGCCGCGGGTAATGGCGTACTGTTCCGCAGTGGGCACAAATTTGCAGTAAAAGTTCACCGCGCGCGAGTCCCTCCCAATACGGCGCGGAGAGCGCACTTTCTGGGGGCTGTGGCCGGGTCGATGTGTTCATAACGTTAACCTCTACGCATGATGGCAATCGCGCCATCGCCTAAATCGCCGTAGCCGGTGACGAGGCCCAAGGTGGCATTGGCAACCTGCGCCCGCCCTGCTTCGCCACGCAATTGGCGCACCAGTTCCACCACATGATTGAGTCCCCACACATGCGCTTGCGATAGCAAACCGCCATGCGTGTTGGTGGGCAGTGCGCCGCCGAGGCGCAAGCGACCATCGGCCACGAATGGTCCGCCTTCGCCTTTCGCGCAAAAACCCATGTCTTCAAGCTGTCGGATGACGGCGTACGTAAAACAGTCGTAAATCTCCGCGACCTGGATATCAGCTGGGGTTACGTCCGCCATGCGGAACGCGCGCGGCGCGGCCTTGCCTATACCTAGGCTCGTCATATCCTGCCGTTGCGTGATCGATGCCGGCGAATCTGGATGCCCGGTCGCGACTCCGCTAATTAGCACGCGCGGACGTGGCGCATCGCGCCCGACCTCTGCCGCACTCACGATGACGGCCGCGCCGCCATCGCTTTCCAGGCTGCAGTCGAGCAGACGGAACGGATCGGCAATCATGCGGGAGTTCCGGTGATCTTCCAGCGTGATGGGCTTTTTCATGATCGCGTTGTCGTTTAGCAGCGCGTGTTCGCGGCAGGCCACCGCCACGGCGCCGAAGTGCTCGACGCGCGTGCCATAGAGTTCCATGTGCCGGCGCGCCATCGGCGCGTAAATCTGTGCCGGCGCACTGTTGCCCAATGGGTGTTCGAACTCGGTGATGTAATGGAACTGCGGCATTTGATGAATGCGTGCGCCGGCTTTATTGGTGGCGGCACTGACATTGCGCCCGAAGGCGATCAACACGTGCCGACAGATCCCACTCGCGATCACACTGGCCGCGGCTTGCAAGGCCATCACAGGACTCGCGCCACCGTGCGGAATAATCGCTGAAAAATGCAGATCTGCGATCCCGAAGTTATCGATAAAGTCCTCAGCGATGCCACTGACGATGCCAATGGGGATCACCCCATCGATATCGCGCGGGCTTAATCCGGCGTCCGCGACCGCCGCGAGCGAAGCTTCGATCTGTAGCTCAAATGCGCTCCGTGGTGAGCCGCGCATATAAATGGTTTCGCCCACACCGGAGACGCAGGCCCGATCTTTCACGCTCATGAGCTCGCCTTCCGACTGTTCGGCCGTGGCAACAATGCATTGCCGATGATTTGTTTCATGGTTTCGATAGAGCCGCCACCGATCCGCGTCATGCGTGCGTCGACGAACGCACGCGCGATGGGAAATTCCGTCATATATCCCCAACCTCCAAAAAGCTGGAGACAGCGATCTATCACGCGCCCTTGTAATTCAGTCGTAACGAGTTTGGCGGCGGCGGCATCCACCGCATCGAGCGAGCCTGCCATATGCAGTTCCACGCAACGATCGACGAACACGCGTTGTGCGAGGGTTTCCGCATGCATCGCCGCGAGTTCAAAGCGCGTGTTCTGAAAATCCGCGAGCGTTTGCCCGAACATATCGCGCTGTGCGACGTACTCCAACGTCCAGCGGAGCGCAGCCTCCGCTGCGGACACGGCGCGGATGGCTTGGATCAAACGCTCCTGCGCGAGCTGCGTCATCAACATCGCAAATCCGCCACCGGCATTGCCCAATAAATTGCTCGCCGGCACGCGTAGATCGCTGAAAAAAAGTTCGGCGGTGTCTTGTGCTTTACAACCAATTTTGTCCAAGCGGCGGCCGCGGCCGAAGCCGGGCCGATCGGTTTCCACCAAGAGCAAACTGATGCCCTTGGCACGAGCTTGCGGATCGGTTTTACACGCGAGCAGCAGGAGATCGCAGCTATGCCCATTGGTGATGAACACTTTCTGGCCATTGATCACGAAGTCATCGCCATCGCGCACGGCATGCGTGCGCATGCTCTGCAGATCGCTGCCACCGGAAGGTTCGCTCATGCCGAGCGCGGCGACCACCTCTCCACGCGCCATGCGCGGCAACCAATGCTGCTTTTGTGCTTCAGTGCCGAAGTCCACGAGATACGGCGCGATGATGTCCGATTGCAAATAGAAGGTAGGTCCGGTGGCACCGGCGGCGGCGAACTCCTCGACTAAAATCGTGCTGTGCAGAAAATCACCGCCCATGCCGCCGTAAGCTTCCGGCACGTTGCAGCACAAAAGCCCCAGTTCACCGGCGCGGTGCCACAGATCGCGCGGCACCTGGCCGGCCGCCTCCCACGCTGCGTGGTGCGGCATGACGTGTTCGGCGATAAAGCGCCGGACGGTGGCACGGAACAGATCGTGCTCGGCGGTAAATATCGTGCGCGGAATCATGCGTTCATCGTCCTTTCCATTGCGGTGCGCGCTTTTCCGCGAACGCCGCCGCCCCTTCGCGCGCATCCTCGGAGGCGATCACCGGCCCCGTAATGAATTGTTGGCGCGCGAACATTTCATCCAGCGGCCAATCTTGTTGTTCGACGATGACCCGTTTGCTCGCCGCCACAGAAAGCGGCGCATTGGCAATGATGCGCGCGGCGAGACGGCGCGCTTCGGCCAGCGCTTCGCCAGGCTCGGTCACTTTATTGATGAGACCAAGCGCCGCGGCGCGCTCGGCATCGAGCATATCGCCGGTCAACGCGAGCTCCATCGCAATTCGGCGCGGGATCAAGCGGGGCAAACGCAGCAGACCTCCCGCGCCAGCCGCGAGCCCACGCTTCACTTCCGGAATACCGAACTTGGCATCTCGCGCGGCGACCGCGAGATCACAGGCCAGCATCGCTTCACAGCCACCGGCGAGCGCGTAACCTTCTACCGCGGCAATCAGCGGCTTTTTCGGCGGCGTCATCGCAATGCCCATGAGACCTCGGCCGTCCACGCGGATTTGTTCGCCACGCAGAAACGCCTTGAGATCCATGCCCGCACAAAAGGTGCCGCCCGCGCCGGTCAAAATACCAACCCGTAAATCATCTCGCGCATCGAGCATATCCACCGCCGCGCATACACCCAACGATACCGCGCGATTGACGGCGTTCTTCGCCTCCGGCCGGTTGATGGTAATGATGACCAGACCGCCTTCAATCTCGACCAGAACTTCTTCCATCTGTGCCTTTCTGATTTAGCCCTCTTATCGCATGTCGACTGCGTTTAAAGGGTAGGTTCTCTCAAGTGGGCAATATTCAAAACTTAGCGTTGGTTGTCTACTTGATCTGCTAAAAGTGCAGGCGAATTGCGAGATGGGGCTGTAAAACGTTAAGTGTCAGCCTGAGACGAGCGGCGCTCGCATATTGCGAGATATGCGAGACAACAAAGTACTAGCAAATTCTTGCTGATAGGGCCGAACGGATGGTGCCAAAATTCGGGTAAGCCAATTGAAAGTGCAAGCGTATAGAACGCAACGACCAAGAATTGAAACCACCAAAGCGCACGAGATGCGACTGACAATGATGCGACGCCTAAAGCCACATCAAGTGCGCATGCGCCGATAAACCAAAACTTGGTGTGCCACACGAAGCCTAGATTCTGCAACCACGCCAAAGACTCAGCGTGCGGATAGAGAAACCACGACGCAATCGCCGTCCACATCCAAAGAAACGCAATACTGATCCGCGAACACCAGTACAAGAAAAGCATTTGCGCGCGCAGCGGTTCCGGCGCGACGGTGTCCAATCTTCGTTGCATTGAGAGACTCTGATCGCGCTGAAATTTATCCCGCGGGCCTAAAGACCATTAGTCCAAACACGACAACCAAGGCACTGAAGGCAGGTACCCCAAGCCAAAACCAAATCTTTGCGAATGCCCAATAACGCGCCGGCAGTGGCGTGTTGTCGCGTTCCGCGTCGCGCGCCATGTCGCGCATTTTTAGCTGCAACCACACGACCGGTAACCAACACCCGCCGGCAAGAATGAAAAGACCCAGCGCGTAGAACACCCAACCGCTAAGCAGCGGGTAACCTACCAGATGCGCGAGGGCGAGTCCGCTCACAAATTGAATAACTCCCGCCGGCGTGGTGAACAACCAATCCGCGCGAACCGTGCGATCGGCCACCACGCGGATGGCATGAATGTCGCCGCTGCGATCCGTGCTCCAGCGGAAAAATGCGATACCGATCCCGGTGCCAAACAAAACAGTGGCACTTAGGATGTGCACCCACTTGAGCCACAAATAAAGCGTCATGGCGGTAATTCCTGGACGCTAAATCCTTCGAGGGCCGCAAGGTACTCTTCGACATTCAATAACCCCATGCAGGGCATTGCTCCATGGGGAAGTGACGGGCCGTGGGCTAACTTGCGCGCGAGCGCAATGGCCGCGCCGCACGGAATATGCGGGCCGTGATTGTGCGTGGCGATCAAATGCCACACGAGCTCAAGCGGTCGACCGTCATGATCCACACCCTGCATGGAGACGAACATCGCGCCTTTGTCGCTAATGAGCGGCTCAATCCAACGGCTGATGGTATTGAGTGGTCTCACCATCGGCACCAAACTCGTTAAACAATTGAGCCGAACTAGTAGCGCACCACCCCAAACAACTAGATGTCCTAGCGCGCTCGCAAAGCCAGCGTGAAATTTAACCGTCTTAACGCCGGGGTAACGCTGCGGGAACAGCACAAGGTCCGGTACATCACAACTCCCGAGTAAACGCGTGTGCACGGGGGCCGGATAACGATATCGATGAAGATCGAGCCACCCATGGGTCACTTGCCATTGCCCGTTCTCCCATCGTTTGAATGGTTTGCCGCAGTAGCTGAAAACGCCGCGCATTGTCGCAAGGCCAGGCGCGCGAGCGCCTGAGGCAATGGCGTGTTGGATCGAATCCAAGCGGCTAAATCGCTCTCTATATCGATCGACTACCGCTGACGACAGCGCGGGTAGCGAGCTTGCGCCGCTAGTGACGAGCACGCCTTTCTCTTTTGCTATTTCGTTGAGTTGGGAAATATTGGCGACGAATTCGCGGCCATCCGCTAAATCAATGTAGTTCGCGCCAGCAGAGATCGCCGCGCGTGCGACGGCGTAGTCCTGGCCTTGAAAAGGTCCGGCGGTGTGGATGACCGTTTGCACAGCGCGTGCGCGCAGTGCGGCTGCAAGGTCAGGTGCCTGCGCGTCGAGCACAAATCCCTGGTGGGCGGCCAATCCGTTGGCACGAGCGGTCGCTTCTGCCTTGGCACGATTGCGGCCGCCGATCAAAAGCGAAATCGCCGGATCAGCGGCGAGCGCTTGCGCGATCCGCGCGCCGAAAAAACCGTAGCCGCCAAGGACTAGGACGGTATGCTTTGGCAATTCTCACCTTTCTAGGAATCGACTACTGTTTGCGTTAACGCGCCAACGCCACCGCAGGCACGCGGTCTAATTTGCGTGCGCGACGCACAAACTTACGGTCATCAAAACTCACGAATTGCTCACACCCTGAGGCGCACGCCCAGTGCAGCGCGTCCGCGAAATCGAGTCCCCGCCGATGAAGATCCATTGCGTCTTTGACAGCTTCCCAACGCTCAACAGTAACATTCGGCATCCCGAGGAGGTGTTCAAGTGTTTGGCAAAACGTTTCCGTTGATACCTCATAGAAGCCACGCATCACCCATTCGAATTCGAGAACAACGGTGAGTGGTACAAACACCGCCGAAGATTCGACCAATATGCGGCGCGCTATCGGGCGTTGGCGAGAAGCTTCGATATCCTCCGGATCGTCAACGTAGAATCGCGCGAGGATATTGGTGTCTACACCAATCACGTTGACTTACCGGCTGGCTTGGTAAGAGAAGCGGCGTCGAAGTCTGAGAGCCGCCGTGGCGGTTTGCCGGTTCGGCTGGGTTTAAGTTTAACCATCCCATATCCGGTTGATGGATCTGAGCGCGGTACACGCCGTCGTATTAAGAGCCGAATTGACCCGTCGTCGTCCACGAACTCCACTTGCGTCCCCGGAGTCAGCTGATAACGCGCTCGGATCTCGGCAGGAATGACTATCTGACCTTTTTCAGTGAGTGTTGCGGCAGACATGGGCGCGCTCTTTGCTCGATTGATGACCAGAGCTTAGCATGCGCTTACTGAGTAAGCTGCCATTTCTCTGCGTTGAAACCTGTCTTATTGCCGCTCAAGTGTGTGGCTTAGGACGGGCTCACTCGCTCGACTCAAAACTAAACAGTCCGGAGATTTTGGGCGCGATATTGGGCAACGCGATATTGGGGACACCCACCGTCCTTGGGGACACCCACCGTCCCCTCACCCATCGTCCCGAGGCTGGGGAGGGATTAGGGGCGCCCCTAACACGGAACGATTTTTCCTAGTCGAATCAAAGGATAAGTCCGGACCCAAAACCGCAAGACCATCCAGTTTGGATTCGATAAGGCTACGCCCGTCCGCGTACCAATGCTTTCCCGTAATCCGCAGTTGTGCGAAGCAACCTCTATCTCGAGCCTTGCCCACTGAATGCCCTAGACGTGCCCACCGCGGACACAGACCGATTGTGGCTACGCGGCGCTTTTCCCCGCAGTTATCTCGCCGGCAGCGATGATGAGAGCGCCACCTGGCGCGAAAACTTCAACTCCACTTATCTCGAAAGCGATATTCCGCAGCTAGGTCCTCTTGTACCGGCGGAGACTTTGCGGGTTTGCCCCAAGACTGGAAAGGGGCGTCCACCTCGCGCTCGAGGACCTGCAGCCGGCGAAGGCGTTTCTCGTCTACTCGGGAACGGAACGCTACCCGAAGGGCAACGGCATCGAAGCAATCGGCGTACATGACGTGGCGCGCGAGTTGGCAGCGTTGTCGTAATCGCGCCGGTCGCTATACTCACCACTCAGGCAGACGGTCGACCAGCCGGTTGTCCTTCATCACAAAAAACCAAGAGCAGCAACGCTGCCCGGAGGATCCCATGCGCCTTAGCGTTCTGACGGCGCCGCTATTGTCATTCGCCATAGCAGCACAAGCCGATACACTCAATTTTCTGCAACTGCCAAACGTCAACGGTGAAGTCACTTATTCCGGCTACGAGAAGTGGATTGACGTTAATGAGTTCAACTGGAAAGTCACCGCCGATACTTCCTTTATCAAGGGCGGCGGCAGCTCGGTTGCCAAACCCATTCCCGGCGACTTTCAATGGACGCAAGGGATGGAACCCAGCGCAAACGCCCTGTTCGCGAAGATTGCGACGGGTAACGCTTTCGACTCCGCGACTATGCACGTCATAAAACCCGGGCCGACCAACGCCAAACCACCTAAGCCTTTGTTGAGTTTTGGCGCCACAGAACTGTTCATGACCCAGGTCGAACTCAACAGCTTCGACAGCGTCACGGCGAGCGGGGCCTTTAAGATAATGAAGCTTGAAATTGATCCGCAGGTTAAGAATAGCCCGGCAACGCAAGTGGAATGGAACATTGCCAGCGCTGTAGCCAAGGGTACCGAGTCGATCGCGCCGTCACCGAAAAACTCCACGCCCACGCTCATCGGTTCAGATGTCGCGGCTTTTTTGCGGCTTGATCAAAACATCGCAGGGATGAGTGCCGCCGCAGGTTATGAAAATTGGATCGAAATCGACGACCTAGGTTTTAGTGTGACGGCCGAAGTCTCCTTCACCAAAGGTACAGGCGCGGCGGTCGGCAAGCCACAACCCGGAAGCCTGACTTGGGTACAAGCCATCGATAACACGTTACCCGTGACCTTGTTGAAAATTCTCACTGGTCAGTCGTTGACCGAACCGGTCATCGAACTCGTGAAGAACGTCGGGGGCACACCAGTCACGTTCGCGCAAATCGCCCTTAAAAACGCCTATTTCACGGAAATCAGTCTTGCCAACGAAACGGTGTCCCAGTCGGTGGTGTTTGAAGAACTCATCCAAACGTTCTTTTCATTTGACCAAAACGGCAATCGGACCGGAGGGACCACTATCAGCTGGAATATCCCCTTGAATAAATCATCGGTCGGGGCCGCCAATCCGGTGTCCAGTGCACGGGGATTTGGTCCCGGCCTACTTCTTGGCAAGGCGCAGGGGAGTACAGATTCGCCGCGAGAAGCGCCGGCGCCAGTGCCATTACCGGCGACATGGGGGTTGTTCCTTGCTGCCTCGGCGGTGCTTGGAATCAAGCGGCGCCGCGCCGCCTAAACGCCAACGAGAACCAGGCGGCTTTCGCAATTAAGCGGTAGCCGCCTTTCCCCGCGATGGCACTCGGCGCTTGGTTGCCGCGTGCAATGACCTAATCGATCAATACTCAGCGAGCGGCGCACCACTGCGCACGCCATCAAATCTTTCAGCTGAACTCAGTAGTACAGCGGAGATGACGCCGGTATCAAGAGTACCCTCCTCCCCAGCGGACCCCACCGAACCAATCTACAACAACCCCACCTGCTTCAGCACCGCATCACAGCGCTTCTGCACATCCGCCGTGGCGGGCATCATCGGCAAGCGATGTTCGTTTTCGCTTAGCAAGCCCAATCGCTTCATCATGTATTTGATGGGCGTTGGATTGGTGTCATAGAAAACCGCACGATTCAGTTCAAATAAATCGAAATGCAGTTTCCGTGCCTTATCTATTTGACCGGTGCTGACTGCGTTATACAGAGCGGCGACGCGCGCCGGATCCAAATTGCCTACCGCGTTCATCATGCCGCACGCGCCGAGCATCAACATGGGATACGACAACTCTTCCAGGCCTACAAAGATTCTAAAATCTGGCCCGAACTCCGCTAAGCATTCGGTAACGAATCCCAAATCATTCACGGCGTGTTTCATGCCGACAAAGGTTGGGATGCGATCCGCCATGGCCTTGAACGAATCCAACGTCATCGATACAGCCGCACGGCCGGGGATGTGATACACCATCAGCGGCAACAACGATCGCTTACCCAATTCAGCGTAATACTCAATCAGGCCGCGCTGCGGCGGCCGGATGTAATACGGCGTGACAATCAACAACGCGGCGACGCCGGCTTTCGCGGCGTGATCGGTCAACGCCGCCGATTCCGCGAGCGATTGCGAACCCGTTGCGGCGACAATCGGGCAGCGGCCGTTCACGGTGCGCACCGCTTCGTCGAGCAATTGATTACGTTCCGCAACCGATAAAGTCGACGGCTCGCTCGAGGTGCCATTGACCAAGATGCCGTGACCGCCTTCGCGGATGTGCCGGTCGACTAAAGACGCATAAGTCGCGTAGTCCACGTCGCCATTACGAAACGGCGTTATGATCGGTGTATAAGAGCCGCGCAGCGCGTTATCCGGTAGCGTGATCATCAAGCGTTACTCGCGTGCCGGTTGGTCGCAAAGCCAACGCTGGAACCTAATATCGCCGCCTCCTCTTTGAGGCTCTCTTGCCACAGCAACGATTCCATCAGGATATGCAGTGGTTGATCTTGGATCGTCAACTCATACACCGGTGCATCGTACGACGCGTGGTTGTGCACGGCCCAACCGGGCGCGGAGACCATTAAATCGCCCGCTTTCCATTCGTAACGTTTTCCTTCCACCACGCTGTAGCCGCTTCCCGCAAAGTAATAGTTGATGGCCGATGAGACATGGCGATGCGGACGATCGATGATGCCCGGCGGGCGGATGGTCATGGTCGCGAAAAAATTCGGTGTGGTGCCGTTCGAGCGCCCGGTCATCGGATTATGTAGCAGGTATAGCCGACGACCGACGTAGTCTTTACCGAGCGCGACTAACTTATCCAGGTTTTCTTTAACGCTCTGCCACGGCCAGTGCAACGCTTTGGATTCCACGGACGGCGGGCTGATCAGCGTTTCATACGGCATTAATTGCGCGCCATCGGTGCCGATTTCGAAAGTCCCATAAGGGCTTCTACCGCGATGCGCGCGCTCGGGAGCTTCCTCCACTAGAGAGAGGTCGCCGGTTAGCGGTGGATCCTCATCGACCAGATGGACTTTCAGCATCTCAAGTAACGGCGCATTCGAATACGTCAAACGCGCGTGGAGATCCGGGCTGTCATTCACGTGCCGATACGGCACATACGATGGATGGTTCCAGACATCATATTGGTTAAAAGCAATTTGCCGCCCGCCGATGACGGCGCGGCCCGCGCCACGAATGCAAAAGTTCACCTGCGTTGAGTTGTGCCGAATCGGCGTGGTTTCTTCCCCCGGCAAAAGCACCTCTAACGTCACGCGCACACCCGGATTTAAACCCGGGGTCGCGGGGTTCGCGCTCGGGTGCACGAACTGCACTTGGCGTCGCCCGTTTGCGGGTCGCGGCAACGCGGCTAAGCGCTCTATCTCCATCTCGAATTGTTCGCGCGTAATCGTGACCGGCCACCATTCCGCGGCCGGCTTCCAGGACTCAGGGTCGCGACCGCTCGCTGAAGCGCCGGTTTGGTCGAGAATTTTTACCGCCTTATTGTCCATGTCACTGCTCCAAAACTTATCCGGTGAATTCCGGATCGAAGATCGACGAGACCGGCGCACCGATGCCAAGACTATTCACCATCACGGCATGGCTAACATAGCGCGCCAGCACGAACAGCACCGCGACCGCTTGCTCAACGCCCAGTGCATGCACAACTTGGTTGAGCAACATTTCGCAATCCCTACCGTCGCGGGTGACTGCGGCGATCACAAAGCGCTGTACGTCGCACTCAAGCGGCGTCAACGATGACTGAGCGTCCGGTGACAAGCGCTCGACATCGGCAACCCATTCGCGGCCGTATCCCGAACGATAGGCTAGCCGCTCGTGCTGATGCTTTTCGTACAACACCTCTTTCATCGTTGCGACGGTAAGGGCGATCAGTTCCACCAGCTTGAGATCAAGCTCTCCTTTAGACAGATCGGTGAACTCGATGAACGCCTGCAATGCCGCAGGTTGATGCGCCGTCGCCGCGAAAAATTCCCCGAGATAGCCTAGGCGTTGCACTTTAGCGCGTAGCGCAGCCGCGATTGCGGGCGGCAGATCTTCAAAGGTGAAGCGGGGAATGCGCCGCGTCATGAGGTAATTACTTTGCTTCCTAAGTACTTTGGAATATTATCCGGGCAAATGACAAAAGACCACCCCGTCCGAAACTTTCCACTCGAGGCGAGCGTGGGCGCCGCGATTCGCCTGACTCACCTTGCGTATGCCCAAGATTTGCAGAACTACCTGGTCAACCACGAGATCTCAGTGGGTATGTGGTTTTATTTGCGCGCGCTGTGGGAAGAAGACGGTTTGACCCAAAAAGAGTTGAGTCGGCGCGTGGGCTCGACAGAACCCACTACCGCGCAACAGCTGGTGAACATGGAGAAGCAGGGTTACATCGCGCGCCGCCGCTCCACGCAAGACAAACGTTCGAGTCACGTTCATTTGACCGCCGCGGGTCGTAAACTGCGTGAACGATTGTTGCCTTACGCGGTGGAGGTTAATACCACCGCGCTGGACGGAATAAGCAAATCGGAAATTCGTCAATTGAGAGAAATATTGAACAGAATCCGAGAGAATTTGACGCGACGACAACGCGCGCGTGAAGAGACCGCGGCGCTGGAATCAGACCTTGGCGTAAGCCGCCGGGTGAAACTCGTACGGTTACGTCCGCATCAATCTAGGAGCAATGCATGAGCGCCGGATTTGAACTCAACGATCACGTTGTCGTTATCACGGGCGCCGGCCAAGGGATTGGGCGCGCGTACGCCCATGCCTTTGCGGACGCCGGCGCAATTCCGGTGATTGCCGATGTCAATGCGGCGGCGGGCGAAAAGGTCGCTGGCGAAATTCGCGCCAACGGTCAGCGGGCTGACGCGGTTGCAGTTGATATCAGTCACGCCGATTCGGTCGCTTCGTTAATTTCGGCAGTCACGAGCAAGCACGGCCGCATTGATACGCTCATTAATAATGCCTCGATTTTCTCGACCATCGTCATGCGCCCTTTCACCGAAATTCCCTTGGATGAATGGGAACGGGTACTGCGCGTTAATATCACCGGCACTTTTCTGATGTCGCGCGCGGTCGTGCCAGCCATGAAAGCGCGCGGTCGTGGGCGAATTATTAACGTATCGTCGGCAGCGGTAACCATGGGCCGACCGAATTATTTGCATTACACAACCTCAAAAGCTGGTGTCATCGGCATGACGCGTAGCATGGCGCGCGAGTTGGGTGCTGCTGGCATTACCGTCAATGCGATCTTGCCTGGCGCCACCGACACAGAAATCGAACGCGCTACCGTCACGCCGCAACAGAAAGCGGCGATGATCGCGATGCGCGCCGTCCCCCGCGAAGAGACGCCGCAGGATTTGGTCGGTATGGCGCTGTTTTTAGCCTCTGACGCGAGCGCATTCGTTACTGGCCAGTCGCTGACCATCGATGGCGGACTCACTTTTTTATGAGTACTTCCGTCGCTAATCAATATTCCGTACTGCCGACTCGCCGTGACCTTTTTTATGGCGGCCAGTGGCATGCCGCGCGCGGTGGTTACACGCAAACCGTAAACCCGGCGAACCAAGATGATCTCGGCCCCGTAGCGAACGCAAATGCATCCGATGTAGATGCGGCCGCGCGCGCAGCGCATGCGGCATTCAAACTGTGGCGTGACGTAAAGCCCGTCGAACGCGCAGCGATGTTGCGCGCTTTAGCGACGAAAGTACGCGCGGCGGCGGATGAGTTTGCAATGATCGATGCAATCAACTGCGGCAACCCCGTGCGGGAAATGACGAAAGACGCCATCATTGCCGCTGCGCAAATTGACTATTACGCCGGCCTGGTACACGAACTTAAAGGTGACACCTTGCCGATGGGACCTGGTGCCTTGAACTACTCAGTGCGTGAACCACTCGGAGTCGTTGCGCGGCTCGTCGCGTACAACCATCCGCTGATGTTTCTGGCGGGCAAACTTGCACCTGTTATCGCTGCCGGTAACAGCGTCATCATGAAACCGCCTACGCAAGCACCACTGTCTGGTTATCGCTTGGCGGAGATGGTGAGTGAAGTATTGCCGGCGGGCGTCGTGAACTTTTTGACCGGTGAAAAGGAATGTGGCGAAGCCTTGGTGGCGCATCCTTTGGTGCGCAAGGTTGCACTAATCGGCTCGATTCCCACTGGTATTGCGATTCTAAAAGGCGCCGCGGAGAAAGTAATGCCGGTCACCTTGGAGTTGGGTGGCAAGAATCCCCTTGTGATTTATCCGGATGCAGATATCTCCAAAGCCATCGCGGGGGCTGTCAATGGCATGAATTTCTGGTGGGCGGGTCAGTCCTGTGGCTCAACCACGCGTTGTTTTGTGCATCGGTCGGTGTATCCCCAAGTAATCTCAGGCATCGCAACTTTGATTCCGAAACTTCACCGGTGTGGAGATCCGACGGATTTCGAAACGACGATGGGATGTTTAATTTCGGAGCCGCAATTCAACAAGGTCATGCACTATATCGATTCCGCGCGCGCGGATGGCGCACGGTTGGTCTGTGGTGGTAAGCGCCCGGATAATCCTAATCTTGCGCGCGGTTGGTTTGTAGAGCCGACGGTATTCGCAGATGTCACACCAGACATGCGCTTGTTTCGCGAAGAAGTATTCGGTCCCATCCTCGCCATAATTCCGTGGGAAGATGAAGAATCGTTGTTTGAGCAAGTAAACAGCCTCGACTACGGCTTGACCGCTTCCGTGTGGACGCGAGATTTAACTCAAGCGCATCGCGCTGCGGCGCGAATCGAAGCGGGCTACGTATGGATTAATCACACCAGCGCGCATTTTCTCGGCGCGGACTTCGGTGGCTACAAAAAATCAGGTATCGGCCGTGAAGAAGGGCTAGCGGAAATGATGGCTTATACCCAAACCAAAAATATTCATGTCCTACTCAATTAAGGTCAAATTTCAAGTTAACCAGGGCAAAACATCATGAGCATAGGGACAAGTGTCGATCTGCCGGCGTTGATAAATCGGCACCGCATTTCGGGCTCACAGTTGCTCATCATAGGGTTATGCAGCCTAGTCGCCTTGCTCGATGGACTCGACACGCAGTCCATTGGGGTAGCCGCTCCCGCCATTGCTAAGTTGTTTGGCTTGGAGAAGCCGCAGTTAGGACCTATTTTTTCTGCCGGTTTGATCGGTGCCGCAATCGGCGCCTTAATTTTCGGCCCGCTCGCTGATCAGTTTGGGCGCAAACGTTTTCTCGTGCTCGCCACGTTGATTTTCGGCATCTTCACCGTGCTCACCGCGTATTGCCCGAACTTTAAAACGATGCTGGCTTGCCGATTTGCCACCGGCTTAGGCCTCGGCGGCGCGCTACCTTGTTTTGTCGCGATCGCCTCGGAATTCGCACCGGTGCGCAATCGCGCCGCGGTCGTCACGCTAACCTGGGCGGCGTTCCCGTTAGGCGGCATGCTAGGGGGATTTTTAAACGCAACGTTGATCGAGCAATACGGTTGGCAAGCGA
This sequence comes from uncultured Klebsiella sp., assembly GCA_964555355.1. Classification (GTDB taxonomy): domain Bacteria; phylum Pseudomonadota; class Gammaproteobacteria; genus CAIKBL01. The sequence continues at coordinate 106,338 of CAZKRY010000003.1, forward strand.
TTTTTTACATCGGCGGTATCGCCCCATTAATTGTTGCGCTGCTGATCGCCGGTTTGTTGCCGAATTCACTGCGACAAGAATATGGAACGGCGGCAGGTCAACGACGAATCGCAATCTTAGTTGAACGCATGTTCGGGCAACCCGTGTCGCCGGGAACGACTTTTTATAGCAGCGAACCGGCGCCATCGGGACAACCCGTTCGTCAACTTTTCGCCGACGGACGCGCAATTGGAACGTTGGTGCTATGGGTGCCTTTTTTTATGGCGTTCGGTTGTTTAACGGTGGTGGTGTTGTGGACGCCGACCTTGCTCACAACTTACGGAATCGCGCCGGCGGCGACGGCCAAAGTAGTTGCCTGCAATGGACTTGGGGCGGCGATTGGCATGGCGGTTGCGGGCACCTTGATGCAGAAATTTGGGGTCATTCGCACGCTTGTACCGTCCTTCGTACTGGGTGCGCTGGTCACCATTGCGCTGGGGCAGGAAGCGCATTCGGTGCCACTGGCTGCGTTGTTTACGGGGTTGGTTGGCTTATTCGTGGGACTAGGCGCCGCCGGCGCCGTCGCGCTCGCGGCGCTTGTTTATCCCGATGCGTTGCGCTCGACGGGTACCGGATGGGCGATGGGCGTCGGTCGCATCGGACAAGCGGTAGCCCCATTGATCGCCGGCGCCATGTTGGCGCGCCACTGGAATGTGCCCGACATCATGTTAGTGATTGGGCTAGCCCCGGCGATCGCGGCGCTTTTCATCATCATTTTGCGCCTACACGCGGGGCATGATGTCATGGAAGTAACCCTCTCGGCGCGCTGAACGATGACTAACGTCGCTCCCCAAAACCCTACAAGCCGCGCTACGTGGGCGGCGAATGATTATTCGCATATTCCGTACTGGCTTTATACGGATGAAGAAAATTTCGCAACCGAAATGGCGCGCATTTTTTGCGGCAAGAGTTGGTCATACGTAGGACTCGCCGCCGAACTGCCGACGCCGGGCAGTTATTTAACCACCCATATCGGCAATCGCCCGATCATCGTTTGCCGGAATCGGGATGGTGAGCTGCGCGCGTTTGCCAATCGCTGCGCCCACCGCGGTGTGAAGTTTTGCCGCACACACTTGGGCCAAGCCAATCGTTTTACCTGTCCCTATCACCAGTGGACGTATGATCTCAACGGCGCGCTCAAAGGCGTACCGTTTCGCGATGGCGTGAAGGGACAAGGCGGCATGCCGGCGGATTTTGATCCCGCGAACCATGGGCTGCAGCTTTTACGCATCACCGAACACCACGGTGTTTTGTTCGCGTCTTTCGATCTAGAGATCGAAGATCTCCTCGCGTACTTAGGCGACAGTAATCAGTATTATTTTGAGCGCGTGTTCGATGGCCGCGAACTCAAAGTGCTTGGTTACTCGCGGCAGCTCATCCCGGGCAATTGGAAATTGATGTTTGAGAACATCAAAGATCCTTACCACGCCTCGCTCCTGCATGTGTTTTTGGTGACCTTTGGTTTGTTTCGGGCGGATCAAGAATCGCAAGTAAAGATGGACCCGACCGGCCGCCATGGCCTGTTGATCTCGCGCCGCGGGGCACAGCAAGCGACGGAACACACCAAGGACATCGCGAATCTACGTACGGATTTTAAGTTGCGTGATCCGCGCTTGCTGGATCCGGTCAAGGAATTTAAAGATACCGCGACCGTCGTCATGCAGACGGTGTGGCCCAATTTAATTATTCAGCAGCAATCAAACACCATCGCCATGCGCCAAATTCAACCGCGCGATGCGGGTTCCTTTGAACTTGCGTGGACCTTTTTTGGTTATGCCGACGACGACGACGCGATGACGTTGCGGCGGTTGCGCCAAGCCAATTTGATGAGCGCTTCCGGACTTGTGTCCGGAGATGACAGCGAGGTCATCAAACTCGCGCAAGACGGGCTACGCCCCTACACGCATGAAGGCGCATTGCTCGCGATGGGCGGCCATGACACGCAAGACGAAAACCATATGGTGACGGAAGCCGCGATCCGCGCGTTTTACAAATATTATCGGCAGGTCATGGAGATCTGAGTTGGCCATCGCTATTAGTTTGCAGTTCGAGCTTGAAGACCTGTATTCGCGATATGCGAGTGCGCTCGACGACGGCCCGCTGGATGCGTGGCCGGATTTTTTTGCCGAACAATGCCTGTATCTGATTATTCCGCGCGAGAATGTCGAACTCGGCTATCCACTCGCCATCATGCGCTGCGAAAGCCGCGATATGCTGCGCGATCGCGTCACCGCGATTAAAGAAACGATGATGTACGAACCGCGTTACCTGCGTCATCACGTCACCAATCTGCGCGTCCTCAGTCGCGAACCCCAAAAACTCACCGCCACCGCAAACTTTTCCGTCATCGAAGTCCTGCCGGAAGCGCTGCCGCGCATCCTGATGTGCGGGCGCTATCAAGACACGCTGGAACAGCACGATTCCACTTGGCTCTTTACCGAACGCCGCTGTATTTTCGATTCAACGTTGGTTCCGAATTCGATTATCTATCCGATTTGAGTCACCGGCTGCGCGCAAATTAGCCGAATATGGCGCGCATGCTGCAGCACAGTTCCGCGATACGACCGGCGCGACGATTAACTCGCGTGCGCGCCACCAAACAGCATCTGCCCGCCGTCGACCGACAACAACTGGCCAGTGGTCTGGCGCGCGGCGTCGCTCGCAAGGAACAAAATCGCGGCGGCAACGTCTTCCGGTTCGCCGATGCGATGTAGTGCAGTCTTGCGAATCTCGGATTCGATAGCGCCTTGATCGGCAAAGGTGTTGCGAATCATATCCGTACGTGTGGTGCCCGGTACGACGGCATTGACGCGGATGTTCCGCGCTCCCCATTCTGCGGCGAGTTGCAGCGTTAACTGATTGCCGGCGGCTTTCGAAATCACATACGGTCCGGAATTCGGGCGCGCCATCAGACTGGCAACCGACGACAACGGGATCATGGCACCACCACCGTTCGCCGCCATCTATGGAAAAACCAACTGGCTCAAATGCCAGGGCGCCGTGAGATTCGCTTCCAACACCTTGTGCCACACGGCGAGCGGCACTTCCTGCATCGGCGCGAAGATTGGATTCACCGCCGCATTCGTCACCAGCACATCGATACGTCCGAACGCAGCGAGTGCGCCGACACTAATGCTTGGCGATCATCGGCCTCGCCAATATGGGCAGGATGGGCAATCGCCTCGAGTCCCTCACGATGAAATTCTTCTAGCGCAGCCGTACAGGCGGCAGGTTTGCGCGAGGAAAGCACCACCCACGCACCATCATCCTGGCGCTCGCGAACCCGATGCCACGCGTCGACCCGGTAATCAGCGCGACTTTGCGGTCAAGCCGAAACAATGAGTCGCTAGTCACGAGTTTCTCCTTTTTGGCGAGCGACCATTCTGGCGTGGCTTGACGGGGTGTTCAATTCGTTCGCCGGCATGCGCAGCCAGGCGCGAGCAATTGTGAAGATCGCACCGGCGAGCAGAAATTTGTGTTTGATGTACGGTGACGGCCCGGCAGGCTAGATGGATACTCTCGGCAATGGATAAATCCGTCGATTCACGTTGGGGGCCACTGATCTTGTGGCGTTCGTTTAGGATTGCGATGAGATTTTCGGAGTCGCGCGGCGAGGTCGACCGCGGCTGATACGGAGAAAGGGGGAGCTGGTGACGAATCACATTCTCTGGGCAGGCGCGGCGCTTTGGTTCATGTTGGTTTTTGCGCATCACGCCTGGAAAAACCTGCGGGTGTTCAATGCCACGCCTGGCAGCACCGATTTGACAGTCATACCGCTTGTCGGCGGAAGCGCCGGCGCGGCGGCCTGTTTGCTCGCACCTTGGCCATGGGCGGCCAAGGTTTGGTGGCTGCCTCTCATCGTAGATGTGGGAGCGCTGCCCTACGCGCTTATTGCCCTCGCCACTTCGTTCGCGGGTCGCGGCACACCGCGGGAGGCACTGACTCCGGAACAACGCGCTGGCGCGGGCAGCGTGCTCGGCACGGCGGTGGGTGATGCCATGGGACTCGCCGCGGAAGGGCTTTCGCGTTCACGCCAGGCGCGGTTGTTGCCGCATTTGGAACGTTTCGGATTCCTGTTCGGCAAGGGCATGTGCTCTGACGATACCGAACATGCCTGCATGACGGCGCAGGCACTTCTCGGCGCCAGCGGTGACGCGGACCGATTTGCACGTGCCCTTGCGTTCAAACTGCGCTGGTGGCTAGCAGGCCTGCCGGCTGGTGTTGGGTTCGCCACGGCGCGCGCTATCTTAAAATTGTGGGTCGGAATCCCACCGGCGACGAGCGGCGTTACGTCGGCGGGTAACGGACCCGCCATGCGTGCCCCGTTGATCGGTGCATGCTACGGGCATGACTTGGCGCGCATGCGCGCATTGATCGAAGCATCCACGCATATCACGCACCGCGATCCGCGCGCCGTGCATGGTGCACTCGCCGTCGCGCTGGCTGCCCACCTCGCCGCGCGTGGGGACAGTGAGGTCACACCGGCCACATTCCGAACTACGCTCGCCGGACTCATCGGTCGCGATAACACCACCTTCGTTGCAATCGATGCGGCCCTCGCGAGCGTGGAACGCAACGAACAAGAGACTACGTTTGCGGCTTCCATCGGCTGCGGCGATGGCGTCAGCGGGTTCATGTTGCATACGGTACCGGTGGTCATTCACGTTTGGCTGACGCACCAAAATGACTTTACGGGCGGAATACAAGCCATCATCCGCCTGGGCGGCGATACCGACAGCACGGCTGCCATACTAGGCGGCATCATCGGCGCGCGTGTGGGTCGCGCCGGCATTCCGGCGCGATGGCTGGACGATCTTCTGGAATGGCCACGCTCGGTGAACTATATGGATGCGCTTGGTGCGCGCGCGGCGTCAACTGCTACGGAAAACACGATTGAACCGGAAATCCCGCTATTTGTTCTTGGTATCGTTCTACGCAACCTATTTTTTCTTGTGGTGGTGCTCGCACATGGCGTGCGCCGTCTACTGCCTCCTTATTGAGGACTCTAGGACAATATCGTACCGCTAATTAAGGCATAATCAGGCGGCACCTAACGCGCCCGGCAATAATCCCATCCACTCGAGGAGTAAGGTCTCTATGCAAGTTACATATAGCTTTACGGGCCAGAACGCACTCCTTATCGGCTGCACCACCGGCATCGGTCGCGCCACTGCATTCGCGTTTGCCAACGCCGGAGCTAATCTGTTCATCGCCGGCATTGGCGCCGAAGCTGGCCGGAGCCTCGTCGAAGAAATTCGCGCCAAACACGCCGTCGCCGTTGAGTTCTTGGAAGTTGACGTGCGAAGTGAGTCGGCGATGGTCGAGCTACATCAACGCGCGATCGAGCGTTTTGGACGTATCCATATTGCGTTCAACAATGCCGGGGTGTCGGGCAAGTCCGCGCCGGTACAAGAACTCACCGAAGCCGATTTCCAGCAACTTATTGACGTCAACCTCAAAGGCATATTTTTCGGCTTGAAGTACCAGGTACCCCACATGATCGCGAAGGGCGGCGGCGCGATTGTGAATACTTCTTCTTTATTTGGTGTTATGGGATTTGCCACCACTGCGGTGTATTGCGCAAGCAAGTGGGGAGTGATCGGCTTGACCAACTCTGTGGCATTGGAAGTCGCGCGCAAGAATATCCGTGTAAATGCTATCGCGCCCGGTTCCGTCATGACACCGCTCCTCACCGATATGTTCGGGAGCGCGCAAGCCGCTAAAGACACTGTGTTACCGATGATCCCCATGGGTCGAATTAGCGATCCGTCTGAGATTGCGCAATTGGTACTTTTTCTCGCGTCTGATGCCGCTTCGTTCATTACCGGGCAAGCGGTGATAATCGACGGCGGTGGCTTCGTGGCCGGCGCTGACAAATAGACCCGCACAGACCGTACTGTGTCCACGACATCCAAGTCCGCCCCGACTCCGCCTTCAACGATGGTCGAAAACGCGGGCGCAAGCCCATGGTACCGCCAAGTCACGCACGCGCAGTGGCGCGCATACTGGGCAGTTCTTTTAGCATGGATCGCGGCATCCTTTGACTTCAATATCCTTACTTTCATCATCATCGATATCCAACGCAGTTTTACTATTGATCGCGCACTGGCCGGCGCACTCGGTACTGTCACATTGGTCATGCGTTTGATCGGAGGTACGTTGTCGGGCGCGGTGGCCGATCGCTTTGGGCGCAAGTTACCGCTATTACTGTCTTTGTTGTGGTTTTCTCTTTTCGCATGTCTCGCGGGCTTTTCCACCACCTATGCGATGCTGTTTGCGCTGCGTGCTCTGTTTGGACTCGGCATGGGTGGCGTGTGGGCCGCGGGTATGCCATTGGTTCTTGAACACTGGCCGACCAAATTGCGCGGTTTGGCGTCCGGCTTAATGCTTGGTGGTTGGTATTGGGGATATCTACTCGCTGCTGCCGCATTCCAGTTTTTGTTTCCGTGGTTAGATAATGCGCAACAGTCCGCGTGGCGGATCATGTTTTTTATTTGTGCGTTACCGGCGGGTTTAGCACTTTGGATTCGACTGCGCGTGCACGAAAGCCCGGTGTGGCTCGCGCAACAAACAAAGTTGCGATCGACTGCGGCGTCAAGCGGTCAAACCGTACCACGCGTCCCGCTGACACGGATTTTTGCGCCCGATCTACTGCGTACCACCTTGCATACAACGCTCGTCATAGGCGCGTTCATGTGCATTTATTACTCGGTTAATTTTTGGTACCCGACCGTACTCCGTGACGCCGGACGGCCGGTGTTGCCGTATTTGATCGCCTTTAATATTGGCGCTATCACCGGTACCGCCGCGTGGGGCCGCTGGTCGGAAGGTCGGCTCGGCCGCCGCGGCGCAGTCACGATCACGGTGTTGCTTGGCGTGGCGTCGTTGCCGCTATATTTGCATGCGCGTGATCCGCTTTTGCTCGGCGCGGGCGCGTTACTGATGGGTTTTTTCGGCATGGGGATTTGGGGCATGGCGCCGGCGTTCAGCAACGAACAATTCCCGACCGAAGTGCGTGGCGTGGGGCCCGGCTTTTGTTATCACGCCGCCGCGGCGTTTGGCGCGTTGATGCCGTTGTTGCTCGGCGCGCTGCAAGACCACGGCTTTAAGGCGGTAGATGCCATGAGTATCGCCATGGTGTGTTCAAGCGTCGCGGCGATGGGGATATGGCTCGGCCCGGAAACTCGGGGCCGCGAATTTACCGCCTAAATTTCGATCCGGTATTTGTAGTAGGAGAGCGTTATGACGTCGCAGGTCATCGGTTTTATCGGGTTAGGTCGCATGGGCGGGCCTATGTCATCGCGATTGCAGGATCAAAACCATTCGCTTTGTGTGTACGACGTAAGTGAATCAGCGTCGGCGTCCGCCGTGGCGCGCGGCGCTCGAGCCATGACAAGTGTCGCGGCCGTCGCCGATCACGCGGATATCGTGTTTCTAAGCCTGCCGAATCCGGATGTCGTGCAGCAGGTTTGCCTACAGAACGGCGGCCTCATTGAAGGCAAGCGCGTGAAGCGCATTGTCGATTTTTCAACCATCGGCCCACGCACGGCCGCGCGCGTCGCCGAAGGACTAGCGGGACGCGGTATCGTTTACATCGATGCGCCGGTGAGCGGCGGGATTAAAGGTGCGCGCGAGGGAACGCTCGCGGTGATGGTCAGTTGTGCACCCGCAATTTACACCGAGCTGTCGCCGCTGTTATCGATATTCGGCAAGCCGTTTCATTTAGGCGATACTGCGGGACAAGCACAAACCATGAAGCTCGCCAATAACCTGCTCGCGGCGGCAGCGATCGCGTTAACTTCGGAAGCCATGGTCATGGGCGTTAAAGCCGGACTCAATCCCAAAGTGATGCTGGATGTGCTAAACGCCGGCTCCGGGCGTAATAGCGCTTCGCAAGATAAATTCCCGCGTGCCGTACTACCCGGAACGTTTGATTTCGGTTTTGCCACCGGCCTGTCGTACAAAGACGTACGCCTATGTATCGAAGAAGCCGAAGCGCTCGGCGTGCCGATGGTGTGCGGCGCCGCTGTACGCCAAATGCTTGCAATCACCAACGCGACCTATGGCGCAGAGTCAGACTTTACCTCGATATGTAAAGTTATCGAAGCATGGGCAGGGGTACAGGTTCGTGGTTAATGCACGCGTCTTCAACGCAACGCCAACGGTATTGACTGGGAGACTGTCATGACAGCTACTCAAATCAAGCGCGCTTCATCCACATTGGAGATGCCGCTCGCGGAAAAAATGGCTCAGTCAATCGTCGACGCTTCGTCGGATTCCTTAGTCACAACCGCCGGCGACAAGGTCAAAATTTGCCTGATCGATCTAATTGGTTGCGCCTTCGAAGCGCGCGGCTTGCCGTGGAGCTTGCAGGCGAAACGGCTCGCCACGCACGTCGCCGAAGGTGCAACGATTATCAACGCGCGCCAACGTGCGGCACATGGCGATGCAGCCTTTGCCAATGCCGTAATGGCCCACGGCTTGGTGCGAGAAGACATGCACTCCGGCAGCATCAGCCATTTGGGTATCGTGGTGTTGCCGGCGTTGCTCGCGCTGACACATTACCGACGCACCCACGGCCGCGAATTTATCGCCGCCGCAGTGACCGGTTATGAAGTGGGTGGGCAGATTGGGCGCGCTTTATTGGATGCTGCGGTGGCCCGTATTCATCGTCCGACCGGGATTACCGGTCCAATTGCCGCGGCGGCGGCTAGCGCGCGTTTGCTGGGTTTAAACGTGGCAGCAACGACCAGCGCGCTGGCCGTCGGCGGCAATGCCGCGATGGGTTTTAATCAATGGGCGCACACCGGCGGTAGTGAAATGTTTTTTCAAGCCGGCTTCGCCGCCCGCAACGGGATAACCGCGGCGCAGTTGGCGGAAGCCGGCGCATTCGCCTCGCCGAGCGCGTTGGATGGCGAAGCCGGTCTCTTTGCGGCTTTTGGCAAGCGCGCAAACGCTGCGCGCGTGGCGTTGTTCAATGATCCACCGGAAATCCTTTCGGTTTATCACAAGCCTGTGCCGGCATGTAATTTTGCGCAGACGGCAAGCCAAGCCGCCCTCAAAATCGCACGCCAAACTGCCAACCCTCCGGAAAACATCGTCGCCATCACCGTGCGTGTACCGCGCGCCGGGATGTTGTATCCAGGCTGCGATTATCGCGGGCCCTTTGCGCACATTCTGCAAGCTAAAATGAGTATCCAATACAACGTTGCCGCGGCGCTGGTTGAGCGCGCGGTTACCGAAAACAATTTTGCGCGTTTAGACGACCCGCGCGTGCAGCGCTTGCTGACGTTGACCACCATGGAGGCTGACGCCGACATGACGCAAGCCTATCCCGCATTGCAGGGTGGAGAAGTGGCAGTGCGTTTTCGCGACGATACGGTCGAGCGAGTGCGCTTGGACGATGTCGTGAATGCTACGCCGCCCGAAGTTCGCGAGCGCTTTAGACGCGCTGTCGGCGCGGCACTTGGGCACGCGCGCGCGTTAGAGATCGAATCCTACATTGATCGCCTGGAACGTGAAGATGACGTAAGCGTGTTAAGCGCGTTGTTGAGCGGCAAGGATTAACTATTGCTGGTTTTAGCGTTTTTGAATCGATCATCACGAGACCGAAGGAGATGTTATGAACGATGAATTGTTCGACCGTGGACTAAGCATCCGGAAAGAGGTATTAGGCGCGGAGTTTGTAGAAAAAGCGTTGGCGGCAGCGGATGACTTCAATATGCCCTTACAACGCCTTACAACGGAATATTGCTGGGGCGCGGTGTGGGGCCGTGAAGGGTTGCCCAAAAAAGTGCGCAGTATGCTTAACCTCGCCATGCTCTCGGCACTCAACCGCCAACATGAATTCAAGATGCATATTGCCGGCGCATTGCGTAATGGCGTGTCGAAGGAAGAGATTCGCGAAGTACTTTTGCAGGTTGCCATTTACTGTGGCATTCCGGCGGGAGTCGAAGCGTTTCGCACCGCTAAAGAAGCGATTACCGAGTTTGAGCGCGCCAACCCTCCTAGTTGATAGTCGCCATCGTGAATGACATGACTCCCGACAGTTATCAAATCCGCGCCATCAAGTATGCGTCGCTCATGCGCCGCACAACCGACAATTTTATCGGGGGCGATCCGCACGATAGCGACATGCCGCTGAATTATTACGTGTGGGTCATCTCCAACGGTTCCCGCCACATCGTGGTGGATACCGGCTTTAGTGAAGTGATGGCAAAGAAGCGCCAACGTCAAATCTACAAACCGGTTGCCGAAGGTCTAAATGCGCTTGGAATTGATGCAGCGCAAGTCGAAGACGTAGTGATCACACACATGCACTACGATCATGCCGGTAACATACCGCTGTTCAGCAAGGCACGCTTTCACGTTCAAGATAGAGAAATGGCTTTCGCCACGGGACGTTGTATGTGCCACACCATGTTACGTCACGGCTATGAGGCCGACGATGTTGCCAGCTTGGTACATTGCGTCTTTAACGATCGTGTGTACTTTCATGATGGCGTGGCGGAACTTGCGCCGGGGATTGAACTCCATCATATCGGCGGTCATACCAATGGCTTGCAAGCGGTGCGCGTGCGGACACGCCGAGGATGGGTGGTTTTAGCCTCGGATGCGAGCCACTTTTACGCGCATATCGAAGGGGATCGCGCTTTCCCCGTTATCTATAACCTGGGCGATCTGCTCGAAGGCTACAGGACGTTACGTCGACTCGCGACTTCGCCGCAGCACATAATTCCCGGGCACGATCCCTTGGTCATGGATCGTTATCCGGCAGCGAGCGCCGGACTTGTCGGATGGATAGCCCGTTTAGACGCCGAAGCGTGACGGAAATCCTCTGCATGTCCATCAATGCAGCTCAATGCGACATACAACCACGGATCAATTCCGAATACGCTAAGTTGGCCGCACGCTGCGGGCCCAGTTGCAGAAGCTAACTTTCGGCGTGAATCCGTATCAGATTGTGATAGACCCCGCTCAACTGCAGCAACGTATCCGGAGCCGTAACGGATTCGGCGGTCAGACTTTGAATCGCCCGGTCAAGATCGAATAACGCGGCGCGAACACTGGCGTCCCGAATCAGGCTTTGCACCCAGAAGAAAGCGGCGAGGCGCTCACCGCGCCGCACCGGCGTGACCCGGTGCAGGCTGCTGGCCGGATACAGCACGAGCGAACCCGGTGCGAGCTTGACTTCTTGCACACCGAACTGTGATTCGATTTCAAGTACGCCACCGTCGTACTCCTCCGGGGCACTCAGAAAAAGAGTCACGGACAAATCAGTGCGCAATATCTGTTGCGTGCGCGGATCGCGCATCACGGCACTGTCGACGTGCATGCCGTAGCCGTCGCCTGGCATGTAACGATTGAACCGTGGCGGATACAGCGCCTTTGGCAATGCGCAGGACACGAACTCCGGATGCTGGGTGACTTTACTGCTGACGAAGCGGCGTAAGCTTTGAATGGCTTCGGCTTGTTCATCGGCCTGCTGATTGCGTTTGATTTCGCGGCCGAGACTGCCGGCGCTCTCGATGCCTTCGCGCCAAGGTGCGCCGGCAAGTTGAGCGCGTATCGAAACGACCTCACTCGCCGTCAACACATTGTCGAGCGTGATGATCATCGGTGGGCGGTCGGCGTGAAAGATAGTGATGCGGCGCCGGCAAATTCCGGATCCGGCCAAAACGCGGCGTGGCGAGCCGCGTCGAGATCCCGGCAGCCGGCCATCGCCATTGCCACTTGCAATTCTTCCATCAACAATTTCAACAGATGCCCCACCCCAAGCGCACCGGCGGCGGCTAATGCATACAATTGCAGGCGTCCGATGAACACCGCATCGGCGCCGCGTGCGAGCGCTTTGAGAATGTCGAGCCCGCAACGGATCCCTCCGTCGAATAGCACGAGAATACTGGCGCCGACGGCGGCGCGTACCGCCGGTAACGCGGCCAAGCTCGCGCAAACACCGTCTAAGGTGCGGCCGCCGTGATTCGAGACCACGATGCCATCCACACCCAGCTCGCGAAGCTGTCGTGCATCATCCGGGTGCAATACTCCTTTCGCGAGGACGGGTAAGTGCGTGACACTCTTCAGCCAACGGAGATCCTCGCGTGATACGGCGACCTGCCCAATCTGCCGCAAAACCCCGCCTTGTTCCGACACCAGATTGCGGGCTGTGCCGGGAAGGTGTTGCGGCAGGCAACTTGACGGTAGGCAAAAGCCTGCGTCGACTGCGCGGCGACTCGGCAATTGGCAGGCCGCATCTAGCGTTACCACCAACGCTTCGAAGCCAACCGCTTCGGCCCGCCTGATCAATTCTAACGTCGCTTCGTGGGTGTCCCGAAAATAAAGCTGAAACCATTTGGGCTGGGGTGTGGCGATCGCAATCTCTTCCAGACTACAAGTGGACAAAGTGCTAGCTACCATGCAGCAGCCGAAAGCAGCGGCGCCGCGCGCCGTATCGACTTCGCCGCCGGCGTGTACCAAGCCGTGATACGCGACGGGCGCAAGCAAGACCGGCATGGGATGGCGTCGCCCAAACAACGTCACTTCGGTCGTGGGATCGTTGAGTTTGGGAAGCACCCGCGTGACCAACCGCAGTTGCGCGAACGCTCGGCGATTAAGTTCGACGGTAATATCTTCGCCACTACCGCCCGCGAGGTAAGCGAGCGTCGCCGCCGGCAAGCAATGTGCCGCGGCGAACTCGTAGTCGGCTGCGCACTTCAGACCTTTCGGCAGCGCGCTAGTCAACGATGGAAATGGCTCGATCATAGGTCTACCTCACCTGAGGTGTGCAGCGCACTGTCCGACCCACACCTCGCCGGCCGAACAGTGTCATCTGCTACGTATTTAGAAGTCGTAATCTAGGGTTACCCGGATATTGCGCGCGTCTCCTTTGTAAAGTAACGAGCCCGACTGATAGCCCGCTAAGAAATAATCTTCGTTGGTGATATTGCCGACGTTGACGCGAATTTTTGCGTCTTTGTTAATTTTGTAATCGGCGAAAAGATCACCCACCGCGTAGCTCGGAATCGGATTGGTATAGCGCCCGAGCGTGTCGAAACTCGGTGCGGTGTCCGGCTGACCGGCATACTTTTCCCCTTCATATTTGACCGCGGAACCCAGCGCAAACTGCTCGGTCAGTTGGTAGCGCAATTGGACGGAAGCGGTTACATCCGCGAAATTGCTCAGCGTCTTGCCGACCCGCGACGACACATTGGATTGTTTGATTTTCGCGTCCATCACGGCGAGTCCACCCTGGATGGACAGCTTCTCCAAGAGATTCCCAGCTAAACCTAGTTCCACTCCGTTGATGCGGCTTTCGCCCGTATTTAAGGTGCCGAGATTGGCAAAACGATTGGGATCGCCCGGATTTGTGATGGCGTTTTCAAAAACGTCGGACTTATTGATGCGAAAGACGGCGGCGGTTGCGAGTAGCTTTTGATCGAATAGATTCCACTTGGTGCCGAATTCAAAGCTTTCGGTCTCTTCCGGTTGCCCATCAAAACTACCGTCCGGCTCTATCGCGAGCCCCCCGTACGATCCGTTTGTACCCACATCTGATTCGCCCCCGTTGATGTCCAACGCAGTGGCGTAACTGAAATACAAGTTGGCGAACGGCAGGAACTGAAAAGTAAGTCCGCCGTGATAACTCCAAATGGTGTCTTCGGATTCAAATCGTGTCTCGATGCGTTGATTGTTTTGCGTCATTAACGCAAAGTCATAATCGTCTGCCCTAATCCCACCGAATGCCGTCCAGCGCGGCAAGAGCTGTACGGTATCCATCAAAGAGTAAGACACCGTCTTGATACTCCAATCGCTGTCGTAGATGCTTTTGGCTATCTGCCGCTGCATAAAGGAATTTACATTCGGCACCGCACCACCATTCGCCGCGGTCGCACAGAAACCGTCATCCGGCGCGCTGCCGGCATCCGGTCCATCCGGAAACTTGCAGTTTGGTGTGTTGGTGATCGCGAACAATCCATTGACCACTTTGTGATCGGTATATTCGAGGCCCAAGTTAAGCTCGTGCAGCATGCCGAACAACGACTGGTCGATAAAAAGATTGGATTGATTCGCGAGATAGTCGATGTCCTGCCAACCCTGATGCGTGCTAACGGAAATTGCCTCGTATACGCCACCGGGGCTACTTGCGTGTGTGGTGCGAAACCGGGCGCCGCTCACCACATAACGATTGGCGGCCTGCCCGAGGCGAGTCGCGTTGAGCACACGGATCGCCGGCGAGAACTCATACTGCAGACGCGCGGTAACGGTATCGACATCAGACTTCAAGAAGTCTTGTTCCTGCGCGTAAACCGGCACGTGCGCGGCCGGCCGCCGATCGCCGTTCGCGACATTGCCGGTCAGAAAGAACCCAAGATCCGGCGTGTCTTCCGCGCGCAGCAAGTAGTAATCGAGCATCGCCGAAAAGCGCGCGTTGGGTTCGTAGAGCCCTGACAACGCAAGGCCGATCCGTTCGCGATCCGCCGGTTCGCGATCGGGGACTTCTTCGTGGCCGTACAAGAAATTCGCGCGCACCGCGAACTGCTCGCCAAGCGGCTGATTGGCATCAAGCGTAATCCGGTGATGGGAGTCGGTGCCGACGCCCGTCGATACTTTGGCAAAGTCGTAATCGCGACTGGCTTGTTTGGTGATCGAATTGATGGCGCCGCCGGTCGTGCCGCGTCCACCGAAGCTGGAATCCGGACCCTTGGAGATTTCGATTTGCTCCACCGAAAAGCTTTCTCGAATGGTCATGCCGGGATCGCGCAGTCCATCGACGAACACATCGCTACGCGCTTCCTGTCCGCGAATGATGTAGCGATCGCCGAACGCGTTGCCGTTCTCGCCGGTGCCGATCGTAATGCCCGGCTGTGTATCGAGGATTTCGCGCAGATCGGTATAGCCTGAGTCTTCGATTTGCGTTTTCGTCAACACCGATATGTTCTTCGGCGTTTGCGCGAGATCGCGTCGATACCGCTTATCGCCCGAGCGCTTTGCTTTATAGGGTGCGCCGGGTTCGGCATACGGGTTGGTATCCAGCGTCCGCTCTTGGATCGAGACCGTGCCGAGACTGACCACATCGCTCTCCTCATTGCCGGTCGCCTGCGCCAGTGCCGCTAGGGGTGCGCCGAACGTGGCCGTCAAACCGAGCGCTAGTGCCGTACGATGCCAGTCACGGCTTATCGAATTGCCGGCGTTGCGCAAGGTGCGCGGTCTTAATTGGGGGTATTCCATCGCTTGCTCCTTCTGGTTTTGCTTGAAGGGTCTGGCGGCGGCTACTACCCGGTTTAAAAATCTGTATTAAGCGCGGCTATCGCTCCGTGATAAGTGAGTATTCAACCGGCACCGACAGCGTTAGCCGTGATTTGCGCAGTGCGTCCGGAATCGCCGGTAAGGGACTGGCGCTTGCGACCATTTGCCGCGCGGCTGCATCGAGCGCGCGATTGCCGGATGACGTTTGCACGCTCGCAGCGATAACGCGACCGTCGGCTTCGATGGTGAATTTCATGACCACGCGGCCTTCGATTTTTTCTTTGCGTAGCTCCGCGGGGTAGCGCTTGAAACGGTTCAAGCGAGCGAGGAGTTCAGCAAAATAAGCATTCGAGTCGAGCGCGGGGCCGCTCGCTCGTGTCGGCGCGGGATCTATGTTGTTCACGGCAGCAGCCGCAGCGCTCGCCATCGGCGGCGCCGCTGCCACCGAGTCTGCGGGTGGCAAGCGTTGCGGTAGAGCTTCGGCTTTGACCAGCGGTTGGATTGGTGTCAGGCGTGTTGGCAGCGATGGCTTGCGTTGGACTTGGTGCGGGCGCGGCTTTGGCGTTAGGTACGCGCGCTCGTCGCGCGCACGCGTGGAGAGGACAGGCTGGTTCTTGGGCTTAGCGCGCAATGATTCCGGCGATTCATGGGGAGTTTTTGGAGACGAAATTGGCGCGGGCGGCGGCAGAGGTTTTGTGGGGGCGTCCACCGCAGCTTTGACCGGCGTGGCCATGATTATTCGTGCAGAAAGTAAAGCCGAGCGGCCGGCCGCAATTTCCGGTGCCGGGGGTGTCGTGAGTAACAGCAGTGCTGCAAGCGCGTGCAGCGCGATAACGACCACGAGCTCGCCGGTGCCGATCCGCGGCAGGATAAAGCCGTAACCGTTAGTCATGCGGCACGGGCTCCGTGACAAAGCCGATTTTAGAGAGTTCAGCCGCAGCCACTGCCGACATTAGACGCATGACATGCTGGTAGGCGATTTCGCGATCCGCTCTGATGTGAATTTCTGGCTCTTCCGCGGACTGCTTCAGGACGCCTAATCGTGCTGCCAACGCGGACCATGCGAGCGGTTCGCGCTCCCAGTACAGCTGACCCGTGCCGTCGATTACCAGATTAATCGTGGCGGCTTTAGGCGACGCAATCGCCGCAGCCACGTCCGGCAAATCGACCTTGATCGCGCGCGTCAGCAGCGGTGCCGTGACAAGAAAGATGATCACCAGCACCAACATGATGTCGATAAGCGGCACCAAGTTAATGTCCGCATTGGCTTGGGGACGGCGCTGACGAAAGGGATGCACATGCATATTAACTAGGCCGGCGACTGGGACGCGGAGAGTCGCAAGACTAAGGCGTTCGCGAAGCGATCGAGTTCTGCAATCTGCAGGCGCAGCTGCCGTTGAAAAACGTTGTAGGCAAGTCCCGCCGGGATCGCGACCGCTAATCCGCAGGCGGTCATGATCAACGCCTCGCCAACCGGACCGGCGACCTGATCGAGCGAGCTTTGGCCGGTCTGACCGATTTTGATGAGCGCGTGATAAATCCCCCACACCGTCCCAAACAGGCCGACGAAAGGTGCACTCGAGGCGATCGAGGCGAGTGTCGTTTGTCCGCTTTCGAGCTTGGTGACTTCATCGTCCAACTGCTGTTGCAACGATCGAGCGAGTACCGCGTCGGCGCTCGGCAGTCGGCCTTCGCTAGCTGGACCAAGCGCGTGCTGAGTTGCCTCGACTAGTCGTGCGAAGGCGGTGTGCTGGGCGCAGTGGTGCGCGGCTTGCCGTAACGTCGGCCAATCCGTTGCGTGTTCAAATTGGCGTTTAAACCGACGATTGCGTAGTCCGCCCCAAAAGGCGCGACGCAGTCGGCTTACGATGACTGTCCAACTGAGCACGGACATCAGTCCCATCGTCGCAAGCAGTGCGAGACCTACCTCATCTGTGTGGGTCACAAAATGAAAAAAACCTAGCGGCGAATCCGGTTCCATCAATGTCTCTCGCGTCTCTCAGCAGACAGGTCGGCGCGACCCAGCGCTGTTATTTGGTCAAAATCAATTTCCCTTGGGCCGTTTTGCGTAAGCGGTAAACCACTTGTTCGTGCACGATTTCAATCTCGTCGCCTTCGCACAACAGCTCCTTCGACGTAATCGTTTTTAGGCGCTGCTGGCGGCGCGGGGCTTCATCAAATAAGCCGGGCGATGCGGAGCTCTCAGTCGGTTTACTCATCAAGTTTCGAAAGTCATTCGTCTCGGTAGCGATCTAAGGACTCTGTTTCGCGGCCAATCCGTCACAACAGCCGGAATCCAACGCGGGCAAACGTTATCAAGAATCATTCTCATTCGCAATTAGGAGAAAAACCCGAGCATAGAACGCTCAGCAACGACGTTTCCGGCGCATTCGCTCCTAGGGGGCCGATCGCAGTGGAAATCGCAAAGACGACTTTGTTTTATTTGATTGGCGCCGGAATTCTTCTCAGCCCTGCGGCCGGGAAAGCAGCTGTCAACGCATTTAGGACCGCAGTACCTACAGTGGTTGCATTTTGCCGAAGCGACGGCGATTTATCCGCCGCGTGGCATCCAAGCTGGCTATCCGGGTATCAAGAAGAAGCCGTTGTATGGCTAACTGCAGCGGTTATTGGCGAGGCCGGCGTCGCAACGCGCAGGTACGCCGAGGCTCAAATCAAGTGTTAGAACACATCGGAAAATAAAAATGGGCCCGCGGCCCCTTTTTCTCAAATTGTCGCATTTTGCGGTTGTCATTAGAGTCGAGAAAACCTGATTGATGAGTGATCACTGTAGGGTTCAACCACTTCCTCCAGAGTTACCGAGATGTTGTTACGCCAGTAAGGAGCGGTCTTCGCGATGCCACGTAGTGTCGGCATATCGAACGCCTCAAAATCGCAAGGGTTGCCAGTAATATCCGTTCCGGAAGGGCCGGCGACAGCTCTGCGATTACCATTCTTCGCGATGCGTTTTTGTAGAATCGAAAACGATTCCGTCGCCGGCACCGTGTACCGCACGAGTCCGTCCGCCTTGAGAGCGGGGCTCCTTCGCTGTGGGAGGTAAACGCCCCTTGCGCGTGTTGTTATAGCGTAGCCTCGCGACCATCGAGTTAATTCGGAACCCGTGAGGTGACGGCATTCGTTGCAGTCACTCCTTGCGATTTTTTCGATCTCGAGCCGGCATCCGAAGGGTTGATTTTCAGTCCCCCCCTGTGCCGGTGTGCGATGGCAAGCATGCGTGAAAGTTCAGTGTGTGCTTGTCGGTTTTCATCGCGCCTGGTTTCGTGCCAGCAACTGCTGAATTCGAAACCATCGCGCTAGGCACAACGATCCCCATGATCCCATTAGTCTCACCTGAGGTTGGTTTTACCGGCCCGGCGAGTTTCGATGCCGCCGAGCGCCAGCGTTTGCGGAGCGCGCGATTCGCGCGAAGCGTTTCTACGAGAGAAAGGCACCGACTGACAGACTTGCGCCAGTGCGGATGAATTTCGCGCCGGGCCAACCCGTCAACACTTACGAAAACTTACTAGGGTGTACAGCGAACGCGCCGTACCAGCCATTGCGCGGCATCGTCTATGTAACTGTAGACCACCGGGACAACCAAAAGACTCAGAAAGGTTGACGTTATCAGCCCACCAATAACCACGATAGCAAGAGGGGCGCGGAAGCTCGGATCGGCACCCAGGCCTAACGCGATCGGTAGCATGCCCAGACCCATGGCGATCGTCGTCATCACGATTGGACGCACTCGTTTGCGGCAGGCATCGAGGCTGGCATCCCAACGATTTAGGCCGAAATCCCGGCGCGCGATGATGATGTAGTCAACAAGTAGAATCGAGTTCTTGCTCGCAATACCCATCAACATGATAAGTCCAATTAGAGACGGCATCGACAAAGCAGATCCCGTGACAAAAAGCGCAAACGATGCCCCTGGAATAGCGAGCACGAGCGCGACCAATATAGTCACCGGCTGCACGAAACCTCGCAGTAGCAAGACCAGCACCACGTAAATGCAGAGCACGCCGGTTAGCATGGCGAGTGCAAACCCGGAAGTAAGTTCTCCTAACTCCTCCGCATCGCCGTTCGTTGTTTGCATAACACTCGGCGGCAATTTCTGCAGGCTCGGCAAAGCTCGGGCGGCCTGCGCCACAACTCCGAGATCCTGCCCGTTCAGTTCGAGTTCGAAATTGACGTTACGCTGACGGTCGAATCGTGCGATCTCAGTCGGGCCGCTGCCAATTTTCAAGTCGGCCACATTCTCAAGCGCAACCGGTCCGCGTGCGCCAGGTACTGGGAGACGTTTGAGCGTTGCGAGATCATCACGGGCGGCGTCGGTAAGTCTAACGAGGACCGATACTTGACGTTCGCTTAAGTTCAGTTTCGCCACTTCTTGGTCATAGTCGCCCACGGTTGCGATGCGTAACGTCTCGGCGAGCGCCGCCGAAGTGACGCCAAGGTCAGCCGCGCGCGCGAAATCCGGGCGTACGGTCAGTTCGGGCTGGGTCAAACTCGCGGTTGAGGTGACGGCACCGATGCCCGGAATTGTGCGCAACTCGCGTTCTACTTCCAGTGCATGCTGCGCGAGTACTCGGCCTTCATCACTGGCCAGTACTAGTACATAGTTGTCGCGCCCACCGCCCATACCCACCATGACACGCACACCGGGCAGCACCGCTAGCGCTTCGCGCATCTGCGCTTCGATCTGATGTTTGTGTAACCCGGGGCGCGTAGTGCGATGAGTCAACTGGATCGTGAGCACCGCCGTGCTGACATTGCCCACCGACACGCTGGCCGCGTTAGGCGGTCCGGCATCTCCGTTGCTTGCATGACCAACGGTTGTGAAGATTGTTTTGACATGCGCATTTCGCTCTAAGACGCGGCGTGCGCGTTCGGCGTATGTCAACGTATCCCGTAGCATGCTACCGGGTGGGAGCGTTAGCGTGACCTGTGTATAGGAGTCATCATCCGGCGGCATGAAGGTGCCGGGAAGTGCGTTCGCCAGCACAAGCCCCGCGCCGAAAAAAGCCGCGGCACAGGCAGCGACCGAACGGCGGTGAAGCAGACACCAACGAGCCCACACCAGATAGACGAGAACCCAACGCGGCTCTGGGTGGGAACGTGGCGGTTTCGCATGCAATAAGTAGGCAGACATCATCGGCGTCAACATGCGCGCGACGACGAGCGAAAAAAATACCGCGGTCGCCGCGGTCCAGCCGAATTGCTTGAAGAATTTGCCGACGGTGCCCTGCATGAACGCGGTCGGCAGAAATACTGCGATCAAGGTGAAAGTGGTCGCAATGACTGCGAGCCCGATTTCGTCGGCGGCCTCCATCGAGGCTTGATACGGCGTCTTTCCCAGCAGCAAGTGGCGCTGGATATTCTCGACTTCCACAATCGCGTCATCGACCAGAATGCCGATCACCAGCGACAGCGACAGTAACGTCACGACGTTGAACGAAAAATCGAGCGCGTACATCACGGCAAAGGTGGGAATGACCGACAACGGCAACGCCACCGCCGATATGCAGGTGGCCCGCCAATCGCGCAGAAACAGCCATACCACCAAGACCGAAAGCACGGCCCCCTCAAAGAGTAACCAGATTGAGCCGTTGAAATTCTCGACTACTGGGTCAACGAAATTGAGTACCTCGGTGATGGTGATTTCGGGATGTTCGGCCCTGAGCTTTTCAAGCGCTGCGCGCACGCCTGCGGCCACTTCGATCTCTCCGGCACCACGCGCACGCACGACTTCAAAACCGACCACCGGAGCGCCGTTCAACAGTGCGAGCGAGCGCGGTTCGGCCACTGTATCTTCGATGGAAGCAACCTGGTCAAGTCGCAAGCGCCGGCCGTCGCTCAAGGTAACTTCAAGTTCGCCGAGCTCCGCGGCGGTCTGCACCGTTGCGATTATCCGCACGGATAGTTCGACACCCCCGGCGTCGGTGCGCCCCCCCGCCGCATCTTGCTGCATATCTCGTAGACGACGCGAAATGTCCGCCGCCGTCGCATTCAACGCGAGCAGACGTGCCGGATCGAGGTTGATGCGGATTTCGCGGGTGACACCGCCAATGCGGGTGACCGCGCCGACGCCCGGAACGCCGAGCAGCGTTCTGCTGATGTCATCGTCAATGAGCCAGGACAACGCTTCATCATCCAGACGTACGGCACTAATCGTGTAAGTCAAAATCGACGAGTCGGCAAGTTCCACTCGCTTAATCACCGGGTCGCGTAGAGCAGCTGGCAAATCGCCGCGGACGCGGGCGACAGCGTCACGTACGTCATCAACGGCCTGCTGGGTCGGTGTCTCAAGGCGAAATTCCACCGTGAGTTTCGCGCTACCGCGGGTAAGCGTACTTTGAATATGTTTTACCCCTTGCAGAGTCGCCAGCGAGTTCTCAATCTTGCGGACAACATCGGTTTCAAGCTGCGCCGGTGACGCTCCGGGGAGGGTCGCAATCACGTTTACCATCGGGAAATCGATGTCGGGGAAGTTTTGGATCTTGATCGCCCGTAGCGCCAACAAACCTGTGGTCGCTAGTAAAATGAACAGTAGGATGGCCGGTGTCGGATTGCGGATCGACCAAGCTGAAATATCTAAGCGCATTCAGGGTACTCAATCATTCGACGGTAATACGACCGTCCCCAAATCCGACACCGAGATATGTGTGCCACCGTTTAACGCTGACGGATCGTCCACTACGCGTACGAGATCCCCATCGCCGAGAAAGTCTCCGCCGGCGGCGACTACCCGCGCCGATAGCTCGACTCCGCCTGTTATCTCAACGCGGTCGCCGGCGCGGCGGCCAACCGTCACCTTGGTCTGGTTGACGTTTGAACTCGCACCGACACACATCACGTAAGTGAAACCGTCGCGTAACACCACCGCACTTTGCGGCAAGGTCATCATCCGATCGGCGCCGACTGCAAACTCACCGCGCGCATACATTCCGGCGCGCACCGACGCCGCCGACGGAAGGTCAACATAGACCAGGCCGTTACGGGTCTGCGTATCGACCGTCGGTGCCACCATGCGCACGGTACCGGTAATCGTCTCGCCGCCGACGGGTGTTACCTGCGCGAGCAGACCGGGTTTCAGTTTCGCAAGATCTGAGGCCGCGACTTCGGCTCGCCATTCAAGCCGACCTTGCCTAATGAGTCGAAACAATTCCTGACCCGCGGGCAGTACGGCACCAACCGTGGCACTGCGCGCTGAGATAATGCCATCGTCAGGCGCCAATACCCGCGTCTGCGCAAGCCGGAGTCGCTGTGTTTTTGCAGCCGCCTGCGATGCCTCCATGCGCGCCTGCGCGGTGCGTTGTGCGGTGACGTATTGCTGGATCTGCTGTGCCGACAGCGCCCCAGTCGTTTGTAAGTGCTGCGCGCGCCGTACATTGTCACGCGCATCCGCGAGAGCCGCCGCGGCCTCGGCCACCGCAGCGCGACTCTGTGCGAGTTCCGCGCTGACGGATTCGGACGCAAAGGTGGCTAACACCTGACCGCGCCGAACCACGTCACCGACATTGACATTGACTTCCGCGAGCCGCAAACCATGCGCTTCGGTACCGACACTCGCCTCCTGCCATGCCGTAATGTTTCCGTTCGCGGCAATCCTGATCGGTAGCGTGTCTGACCGCGGGCTGGTGATTGCGACAGTGAGTGCCGGCTGCGCCACCGTCGCGGGAACCTCCTGTGTTGTGACGCGCGAGTTGTGCAAAATCCAGACGCCAGCCACGCTACAGAACACGCCGATAATTATTGCCACTGCGAATACACGTCGTGGCCGCGTCGCGCCATTCACTACTTTTTCCATAGATTTTTCATGTTTCGGGGGTTGCAGATACGCAGTCGTTGGTCCAACCACCGCCTAATGCCCGATACAGCGCGATCCAGGCAGCGACGCGCTCGCGCCGCAATTCGATCACGGCGCGTTGCGCAGCCACGCTGCTGCGTCGCGCGTCTTCAAGCTCGAACAGGCTGGCCGCACCCGCTTGGTAACTCGCCGCAGTGGCGCGGTATGAACGGTGAAAAAGCGTTTCGGCGCGCTCCGCATCCGCGCTGCGCCGCGCGGTACTGTCTAACGTCACGAGTGCGCGCTCTGCTTCGCGGATTGCGGCGCGCAAGCGCGCGGAATACACACTGATCGCGGTCGCGTAGCGTGTCTGCGCCGCAGCCGCGTTAGCGCGACGCACGCCGCCGTCAAAGATTGGCAGCGTGACAGTCACCGGACCTAACCTCCAGACCGAGCCATCGACACTGACGCCCGCGCTGTCAATGATCGATGTTCCGATATTTCCCGTTAACACAATGCGCGGCCACTGTTGTGCCTGCGCGTGCGCCGAGTCGGCACTTGCCGCCACAACCTCAGCCGCTGCAGCGTATAGATCGGGCCGCTGCGCCAAAACTTCGGCCGGCAGCGTCGAGATTGTGAGTTCGACCGGCAGCGGCAGTCGGCCGGAACGCGGGTTCAGCTCTCGGCGCAACGTCGCTTCGTCCAGCGCGGTCAGCTCGGTTAAAGACTTGACCAACAGCTCACACTGCAGCTGCTGCTCGAGCAACGTTACGGAACCTTGTACCGCACTAGCCTTGGCCAAATCGGCCACGGTTCGGGACTGGAAACCTGCCGTAGCGGCCAAGTGAGTAATTTGCGAGGTCCGTGCGCGCGATGCGGCGTCAAGCGCAGCCTGTTTCATTTGCGCCTCGCAGGCGCGCAATTCGACGTAGATAGTCGCGACTTCGGCCGCCACGGCAACGCGTGCGTCATGCCAATCGCCCTGGCCGGCTGCGAGCCGGGCCTGTGCGGCTTCAGCGGCAGCGCGACTCGCGCCGAAGAGATCTAGCTCCCAGCCGGCTTGCACACCGAGTGACGAAGCGGTGCTGACGAAGTCGGCATCGGTGCTCCCTCGACTGGCCGCCGCATTAGCCTCCAGTGTAGGCAGCATTGCGGCGTGGCGAGCCACGCGTGCGACGCGCGCATCGGCGATACGTGCGACGGCCTGTGCCAAGGTCGGGCTGACTTCTTGCGCGGCTTCGATGAGCCGCAACAACAGCGGATCGTCAAACTGACCCCACCACTGGCGCAAATCGATGCGTTTGCCACCGTGGGGGAGCGGGGCGTGCCACTGCGCGGCCACCGGCGCCGTGATGCTGCTGGGCGCAGATATCGGCACCGGACTCGCACACCCTCCGAGTTGTGCGCCGACTGCAATTCCGAGCCAGCTCACCAGACCACGCACCGCATGCCGCGCCACGTGCCGTCGGCCGGACTTATTCGAATCAGGATTGAATTCAACCGTGACAAGCATGCAACACCCTTCTTTAACGGCAGCGGATTCTCCGGCACGCGCCTTTCTGAATACTTACTGGCGGTTACGAAGATGTGCGTATGGAGGCGGCATTTAACGCATCTGGCGCTACGCCTGCGCCAACGTCGAGCAGTAAGTCCGCAGTAAGAAGCAATGTGTGAGTGTCGCGACAATCGTGTCACCGTTTGGAGCATACCCGTGCCTCGCGCCGCTAGCCGGTTCGCCGGTTTCGTTTTGAATATCCTGTTTGTCACGGTTGCGGCTGCCATTGACCAACCTCCCGGCAACACGTCCGCAGAAGTGCGCAACGAGAACTCGCGCGAACGGCGCGCGTCGAGTGAACCCGGAGGCCCGGGGGGCTCCGGCGGCATTGGCGGAGCGAGTAGCGAACCCGGGGTCACAATCGCTTGGCATCCTGCAGCATCTGTCGCCAATCAAAATGAGAAGTTGTGGATTTTACGCAGCGGGTTGAGTGTCGAAGCGCCGGTTTGGTCCGAGAGAAATGATGCGATCTCGGCGAGTTTCAGCATCGACCACACACATTTCTCCGGCAGTGCACGGTTGCCGGATACCAAGCGAATATTTCCGTCCGATCTATGGAACGTGCAAGCGGGGTTACAGCACATGCATCAATTCTCGAGTGGGTCGACGAGCATGCTGTTACTTGACATCGGCTCCGCCAGCGATAAGCCGTTCAATTCCGCGCGCGAGATCAATTACATGGTGGGAGGTATTTTTGATAAACCGACTAAAAACGGCCGCGATTCGTGGCGATTCGGCGCGCTCTACTCGCCGTTGGCGTCGCTGAATTTCCCGATTCCGCTCGTGGCCTACCAGTGGAACCCGACCGAGCGCTTTCACATGAGCATCGGACTGCCGTTCTCGATTAACTGGCAAGCCACCGACAAACTTAATCTCGACGTTTCCTACAATCCGGGAGGCGTCGACGGCGTCGCGACCTATCAGTGGTCTGAGCGACTTCGGATCTATGGCGGTTACCAAGAAGCGTCAGATCAATATTACTTGACTGACCGGGTCGATAAGCGAGAAGACGCCTTTTTCGCCGTCGAGCAACGTGTCGTTATCGGCCTCAGACGTGACTTCTTGCAAAACTTCACGCTGGATATTAATGCCGGATATGCCTTCGACCGATATTACGGAGAAGGCGAAGATCAGCAGGATCTGCATGATCGCGTGGAGCTTGAAGCCAGTGCCTTTTTAGGTGCGAGACTGCAATGGGGTTTTTAGTCTCCGCGCGTAAAAAAATAACAGGAGGAGCAAATCAAATCGCCCGTAAGTTCACAGTAAGAGGTTGTACGCAAGCATAGCCACTCACCTTATTTCCATTGGAGAATGTCCATGCTTTACGCACCCGCCTATCGTCTGTGTATCGCTTCAACGCTGCTCGTCGCGGCAACCGCCGGTGCAGCCGAGCAAGACACCACGGCGGAGAACCAGGATGCGGCTCCCGGGAATTCGAAGTCCTATGCGTGGGGTGTGGGTGTTGTCGGTCTTTCGCAGCAACAAGCATATACCGACATCGATCGGTTTAACATTGCGCTGCCGCTGATCTACTTCGAGAACCGCTGGGTGCAATTGATGGGGCCGTGGCTCGATCTCAAACTTCCCAGCCTCGAATGGAGCGATGATTATGAATTCGCGTCAGGTATGCGCACTCAGTTGTTCGGCTTCAACGATTACGAACCTGACGATGCGCCTATCCTAAATGGTATGGCGGAACGTAAGAGCGGTATCTTTGTCGGCCCGTTCGCGAAATGGCGCAGTCCGTATGTCGATGTGTTTGGCGAAGCGATGTTCGATGTCTCCGGCAACAGCGAAGGGAAGCGCATCAGCATGGGCCTCGAACGGCAGTTTCACATAGGAGAGCGATTTATGCTTACGCCGAGCGTGACCGCGACGTGGATGGATGAGCAATACGTCGACTACTACTACGGCGTGCGCGCTCGCGAGATTCGCCCGGACCGCCCGGCGTACAGGCCGGACGGTGCCACAAACACCCAATTTTCGTTGCGCACCGACTATATGTTCGATGCTAAAAATTCTTTGTTTGTAATGTTCGAGTACACCGTACTCGGCGATGCCATCGAAGACAGTCCGTTGGTCGACAGTTCCGCCGAAGACTCGGTATTGCTGGGTTACCTGTACCGTTTTTGAGCATCGGATGTCCGCATGAACCGTATCCTGTTGGTTGAAGACCATGAACGGCTAGCCCAGCTGATGTGCAAAGGGCTGGCCGCGGCCGGCATTGCCGTCGATGTGATCGATCGCATCGACACGGCCTGGGCGGCGCTCCAGCAGCTCCCCTACCAAGCCTTGGTGCTCGACCGAGGCTTGCCGGATGGGGATGGGCTTGTGTTGCTCCAGCGATTGCGCAACACCGGACGCGGCGTGCCGTGCCTTGTATTGACTGCCCGCGATGCTCTGCACGATCGCGTAGAAGGACTGGAAGCCGGCGCCGATGATTACTTGCCGAAACCATTCGCGATGGATGAAATGGTAGCGCGCGTCCGGGCCTTGCTACGCCGACCGTCGGAGCACCACACGCTCGATCCCAGCTTCGACGATTTAACCCTGCGCCCCGATGCCGGCGTTATGTGCTGCGGAACGCAGAGCGTTACACTCGCTCCGGCGGAAATGCAGATCATGTTACTTCTGCTGCGCAAGCCTCTAGAAGTCGTACGGCGTACCGCATTAGAGGCGGCGGGTTGGGGGCTAAGTGAGGCGGTCACCCCGAATGCGCTGGACGTAGCCCTACACCGCATCCGCCGCAAGTTGCGCGCGATCGGATCGCGCCAGCGAATCTTGAACGTGAGAAGTCTTGGCTATGCCCTACGTAAAGACGACATGGCGGAATAACCGCTGGAAGCGCGTCTACCACGGTCCCTATCCAATGGTAGATCACCTCCAGGCACCACGCGTTGAACCGTCGGCAGAATTCATTCGCGCAAGCGCCATTGAAATGGAAATTGACGCAAACGATGACGGCGCAAAGATCAGACCATGCTCTGAATCGTGCATTGGCGAGGAACCCGAGTAATGCCCATCACGAAGCCTACCTGGCTGAATAGCCTGAGCTTAAAAGTATTGTTGGCTTACGTGATCGGCTCGTTGTTGAGCATCGCGCTAATCGTGCTACTCGTATTTGCGACCGTGATTTCGCGGGGTGACGTGCTATCGGGCTCCGACGTCGCCGCGCTCACAAAAGACATGGCCCGCATGTTGGAATTTGACCGCGCGGGCAATCCAATTGGTTTTGACCGAAACGCGGACGAGCTCGCGTCATGGCTCTATGAGAGTCTGAAACAGGAGACGGCTTACCGCGTGCTCGACGCAGCGGGCAATGTGGTGTTGTCGTCGGCAGCCGGACCTGCGTTTTGGCCGCAAACCGGAGCTGTGCGCAATCTTAAACGAGGGCGTTTCCAGTTTACGCACGATGGGGTCGCAATGCGGGGGGCGACCCAGCCCATTCAACACAATGGTCGAACTTGGTTTCTGCAGAACGCAGTGAGCACCAGGTTTTTCACGCTCGCCTATCGCGCATTCGCTTTGCCATTCGCGGTTGTTGGGATCACAGTGTTCGGCTTGGTTCTGCTCTTTGTTTTCGGTGCATGTGCCTATGTGACACTGCGCTATACACTCAAGCCTCTGCGTGAGATTTCGGAATCCGCTGCGGCAATATCTCCACGCTCATTGCACGTACGTCTGCGTACTAAATCAGTACCGACAGAGATCGCGCCGCTTGTGGAAAGCTTTAACCGAGTCCTTGAGCGATTAGAGCATGGATACCGCATTCAACAGGGATTCCTCGCAACGGCCGCGCACGAGTTAAAAACACCGCTTGCGCTGCTGCGTACACAGATTGAATTGCGAGATAGCCCGGACCGCACTGCTCTGTTGAGAGATGTTGAACACATGACTCGCCAAGTCCAACAATTGCTGCACTTGGCCGAAGCAAGTGAAATAAAGAGCTACCGCTTTACTGCCGTTGACGTACATGAAGTTGTGACTGAGGCTGCAGGTTATCTCCAGAGAATGGCTGATGCCTCAGAAGTGAGCCTCGTTACGCCAGTGCGTGCCGTCGAGGTGAAATGGCTGGCCGATCGAGGCGCATTCTTTACACTGCTCAAAAATTTGCTGGAGAACGCGATTGAACACGCCCCGCGCGGTACTGAAGTCCGCGTGGACGTTACCGCAATCGAAGTATCAGTTCGCGACTGGGGACCCGGGGTGCACCAGGAACATCTAACACAGATGTTCTCGCGCTTCTGGCGAGGCGCGCATCGGCGCGATGACGGCGCCGGGCTCGGCCTCGCAATTTGTCAGGAAATCGCACTCGCACATGGTTGGACACTGTCCGCACAGCGCGCCGAGCCGGGATTGCGACTCCACCTTTCCGGATCAACCACCGAAGAATCTCTCAAACATGTCGCACGTCGCAGAACCTAACGCGGACTAAGTCGAATTGATCGCGTAAGCCGACCCATCTGAAATTCAACCGTCAGTGCTACCGTAAGCTGGTGAGCTCACACGACTGCAAGGGTGGTCGAAAATGTCTCGAGACAATTCAAGCAAGGGATAGACACGAGCAAAGCTTGACGATACCGGGCTCGTGGTTGACAGTAGCGAGGCTGGGTGGACCAAGCCAATCACTTCGGAAGCTTGACCCAGCCTCCCCGGCACACGCGATCAACAAAACAACGAGACGCTGTCGGACAATTCCTATCGCCACAGTGACTACGACGAGGCCCACTTCTCGAAAAACGAATGCGGTTGCGCAAAGCTCCGCCGCGCCGTCCTTTTCCCAAGCATTGGTCGCGAATGTTGTCGGTTTGGTGCTGGTACTCGGGCTGATCTTATTGGCGGCGATGACCATCCAGGCAGTTAACAGCACTGAAAAGGCGACACGCAGTGAAGCGCAAGAATCACTGGACCGCGTCGCCGAACGGTTACGGATATTGATCAGAGCGGCGGAAATGACAGCGGAATCGGTCGAACGCGCGGCGCGCACACCGGAGGTCAATGAAGTCACGCTGCAATCTGCCCTGGAAAATTCGCTGGCTGCCTTCGAGCAACGACCGGAATTGAGTTACCTCGGCATCTCTCTGCCGGCCTCAGGCAAGTATGGCGCATTAGAACGAAACCATAAGGGCGACATTTTTCTCTGGCTCTTCCCTGACCTGAAGTCGAACGCGCAGGTCGCACAAAAGCAAAAGCTAACCGCCGACGGATTTCGACCTTTCGAAACGCCCCCGACTGAATCCTACGATCCGCGCACCGATGTGTTCTATCTTGCGGCACTAAAAAGTGCCACCGGTGATGCTTGGGCGCCAAGTTACCCGTGGCGCCCTCCATTCTCAAAACACACTTCACTTTGGGGATTTAGCTACGCGAAAGCCGTTCGCAATCGTGACGGGCGACTCATCGCCGTCATCGATAGTGATATGGACCTACCGGCGCTCAATAGTTTTGTACGGATGCTCGAAAGTGAATACGACACTGAAATCGAAATTGTCGAAATGGGCGAACGCCCTCGTCTCATCAATGGTCGCGATATCGTACAAGCACCCAAGCCCCCGCCGTCGGAGCTTCTGCCCCTGCTCAATCTTGGCGATGCGGCGTTCGTCAATCGAATGATATTAAAAGGCGAGCAACGCCTAGTGGCCGCACGCCGCGTCACCCTTAAAGGCGGGCTTACTTGGATTGTCATAACCTCGCGTCCCGCTCCCTTTATTCAAACCCCGCTTCGGGGCCAGTTATACCAAGTAGGCGCCATGGTGTTCGCGATTGTTGCAGGGCTTATCGTGATCTCAATCCGGCTGGCCCGGCGTTTTGGCAAACCTATCGCAGTGTTGGAAAAGCGCGTCGATAGCATCGATTGGCGCGATCTCGAAGAACCGCCGGCGGTAGCGAGTGTCGCCGTTGGCGAATTCCGCGAGACCCAGCTCCTAGGTGAAGCACTCGACCGCATGAAAATTGTGGTCAGGCAACTGTTCGAATCAAAAGAACAACAAGCCGCTTCGTTGGCGTTGAAAGGCGCGATCTTCGACTCGGCGCACACCGCAATTTTTAGTCTCGATCATCAGCTTAAAGTGATCGAATGGAATAATGCGGCCGAGCGCCTTTTTGCGGTGAAGCGTGAGCATATTCTCGGCCAAGCCATTGCGGACGGCGTACGCACGCCGAGCGGTGCCGCAGCATGGTCTGCGATTCTCAAATCGCCAGCCGCCGAGACCTATCAATTTATCGGTGCACAAGGGCCATTCGATGCGGAAGTACGTGTGGCGTCCTTTCGGCGCGATGGCGATGAGGTGTACACGTTATTTCTAAACGACGTATCTGAGCGCACGCGTGCCGACGCGGCATTGCGGCAAAGCGTCGCGCGCTTTCATGCGGTGGCCCGCGCTACCGGTGACGTGGTGTGGGACTGGGACCTCACATCGAACGCTATCTGGTGGAACGATAACTTCCAAGTGCGCTTTGGCCATTCGTCGGGCGACACGACGCCGCCCTTGGAAGCTTGGGCTAATCGTATCCATCCGGAAGATCGCGACCGCGTTGTGGCGGACGTTCAGGCGACCATTGCCAGCACCAGCGATATTTGGAGCGATGAATATCGCTTTCGCCGCAGCGATGGCACTTATGCCGACGTGTTTGATCGAGGCTCCTTGCTGCGTGACGAAAGTGGACGCGGGATCCGCATGATCGGCGCCATCCAGGACATTACCGATCGTAAAATGGCCGAGCAGCGCATCCGCTACCTTGCGACCTATGACGGACTAACGGGTCTGCCTAATCGTGAACTAATCCAAGATCGCATTGTGCAAGCTATCGCACACAGCCGGCGCACAGGCCGCCAGTTGGCGCTGTTATATCTCGACCTGGATCGCTTCAAAGTACTGAACGACGGATTTGGGCATCCATTTGGCGACGTCGTATTAAAGGCGATCGCCGATCGATTACGTTCGCTCGTGCGTGAAGGCGATACGGTATCGCGTCGGGGCGGCGATGAATTTCTGATCCTTTTGACTGATTTAAGTAACACCACCGACGCTTACCTGGTTGCTCAAAAGATCATCGACAATCTCGATCAACCCCTCGAGGTTCAGGAGCGTACCGTTCACTTGTCCGGCAGCATAGGTGTCTCCGTGTTCCCACAAGATGGTGACTCCGCCGATGTACTTATTGATAACGCGGATGTTGCGATGTATCGCGCAAAGGATCTAGGTCGCAACATCTTCCAATTTTTCACTCCCGAAATGAGCGAAGACACGCTCCGCCGGGTCAATATCGAAACCCAACTACGCGGCGCCGTCGCGGCCGGGCAACTCTCGTTGGTGTATCAGCCGAAGGTGAGCCTGGATTCCGGAGAGATTACCGGCTGCGAAGCTCTGTTGCGCTGGCACCATCCCGAGCTGGGCGCGGTTTCTCCGGCGAGCTTCATTCCAATTGCGGAGAGTTCGGGCTTGATCGTGCCAATAGGCGATTGGGTACTACGCACTGCCTGCTTGCAAGCAAAGGATTGGATGAATGCCGGACTTCCGCCGGTTAGTGTGGCCGTCAATATCTCGGCTCGCCAGTTTCTAAAACAAGATGTGGTGCGTTCAGTAATGTCGACCCTTCACGAAACTGATTTACCCGCGAACCGTTTAGAACTGGAACTGACGGAGAGCCTCATCGCCCAGGATGTCGATAAGGTCATCAACACGGTCAATAAGCTGCGCGATTGCGGCGTGAAGTTCTCTATTGACGACTTTGGTACCGGTTACTCTAGCTTGAACTACTTGAAGCGGTTTCGCGTCGACACATTGAAGATCGATCAGTCGTTCGTGCGCGACATGCTGACCGATCCGGAGGATGCGACTATTGTGTTGGCCGTTATCGCGCTTGCGCATAACCTAAATTTTCGGGTCATCGCCGAAGGCGTCGAAACCTTTCAACACTGCAACTTTCTACGCGAAAACCAGTGTGACGAGATTCAAGGTTACTTCTTTAGCAAACCGGTACCGGCGGTAGAATTCGAAGCAATGTTACGCAGCGCAAAGCGTCTAACGTGAATTTCTTATGCATCTTGCGCGCGAATGTAACGCCACAGCATTCGCATAATTGTGATTTTCGCGGATGATATGGATGTATTCGTGCAATTTAATTTCCCACGAAATACTCAGATTTTTATGGCGCCGATATATCATCCGGACTACCTGATTACGCAAGTCGATTCTACCCTACGGGTCAGAGCGTACGCACCGATTTTCGGCTGCACACCGACGGATACGTATGCCCGATGGCAGCGCCCCGAGAATTCGTTGCGCCTGCGCGGGGCAGTCATAACGATGTGAAATCGGGCTTGCCGAGTATCCGAAAGGCGACAGGTCAAGTGCGCTGGTCCGGAAAGCCCGCTTGCGCTACAGCTTTCATCACCGGCCGCCAGGTTTCGCACCACGCACCGATGCCGTGGATAAACAACGCCGCGGGCTCGTCCACAGGCCCCTCCTCTTGTGCGAACAAATTAAGGTGCGCTAATAATCGTAAATATGTTCGACTTCGAACCCGCGCGCGGTAAGCTCGTTGAGCAAGTTGCTCAACGACGCCACCGGCGTAACCCATGCCACGCGTTGCCGTGCTGACGCGGTCAATATCCGCTGCGTAAACAACACTTGTGCATCCGGCAATTTGGGTATCTCACCCGCAGGTAACAGCACGCTAATCAGAATGTCGGATGAGTTGCCGGCGATTTCAACGAAGCGCGTTCCACTTTGCGCGAGCTGCAAACTCGCTGCGGTGAACGCCTGATAACGTGGCAAGGTGGCGAGTACCTTACCGTCCGTCTGCCGATTTATCAGCTTGAGTGCGGGATGCTTCGCGCTCAAATCTTCAGGCCAAGAATCAAGCACCACGGCCGTGACCGGCAACGGTGCATCAAAACTCGATTGCGTGCCGAGTTTGATCAACCAACCATAGCCCGCCTTGATCAAATACTCGGTGGTCAATGCGTATTTGCGCTCCCACTTGCGGATGAGATCCGGCCCCCAGAAAGGCGTTTCCCGCCACAGCCGTTTTAGCTTTCCGAGAAAATCATATTTGTACCAAGGCTCGACGCGAATAAAATCGACGTAGTCTTGCGCAACCATTGCGCCAAATCGATCTTCCGGTGTCGCGCCCCCGCTTCGGGTGAGCTCCGCGACGCGGCCAACGAGGGTTTCGTAAGCACAGCGAAGCGCGTATTCCACTGTTGTGCTGACGCCAATCACCATGATCATCACGTGATAGCCGGCGTTAAACGGATACCTGTCCTTGGTCGCGTTGTACACCGCGCGGTAGCTATCCCAAAACTGTGTGACATGTCCGAGAAAGGGAAAATCGCTGGGATTGCGATCTTTCACGAAGGTGGCGTATTCAGCCGGGCTATAAACCAGATACCACTCCGGAAACGTGAGGAAGGTTTGATCGGGTGCGCGTTGATGCTCTTTCGGCACGATTGTAGAGGGCATAGTTGGCTCTCCAGCGTGAGCCATCGCGGTCAACAGGGCCAGGCCCAATACATACCCTCGTATTTTCATGGCTTGACGAACGCCATCAGCGTGTTGTCTGACGGATCATGTGATTGCAGTAAACGCCTACCGGTATCGCGCAAACCGCAGGCTTCGAGCCGGCGTACCCATTCGGCGGCAGAGACAAAGTAACGCAGCTCCGATTGATTGGTTTGCCAAGGCACCCCAAGTCCCGCGTTGAACACGGTATGCGCCAGCGATACGAAGGCGTTCATCGCGGGTGTTGTGACATCGTGATCGCGCAAGATGAACACCCCACCACTGCGTAGCACACGCACTATCGATTTCATGAATGGCTCAAGTGCCTCCGGCGCGATGTGATGCAAACCGATATAGCAACTCACCAGATCGAGACTTGCGTCGGCCACAAGATTGGCGTCGATAGGTGCGTAGTCGTTCAGCGGCACGTAAGTGCCAAGCATGCCAAGTTGGCCTCGCTCGACGATATCCGGCGGCGCGTTGGTGGGCGCGACATCGTTGATCAACAGCAAAGGCCCGCGCAGACGCAGCGCCTTGCGCAACGGTCCCATATACCGTCCGGTGGTGCCGATTTCGGCATATCCGTCAAAGTCGCGCCGCTCGCCGAGAAGTTCCAATGTTTGCCGTAGCATTTCGCGTTTTTGTTTGCCGAGTGCGGGTAACGCATAACGAAAGTCGGCGAGGAATGGTTTGATGCTTGGAAGTTTTTGCTGAAGGTATCGATAAATGGCTTCATCATCGGCATGCGCCGCGCAGGCTTGTTTGATCAGCGTGTGAAATCGATCTTCGGGATACAGGTGGTAAATGTTCTGCAAGAAGCGGTAGAACGAATCGGCCCAGCGCACATCGCCATACACAGCATGAAACTCGGCATTGGGCAGCGCAGTCTCCGCTTCAGGTTGGCGCGTCGGCGCGTAATACTTATCCCACAATACATTGCGCCAACGGAACTCAGGATCGAGCCGGGCTTTGAGCGCGAACAGTTCCCGCGCGCGGGGGTAGGCACGATGAAACTGTTCGTGCGTCGCATGCGGCTGATACGGCAGATAGTAGGCACCACCGACGCTTAAAGCGGCGTCGATCAGTTCGCGCGTCCATACGGCAACGCGTTCGCGCGCATTGTCCCGCGTGCGTTGTTTGTAGTAGACCACGAAGGCAAAGGTCTCGCGCGGGGCCCACGCGAGGAAGGTGCCGGGATCGGCATGCGCATGGCGTATCGATACGTTAAGCACGTTGACGCGATGGCGCTGGAATATTTCCGCCATTTTGGGCACGAATGCTTCGAACTGCTCCACCGGCACAAAGTATTCCTGCAGCACATAGGTGCGTTCCTTGCGCGAGGGCGGCTCTAGCTCCACCACGTCGTAGCCCGCTTCGTAGTTGCGCCAATGCACGGCGCTGGATAAATACAGCAACGGATCAACGATGTACTCACGACGCCACTTGCCGAGCGGTGTCTCCGACACCGCCCACAAGAAATATTTCTGCAGCCGGTAATTCTGATTGGTCGGCATCAATCCGTATGGCGCGGTCGCGGCCTTTTTCGTTTCGACCCACGTCACCGAGCGCACCGATTGATAGTGCGGCACGTACAAATCGCCGTTGTGGAACACCGCTTCGCGTGACTCGCGCACATGCTTGCGAAAATGTGCTGCGTATTCCGCGGTCGGCAGCTTGCTCGCGACACGCTCGAGCCGCAAGTTGTGAGCCAAGTCCAAGAGCACTTCGACGATCACACCCAAACCGCCGTACCCGCCTATTGCACCAAAAAAGATTTCAGCGTTGTGCGTTCTGCTCGCGTGCACAAGTTCGCCGCTCGCCAATACCAGCGCGATTTCGCGCACCGATAACACCAGCGGTCCCAGCCCGACATAACGCCCATGACAATTGACGCTGAGCGAGCCGCCAACGGTAAAGTTGGCGTAGGTCTGCATGATTTTGACGGACAGACCATGCGGATCGATAAAGCGCTGGATATCGCACCAACGGATGCCGGCCTGCACGCGTATGGTTTTATCGACCGGCGAAAATGCCAGCACCTGATTCAACTGCCGCATATCCAAGTGCAGGCTGCCGGGACTCGCGGTTTGTCCCCCCATACTAAAGCGGCCGCCACCGATGGAGATTGGCCCCGAAGAGCGGCTGATCGCTTCTTGCACCTCGGCAACACTGCGCGGGGTCGCGATCGCCCATACGGTGACCGGATTCAGTTGGGTGACGTCATTAATGATGTGCGGCATTGTCGTTGCCCCGAGCGCTACGCCAAAGTCAGATAGTCGACACGATTTTCCAGCGGATCGTGGCCGTATTGATTCTCGCCCAGCGTGCCACGGCGCAAACCGAGCGCGATAAACCACCATAAGAGTCCTAGCACGGGGATCAGCAACAGCAGCAACCACAGTGGTGACTTCGCGCGATCGTGACAACGCTTGGCGGCAAGCGCGAACGCGGACCAGAACACCAGCGGATATAACACGAGGGTGCTTGCGCGACCGAACAACGAATCCAGCGCGACAAACGCCACGATAAAGGTGATGCCGAGCGCAATGCAGGCTATCCAATAACTGGAGCGGCCAATGCGGCCGCGAGGGGACAAATACAAACGCAGCAGCCGGGCGTGAGGGGCGTCCGAATCCATCGTGAGGTATCTCCAATGATTACGCGCAAGGTCGCAGGGCTGCGCCATTCTAGTCTGCTTCGGGATGTGTCGTGCAGGGGTTTGCCGGGCGTGTTAACGTCAGTCTGCAACCGATAAGGCGCTCGGAATCACGCCCAAAGATAAAACGACGACAAGGCTACAACACATGATCAAACTCTATCATGCACTCGGCACCCGCTCCGTTCGAGTACGCTGGCTGCTCGAAGAACTTGGGGTGGAATACGAACTTGTGCAGGTAACTTTCCGCCCCACGCGCGACAGTTTTTTCATTCAAGACACGCCCACCGGCAAAATCCCAACGGTGGTCGACGGCGACGTGGTCATGGCCGAGTCCGGGGCGATGATCGAATACATCCTCGACCGACATGGACAAGGACGTTTTGTGCCAAACCGAGACTCACCGTTGTGGCCGAAGTACCTACAGTGGTTGCACTTTGCCGAAGCAACGGCGTTTCCGCCGATTGGCATGCTGGCCTGGCTAACCGTGTATCGAGAGGATGCGGCACAACACCCCGCGCTTATCAACGACGCGATGCACCGAGCACGTACCACGCTGCAGCAGGTGGAAAACGCGCTCGCCGCTCACGATTATCTTCTCGGAGAGGATTTTACTGCGGCCGATGTGATGATGGGCTTTACCGTGCTTGCGGCGCAGCGTCTCAATGTGCTGGATTCAAACTTCAATCGGTTACACGGCTACCTGCAGCGGCTTTTGGCGCGGCCGGCATTGCAGCGGGCGCTGACGTAATAGACAAAGTAGCGCTAATGGTTGCGCCGGTCGTGTGAGAAAGCGCCTTGAAAATGCATGCGTGGTGGCGACCAGCGCATCAATTCTTCCATGGCGTTATCGATCCGCCCCTCGAAATCTTCAAGTAAGAGGCGTTGTTGATCGCGAAACTGATGGAGGTTGATCACCGCGTGTGCCATCGCATGTCGAGACGTATCGTTGGCAGCCGCTACCAGCAAGGTAAAAATGCACCCAATTCATCCTGGGTCATTTTTTTGCCTTCGTGATTGGCCTCGACAATCCAGGTCATCAAATTGTCGCGCGGTTCGCGGCGGCACTTCTCGGCTTCTTCGTACGCAAATTCCATGATGCGTTGGGCCGCGTCTTGAAACACCGCGAGCGGCGGCCCGATGTGCGCGTAAGCCGGATTGGCCCACGCCTCGAATTGCTCGGCGCATTCGATTAACAGATCACGCCGATGCGGATCGTTCATGCCGACAAATACCTCGGCGAAGCCTCGTCCGGGGAGCGTCTTGAAGGTCAACTCACATAAATCCCCCTCACCGTGCTCAACAACTTCGCAAACGATCCTAGTCGCCATTTCACGGATCTGTTGTTCCATGCGGCGATCGTTCTCCACCACCTAATGGATCGATTGAATGGATGTTCCGTAAAGAATTCGGGCACAATCCTGCTTCAATTAAATGGGAGGTCTCATGGTCGATCATCAAATTGGCGCTGGCGCACTAGCCGAAAGCGGTATGTTCGTGACTGTCCATTACACTGGCTGGTTATTCGATGCCACCGAGCCGGATAACAAGGGCCGAAAATTCGATAGCTCGCGCGATCGCGGCCAGCCTTTTGGGTTTAATCTCGGTGCTGGCCAAGTCATCAAGGGTTGGGATCAGGGAGTGGCTGGCATGCGCGTGGGGGGACAGCGCACGCTGACTATCCCACCTGAACTTGGCTACGGTGCGCGCGGTGCCGGTGGCGTCATTCCACCGAACGCGACTTTGATTTTTGACGTTGAACTGCTCGAGGTAAGCTAAACGAGGTTATCGGGGACACCCAACAATGCCCCGTCCAGGTTGGTCACGACCGCTTGGGGGCCTGAACGGGTGTTCGGCATTTCACCAACGAACAGTCTTACTTCTTTTTTTAGTCTACGCAGTGAGGATGTCGGTTTATCACGCCGTCACGACTTGCCTAGGCGCAGTGACTTGAGCCGGCAGAGGATGAATCGTCGGATGCAGCACATGCGCCATGATTTCCAAACTGTCGACGAGTCGCGGCCCCGGTCGATTGAAGTATTGGTTACCATCGATGACATAAACGCGGCGCGCGCGCACGCAGGGAAGATCGCGCCACCCGGGCTGCGCTTCTAGGAACGGGATATCGCGCCACGTTCGCGCGATACCAAAACCACACAAGGCGATTGTCATGACATCTGGTTGGGCATCAAGCACCGCTTGCCAGTCGAGCGTACAAGAGGGTTGCGCGGGCCGACCGAGGATTTCGCTGCCACCTGCGAGCGCGATTAATTCCGGCGTCCAGTGGCCCGCGTTAAATAGCGGCTCTATCCATTCCAAATGCGCCACGCGCGGACGTGGTGCCTCTATTTTGGCCGAGCGCGCCGCCACGAGCTGCACTCGCGCTTTGAGCGCTGCGACCACTTCTTCGGCATACGCTGCGACACCGACGGCGGCGCCAACCATCCGTAAAGTTTCATATACATCCGAAAGCGACATCGGTTCAAGATTGATAACGCGAGGCCGGCTAGGTAGGCGGCAGGCGACTGCATTGACCTCGGCTTCGGCGACTGCGCAGACATCACATAATGCCTGTGTAACGAGAAGATCGGGTTCGAGCGCTGCCAACAAATCGTAGTTCAACGAGTAGAGCGCCTGCTCGGTTTGCAAACGCTCGCGTACTTTCAGGTCGATCGCGCGACTTGTCGCATCGTGCGGAATAATGGTGGTGGTGATTTGCGGTAAGCCGATCACCGAAGCGGGGTAATCGCATTCATGCGTGACGCCAACTAGTTGTGAACGCAAGCCGAGGGCGCAGAGAATTTCAGTCGCACTGGGGAGTAGGGAAACTATCCGCATCTAAATTCTGTCTTTCAAAAAAGATTGCATGCGCCGCCAAGGATTATTCCATCGAGTGTGGGTTATATCGAGGACATCCCAAAATACATCCGTTCAGAGCCGATCGTTTCAAGCAAATAGCACGAATTCGTAGCTCTTTTGTTGTGTAATGTACGTTGCGCTTAGTGCATTGTGCGGCAAGC
Source organism: uncultured Klebsiella sp. (assembly GCA_964555355.1). Taxonomy (GTDB): domain Bacteria; phylum Pseudomonadota; class Gammaproteobacteria; genus CAIKBL01. The sequence goes on from CAZKRY010000003.1 coordinate 146,143, forward strand.
TGGGAGGGTTGGAAAATGCCTGAATCCGCATTGGTTGAGTCCGATGAAGTGTGGGCCAAGTATGGTGACAAACAATTATTGGTCCGTCTCTATCGTCGAATTGACTTGCCCGATCCGCTGCCGCCGCTAGTCTGCGTGCACGGCGGCGGATGGAATCTATTCGATCGCACCGCCGGTGCGCTTTATCAACGCGCGCTCGCCCTGGCCGGATTTTTGGTGGCGGCGATCGACTTCCGCCAAGGTCCTGACTTCCAACATCCGGCGGCCAGCGCCGATGTCACCGCCGCGGTCCGTTGGCTGCGCGCCAACGCGGCTCGTTTACGCATCGATCCCCGTCACATAGGCCTGCTCGGTAGCTCTTCGGGCGGACATCTTGCGATGCTTGCAGGCGTACTCCCGGATATTGGCTTTCATGCCGGGACACCAATCTGGGTGGGGGAGCGCTTCGCGGTTCGCGATGATATCAGCGCGAATGTGGATTATCTGGTGGCGCTGTGGCCGGTGTCGGACCCATTCCAGCGATATCGGTACGCCAAACGCGCAGGAATCGAAAAATTACAACAGTTGCATGAGCGATTTTTCGAAGATGAAGACGCGATGCGCGCGGCCAGTGTGCCGCGCGTGCTAAACGCTGGCGAAGCACAGCAAATCCCCCCCTTGCTGGTGGTGATGCCTGGCGAAGATGGGAATGTACCGATGGAGATCACTTTTGATCTGATACGTGCCTGGCAGGGGCGCGGCGGTTATCTGGAGTATGCGCACTTTCCGGGACAACCACATGGTTTCGGCTACACGCAATCCGCCGCAAGCGAACAAATGCAAACGCTGATTATCGACTTCTGCCGCCGCATGCTCGCGCGCTAAGCACCGTGTTGATCAGCCGAGTATCGCTTGGGCTGTGAGCTCCATTATCTGAGCTGGCACAAAAACGCGCCTGACCTATAGCGCCGGATTGTCGATGGGGAGCCCCAATAGCAACCGGCCATGCGCTGCGCCATTGAGATCCCAATTGTGAGTAAAGTGGCGGCTCGCGGTCGCCAAGTCGCGATAGCAACGCGCGAGCGGATTGCTTTCATACACTCCGCGCCCCATTACCGCATCCCAGATCAGATTTGTTATGTGCCAACACTGGCGCCCGATGTACGCTCCATGCGCACGGTAACGCGTGCGATCCTCGTCACTCGGTAGCGTACCCGCATTGACGTGGGCGGTTATTTCCGCGCACGTTGCGCGCGCCAGCGCATGTGCCGCCGTCCAGCACACCTGCGCTTCAGCGACCTTTAGATGCTGAATTGGATCGAGCCGACTGCTTTTGCCGGACATCAGCGCCGTGTGCCCGGCAATAAATTCGCGATAGTGATCGATCATGCCTGCCGCCATCCCAAGCGAGGCACTCGAAATCAAGATCCCAAACTTCATGTAACTTGGCATCTGGTAAACGGGCGCTGTATTCACGGAGTTACCCGGGGTCGGTCCGCCTTTGAGGTGATCGATGGTAAGCGTGAGATGTTCCGGCACGAATAGGTCACTCACTTCGACATCGTGACTCCCCGAGCCGCGCAAACCCACGGTGTGCCATGTATCATGCAGCGTCAAAGCCTCTCGTCGTACCAGAAAATAGCGTTCTTCGGGTTCGGGGTTTTGGTGCTCGACCATGCCCGACAAAATGCACCAGTCACACGCTTCGACGCCGCTCACGAACGGCCAGCGTCCGCTTAAGCGATAACCGCCAGCCACGCGTTGCGCGCGGCCCAACATCGGAATCAAGATCCCGGCCAGCAGATTGCTAGGGTTTTCCCACACTTCGTCTTGCGCCGCGAGCGGCCATTGCGCCACCATGTAAGTGTGACCCATGTACTGCGCAAGGCACCAAGCGGTTGAGCCACAGCCGCGGCCGATGCGCGGCAGAATATCCACCACCGCCATAAACTCCGCTTCCAGTCCTCCATAGCGCGCAGGTTGCAGCATGCGCGCGAAACAGCCACTGATGAGGTCTTCGCGCGTCGCCGGCGGGATGCGGCGCAGGCGTTCGGTTTCTTCCGCGCGTGCGCGTAGTGCCAGCACAAGTGCGTCGGCGCGGGCAACGATTTCCGCATAGCTCGCGCAAGCGTCCCGCGAATTACTCGCTGGCTGAGACGAAGTCATATTCATCGCCAATCTCCTCGTAGAGGCGCTACATCGCGCAGCCCCCAATTCAAGACATCTACCGGAATCTCGGGTTGTCCGGGCTAACGAAACATCGCCTTCGCCACCGCAGTAATATGGTAGACGCGCGAAGTTGTCCTTTGAGTGTAGGACTCGATTCATGTTTCGGCAGACCTTTTGCGCCGGCGGAACCCGTTCTTGCACAAACGCCGCCCACAGCTAATACCTCACTGCGCAATCATGCGTCCGATACGATTGCCGGCGTACGCGCCAAGGTAGATTTGCCCATCACTTTCCACCGCGACCGTCGCCCCGCCGATCGGCGCGCCACTGCCGGCGTACAACTCACGCGCCGCACCGGTGGCAGCGTCTAACGAGTAGACGATGAACGGCAGCTCACAGAGGTCGATGGTTTGGGTTAAACACTCATCGCGAATTCTTGCCAACGATACGGGATGCGCGGTCACTAATAATCTGTCGCTTGGCGTAATGCTCAAATTGTCGGGCGCGCCTGCCAATGACGTGCGCCATATTTCGCGGCCGGTGCCGCGCTCGAAAGCCGCAACGGCATTTTCGAGATACAGATCGACGTAAACGATCTCACCATCGCGCGACACTTGCACACCGTTCGGCAACGCGCCATCGGTGCCGGGGATTTTGCGCCAGCCGTCCTTACGCTGCCACGTCACCACCCAACCACTCTTGACGCCATCGGCCGGTTTACGATCTAGCATGCTTGCCGCTTCACTCCGCGCTGTCATGTGGGTGGCGACAAAGCCACCGTTGGGCAGCATGGCGACATCGTTAATCCACAACGGCGCCTCGACGATGACGCAACCGCGCCACGTGGCGGCAAGCCGGCCGGATTCATCGCGACGCAATTGGAACCATTCCACCGATTCGCGTTCGGAATGATTGACCACTAACAAGGTGTACGTGCCCTCTTCTCGCGGGGAAAGATGCAGACCATGTGCGGAAAATGTTACCGGCGGGGTACGGCATGTTGGGTCGCCCCAGGCGCCCTCTGCATCGGTTGATGGCGTCACTTGCGCGCCTGAGGCGTAGAGCGTGTCGATGCGATTCTCGCGCGGGTAATAGGCCTGGATCCCACCGCCCAAGTTGCTGCCCCAACGCCCCAGCGCACCGACGATCAACGCGCTGCCATCGGGCAGTGCATCGATATCCTCTGGCGCACTAAATCCGCAAATGGGCGTAATGCCGCCGCGTGCTTCGCATGCGGAAGGCGAAAGTTCGGCAGCCCCTACAAGCTGCGCGAACAGAATCATGCTTAAGGCAAAAATACGATTCAAAGCGGCAATCCTCCTGCAGTTCTATGCGAGACAGCGTTCGCGCATCCCCTATCCGTCTCGCGGCCCAAATTGTGACTCAACGATGGCGCGAAGTTTAGTCAGATTTTCGGAAACAATTTCCCAGTCGGCCGACAACTCCACTTCCTCAAACTCCTTACAACGCAAAAGCGTTAGCAGTGCCGCCGCGCAATGATACCGCTCAAGATAGGGACGGTCGCTCTGTAGCACATCGTATAGGAGCCAGCAGGTTTCCGCGGTCGCCGTTCGCTTTGCAAGCTCATACCAAATGACATAGTAATCACCGGTCGCGCGCCGGCGGATCGCTTCAAGCAGTTTGCGATCGGAGAAGCGGGCGAAGCGCTTGGCTTGCGCTTCAGCATCGTCTTCGTATTGCTTGCGCCAGTCGCTCAACGGACCTCCGAGTGTAATAGCGCCAGGACCTCGGCCAGTCCAGACGATCCTACATTCGGCAGTCGCTCATCGTCCCTGAGTCAACCACAACACTTTTACCCTATTTGTCCTTGTGCCGAACGTTGGCGCCCCGCGCGAGCAGCAGTTGCATGACTTTGAGGTCCGCGCTGGCTCGATGCCGAAGGCTCCGCTAGATCGAATCGCCGCTTGCAAAGCCCGATTGAGCCGAACGGATATGAGCGCCCACCCACTCGTTTTCATCAGTGTGGGTGATTATCCTTCCCTCGCTACGGCCATTGAACAATCAAAGGAGGCGAGATGTTGTTAATCGGAATGTACGATAGCCCCTTCGTGCGCCGGGTGGCGATCGCACTGCGGTTGTACGGATTGGAGTTTGAACATCAGCCGTGGTCGGTGTTTCGTGACGCGGACCAAGTTGCGCGCCACAACCCGCTCATTCGTGTGCCCACGTTAGTGCTCGAAGGTGGCGAAACTTTGCTTGAGAGCAGCGCGATTATCGATGCACTCGACGACATGGTGGGCCCGGCGCGCGCGCTGATGCCAGCCGATGGCGCCGAACGCCGTAGCCATCAACGCATCTGCGCGCTTGCTTGCGGGCTCGGCGACAAAGTCGTCTCGCTTATCTACGAACGTGTTATTCATCAACGCCAAACGCAGCAGTGGGTCGCGCGTTGCGAGCAACAAATCGCGGGCGCTTTGGATGTGTTAGAGCAGGATCGCGAAACACGCACCACCGCCTGGTGGTTTGGTGAATCGATTGGGCACGCGGATATCGCGGTGAGTTGTGTGCTGACGCTGGCGGTTGAGGCGCTGCAATTTGACCTCAATGTCAATCGTTGGCGCGCGCTCGTCGCGCATCGCGAACTATGTGAGGCACGGCCCGAGTTTCGCGAGATTCGCCAACCGTTTTATGCTCCCCCGCCGCAAGGAGCAGACTAGGAGGCCTCAGACCTCTCATTCACCGTGCGCGCAGTCTGCGGGAATTCACTTGGATTCGTACACCCCTGCGAGGCGCGCCTGCGGCGTCCCGATTCGCTATGCGAATCGGTCGAACGAGAGGTTCGAACCAAGCCTCAGAACACTCTTCACCTACACCGCAAGGCGCGCGGATCTGGAATTGAGCGCAGGGCGTCACTTCGCTCTGGCCGCGCAGCGGGTGGTAAAGATTCCGAAAAACAGCGGGTTCAACCGTGTCTACGGTGTGAGCAGGGCGTTTCGCGCTGTAGGCGAACACGGCGCGTGTCCGCCTACAGCGGTTTATTGAGAAATTATGCGGTAGCGGCCTTTTTGCGCGAATGCGCGCGAGCGCCAAGCAGTAGACCCAGCCCGCCAAGCAATAATGTGCCAGGTTCCGGCACCGGGTTCGGATCGCGCGTTTCGTAGGTATAGACCAAACTCACTACGCCGTTTTCAAATTCGTCGGCCGACAACGGGCCAGCCCAGGTGGCGTTGCCATTGAGAGTAAGGTTATCTGACTCCAAAAGCATATTCAGACGACTGGCCACGTTGAACGTCGCACCGCCAACGAAATAGCTCAAATCTTCCGTTGCGGAATCGTAGGCCTTGGCGCCGTTCTGCGGGCTTTCCGTAAAAAAGAACGCCTCGGGATTCAAATTCACGACGTCCTGAAAAGACAGTAGCGTTGCTGCTAACGCGCCAGCGTTCTCTAACGACAACCCAATGGTGAAAGTGCCTCGATTAAGCTGCGACGGGCCAAAACCGCCATTGTTCTCGAAGTCTAATGGATCCACTTCGAAGTAATAGTGGAAAACCGACGTGATAGTGAATACCGCTTTGCGGAGCACGCCGAGCGAGGAATCAAACTGTGAAAACGTCAGTTGTTGATTTGCGCTAACGCCATCCGGTTGGTCGCTCTCGTGACCGAAGAGCCCCTCAGGACAACCCAGACAGAAGGTTTGCGTTTGCGGGGCAGTGTTGACGATTGCGCCTGCGTGTGCCGCGCTGGCGGAAAGTAGCGCCAAGCCCAGGAATAAAACACGGTTGGCGTTAAGGCAGGCCGATATCATAAGCGTTGACCCTCTGCGTTCTCGTTTGTTTTTGCGCAAGAAATCACGTGCAATTGCGATGCCAGGTCAGTCAACTCGTTGTGAGACTTAGGTTTTTTTCTAAACACGTGTGGCAAGCGCCCGCTGCGTGATAAAAATGTTGACAACCATACGAAAAAAGCTCGATTCAGCTTTCAATTAGATCAATAGGTTACATTTTCGGTGTCAATATTTTTTACATTCAACAATCGGCGCTCGATAGCCGAGCGAAGGCATCCGGCTTAACCACGCTTTCATCGCAAGTACGCATTTCAGAAGCGGCCAGCGATACGACCACCTGCGGCGATGTCTGGGAGTCCTAGAGTTAGCGGGCGGCGTGACGTTCAATTATTCATTGTTTCTGACGAAATACCCGCAAGGTAGGCACTTCTCGGTAAACCTCTTCGAAAAGCGACGTATCGAAATGCCCGAGCAGGAACATCTGGTTGAGGTTAGAGCGATAAAGCGCATTAGGTAGAAGGTACACGTCAATCTGTCGGTTCGCGCCTATCACGATTTGAAGAACGTATTCGGTGGTGTGGGCGTAGTCGCGTGATTTCACGACACGGCCGTTATCCACTATATCGAGTCGATGCACGGTGCGGCCATCGCTGAAACTTCCGGATTCCAGATTTACCGAGAAGTCCGTGCACTGCAGCGTATTACGCGCAAGGTCTTGGCACGCTAGCTGCTCGTAGAAAATCGATTTCCCTTTAGCAGTTTCCGTCGTGAGCCCAGCGACATAGCGCAATGCGGACGCGCCATCCAACATATTTCGCATGAAAAGTAGATACGTGTCCCGGGCTGGGGCGGTCGTATCTTCAAGTGCTGAAAGAAACTCTGTTCGCGATCCTGCGGCGCGCGCAAGTTCTGCGATTCCGGCATTACCGCGGGTATCGACAAACGCCATGATGCGCGCAAGAACCGCTTGATCATCGCTCATCAAGCCGTGCGCGATAACATTAGTCTGCGGTGTGTATTGAGCGGCACCGTCGTGATACACGGTGAAATTATTTAAATATGCCAGCGCGAAACCAAAATCCCACCACGTGAATACTGGCGCGTTCCGCGGCATGCGCGTTGCGGCACGATCCAATGCCTGCATCGCGTCCGTAGAGAGAACCATGCTTCGCCCGAGCACCCCATGCGCAGTTAGCGGCTTGAGTGCGACAAAGAAGAGGATTACCGCTATGCCGCACGCGATAGCGTTGTGTGCGCCAGCACCTAGCGTTGAGGCTCGCTTGCCTAATACTTGTTGATAACCGTAAGCCGTGATCCACGCGATAGCGAAGCCTAAGCCCATACCAACGAATGGCGCGAGATACATGCCAAAGCGCGGTCCACTGAGAAAGGTACTCGCAGCGAACAGCAGTAGTGGAAGCAACGGCACAAACGCTCGCCATGAACGCACCGCGTAACCGACGAAAAATAGGCAACCCATCCCTGCCAAGGCGGGCGAGGACAGAACCCGTCGCAGCGACTCTACCCACGTCGTATCACGAAACTCCACCACGGTTTGCATCACATTGGGAAACCACTGACTCGCGAACGAAACGCCGTCCGCGGGATTAAGATTGCCGAAGTAGCGACCCGCCAGTGCCAGGAAGTTCTCTGCGCAATAAATCATTTGCGCGGGATGACTGCAAAGTACGCATACCGCAAGTGCGCCAAGGATCAGCGTGAGCGGACGTCGCTGCAGAAATAAATGTAAGCAAAGCGTACCCCAGTAAAGTGCGGACACGGCAGGTTTGTCGTACCACTGGAAGTAAGCATTAAGCACAAGCCCGAGCAATCCCGCATAGAGCATTACGCCACGGCGGCTAACCTCCGCGTGCGCACTCAGCACGGCCAGCGATGCTAGCCACGGGAAGAACAAATTAAGGCAGTCCGTATCAGACCAGCCGACCACCGTACGCAAGTAATATGCGCTGCTAAACGCACCGACCAGGCCGCCCAACAACCCGGCTGCGGGTTGGCCGATGCGCCACGCATAAACGAACAATGGCACTACAAATAGTCCGGCGAGCATTGGCGGCACGTAGATGGCGGCCATATCAAGTCCGCCGGCGAGTGGTGCGCTCAGCGCCAACAACCTGCTCAGTAACGGCAAGCGCTTTGGTTGCCGCTGCGGCATCCAGCTTTTTTCAGCGCCGTAGCGCGCATAGAGTGGTATATCTACAGGAAGCTGCAGACGCTGGTAGTGGCGCCGTGGGTCGACTTCGTCACCACGAAACACTCCGTCACGATACATTTGCGCATAGCGCAGAGAGTAGTAAGCGTCCGCCGTCGCCATTACTGGACGTTCGTTGACGAAGTAACGCGCGGGATCGGCGTGCCAGTGTTTAAGCGCGTCCAGTCGAACCAGCGCCGCGTACACAAAAACGCTGATTGCGCCCACCAAGCATGCCCAGTAGAGTGCTCCACGACAAGCCGCAAGCGAAGGCGCGCGTCTAACAAAAAACTTACTTTCAGGCACGGTCGCTCCTGTTCACTTATTTATTTCGCATGTCTCTCGCGCAGGGATCCCCGCCAAATTTTTTCGTCCAAGTCGTTACGCTTACCGGAGCGACGGCGTTTGGTCAAATTCTTGTACTGCTGACCTATCCATGGTTGGCGCGTCTTTATTCCCCAGCCGAATTTGGTGTGCTCGGCGTATTCGAAGCGTCTCTTGGGATCGCGCTAACCGTTTGTACCTTGCGTTACCACTTGGCGATTCCAATACCCGTCAGCACTGACGATGCGGCACGTTTGGCGATTGTTGCCGGCGCCGTTCTATTAGGATTTGTCAGCATAATGGCGCTGGTGGTGGCAAGCGCCGGCGATACGCTTGCCGCCGCGCTCCATCCTAAATTTGAAGAGTTCCATCTTTGGCTACTGATCGTGGCTGTGCTCTGTGTTGGAAGCTACTTGGTATTGCAAAGTTGGCAGCTGAGATTTAACCGCATCGAAGATATTGCGCGGGCCAGGCTCGCGCAGGGCTGCGCACACGCTACCACTCAAGTCACTTTCGGCCTCTTGCACTTTTCATCGGTGGGCTTGATTTGCGGGATTCTACTGGGACGTGTCGCGGCGATTGCAACCCTCGCTTTGCACAGCGACTTTCGAACTCATGCCGCGAACGTGCTGCGTGTTCCGGTAGCGCGAATTTGGGAGATGGCACGCATTTATCGACGTCTGCCTTTGTGGTCGTCTTGGTCCGCCATTGCCAACACCACAGGCCAAGAGCTTTCAGTGCTGGCCTTCGGTGCCTCGTTCAGTGTCGAGTTTTCCGGGTGGTATAGCTTGGCATTTTTTTTGGTGATGGGGCCAACCATCATCGTTTCACAGGCTATCGAGCAAGTTTTTCTGAGTCGGATACGCGCATCACCCGTCGACCATATCGGCGCTGCTGCGAGTCGCCTGTATTTCACGCTGTTTCGCGCCTTGCTTGCGCCATGCGCTTTGTTTGTATTAGTCGCGCCGGAACTCTTCGCGACAGCATTTGGAGAAGCGTGGACCGAAGCAGGGCTGTGCGCTTCGGCGCTCGCCGTTTCAGCGCTCGCCGCCATGCTGGGCGCGCACCTATCAAGCCTCGTTTTGATTCGGCATTGGCTGCGCGAAGAGTTTATGTTCAACGCCGCCTTGTTTTTGGCGCGCTGCGTATGGCTTTGGTGGGCGACTTCAAATCTGCCTCCGCTCCGCGCGGTAGAAGGCTATGCGATTTTAAGTGCAAGCATGATCGCGCTTTATCATCTCGCACTCATGAAGGCAGCAGGCGAGAAATGGGCGCTTCTTTTAGCGGTTTTAGGACGCGAGACCTGTATCGTGGCCGCGGCAATGTCACCGATACTTTTTGCTCGCACGCTGAGTTTATTTCCGCTAAAGGCGCAAGCCGACGCGCTTGCGATAGGCTTGGTAAGTGCTTTAATAATCGCTCGTGCGTGGCGAATGTCGCGCTTACCGATTTAAATTCAAGAGAAAAAGGCTATAGAACGTCCCGGTTGCGGTCACTAAACCGCGATAAGACCGAAGTGCCGCACACGGCAAGGAGTTCAGAACGACATGGCACGCGCCGTGGACGTAGACACACCTTTTTCCGGAAGGATTGATTCGTGCGCGCTTTGGCGCGCCCGGAAGGATTCGAACCTCCGACCCCTAGTTCGTAGATACGAACTAGAAATTTAACTAGCTGATTTATTTATTGTTCTGGCGGTCGCGCCCGTTGCAAAATGCGCCACTGAGCCTGACTTTTCAGCACTAACTTCGGCAAAACTTCGGCAGAGATTTTAAGTACGAACTCGCCAATAGTTTGGTCGGCGCTGATGATGTGCGACGGCAACGACGAAGAGCTTGTTCTCGAATTCTCGATAAACGACAGAATAGGGGAAGCGACGTACAAAAACTCGCCGATAATGTTGCCAGACCGGAGAACCGATGCCTGGGCTTTCCTGGATATGTTTTACAGTTCGCTCGACTTAGTCGGTAAACGCAAATCCGAGTTCCGCGACTTGGCGTTCGTAATATCGGGCGGCGTGACGAAGTTCTTGCCGAGCATCGTCATGAAATTCTATTTCGATCACGTCAAGGAGTGGCGAACTTCCTTAAACACTTCGATTGCTGCGACGGTCACAGCAGCGCCGCTTTTAATTTCAGACCAGCGACGTTCAATTTCGACACGCCAATCTTCGGCAACGTCGCCGTCATCTTGGCTTTCCAATGATTCGATCAGCGTTAATGCCAAGCGCGCGCGTTCTGGTTCAGGCAGCAGTCGAGCTTGCGATTCAATTTGAGCATAGGAAATTTAACTGCCCTTTGTCGGCCCTGTCCCGCGGAATCGAGCGTCCAGTGCGGGGGGATGGAAAGCTCCTGAAGGACCGGTCGGCGGTCGCCGTTTCGCGTGGAATTGCGCGAGCCCGTTCCCCGGAAGGCGTGTTTGATCTCGAGATATCGAGCGTTTGGATCGCGGCGCGCGCGACACCGAGCCGGGGTCAAGCCAGCCTCGCGTCCATAGTTAAGTAAAGAGGCAGTGCCGTCAGCCTGATTCCTTTAGGCCCGGCAATGCGGGTTGCGGCGGCGCACGGGCGAAGAGTCTGACGCTTAAGGGCGTGGCCTGCGCGCGTCGGTCGCGGTGCTCAAGGATCTGTTTGATCACGACCGGATCTTCGACGCTCGCGCTCACTTTCACCGCACCGCCGCAGTGCTCGCAGGTCTCGAGCAGGATTATCCTCCGGGTGCAGACAACGCGACGTGACCACTTCGAAGATCGTCAGCGCAGGTCCCCCGACGGCGACCGCCGCGCGCAGCAGGTACGCGGCTTTGCAGGTATCGATATCCGACCAGTCTACGATGAGGCAGGGCTGACTGTCTGGTGCCGGGAGCAATCGCGCCAGCCACTGGTAAATCCTACGCCGCTCGTGTGCCAGCGCGGTATTCCCCAGCAAGGGTCGACGCGATTGATGTTGTGCTTCTCCCCGACGTTGGCAGAAAGAAGCCGGCCGATCCCGCTCAGCCACAGTTGCTGGCCGCGAAGTAGACCGCCGACGGCGGCGAACCGCGAGGCTAATCGCGTGGCATGGAGGGTCGGTAACCCCATGCACGCGCGTGCGATAATTGAAATGCTTGCATGACATCCTCTCGTGATCAGGCCTTTCTCGACAACTGAGCTGATCACCGGATGTTATGTAAGTTCAATTCTTCGATAACTCCTTGTTATCGATCGCTTTTTCGTGGGGAGCTCTCAGGGACAGACCCTGATTTGCCCGACGCCAGCCGTCGACCAAGCAATCCGCGATGGGGGAGGCGAGCGACCATTCGGCCGCCCGGTCCGGCTCAGGCGCGCCGACGCCGCAGCCCCGTCAGGCCGGCGAGGGCGGAACCAAACAGCACCAGCGCGGCCGGTACCGGCACTGGCACCGGCTGCGGCTGCACGCCGAACTGCAGGTGATCGATCTCCCAACGATGACCGCCATTAATGCTTCCAAGGCTCACGATCTGAATGGACTTGATGCCGCCGAGGAAGACCGTGCCGAAGAATACGTCCTCGGCCGAATTGCCCAATATGTCGTAATCGCCGATGCCATCGGCGCCGGTGAAGCCGATCGAATTCCCCTGCGCATCGAACGCCCGCACCAGCACGTCATCGTGAGTAACGCGAGGGGGAAGCGGAAAAGAGCCGATGTCCGTCCACACCACGCCAACGTGGGTCGGCAGCTGGCCGAGCACGCCGGCATCGAAGGTGAAGGTCACCGAAGTGGCGTAGCCGGAATCCCAGGAATGGCCGACGCTTCCGTTGCCGTCGATGACACCATCGTCGCCGTCGACCGAGTCGACATCCTGAAATTGCGTGGAAGACTTGATACTTCCCGCTGACGCTGACACACCCGCGGCTAGGCTGCCGTCCTCGAAGTCTTCCAACGTGGCGAACGAAGCGAAGGGGCTGTCGGAGAACTGCAGGTAGGGATTGGAGACGATGAAGGTCGCGGTGGCCGCCTGGACTTCGACGACGCAGCCGGTGGCGAGCACAGCGGCGACTAGAGCGAGTTTGTGGTTCATGGCCATCGGTCCTCTGAATTCAGGCGCGCACGCATTTAATCAAATCGCCAGCTTCCGGTGAAGGCGTTCGCCCTGCTGGGAGCCGTTGCCGGCTGACAGGGAAGCCAATTCGGGCGTAGGCACGCCTCCGTATGTGCGTCACCGTCCGAAGTGGAACCTCCATCATCAAATCGTCGAGGAATACTATCCGAGCGTAGGAAATTTAACTGCCCTTTGTCGGCCCTGTCCCGCGGAATCGAGCGTCCAGTGCGGGGGGATGGAAAGCTCCTGAAGGACCGGTCGGCGGTCGCCGTTTCGCGTGGAATTGCGCGAGCCCGTTCCCCGGAAGGCGTGTTTGATCTCGAGATATCGAGCGTTTGGATCGCGGCGCGCGCGACACCGAGCCGGGGTCAAGCCAGCCTCGCGTCCATAGTTAAGTAAAGAGGCAGTGCCGTCAGCCTGATTCCTTTAGGCCCGGCAATGCGGGTTGCGGCGGCGCACGGGCGAAGAGTCTGACGCTTAAGGGCGTGGCCTGCGCGCGTCGGTCGCGGTGCTCAAGGATCTGTTTGATCACGACCGGATCTTCGACGCTCGCGATCACTTTCACCGCATCGCCGCAGTGCTCGCAGGTCTCGATATCGATGTTGAACACCCGCTGGGTCAATTTATGATCGGCGGTAACAACTTGGCATTGGAACAGGTGCATCTCGGCACGCTGCGGCCGCTCATCGAAATGCGTCAGGCGGCGGGCGTGAAGCACAAGAGCATCAATCTAGCGTTGAGTGTGGTGCGGCGCATCCTGAATCTGGCCGCGCGACTGTGGCGGGACGAGCCAGGCAACACCTGGCTCGAGACTGCCCCGCTGATTCAGCTGTTACCCACCACTGATGTACGGAATCCTTATCCGATCTCCTGGGAAGAGCAGGCGACGTTGATGCAAGCGCTGCCGGACCACCTGGCCCGGATGTGCTTTTTCAAAGTCAACACCGGATGTCGGGAACAGGAAGTATGCCGGCTCCGCTGGGAGCGGGAGATCGCGGTACCGGAACTGGGTACGTCGGTGTTCATCATCCTAGGTGCCCCGATCAAGAACCGTGAAGATCGCTTGATCGTGCTGAACGAAGTAGCAAAGTCGGCGGTGGACGCGCGACGCGGAACCCATGCGACGCATGTGTTCTCCTACCAGGACCATCCTCTGACTGGGATCTGTAACAGTGCGTGGAAGCGCGCCCGAGGGTCGGTCGATTTGAGCCAGGTTCGCTTGCACGATTTGAAGCACGCGTTTGGTCGACGACTGCGCGCTGCTGGTGTGCCGCTCGAAACGCGCAAGGTGCTACTCGGTCATCGTAATGGCGACATAACCTCGCACTACTCTGCGGCCGAAATTGCCGAACTTCTGGAGGCGGCAAACCGTGTGTGTTCAGGTAAGTCCGGCAAAACTTCGGCAGGGCTTTTGCTGAGACAAAAAAGCGGCGACCATTCGGGTGGTAACCGCTTGATAGCAGAAGGCTAGTTGGCGCGCCCGGAAGGATTCGAACCTCCGACCCCCTAGTTCGTAGTTCGCATCTTGGCATTTAAGTTTTTGTAATCTTGGAATATTTACCAAGGCGTCCGTTGCAAGACTGCCCCCCCCATTGCAGAACAGCGCAGGACTCATCCCCACAAAATCCCCACATCGACTCTGTGCGGTCGACACCTCCCGCGCTCGATAAGTCGTGCGCAAAGCTGGTGAACGCTTCCGTTTCCCGCCGAGACCACGTTTAGCGGAAGAAGTCTTTTTTAACCAGCCGTTGTTGGTGACACCAGACGAAAGTCATTCGGGTGCAGAGATTTGATGGCGCGCGCTGGGTCGTACAGACGCGGACCGAAAGCTCACCGTCATCTTCACGCTCCGCAAAACCGGAACCATGCTCCGCGTGATTTCTGCGCGCGACATGCATCGTAAAGAGGCGGTGTTGTATGGCCAAAAAACTTAAGAAGCCACCCCGGTTTGCGAATGAAGCCGCAGAGCGCGAGTTCTGGGCGACGCATGACACGACGCCGTATTTCAACTCCGAGAAAACGGTGTCCGTCGCTCTCCCCAATTTGCGACCGTCAACGCAGACCATTTCACTTCGCTTGCTCAAACACCTGCTTGACCGAATCAAGGCTCGGGCGAATGCCAAAGATGTCGCATACCAATCGCTAATCAAGATTTGGTTGAGCCGAATGACGGCAGACGAGAAGTAAGCGCCGAAGTTTCCGGGCTGTTGACGTCAGAACAATGTACGGGGCATCAACGGTGTGTCGAGAACATTTTGTCCAACTTTCTCGAGGGCACAGCCGAGTAGTGGGAAAGGTGACAGATTTTTTTCGGTACAGGTCGCTCTACTTCGTCGATAAACGCAAATCCGAGCCGCGCAACTTCGCACTCGTAATAGCCGGCGGCTTGACGAAGTGCTAGTCGAGCGTCGTCATGAGATTCTATTTCGATCACTTCAAGGAGTGACGAACTTCCGCAAACACCTCGAGTGCCGAGACGGTCACAGCGGCGCCACTTTGAATTTCAGACCAGCGACGTTCAACTTCGAAACGCCAATCCTCGGGAACTTCGCCGTCATCTTGGTTTTCCAGTGATTCGAACAGCGCTAACGCCATGCGCGCGCAATCCGGCTCAGATAGTAGTCGAGCCTGTGATTCAATTTCGTGAAGGCTTGTCGGCATCGTTGAGTTACGGGACAAGCGATAAATGAAAGCTAAGGCCGCATGTAGGAAATTTAACAGCCCTTTGTCGGCCTTGTCCCGCACAATCGGGCGCCGAGTGCGGGGGAAGTGACGTCTACTCGTTTGTAGTTCGGCCTTCCGGCGGAGCGGCGCCGGTAACCGCGAGCGACGGGAAACTACATTGTTACCTAGCCGGTGTTCATCCGGCTAAAACCGGAACTCCGAGCTTATTAATTATCAGAACCTCGACGTTCGACCGCTTATGCCGCCGCGCGCATGTCCTTCGGAATCACGCGACCGGCATCGACGATGATTTCATCGTCGAGCCATAGGCTACAGTTCTGCATGGGCAGATCGAGATGGCATGGTGTGTCGTTGTCGCCGCCGAATTCGGTATCCGGTCCTAACGAGAAAAGCACGTTGCCGTAGTGCGCACGCCCGTCCATGCCGATGCCCGGCAGATCTACCGACCACACGCACGCGTCATTGAGGCCCCAGCCGATGTGCGACACAGCGAACGCGCGCGGATCGCGGTACGTGCCGATAAATTCTTTTAATAGGTCGGCATCGGTACCGCCGTTGATTTCAACGACGGTACCGTCGCGGATCACAAATTCGACGGGTGCGCGCACCAAGCGTTTAAGCGGAAAAATGATATCGTCGGTATCCATAACGACACGCCCGTTGACGCCTTTATCTGCGGCCACGGTCGCCAGGAAGCCCCCGGGCCAATGATCCCAGCGGCCCGGGGTGCAGGTGTAACCATATTCGGTCAACGGCGATTTGTGATCGAGGCGGTACGTAACATCGGTGCCGACAGCGTTGGTGAAACGTAGACGAGTTGCCGCTTCCATCCGGCGTCCGGCCGCTTCGACCCGCCGCCGGAGATCGGGCGCCGGAAACAAACGTTCGAGAATTTCTGGCGGTTCGACGACTAGTAAGACCCGCGTATCGGCGCGCTGCATTGCGATCTGTTCGGGAGAGAACAGCAGCAGCATGTGATCGACCACTAAGTCGGCTTCACAACATTGCTGTAGCGCGCGCGGGTCTTGGCTCAGTGGGTTCTTACCGAGATTGGCGATTCGCTCACTCGCGCTGGTGGCGTGTGCGACGGCAAGATTCAGATCGATTACGCGTGCACCGAGCGTGGACGCCGCGGCGAGCGAGAGTTCCACGTAATCACGCAGCTGATCGCCCTCGGAAAGGACAACCACGGTCTGACCCGGGCCTACTTCGCAAAGCCGAAGTTCTTCGAGGAATAACTTAGCCAGCGCGGTACTCATCGTACGCCGCCGAACGATTTCGAATAACCGCCGTCGATCGCTTCGGGATTTTTCGCGCGGCCTCGCGCCAGTGCCGCCGCACTGTCTTGGATGCGCAGCGTTCGTGCATCCGGATCCTCGCTCAGCAATGTATCCAAATAGTAGTTAAGAAGATGATGGATCGCGCGCTCCAACGTGACCGTGGGCCCCGGCGCGAACCCTCGAGAATTGACGCCGGTTTGCAGTGATTCGAGCATCGCCTCGTCCTCGGTCGCAACGAGGCGAATGAAGTCGGCGTAAATCTTGTTCTTCTCCGCGAAGCCCGGCCGATCGAAAAACTCCGTTGGCAATTGGGTGTAGATCGTCACCCGGGTGCGGTTGATATCGATCGGCATCGCGACCCAGGGCTGGAGCAGATCGTGCCGGCCAAAAATATTCATGGTCGGCCGCACCCAAGTGGTACACGCAAATTTGTCGGAGACCTTGCCGGCAAGCCACGGCATGGGACCGAACAAGGTCACACCGCTCGGCGCCATCGTGTAACTCTCGTACACGGCGTTGTAACCATGCCTGGTCAGGTTGTAGCGGAAGTCATTAACCGGAAAGTGACCACCGAACGACGCCCTATGTATCACGCCAACATGATACATATCCATTAGATTTTCGGGCACGAATTTCCAATTGCACGGAACTTCGAATTCAAATTTATCCGAGGTCCGGGTGTTTTCGGGTTGCAGAAATTTGGCGAATTCGCGCACGCCATCGTCGTCCAAGCAATCGGCGAGGGAACGACAATTGGGATCAAAATTAACAAAAACGTAGCCGCCCCAGGTGTCGAGATTGACCCGCGGGAGTCCGCAATTCTTAAAATCGAAATTCGCTACTTCGTCGCTGTGTGGCGCGCCAGTCAGGCGCCCGTCCGTGGCGTAGGTCCAAGCGTGGTAACGGCAGGTGAAACGATTGGTGTTGCCCTGCCCAACCGCCACTTCCACTCCGCGGTGTTGGCATAGATTGCGGAACGCGCGAAGTTGGTTGTCACTGCCGCGACACACCAAGAGTGGCTCACCGGCAATGCGCATCGCGTGGTAATCGCCGGATTTTTCGAACTCCTCGACCCGCCCGACACACAGCCATTCGCGCATGAAAATGGTGTCGAGTTCGCGCTGAAAGATTTCCGGGGATGTGTAGTAGAAGCCCGGCAAGTGGCGGGCCTCGGTAAGACTTGCACGGGTTTGCTGGATGGCTTCCCGAGTTTTCGGATCAAGTTCTGCGATCGCGGACATCTTTGGCACTCCTGCTGCGCCGAGGTCAGTTAACCGGGCCTTGGGGTGGACGCGGTTTATTAATTAATCGAGTAAATAAAGCCTAAGGCAACACTCCAGCGCGTGCAAGCAGCGGGTTGGTTAAGGGTGGAATTAGTTTATTAACGTGAGTGCTCGCTAGCACCGTTAAGCGCTACGCTCTGGAAAAACGGTGCTCGCACTGGACATGCCTGATACGACGAACGAGGTCAGCCGTTCGACCAGTTCATTGATGTCATCGGAGGTATAGCGGCCGCCGGAGAGATCATCCAGTCGGTCAACCCCAGACATCATGTACAGGAAGGCGCCGATGATGAACATCATGCGCCAGTAGATGTCGGCCGGGTCGACCTCTGGGAGTGCTCGCTGCAAAGCCGCCAGATAGCGTTGCGTCGCCGCATCGTAGACCTCGCGCCGCAATCGGAAATGCAAGGCATCGGTTTCATCGTGAACGCGGGCTTGCAGTCGCACGAAGCGACGCCCAGCGACGCCGCTTCGCTTCATGTCCAGCTCGGCTGTCAGATAAGCCCGCAATAATTCATGCACGGTTGGGGGCTGCCCCGGACGCGCTTCGAGGGCATCGAGCAATTCTTCCCAGCGCATCGCGATCTGGGCGCCGCGCCGTTTGAAGACTTCCTCAAACAACCGCTCCTTCGAACCAAAGTAATACGCGATCAACGCAGGATTGACTGACGCGTGGTGGGCGATGGTGCGAACCGACGTCGGCGCGTACCCACGCTCGGCGAAAACTTCCTCCGCCGCATCAAGAATTTCTTCGCGTTTGCCGGGTTCGGGATCGATTGCACCCGTGGGTCGGCCGGGTCGCCGACGAGTTTTACTTGGAGTCACCGCGCTAACCGATAATTAGGCGTTGCGCGTGATGGCCTCGCCGAAAAAGTACTGTGCCTGCGTCGAATGAATCACCCGGACACCTCTCGCATCCGCGATGCGGCGCGACGTGACGAACCAAGCGCAAACTTGCGCTACTCTCCTCCTGCTGCACAAAATTATCCTCCCCGCTAATTATTCTTCGCGAATTATCACCGAGTTCCACACGACCGGACAGCCCGGTCCAAATTCGAGTTTGAGTGCAATACTGATCCCGAAACGCGGGATCCCCTCGCCTGGAGCGGTACGACGCAATGACGATAGAGTGTCTAGGCACCGCAGGCGCGAACGTCGCGCGATCCACACAAACGAGGACGGTTAAAGGGAGATCAATAATCCACTTGTCAAAACAGAAGTGACCCACGCCTTTTGGCAGTACGTCAAAGCGTTGGTCGACAATGATATCGATTCGGTCAAGGCATCGTTCTGGGATAGCGAATACACGTTGCGTTACGAAATTGGGGGGAATCTCTACGGGATGGCCGCGATCGCAAAATTCCGCGATGGGCAGCGCGGTCACGGCATCACCGAGGAAGTCACGCATTTGGTCATCACGACGTTCGGTCTCGATTATGCGACCGCCAACTGCGAAATGCTGCGGGAGAACGGTGCGACAGGCCGCATGACCCATACCTGGGTCCGCGTCGACGCGGGTTGGCGGATTGTCGCGGCCCACGTGTCGGCCAACCCATCCCCGACGCCGACCGCAACGGGACCCTGACGGAAGGACCATCTGGAGCGCGTGCGTATTGCTGCTAAGCGTTTTCCTTCTTCCGTACACTGGTCGGCGAATTCCGACAGGTACTCGGCCTAAGAACTCGATCCGCCTTTTAATTTATTTATCCGCGTAAATAATTGCTTGCGCTTTTCGTTTATCGGCGTTTTACTTGAAACGTTTCCACCCCCAGGACAACGCCATGAAGACGCTGATGACCGACAAAAAATGGACTGAAAAATACCCGCATGTCGGGAGAGGCCCCGTATCGACGGAACCCCATATTTCCCCAGCGTTTTTCGAACTAGAACGAGAACGTATTTTTCGGCGTCACTGGATCAACATGGGTCGGGGCGACGAAATTCCCGCCGTCGGTGATTATTTCGTGCGTGAGCTCGAGATCTGCAAACTCTCAATCCTGGTCGTACGCGGACGCGACGACCAGATCCGCGCATTTCATAACGTCTGCCCACATCGCGGCAACACCTTAGTCCTAGACACGAGGGGCCGATGCCCCGGACGTTTTGGTTGCGGCTTCCACAGCTGGGCATTTACCCCAGAAGGCGACCTCGCATTTATCCCAGATGAAGAAAACTTCTTCGACATCGACAAGCAAAAGCTCGGCTTAACGCCAATCCACTGCGACGTCTGGGAAGGGTTTATTTTCATAAACCTGGCGCCTCAGCCGGCGGAGACTTTGCGTGATTTTCTCGGCGGTGTGGCCACCCAACTGGACGGTGCGCCTTTCAGCAAAATGAAGTTGCTGAAAACCTATAAAGTCGAAGAGCAGGCGAATTGGAAGACCGGACTCGATGCGCAGAACGAGCTCTACCACCTGCCGTTCCAACATCGGTACACGATCGGCGATTCCTTCTTGCTCAAGGACAATAAATACTGCCGTTTCTCGGACGTTAATCTTTATAACTATCACAGCGTCTGGTCATGTGAGTACAACCCCGGGCACAAGGCTCTGCCGACCGAAGGGCTTCTAAATCGCATGGACCGCGCGCAAATCAATGTGCGGTTCACCCAACGAATCGGTGATTTCGATTGGTATCTGATCTTCCCGAACATGGCACTGTTGTTGTTCACCGGGCCATCAGGCGATTTTTTCATGACTTACAACTTCTGGCCGCTGGCTGTCGACAGGTGTATCTGGGAGATGCGTTATCACTTCCCGCCAGCAGAGAATGTCGGGCAACGCTTGGCGCAGGAATGGACCATCGGCCGCCTGCGCGACACCTTGATGGAGGATGCATTTCAGCACGAAAAAATCCAGAAAGGCCTGGCGGCGCGCGCACGCTCTCACATGGTGATGCAGGACGAGGAAATCACGATCCGCTATTTCCACGAAACGCTTGAGCGGGAGGTGGCGCGGGCATGAATACATTACCGAAACCGTTCAGCGCGCTTGAACCTTACTTAGCTTGGTCGTTGCCGACCGAGCGCGAACGCGTCGCCAAACGCGTCGCAACGCCAATGAACGAGATCATCGATTTCCACGGCGCGATGTCGGAGCGTTTAGAAGAGATCATCATCTATCTCAACCAGTACCCTTATGCGTCGATGCCAGAAGATGCGCAGCGCCTTTGCGCTATGGCGTTATCGCTCGTAGAAGTGTCCAATCTGGTCGAAATGTACAAGAACCCGGCGAACTTAAACATGATCGAACCAGAACGATTTGTCGTGCACGAATAAAGGGATTGAACATGACAAAGTCCATGCAAGGCAAAACTGCGTTGATCACCGGCGGTGGCTCGGGCATCGGGCGCGCGGCCGCGAAGGCGTTTGCCGCTGCTGGCGCAAATGTCGTCGTTGCCGATGTTGATCGCGAGGGTGGGGAAGAAACCGTGCAGATACTGAGCAATTCCGGCGGCGCCGGTATCTTCGTCGAAGCCGACGTGTCCAAGGGCGCGGACGTTGAGCGCCTGATGCAGGCCGCCGTGGAAACCTACGGTCGACTCGACTATGCATTCAACAACGCCGGGATCCAAGGCGAGTTGAGTCCGACCGCCGAATGCACCGAGGGGAATTGGGACCGTATCACCGCTATCAACCTGCGCGGAGTGTGGCTATGCATGAAATACGAAATCGCGCAGATGCTAAAGCAAGGCGCCGGTGCAATCGTCAACAATTCGTCGAACTTCGGCCTAGTGGGTTCGATGGGGATGCCCGCTTATTCGGCGAGTAAACACGGCGTGATCGGGCTAACGAAAACCGCGGCGCTTGAATATGCAAAGAGTGGCGTACGGGTGAATGCCGTTTGCCCGGGGCCCGTGCAGACCCCGTTGGTCGATAAGATCATCGCGCGCCAACCCGAAATCGTGGACGCAATCACCCAACGAGAACCAATCGGGCGGATGGGAAAGCCAGAAGAGATTGCAACAGCGGTAGTGTGGATGTGCTCGGATGAAGCAAGTTTTGTGACGGGCTCCGTCTTGTCGGTCGACGGCGGATTTGTCGCGCAATAGCGCGAAACCTGTAGTCACATTCCAAGATTACGCAGGAGATTAACCATGATCGTACAAAGTGCTCCCGAAGGAGCGGAACATTTCGTTATCACGATGGAAGAGCACACGGCTTTCGCTGGAAAGCTGGCATCGGCATTCGGCAACGATCGATTCGAACCCGTTGCGCCACGTTCACAGGTCATGTACGTGATTTGGCATCATGATGCGGGTTGGCGCGAGTTAGACGCGCTGGCGTTGCGCGATCCCTCAACCGGCCTGCCGTATAACCTGGTGAAGACGCCATTCGTACGAATCGTGAAAACGAGCTCTGCATCACCCGATTTCCATAGTCATCACCATCCTTATTGTGAACTGCTATCAAGCATGCACAGCTGGGGCTTGTACAACGGCCGGTACGGGATGTCCGATAAAGTCTTGCTTAACGATCTCGCGGCGCAAAACCGCGCGACGGCCGACACCATGCTCGCGGGCGAACTCGCACGACAACAAAAACTAAAGACACGACTCGCCGCTGATCCGACGACCGCGGCATGGGTCGAAGACGCACACTTATTCCAGAATTATAAACAACTGCAGTTCTTTGATACGCTCGCACTGTATTTTAATTGCACTCCAGAGGGAGCGAGGACCGAGTCCGTTTTATTGCATGTACCTATGAGCGCAGCCGCCGATACGGAGATAAAAATTCGACCAGTCGGACCTAGCACCTACGCCTTCGATCCATTCCCGTTTGACCAAGATGGCATCAGCGTGAGTTTCAACGGGCGCTATCTAGCCCCTATCGCCACAGGTGATTCGGTGCGCGAAGCGCTTGAACGCATACCGACTTCGACGCAGACCGTGCGCCTCGTCGCCCATTGAACGCTCGAACCGTGTGCTAGCGCCGCGATGTCAACGCGCAAGCACGCTAGCCAGGGTCTCGAAGCTCGCTAGGTTGTGACTGCTTAAAAACTCATCGCAATAAGGCCGAGCCGTTGCCATGCCCAAAGCGAGTGGTTGGTAATTGTCATCCCCTTTGAGTGGGTTAATCCAAATCACGGACTTGGCGCGATTCGCCAGTGTCGACATTGCATTGGCAAGCAAAGTCATCTCCCCGGTATCCCACCCGTCGCTCATGATGACAACCGAGGTTTTGCCGGTAACCGTCGCGGCGTGGACTTGATTCAGCGTGGCAATCGCCTGCCCGATTTTCGTTCCGCCCGACCAGCCACGAAAATGCTCGGCAAGGCTTTCGCGAAGCGCGATAAACCTTTTAACGCGAAAATATTCAGTTAAGTGTTGCAAGTAGGTACTGAAAACGAAGACTTCAATTTTAAATCGTGAATTTCGATGCAAGCTAAACAGAAAATTCAAAAAGAAGGTGCTATAGATTTCCATCGATCCGCTGACATCAACGAGCATCACAAGCCGTGTGTGACTTGGAATCTTTCTTTTGAATCGCCAACGCAGGATCTCGCCGTCGAACTTTACGCAGTCTCGAACACTCGCGCGAAAATCCACGCGCCGCCCGCGCTGCGAACGTTTGGTTTTACGCCGCGTGATAACTGCGTACTTGCGCGCGATCTTCTCGAGTTCGCGCAGTACAGCGGCAAACTCCACTTCCTGAATTTGGCGAAAATCCCGCTGATGGTCGACCTCATGCGTGGAATACCCTTCAAGCCGGCCGGACTCTTCCTGCGCTTCATCCGCACCGCTAAGGCCAGTGAAAACCTGCCGCTTGACCGTCAACTCCTGCCGACTACTCAACTCACCTTTAGGCTCATCCGCAATCCCGTCGGTCCGATATAGATCGAGTAGCGCGGCGTACACGCGCGCCAAACGTGGAAAGTCGTCGCGTCGATTGATCAAGGTTATGCGGTATATAGACAGTAACTTGTCATACTCGACTGTTTGCAACAAACCCACGGCGCGTATGCAACCTATCGTTTGTTGGGTGCTGAGCTGAACACCTGCTTCGCGCAGCAAACCAAACAGGCGCCCCGAAAAATCGAGGCTTAACTGGACGTGCTCAAATCCTGCTTCCATCGCGGACTCGGTCTAGCAGCGGGGTCAACAGATCCGTTTTGAACCGTTGGATGTCCTGTCGGTCTTTGAGCAGACATCCAATCGTGCGCTCTAGCGCGGCCTGGTCGAGGGTTGAGATGCGCAATGTCTGTAATGCGCGTGACCAATCCACGGCTTCTGATAAGCCGGGTTTCTTATTCAACTGATGCTCACGGAGCGCTTGGACAAAAGTCGCCGCCTGAATCGCCAACTCGAGGTCTATTTCGGGCACCTTGAGCCGAATGACTTCGAGCTCCTTCTCGTACGATGGATAATCCATCCACAGATACAGACACCGACGACGCAGCGCATCGGTCAGCTCGCGCGTCCGATTAGCGGTCAGGATGATAAAAGGCACGGATTTCGCGCTGAGCGCGCCGAGTTCGGGGATCGAGAGACGGTACTCCGCTAGCGTTTCGAGCAGTAAGGCCTCGAACTCTTCGTCGGCACGGTCGATTTCGTCGAGCAGTAGCACCACACGTCGTTCGGACATCAGAGCTTTTGAAATCGGGCGGTAGGAGAGAAATTCCTCGCGATAGAAATCAGCGAACCCGACCTGCGTCTCCCGTCGGAGCTCGTGCAGTCGCAGGCTCAATATCTGCTTCTGATAGTTCCACTCGTACAACGCCGAGTTGTAATCCAAACCCTCATAGCACTGCAGCCGAATTATCTCGGTATTGTGTAGTCGGGCGAGCACATGCGCGATCTCGGTCTTACCGACTCCGGCCTCGCCTTCGATCAGGATCGGTTTGGAGAGTTGTTCGGATAAGTACAACGCCGCAGCGATCTCCGTGTCGGCGACATAGCCATGGCGATGGAGATCAGAGACGATTTGTTCAATAGGGTCTTCGATAAGGCCCTCGACGCTCTGGCCGCTCGTCATTGCGCGACTTCTAGCTATTTCAGACTCCTCACTGCGCGACCGCGCTGTTGATCAAATCCATGATCTGTTGCGGCCCCACCGGAGTCGACATCGGAACCAACGTGCCATAATCAGACAAGGCATCGGATACCGCATTCGCGAGCGCGATATGGATGGACAACATCGCCGCTTCGCCGGCGCCCTTGAAGCCGCCTTCGGTGTACGGCGACGGGGTGATCACATGTGCGCATTCGATATCCGGCATTGTCGTCGCGTTCGGGATCAGAAAATCCATGAACGATGCATTGCGCAGCTGGCCGCTTTCGTCGTAGTCCAAGTGCTCCAGCAACCCCATTCCAATCCCCTGGCCGGCGCCACCGCGCATCTGGCCGTCAACGATTTTCGGATTGATCATGTTGCCGCAGTCTTCGACCGCAAATATCCGCTTTAAATCGACGATACCGGTCTCCGGATCGAGATCAATGATAATCGCGTGTGCCCCGTTGGCATATGCCGCGGGAGGATCGTAGTGGCGAGTCGCACTGAGGGTGGGCTCGACTTCGTTCTCGTCTGGCCGACGGAAGCGATCAAAGTAGGTGATGAATGCGATCTCGGCGACCGTCATACTGCGGTCGGGCGATCCCTTCACGAAAATCTTCCCTTCATCGATGGTCAAATCAGCCGCGTTCGCTTCCATCACATGCGCCGCAATTTTAAGCAGCTTGTTACGCACATCGGTTGCCGCGCGGATCACCGTACCGCCGCCAATTACCGCGCTGCGGCTCGCGAAGGTCCCCATCCCGTATGCACCCGTGGCCGTGTCGCCGTCAAGGACAATGACATCTTCGAATGGGACCCCCAAGGTTTCGGCCGCCACTTGCGCCAAGGTGGTTTTCAGCCCCTGTCCGTGGCTGAACTGACCGCTGCGCACGGTGACTTTCCCGTTCGGATCAATCTCGACCGTCGTGGTGTCGTGCAAGGTGGCGGGAAACCCGCTCTGTTGCGCCGATCGGCTGCCCCAGTTCGTTTGCTCGACGAAAAACGAGAGACCGATACCGCGCAGCTTACCGTCGGCGGTCCGCCGTGGTTGCTGCTTGAAGTCGCGATAGTTGGAGAGCGTCAGGCACTTATCCAATACTTTTTGATAATCGCCGCTGTCATAGGTTTGATTGGTGCCGGTCGTGTACGGAAATTGGTCCTTGCGGATGAAGTTTTTAATGTAGACGTCGGCAATATCGAGGTTCAGCATTTTCGCTGCCTTGTTCAGCACCATGTCCCGCGCAAAACAGCCGGCGGACCAACCGACGCCGCGATAGGCACCAGTCGACATTTTGTTTGTCAGACAGACGAGCGTTTCGTACTCCACGTTCTGAATGGTAAACGCGCCCGGCGACCCGGTGTTGCCCACGACTGATTCGATCAAGCCGGACCATGGAAATATCGAATAGGCACCCGAGTCACCAACGTTTTTTATTCGCATGCCTACGATAGTGCCGTCTTTTTTCAGACCGATCTCCATGGTGATCGTGTTCTGTTTGGCATGCGAGGCCGAGAGCAGGTGCTCGCGCCGATCTTCGATCCACTTTACCGGTTTGCGAATCCGTTTGGCCAACCATGGCAGGATGAATTCTTCCGGGAAGAAATGTGCTTTCTGGCCAAAGCCGCCGCCAACCGTTGGCGCGACCACGCGAATGATTTGCTCTGGGATCCCGAGGTTGGCTGAAATGTAGGTGCGCAGCGGATACGGCATCTGCGTGGATGACCACACGGTCAGGGTATCGTCCCAGCCCCAGCTCGCGATGACGCCGCGGGTCTCCATCGGCGCCGCAGAGGTGCGCCCGGTACGCACTTTTTCCTTGACGACGATATCGGCTTCGCGGAACGCTTTTTCGACATCGCCGTTTCTGTACGAATCTCGGTAGTAAACATTGGTGCCGAGTTCGTCATGCAGTAACGTCGCGTCGGGCTGCATCGCCTGTTCGGCATCGTTGTAGGCGGGCAGGGTTTCGTAGTCGACGCTGATCAAATCGACAATATCTTCGGCAAGATAACGATTCGGCGCGACTACGGCAGCAATGATTTCGCCGACATAACGGACGCGATCCTTGGCGATAAACGGCATGAACACCGGTAATAGTTTGCCCCGTGTGTTGGGCACGAAGGTCGTGGTACCGATCCCGAACTCTTCAGCGGTGATGATCGCAATGCATGACGGGTGCCGCTTTGCCGCGTCAAGATTCAGGCCTTTGATACGCGCATGACCGTGCGAGCTACGGACAAACGCGACCTCCACCATCCCCGGCAGCGCGACATCGTCGACATACTTAGAGTGGCCCATGAGGAGCATGGGGTCTTCGCTGCGTTTACGTGGCACGCCGATATGCTTGGTTACCCCTGAGAGAGTCACGGGTTCAGTCATGTTGCTGCTCCTACTAATTCCAATACGCTGCGACGTGAGATCTAACCCTGCCGAGCAGCGGCGAGATGCGCTTCCGCGGCGGCCACGACAGAGTCAACGATGTCGTGATAGCCCGTGCAGCGGCACAAATTTCCCGACAACGCTTCGCGAATTTCCGCGCGCGTCGGACGTGGATTTTCTCTGAGAAACGCCGTCATGCTCATCAAGATGCCAGGTGTGCAAAATCCGCATTGCAGACCCTGGTTTTCCCAGAAGGCGTTTTGTAGCGCATTCAATTTGCCATCGACGGCAAGTGACTCTACGGTGGTGATTGCTTTGCCCTCGGCTTGTAACGCGAAGGTTAGACACGAGCGAACCGGTAAGTCATCCATCAGGACTGTGCATGAACCACAGATGCCGTGTTCGCAGCCGACGTGGGTGCCGGTGAGCGCTAAGTCGTGGCGAATAAAATCGGATAATAAGGTTCTGGGTTCAATTTCCCTGGTATAGCGTTCGCCATTCACTTCGAGACTGACAGTTTTCTTCTCAAACATTTTCTGCTCCTTAATTCCGGCGAATCAGTGCGTGCCGCCAGCCCGGTGAAACGCGTCTTGTAGCGCCCGAACAGTCAATACCTCAGCGACACGGCGTCGGTACTCAGCGGTGACATGGACGTCGCTTTCGGGATCGATGTGATCACGGACCTGTGTCGAGACATCGTTCAATAGTTCTGACGAAAATGATTGTCCGACAAGCGCCGATTCGACCGCCTGCAGCCGCACCGGTGTCGCAGCGACACCAAACAGTACGGCTCGCGCGTGCTGGCATTTTCCAGCGGCATCTAAGCCAATGACGGCGGCACTTCCGACAAGTGCAAAATCGCCCGCGCGGCGTGCCACTTCGTGGAATCCCCATCCACTGGTCGGAGGCGGTGTCTGGAACAAAATCGAACAGAGAACTTGATCGGGTTGCAGCGCGGTAGTCATGTAGGTAATAAAAAAATCGCCGGCCGAGATCTGAGTCCGCGCCGAGCCAGTCGCGATTTCGAGTTCGGCATCCAACAGCAACGCCATCGCCGGCAACTCGGACGCCGGATCGGCATTCGCGATACTGCCGCCGACCGTGCCTTTATTACGGATTTGAAAATGCGCGATGTGCTCGATGGCTTCGGCAAGCACCGGTAAACGGTCGCGCACTAACAGATGCTTCTCCGCAAAACGCTGGGTGGTAGTCGCCGCAATCCGCACGCCGCGAGATTCCTCGCTAATCTGGTTCGCGTGCTCGACATTACTCACATCAATAAGCACCTGTGGTCGCGCAAGGCGGTAGTTCATCGCGGCAATTAGGCTCTGGCCTCCGGCGAGCAGCTTGGCGTCCTCGCCGTGCGCGGTAAGCAGTGAACACGCATGGTCAAGCGTGTGCGCCCGGTAATAATCAAACTTGGCTGGTTTCATATGGATTACCTATATGCCGATGGTTTCGGCGCTGCATCGAAGGCAGATTTCATCTCGGCATTAAATGCCTTGAAAAACTGATTCGCGAGGTATTTCGAAATGCCGGTCAAAACCCGTCCCCCGATCCCTGCGATTAGGCCACCGACTTCGGCGTCACACGCCCACCGCAGCGATGAACCCACGTTGCTCGGTCCGAGCCGGCAATCGACTGTTAAATTGATATAGCCAGGCGTGCCTGCGCCTTCAGCCTTCAACGTGTAATGATTCGGTAATTCGATGTCGTGGACCGAGACTTTGCCCTCATATTCACCTTTGATCGCGGCGACGCCCAACGCCAGCACCACGCGGTACATGCCCTGCTCGTCTCCGTCGGGAATCATCGATTTGCAGCCAGGAATCGTCTTGGTCAGTATCCCAATATCGTGTAACGCGTGCCAAACAGTCGTTTGGTCGTACGGAAATTCCGCGATGCCGTCTAGCTTCATAACAACCCGCGCTGGATCGAGCGGGATAAGTGGAAATGTGGCCGCGGCACGGAAGCGGCCCGGCGGCTCGTGGGAAAATCGGAACTACTCTTATCTACACACACGGCGGTACCTCTGGGCAGTGAATATGCGCGGGCCGAACAAGCGCGCATTACTATTCTTGTTAGCGATTCGTCGGTGCGGAACCCACACGCAGCCGCTTCTTGAGAGAAGCCGCTAAGATCGTGATGGCCCCTCTGAGTTCCGGTCCCTCTGAGTCAAGCACGCGAATCCTTCGGCCACACAAGAAACACGCGAGAAACGCGCCTCCCGCGCCCGCCCTGAGCTCGCATTCCCTATTGTGACGAAGGGCTTATAGGAGGAGGAGTGAGCCCGCTCAAAGTCCTTACCGCAAACTCAGGGCGGTCGATCAATTCCAATCTCTAACGACCTTCAAAAAATCCATGTCTAGTGAGGCTGTCAAACACGTACGTAACATGGCATTAGAATGTGTACTTCATTTCCAAGAACATCGAGTCGTTCTCCTTGAATTGGCCAAAGAAGGACTTGCTCTTGCCGCTGACGATATTGGTTCCGATGCGCGTGCTGAAATTACTGTTCCAGTTGTAGCCTATCAGCCCCCTAAACCAGGTCGAACGTTGATCGTCGCCCAATTCGCGTAACACGAACAGTTCGACACGGAGCGTTTTCGCCGATAAGAAATCATTGAACATAAACAAGGTCATCACGTTACGGGTTTCGTCGCGCAGGCCGTTAAATATGTTCGTAGCGCCGCCGATGATGTAACCGGTTCGACCGCAATCTTGCTGAAGCGCACAGGCAGCCGAGTTCAGATTGGTCACCCGCCCAGGCCCGGCCTCGCGCAGGATCTCGTCGCGCCAGTACTGTAATGATACGAACCACGGCGTTGGAGTGATGCTCCTCGGACCAATGTAGAAATATTGGTCGAAACCAATCAAGGTTGTGAGCTGGTCGGCCTCTACGAGCTCGAGATCCGGTTCGTAGAACTGCTGACCGAAGTTATAGACGAGTTCGCCGCGCAACACCGAACCTGCCAGCGGACCCGGTAGGAACTCCAGGGCCTTGTCGAAGGAGAATCCCGCAAGCGTATATCGGTGCCGATCGAATCTCATCCCACCCATACGTGATCCGCCAATCCCAGGGCACCCAAGGTTGACGGCGAGACCAAAGTCGCAACGACCGTCATAGTCATAGAACGGCAGATCGTCGAACAGATAGGCGTAATGGAACGAATAGGTTAGATCCGACAGCGGACCGAGGTCGCTGCCGGTGCGCGCCAGCCAACGCACGAAAACTTCGGATTTGTCGATTGCGTCGCCGTCGTCGTAGGCATCGTCATCGAACCAGTTCTCGCCGAACAACGCCTCAGAGGTATTGATAATCTGGTTCGCGAAATCCACCACATTGAGCGTCCAAGGATGTTGTCCTTCTTCGACGGGATTGAAGCCCGGGAAACGCGACGGTGTGTAATCGAGATTCCAGATGACCTGAAGTTCTTTCTGAATGCCGCCCGGAAGCCACTCCGCGTCAGACAGGTCAACCTTCGTTTCGATCATCCACTGCGGGATCAAGAAACGTTCTTGCTCGAATGTAAGTGGATTACGAAAATTTCGGGGGCTCACGACATCCAGCACCGTGACGCCGTCGGAGCGGCCCCAGGTGATGAGCTGACGGCCCGCGCGAACGAACAAAGGTTCGAAGTTGAAGTCGACAAATGCCTCACGAACCAACGGGTCGTAATTGTCATTAACCCCAGCGCGCAAATTGGTTTCCCAGAACTTCGAGATGCTGTGATCTTTGTCGTTGATATCGAACATCGCGTCGTAGTACGGGCGCAGTTTCACCACCGGAGTAATGTTGTCCCAGCCTGTATACGCGACTTCGAGCAGTAATTCCGTACGCAATGCATTCAAGGTGTCGAACTTGTCGCCGTTACTTGGTGGCGGTGGGAGCCCCCTGCCCGGCCCTAAGTTCAGGCCGGGAATTCCTGTTTCAAGCGAATACTCGTTCGGGCCGGGTTCGTCGCTGTCACCCCAACGCGCCTCGGTGTAGACGAACAATTCACCACTGATCTGGAAGTCGCCGAACGTCTGGCGGGCGGCGCTATCTTGCGACCAACCCAGCGTTGACATCACTGCGAGCGCGAGCACTTTGCCAGTGCATTGCCGAATAGGACTATTCATGAGTCATCTCCTCCCAAACAACAAAAGCCGCACTGCTTGAGTGCCCCCATGCCCCTGCATTCCTTTGCCCTGCATTCCTTTGCCCTGCATTCGCCGGTCATCCCACCGTCACGGATGCGGCGTCACCAATTGATTGGCGGGTATCGTCACGTGCGCTGACGGACATATGATTCGTCGCGGGCGTCCCACCATCCCCTGTGTCGCGCTCCAGGCCGCGCGTGAGAAACCGCGGTTGCACCATGCTCCAAACCACTGGCGCCGCGAAGAAACTGAGCAGGAACGTCGTCAGCAAGACGAGCGCCATGCTGAAGCCTACGTAGCCTACGTAGAGTGGTACCGTCGATACCGCGAGACACCCGGCGAATAAGGCCGCGAATGAAAAAATGAGTGGTTCTCGCACCAGCGTGAAGGCATCGAATAGGGCGCGCTGAAAATCACCGTCCTTCGGATACTCTTCGCGGAAGCGATACAGGAGATAAACCTCCGCATCGATGCCAACGCCGCTGGCTATCGCGAGCGCCGAGGTCACGTTTGAATTGAACTCGATGCCGATGAGGTGAATTAAAAGGACCCAGACGATGGTGCCTAGAAGCAGCGGAAACATGAGCAACAGGGGTCCAACCACCGAGCGCAACATGATCGCCGCGGTCACCATCGATGCGACGGCGCTCAACGCGGTTGCCAGGACCAACCACTTCTTGATTTCGCGATTAAATGCGTCGGCGATGCCGACGTTACCCGCCGGTAACTTTACCGTCACACCAAGCGCTTCCGCATTCCAGTTTTCCGCTAAGTAGGTCTTGGCTCGTTCCACTAACTTAGTCACTGTCTGCGGGCTCGTGTCCTTCACGAACGCAATCATGGCGGTATTTTTGTAGCCGGGATCGACGACGAAGTCGAAAGCACCGGGCATGCCCCCGGTGAGGAAGTACAGTGCCTCGTTGATCGCCATCTGCGCGCGATCCTCCGTTGGGATCCGGAAGTGGGCGTCGTTATCCTCATTCAAGAAGCGGTTCATTATCTTGACGTAAAACGGTAGGCCCATTACGGCCGAGACTTCCTTCGTTTCGAGAAGATGCTGGGCCAATCCATCGAGCGCGATGAGGGCTTCGGGCGTCTTGACGGAACCCTCTTCGCGGCCCTCCGCCAGAATCGCGAGTGTATAAACCCCGCCGAAGCGTCGCGTAATTTCCTGCTCCATCTGAAACAGCGAATTGGTTTCCCACGAGCGGGTCAGATAATTATGTACCGCGTAGGTATTGTTCTGCCCGACCTCGATCTTGCGGGCGAGAAAGCGCCCCACCGCAGTGTCGCCTCCAAAATTGATGGGCGTCCAGATACTGAACGAGGCGGCGAGTACCACTAAGCTTACGGCGATTACCGACCACTGCGCGCGGCGGTTGTAAATCAGCGGCCGCACGATAAACGCCGTCACTCGATAGACTAAACCAGTGCCCTGGGCGCGGCCGATTTGCGCGCGCTGCGCCGCCTTGTTCACACTCGATGCCGGCATCGAGCCGAGTAGCGACAGCAGAAAGGTCGGGACGATCAAGATGATGGCGAGCAAACCGTACGCCGTTATTTGCCCGAGCAGGCGGACGTTGTCGAAAGGGACGAACGCGAGCACCACAAAAGCCATGAGGTCCGTGCAAAGCACCACGGCCAAGGGCCTCATCATGTGTAGGAAGGTCTGCTCGAGTGCGTCGGGTATCGAGCGCCCAGCGCTAAGCTCGTCGGTCAGGAAGCGCTTTATGAATATCACACTGTGAGAAGCTGCGACGGCGAGGATGATAAAAGGCGCGAGCAGCCCAACCGAGGACGTCAGCACGTCGCCTTCTACCAGGCGCTGCAGGCCAAAACCCCAAATGGAAGCCATGATGCCCACCGCTAGCGGCGGAATCACGCCAACCACGGAGCGGAACGCAAAGATCAGGACCACCGCGATGCCAGCCAGTACAAGCAGGAACGAGAAGGCAATATACGGTAGGCCATCACTGTTGACCCAGCCGATAAGTACCGGGGAGCCGGCCGCGGTTACCGTGTGAGTGCCATTGTTCTCGGGCCCGATGATGTTTTGCACATCTTTATAAATCGCGATCGGGTCGGTCACCGGCAGTTGTAATCCGGCCCGCAAATTCTTCAACCCGGTGCGAAAATCTGCCTGAATGATCACTGCGCTGCCGTCTCGCGACACCAAGGCGCCTTTCAGGGCAGCATTATTTTCGATTCCGTAGCGGACCCGCGCGAGTTCCTCCGGAGTTTCGGGCGCCCGATTTGGGTTATCAAACAGCATGCTGGCATCAAGCGTGTCGGCGGTGCCTTTGAGGTAACGGGAATTCACCGTCGACAGCGAGCGCACCGCGTACGGGATGATCCCATGCACCTCTAACAACTGGTCGGTGATACGCTTGACCAAAGCCAGCGTGTCGGCCTGCACGACGCTGCCGTTGTCGTTCCGCGACACCATGATAGTGACCAAATTCGAACCGCCGAACTTCTCCTGCAGTTGTTCGTTCAGAATGACCGCCGGGTCACTATCCGGCGGCCAACGGTTCGGATCGTCATAGATTTTGAGCTGCGTCGTGAAATAGCCTGCCACGAGCGTGATCAATACCGTCGCAATCAACATCAAGAGACGATAACGAACCAGCGCTTTGGCAAATCGTTGCATGGATTTACTCGGTCACGTCGTTGTGGCAATGGGTCTCAACAATTTCCATGCGTCATTCCCAGAAAAGTATCTTACGTACCGGCTCTTTGCTCAGATTGTCGAGGCTGACCACGTTGCGCGGCATTCCCTCGTGATTGATCCAGAATGTATTCATGTACCAATCCTGACGGAACCCGGTTTTCGGCTCGAAAAAGAACTCGCCGGCCCAGATCATCTGCCAGTTTTCGAGCTTGTCGCTGTAATTTTGGATGCGTGGATCGGAACTGGCGATGGCGCGACGGTTAACGCGAGTGCGGATGAGTTCGCCCTTGGAGTCGAACACTTCCTCATACCAACTGCTGCCTGTCTTGATACCAATGATGCGGCGCTGTTTGGCGTACCAATAAGCAGACGAATGCGGCGTCAACTCAAGTACGTAAGCTGGCTCGCAGACGCCGTCGAGACCGATATTGGTCTTCTCGCCGGTGGTCTGCATGGTAAAACCCATCGTACCGTCAGGCTGTCCGGCGTACAGGGTGTAGCCGACGATCTTGTAATCGATATCCGGGAAGGGTTTGACTTGGGGAAAATCTTCCCAGTGGACAATGGTCCCGGGGATGATGTCCTGCCGCGCTGCCTGGGGTAGACGACGAACTCGTCGCGCCGCCGGTGTATAGAGAAATTCGTCGTTGAATTTGTCGCCGTGGTAGATGGTGGTCGAGATACCGAGTCCACGTAAATCATTCGGCGCGACATACGTAAACATGTATTGCGCGCGTACTTTACCAACCTGGCTCTTAGGCAGCCCTTCCGGGTTTGTCCGGTAGGCATTCATCCACTCGAACAATCGCTTGTTACGTTCCGTGCCATCTGGGGACGTCACGTCAATCGACCATTCGGTAATGTAGTTCTCACCGAATTCATTAAAGTACAGCGCGGTATAGGACCGATCGTGAACTTCTCGGCCATCCTGTTTGACCCGTTCCTCAAGCGGCTGCTCCCAAGGGTATGGCAGGCCTGCTTGCGTCCAACGATCGTAGATGGCCGGCCCGGTGTCCTTGTAATCCTGGGGGTGCCAGGGTTGCGGCTTCCATTCCACTTTTTCGTCACCCCATTGGCATGTGAATGTGCCGGGGGTAGCGCCCGGGGTAATCGTATACGGCTTACCCAGAATGGTTTGCTCGGCGTCTGTCGCCGATGAAGCCGAGGGGGTCACAAGCGCTAGTCCGAGTGCAATCGCGGGGAGCGCGCGGCTGATGGATGTCATGAATAAGCCTCCGGTATTGATTCAGATGCGCCGATACAGTCAATCAGGAACACACGATGCCAATGGGTGTCTTTAGGAATTCCGCAGCTTGGGAACTCGTCATCAAATTCTTTAGGCCACAAGACGCCAGGAATACTGGATTGGCTTCGCGCAGATCGTCGGGTACTGGACTCCAGCCCATGCTCGTAACTCCTTCAGGACGATTGAATGCCGACCAAGCGTTATGTCCCCAACCACTCGGTTCTGGTGCGGATTTCCAAGAATAGTAACGTTTCTAATTAAACAGTTCAATAATTCCTTAAAACTACTTTTAAAAACTATTTATTTACACTGAAAATACACTATTGTTAATAATTATCATGTGTTTAGGAATTATTCTTAATATACTATAACAACATTTCCAAAAATCCGAACCGTTTCTAATTTATAGGAATAGCGGTCGCACGTTGCTCGACTTCGGCGAGGGCGAATTTACGTTCACCTGCCACGGATTGAATCCGCGCCCTCATTGGCTCAATCGTTCGACGAGTAGGTCATAGAACCCATCGCTGTCGATTGCATAAATCCAATCGACATTAGGTACTCGATCGGTAACCTGCCTAAAGTCGACTGCCGTATGTCCAATCGTCAGCATGGAATCTGTTTCGACGGACAAGTTGCAGCGTTTTCCAATAAATAGTTCAGGCCTTAAGAGATAGGCGATCGTGCACGGATCGTGTAAGGGCGCACCACGTCCCGTGACATCGTTTCGATCATGAGAATCAAGGATTGCCGCGGCGGCGCGACCGACGTTCGTTGTCAGCGCGCGAATCCGGGCTCGACGCTCGGCGGTGGCCAATGCCTGATAAGTGACATCCAAGCCGAGCACAGCAATCGGGCGCCCGCAACGGAACACTATGTCGGCGGCATGCGGATCGACGAACATATTGAACTCTGCCGATGGAGTACAGTTTCCGCCTTCGCGAAGCGCGCCTCCCATCAACACTATTTGCGCTATTTTGGCTGAAATGGACGGGTTTCTAGTGATTGCGGTGGCGATATTCGTCAACGGCCCGGTTGGCACCAAAATAATGGAATTATCGTCGGCACTCAGGAGGGTGCTGATTAAAAAATCGACGGCATGCATCGTTTCGAGGCATTGTCGAGGCTCGATAATCTCAAGTCCGCTCACACCGCTCTTGCCGTGAATATTTTCCGCGGTGTAGAGCTCGCGATGCATAGGTCGAGAACACCCGGCGAATACCCGCAGATCGTGGCGGTTGGCGATATCGCAAACGAGACGCGCGTTCCGTGCGGTTAATTCGACCCGGACATTACCGGCAACAGTGGTGATACCTAGAATCTCGAATTCATCGGGAGAACACATCGCCAACAGTAAATTGATGGCGTCGTCTTGCCCTGGATCACAATCGAGAATGATCGCACGCTTCTGCATTGACAGATCCCTGATAAACGTCGTCACAACACGAAGTGTGAACCTCGATAGGCTAATGCTGATAATCAACCGCGGATGAACCGGGTTGATTCGTACATTCTCGGGATGGCGGTCGATAATCGTCGATTCGGCCCGACGACGCCGGGTAACCGGATTTCTTAGCCACGCCAATCCCACCGAATGAGAGTATTTCGGATGGAATAGAATAAACGATTCTATTTTCTAATCTAACCGAAATTGAAGATGCGACGCACAGTCTTCGATTTCTTAACCCGAAGCCGGGCCTCGGAGTCAGACTTGTCTTTCGCCACGACTTCGCGCCTGCATCATCGTCTCACTCGCGCTGTGTATCGTCGCGAGCTGACCGGCCAGCGGCGATTTGGGGTCTGCATTAACAAAATGTTTCTGCCCTGAGCGTGGGTCGAGGGCAAAATTTGGCCAGGACCCGCAAGGTTGGCTCGACGGGGGAATTGACTTTAATTCCAGCACTAGAATGTGCTCCCCGTCGGTATTATTAGAGCGGATAAAAATAGAATTAATTTCTTTTTTATTCAATGGTATTGTCGTTTTTCGTCCTTTGCTTAAGATACTGGTCGGTAGCGCCGAGGCGCATCTTAATGTCGGCAACCTCAGTTATTACTACCTGCCAAGTACGGGGCCAAATTACTTTTTAGAGTCCGTTATTAGCTGGATGCGATTGACGTTCCCAAGCCGCTGTCCGGTCTCTATTCGGCGCCGTTGCTGTCCGACTCCGCAGCAGGTTTTCTTTGTCGCAATGGCGCCGTGCCGCTTCTGACGTCGACGTCGCAGGAGCTTCCGTGCGGTGCTTGCGAAACGCAGATTTCGTATTGACCTCTAGATACCCCTGAACTAAAGTAGAAACGAATCTATAATCTAGTACTGTTCCTCTTGAGCGCCCTTGTCCGTCACCACGCTTCACCTGCTCGACGTGCAAGTGCTACTCGTGCATCAACTCGAAATTGGAGAGAACGCCATGACGGATTACGACCCGCAGGCCGAAGGCGCCCGACGATACCCGCGAGTCATCGCACCCGATGAAATCAACGCTCTCCCACGTTTGCAGTTCGCGGAGGGCATTAGCACTTCAATTTTTTTGTCTCAGGAGCGCGACGACGCGCGATATTTCCGCCACGGTTATTGCTACCAGGAACCCGACCACGCGGATTATCACTGGGATCAAACTAATTTCGATGAGACGCACTATTGCCTTGAAGGAAAAATTCGCTTGCAAGTTGAAGATGCGGCGGGCCGGATCGTCTTTCTTGAGGCGAGACCGGGCGAACACATTTATCTGCCAGGCGGATACAAGTACACCTTGAAGGCGACTGGGAAGAAGACGACTTTTTTCTGGACTAGCGGCCCCTCACCGCGCTACGGCCTGGTCGAGATTCCCGAATTCAGCGCCCAACTCAAGTCTCTTCGGAATTGAGGTTCCTATGAGTAAACAACCGACCGCGAGTACCTTCATGCCACTACGCGGAGACAAGCGCTGGGCCTATCTTGCTCGCCAGAAAACCATTCGTGTCGCGACGGCCAATGAGGATGGCACGATCTACTTGTCGCCACTTTGGTATGTCATCCACGAAAAGCGGATTTTTATCCCGATTGACGCAGCCAGCCGTCACGGGCTGAACTTCACGAGTGGGCGTGCATTATCAGCGCTCGTTGATAGCGGCGACGAGTATGCAACAGTCCACGGCGTTCGCCTGCAGGGTTCAATGAAGTTGGTCTCAGCGCCGCAGCTGTTATCGAAGATCGACGAACTGCTGTTCGAGAAATATTTCTACGTCGGCCACCCCTATGCGGAGAGTTATTTTCAATTTGGAGTGGCGGCTGGCCGTCAGGTTTATGAGCTGCTGTCTACGCAAATGATCGGATGGGATATGCGCGAAGTCGCGCTTCCGCAGGTCCCGGAAGCGCGCGTGTTGCCAGCATTCGTGACAGATCGAATCCTCTAGATGGCACACCTGCTTAGCGCCGATGCGTGCATCCATACTTTTAACGAGTCAGCCGTGATATGAGTTCAAACGCACACCCGCCACTTCGCGTGTTGGTCGTGGGAGAATCCTGGATCAAGCATACGGTGCATTTGAAAGGCTTCGATCAGTTTCACACGACAGAGTACGAGGAAGGCGCTGGCGTGTTCCTCTCTGCATTGGACAATGCGGGGTTTGACGTCACGTACATTCGAGCGCACGAAGTATCGCGACGTTTTCCCAAGACCCGCGCAGATCTCGATTCGTTTAACGTCGTCATCCTGAGTGACATCGGGTCCAATTCGTTCCTACTCTGCGACGAAACATTCCTCCGCTCGGAACGCACGGTAAATCGGCTCGAACTGATTGCTGACTTCGTCAACGATGGGGGCGGGTTGTTGATGATCGGCGGATATATGTCTTTCTCTGGTATCGACGGGCGCGCGCGTTACCAAGCGACTCCGCTAAGCAGGGTTCTGCCGGTTACGATGCTTGACCGCGATGATCGCGTCGAAACCCCACAAGGTCTGTTAGCCTCTTTCACAAATCCGACTCACGCCGCCCTAGGTGGTACGCCGCCCGCTTGGCCACACCTACTTGGCTACAATCAGCTCATACCCAAGCCGGACGCGACCGTGATCGCAGCTTGTGGCAAAGATCCGCTGCTCGTCGTCAGTGCGATTGGGCGCGGACGTAGCGTCGCTTTCGCCTCGGATGTCGCACCACACTGGGCACCGCAGGAGTTCATGTCATGGCCCCACTACGCTACACTTTGGGCGTCTATCGTGCGATGGGCGGCAAATCGTTAATTGGCCCTTTGGCTTGCTTCACGAGCGCCAATCGGTGTCATAACAGATTGACCTTAGCGACGAGCGGCGACTTCCCAATAGAAAGAATCCCTCAGTTAGATGGTTAGCGCTGGTCGTGTCGAACCCGGTGCGGTTAGGGATTACTCTTCGTGTTTGGGCTCGGGCTATCTGCGGCTCTAGAATTATAACCATCGATATCTGGTAATTTGCTGCGGTCTTCGGTGTCCCACCGGCCACCGCGCTAACGAAGTCGCAATCGAATAATGTCAACGCATTCACTGACTGGAAGCACTACAAAAATGCGGCGAGGACGAGGAATAAAGTCGGGGCACGCCCCGACAATGAAAGACGTTGCGCTGACCGCGAACGTCTCGGTCAGCACCGTTAGCTACGTACTGAACGGCAACGGTCCGGTGAGTTCGGATCGGCGCGCACGGATCATGAATGCCGTACGCGAATTGAATTACATTCCCAACGAATCGGCGCGTAGCCTGAAGCGGCAGAAGGCCTCGACCATTGGGCTGGTCATCCCCGATCTCTCCAACCAATTCTTCAGTCTTTTGACCAGCGGCGTGGTGCGGGCGGCGGCGGCCCATGATGTTCTCGTTGTCTTGTGTAGTTCGGAAAACACCGAGAAAACCGGCTCAGCCAACGCCAAGCTATTGCGCAGCCAACGCGTCGACGGCGTGGTTTATCTGACTGGACTCAATGAATCGCCCTCGTCGTTACTGGAGCTTGAATCGCTCGGCGCGGTGGTCTTGGTCGATGAACGGGTACCCGGGGCTGATTTGCCTGCGATTGTCGCCGATGGTCGGCGCGGCGCGCGTGAGGTGGCGGCGCATGTCGTAGGGTTGGGTCACGAGCGGTTTGCATGTATTGGCGGGCCGACGGCCCTTTGGACTGCAGAACAACGCTTGGCGGGTTATCGCGAAGCACTTGCGCTCGGCGGCCTGGATCCTGATCAAATGGAAGTCTATAGCGGCGACTATCAAATGAATTCCGGGTATCAATTAGCGGAAAAAGCGTTGAATTGCCCCAAACCCACTCGACCGACCGCGCTTCTCTGCGCGAACGATATGATGGCGATCGGCGCGCTGGAATATTGCCGCGCAGTCGGGCTCTCGGTGCCAGACGAAATCAGCATTGTTGGTTTTGACGACGTGCCGATGGCGCGTTTGTTGAGTCCTCGTCTCACCACCGTGCGTCAACCGGCTTACGAAATGGGCGTGGCAGCCGCGGAATTAGTGTTAGCCCTCATTCGCGGCGAGAAAATCTCCGAGACGCCAAAGCCTTATCCCGTCGAGGTGAAAGTGCGCGAATCCGCAGCAAAACCGAAATCGAGATAAACCCGTGCCCAGAAAGGTCATCGTCGTCGGCGCGATCAATACAGATTTAGTGATCACGGCACCGCACCTACCGGCCCCGGGAGAAACGGTAGTCGGTGGCGGGTTACAGATTTTTGGCGGCGGGAAAGGCGCAAACGCTGCAGTGGCGGCAGCTCGGGCTGGCGCCGAAGTCCTATTGATCGGCGCGGTTGGTGCGGACGACGCAGGCGTCAAGGCACTCGCTTCGCTTCGCGAGGACGGAGTCGACACCAGTGGCGTCGCGACACTTGAAGATCACCCTTCCGGGGCGGCGCTGATTATTGTCGATGCGAAAGGAGAAAATCAGATCGTGATCGGGCCTGGCGCAAACGGCGCAGTGTCCGCGGCGATGGTGAGCGCGGCGATGGACTCGGTACTGTCGAATACTGCCGTGGTCTTGGTCAGTACCGAAATACCGTATGCCGCCGTCGCGGCCGCGGTCGAGGCAGCAGCACAGGCCGGCGTGATGTGTCTGTTAAATCCCGCACCGGTCATTCCGGGACTCGTCGACCTGTTGCCATTCGGCCCGGTCCTCACGCCTAATGCAATCGAACTGACGGAAATGGCGCACGCCTGCGGTAACGCATCTAATTCTGACAAGGAAACCGTGGACGCACGCCTCCAAAGCCTGGGCCGACGCACCGGCGCGCCAGTGATCGTGACCATGGGGGGCGACGGTTGTGCCGTACGGCTGCCCGACGGCGGGCTGTACCGCATCCCTATCCAAGCGCAGGTTGAGGTTGTCGACACCACTGGAGCCGGCGACACCTTCAACGGCGTGCTCGCCTGTCGTCTTGCCGCGGGTGATCCCCTAATGAGCGCGATTAGAACCGCAGTAATGGCGGCTTCGATTTCAGTCACTGCATTTGGTGCTCGGGCCGGAATGCCGTTCGCAGAGGCCATTTCGAAATTCGCTATACGCGCTATATAGCGCTCGCAAAGCGAATTAATAGAATCGTTTATTTGTATTCTTATTTTCTGCTTCTCTCTCGAGATATTTTTATAAATACTTTATATTTCAAATTGTTATATATACTAGAGCGTGGCCGATTTGTATAGAAACGCTGCGCTTTGAGTCTGTTGCTATTCACCAATAGAAACGTTACTGTTTTCTCGTTCTTGCTTGAGCCCTGGTTAGTGGTTGCGGATCGTTCTAGGTGTTGCTAGGCGCCACCCTACTCCTCGGCACTACATCGGCAACATGCAACGCGAGGGACGTCATGGCTTTCGACCACAACATCATTATCAACGTCGATAACTACAAGCACTGCCACTACTCGCTGTACCCCCCGGGTACCCAGTACGTATCAAGCTATATCGAATCACGCGGCGGAGATTTTTCGTCAACGTTATTCGTCGGCCTTCAAGCATTTCTGCGTGAATACCTGATGCGGCCGATTACGCTGGAAGATATTGATGAAGCCGAGTTCATCGAACGTGAACAAGGCATGCATTTCAATCGCGACAATTGGCTCGGCATCCTCAACGAACACGGCGGCTACCTGCCGGTCGAAATTGAAGCAGTGCCTGAAGGCACCGTGGTCCCCTCGCGCAACGTGCTCGTACAATTGATCAACACCGATCCTAAATACTGGTGGGTCACGAGCTTTTTCGAAACCTGTCTGCTTCGTGCGGTGTGGTACCCCACCACCATTGGCACCGTCAGTTGGCTGGTGAAACAAATTATGCGGGATTCGCTGGAACACACGTCAGATAATCCCCAAATCCTGCGACACATGCTGCACGACTACGGGGCACGCGGGGTCAGTTCCCAGGAATCCGCAGCGCTCGGCGGGCTCGCGCATCTCGTGAATTTCAGTCAGAGCGATACGGTTCCAGGTATCCTTGCCGCCAAGCGTTACTACAACGCCGGCCATGTCTCAAATTCAGGACCTAATTCCGAACATGCCGGTTTTTGCGCGTGGGGCCGCGAAAACGAGACTGCCGCGCTGCGCAACATGTTGGAAAAGTATCGAGACAACGGCGTCGCGCTACTTCTGACCGATTCTTACGATCACGAGAATTGCGTTAAGAATATTATCGGCCGCGAATTGAAGGAAATGATTCAGAACTTTCCAGGATTGGTCGGTGTGCGACCGGATTCTGGAGATGTCGTTCAAGTCACTGCGGATACGACTGAATGGCTGATGGATGCATTCGGTTATGAAACCAACTCCAAGGGCTTCAAAGTTTTGCCACGCTATGTGCGCGTCGTGCAGGGGGACGGAGTTAACTTCAATGCGTTGCCGAAGATTTTCATTGAGATGGAGCGCCGTAAATTGTCCGCCGAGAACGCGTTGTTCGGCATGGGCGGCGGTCTATTGCAACATCACAACCGGGACACAATGAATTTCGGACAGAAAGCGAGCGCTGTCTGCGTTGACGGCGTGTGGCGGGATATTTTTAAGTCGCCGACCGGGGCAGGCTTCAAGGTTTCAAAAAAAGGACGCCTTGCCCTCAAATACGCGGACGGCACATTCACCACGGTCCCACGTGACTCAATTCCGGCAGCCGAAAACGTTCTTATTCCGGTATTCCGCAACGGCAAGCTCCTCAAAAAGTGGGATTTCACTGAGTTGATCGCGCGCAGTGAACGCGAGTATCCAGAATCCTATTATTTAGATGTCGTGCAGCCGTTGCGGCTTGCTCG
This sequence comes from uncultured Klebsiella sp., assembly GCA_964555355.1. Lineage (GTDB taxonomy): Bacteria > Pseudomonadota > Gammaproteobacteria > CAIKBL01. The sequence continues at coordinate 189,543 of CAZKRY010000003.1, forward strand.
CGCCGCGCGATGAAGCTAAAAAGAAACATCGCTAGAACGCCCTTGGCGTATGCCGTATGAGCTGTCTGCACGTATTCGACATGGACGGCACCCTACTCGTCGGGTCAGCGTGTCTAGAGATATCTCGATCGATTGGCGTACTCGAGGAGACCCTCGCGATCGAGGAAGCTTGGAGCCGCGGCGAGATTAGCGATAACGGGTTTTGGGAGCGTTGCCTCCCGTTGTGGGAAGGGCTCACCGACGCGCAAATCGACAACGCATTCGCGACGAGTCCTTGGTTAGCGAGGGTGGATGCCGTTTTCGCCGATATTCGTTCGCGTCGCGAAAATAGCGTAGTGATCACGCAATCGCCAAAGTTTTTTGCAGATCGCGTACAGCGCTGGGGAGCCAGCTTTACCTTCGGCGCCATCGTGTCCCCAGGCAATCCGAAGGGCGCCGATCAGCTGATCTCGAGTATGGACAAACTACGGATCACCGATGGGCTGCTGTCGGAGTTGAGATTAACCCGCAACGATTGCATCGCCTACGGCGATTCATCATCGGACGTGGTGCTGTTCGAAACGCTTGCCCACACGGTCGCGGTCAACGCAAAAGAGCGCATCCGTCAATTAGCGAGAGCAGCGTACGACGGGTCTGATTTCTGGAACGCCTACGTCGCTGGTCGCAATTTACTGGAAGTGCACCGTGGATCGGCGTGATTGCGAATCATTAGCGATCGATCACCCAAACGGTTGCACTTTAGGAGATTAGAGGAATGAGTGAATGGAGCGAAAAACTTGCCGGAGAGCCCACGAAAAACAAGCAGTCACGGCGTGATACCGTGCTCCGCTTTAGTGCTGCATGGTCTGCTGGCGATACCGACACCTTACTGAGCCTTATGAGCGACGAGCCCGTTTATCGAAGTTCGGCCGGCCCAGACCCTGGTACCACATACCGCGGACGCGACGAAGTCCGTGCTGCCTTCCAACGCATGGTTAGCGGCAATAGAACGCAGGAGCCGAGCGTGAAGAGTCCACCGCCGCGAATGCACATCTTCGACGAACACGCGTTGGTGTATTGGAACCTGACCTTGCCAAGCCCCGATGGTGCGACAAGCAAAGTCGACGGCGTCGATGTTTTAACGTTCGCACCGGATGGGCGAATCGCAATGAAAGACGCGTACCGCAAGGCATTCGGCTAAGAAGTATTTTTGCGCTTTTTGTCGGGTGCATGACGTCTTCACCCGTGCATCACTTCCAGAATCAGAACTGACAATTCCCGATTAATTTGGTTGCGCATCTCACCGCACTTAACGGAAGCACCTTACGGTCGATGCACCGTTGACCTTAGGTTTTTCCGCTGAGGAGCGCTCGCGATGGAATATGCGTTAACTGGACCGCGGGTACTCGATTTCACTCGCGCGCTGACCGGCGCGACCGGCACCCGGATGCTCGACAAAATCGGCGCCGACGTGATCAAGGCCGAGTCCGCGCCGGACGGCGACATGACCAGGCGGGTATCGAAAATCCGCAACGAGCGAAGCATGTACTTCGTGCAGCAGAACCTTGGCAAGAAAAGCCTGTGCGTGAATCTGCGCGATCCACGCGGGATGGCTTTGATTGCGGGGTTAGTGCCCATGATCGATGTCGTCGTCGAAAACTTCTAGTCGGGCACCTTGGCCGCGATGGACCTCGGGTATGAACGTCTGCGCGAAATGCGCAACGACACGCTACATCACACAAATCGAGGATGACATCCATGATCAAGCTGATGATTAACTCAGCGAGCCTCGCTATCTGGAAATCGTCCGGCCCGACGAACTTAAATTTGCAGATCTACCTAAATGCGTGTCGTTGATCACGGAAGAAGTATCGATGATCTGACGCATGGTTGGGCGTGCAAGAATTAGGCGTGTGCACCGCACCCAATCACCGATTTTGCGTCACGCTTGAATATTGCGGGTATTGTGATCCAGCACCCGCGTCGTCGGGATCACAACCCCGAGGGTAGAAGCGCCGTTGCGTATTTGAGCTGGGGCAGATGCGTCTATTGAGCCAATGCGGGCTAATCACTGCGGTGCGGTAGGCTTCGGAAACCGGCCAGCGTGATTTGTCCAGATAACACCACGTGTCCGCCTCCCGGTGGAAAATCATGGCACAGATAGCTAGCGAGCAGGGGTAGTCGCGTTCACTGCCATTGGTGCGACCTCAAAGCGCGGAACGGTTCGACCTACCTGAAGTTCTTCCACTCCGATGGATCGAAGTTTCGATCTCCCAGGCGGATGCGGCGGGGTTGGCGACAGCCAATTGCACGCTCCCTACCTAAAAAAGTTTGAGGCCAACGATTCCGGCCACGATGAGGCCAATGCTGGCCACGCGTGGAGCTGACATAGCTTCGCCAAACAATGCGACACCGAGCACCGCCGCACCCACCGCGCCGATGCCGGTCCATACTGCATAGACGGTCCCTACGGGTAACACGCGCATAGCGAATCCCAACAACGCAAAGCTCAGCCACGCTGTGCAAATCGTAAGCGCGGTCAAGTGAAGCTTAGTAAATCCCGCTGAAGCTTTCATGCTCACAGACCACACCACCTCGAGTAATCCCGCGATAAAAAGAATGTACCAGGCGGAATTGGGAGATAGGTTTGCTAGCATGTGAACCTCCTAAGCCGTGATGGGATAATTATCAACAGCGGAAAGATGCCAGCATCTGCCCGCGATTCGATCGAATTTTTCGGGAGCGAACGCGTCTTTACACCATACGTTACACGGTGCGAAAACTCTCCCTCACCTGGCGTGTCTGGCCCAAAAATCCAACACGATACGATTAAACTCGGCTGGCTTTTCCGCATACGAGAGATGGCCCGCACCTGCGATCGTTGCGTACTCGGCGCCCGGAATTAAACGGCTCAATGCCAACCCCTTGTCGGCCGGAATAACGCGATCCTCGCTCCCAGTTAAAACTAACGTTGGGCAGCGAATCGCGGCTACGCTGTCTACGAGATTGAATTCAGCCAATGCGCCCGCTAGCACGTGTCGATAGGCTTCGCGATCGTTGTTCGCAATCAACTCGCGCATCCATTCATCCACCAGGGGATCTGGCGGATGCGCCAGCGCTTGCGCCGCAACCAAACCGGCATAGTCGTCCATCGAGGTCTTGCCGAGTGCCTCAAGGCGCGAGTGCAACACGTCGGAGGGAATACCGAACTCGGCTGCGGTCTGCCCGAGGATCAGCGAACGACAAAGCGTGGGCGCCTTAAGCGCCACGGCCTGGCCGATGAAGCCGCCCATCGACACGCCGAGAAAGTTGATGCCCTCTAGATTCAGCGCGCGACAAATACCGATCACATCGTCCGCCATGAGATCGATGGAATAGGCCGCGCGGGTTCGGGGTTTCGATGAGCGCCCGAACCCACGTAGGTCGATCGCCACCACCCGATAGCGCTCCGCAAAAGGGCGTATTTGGTTATGCCAAAGATGGCTGCTAGCGCCGAGGCCGTGCACCAGAAATACCGGCGTGCCTTGTCCCCATTGGCGAACATTGAGCTCCAATTCACCGATTCGCGTCAACGCCATCGATTCTCTCCTCGTCTACCGTACTGTCGTCCTACGCCTGTACAAACACTTGAGGTAATTCACTGGAATGAGACTGGCGAAGTATAGGAAATTCAAGGGAATAAGAAGGATAACCGCGCTGCTCGGCGAAATCGAGGGTACTGAGGGTGTGTGCGGTTGAATTCGAATGGTGTCAGTCGGCATGTTCGCCGTGAATGGTGGTCGTTGACCATGGAGTTTCACGGGACCGTGGTGACTTGGTCGAGCCATCACGAGGGACACCTGGCCTAAGTGTTAGACCGGCCACTCGTCCGTGCGTAAATCAGCGCAAAGTACCGTCAGCCTAATTCCCTCAGGCCCGGTAATTCCTTTTGCGGTGGCGCGCGGGCGAACAGTATGGAGGCGGGTGTCGCGGACTCTGCACACTGCTTGAGATGCGCAAGGATCGGGATGACCACCGCCGGATCTTCGTTGCTCGCGATCACCTTCACCGTACCGCCGCAGTGCGCGCAGGTCTGGATACCGATCTTGAACACCCGCTTCAATCGTTGCGCCCAGGTCATCGAGACGTAGCGGGCTGGCGGAGGATTTCCAGTAGCCCCGGCCTTGCGCCTGCTGCGCTTGGCAGGCGCAACTTGTTTTTGCCGCCGATGATTCGGCGCAAAGACGCTGTGGTAGCGTGTGAGGTTGACGCGTAGCATCGGCACCAGGGCTGTCAGGCGGGCGATAAAGTCTAATGGCTCGAAAACTACGTCCGTCGTTCCATCTCGGTACGGCGTCTTCAAGCGGTAACGGGCATTGCCCTGTGCGGTGAGCGACAGTCGCTCAGTGGAGACTGCCTGGCGCGTGACATAGCGACACACACAGGCGCTCCAAATTCTCGCGCTCATGCGCCTCGCTCGCTACCCCAGCGTGCAAGGAGAAGCCAGCGGCCCGCACTAACTTGCCGTCGATTGCTTCTGTCGCTGCCGGCACGGTCAGTAAGGTGAACGCTTTGCGGCCCTGGTGGCGCCGAGCGCAATACGGTAAGGGTGAGTATTGGAGGCGGCAAACCCTGTTCCTGAGGGACAGTCCGGCAAAACTTCGGCAGGGCTTTTGTTGAGACAAAAAAGCGGCGACCACTCGGGTGGTAACCGCTTGATAGCAGAAGGCTAGTTGGCGCGCCCGGAAGGATTGATTCGTGCGCGTTGGCGCGCACTCACCCCCGCGGGGCGCCTACGCTTCGCTGCGGCGTCCCGATTCGCGTCGCGAATCGGTCGAACAGAGGTTCGAATCAAGCGTCCGAACACATCAGAAAATAAAAAGGGGGCCTGTTGGCCCCTTTTTATTTTCTGGCGCGCCCGGAAGGATTCGAACCTCCGACCCCCTAGTTCGTAGCCAGGTACTCTATCCAACTGAGCTACGGGCGCGTGACGAGGGCGCGATTATCGTGACCGGCCGGCGGAGTGTCAATTTAACGCGAATAGCGTGCCCCCTTTCAGGCGCGCTAGACTCTGTGACAAATCAGCCCGAGGGGAGGTAAGCCGTGCTTAAACAAATGGATATCAACTGCGACATGGGGGAATCTTTCGGAAATTGGAAGATGGGGGACGACGAAGGCATGATGCCCTTCATCACCACCGCGAACGTCGCCTGCGGATTCCACGCCAGCGACCCGTTGACGATGATCAACACCGTCAAGCTTGCCAAAGAACACAAAATCGCTGTGGGCGCGCACCCCGGACTGCCGGATTTGCTCGGGTTTGGCCGCCGCGCGATGAATATCACGCCAGAAGACGCCTATGCCTATGTGGTGTATCAGGTCGGTGCGTTGCAGGCGTCGCTCGCCACCCAAGGCATGAAACTGCATCATATCAAGCCACATGGTGCGTTTTATTCCGTATTAAAAGCCCAAATGGAGCTAGCGGAGGCAGTAGCGGAAGCGATCGGCAAGCTCTCGGAAACCCCAATGCTCTACTGGCCAGCACCAACGTCCGCGGCCCTCCCCACTGCATGCAAAAAGCGCGGGATCAGGGTGGTGGGCGAAATTTACCCAGACCTGCAATATGCGCCAGACGGTTCGCTCGTTATCCAGCGCCACAAGCATGAAACCGATCCGGCGTTCGCGGCCGCCCAGGTGCAGCGTTATGTCGAATCCGGCAAGGTACAGGCGATGGACGGAAAAACTTTGGTGGAACTCGACGCCGAGAGTTTATGCATTCATGGAGATGGCCCAAACTGTGTAGAAGTGGCGACCGCCATTCAAAACCGCTTGAAATCTATCGGCTGCCAAATCACGCCGGTCATGCAATAACCCCGTAAGGAACACCCATGAAATTTGGCCTGCTGTTCACTTTCCAATTACCGCCTGGCTGTGGCATCCCATGGCATGAGCCCTATCAAGACATGCTCAAATGTCTGCCACGCGCGGAAGCCTTAGGCTATCACTCGATGTACCTCGCCACGCATCACGCTAAAACAGATGGCCTGTGTCCCGGCCCGTTACCGACTTTAGGCGCGGCGGCGGCGGTGACCAAGACCATGAAGATTGGCACCGCCGTCATGTTGGTGCCGATGTACGCGCCGTTAAAACTCGCAGAAGACTTGGCGGTGCTCGATAACATCTCCGAGGGACGGCTCATCGTTGGCGTGGCACCCGGCTATGTGGCGGAAGAATTTGCCGCGCATGGTATTCCGCGCGAGGAGCGCGTTGGTCGATTTGAAGAATCGCTCGATCTCATGATCACGGCCTGGACGCAAAATGAGTTCGAATTCAATGGCAAATTCTTCAAAGTGCCGCGTACGGTGATGACGCCGAAGCCCGTGCAAAAGCCGTATCCGCAACTGTGGTACGGCGTGTCCGCCAAGGCTTCATTGCGTCGCGCGGCTAAGCGGCACGCCATTCAAATCATGTCGCCGCGTCATGGGGTGGAAGAACTCCAGGCGCATTTTGCGCCGTATGAAGCGGCGGCCAAGGAGATTGGTTGGACGATTCCGGAACGTCCCATCATCCGCCAAGTATTCGTCGCACCCACGATGCAAAAAGCAGAAGCGCTCGCAGCACCCGCCATCGAGCATCTTTATCGCGAAGTTTATGGCAAGGCTTCGGCGGCCGGCGATCGCGCGCTGCGTAACGACGATGGCAGTGTCATCACCGATCACAACCAAGTGAGTTTTCAGACCTTTAAGCAACGGTACATCGTGGGCACGCCGGAATTTGCGATTGAGGAGATCCGCAAATACCGCGACGGACTGAATTGCACCGAGATGGTATGTTGGATGCACATGCCGGGCATTCGCGGCGCGGACGTCATGACTTCCGTTGAGCTTTTTGCCAAAGAGGTAATGCCGGCATTTAAGTAAGCGTTTATTAAACCCCAAGGAGAGGAGATCGACCGATGGACCTATTACAAACTGTGTTACAAGCTCAAGGCGGTCAAATGGTCGGCCAATTGGCCCGCCAATTTGGCTTGAATCAATCACAGGCCGGTAGTGCGTTGGAACAACTCATTCCCGTGCTCGGCGGCGCGGTCAAGCGGAACATGGGCCAGACCGGCGGTCTAGAAGCATTGCTTGGCGCACTGCAAAACGGGAACCACAGCCGCTATCTAGAGGATGCAACTGAATTAGGCAACCCGGATACGGTCATGGATGGCAACGCCATCCTCGGTCACCTGCTTGGCGGCAAAGACGCAAGCCGACAGGTGGCGACCCACGTTGCCTCCAACACCGGCCTTGATAGTGGTGTTTTAAAAAAGATGTTGCCTATCGTTGCGACAATGATCATGGGGGCAATGAGCAAACAGGCAGCGGGTGGCGGACTCGGCAATCTGCAAGTTGGACAGGGGACGGGTGCGCAATCGCCACTGGGCGGATTGCTATCGTCGTTTCTTGATCAAAACAAAGACGGCAGCGTGGTTGATGATGTTTTGGGGATGATTTTCAAGCGTTGATTAGCGCTACCTCATCTCACATTGATTGGCGCGCGATCCCATAAAGCGCATGGTCTCGGTGGAACCCGGCCGCGTGAAAGCGTCGCCGGTCGCGGCGGTTTTTGTCGCGACGAATTCTTCTTGCACCATGCAACAATAGGTGCGGTTTATCTTGCGAAAGACACAGCGCGCGAAACGCGCGCCGCCCACGGGACTCCACACTTCGATCACCGGATAAAGCTCGCGCGTTCCCAGTACCGCGGCGCCCACCGTTTCCGCGGCAAAGCCGTAAACGCGCCCTGTTTTTAAGTCCGTGATTTGAAATTCGGCGTGTTGTGTGCCGGTGACAATATCAGCCGCCTCTTCGGCATCCGACGAATGCGATGCGATGACGGAGATTTCGAAGTCATCCACTTGGTAGATTTCTGGTGATTGCCGTAATCCAAACTCATAAACACGCGCAGGCCATGCCGCGGCTAGCGCCGCCATGCTGAATGCGGCGAGGATACTCGCTAACCCACCGCTAATACGCCGCCTTGTTCCGCGCATGCTGAATTCAGTACCCTTCACGCTTGAATCATCGTCGAGAACTCGCACCATGCGCCATTGCAGTACGCTTCTAGGGTTGGTTGCTGCCTGTGTTGTTGGGCCCGCGCACGCGGAAAACGCTTTTTTTGTGATCCCTTTCGGCGGCGAACCCGGGGCACCGTTAGCGCACTCTTACGATTACGGCAAAGCACCGGAATTCGCGAGTACCTACACCATGCGTATTCCAAGTGTCGATCCCGAAATCGCGACGGTGTTACCAGATGTCGAACTTACGATCGACCCCTCCAACAAAATTGTGCAACGAGTGTTTGCCGCGCGCGCCTATCGTGCACTAACCGAATGCAATGCGGCGCGAGAAATTGTCCAGCAAAAGCTCACGAAGGCATTGCCCGCGCCTTTCACCGGCACCGGTGAGGCCTGGCAATATCAATCCCCGGACGGCAAAGTGGTGGGCGGCGCCTATTGCATGACCGCTCGCTACCTGCCGTTTCCAACCTTGACGGTGGAGCTGGTACTCGCGCCGGGCGCGCACTAACGTATCAATCAGGCAACCCGAGCACTGCTTTGGAAATGATATTGCGTTGGATCTCGTTACTTCCGCCGTAAATCGTCGCTGGCCGCGCAGTGTAAAAGAGGCTCATGACATCGACTTTGTGATCGCCCACCTGCAGCGCCGCCAACTGTCCACCCGCGCTTCCCACGCATTCAATGAGCCACTCTGTGAGCTTGGAATACGTTTCAGTGGCAAAAATTTTGAGCAGCGAAACTTCCGGGCCCAGCGCTTCACCGCGTCTAACTTGATCCGCAAATCGTCCGTATAAGGATTCCAGATCCATGACGTCACATTTGAAACGAGTGTAACGATCGCGGAACGCGGGATCGTTCAATAAGCCATAATGCCGCGCCACCTCGGTCAACCGCTGAAACGCGTATTGCGATTGTTTGGGGCTGCCCAAGAAAATTCGTTCGAACCCCAAGAGCGCTTTGGCAATGGTCCACCCTTGGTTCAACCCGCCGACCACGTTTTCTTTTGGCACTCGCACGTTGTCTAAAAACACTTCGCAGAATTCTTCGTTGCCGGCGATATTGCGAATCGGGCGCACGGTTATGCCGGGCGTCGTCATATCGATGAGCAAAAAGCTGATGCCGGCTTGCTTCTTTGCGCTCTTGTCGGTGCGCGCAAGCAGAAACATGTGCGTGGCGTCCTGCGCAAGCGTGGTCCACGTCTTTTGGCCGTTCACGACAAAGTGATCGCCATCAAGCACGGCTTCCGTGCGCAGGCTCGCCAAATCCGAGCCGGCATTCGGTTCGGAATAGCCTTGGCACCACACATACTCGCCGCTCAATATTTTGGGTAGATAGTGCGCGCGCTGCGCTTCCGCACCGTGCTGAATCAACAACGGACCGACCATGATGATGCCCATGTCCGGTGCGCGGGCAACTCCCCAGCGTTCTTGCTCTTCAATAAAAATTAAAAGCTTGCCCGGATTTAACCCCATGCCGCCATATTGGCGTGGCCACGCGGGTGCGACCAAACCGTGCGCGGAAAGTTTTAAGTACCATGGCTTTATTTCATGCCATCGCACACGGCGCGGCGGATAACGCAACTCCGATGGGTAGTTGGTTTCAAACCAATGCCGGATAGTCGCGCGGAAATCGTCGTCGCTGAGCGCGTTCCAATCGCCATTCGCAGGCATGGCGGATTGGCCGAGCGCCGCGCCGTCATGCGCGTCGTTATCGGTGGCCAAGTTCGCGATCCGCTGCACGTGCCATTGCGTATTGCCCAGTGCGGCAGCGTAAGTGAGCGCGCGATTGACGAACAGTCCAACATCGCACTCATCGGTAAAGCCAATTGCGCCGTGCATTTGGATCGCTTCGCGCACCACTTTGAGTGCAGCATCGCTCGCCCGATACTTTGCGCGGCTAACCAACAGGGCTTGCCCCTGCGCGTCTTCACCCGCCAACCCGGTGAGCGCATCATCGACGACGATCTGCGCAAGTTCACATTGCAGCTTGAGATCGACCGCACGATGTTGCAACGCCTGAAACGATCCAATCAGACGCCCAAACTGCTGCCGAGTATTTAGATACTTAAGCGTCACCTCGAAACAAGCCGACATGAGCCCGCATAGATAGCTCGCAATCAGCAGAGCGCCTTCATTGAGCGCCGTGCTGAGTGCGGCGGCGGCGGTGTTGCCGCGCGCGAGCAGGCAGTCGGCGCTTATTTCCGTATTGTTGAAAACTACCGTCGCGTGGTGCGTGCCGTCCGCAAGCGGTTGCGCGTTTATGGTAACTCCCGGCGCGGTGCGCGGAACCCACACCACGGCATAACTTTCATCGAGCCAGCCGTTAACTAGGAAGCCATCGGCGACTAACGCATGAGATACCGCGAACTTCTGACCATCGATTCGATAACCGCCGTTGGCAGCGATAATGCGGGTCGCGAGCTCCGCTTCGTTCGCGGCGAGCGGATGTTCCTGCCAGGCGATAAGCGGTAAACACTTTCCTTCGGCAAGTTGCCCGAGTAACTCGGCGACTCTTCCCTGCAGCGGCAACTGCGCAAGCAGACTCGCGCTTAGGCCCGCGACTTCTATCAAAGGCTCCGGTGCCGCCACGTGCCCAAGCTCACGGGCAACCGCGGCAAGCGCCGACACCCCAAGGCCAAGCCCACCCGCACTTTGCGGGATCTGAATCGAGGTCCAGCCGAGTTCGACCATTTGCACCCACAGCGCCTGATCAAAGCCCGCTGACCCGCCTCGCAAGGCGCGTAGACGTGTCATTGCCGCGTCTTTCGCACAAAGAGAGCGCGCGCTGTCGGCAAGCATGGTCAGATCATCGGTTTCTATCGATTGAGCAACTGCACTCATGGGTAACTCTTCTTATAAAAATGAATTAGGAGGTCGCGCGGATCTTGGCGGCGATCGCGGCGATTTGATCAAGCAACGGCAACACTACGTCAGCATTGGCGGATGGAAGGCCAAAAATGAAATCGGTAAAGCCTTCGCGCATGCGTTCACGAGTTTGTGCTTCGTCAATCGGCGCGTAGAACAACGCGAGGGTGAGGTCTTCCGCGCGGCGGCCGATACGCGCGCAGGCGTCGGCGAGTATTTGCGCATTGCCCTCACCGCTGCGCCCAACGATCGGCATCCAACCGTCGGCGTATTCGGCCACCCGCGCCGGGACCCACTTTGAGTTCGATCCAATCCAAACCGGTGGCCCGTCATTCTGGACAGGTTTGGGGTAAGACCACATACGATCGAAGGTCACAAAGTTGCCGTGGAATTGCGGCTCCTCCTGTGACCAAATACGTTTCATCGCCAAAATGCGTTCACGCAAAATTGGCCACCGCTGGTTATACGGGGTACCGTGATTTTCCATCTCCTCGGCGTTCCAACCGGCACCGACGCCGAGGACCACTCGGCCGTTCGACAATCTATCGAGTGTCGCAATTGTTTTCGCGAGCACGATCGGGTCGTGCTCGGTGACCAAACAAATGCCCGTCCCAAGTTTGATATGCGCGGTCACGGCCGCAGCCATGGCGAGCGCGATGAACGGATCGTAAGTACGCTTGTAATGCTCCGGGACCACGCCGCCTGGCAAAAATGGTGATTGCGAATTCACCGGCATGTGCGTGTGCTCCGGGACGAACATCCCGTCTAAGCCGCGCGCTTCGATTGCGCGCGCGAGTTCCATCGGCTGCATGCTGAGGTCGGTGGGGAAAATGAACACATGGGCACGAAACATAAGCACGCTTGCTCCTTCTGAGAGCGTGAATGTTAGCAGGCCGAAGGGGCCTTCATCAGCTAGAACGCGACCCTATCGTAGGTCATCGAATAGTCATCGCGGCGAAACCGGCGATCCATTCGCGGATCGGGCGATACATCAGTACCCGTGCCCGCGCGGCGGGGTCCGCTTCCATCGCGGCGGTCGCCGCGACCCAGGTGCGAACCTCATGCCCGCCACACCCGGCCAGGCGCGAGACTTCCTGGTCATCGTGCAAACCGAGCGAGGTGTAGTCCCGTGCGACAAGCGCAGTCAGGAACTGCCGATCCCAAGCGGCATTAAGCGGTACTTGTTGGCTCAGCCCTTGTACTTGCTTGGTACTTTCTTCGATTACCCGAGTGACGCGCTCGGCGCGCGCGGCATCGGTTAAGGATCCGCCTGCCACGATACGTTCAATGACCGCCGGGTTCGTCGCGGCCAGTGTCGGCATCGGCGGATCGTGCGAAAGCCCACCACTGCCTAGGATGAGCACGCGACGATCGAGCGTGCAAGCGAAGTCCCCCACCGCGCGTCCGAGGGCAAGCACCCGCGCCAACGGTGGACGGGGTGCCGCGGCACAGTTGATAAACACCGGAACGAGCGGTGGCAATGTCGCCCAATCAAACAAGAGATTCAGAATTTGCGTAAAGCCGTGATCGAGTTCCATACGATAAGAAATTGCCGCGTCCACCCCTGCCTGGTGTAACGATGAAACACAGCGCTCGCTAATGTCGCGTGCGATCGGTAGCGCACCCGCCGGCGTCTTCCAATCGCCCACCGACGTTGCTTCCGCGCCTACGCAGAAACTCGGCAGCACGCGATAAAAAAAACCATTGAAGTGATCAGGCCCAAACACCACCACGAGTTCGGGCGCAAACTCGCGCACGAAATTCCTTAACGCGTCAAACGCCTGGTTGACTTCGGCACGTGCGCCCTCACCTGGATCGGTGTAGTCCATCAGTGGCGTATGTGAAGCACAGATCGCGGCTAACACTGGTTAGCTCCGCAAGAACTCAAGGTGTAAGCGGTTGAAGGTTGCGGCATCTTCAAACTGCGGCCAATGCCCGCATCCTTTCATCAATTTGAATATCGCGTTAGGAATGAGCGCGGCTAAGCGTTCACCCACCTCAACCGCCGCGGTGGGATCTTTGTCAGTCCACAACACCAGGGTTGGCGCGCGGATTGCACGCCATTCGTCGTCGGTCAAATTATTGCGCAAACGAATCTCGGGTTCTTGAAGGCAGAGGATCTGCGGCATCGCATTTAGCATGACGGGCTGTTGGTAGATGGCCTGCCGGCAGGCGACGAGATCGTCGGTCACGGTGGTTGGATCAGCCATCAACCATTCGAGTCTTGCCTTGACCGTGTCCCAAGTTGGATTGGCTACCGCCGCCATCGTCAGCGTTTTGATCCGTTGCATGACTTCCGCGTTCATGGTCGCCCCGCCGGTGGTATTGAGCACGAGGCGACCGACGCGCGCGGGGTACTTGAGCGCAAAGCGCGCCGCCACCCAACCGCCCAAGGATTCGCCCGAGAGATGGATCCGTGCAAACCCGAGCGTGTCCGCTATCTCGCGCACGTGCTCGACATAACGATCGATCTCGTACGGAAAATCCGGCTTGTCCGAGAAACCATGACCGATTAGGTCGACAGCGTAGGTATCAAATGATTCGCCGTGGGCAAGCAGATTGCGCGCGTAACACTCGGCGTGTCCGCCGGTGCCGTGCAGCAGAATGAGTGGCGGAGAGCCGCGCTTTCCGGCATGTAAAAAACGTGTGCGGTAGCCGCCTGCGTGGAGATAACCCTGTTCGAAGCTCCCACCACGCAGATCGCTCCAGAAACTATTCAATGCGTTGTTCACAGTCCCTCCACCAACCGCTTGAGATGATCGAGATAGTAGCCTTTTCTAGCGTATTCTCGCTGAATTCCGGCAAGTAACGCGCCGCGTTCACCGGCGTAATTCATTTCATAAAGCTCGTGCCGAGCACCAAACTCACTGCCGCAAATATCCCACGCAAGTTTGTACAGCACTGCTTTGTCGCGACCGGACACGCCGGCACCGCGCAATGATTTTTCTAACGCATCCGCGATCGGCGAATTGAATTCGTTCAAGCTTACCGGCAGCTGAATCAAGCCGCCGCCGGCGACGCGCTTTAACATGTCAACGAGCTTGGGGTAGTACACCGGACCGAGTGCGCGTCCGGTTTGTAAGGCGGCGAGGTCGGGATAGAGGACGAGGTTTTCGGGATCGACGGTCGCTTGTTCTTCGGCCGAGCGCGTGGTGCTGCGGATGACCTCCAAGCAAGCGACCGCCTCTCCCAACATCTCCATCATATCGCTTTTTTGAGCGAGACCGGTAACTTCTGTTAAACGATTTATCAACGCATAGACAAAACCTAGTTTTGTCTCGAGCCGAGCATTGGTCTGGTGGGCGGTGAATTCGCGCATGCGCGAATCGCGATACATGCGATTGAGGAGTGAAATATCTTCGTGCAGAAAGACCCTTTCCCAAGGCACCAGCACATGATCGAATACCACTGTCGCATCGAGTTCGTCGAAGCGCGACGACAACGGATGATCGCCACGCACGCCCTGCAAAGGTGCGAACGACGGACGGCAGAGGGTCTTTAATCCTTTAGTGTTCATCGGAATCGCGAACACATTGGCATACGCTTCCTCGCCCGGTTGAAAGGTTGGCGGGAACGGCCATACGAGTAACTCGTCGGCATAGGGTGCCGCGGTCGCGATCCGTTTGATGCCATTGACGATGAGACCTTCGTTTGTGCGCTCGACAATCTTCAGCGGGATCTCCGGAGCTGACTGCTGGTGGCGCGACCTGCCCTTGTCGAGCTGCGGATCGAGAAGCGCGTGCGTCAGAAATAAATCGTTACGGGCGATGTACCGGTAGTAGTCGACCACGGCGGCAGCACGCGCCGGCGCGCATTCGGCAAAAAAACTTTTCTTGGCGGCAAGCGACATCACCATCACATTGAGGAAGTCCGGGCTGCGCCCCATCATCCCGTAGGTGGCTTCGGCCCATATAACATAGGCCTCGCGCTTTAAGCGTAGCTGTCCGCGCGTTCGCGGGATCTCGAAAGGTCGCGCGATCCGCTCGCCAAATTCCGGGCAATCCACCGTTAAGGTGTCGCGATGGCGTGCCTCGTGCTGCAGGTCATACAGCATGGCGGTCGATTTGATTGCGGCGGCCATTGGCGCAAATGTCGTGACGTCTTCGACGCGCTTGCCGTCGTACCACACTTCACGTCCATCGTGTAGACCAGCGAGATATTGTTGTCCTGTCCGGATCCCCATGACTTCTATTCCTCATTTTTGCGCCGTGTTCGACACTTCCTGCCAATGTGGCAGGTCTGAGCAGGCGCGACTTGAGTGCCATTCTCGCTACTAATATATTAGTATGTCAATGAACCTATTCATCTGGACAACACTGCCATGTCGAAGCGATCCATAAAAAGCGGCGACGCCTTTGCGCTACGTGGTGCGTCCATCGGCGGGCGCGCGCACGACGCTTATGCACATTTGCTGCTGGAGTTGTTGGAAGGCGAACTCCGGCCTGACGACTGGATCGCCGTCAATGACATCGCAAGTAAACTCGACTGTAGCCGCGTGCCGGTCATGGAAGCAGTGAAGCGCCTCGCTGGTGATGGTTTCTTGACCATCGTCCCGCAAGTCGGCTGTCGGGTCGTGTCGCCCGAGCCGCGAGAGGTGCTCGACTTTTTTTCGCTGTTCGCCGCCGTGGAAGGGTGTGTCACGCGGATGGCCGCGGAACGTCGTGCGCCTGAGGAACTAGTGGGATTCAAAGAAGTCTGTGCACACGTCGATCGGTTATTACGCGATGCGGGCCCGCCGTCGGCCCATGATCCTGTCTACCGTCGGGCGAATTTGCTTTTTCACTCGCAAATTCACGCCCTAGCGAAATCGCCGCAAACCTGTCGAGTCGCGATGGGGATGTGGGACCGGAGCGATTTTTACATCAAAGTCGCCTTCGGTTCGCTTCACTTCAATCAGCGTGTGCGCGCCGCGCATCTCGCAATTCGGCGCGCCATCGAACAGGGTAATGCCGACGAGGCCGAACGTGCGGTCGAACAACATTTGCGTGCGGTAGGGCTTGCGGTCAGTCGTCGATTAGACGAAAGAACGGAGTCGCCCGGCGCCAAGCCTCGGACTCCTACGCGCCTTTGATGAATTTTCGGGTTGGTGGCAAGGCTCGATAGTTTGCCGCTGACGTTAGTCAACCGCTTTGCGGTGAAAACTTAAATAGTCAGCGGCGGTGTCACGCGGCCGCTCCACCATCGGGCAGTGCCCCATGTACGGCATGATCCTGACATCGGCTTGCGGCAACATTTTTTTCAGTGTCGTGGCACCCGAGCGATGAACAAGGCGATCGTCATCACCCCACACAATTAACGTTGGCGTCGTAAGGCCAGCGATTCGGTCTTCGAGAAATATCGGATCGCCGAAAATTTCATCGAACATCTTTTGGTTAAAGGCGCGATTTTGCATGCCGCGCTCGCGCCAGATGCGATTGAACTCAGCCGGGACCCATGGGGTTTTCGCAAAAACCATGTTGGCGAGACGTTTGCCGCTCACATCGGTTTCCATCATTAGCACGTTGTCGCCGCGCGCGATTAAGTTAAATAGCTCGCTTAGCTCGGCATCGCGCGAGCCCGCGGGCGCGAGTAGCCATAACGACTGGACCTGTTCGGGCGCTTTCGCCGCGTACATGGCGGATAAGTACCCGCCCATCGAGTTGCCACCAAGATGAAACTTGTGCAGCCCTAACGAGCTGGCGAATTTACCGATGCGCTCCAATTGGCTATCCAAATCGTAACGCGCTTCAGAAAGACGCGAAGCGTCACCGAAGCCGGGGATGTCCGGCGCGATAACGCGAAAATGCGGCGTTAAAAATTTCGCAATCTGCGACCAATGATCTTTTTCGGCGCCAAAACCGTGTAACAGCAGCAGTGGCTCACCGATTCCGCCTTCGAGATACGGTATGCGGTGATCGTCAATCATGGTTTCCTTGAGGGTGAGACCAGACAGCCTGCGCTGTGTACGCTTGGCAAACTCAAAACATTTTTCGGGAAAGAGCTTGTACCCGGCGTATGTCGCGCCAGCCAGCAGCAAAAGTTTACCTAACATGTAAGCCCCTCCCCCCAAGTTGTTCGTCGTTGCAGTATAAAGCACCTCGCGCAACGCCACGGCATCGCGTCTACTCAATGACCGGTAACAGCAGATGCGAAGCGCGAGCGCTATCGTGAAATACGCGCTGCATTACGGGTTCAAGATGGACTGCCTCGTGGGCGAGTTCAAATGTATTGGGGTTCCGGTCGTAGCGCGGAAAGTCGCTCGAGGTCACGATGACATGCAAACGATGGCCGGCGCCGAAGACCATCGCCGTCGACCACAGATCAACCTCTACTTTCAACACTTCGTTGGGTTCGACCGGAATGCGCGTGCGGCCATCGCGGAAAGACAACCGCAAGATACCGTCGCACACGTTGAATATGTGCCCATCCGGATGCACGTCGCACAGCTTTACAATGAAATCGGTGTCGCGACCGGAGGTCGCGACATACAGTACCGCGCGCACCGGCCCGATCACTTCAAGGGGAGTGGTTAGGGGCGATGAAATGTAATTCAACACATCGCGACGCGCTGCAATTTTGCTTTGTTCAACCGGCCCCGCAGTGTATTGCGCCGGAAGCAAGACGGTGCCGCCGGCAGTGGGGCAAGGGTCGTTAGGATTAAAAACGAAAGCGCGCGCGAGCGCGGTTGACGGTGTATGTTTGCGCGACAAAGTGGCGTCCCCGTTGAGGTACCACGGTGTCGGCCGTGCGCGTACCAATGGCCAAGTCTCTTCGTCGCGCCAGCGATTGATTCCTTGGACGAAGATATTAACGGGTGCTTCTTGCTGCGGCATTTCTTGTGCGTTGCGCAACCAATGCTCAAACCAACGGAGTTGCAGGCGGGTCAGATCCTCGCGCATATCCATCAACAGGCCATTGGCGCGAAAGCCGAAATCAAGCTGCCCAACGACGTTCTGAAACATGCCATGCGACCACGGCCCGATCACGAGCCGAGTCGCATTCCGTGCGAGTTCGCTACCGCCGTGCGTGCGCATCGCTTGAAAATGCTGCAGGTCGGCGGACAGTAAGAGGTCATGCCAACCGGCGATGATGAGCGCCGGCGCTTTCACTTGAGCATGACGTCCGGTCATGAGCAGATCTTGCGTCCACGCGTCAGGGATCGGGTGTTTTAGAAATTCAAAAAAGAAGGGTAGAAAAGAAGGATCTTCCGGCCGCGCCGGCAAAAATTGCTGCAATGGAAGTTGCTGCACCACATTCTCAAAATCATCGATATCGTCGATCAACTGGGTAAGCAGTGGAAAAAATTCTGCGGGATTTGGGCGCGCGCGAATTAGTGCGGCAGGTCCAATCGCGCGCAACGCCCACATCGCAAGCGTGCCGATATTGAGGGCACCGCCGCGCCAAAAATGATCGCGCCAGAAATCGAGTGGCGCGGTGGTGGGCGAAAGCGCACGAAGTGCCGGATGGCCTGAAGCTGCCGCAAGCCAGGACGTGCCACCCATGTAAGACAGCCCATAACAGCCGACCGCGCCGTTCGAGAAGGATTGCGCCGCCGCCCACGCAATCGAATCCGCCCCATCTCGCGCTTCGTCACGATAGGGAAAAAACGTGCCGCCACCGGAGGCCCAGCGCGCTCGGACATCTTGAATGATGACTGCAAATCCCGCCGCCGCCGCCCGAATGGGGTCTAACGTCATCGCGGTGATTGGCCATAACTCCTTGTTATATGGGGTTCTTTGCAGCAGCACGGGATACTTGCCCGGGGCGGATGGCCGGTAGATATCGGCACGCAATTCAGTGCCGTCGGCGAGTGGGATCGCCACGTTTTTCTCAACCAACACCGTCATTCGAAACGTCCTTTGTGAGCGCTTTTTAAAAAAAATGTTGCATTGCGATTGACATCTAATCGGATGGCTTCTATAAATGTCAATGTATTTTGCGGTGCAACAATCCGCGCCACTGCCCTAGGTACAACGACTCTAGTGAGGACTCGACGATGGCCACAGCCACCAACGCACAAGACACTCTGCTCAATCCGGAATCTTTTGGCCCGTATTTCGACAAGCTGACCGAGCGTATGGACGAAGTCAGCACCGCGCTCAAAGATTCACACGCTCGCACCCAGCGTATCGGCGCCGAACTAATGGACGCCTTCTTGGCAAGCCAACGCGATATGCTGTCGTTAACCAAGCAAGTCACGCTGAAGCCACAAGACTACGCCGCGAACATCAAGGCGATGGTCGATGCGTCGACCGTCGCACAAGAACGTGCCATGTCGCTTGCAAAAACGTTCTATCGCGAACAAGCAGATGTCGCGGGCGAATTCCGTAAGGTGTTTCAGTCGGCTTGTGAGTCGACTGCTTGCATGACCGAAGACGGCCGCAATATCGCGAGTTTTTGGTCCAAAGCTCGCTAAACGCGGGGCGAAAGGCAGCGCCGCTCGTACTTGCGCGGCGCTGTTCGGCGCATCCTTAACAACCAATAAGAAAGCGCTATGTCAGACGATCGTTTCGCTCCGCAGGGATTGGAAGACAGCCCATTCGAACACGACCCCTCGGTCGAGGCGACGCTTACGCCCTTATGGCGCGAGGCGGCCTGGCCCTTGGAATGGTTGCGCTTACGCGCGAGTCCGGTGTTCTATGGGTGCGGCGTCACGCGCGGTGCGGGTGAACCGGTGCTGTTGATCCCGGGATTCATGGCGGGAGACGCCATGATGCTTGAACTTCACCGATGGTTAAAGCGCATCGGCTATCGGTCGTATCTATCGAACATCGCGTGGAACAACGATTGTCCGGACCGCACAGCTAAACGCATGGCGCTGCGCTTGCAGTCGATAAAACGCGAAACCGGCCGCAACGTGCGGATCATCGGACATAGCTTGGGCGGAATGTTGGCCAAGAGCCTCACGCAGGATCATCCCGAGGTTATCGACCGCATTATTACATTGGGCTCGCCGTTTCGGTCGTTGGTTAAAGCGCACCCGGCCGTCGTCGGCATTTGGGAGCAATTGAAAGTCAATCGCAGCAAATTAGTCGGGCGCCACTTGAAGGCATCGTGCGGCACCGGTCATTGCTTGTGCGGATTTGTAAAGAATCTAGTGCAACCTGAACACCGTCCGGTGGCGCAATTTGCAGTCTACTCGCGGGCCGACGGCGTAGCCGATTGGAGTAGCTGTGTGGAAGACGATCCCGCGGCTAACACCGAAGTGAACTGCACGCACATCGGCATGATTTATCACCCTGATGTTTATCAGGCGATCGCGCGGCGCTTGGCGCAACCGCTTGCAAACACCTCGGCGCCGATCGTTTAAAAAACCAAAGACTAGGACGCTTCTTATGTCGAACGAAAAATTGGATCCGATGGCTCTGTGGCGCGATTGGTTTGTAAAGTCCGAGAAATCTTGGAGCCAGGCCATGACCGACATGATGGGGGATGAACGATTCTCCAAGGGGTTTGGCCGGTATATGCAAGAAGCGCTGCATACACACCGGATGTTCACCGAAGGCATGAGCCAGTATCTCGCTAATTTGAACCTGCCATCACGCTCGGACGTGCTCGAAGTCTCCGATCGCCTGGGCCAACTGGAAGACGCCGTCGCTGCTTTGCAAGTCGAGTTGCGGGAACAGCGCGTGCAACTGGCCCGAATCCTGCAGTCGAATGGAGTAGCGTCGCCGATCGACACGCCGGTCCGGCCGAGTCGCACGAAACGCCCCCCAGGAGAAGGCAACTGATGGCTGCTGCATCGCTTATGGACACTGGCGCCGCCGGTGACAAAGCACAGATTGAAGAGCGCGTTAAGAAGGCGGTCGATCGCGCGCTTTCGCGTAATATTCCGGGGCTTGCGCTGCAACAGGCCGAACTCGATTTGGAAGTCGGCCAAACGCCCAAGGAATTGATTTATACGCGGGATTCCTTGCGTCTTTATCACTATTTGCCACTGACTTCCGAGATCTATCGGGTGCCGGTGCTCATTGTGATGTCGCCGGTCGCGCGCGGTTACATTCTCGATCTCGCCAAGGGGCAGAGCTTCATCGAATATCTGCTGCTGCAGGGATATGATGTCTACTTGATGGATTGGGTGCCGCCGCGACGCGAACATGCACATCTTGGCATGGCGGATTTCGCCCTGAATTTGATCGACGAAAGCATCACAAGAGTGCAAAACGACTGCGGCGAGACCGAAGTCTCCGTCGTCGGCTATTGCATGGGCGGCTTACTCGCGGTGATGAATGCCGCGATTCACGACCATGGTCCGATCAAGAATTTAGTCTGCTTTACCACACCGGTGAATGCCGACGGCATGCCACTTTACAAAACATGGGTGGAAACCGAAGCATTCGATATCGATCGGATCGTGCGCGAGCTCGGCATCATTCCCGGTGACATGATCAACGCATCGATTCAAGCACTGCGCCCGCTACAAAAACGCGCCAATCAAATGCAACTGTTGAATAACGTCGAGAACGATGCCTTTGTCACCGCGAGTCTGCGGTTTGACCGTTGGGCCGCGGATCAGCTGCCGATCCCGGGCGAACTGGCGCGCGACATGGTGCGTGACTTTCTACGCGGCAATAAGCTCGTCAAAAACGAATACATGCTGGGCGGTCAGCGCGTCGAATTAGGTATGGTGCAAATTCCGTTTTTGCATGTGGCGGCCGAGTTTGACCATATTGTCCCAACGGCCGCCTCAAGCGACTTAGCGAAACTGGTGGGAAGCAAAGATAAAAAAGAAATTATCGTCAAAGGCGGACACGTCAGTCTGGTCGCGGGTGGCAACGCCGTCTATCGACTGTGGCCGCAACTCGATAGCTGGCTCAGCGCGCGTTCCGTATAATCTCCACCATTCTGAAGCTCCCGAGACCTTATCGTTATGGCTAATTCCCAAACTCCTGTCGTCGCGAGCGCCGCGCGACAGTTCCCGTTGAAAGTTAAACTTGGTGAGCGTCATTACATGTTGCGCCAGATGACCGAGCGCGACGGAGAAATGATTCAAGAATTCGCGCGCCGACTACCGAAGCACGATCTGTTATTCATGCGACGCGATATCACCAAAAGCGATGGCGTCAGTCGTTGGATCGACGCGATTCAACGTGGCGCCATGCACACGTTGCTCTGCGAAGACGATGAAGGCCTGGCGGGTTATTCGTCTATTCATTTAACCGAACTCGATTGGTCGGCGCATGTCGCGGATCTGCGGGTGCAGATCGCGCAGCGCGCGCGCGGTGCGGGACTCGGTCGCTACTTAACTCGCGAAGCGTTCAACATGGCGCTGTCGCTCGGGATTGAGAAAGTCGTCGCACGCATGACGCCGGATCAAACCGGCGCGCGGGCGCTGTTCCAAGAACTCGGTTTTCAGCCGGAAGCCCTGCTCAAAGACGAAGTGCGCGATCCAAACGGCGAATATCACGATCTTTTGATTATGGCGTGTAACGTCGAGACATTCCTCGCCCAGCGCCACGCCTTCGGCGTTGCGCAGTAAAGGTTCGCTCTCCCCTTTTCGTTTCACTCGGTCGGCGCTGCGGAGTGACCCACCCCGGGCGCGCCTCTAAGCGGTCTGCAAATGAATTTTGCGACTGCTTGTAGTATTTTTCGACGCCATGTTTCGACGTTATCCAAGCGCCCTCATTCGACCGGCGATCCGCGTGTGGGTTATCGCCTGTTTAACGCTGATAAACATCCCCACCGCAGACGCCTTCGAACTACTTGGGAAACAAATATCCCCCGGTAGCCGTCATCAACTGACGCTTTATTTAACAAGTGCGCGCGAGACCGACGCGACCGCCATGCCGGTGCTCGCACTGCGTGGCGCGCGCGAAGGTCCCACACTCTGTCTGACTGCGGCGATCCACGGCGATGAACTCAATGGAGTCGAAGCCATCCGCCGAGTGTTGAGCGAACTCGAACCGGCCCGCATGTCCGGCGCCCTCATCGGCGTACCAGTCGTCAACGTTTTGGGTTTCACGCAAAACTCACGCGAAACTCCCGACCGGCGCGATCTCAATCGCTACTTTCCGGGTAAGCCGCATGGAAGTTTCGCCGACCGTATTGCGAATCGACTGTTCACGCAGGTGGTGAAACCACATTGCCGTTATTTGGTCGATCTGCACACCGGCTCGTTCATGCGTCACAACTTACCGCAGCTTCGCGCCGATTTGGCCGATCCGGCAGTGCGCGAATTTGCGGCAACCTTTGGCACCACGCCGGTTTTGCGCAAGCGCGGCAGTTCACGGATGTTGCGCCGAGTGGCGTCCGAACACGGCATTCCGGCGGTGAGTCTTGAATTCGGCGAAGCCGAAACGCTACAGGCCGAAGCCATCGAAACCGGCGTCGCCGCGCTCAAACAAGCGATTGCTAATTTGAAGATTACCGACGAGCCGACGCCCATCAATGGCCCTCAACCCGTCTATGAAAGACCGTTCTGGATCCGTGCCGGGCGCAGCGGTTTGTTCGTGAGCAAAAAGGCGTTGGGCGATGAGATCGCGAGCGGCGAGATTGTCGGCATCATTGTCGATCCATTGCGGGGGTCGAGCAGTGCGATTAAGGCGCCTGACGCAGGGCGAATTTTAGGACTCGCCAACGATCAAAAAGTATTACCGGGTTACGGTCTTTATCATGTCGGGCGGAGCGCCGCGCAATAACGATGCGCTTAAAAATTGCCGAGGGGACTTAGGCGCAGTCCCCTCGGAGAGTGCTCACTAGGAAATGTCGTTGTTGTAGTTAAATCAGTAGCGGAAATTTAGGGATATCTACCGAAACTTCGGCGCGACCTGTTTCGCAAACAGATCCATGCTCGCGCGAATATACCGTGGCTCGAGGCCCGGCAGCGCCTGCGCCGTAACCATATGGGTGACGCGGCCGCGCTTGACGTAATCGGCGATCATTTCGCAAGCATCTTTCGGCGTGCCCACGATCGCGTCCTCGCCAAAGAAGCTGAAGTGCTGCTTTTTGATCATTTCATCGACCGAGGGAATACCTTCAAGCGCTTTATCGTCACCCGGCTTGTCGTTGGCTTCCGAGAACCATTTGGCGTAGCAGCTCGCCATGTAATGCAGAGGCTTTGCCGCCAGTTCCCACGCCTGTTCGCGGCTCGGCGCCACATACACCGCACGGAGTTGCGCGATATTGTATTCCGCTGGATTACGTCCCGCAGCGCGCAACGCGTCGTCGTACATCTTGTCGAGAAAGGTTGAACCCACTGCCTGAAAATGGAAGCCCATTTTGGCGGCGCGCTCAATCGCTTTCGGCGCAATCGCGCCCAACCACAACGGCGGATGCGGTCGTTGCAGCGCCGGCGGCACGATTTTAATTTTGTTCAATTTGCTGAACTTGCCATCGAAGGTCACCGTCTCTCCGCTCAGCAGGCGCTGTATGACGGCAATCCCTTCCTGCAAGCGCGCGCCGCGTTCGGTGTGTGAGATCCCTTGATCAGAGAATTCTTCACGGCGGTACCCAAGGCCGACGCCAAGTTCAAACCGGCCGTTTGAAATGAGGTCGACGGTCGCCGTGTCTTCGGCGATCCGCACCGGGTTGTGCAGCGGCAACAGGACTAAGAACGTTCCG
The DNA here is from genome assembly GCA_964555355.1 of uncultured Klebsiella sp. Lineage (GTDB taxonomy): Bacteria > Pseudomonadota > Gammaproteobacteria > CAIKBL01. The sequence continues at coordinate 213,969 of CAZKRY010000003.1, forward strand.
ATCCGGATCCGTGAGGTGCGAGCAGCAATTGCCGCTGCGATCGGTAACAATGACGGCGAGTAGCCATCATCCACGAAGTGATGTTCGGTCAGCCAGGCGTCGTCATAGCCCATGGCCTCGGAATCGGCGATTAAGTCGAGATGCGTGCGATACACCGTATCCCACGGTTGACGTGCGAAGTCTGGGTTACGGAACGGCCACAGTACGCCAAAGCGTAAACTCATTGGGCAAACTCCTAATCATTTTTGAATCAGCGCGAGCGCGGTGGCTGCATCGCGAGACGGAAATTACACTCGCCTCCACCATTCGGCAAGCCGCCGTCCGGTGTGCGGCGCAATAGAAAGCCCATTATTCACCCATGCTGAGTTATCGCCACGCCTTCCACGCCGGCAACCACGCGGATGTTTTAAAGCACGCCGCGCTCGCGTTGATTTTTCAAGCGCTCCAACGCAAAGACGCGGGTTTTTGCTTTATCGACACGCATGCGGGCGCTGGCGGGTATGACTTGCGGTCCACCGAAGCGACCAAGAATTCAGAATACCGTGGCGGGATCGCGCGGATCTGGAGCCGCGCGGATGCGCCCATGGGGTTGCAACCTTACCTATCCGTGTTACGCGAACTCAATTCGCCGAAGTTTTCCGATATCCGTTTCTATCCTGGATCGCCGGTGGTCGCCCAACATCTGCTACGTCATCAGGATCGTATGGTGTTGATCGAACGACATCCCACCGATCACGCGGCGCTGGCGAAAAATCTTGGACACGCGCCGCATTGCCGCATCGAACAGGGCGATGGGTTTCAATTGTTGAAAGCCTTTGTACCGCCGCATGAGCGGCGTGGGGTGGTGTTGCTCGATCCGGCCTATGAATTAAAGTCGGACTATCGCGCGGTGTTGAACACTGTCATCGATGCCACCGCGCGGTGGGCGACCGGCACCTATCTCATATGGTACCCACTCATTGCGCGCAGCGAACCCGCGCAGTTGGTGAGACGCACCCAGGCAAGTGGACTCAAACGCGTGCTTAATATCGAACTTATCGTGGCAAAAGCGTCCCCCGCCGCTGGCCTTTGGGGTTCTGGTTTATTGATCGTCAACCCACCGTATCAACTCGATACACAACTGAAATCAGTGTTAGCGTGGTTGCACGCGGTACTCGCGGAGCCCCACGTGGAACGCGGCGAGGTCCGTTGGTTAATTCCCGAATGACGCTTATCCAATGGCGTTCGTCACCAGTGCTTGGGCTTGCGCTTGCAGCAGTCTCAGATGCGCGTCGTCGCGAAAGCTCTCGGCGTAAATTTTATAAACGTCTTCGGTACCGGAAGGCCGTGCCGCGAACCAGCCATGCGTGGTCGTGACTTTTAAGCCGCCGATCGCTTCCTGATTGCCGGGCGCGTTCGTGAAGACTTGTACGATCGGATCACCCGCGCATTCGGTGGCCGTGATCGCGCTTGGGGTCAATTTTTTTAATTTGAACTTTTGCTCGGGCGTCGCGGGTGCATCGATTCGTGCGTAACACGTCGCACCAAATCGCGCTTCCAACTGCGCATAGTGTTCGGCCGGATTTTTCCCCGTGCGCGCGGTAATTTCCGCTGCCAGCAAATTCAGCAGAATACCGTCCTTATCGGTGGTCCACGCCGTGCCGTCGTGTCGCAGAAAAGAGGCGCCAGCGCTTTCTTCACCGCCAAACGCCAGCGTGCCCGCGTGCAGGCCCGGGACAAACCACTTAAAGCCGACCGGCACTTCGCACAATGTGCGTCCAGCCGCTTCCACCACACGATCGATCATGCTGCTGCTGACGAGCGTCTTACCGATGCCGGCCTGCGTCGACCATTGCGACCGGTGTCGCAACAAATAGTCAACCGCCACGCTCAAATAATGATTGGGCGGCAGGAGTCCACGGCGCGTTACGATCCCGTGGCGATCATGATCCGCATCGCAGGCAAAGGCCACATCGAATTGCGCGCTCAAACTCGTGAGACCTTGCATGACGTAGGGTGATGAAGGGTCCATGCGCAACTGGCCATCCCAGTCCCGAGTCAGAAACCGAAACGTCGGATCAACCGCCGGGTTGACCACCCGCAGATTTAAGCCGTACTGCTCACCAATGCGCGCCCAGTAATTAACCCCGGCCCCACCCAGCGGATCGACGCCCAGCTGCAATCCGCTCGCGCGGATGGCTTCCATCTCCAGCACCGCACTGAGGTCGTCGACATAGTGACTGACATAGTCGAACGCTTGCGTGGTGGCGGCCTCTTGTGCCACACGCAGACTTACTCGGCGAACGTGGTTTAGCGCGCTCAGCAATTCATTCGCGCGAGCTTCAATCCATGCGGTCTCGCCGGTACCTGCCGGTCCGCCGTGCGGCGGGTTGTACTTAAAACCACCGTCCTGCGGCGGATTGTGCGAGGGCGTAATCAGAATGCCATCCGCAAGCCCCTGTGTACGGCCACCGTTGTAACGCAAGATCGCGTGCGAGACGACTGGAGTGGGCGTGAATTCGCCATTCGCTGCAAGCCTTACCTGCACGCCGTTGCCGGCTAATACTTCGAGCGCCGTGGCATGCGCAGGGGTCGAAAGCGCGTGAGTGTCTTGGCCGAGGAACAACGGTCCGTCGATTTGTTCTTTTGCGCGGTAGTCGCAAATCGCCTGCGTCACCGCCATGATGTGCGCCTCGTTGAATGACGAGTCGAAGGCCGATCCACGATGGCCAGAGGTCCCGAAGGCGATGCGCTGCGAGGGGATCGCCGAATCGGGCTTTTGGCAGTAATACGCCGTCACCAGCTTGGGGATATCGATCAATTCAGTAACAAGCGGCAGGTTTCCGGCGGCGGCATGCGTGGTCATAATCGAACTGCTTCCCTATCACCCAAGTGTTGCAAGCTTAGCGCATGCCGATCGCGGCAGGTGCCGGAATATTAATCACGCATGGCATCCCTCGACCCGACCGCACAACGTGCCCCATCCAAAGACCTAACCCAACTACGCCTGCTCTGGCAGTTTGTGCGGCCATATCGCTGGCGCGTGCTCGGCGCGGCGGTGGCGCTCATTGTGGCCGCGCTCAGCGTGCTCGCCATCGGGCAGGGCTTGAAGCTCGTCATCGATCACGGCATTTCTCGCGGCAACCCAGGTTATTTGGATCGTGCGCTGTTGGGTCTACTGGTGGTCATCACGGTCATGGCCGGGGCTACCTACTGTCGGTTTTATCTCGTAACTTGGCTCGGCGAACGGGTCACCTCGGATATCAAGCGCAGCGTGTTCGATCATTTGCTCGCGTTATCGCCGACCTTTTTTGAACAGACTCGCACCGGCGAAATCATCTCGCGACTGACCAACGATACCGCGCTACTTGAAGTCGTGGTCGGCTCTTCCGCCTCCTTCGCGCTGCGCAATTTATTGCTTATGCTGGGCGCGCTCGTGATGCTCGCCATTACCTCGCTCAAACTGACCGCGCTCGTGCTAATCGGCATTCCCATCGTTTTTCTACCGATCATCGTGTTTGGCAAACGCGTGCGCGCGCTGTCGCGTCAAAGCCAGGATCGCATCGCCGATGTCGCGGCCTATGTCGATGAAACCTTACATGAGATCCGCACGGTGCAAGCTTACGTCCATGAAGCGCATGATCGCGCGCGCTTCGGCAGTCGCGTTGAAAGTCAGTTTGACACGGCCCGCCGCCGCATTAGCGTGCGCGCGGTGATGGTGGCACAGGTGCTGTTTCTCGCCTTCGCCGCGATCGGGGCGATTTTATGGATCGGCGGCCATGATGTCGTCGCCGGACGAATTTCGGGCGGCGAACTCTCGGCCTTCGTGTTCTACGCGGTATTGGTGGCCGGCGCGGTAGGCGCGATTGCGGAAGTCATGGGAGATTTACAGCGCGCCGCCGGGGCCGCGGAGCGGCTGCTGGAACTCTTGGCTACCACTCCAGCGATCGCACCGCCGGCCGCACCGATCGCCTTACCGGCAACGGTGCGCGGCGCGCTTGCCTTTGAGCAGGTGAGCTTCGTCTATCCACTACGCCTTGAGACGCCGGCGTTGAGCGAAGTTTCGCTGGTCATCGCGCCGGGCGAGAAAGTCGCCTTGGTCGGCCCCTCCGGCGCGGGTAAGACCACGTTGTTTCAGTTATTACTCAGATTCTACGATCCGACTCACGGCCGCATTACACTCGATGGCCATGATCTCGCGTCACTCGATCCGGCGGCCGTCCGGCGCGCTTTGGCACTCGTCCCGCAAGAACCGGTGATCTTCGCCGCGAGTGTCGGTGACAACGTGCGTTATGCGCGCCCCGAGGCGAGTGATGCGGAAGTGCGCGCCGCCTGCGAGGCCGCTTATGCGGATGAGTTTATCGACCGCCTGCCGCAAGGCCTCGCCACCGAACTCGGCGAACGCGGAGTCCGTTTGTCAGGCGGTCAACGACAACGTCTAGCGATTGCGCGCGCTATCCTCGCCGCCCGCCCCATTTTGCTGCTTGACGAGGCAACTAGCAGTCTCGATGCCGAATCCGAGCGTCTCGTGCAGCTCGCGATGACCGAATTAATGCGCAACCACACCACGCTCATCATCGCGCATCGGTTGGCCACTGTGCAGAATGTCGACCGCATCGTGGTGCTCGATCATGGCCGCCTCGTCGAAGCCGGCACGCACGACAGTTTGGTCGCCCTCGGCGGGTTGTATGCCAAGCTCGCCGCACTGCAATTTGGTTACTAAAAAAGCGCGTTTTGAAGGCTCGCGCTGTCGGAAAAATACGAGTAATCTCGCGCCCCTAACACATTGCCCCGGAGGGAGTTATGGATTTCGGTTTCGTCTTCATGGGTTCGGTCAAAGTCGCGAACCAAGTCAAACACGCCGAAGACCGTGGTTATTCGCACGCCTGGCTGTACGACACGCAAATGCTCGGTAGCGAAGTCTATGCCGCGCTCGCGTTATGCGCCGCAAACACCCGGAAAATCAAGCTCGGGCCAGGCGTTACCAATCCTAAGTCGCGGATCGCGCCGCTCACCGCCTGCGGCATGGCGACCATCAACGAAATCGCACCAGGTCGCGCAATTCTCGGCATCGGCACCGGCAACACCACACGCCGCACGATGGGCATGCCGGCCGCGCGTTTGGACGAATTGCGCGATCACATCCGGGTTTGTCAGGGTCTGTTCAAGCACGAGATCACGGATTATTCGGAAGGTGATCGTCATCGCAAGATCCGTTTTTTGAACCCAGATATGGGTTTCATCAACATCAAGGATCACATTCCGGTTTACATCTCCGCGAGCGGCCCAAAAGTCGCGCAAATGGCCGGCGAAATGGCCGATGGCGTCATCCTCTTCGGCGCGGTACATCCCTCGCTCATCAAGTGGATGGTGGATAACGTCAAAGAAGGCGCACGTCGCGCCGGCCGCGATCCCAACAAAATTTACATCCTATCGATGACGGCGTTTTACCTGACCAAGAACGACAAGGACATCGAAACCCGTGCAGTGCGCGAAGCAGTCGGCCCGATGGTCGCCTCGAGCAGCAATATTTTCGCGCTCTCCACCCACCAGAATCCTGACCTGCTGCCGGCCGACCTGCGCGATGAATTGGTGGCTTTTACCGATGTCTATCGTGATCCGGAAGCGCCGATTGAAACCCGTCATCTCAAGCTCTACAGCGGTTATCTGCAAAAACTGCGTCCGGAACACGAGGCTTTGATGACCAAAAAGATCATGCAAGCGACGACGTTGGTCGGAACCAAGGACCAGGTCATCGATCAGATTAAGCAGATGCAAGCCGCGGGCGTGCATCAAGTGGCCGTGCAGCCGGTCTCCGATACCTCTGACGTCATCGACCAGTTTGCGAACGAAATCATGCCGGCATTTCGCTAGGCGGAAGTTGTAAAAGGGGGCGCCCGGATTTCTTGGGCGCCCGTAAATCCTAATTTCAACCCTTTATCCCTTCGCGACGAGACGCTATCTTCCCTCGCCTACGCCACCTTCGCGAAGCAACATGACAATCCCCGTCTCCGGCCCTTTGCGGGGCACCTTCACCCTGTTACCAATCTCGCAGGTGCATTACGGCGCCGGCAGCATAACGCGACTTGGCGAGACATTGGCGCGGCAAGGTATTCGCCGTGCGCTGATGATTACTGGCCGCACACTCGCGACACAAACCGATCTGGTGACAAAAGTGGTCAATGCGGCGAACGGACGCATCGCGGGCGTTTTTCACGATACCGTCCAACACGTGCATCGGCAGTCGGTATTGCGCGCAACCGAAGCGGCGCACGGGGTATCGGCCGATGGCATCGTCTCGTTTGGCGGCGGCACCCCGAACGACACCGGCAAGGCCGTGGTCCTCGCGCTCGCCGAGAATATCCGCACGCCGTCAGCGTTCGACGCCGCACGCGTTAAATTCACCTATCCGAATTCAGTGGAAGTTCCTCCAGTGCGCGGCAAGGCCGTGCCGATGATCGCCATCTCAACCACTTTATCTGGCGGCGAATTCACGCATTTCGCGGGCATCACGGATGAGATCCGCAGAGTCAAAGACCTGTATATCGACGCCAAGCTCGCCGCGCACGAAGTTTTTCTCGATCCTGAATTGACCCTCGCGACTCCCCTATGGCTATGGCTGTCGACCGGTATGCGGTCAGTTGATCACTGCATAGAAGCGTTGTGTTCAACCACTGCGCACCCCATGACCGATGCGCTCGCCGCGCACGCGCTCACTACGCTCGCGCGCACCTTGCGCGCGTGCAAAGCGGATCCGAATGACCTACAAGCGCGCACCGAGGCGCAGTTAGCGGCATGGATGTCGGTATGCGGGCTCGCCAATGTCAATTTGGGTTTGAGTCATGGCATTGGGCATCAGCTGGGGGCCCGCAACAACGTGCCACACGGCGTCACTTCTTGCGTCATGATGGGACCGGTCATGGATTTTAATCGTCCCTTTGTCACGGCCCGGCACGCCTATATCGCCGAGTTGCTCGGCTGCGTAACGCAAGGGTTGTCACCGCTCGTCGCCGCGGAACGCGCACGCGAAGCGGTCGAAACTTTGGTGCGGGACTTAAGCCTGCCCGCGCGACTCCGGGATGTCGGTGTGACCCGGGATGATTTCGCGGCGCTCGCGCACGATGCGCTGGAAGACTTGGTGGTGGCTTCGAATCCACGTCCGGTCACTTCGGTCGAAGATGTGATCGAAGTGCTGGAACGCGCGTACTAATAGCGGCATCTGGCAGTGACGGCTTCCAATGTGATTGAGAGCGTCCCGCTAACGGGCGCGCACGTCGAACTTCTACCGCTCGCGGAAGTTCATCGCGAAGCGCTACGCCCGGCCGCGCAGGATGCGCGAATTTGGGAATACACGGTGATGATTGGGACTGGCGCGGGTTTCGATCGCTGGTTCGATACGACGCTGACCGAGCGCGCCTCGGGCCACAAATATCCGTTTGTGGTGCGCCTGCGCGCGACGGGAGAGTTTGTCGGCAGCACAAGTTTTCTTGATGTCAATCTCCGTCACCGACGGCTTGAAATCGGCGCGACCTGGTATCACCCAAGGGTGTGGGGCACGGCCGTCAATGCGGATTGCAAAAATCTGTTGTTACAGGATGCATTTGCGCGTCTCGCCATGAACCGCGTGGCGTTGTTGACCGATCGGTTGAATCTCCGCTCGCAGGCGGCGATCGCCAAACTCGGTGCCACTCGCGAAGGGGTCATGCGGGCGCACATGGTGACCCAAGGTGAGCGCATCCGGGATAGCGCGCTGTATAGCATCACACGCGCGGAGTGGCCGGAGATAGCTGCGAACCTAACGCTAAGAATAGCGACTGCGATTCCAACCGACTGAGATGCATAGACGCGCACGGCGCTTTGTTGTGTAGTACGGTCATCTCGCTTACCGGGGGTTCCCGATGCTCGCATCCGACATTCTCCTCCCAGTTTTCACGCTCGCCGGTTGGACGGCCTTTGTGCAGGCGCTGATCCCGGTCGCGCGCATACACGCGGCGCGGCATGGGGTGGTGACGCTAGCCGATTTTAAGTACGGAGAATCACCGGCGGTGCCGGGCACGGTCAGTATTCCCAATCGTAATTACATGAACTTGCTTGAGTTCCCGGTTCTTTTTTACGTCATCGCGGGACTCTTATATGCGAGTAGCGCCGCAACGCCAGTCACGGTGAATCTCGCGTGGACGTTCGTCGCGTTGCGAATATTGCACAGTGCAATTCACCTAACTTACAACCGCGTGATACATCGTGTGATGGCCTTCGGCGCGAGCAATTTCGCCCTGGTGACATTGTGGATTGTCGCCGGTCGCGCGCTCTTCGCTTAAGCCCCATGATTGGAATACAGCAGCTTGCCGATTGGTGTGGTGACACGTGCATTCATCGTGAGCTCTTCATCAACCCAGCGGTTTTTCCACTTGAGCTAGATCGCATTTTCAACCGCACGTGGATCTACGTGGCACACACAAGCGAGTTACCAAATATCGGTGACTACCGGTTAGCGCACATAGGCACGCAATCGGTGATCGTGAGTCGAGGCGAAGATGGCGTAATACGTGTTTTTATCAATGCGTGTCGTCATCGCGGTGTTCCTCTCGTCTCCGCCGAGCACGGCTGTGCGCGCAGTCATATTTGTCCCTATCACGGCTGGATGTACGACTGCGGTGGGAATTTGCGCAAAGTGCCGCAAGCCGGCGGGCAACCACCGAATTTCAAACTCGAGGATTTCGGTTTATTGCGCGTGCCGCGGGTCGATGCTTACCGAGGTTTCGTTTTTGCGTGTTTTAGTTCAAATGCGCCGTCGCTTACGGACCATCTCGGTGCCGCACGGGAGTTTATCGATCTGTTTAGCGATCTCTCGCCGACCGGCGAAGTGTGCGTGAATATGGGCGCGACCCGCTATGAATACATCGGTAACTGGAAGCAACAGGTTGAGAACTCGATGGATGGCTACCATGTCGCCATCACGCACGGCAGTTTCTTAAAATCCATTTTGCGCGCACGAATTGGCCAAAGCATGGAAGGTTTGGTGGATGAAACCTCCGGTGCAACGAGCGTCGCTTTGGGCCAGGGTCATGCGCTGCTCGATTACCGGGCGTTCGATCGCCAAAAGATCATGGGACGTTCCGGGCCACCTTCCGCCGCCACCACCGCATGGCATGCGATGTTGCGCGAGCGATTAGGGGGCCCCCGTGCAGAGGTGGTCATCCGTTGCAACGGCGGTGATGGCTTCAATCTTCTCGTCTATCCCAATTTGATGCTCATCAATAACCAAATTCGCGTCGTCGTCCCGATGGCCTTTAACCGCACACGCGTACTCGCGTTTCCGGTGGGATTATCCGGGGTTGCGGCCGAAGTGAATGCGCAGCGGCTGCGCGCGCACGAGGATTTTTATGGCACGGCGGCATTCGGCGCCGCGGATGACATCGAGATGTTTGAGCGCCAATGGCAAGGCTTGACGCAGTCGCCGAGCAACGAGTGGCTGCACTACGCGCGCGGGATCACGCGCGAAGCGCGCTTGCCGACTGGCGAGTTTGTGGGTCACGTCAGCGACGAAACCGGCCAGCGCGGTATCTGGCGACGCTGGCGCGAATTCATGGTGGCGGCGGAGTAATGTCCATGGCGAGTCGCGCACAGGTCGAAAACTTTTTGTATTACGAAACCAGCCTGCTGGATACGGGCGCATACGCTGCATGGATCGATCTTTTCACGGACGATGGGCGCTACTGGGTCCCGGCCGAGCACTCAAATGATGCCAATGCCGGCGTGTCGTTAGTTTTCGACGACAAGCCTCGTATGCGCGAGCGATTGATTCGGCAATCCAGCGGACAATTCTGGGCACAACAGCCAGCGTCGCAGGTTACTCGCTTGGTCGGCAACGTGCGGGTGCTGACGCCTTTCGATAACGGTGACGAACAAGTCGAGGCGCGTTTGTTGATTTGTGAGTTTCGCGGCGAGCGCCAGCAGCTCTTAAGCGGAGTCTGTCACTATCGATTGAATTGTCGCGGCGAGACTTTTTTGATTCGCGAGAAGAAGGTCCTGCTTAACAATCGCGCGCGCTATTTTGCCAATTTGGGTTTTTTACCCTAACCCACAGCACCCGGAAAGGATCGTGTATGAAACTTGGCGTCGTTAGCTTCAATACCGAATACACCATTCGCGCCGATGAACTTGCCGTCGCGGCCGAAGAACGCGGCTTTGATTCAGTGTGGTTTCCGGAACACACGCATATTCCGGCAAGTCGGTTGACGCCGTTTCCGCCCGGCGGCGATCTGCCGCGGGAATATATTCACATGTCCGATCCATTCATTAGTTGCATGGCTGCCGCGAGCGTCACCAAAACGCTTAAAGTCGGCACCGGCGTTTGTTTGCTAGTCGAACACGAACCGATTGCGCTCGCGAAAACGGTGGCCACCTTGGATCGCTTGTCCAATGGGCGATTTTTATTTGGCATTGGTGCCGGCTGGATTCGTGAAGAAATGGAAAATCACGGCACGCGTTATGAGGAACGCTGGAAAGTCTTAGAAGAACGCATCAAGGCGATGAAAGCGCTGTGGACCGAGCATGAAGCGAGTTTTCACGGCAAGTATGTCGATTTCGATCGCGTATGGTCCTATCCCAAGCCCGTGACCAAGCCGCATCCGCCGATCGTGCTCGGAACCTTTGCTTCCACTTGGGGACGACAACGTGTCGCAGATTACGCCGATGGTTGGATGCCGATTGATGTTTATCACCAAGACATGAAAGCGGATATCGCGGATCTCCACGCACGGTTGCGCAAAAACGGCCGCGACCCCGCGCGCGTCGAAATTTCGATGTTCGATATTTTTGAAACCAAGGAAGACGACTTAAAGCGCTTCGCTGACTACGGTTTTGTGACCCGCGCAATGCCGCGCTGTCCGACCGAAGATCGCGATACCGTGCTTAGGTGGCTTGATCGATACGCGGCTGTCGGGCGGCGCGTCGGCGCCTTATAGCCGCACCTCAGCTGTCTCTTTGGCGCTGCCACTCGGGCTTCCGCTCGCGCCCTGGAAATTCTGCTATTGCGTGCTATTTTCTGACTTAGAGGCTTCCGTTGCGCCTACATGCAGGCCGCAACGACCAGTTTTCCGGCAGAAAAGTGAGGTGAGCTTATGCGTACCGCAACTGACGAATTTCTGGCTTCAATTGGGATCAGCGCCGCTGGATTTTTGTTCTGGGTGTTGTTCCTGTCCTACCTCGCAACCAAACATCTTCAGCCCATCGTGCTGTGAGTGGAGGTGGGCGACGGTAGGTTAATCCGCCGCCTTTAGGAGAAAGACCCTCACCCTTCCCGCTCCCGCACGCGGGAGCGGGAACAGAAAGCCTCGCCCATCGGAGAGGTCGGCGAGGCGCGTCTAAAACAAACCGCTAATCCGGCCGTTGTCGTCGACGTCAATCTTCTCCGCCGCCGGCACTTTCGGTAGCCCTGGCATCGTCATCATGTTGCCGGCGATGGCAACCACAAAGCCCGCGCCGGCCGCCAAGCGCACATCGCTGATTTCAACAATATGTCCACTTGGCGCGCCGCGCGCGCTGGCATCGGTTGAAAAAGACATTTGTGTTTTGGCGATACACACCGGAAAGTCAGGGTATTGTTTGCTCCACTCTTCGAGTTGCTGGCGCACCTTGGTAGGAGCGGCGATATCCGCGGCGCCATAAATTTTGGTCGCGATCGCTTTGATTTTTTCCCATAGCGGCACCTGATCTTCGTATACATAACGATGCGCGTGCGTTTGCTTATCCACCATCTCGCCCACCGTGCGCGCCAACGCTTCCGCACCCTTGCCACCTGCCGCCCAATGCCGTGCCACCACGCCGGTCGCCCCAAGCGCTGCGATTTTTTCTTGCAATAACGCAACCTCGCGCTCGGTATCCTGCGTGAAATGATTGATGCTAACCACGCACGGGAGACCGTAGTGGTCCCGCACGTTCCGCACGTGCCGCGCCAAGTTGACAATGCCTTGTTCCAGCGCAGCGAGGCTTTCTTGATTGAGATCGGCGACCGCGACGCCACCGTGATACTTCAGTGCACGAATCGTCGCGACTAGCACCACCGCCTGTGGTTTCAGTCCGGCCATGCGGCATTTGATGTCGATGAATTTCTCGGCGCCGAGATCGGCGCCAAACCCAGCCTCGGTCACCACGTAGTCGGCAAGTTTAAGGGCCGTGCGTGTTGCTGTGACCGAGTTACAACCATGTGCGATGTTTGCAAATGGTCCGCCGTGCACAATCGCCAAATTGTTCTCGAGCGTCTGCACCAGATTGGGACTGATGGCGTCTTTTAGCAGCGTCGCCATCGCACCCTGCGCCTTGAGATCGGCCGCCGTCACCGGCTTTCGAGTACGGGTATAAGCGACCACGATCTTGCCCAAGCGCTCTTTCAAATCTTTGAGTGAGGTTGCCAAGCAAAAAATCGCCATGACCTCGGAGGCCACGGTGATATCGAAACCATCTTGCCGGACAAACCCGTTCGCCGTGCCCCCGAGCCCAACCACGACCTCACGCAGCGCGCGATCATTCATATCCATGACCCGCTTGAAGCTAACAAGCCGTGGATCGATATCGAGCGCATTGCCGTGGTTGATGTGATTGTCGAGCATCGCGGCAAGCAAGTTATGCGCGGCGCCAATCGCGTGGAAATCACCGGTGAAGTGCAAATTGATATCTTCCATCGGCACCACCTGCGCGTACCCGCCGCCGGCCGCCCCGCCCTTAACGCCAAAACAAGGTCCGAGCGAGGGTTCACGCAGACAAATAATCGTGCGCTTGCCTAAGTGATTGAGGGCATCGCCCAATCCAACCGTGGTAGTTGTTTTACCTTCACCCGCCGGGGTTGGGCTGATGGCTGTCACCAAAATCAATTTCCCGTCCGGGCGCGTTTCTAGACCCCGGATGTAGTCCAGCGATAACTTCGCCTTGTAATGCCCGTAGGGCACCAAGTGCTCGGCCGCGATGCCGTATTGCTCACGCGCAAGGTCGATAATCGGTTTCTTCAGCGCAGCTTGCGCGATCTCAATGTCAGACATGCTCATACCTGTTTTCAGCTTGATTGGGCCTTGCCAGGGGCGACCCAGGGTTGCGGATCCGCCTTGTAACAGGGTTCTCTCCGTGTCGTCTACTCCGGAACGGAAGATTTTCGCGCATCCGGTGCGCCGCTCGCGGCTCTTGAATTACACTACGCGCGCCTTAGATCGCGGTCGCTAAGCACCTACCACCGTCATTTTCGATAATTTAGATTGCGCGCCTAAGGTCGCGATTCGGGACCGTTCACACACCTCCGCACGTTTGGAATTTTCCATAGCTTTAAGCAATTTTAACCATCAGGCCATGCCGCACACGGGTTCACCCGGCCCTTTTGGGCAAAGGTTTCAGATCGATTCAGAAGGATAGTTATATGTTCAGTATCAAAACCGACACGATCGAAGGCTTCGATCCCGCGCTCGCCGCGGCGCTTGCCGCTGAGCAGCGCCGACAGGAAGCGCATATTGAGCTCATTGCCTCGGAAAACTACGCCAGTCCGCGCGTGCTCGCCGCGCAAGGGTCGGTGCTTACCAACAAATACGCAGAAGGCTACCCCGGCAAGCGCTATTACGGTGGCTGCGAACATGTCGATACGGTTGAGAGTTTGGCGATTGAGCGCGTCAACCAACTGTTCGGATCCGATTACGCCAATGTGCAGCCTCATTCGGGCTCACAAGCGAATGCAGCCGTCTATATGGCGTTGCTAAATCCAGGCGACACGGTACTCGGCATGAACCTCGCGCATGGCGGCCACTTGACGCACGGCGCCAAAGTCAATTTTTCCGGCAAGATTTATCACGCTGTGCAATACGGCATTAGCGCGACCACCGGGCAAATCGATTATGCGGAGGTCGCGGCGCTGGCCCGTGAGCACAAACCTAAAATGATCGTTGCCGGCTTTTCCGCTTACTCGCGCGTCATCGACTGGGCCGAGTTCCGCGCGATCGCGGATGAAGTCGGCGCGTTTCTAATGGTCGATATGGCGCATGTCGCCGGCCTCATTGCCACCGGCCTATATCCAAACCCGGTGCCGCATGCGCATGTGGTGACCAGCACCACGCACAAAAGCCTGCGCGGTCCCCGCGGCGGTTTCGTGCTCTGCAAGGATCAAGCCGAGATCGCGAAGAAGATAAATTCGCTGGTGTTTCCCGGCATTCAAGGCGGCCCGTTGATGCATGTCATCGCGGCGAAGGCCGTGGCGTTCAAGGAAGCACTCGAACCGTCGTTCAAGCATTATCAGCAAGCCGTCATCGATAACGCGCGCGCGATGGCTGCGCGCTTTCTGGCGCGTGGCTTCGCAATTGTCAGCGGTGGCACTGACAATCACTTAATGCTGGTCGATCTCATCCAGAAGGGTATCACCGGCAAAGCCGCCGACGAGGCACTCGGCCGCGCGCATATCACGGTCAACAAAAATGCGGTGCCGAATGATCCGCAATCGCCGTTTGTCACGAGCGGCATCCGAGTCGGTACTCCGGCGGCGACTACGCGCGGTTTTGGTATCGCGGAAATCACGCAAGTTGCGGACTGGATGTGTGACGTCATGGATAACTTGCAAGATGACGCCGTAATCGCCGCGACGCGCGCCAAGGTTGAAGCGCTGTGCGCGCGCTTTCCGGTTTACCGTGCGTAGTGGCCGCCATGAGTGACAAGATTCTCGACGGCAAGCGCGTTGCCCAGCAGGTGCTCGATGGCGCGGCGCGCAAAGTCCAACGCTTGCGCGAGGCGACCGGCATCACGCCATGCCTCGCGACAGTGTTGGTGGGCGACGATCCATCCTCGGCCACCTACGTCAAAATGAAACGCAAACGCTGCGCCGACATCGGCATGACCTCATTACCGATTGAGATGCCGAGTAGTACCACCACGGCAGAGCTCGTCGCGCAGATCACGAGGCTCGCGACTGATCGCGCCGTCAATGGCATCTTGTTACAACATCCGGTGCCGAGTCAGATTGACGAGCGCGCCGCTTTTGAAGCGATTGGCCCGTATAAGGATGTGGATGGCGTGACCGCAACCGGACTCGGGCGAATGTGGCTCGGACTGCCTACGTTCGGCTCGTGTACGCCGGCTGGTATCATGCGGTTACTCGAAGCGTACAACGTCAACCTCGCGGGTCTGTATGCGCTCGTCATTGGGCGCAGCGCGATCCTCGGCAAACCGATGGCCGCCATGCTGCTCGAAGCCAATGCCACGGTCACCCTCACCCATTCCCGTACGCGGGATCTCGCGGCAATCGCACGCCAAGCCGATCTCATCGTCGCCGCGGTCGGCAAAGCCCACTTCGTGAAAGGTGAATGGATCAAGCCCGGCGCGATTGTCGTCGACGCTGGCTACAGCGAAGGCAATTGTGGCGATGTCGATTTTGACGCCGCATTACCTCACGCAAGTCTTATCACACCCGTCCCCGGCGGGGTTGGTCCGATGACCATCGCGACGTTGATCGATCAAACGGCCGATGCCGCGCTAGCGCAACACGGGCTCGAGTAGCCCGCGCGCTATCCAATGAAAATCGTCATCGCGCCGGACTCATTCAAGGAGAGTCTGAGCGCGCTAGAGGTGGCAACGGCGCTCGCGAGCGGTGTTCGTGCCGCCCTTCCAGACGCGGTATGTGAATTGGTACCGATGGCCGATGGCGGTGAAGGAACGGTTGATGCGCTGGTCGCAGCGACACACGGCCGCCACTTACAGGTCGAGGTCACAGGCCCGTTAGGTCAGCCGATCAATGCGCGTTTCGGCGTGCTCGGCTCGACACGCACGGCAGTGGTGGAGATGGCGGCAGCCTCGGGATTGATGTTGGTGCCGCCTCTGGCGCGCGATCCGACGCGCACGACAAGCTTTGGCACCGGCGAATTAATCCGTGCGGCGCTCGATGAACGCGTCGACACGCTCATTGTCGCGCTTGGCGGTTCGGCCACGATCGATGGCGGCGCCGGAATGCTGCAGGCGCTCGGCGTTAAGTTTTTTTCACACGACGGCGCAGAGCTCGTCGAACCGCTGACCGGTGGCGAGCTGCAAACGATTGCCCGGCTCGATCCTCAAAACCTCGATTCCCGCCTGCGGCGTACGCGGATCCTCGTGGCCTGCGATGTCAATAACCCACTGCTCGGACCACTGGGTGCGGCTGCGGTGTTTGGCCCGCAGAAAGGGGCGACACCAGCACAGGTCATGAGCTTTGACGCAGGGCTCGGACATTTTTATCGGCTGGTGGCACAAACCCTAAGCGTCGATGTCACCGCGCGCGCCGGCGCCGGCGCGGCGGGCGGGATGGGGGCGGCCTTGCTCGCCTTTCTAAACGCAACATTGCGGCCAGGTATCGAACTAGTAATCGATGCAACTGAACTCCCCGCGCGCATTAAGGGCGCGGCAGTCGTCATCACTGGAGAAGGTCGACTCGATGCCCAAACCTTGCACGGTAAAGCGCCTCTTGGCGTTGCCACGCTGGCCCATCAACTCGGCGTACCCGTCATCGGAGTCGGCGGCAGTCTCGCGCCTGATGCCGAAACCGCGCTTGGCGCGGCGTTCGATGCGCTTGAAGCCACCGTCACCTACCCCATGCCGCTTGCCGAAGCGCTTACCAACGCACGCGCCAATCTCGAGCGGACGGGGCGACGAATTGGTCGGTGGCTCAAACTAAGTCGACTCAAGGGAAGCTAAACCAGACCTAAAGTCGGACCCACTTTTACCCGCTACTCCTTGTACCCAACTAGTGGCGCCCGCGGCCGATGGCTGACTCCAGTTTGCGTATGCTTGAAGCCGGCGGCGTCACTTTGCGCGCCCGTTGGCGAGATCCCCCACTCGCGTCGGCGATTGGCCTTTTGCTGTGGCTTACGCTGTGCGCCTGCGTGCTCTTGACGCAAGGCAACGCGGCGCACCCGTTGTTCGCACTTTATTACGACATGCCAGTCGGACCCATCCTCGCGTGGTTGAGCTGGCGGTTAGTCCGTGTGGTAGGGGTCGATCCCCGCGCGCGTCTCGGTTGGTCATTACTCGCGCTCGCCTTCCTCTCCTTTTGGCTCGGCAACGTCACATGGAATGTTTACGAGGGACTCCTTGATATCGATCCTTTTCCATCACTGGCGGATGGGTTTTATCTCGCGTTTTATCTATTAGCCGTGGCGGGCTTATTGCGGCTCACGCCGCCGTTAACCAATCGCCGCGACTTTGCAAAGTTCCTGCTCGATAGTGGCGCGGCGATTTTGAGCTTGTTCGGCGTGCTGTGGTTTCTCACCTTCCGGTTTGTCCGAATCGATTCGTCGCACGGCGCGTTTGGCACTTTGTTCAGTATCGCGTATCCGGTTGCCGATGGTCTGCTGCTGGTCGCTGTGATTGGGGCACTCTTAAAGCGCCATTACGTCAACAATTCGCGGGTGTTGGGGTGCCTCGCGGGAAGTTTCACCGCACTCCTGTGCGCGGATATGACGATACTCGCGCCACTCCTCGCTAATGAGCTTGAAGACACGACGCTCGCGGATCTGTTTTATCAGGCGTCATATTTATTGGCGACGCTCGGCGCAGTGATCGGTTTGACCAGCGCGCGCACACGCCAAGTGGCGCATGAGGGCGTCTATCACGTGCAAGCACTGCCCTATGCTTTTGTGCTACTCGCCTTTGGGCTGTTGTTATGGCAAATGCGTGATGCATTACTCACGCCAAGCGGCGTACTCACCTCTATCGCGGCCGTGACCGCGGTACTGGTACTCATCCGACAAATGCTCGCCGCCCGCGAGAACATGGAGCTCTCGGCGCTACGCGCGTCCAACGCAGCGGAAGCGCGGTATCAGTCGCTGGTCAGAAATTCATCCGACATCGTGTTAATCGTCGGCCCACAGCTGTCGATTCTCTTTGCATCCTCGTCCATCACACGCGTGTTGGGGTGGACAGAGGCCGACGCGATGCAACGTTCGCTCAGCGCGCTCGCGGAACCCGCGGATCAACCTAAACTCAAAACTTTCTGTCAAACCCTGCGCACCTCAGCCACCGCCCATGGCCCGCTAGCCCTTCGTCTACTGCGCGCGGATGGTGTTCCTTGTGATGTAGAACTCACCGGCACCAACCTGATCGCTGATCCCAATGTGCAGGGGTTAGTGTTGAACGTACGCGATATCTCGGAGCGCAAACGGCTGGAAGATGAGCTCAAGCAACTTGCGTTTACCGACTCCCTCACGCTGCTCGCCAATCGCAATCTTTTCAACGAACAACTGGCACGCGCGATCGGTCGCGTCGCGCGCGAGAACGCCGAACCGGTGTTGATGTTTGTCGACTTGGATAACTTCAAGAAGATCAATGACACTCTGGGTCACGAAGCGGGCGACAAGATCCTGACCATGGCGGCGCAACGTTTGATTCGCGCCACCCGCGCCGGGGATGTCGTGGCGCGCTTAGGCGGCGACGAATTTGCATTGCTGATTGCCGACGATGCGGCCGACAGCTATGTAAAGCAGCTTGCAGAGCGCTTGATTGCGGTGCTATCGACGCCGTTTGAATTGGAAGGCCGCCAATTGCAGCTTTCCGCGAGCATCGGCATCGCGCGCGCCGAACCTGGGATGCAGCCGGCCGAATTTATGCGCAACGCCGATCTTGCGATGTACAAAGCAAAAGAGCAGGGCAAGAACGGCTATGAGATGTATCAGCCGGCGATGTATGCGAACTTGGCGCAGGCCGTGGATATAGAGGCGGAACTCGCCATCTCGCTGGAACGCCATGATTTCGTGCCCTACTTCCAACCGATAGTCGATCTAAAAACCCAGCGCTGTATGGGCTTGGAAGCGTTGGTGCGTTGGCATCACCCAAGTCGGGGTGTGTTGTTTCCAAGCGCGTTTATTGGGATCGCCGAACAAAGCGGACTTATCGAGCGGTTGGGTCATGAGATCTTGGTAGAGACATTCCGGCATGTGGCGCAATGGCGTACCGACGCGTCTTCGCCGGATATTCATCACGTAGCGATCAATGTTTCCGGACGGCAATTGAGCCGGCTTGAACTGGTCGACGAAGTCGCGGAGGCGCTTCGTCGTTTTGCGATTCCTCCGCATCTCGTGGTACTCGAAATTACCGAGTCCGTACTCATGGACGATGTGGCGCTTGCGGTCGATCAACTAACCCGGCTAAAAAATCTCGGTGTGCGGATCGCGTTGGACGATTTCGGTACCGGTTATTCTTCGCTGAGCCACGTGCATCGTTTCCCAATAGACCTCCTTAAAATCGATCGGTCATTTATCGAGGCGCTGACCGGCGGCGACGGCTCGGCGTTGGTCAAGGCGATCATGGGGTTGGCGAATGCACTGAACTTGCAAGTGGTAGCCGAAGGCATCGAGAATCAAGCGCAAGTCGAGCAACTGATGCGCTTTGATTGCCAACTCGGCCAAGGTTATCTGTTTGGCAAACCCGAACATCCCGAGAAGATGCGCGAACGACTTAAAGCATCGCACTCCATCCTGCCATTTAGCACCGTGCGTCTTAACAAGTTGCGAAATGCGGGATGAGTTAGCGCGCGCCATCGATTACCATGCGCGCTCTTTTGGCCAAGTGGATTGCGCATGATTGAAGGTATCAACGAGGAAAACGTCACGGCGTGGCTATGCCGTCAAATTCCGTCCCTGACTCCTCCGCTCACTTACTCACTGATCGCGGGGGGACATTCCAATTTAACTTTTAAGTGCCAGGATGCCGCCGGGCAACGTTATGTCCTGCGCCGCCCGCCGTTAGGGCATGTGCTGGAAAGTGCGCACGACATGGCACGCGAATATCGAGTCATCACGGCGCTAGCTGGTCGCGGCGTGCCCGTCGCGCCCACCTTCGGGCTGTGCGAAGACCCAGCCGTTAACGGCGCTAACTTTTTTATTATGGGATTCGTCGACGGCACCGTGCTACACGACGATGGCGATGCTCGGCGAGTGCCGCCGAGCGAGCGTCACACGCTGGGTATCGAAACCGCCGAAGTTCTCGCACGTCTGCATACGTTGGTGCCGGAAGCGGTCGGCTTAAGCACGCTCGGTCGCAAAGACGGTTACATCGCGCGCCAACTCAAACGCTGGAGCCAACAATGGGAAAGTACCAAGACCCACGAGGTGCCGGTAATGGACGAGGCGCAGCGCTTGCTCGCTGAACGCATGCCGGCGCAAGTCGCGAGCGGCATCGTGCATGGCGATTATCGGCTCGGCAACATGCTCATCGCGGGTGGTCATATTCAAGCGTTACTCGATTGGGAACTCTGCACGTTGGGCGATCCACTCGCGGATCTTGGTTACCTCTTGAATACCTGGCGCGGCGCGGATGAATTGATTGGGGACGTGGAAGACCGCATGCCAACTACCGCCGGCGGCTTTCCGGATCGCAATGCGCTGCTCGCTCGTTATGGCGCAATCACCGGCTTCGATCTAACGCATATCGATTATTACCGCGCGTTTTCGCATTGGCGGATTGCGGCGATCCGTCAAGGCGTTTATAAACGTTACTTGGTCGGTGCGATGGGGGCTGATCGCAACTTTGATCTGGAAGGTTACAAGGTCAACATCGCACGGAAGGCGGAGATGGCGGTGAAGTTGTTGGCGTAGGCGGCTTCAAAATCGCAACCACTGTTCCATTCGCAACGGCTGATAGCCGTATACCGCGCTTAAATGATGCAGAAACGCGTGACGCCCCTGTAAGCCCCACAGCTTATTGATGCGCGCCTCGACCTTTTGGTACTTGGTCAGGACGTCCGTTTCGGTGCCCGCCGCGTCCGCAAATTCTTGCACGAGCGCAAGCCAGCTCGCGCTTACGCCCATGATGAAGTACGGCCAGGCGCGCTGTAGCGCCGGGTCCCAGGCGGGATCACTGGTTGCTTCTACCAGCGGTAGCTGCTGTGGCGCGCGGCACTCATGCACCACTTCGCGCACGAGTCCGCTTTCAATCATTGCGCGGAGCGCGGTGGAACCATCGATCGCCTGCCGCATCTGCGCATAGCGCTCAGCACTGACATACACCAACAAACTAAATTGATGACCGGCGACATCGTTGCCAGCGCGACGATGAAAACGCCATAATCCAAGGTGCGCTTGATGCGTGGCAAGAAGTGGCGCGAGCACGCGATCAGCGAGCGCCAAGTCTACGGCCCAGCGCGGCGCGCCATCGTCACCCAACGGCATTCTGAAGCAGGAAGAGAACCAGCGTGCGTCCTCTATACGCGTCCCTAAGCCGGTGACAGCAGGCACCGCGCTCGGCGGCGTATACGCACAACCGGTGCATACCAAGGCAAGAGCGCAAACTGCGAAACTGAATCTTGCGCGAATCATGCGCCATAACCTCCGCCGCCGGGTGTTTCGATGATGAAAATATCGCCGGGCTGCATCGCGACTTGTGCGGTTGCGCCGAGCGCGTGGTGCGCACCATCGGCGCGTACCACGTAGTTGCGTCCAGCGAGCCCCGGTGCGCCGCCGGCAAGACCATGTGGCGGATATTGACGCCGGTTCGACAGGATTGAGGCGGTCATCGCTTCGAGAAAGCGGATCCGCCGTACCACGCCATCGCCACCGCGATTGCGCCCGCCGCCGCCCGACCCACGCCGAATGGCAAATTCTTCGAGTAACACCGGAAAACGTGTTTCCAACACTTCCGGATCGGTCAAACGAGAGTTCGTCATGTGCACTTGCACTGCGCTCGCGCCGTCAAATCCAGGTCCGGCACCGGCGCCGCCCGCCAGCGTTTCGTAATACTGATAGCGCGCATTGCCGAACGTGAAGTTGTTCATCGTACCCTGCGATCCCGCGAGCGCACCCAATGCGCCGAACAGCGCATCCGTAATGCATTGTGAAGTCTCGACGTTACCCGCAACGACGGCGGCTGGCGTGCACGGACGCAATAGGCATCCTTCCGGGATATTCACGGTGAGCGGCTTCAAACAACCGGCGTTCAACGGAATATCGTCATCGATCAAACAACGAAACACATAGAGCACCGCGGCGGTGGTGACCGCGGCGGGCGCATTGAAGTTATCCGGCTGTTGCGGCGATGTCCCCGTGAAATCGATATGCGCCTGCGACTTATCGGGCGCAAGGGTAACTTGCACCCGAATCGTGGCACCGGAATCGAGAGTCACCGCGAACGCACCGTCCTGTAGTCGCCGCAGCGCCGTTCGTACGCACACGGTGGCGTTGTCTTGCACATGACGCATATAGGCCTGCACCGTGGCGTGTCCATGGTGCGCAACCAGCGCACGCAGCTCTTGCGCCCCTTTTTCGTTGGCCGCGATCTGCGCCCGTAAATCGGCCAGATTCTGTTCGATATTACGCGCGGGCCAACGGCCGCTTGCGAGCAATGTTTCGATCGCGGCGCTCTGGAATATCCCGCCGTCGACCAGCTTGGCGTTATCGAGCTGCACACCTTCTTCGTCGATGTTGCGTGAATGCGGCGGCATCGAGCCCGGGGTGATCCCGCCGATATCCGCGTGGTGGCCACGCGAGCCGACGTAAAACAGCAGTTCTGCGCCGGCCGCGTCGAATACCGGTGTGATGACGGTGACATCCGGCAGATGGGTGCCACCGTTATACGGCGCGTTCAGCACATAAACATCGCCCGCCTTCGTGCGCGTTGCATGCATTTCATGCACGACGCGCACGGACTCACCCATCGATCCCAAATGCACCGGAATATGCGGGGCATTGGCGATCAAATTAGCATCCCGGTCGAACAGCGCACAGGAAAAGTCGAGGCGCTCTTTGATATTCACCGAATGCGCCGTCTGTTGCAGGCGCGCGCCCATTTGTTCAGCAATCGACATGAAAACGTTATTGAAGATCTCAAGCCGTACCGGGTCGACTTGCGCACCGCTCTCGGCGGTGGGCTCAGGCGATGATTTGGGATGTACGCGGGTCATCAGCAGATTCAAACTCGAAGTGACTTCCGCCCGCCAGCCGGGTTCGACTACCGTGGTGGCGCCGGCTTCAACGATGAGCGCCGGACCGCCAATCAAAGCTTGATGCGGTAGCGCAGTTCGGATGAAAAGGGGCGCCGTGTGCCATTTGCCACCGGAATAGAACCGCGCCTCGGCCGCTTGGGTGAGTTCAGCGTGCGGGCTTTCGCCAAGTGCTAATTCGTCTTCCGCTTGCAATGCGCTCGCCTGTACAACGATGGTGTCAACGATAATCGGCTTATCGGACACGGCAAATCCGAAATGCGCGAGATGCTTTTCGGCGAAGCTCGCTCGTAACGTATCGCCTGGCGCAAAGGGGATTGAAAGCGTGGTATCGCTGCCAGCGACCTTGAGCAACAGTTTGGTCTCAACGGTGAGTGCCGCATCGCCGATCCCTTGCGCCAGCAAGCGATCGCCGGCTTCATTTTCGAGCGCATTCACCGCCTTGAGCAGTGCCGCCTCATGCGCGTCATCGAGCGGTCGCTCAAACGATAGTTCGCGCACCACGGTCTGCGCGGCGAGTCCCATACCAAACGCCGACAACACACCCGCGAAGGGATGCACCAGAATCGAATTGATGCCGAGCAAATCGGCGACCAAACACACGTGCTGACCGGCCGCTCCACCGAAGCTGCACAGCACATACTGCGTGACATCATACCCGCGTTGGATCGAAATCCGCTTAATCGCGTTCGCCATATTCATGACCGCGATTTGCACGAATCCTTCCGCCACCGCTTCCGGGCTGCGGCGATCGCCGGTGGTTTGCGCGATGCGTGCGGCGAGCTCTTCGAAATTCGCTACTACGACATCGTTCGCGAGCGGCAAATTGGCATCCGACCCAAACATCGCTGGAAAAAATTTGGGTTGAATCTTGCCCAGCATCACATTCGCATCTGTGATCGTGAGCGGCCCGTCACGCCGATAGCACGCCGGTCCTGGGTTTGCGCCAGCCGATTGCGGACCCACGCGATAACGCGCGCCGTCAAAACGCAGGAGCGAGCCACCACCCGCTGCGACGGTGTGGATCTGTAACATCGGTGCACGCACGCGGACACCAGCGACTACTGTGTCAAAGGTGTGCTCGTAATTTCCGGCGTAGTGCATGACATCCGTTGACGTGCCGCCCATGTCAAACCCGATAACGCGCGAGAAGCCGGCGGCCGTCGCGACGCGCACCGCCCCCACCACGCCGCCTGCCGGTCCGGACAAGATGGCGTCCTTGCCTTGAAACTGCGCGGCAACCGTCATCCCACCATTTGACTGCATGAAATAAAGCGGCACGTCCTTTAACGCGCGCGCGACGGTCTCGACATACTGTCGCAGAAGCGGTGAGAGATAGGCATCGATGACCGTGGTGTCACCACGGCCAACGAGTTTGATCAACGGACTTACTTCATGCGACACCGAAACCTGAGTAAACCCTACCGCCCGCGCGATTGCCGCAACTCGCGCTTCGTGTTGCGGGTATCGATAGCCATGCATGAAAACGATGGCGACGGCGCGCAAGCCCGCGTCGTAATGACGCTTCAATTCCGCCTGCACCTGCGGTTCCTGCAACGCGATGAGTTCCTCACCATGTGCATCGATCCGCTCGTCGACTTCAAGCACCGCGCGATAGAGCATTTCGGGCAGCACGATGTGGCGGGCGAACAATTGAGGCCGGTGTTGATACGCGATCCGCAATGCATCGCCAAAACCACGCGTGATGACGAGCAAGGTCGATGCCCCGCGCCGTTCGAGCAACGCGTTGGTGGCGACGGTCGTGCCCATGCGCACGGCGGCGATTTGCGCGGTGGGAATGGGTTCGCCCGGCGCGAGTTGTAATGCACGGCGGATCCCTTCGAGCGCGGCATCGGCATATTGCGTCGGATCTTCCGATAGCAGTTTATAGGTCACCAAACGTCGATCGGGGCGCCGCGCGACGACATCGGTAAACGTGCCGCCGCGATCGATAAAAAACTCCCAACCTGAGGTTGCCGCTGCCATGCGCGAATTATCCGCGATTTGGCCGCTCGCCACAGCCGCTATGGCCGGGCGGATACTGTGGTTATGCTGGGCGACGAAACGTTCCCGAAAGACTCAATGTCTCGCCTTGCCTCGGGCCGCGCCAGCCACACGGCGCTTCTGACCGCCATCGTGCGTGCACGACATTATCTGCACGACGCGGCGCCGCTCGTGCTGAGCGATCCACTTGCCGAGCAATTTTTACCGACCCTACTGAATTGGTTCCTGCGTTATAACCCTCTGGCTGAGCTCGCCATCGATCTAAGGCTTGGGCAACTGCGCGCCATCGAGGGTGAAGTCTTGGGGCGGGCTCGCGTGGTGGAAGACGCGCTTCGCGCACGTCTTGCGGAAGGTCTTGCGCAATGCATCATCCTCGGTGCGGGATATGACACCACGGTCGCGCGCTTTGGCGCGCAGACCGGCTGTCGTTTTTTTGAAATCGACCACCCCGCGACGCAACGTCAAAAGCAGAAATTTCTCGGGCATCTTGGGCGCTCACGAGTGGATGAACTCTCGCTTCACTATGTGCCGATTGATTTCCACGCCGGCGACTTGCGCGTGGCGTTGCACGGCGCGGGTTTTAATCCAGCGCAACCGGCGTTAGTGTCGTGGCTCGGGGTGGTCATGTACCTACCACCGGCCGCCACGCTGGCGACATTACAAACCTTACGCGCCATACTCGCGCCGGGCAGCGTCGTGTACTTGGATGTATTGCCCACACCCGTCACCGCGGGCGATGAGCGCGCGCTCATGGAGGAGATGGCGAGATTTACCGCGCGGCGCGGCGAACCGGTGCTTGGCATGCTCGATTGCCAAGCGTTTCTGCGCGACGCCGCGGCACTTGGGTACGAGATCGGATCACTCGTCGATGGCGTGGAGATCCGCCGCCGTTACTTTGCGGCTCAACGAACCGCAATTCAGCCACCGAAATCGATGGTGGTCGTGGAGTTACAGATCTAATAGAAGCAAGGGAGGAGTGATGGGCTTACTTGTCGACGGCGTGTGGCACGATCAGTGGTACGACACGCAGGGTACCGGTGGACGCTTTGAGCGCAGCCAAGCGCAGTTTAGAAATTGGCTTACGCCCGACGGCGCCCCTGGCGCATCAGGGCGCGGCGGGTTCGCCGTGGCTCCTGCGCGTTATCACTTGTATGTGTCTTACGCCTGCCCGTGGGCGCATCGCACCTTGATTTATCGGCATCTCAAAGGGCTAGAAGATTTCATCGATGTCTCGGTAGTCAGCCCATTGATGGGTGCGCAGGGCTGGGAGTTCACGCAGAACTTTGCCGATGTCAGCGGCGATCGCTTGTATGGTCTTACGCGCTTGTACGAACTCTATGTCAAAGCCGATCCCCGTTATTCGGGCCGGGTGACCGTACCGGTGTTATGGGATTGCGCACAACATACGGTGGTGAGTAATGAGAGTTCGGAAATCATCCGGATGATGAACAGCGCATTCGATGGATTAGGCGCGACACCCGGCGATTATTATCCCGCTGAGTTACGTGCGGCGATCGACACATGGAATACCGCGATTTACAACCCGCTCAATAACGGCGTTTACCGCAGCGGCTTCGCTACTACGCAAGCGGCGTACGATGAGGCGGTGGCCGAGGTGTTCGCCGCGCTCGACAAAATCGAAGCGCAACTGAAAGCCACTCGCTTTCTCACCGGCAATCGGCTGACCGAAGCCGATATTCGCTTATGGCCGACCTTAGTACGCTTCGATGCCGTGTACGTCACACATTTCAAATGCGATCGACGGCGCATCGTCGATTACCCGAACATCGATAACTATGTCCGCGACATCTATCAAACTGGCCAGATTGCGGCGACCGTCAATCTCCCGCACATCCGGCATCATTATTTCCGCTCGCATGAGAGCGTGAACCCACATCGCATCGTCTCCGTGGGGCCTGATCTCGATTTCAACCGGCCGCATGATCGGGCGCGGATGGGAGCGCGGGAAAACTAGGAGTCTTAGAATTAACGGGTAGGTTGGGGTGAGCGCAAGCGAACCCCAACGGTGCAGAGCACCGCCACGCTATTGTTGGGGTTCGTTGCATTCACCCCAACCTACGAAAAAGCGTCGACTCCAATACGCTCGCAAATACAGCGGACGATTATCCTTCCGTTACCTTAACGACCCCCTCTGCGACTAACGCATCCGCACGTTCAGTGGCATAGCCTAATTCCGTTAAAACATCGCGCGAATGCTGGCCGAGTAACGGCGCCGCTACCGGCGCGCGTAACGGAGTGTCGGCAAGTTTGAACGACAAAGCCACATTCGGCACCGTGCCGATGGTGGGGTGCGGCACCTGCGTTAACATGCCGCGTGCCGCGATCTCAGGACCATCAAACGCTTCCGAGACTTTGTTGACCGCGCCGGCCGGTACGCCGGCTTCGCGCAGGCGTGCCAGCCATACTTCACGGCTTTGTGTGCGAAGGATCTCGTCGAGCAGCGGCATGAGTTCCGCGTAGCGGGCGTTACGGTCGGCAATCCTTGCGTAATGTGGATGTTCGGCCAAATCCGGCCGCGCGAGCGCCTGCGCGGCCATTCGCTGCCAGGTGCGATCGTTCGCGCACGCAATAAAAATAGGGCCGTCCGCGGTTTCGAAGACCGCAACCGGTACCGCATCGCGGCTGCTATTGCCCATGCGTTGCGGCTCTTTGCCGGTCATCAAATAGTTCAGCGGATGAAAGCCGGCCATGTATACGGCCTGATCGAACAACGCGCATTCGATGTACTGACCGCGGCCCACGCGGTCGCGCGCGAACAGGGCCGCCAACACCGCATTAGACGCCATCATGCCGGTGCTGATATCGATGATGGATGGCCCTGTCCGCACACCCACGCCGGCGGGCTCACCGTTCAATGCCATGAACCCGCTTTCGGCTTGTGTGATTGGATCGAACCCCAAGCGATCGGCGAGCGGGCCCGTACGGCCGTACGCCGAGATGGAGCAGTAGATCAATTTGGGATGCCGTGCGGCGAGTGTCTCGTAATCCAATCCGAAGCGAGCCATCACGCCGGTGGAGTAGTTCTCCACCAAGATGTCAGCTTGCGCGACGATGTCGCGCGCGACAGCCTGACCCGCTTCCGACTGCAGATCGAGTGCGATACTGCGTTTGTTGCGGTTGGCCCAGATGAAGGGTGTGGTTTCTTGCGGCGGAAAGCGCGGGCCGATGCGGCGAAAGTCATCGCCACCGTCGATTTTCTCGATTTTGATGATGTCCGCGCCGAGATCACTCAAGATCAACGTACAGATCGGTCCCGCGACAAAATGCGAAAAATCGGCAACTTTAATTCCGGCGAGCGCGCCAGGCTTTGCGGCATCAGTCATGGATGACAAGTAACTTAATGTTATCGGACGCGCGAGTTACGCAGACGGCGGCTGCGCCGTCAATATCCAATTCAGCACGTCGTTTGCATCCCGCGTGCCCCACACCCCTGTTTGACCACGCCCCCGCGCACCCGATACCAGATCGACGCGTCGCCACTCGGTCGCAACCACCCGGTAGGCGATACGCCAAACTCCACTTCGTCGCTCAAAGCGATCGACATAACGAATGCCCATGACATCGTCCTTACCGTGACCATCCGCATCTTCGCGCCGATGATAGGCAACCGCGTAAGTTTCCGCGCGCGCGACCTCTCCTTCAATCTCAATCAGCATATTGCCCATGAAATGTTGCGTAGCCGTCCAACGCGCGGTGAACGAATCCGCGGCGGCGACAAAGTCAGACACAGTTCCCTTAAAACTACCGTGGTCGTCGTACGCATCCGAGTGGTAGCAGCTGCGCACGAGTTCAAAGTCGCGGCGATCAATGCCGCGGGCATAGCGATAAATGACATCGGCGATTTGCTGCCGGGATAATAACGCATCGACGGTGGTGATTTCTGACATGGAACCTCCCCTATGCACCAACATTCTGCACGATTATTCAGTTACGCCGTGCACTCAAATACCAAAAATAAAGTATCGGTGGCAGCGCCAACTCCGAGACGAGCAAGAGCTTGACCCACAGCGTCGGGGCACCATGCTCATACCACGCGACAAAACGCGCCGCACCCGCCAAGAAGAATACGCAGAGCAGCGACTTAAAAATTGGCGCGTAACGTTCCAAATCAGTTGCACAGAGATAGAGCACGATGCCATAGAACGCGAACGCCACGCCATAAAAACGATTCTGACTGCTCAGCGATGGCTCGTGGATGATCACCGCAGAGAGCTTCGCGCCGAGTAAGACATCCGCATTCAAGCCGAGTATCAGGTGAAGCGCCGCCACCACTAAAAACACCGGCGAGATTAACTTCAGCACCATCACAAGCTGGCGCATGGCCCCCCCAAGTCTATCGATTTAAAGCATCTTTACCGCAACTGGCGAATACCGCTTCCGCATCTTCACTCCGCGCTCGGCCACACCTCTTCCAAGCTGCGCAGCGCGCCGACCGCATTCGGCCAACCGGCGTAGTGCGCGGCGTGCGTGATCATCTCGACCAGCTTGTCGCGCGAAATGCCTAAACGACGCGCGGCGGCGAAGTGGAAACGTTGTTCGGGTTCGCGTGCCAGCGCGGTCAGAATGGTGCAGGTGACGAGCGAGCGTTCTTCCAACGCGAGCGCATTGCCCTGCCAAACGTCGCCGAAAAGATGCTCTAGTGTGTAGTCGCGAAAGCGTTTGGGGAAACGATCGAGCGCGCCCGGATTATCAGTCAAACGTTCAAGTAAGGCGCGGCCTTTGGCGGCTTGTTCATCGCTCATGAAATCCTCCCCGAATTTTGTTGAAGTGTACCGGACCGTCTCCGCGAGCCGGCGCCAGCACCACGTTAGCGCATGCGGCGCCTTCGTAACAGTTCAGCGGAGACCCGCGACCGGTTCCCCTGCAGCCCGTCCGTTCTGCTACGCTTCCCGGTATGGAAACCCGCCTAACCACGCCCGCATGAGCGAAGACTACAGCCGCGAAATCCCTGAAGAGTTAATGCCGACGCAGGACGAGGTGCGCTACGACTTAAATGCCGCACTCGCCGCCGTGGTATCGCTGCGTGTGCAGGTACCGGACGCGGCGTTTACGGCTAGCGTGCTGGGGACGGAGCGTGCGGGACATGGCGTGTTAATCGAATCCCCCGGCCTTATCCTTACCATCGGCTACTTGATCACGGAAGCCGAACAGGTGTGGGTGCTCGATGACAAAGGCGGCGTGGTCACGGGCGATGTGGTTGCCTACGACTACGAAACCGGATTTGGTCTTGTACAAGCGCTTGGTAAGATGTCCGCGCGTCCGCTTGAGCTTGGCAGTATTAAACAGCTGAGCGTCGGCCAGAGTGTGGTTGTGGCCGGCCACGGTGGTGCTTCACAGGCGCTCACCGCGGCGGTGATAGCCAAGCAGGAATTCGCGGGGTATTGGGAATACGTGCTGGATGAAGCGCTATTCACCGCCCCTCCGCATCCGAATTGGGGTGGCGCGGCGGTGTTGGGGCCCGATGGCAAGGTATGTGCGATTGGCTCGCTCTTTATGGATCAAGTCGCGCATGGGGAACCGGCTATTGCCGGCAACATGAGCGTACCAGTCGATTTGCTGCACCCCATCTTGCCGGAACTTCTGACTTACGGACGCACATTAAAGCCGGCGCGACCGTGGCTTGGAATGTTCGTGTCCCACATGCAAGGGCAATTGCTGGTCGTCGGTCTCTATCAATCCGGGCCCGCCGCCAAAACCATCAAACCAGGCGATGTGGTGTTAGCGGTGGCAGGGCAACCAGTGCGCGAACTAGCGGCCTGTTTTCGCGCGATTTGGTCGTATGGCCATGCCGGTACGGAGATCCCACTGACGGTGCAGCGTGACGGACGTGTGCTGGAACTCAACATTGCCTCCGTCGATCGGCGCGATTTTTGGTATAAGCCGCGGCTGCATTGATACGTTGTCGCCGGTTGGGGTGAGCAAAGCGAACCCCAACGATCCTAAATCGCCTCCGCGATCGCCTTGCCTAACTCCACCGTGCCGGCAGTGCCGCCGATGTCACGCGTGAGTGGCGCGTGCTTCGGCCCCGCCGCGAGTACTGCTTTGATCGCATTGAATATCGCATCATGCGCCCCTTGATACCCTAAGAATTCCAGCATCAGCGCTGCCGACCAGATCTGCCCAATTGGGTTTGCGATCCCCTTGCCGGCGATGTCCGGCGCAGAACCATGCACGGGTTCGAACAAACTCGGCGTGGTGCGTTCCGGATTAACATTGGCGGACGGTGCGATTCCAATAGTGCCAGTGCACGCCGGCCCTAAATCCGACAGGATGTCGCCAAACAAATTACTGGCGACAACAACATCAAACCAATCCGGATGCATGACAAAGTTCGCGGTCAATATATCGATGTGATATTGGTCGACGCGCACACCGGGAAATTGTTTGGCCATTGCTGCCACGCGCTCATCCCAGAACGGCATGCTGATCGACAGCCCATTCGATTTGGTGGCCGAGGTGAGATGTTTTTTCGGTCGCTTGGCGGCGAGTTCAAAGGCGAATTTCAATACACGATCAACGCCTGTGCGGGTCATCACTGTTTCTTGTACGACGATCTCGCGCGGTGTCCCTTGGAACATGCGCCCGCCCATGTTGCTGTATTCGCCTTCGGTATTTTCCCGCACGACGTAAAAATCGATTTCGCCGGGCGCGCGATTGGCGAGCGGCGACGCGATCCCCGGCATCAAATGCACCGGGCGTAAATTCACGTACTGATCGAATTCGCGCCGAAAAGTCAAAATCGAACCCCACACGGAGATGTGATCAGGCACCGTTGCGGGCCAACCCACCGCGCCGAAAAATATCGCATCGTGCCCGCCGATTTGGTCTTTCCAATCCGCGGGCAGCATCGCGCCGTGTTTGACGTAATACGCGCACGATCCGAAATCGAAATGATCGAACGCGAGTGAAATACCAAAACGTCGCGAGGCGGCGTCGAGTGCGCGCAATCCTTCCGGCACGACTTCAAGACCAATACCGTCACCGGCGATGACCGCGATGCGATGTGTACTCATGAGTGATCCTTAAATTGAGATAAATCAGTGCCGTCACAGTTTGCGACAAAGCCGGCTTGCGAAATCACGGTCGCGAACTACACTTAAGATCATACCCAGTGCGGTGGGAATACCGCACGAAGTAGGCCGGAGCCGATGGATAAACGTGCGTACGAGCGCTTATCCGAACTGGCAGGTGCTGATGAGCCATAGCGCCATCTGCCTAATTAGGCCGCCAGGTGACGAACATCGCCTCCGTGGTGTTGTAAGAGATGATCTCCTTTAAGCTACCAAACCCCGCTTCGGCGGGGTTTCATTTTTGCGGAAGTGGCAATACTAATCTAGCGTCTTCATTCCGCGCATTGCCAACCGCATTACCCACCTTGTGATAGGTCACCGGAATCGACTCCGGCTGTAGCCAGTGCTCCGCCTCTTGCACGCCAGCAGTGAGCCACGGTAACCAGTCGCGAGTGGCGAGCACGCGCGGTTGGCGATCGTGCACTTCGCGCACGATGTCGAGCGCGGCGGTAGTGATGATGGTGTAACTGAACAGCACATCGTCGGCACTGCCCCACTGTGACCAGAGTCCCGCAAACATCATTGGATTGCGGGCATCTTGAGCGTGAAAGTAATACGGCTGTTTGGTTTTCGGCGTGAATTCTTGCCACTCATACCAGCCAGTGACCGGCACCAAACAGCGCTGTGCTGCACGCCAAGGTTGGCGGTAACTGGGTTTACCGGTGAGTTCCTCGGCGCGCGCGTTGATGGTGGAGTAACTGATTTTCAGATCTTTTGCCCAATGCGGAATTAACCCCCAGCGCATGGGTTTGACGGCGGGTTCGCCATCCGTGAGCACGACAACCGGCATGGTCTGCGTCGGCGCGATGTTGTAGCGCGCGATCTCGGCAAGCGGGTTTTCAACGATCTCCATCCAGCCGTCTTGCCAGGCCGGATCGTCGCTGTGAAAAGGGCCGTAAAGCGCATAGCGTCCGCACATGCGGCAAGTGTAGCGCGCTTGTTATCATGCGCCGATGCCCGAACTCATCTTGCACCACTACGACATCTCGTCTTTTTCCGAGAAGATTCGACTCATCTTCGGTTTAAAAGGCTTGGCGTGGCGTTCCGTCATCATCCCGGCGACGCTACCTAAGCCGCACTATACGGCGCTGACGGGCGGCTATCGGCACACGCCGAGCTTACAAATTGGCGCCGATGTTTACTGCGATACGCGGTTGATCACTGACGAGTTGGAACATCGTTATCCACACCCGACGCTGTTTCCAAATGGGCAAGTTGGTTTGTGCCGCGCGCTCGAGACATGGGCCGAAGGCGATTTCTTTTGGCACTGCGCGCGCGCCGTGGTGGGCGCGAATGCGGCCAGCTTGCCGGAAGAGTTTCATGCCGATCGCGCGGCGATGCGGGGTAAACATCCGCCGTCTCTTGTCCGCACGCAACAAGCGGGCCGGGATGCCGCGACGCAGCTGCGCGCCGTCGCCGCGGAAGTTAACAACCTCGTATCACACACATCCCCGTTTCTGCTCGGTGCGGCCCCGAGTCTTGCGGATTTAGCGCTTTATCACGGGCTATGGTTTTTGAACCAGTTTGAACATCGGTTACGCCATGAATTTTTTCCCTCCGCGACATTGCATACGTGGATGCAGCACATCGCGGCGCTTGGTCATGGCACACGAATGGAAATGATTGACACGGAAGCACTTGCCGAAGCGCGCGCCGCCTCACCACATACAGTCGAAGAAAAAACGGACGCCCCCGCGCTGCCGGTGGGCTGCAACATCGTCGTCGAGCCGGTGGCGAAGACTTCTCCGGCGGTGTCCGGAAAATTAGTTTTCTGTGACGCGACGCGCGTGACGCTAAAACGTAGCCATGCACTGACAGGTGAGGTGCATGTTCATTTTCCGCAGTTGGGGTATCGAATTACACGGGCAGCGACAGCGTGATGCTGACCGGACAATGATCGCTGCCGAGGACATTCGGATGGATCTCGGCGGCTTGCACCGCGCCTTTTAGCTGCGGTGAGACCAACACATAGTCGATTCTCCATCCGATATTGCGCGCACGCGCGTTGGCGAAATGGCTCCACCAGGTGTAATGGCCATTGCCTTGTTTGAATAGCCGCAAGGTATCGATAAACCCCGCGTCGACGAAATTCTGGAAACCTTCGCGTTCTTCGTCGGTAAAACCCTTCTTGCCGCGATTGGGTTTGGGATTGGCGAGATCGAGTTCCGTATGCGCCACATTGAGATCGCCGCAGAAAATGACCGGTTTGGTCTTCTCCAATTGCTTGCAGTAAGCGAGAAACGCCGGATCCCATTGTTGGTGACGTAGCGGCAGGCGGGTTAAGTCTTCTTTCGCATTTGGGGTGTACACCGTGACGACGTAGAACTGGGCGTACTCCGCGGTAATGACGCGCCCTTCGTCCGCGGCATCGCCATACTCGTCGCCTAATTGATATTTTTTCGCAAACGCTGACGGAAAACCTTTGCTGACGGTGAGCGGTTCCTGCTTGGAAAATATCGCCGTACCTGAATAGCCCTTTTTAATCGCGGAATTCCAGTATTCGTGATAATCCGGTAAATCGACTTCGGTTTGTTCACGCTCGGCCTTGGTTTCCTGCAGGCAGAGAATGTCCGGCTGATGTTGCGTCAGAAACGGATAGAACACGCCTTTCTTCAATACCGCGCGTAGACCGTTGACGTTCCAAGAATAAATTTTCATTCGAAAAATTTTCCGTGTGGACGAGCAAGCCGGCAGTCTAGGCGGGGACTTGTGGATCCAGCAAGCTGTGAGTCAGATCGACAAGATCCTTAAGCGCGGCGACGGATCGCCGTGACGAATTGCACAAAGTCGTTCACGTGATGGAGCAGGATGTCGACCAATATATTCGGATCAACTTTGGCGTAGCCGTGCACTACGAGATTACGGAAACCTGCAATCGCCTGCATACGAGCCGCAAGATCGTGATCGATCCAGCCTGCGCTCTCCAGCAACAGAAACATTTCTCGGTTCGTCTTCGGCTCGCCTAAACGCTCGTCAGAGACGATATGTGACGCGACATCGAGTGCAGCCTGCGCTGCCATCTGCAGGGTATGCGCGACGAAACGTTCTTCGCGAAGGTCGGTAGTAATCGCGACGGGGCGTGCGAGGCGTTGGAGATCGGCGAGCATTGTTTCGATGAACGCGAGTTGCTTGGCGACCAAGTCAGGATCGGTCATGCGTGCTCGGACCTTGCCTGCCGATAACGCTCCCGCACCGGCGCGAGATCGAAGTACTCATTACGTGCGCGTACTTCAAAACGGATCCTGGCTGCCTTATCGCGATCGATGAGCAGTACTCCATCACGCAACACGCGATGAATAAGGTCAGCTTCGGCATGGTTCAGCACGATTAAATCGACCGGCCGGCGTACGGTCTCTTCGAGCGCGCGGGCTAAATCATCACGTAGCCCTACCAGCGTTGCCGGTGGTGCGGTATCGAGGAGTACCGCGATATCCAGATCGCTGTCTGGGCCGGCCTCCCCGCGTGCCTGGCTCCCAAAGAGATAAGCGCATACGACCTCAGCCGCCATGTTTAACGGGGCGCGAAGTTGCGTCGCGATAGTCGGGGTGTCCATTCAAAAATTATAGCGCTGCGGGTCCATATAAATTTTGGGACACCCACTAAATCGATAACCCGCTAGCACCCTTCCCAAAAGGTACATATATTTGTACCTATGGAAGCACTCACTCGACGCCAACAGGCCATCCTTCACTTTGTAGTCGCCCGCATTGCCGCACATGGGCTGCCGCCGACCCTGGCCGAGATCGCGCAAGCCTTTGAATTCAATCAGGCTCGGGCCGCGCAAAAACACCTAGCCGCCCTTGCCACCAAAGGCTATTTAGAACTCCTGCCCGGGAAGGCACGGGGGATCCGGATATTGAGGACACCCATCAATTCGGGCTTCGGCGATTTTAATAACGGTAATAACGGGACACCCACTGATTGGGATGACCCAAATTCGGGGACACCCATCGAATTGCCCATTGAATTGGGCGGGGGCTCGGCAGGGCAATTCGGGGACACCCATCGAAATAAATTCAGGACACCCATCAAAATAAGGGCGACGACACTCGTCCTGCCCATCCGCGGCCGCGTCGCCGCAGGTTCACCAATTGGCCCGGCTAGCGAAGAAGAGGCCCCGCACCTCGTCCTTGACCGCGCCCTCTTCTCCCGTACTCCGCATTACCTGCTACGGGTGCAGGGGGATTCGATGCAGGAGGAAGGGATCCTGGACGGCGACCTCATCGCCGTGCACCACACCCCGGTCGCCGAGCACGGCGAGATCGTCGTCGCGCGGCTAGATAACGAGTTCACCGTCAAACGCCTGAATTGCGAACCTGGGCGTGTGTTACTCCTGCCACACAATGCCGACTATGCGCCACTTGAAGTCCTACCTACCGCGGATTTTGCAATCGAAGGCCTGTATTGCGGCTTGGTGCGACGGGCGTGACTACCGCTTCTGCACCACTGGATACCTTGCTCGCCAACCAACAGGTTTGGCGTGGGCGCGCGCAGGCGCGGCCGGTACATCGCCCTTATTCAACCGGCCTCACCGCTCTTGATGCCTTGCTGCCGTCACAAGGCTGGCCCGAGCACGGTCTGGTCGAAGTATTGAGCGATGCCACCGGGCAAGGCGAACTCTCGCTCCTGTTGCCCACGCTCGCCAATTTGAGCACGCAAGCCAGACCCATTCTGGCCATCGCCCCGCCCTTCTGCCCTTACGCGCCGGCCTGGCAAAAAGCCGGTGTGCGGCTCGCCCAATTGCATGTCGTGGAAGCTACCGGCACGGATGCTTTGTGGGCGATGGAGCAAGCTTTGCGCGCCGGTTGTTGCAGCGCTGTGTTGGGCTGGCCGAAGAGTGCAGACGACAAAGCACTGCGGCGTTTGCAAGTCGCCGCCGACAGCGGCAACACCCTTGGATTTATATTTCGCGCACTCGCGATGGCCCGCAATCCCTCGCCCGCGCCGCTACGGCTGTGCATCGAGTACCAAGCGACCGGCATTGCATTGCGTGTCCTCAAATGCCGTGGCAGCGCACCGCCGGCTGGGGCGGTCGCGCTCCGTTCGGCGCGCCATTGATGGTATGCCATGCTGTGGGCCGGGATCTATTTGCCGCACTTGGCGCTCGATGGAGTCCTCCGCCAGCATCCATCGCCTGAAGAGCCGCTGGTGCTCGTCACCGGTACTGCGCAGCGGCGCACTGTCTTGGCGGCGAATCGCGCGGCACAGGCCGTGGGTTTGCGCGCCGGGTTACCGCTGAATGCCGCGCATACTTTGGTCTCCCATTTCGGTTGCATCGAATACGACCCCCACACACTCACCCACCTACAAGCGCTGCTCGCGGCGTGGGCTTATCAATACAGTGCGCTCGTTTGTCTTGAACGCGAGCAAATCCTCCTGCTGGAAGTTCAAGCGAGTTTAGGACTATTCGGCCCCTGGCCGCGGTTCGCGCAACGTTTGCGCCAAGATTTGACCGAACTCGGCTTTCAACATCGGCTGGCGCTAGCGCCCACCCCACTTGCCGCCGGCGTGCTCGCGCAGGCGCAAGACGGTGCCGCGCTCACATCACCCGAACGCCTAACAAATGCGCTGCGCAATGTGCCGCTCGCCGCCGCACCGCTTGCCGATTCAGTCATTACGGCGCTACACGGCATGGGGATCCGTCATCTCGGCCAGTTGCTCGCACTGCCGCGCGATGGGCTACTACGTCGCTTCGGTTCGCCTGTGGTGACTTTGCTTGATCGCCTGCAAGGCAGAGAGCCCGATCCGCGCGAGTATTACCAACCGCCCGATCTTTTCGAATCGCGGCTTGAGTTCAATTACGAACTCGCCCATACCCAGGCGTTGTTGTTTCCGCTGCGCCGGATGCTTGGCGATCTCACGCTCTATCTCCTCCAGCGCGATCGCGGCGTGCAGCGTTTCGAGCTCAAACTATTGCACGCCGAACTTCCGCCCACCGTCATTACGCTTGGCCTGTTGAGTCCAAGCCGCGATCCGACCCATTTGTTCGATCTCTGCCGCACGCGTTTAGAACGCGTGCGCTTACCGGCGGCGGCGCGCGGCCTACAGCTGCGCGCGCCGGAGTTACCGCCGTTTATTCCGGCGTTGCGTGATTTATTCGCAAGCCGCGCACAAGAGAACACTTCATGGGTGGCGCTACGCGAACGCTTAAGAGCACGCTTGGGTGAAGAAGCGCTCGGCCAACTGGAACCGCAAGCCGATCCACGTCCGGAACACAGCCTGCGCCGCGTCACGCAACTTAAGACGGAGCCCGCACCGTTGGCGCTACCGCCGCGGCCATCGTGGCTATTGCCACAGCCCGTGCCGTGGCCGGGTGGAGAATTGCGGATTATCACAGGCCCCGAACGCATCGAAGCCGGTTGGTGGGATGGCGACGATGTCCGCCGCGATTATTACGTGGCGGAAACCCATCAAGGTCAACGTGCCTGGGTGTTCCGGCCGGCCGGTGCGCACAGCGGCACCTGGATGCTGCACGGATGGTTCGCATGACCGCGTACGCCGAACTGCATTGCCTATCGCATTTCAGCTTTGGCCGCGGCGCGTCGAGCGCGCGCGAACTCTTTGCCCGCGCCAAGCGCAACGGTTATCAGGCGCTCGCGATCACGGATGAATGTAGTTTCGCAGGGCTCGTCCGCGCGCTCGAAGCCTCGCGCGAATTCGAGCTGCCGCTTATCGTCGGTACCGAACTCACGCTGGAGGATGGCGTGAAACTGATACTACTCGCGGAAAATGCCGCGGGTTATTCCAATTTGTGTCGACTCATTACCGCCGGCCGCCGACGCGCGGCAAAGGGTACCTATGCCGTAAGCCGCGCCGACTTGACCTGCAATCTGCTCGGCGTGTTGGCGCTGTGGTTACCGCCGTTCACCACCGCTGAGAACCTTCCTCATGCCGACGCCGTCGATGAAGGACGATGGCTCAAAACGCTTTTCGGTTCACGCGTGTGGCTCGCGGTTGAGCTGCATCGCGGCGAGGATGACCGCGCACGACTGACCAATCTGCTGGCGCTTTCCGAGCAACTCGACATGCGCGCGGTCGCGAGCGGTGACGTGCACATGCATGTGCGTAAACGCCGCGCCGTGCAGGATGTGCTCACCGCAATCCGTCACCACACCACGGTGGCCGCCGCCGGACGTTATCTCTTTCCAAACGGCGAACGACATCTACGCACTCGCACTGCCTTAGACGCAATCTATCCGCCCGCCCTGTTGCAAGAGTCAGTCGCCATCGCGCGCCGTTGCACTTTTGATCTCGGCAAGTTGAGTTATCAATACCCCCATGAACTCGTACCGGAAGGACATAACGCGACGAGTTGGCTGCGTGAATTAACCACACAGGGCGCGGCCTGGCGCTGGCCGCAGGGCGTGCCGGATAAAGTGCGTGCACTCATCGATTACGAACTCGCGCTGATCGCGGAACTCCGCTACGAGCCTTTTTTCTTAACCGTGCACGATGTCGTGCGTTATGCGCGCAGCCGCGGCATTTTGTGCCAAGGCCGTGGCTCGGCGGCGAACTCCGCGGTGTGTTTCGCGCTAGGCGTCACGGAGGTTGATCCCGCGCGCTACACCTTGTTGTTCGAACGTTTTATCTCCAAAGAACGCAACGAGCCGCCGGATATCGATGTCGATTTCGAGCACGAGCGGCGTGAAGAAATCATTCAATACCTCTATACCAAATACGGTCGCGAGCGGGCGGCACTCGCCGCCACCGTCATTTGTTATCGCCCCAAAAGCGCGATCCGCGATGTAGGCAAAGCACTGGGCCTGCCGGAAGATCAACTCGAGCAATTAAGCCGCGCGGTGTCCTGGTGGGATGGTGAGAGCCCGCTCGATGATCGGTTGCAAGAGCGCGGTTTCGATCCGGCGAGTGCGCTCTTGAAGCGGGTGGTCGCGGTCACCCGTGAGTTACTCGATGCACCGCGCCATTTATCGCAACATGTGGGCGGTTTTGTGATCTCCGAGCAACCCTTGCATCACTTGGTGCCGGTGGAAAACGCCGCCATGCCGGAGCGCACGATCATCCAATGGGACAAGGACGATCTAGAAACCTTAGGCCTGCTCAAGGTGGATTGTTTAGCGCTTGGCATGCTGACCTGCGTGAGTAAATGTCTCGCCCTCTTGCGCACGGTGCGCGGGCGTGAGTTAACGCCGGCGACGATCCCGGCCGAAGATCTCGCCACTTATCGCATGATTCAAAAGGCGGACACGGTAGGGGTATTCCAAATCGAATCGCGCGCGCAGATGGCGATGCTACCGCGTTTGAAACCGGCGACGTTCTACGATCTGGTGATCGAAGTCGCGATCGTGCGGCCCGGCCCTATTCAAGGGAAAATGGTGCATCCGTATTTGCGCCGGCGGCAAGGCTTGGAGCCGGTCGAATATCCATCGCCGGAATTGCGGCCGGTGTTTGCACGCACACTCGGCGTGCCGTTGTTTCAAGAACAGGTCATGCAACTTGCGATCGTCGCCGCCGGCTTCACGCCGGGCGAAGCCGATCGCCTGCGACGTTCGATGGCCGCCTGGAAGCGGCGCGGCGGGCTTGAGTATTTTCGCGATCGGATCGTCGAAGGCATGCAGGCGCGCGGCTATAGCATCGAATTCGCTTTGCAGATTTTTGAGCAGATCAAAGGCTTCGGCAGCTATGGCTTTCCGGAATCGCATGCCGCGAGTTTTGCCCTCATCACCTATGTCAGTTGCTGGTTGAAATGCCATGAACCGGCGGCATTCACCTGCGCCTTGCTGAACTCACAACCGCTGGGTTTTTATACCGCCAATCAATTAGTCCAAGACGCGCGCCGGCATGGCATCGAGGTGCGGCCGGTGGACGTGCGCTTTAGTGAGTGGGACTCGATGTTAGAGCCTCATGCGGAAACCGCCCAACCCGCATTGCGACTAGGTTTACGCGAAATCAACGGCTTTAAAGTAGCCGATGCCGCGCGGCTCGTCACTGCCCGCGCGGTGCGTGCTTTTGCGGATGTGCACGATCTCTGTAGGCGTGCCGCGCTCGATGCCCGAGCACGCGGCTTGCTCGCCGGGGCCGGTGCCTTGCGCGGCTTGGCCGGCCACCGCCATCGCGCACGCTGGGCGGTGGAAGGCGTGGAAGCAAGCCGTCCCCTGCTCGACGCGCAAGCCATACCGGAATCCGCGGTATCGCTCCCCGTACCGACCGCCGGCGAAACCGTCATCGCGGATTACACGAGCACCGGGTTGTCGCTGGGCCCGCATCCGTTGCGCCTCTTGCGCGCACAATTAAAAGCACGCCGTTGCTTACGCTCGCGCGAATTCACGCAACTGAGCCACGGCACCCCCGTGCGCCTGGCCGGCCTCGTCACGCTGCGCCAACGTCCTTCAACCGCCAGCGGCACGGTCTTTGTCACGCTGGAAGACGAAGACGGCATGGTGAACGTGGTGGTGTGGCCCAAACTGGGGATGCGTCAACGCCGCACCTTGCTTGAATCGCGTTTGATGATGGTGGAAGGGCATCTCGAAGCGGCCGACGGTGTGCAGCACTTAATCGCGAAGAAGCTCAATGATTGGAGCGCGCTCTTAGGCAGGTTGGATATTCGCTCGCGGGATTTTAGGTAGGCCGGTCTTGCATGCTCGTAGTCTCAGCGCGGGCGCTTTAGAATCACATGGCGGATCATTAGCAAGCGTAGGTTGGGCTGACACAGGAAGCCCAACAATCAAGCGCCAAGGAAATCATTGAAAGACATTGAGACTAACGACGATTAATTGCGCGATATCGACGACCCTGACCGAAGAATGTTGGGCTTCCTGCGTCAGCCCAACCTACACCCTGCTGATGCGCTTGCCGATCCATATTCATTTCATGGCTCACGTTATGACCTATGGAACGGCGGAAGACGTGCCGCACGTAAAAGCGGTGGTCGAAGCAGAGGCGTTTTTGGAAACTTTAACGCACGCGCCGCCCGGAATATTTGATGCACGCTCGTGGGCTTACTGGAACCTAAAGTTTGGCCGCGCGAATGATCTCCCGCGCCCGCGGCGACAGTTTGCCGATTAAAAAAAACACGAATTGCGTGTACTTAAATTCACTGACCATAACAGTTCGTAGCGCAAAGAACCCACCATGATTCCAACTGCTTCTCCGACTATCGTTCGCTGGCGCATCGTCGCGCTGATTTTCATGGTGTATGTACTGATGTTTGTCGACCGCATCAATATCTCGATTGCGGCCAAACACATCATTCCGGAATACAACTTAACGCAGGTTGAGTTCGGCGCAATTTTTAGCGCCTTTGTCTTGGCCTATGCGCTCGCGCAGATCCCGGGCGGTTGGTTGAGCGATCGGTTTGGTCCGCGGCGCGTCATCGCATGGGCGGTCATTTGGTGGTCGTTGTTCACCGTCTTGACCGCGGCCGCCGGCGATTGGTTTTTTGCTTCTATCTTCGGCGTGGTGGGCTCTTTCGCATTGGTACGCGCGTTGATCGGGATTGGCGAAGCCGCAGCACCACCGAGCAGCAATCGCATGATCGCGAATTGGGTTACGCCGCACGAGCGCGGGCTCGCTGCCGGCATCACCATTAGCGGAAGCTCGCTTGGCGGCGCGCTGACGCCACCGCTCATCGTTTGGATCATGCTGGAGTGGGGTTGGCGCGAAGCGTTCTATCTAACGGGCGCGGCAGGCCTTATCGTCGCTTTGTTATGGTATCGATACACCACGGATACTCCTTCAAGCCATCCCGCCGTCAATGCCGCCGAACGCGCATTGTTGGCAATGCCCGCCGCGCCCACCGCTGAGAAGGCGATAAAAACGCCGTGGCGCAAGTTGTTGGGTAGTCGTGATCTATGGTTCTTGACCGGGGCGTATTGGGTGCTGGGTTACAACGCGTATTTTTATTTCGCGTGGTTTTATCTTTATCTCGTCAACGAACGTGGGTTTTCAATTCAAAGCGGCGGTATCTATACGATGGCGCCGTTTCTGACGATGGCCATTGCGAGCCCGATTGGCGGATGGGTAAGCGATCGCCTTTGTAAGCGCTTTGGGAAACGTGTTGGTCGAAGCGGTTTAGGTTGCGTCGCCATGCTGCTGACCGGCGTGCTGGTGTTGCTTGGCGCGTCCACCGATCAATCGATCTTGGCCGTTGTATTTCTCTCCGCGAGTACCGGCACGTTGATGCTGAGCGTCGCGGCTTTTTGGGCGACCACTATCGATCTCGCGCAACGTTACGCCGGCACCGCTGCTGG
The DNA here is from genome assembly GCA_964555355.1 of uncultured Klebsiella sp. Lineage (GTDB taxonomy): Bacteria > Pseudomonadota > Gammaproteobacteria > CAIKBL01. The sequence goes on from CAZKRY010000003.1 coordinate 257,174, forward strand.
CATGATGAACATGGGCGGCAATCTGGGTGGTGCGTTATCACCCTCATTGACGCCTTACATCGCGCAGCAGATGAGTTGGAATGCCGCGCTCTATGTCATGGGCGCGCTCAATATTTTGGGCGCTTTGCTGTGGCTGGGAGTAAGGCCAGAACGGGAGATTTAATCCCCGACCGCAAACACCTCGACCGCCTGCGCTTTGCCCCTAAGTTCCGCGCGACCGAGCGCTTGCGCACGCATGCGGCCGGCTAGCGCGGAATGCGTATCGCCATCGAGCAATATCGTGCGGCCGGCAACTTTGGTGTGCGCTTCAAGCCGCGCCGCGAGATTTACCGTGTCGCCGATACAGGTATAAGTCGCGCGAGTGTCCGTGCCGGTATAGCCCGCGATCATTTCACCGCTCGCGATCCCAATGCCGATCGCAATTGGCGCTTTGCCGAGCGCAGCGCGCTCGCTATTCAGCAAGGTAATCATCTCCGCCATGTCGAGCGCGGCACGCACCGCAGCTAATGCCGGCTCCGGCAGCGGCAGGGGCGCGCCGAAGATGGCCATGAGTCCGTCGCCGATCATTTGATTGACCACGCCGCTTTGCGCGCCAATGGCTTCAAACATCAGCGCGTAGTAGGTATTCAACAGTTCGATGGTCTCTTCCGGTGGCTGAGTTTCGACCATCGAGGTGAAGCCGCGAATATCGCAGAACATCACAGTACCCTGCACGCGGCGACCGCCGAGGGCAAAGCCGGATTGCTGTAAATCCGCGGCAACTTCCGAAGTGGCGAAACGCTTCACCAACTCTTTTTGCTGATCACGAAAGCGTTTCTTCTCCAAGCTGGAATCGATCCGCGCTTTAAGTAGCACTTGATTGACCGGTTTGTGCAGATAGTCGTCCGCGCCGAGTTCGATACAGCGCACGACGTGCGTTAAACCGTCGAGCGAACTGGTCACGATGACCGGCAGATCGCGCAAGACCGGATCGGCTGCGAGCCGTTCCATGACTTGGAACCCATCCATTTCAGGCATCTCAATATCGAGTAGCAGTAGATCGAACGGCTCGCGTTTCAAATATTCAAGCGCTTGCGCGCCGTTTTCCACGGACGTCACATGGTGGCCTTGCAATTGCACGCTACGCGTGAGTAATAGCCGATTAACCTTGTTGTCGTCTGCGATCAGCAGCCGCGCTCCTCGTTCAGCCATCGAGAAGCGCCTGCAGCGCGGCGGCGGTTTCTTGGTAAGTAAGATCGAGTTGATCGAGGGGCGCGGTATCTACCGGGATACCACCGTGCTCTAGACTTTTGGCTTGTTCACCCAGTGCACGCGCGCCGAAAGTATTTGCATTGGTTTTAAGCGAGTGCGAGGCGCGGCGGAAAGAATCCGCGTCTTGTGCGTCACGCGCGCGGCGGAGCTCCGCGAGCATCGGCGGGGCTTCTTCAAAAAACGTCGTCACCAATTCAACGATAAACTCATCACCAACGGTTTGCTTGAGCTCATTAAAAATGTGGTGATCGATGCACGAGTCTGACATGAGGGCACCTGATGCTTTTTTTAAATTGAGATGAGTGCGGCGCCTCTGCGCCACGCTTCCAATTCATGCGTGGAATCTATCATCTGCGTGGGAAAACTTGCCAGCGTTTGGCTGTAAGGCGCCCGTATTGGCGGTTAAACTGTGCCGCGGTTTTGTTGGGGTTCGCTACGCTCACCCCAACCTACGGCCGACATTACCGCCAACGCCACTTTGTAGGTTGGGGTGAGCAAAGCGAACCCCAACATTCGAACCCCGAACTCCACTCGAGAACCGACCGCAGACTTGCGCACCCCACCTACTCCTCGGCACGATCGCGAATCATGCGTTATCGAAGATCAAACGTCGCAGGTGGCACTTACTTTTTCACGGTTAACTTAGCCAACCGGACACATGACTTGTTGGTCACCCAAGTCGATACGCTCCGCGCGGTGACCAGAACGGTGAGGAGTCGGCATCCATTCGAAATCCTTGCTTGGTTCGTATTGCCTAATCATCTGCATTCCATTTGGACTTTGCCACCAGACGATACAGATTTTCCCACCCGTTGGAGTCTCATCAAAGCCGGATTCTCTCGCGGCGTTGAAAGGTCTGAATCAATTGCGCCAAGTCGACTTCGAAAAGGCGAACGCGGCATTTGGCAACGCCGTTATTGGGAACATCAAATTCGGGATGATGACGATCTGCAACGCCACGCGGACTACATTCATTTCAATCCAGTGAAACATGGATTTGTCCAGCGCGCTGCTGATTGGTCTTGGTCTTCGATTCATCGTTACATTCGATTGGGCCAGCTAAGCACAGATTGGGCAAGCGACTCAAAATTTGTTGTTACTGGCGGAGATTAGTGTTGTTGCCGGCACTTGTTGGGGTTCGCTTCGCTCACCGCCAACCTACGGCTTGAATGACCGCCAATGGCATCTTGTAGGTTAGGGTAAGCGCAGCGAACCCCAACATCCGTATCCGAATCCCAACGACTCCACCAATGAATCATCCACGCAAAAACGGAGACGCGATATTTACCGCCACGTTGGAGATAGCTTTTCGTCAATTTTTGTTGGGGTTCGCGTGGCTCACGTCAATCTACGAGACTCAAAATTTGTTGTTGCTGGCGGCGATTAGTGTTGTTGCCGGCACTTGTTGGGGTACGCTTCGCTCACCGCCAACCTACGGCTTGAATGACCGCCAATGGATCTTGTAGGTTGGGTGAGCGCAGCGAACCCCAACAACATGCACCAAATACTAAGTCTCCTTCCGCGCCTGCACCTGCTCCAATGCCTCCACCAATTGATCAACCCGGATCGGTTTGGTGAGGTAATCGTCCATGCCGGCTTCGATGCACATCTCACGGTCACCTTGCATGGCGTTGGCGGTCATCGCGACGATGCGCGGGCGTTTTTTACCGCGTTTGCAGATGCGTCGGGTGGCTTCCAAGCCATCCATTTCCGGCATCTGCACATCCATCAACACCACGTCGTAAACCTGTCGGGCAACCGAGGCCACCGCTTCCGCGCCATTGGCCGCGAGATCGGCGCGGTAGCCAAGCTGCTGCAATAACCGCAGCGCCAACTTCTGATTCACGACATTGTCTTCCGCGAGCAAGATGCGTAACGGATGTCGCGCCGCCATGCCGGGATCGAGGGTGGGTTTTGCCGGTGCTACCGGTCGCTCCGGCACGTCTTTCAACAAGAGTCCCGCTAGCGCATCAAACAATTGCGACTGGCGCATGGGCTTCATCAGATACGCGCCGAACAAGCCTTCCGTGTCGCCCGCCTCACGCCGGCCCAGCGAGCTGAATAACATTAACGGCAGCGCATTGGGTAACGCGCGAACCGCGCGCGCCAACGCCAAGCCATCCATCTCCGGCATATGCATATCAAAGATTGCGGCATCGAACGGTTCACCGGCTTTTAACCAAGTTAGCGCTTCCGCCGGAGACTCGGTGGCCCGCGAGGTCATGCCCCATTTTTCGGCTTGCAACGCCAGCACGCGGCGATTGGTCGCGTTATCGTCCACCACCAACAATCGTTTACCGCGCAGTTCTGGTTGCGGACCCACAAAATCCCGCGCGCGCGCGTTGGGCGCTTCCGCGATTGGCGCTTCTACCGTGAATTTGAACGTTGAACCATGACCGGGGCCTTCGCTCTCGGCCCACATACGCCCGCCCATCAATTCCGCCAGACGGCGACTGATCGCGAGGCCTAAGCCCGTGCCGCCATATTTTCGCGTGGTGGAAGAATCCGCTTGCGAGAACGATTGAAACAACCGGCTCATGCCCTCCGCCGAAAGACCGATACCCGTATCACGGACGGCGAACGTGAGTGTGATATTCGCGTTATCGCCTGGTTGTGCGGTGACGGTAAGTACCACTTCGCCGCTTTCAGTAAACTTCACTGCATTCGCAAGCAGGTTCAGCAAGATTTGCCGCAGGCGGGTGACATCGCTGTTGATGGCAATTGGCACATCGCCCTCGAATAGATAGGCAAGGTCAAGGTGCTTTTCCGCCGCGCGCGAACTCACCAAATCAAGCGCGGACTCCACGCATTCGCGCAAATCAAACGGGTGCGCCTCTATATCCATGCGCCCGGCTTCGATTTTCGAGAAATCTAGAATGTCGTTGATGATGGTAAGGAGCGCGTCACCGGAATCCCGAATCGTTGCCGCGTAGTCATGCTGTTCCGCATCGAGTTTGGTATCGAGCAACAAGCCACTCATGCCGATGACGGCATTCATCGGCGTGCGGATCTCGTGGCTCATGGTCGCTAGGAACGAGCTCTTCGCTTCGTTAGCGGTTTCGGCGGCGGCGCGGGCTTCTTGGGTCTCCTGGAACAAGCGCACGTTCTGAATCGCGATCACCGCTTGATCGGCAAACGTTTCAAGCAATTTAACGAGCTTCTCGGAAAAGTTACTCGGCTTTTGAGAAGAGACGATGATCGATCCAATTGGCTTTCCCTCGCGCAGCAGAGGCACCGCGAGCGCACTGTGAAACCCCCAGACTTCTAGAATTTCCCGAACCTCGCGCATTTCGGGATCATTGAACATATCAGGGACAAGCACCGGCGCCCGATCGAGAATTGTGCGCGTGACCGGCCACGTCCGATGGGGCTCAATGGGAAAGAAGTCCTGCACGCGCGCAAGAGGATCGCCATAGTGAGCGGCCAAGTGAACTAGCGCTCCGTCGTAGCGAGTTACCGAACCTAATGGTGCACCACATAGCCTTGCAGCTCGCTCCGCGATTGCATCAAACACTGGCTGCACATCGGTTGGCGATTGGCTGATGACTTTGAGAATCTCTGCACTCGCCGTCTGCTGTTCAAGTGATTCCTTGGTCTCGTTAAAAAGACGCACGTTTTCGATGGCAATGACGGCTTGATCCGCGAAGGTTTGCAGCAGGGTTACTAACTTCGGTGAAAACATCCCAATCTCGCGCCCGGTCACCACAATGGAGCCAATCGCCTGGCCTTCGCGCAGCATGGGTACCGCGATCGCACTGTGGTAACCCCAGGCTTCGATGAAGTCGGCCACTTCGGCTAATTCTGCGTCTAAGAACATGTCATCGACGACCACCGGCCTGCGGTCAATGATGGTGCGCGTGCTCGGCCACACCCGCGTTGGCTGCAGCGGAAACAGATCGCGTACCCCTTCCATTGCCTCGCCGTAATGCGCTGCGAAGTGAACTTTATCGCCGTCGACGCGCGTCACCAACCCCATCGCGGCGCCACACAGCTTGGCAGCGCGCTCGGCAATCGCATCAAATATGGGTCGGATATTAGTTGGCGACTCGCTGATGACTTTGAGAATCTCGGCAGTCGCAGTCTGTTGCTCAAGCCCTTCCTGCGTCTCGTTGATCAGCCGCGCGTTTTCAATGGCGATGACCGCTTGATCCGCAAACGTGGACAGCAGCGCGATTTCTTTATCAGTGAATGCTTTGGGCGGGACGCGGGCAAGCGCAATTGAGCCTATCCCAACGCCTTCCTTGACTAGCGGAGCGACAAGCAAGGTGTAACTGCCCAGCTCCTCAATGACCATGCGCAAGTTAACGATTAATTGGCCTTGAACAGTGCCAACATCCGGCACGTGAATTGTGCGGCGTTCGAGGATTGCCTGTCCGGATAGCGTTTTTTCTATCGGGAGCGGAAATACTTTGCGGGCTGCTTCCATCGCCGCGCCACGAGCCGCTTCGATATAGAGCTGACCGTCGCGCGCGATATTGATGGACAAATTTTCCACACCGAATAATGCCTGACAGCTTTCCAATATCTTCTCGAACACCGGGTGCGTGTCGGCCATCGAGCCACTGATAACGCGTAGTACTTCGCTGGTGGCGGTTTGGTGTTCCAGCGCTTCTTGGGTCTCCCTAAACAAGCGCGCGTTCTCAATTGCAATGACCGCTTGATCAGCGAAAGTGGATAACAATGCGAGTTCTTTGACGGTAAAAGGGCGCGGAGGGGTGCGCGTTCCCGAGATGGTACCGATCACTTGTCCATCACGCGTTAATGGCGCGCTAGCAACTGATAGATTGCCGAATCTAACCGCGAAATCTCTCATTGATGGAGGAGCACTCCGTGCCGCGAGTACATCTGGATAATGCAGGGTTTGACCTAATTCGCGAAGCAATGGGATGGCTGTCGCTTCGATTGGGCGGGGCCAGTCAGCCTTTACGGATTCCGCCGCATGTCCTCGATAAGCCATCAGATGAACTAGCCCATCACCTCCCACCACGATCAATCCTATATTGCTGGTCTCGAATAGATGACTGCAGCTTTCGACTATCTTTTCAAATACCGGCGTTTCATCGGCCATGGAGTTGCCAATAACGCGCAGGATATCCGCTGATGCTCTTTGGTGCTCTAGCGCTTCCTTGGTTTCATTGAAAAGGCGAACATTCTCAATGGCGATGACGGCTTGATCCGCAAACGTCTGCAGCAGGGCAACCATCCCGGTCGGGAATTGTCCGGGGGTGAGCCGTCCAACCCACACCGCGCCGATGCACTGCCGCTCGCGCATCATCGGCACTGCTAGCGTGCTGCGGATGAGCGTTTGCGTGACGGCTTGTTGGAATAAAAACTCCGGGTCCTGAAGCGCATCCGGGATCACCACCGGGACACAATCCAGGATTGCGCGGCCAGTGGTATTGGCACTGCTCGGTGGTCGCGGGAAGAGCGCGCGCATTGCTTCTATGCCTTCGCTTGCAAGGCCATGAATCGATGCAATATGCATCAACTGGCCGTCATACCGGATAACGCCGCCCATATCGCCGTTGCATAGCGCGGTGGCGCGCTCGGCGATCACCTCGAACACGGGTTGTAATCCGGTGGGGGCTTCGCTAATCGCGCGTAAGACCGCGGCGGAGGCGATTTGTTGCTCCAGCGCTTCTTTGGTGTCGTTAAAAAGGCGCGCATTTTGAATCGCAATCACCGCTTGATCCGCGAACGTGGAAAGCAGCGAAAGCTCCTTCGCAGAAAACGCGCGCGGGGGTGAACGCCCAATACCAATGGTGCCGATGACTTCATCGTCCCGAAACATGGGCGCGACGGCGGCTGCGAAATTCCGGTGGTTCTTGGCAATGGCCTTGAGGGATGCGGGGGCCTCTTCGCTTGCAAGCACATCCGGGTAATGCAGCGTACGGCGATTCTTGCGCAGAATCGGCACAGAAGTATCAGCCAGCGGACGCGGATAATTGGCTGCCGCCAAGTCACCATATGGCCCGCTGTACGCGGCCAAGTAAAGATGCTCGTCTTCCCCCACCAAGCTGATGACCAAGTCATCGGCTAAGAAGAGTGCCTGGCAGCTTTCGATTATTTTCTCAAGCACCGGAGCCTCGTCCGCCATGGAGCTACCGATAACGCGCAGAATATCGGCTGAGGCTTTTTGGTGCTCGAGGGCTTCGCGTGTTTCGTTAAACAAACGCACGTTCTCAATCGCGATCTCTGCCTGACTTACGAACGAACGCATCAAATCGATTTCTTTATCCGAAAACGCACCGGCTCTATCGCGCATGACGGCTACCGCGCCAATACATTCCACGCCGCGCATAATTGGCATCCCAAGCGTTGCGCGGAACCCGCTCACTTCGTGGACGCGTTGTTCAAAGGGAGGTAACTCCACCGCATCCCAATCGGGGATGTGCAACATCTGTCTGCTAAGGATGATGCGCGACGGGAAATTAGCCCCGCCATCGAGCGGATGCACATCGGTAAAAGGCCCGGCCACCGGCTTACCCACAGTACTCCTCGACATCACGCGAAAATGCTCGCCTTCGCGTAGCGCAAGTCCCGCGTCGGATACCGCAAGCAAGCGGCGCACGGCTTCCGTAATCGCGTAAAAAACCGGCTGCACATCGTTTGGTGACTCACTGATCACCCGCAGGATCTCGGCGGTGGCGGTTTGCCGCTCTAAGGCTTCCTGCGTCTCGTTGAACAACCGCGTGTTCTCCAACGCAATCGCCGCTTGATCACCAAACGTGCGCAGTAATGCGACTTCGCGATCGTTAAACGGGCGAACTTCCGTCCGACGCAGCAAAATGGTGCCGAACGGCTTGCCTTCGCGGAATAAGGGTGCGACTACGATGGAGCGATGACCGAGGCGTTTGGCGTATTCGTAACCAGTGGGAAACTCGGCAACCTCTGCATGCATATCCGCGACGCGCACGGTGGCGCGGTCGATAATCGCGCGGCCGGAAGTGGACTGGCGGTTGATTGGCAAGAGATCCAACGAGATGGCCTGGATAGCAGTCGGCCCCCCGGAGGCCACGTGGCGCAAGCCATCGCCTTCGATCAAAAACACCGAGGCTGACGATGCATCGCATAGTCGCACCGCGTGATCCGCAATCGCTTCCAATACCGGCTTCACATCGGTGGGTGACTCGGTGGTCACACGCAAGATATCGCTGATGGCGGTTTGCTGCTCCAGCGCTTCCTTTGTATCGTTGAATAGTTTCGCGTTTTGGATGGCGATCACGGCTTGATCCGCGAAGGTTGTCAGCATCGCCGATTCTTTTTCCGTGAATGGCTTCGGCGGTACACGCAGCAGGATAAGGGAACCCACGCCGCGACCTTGCCAGATCAACGGGGCATTTACGCCAGAGAAGTTCCCGACCCGCTGATAAACACGCTGCATCGCCGGCGGCAAATTCGGCATCGCACTGGCATCATGAATATGCAGGGCGCGACGCGCACGGAGCGTGGCCCCAGTCATCGTTTCTTCGAGCGGTAATGGAAATAGCTTTGATGCCGCTTCGATTTCCGATCCGCGTTGCGCGGCGAAATACACCATGCCGTCGTCGCGCACCAAGGTGATCCCAATCTGTTCAGTGCCGAAGAGTGCTTCGCAACTGTCTAAAATTTTGTCGAACACGGGCGCGGTGTCCTCCACCGAGCTTGAGATCACGCGCAGGACTTCGGCGCTCGCGGTTTGCTGTTCGAGCGCTTCTTTGGTTTCGTTGAAGAGTCGGACGTTCTCGATGGCGATGACGGCTTGCGCGGCGAAGTTCTCTAGCAAATTCACCTGCGGATCGGTGAATCCACCTGGTTCAGTACGCGCTACCCCAATCCCACCGATCACCTTGCCATCGCGCAGCATCGGCACCCCGAGAACGCCGCGAATTCCGGCGTCGATCGCGGGCCCGGCGTTTCGCTCCGCAAGCAAATCCGTCACCCGTACAGGGGCTTTTTCTAAGACCAAACGCCCGGGGACGGTGCTGTAATCAGGTTTTAGCGGAAAGAATGCACGGAGCGCGTCTTTGCCTTCGCGCGAGCTACCGACACACCCGAGGAGATGCGCCCACTCACCGTCAAAGCGAAACGAAAAGCCCATCGCCGCATTGCATAAGGTCGCCGCACGTGTGGCGATCGCATCAAACACCGGCTGCACATCGGTGGGGGATTCCGAAATCACGCGCAAGATGTCGCTCATCGCGGTTTGGCGTTCGAGCGCTTCCTGGATTTCGCGGAACAGTCGCGCGTTTTCGATTGCGATCACCGCTTGATCAGCGAAGGTGGTGAGGAGCGCGATTTCTTTATCCGTGAACGGTTTCGGCGGCACGCGAAATAACGCAATGGTGCCGACCCCGTGCTCATCGCGGAGCAGTGGTGCGTTTATCGCCGAATAGTTACCAATGCGATCGTAGATTGCGCGCTGGCTGGGGGTCAGGGTGGCGAGCGCTGCGGCGGCGTCCGGCATATGGATTGTTCGATGCTCGATGATTGCCTGCGCGGTCGCCGTATGTTCAAGCGGCATCGGAAATGCGACTCTGGCCGCCGTCATCCACTCGCCACGCCATGCGTCGACGTGCATTTGCCCGTCGTGAACGAGCCCGATCACCATTTCTTCGACATCGAACAGCGCACCGCAGCTATCGAGAATCTTCTCGAACACTGGCTGTGCATCCGCCACCGAACTGCTGATCACACGCAGCACTTCGCTGGTCGCGGTTTGATGTTCGAGCGCTTCACGGGTCTCGTTGAACTGCCGCACGTTCTGGATCGCGATCACGGCTTGGTCGGCAAAGGTTTGCAGCAGCTTGATCTGCGGTGCCGGGAAAAGTCCCGGCGTGAGTCGCGTTACGCTGATGGCGCCGAGGATTTGACCATCGCGCAACATCGGCACTGCCAGGATGCTGCGTATGCCACCTGTTGCCGCACTATTCTTGAATAAATGTTCGGAGTCGACGAGCACGTCCGGGACATGCACCACCGCGAGTTCCTCGAATACGCGTTCGACAACCGTGCCGCGTTCGGGCTTGCGCGGAAAGACGGCCCGAAACCCGTCTTCTTGTTCAGGCGACAAACCGGCGGTGCCGACGACATGAAGGAGCTCGCCGTCGAATCGGAATGAGGCCGCAGTGTCCGCGTTGCACAAGGCAGCCGCGCGTTCCGCGATCGCATCGAACACCGGCTTCACGTCGGTCGGCGAACTGCTGATGACTTGCAGGATTTCAGCGGTCGCGGTTTGGCGTTCGAGGGCTTCCTGCGTTTCACGGAACAGGCGGGCGTTTTCAATCGCGATCACGGCTTGATCGGCGAAGGTTTTAGCAAGCGCGATTTCTTTCGCGGTAAATGGTTTCGGCGGACGCCGTACTAAAACCAGCACGCCGACGAACCGGTCGTTGACCATCAGCGGCGCATGCACGAGGGAATAGGTGCCGATGGCCTTGGCCCACTCGCGCATCGCGACCGGCACGTCGGATCCCGTGGTGACCTCCGGGTAGTGCGTGGTTTCGCCCTGGGCAAGCAGAAGGAATAAAGGGTCGGATTCGAGGCGGACACTCGTCGGCACGCTTTCAAGATTCAACTCGGCGTACAGTTTGCCCTGCATCGCGACGAGGTCGATGTTTTCGCCGGCACCTACCAACCAGATTTGGGTGCCGTCCGCGCCGAACAGGTGAATGCAGCGTTCGACAATCGCGTCCATGACCGGCTGGGTGTTGGCGACCGAGCTGCTAATCACGCGCAGTACTTCGGCACTCGCGGTCTGGTGTTCCAGTGCTTCGCGGGTTTCGTGGAAAAGGCGCGAGTTCTGAATCGCGATAACCGCCTGGTCGGCGAAGGTGCGCAACAATGCACGTTCTTTGTCATTGAACGGGCGGGGCGGAAGACGAATTACGGACAATGAGCCGATCCATTCTCCTTCCCAGCGCAGTTTGGCCGTGATCGCCGACGCCGGCCCAAGGACCTCAAATGCGCGCCTAACGCTGTACGGCGGATCTAATAGCTGGCTTGTGTCCGCCACATGGATAGTCGGCGCGTCAGGTCCGTCCATCGAGTACGCCGTTTGTTCGAGCGGAACGGGGTAAATTTCGCTTAACAACCGCGCTGGTTCGCCGCCGCGCGCGGCCACGACATGCGTGCGCCCATCTTGCACCCTATGGAGGATGTGGATGTCGCCATCGATCAGTTGTTCTATGCTGTCCAGAATTTTGTCGAACACCGGTTGGGCATCGGCGATCGACGTACTGATGACCTGCAGCACGTCGGCGCTCGCCGTTTGCTGCTCTAGCGCTTCGCGGGTTTCGTTAAACAGACGCACGTTTTCTATCGCGATCACCGCCTGCGCGGCGAAGGTTTGCAGCTGCGTGACCAATCTATCTGGGAATACGCCGGGCACGTTGCGCGACACCGCGACGGTGCCGATAACCTGGCCTTCACGGAGCAACGGCACCGCCAGCCCCCCGCGTGTCGCGGTAGCCTGCATGGCATCTTTCAGTGCGTACTCCGGATCGGTGAGTCGATCGTCAATCTGTACCGGCGCGCGTGCCAGTACGGCTCGCCCGTTAATGGTTCCGCGTCCAGGTTTTACTGGAAATGCCGCGCGCACGTCATCGCCAGCCTCGCGAGATACCCCCTGTATCGCTACGAGATGTATCCACTCGCCATCAAAACGGGTCACGGCACCAAATTGTGCGTCGCACAGCGCTCGCGCCCGTTCGGCGATGGCCTCGAACACCGGCTGCACGTTGGTCGGTGATTCGCTGATGACTTGGAGGATTTCAGCCGTCGCGGTTTGGCGTTCGAGCGCTTCCTGGGTCTCGCGGAAGAGGCGGGCGTTTTCAATGGCAATCACAGCTTGATCGGAAAAGTTAGCGACTAAACGCAGCTCGGTCTCCGAGAATACTTTCACCGGACGACGAACGAGTACGATAGCGCCGATAGCACGGCCGTCTCTGCGTAACGGGGCCACGACAAGCAAGTGATCACCGAGTGTGGCAACCCATTTCCAGTCGTTGTCGCTGATATCTTCGTGCGGCACGGGATGATCCGCGGCATCCAACACAACGCCGTTGTGGGTAGTGAGTTGCACTACATTCGGCTTGCGAAAGGAAAAGCCGAAAATCGAATCATCGGTTGGTAGCGTGGTGGGAACTTCTTCTATTTTTAGCAAGGTGGTACGGATTGCCGCGAGATTCATTTGCCGCTGCTCGTCCAACAGCCATAACGCCGTGAAATCCGTCTCTAATATGCGATCGCAGCTTTCAACGATCTTTTCGAAGACTGGTTGCGAGTCCGCGATAGAACCGCTTATCACCTGCAGCACTTCGCTGGAAGCGGTTTGATGTTCCAACGCTTCTTGCGTCTCGCGGAATAAGCGGGCGTTTTCGACAGCGATGACGGCTTGGTCGGCAAATGTTTGCAGCAGCTTGACCAGCGGCTCAGGAAACAACCCGGGTTCGCGGCGCGACACGCCAATGGTGCCGACTACGGCACCATCACGCAGCATCGGCACCATGAGAGCGCCGCGCATATCGATATGCTTCATTGCGCTGAGCAGTGGATTACCCTGATCAGCCAACATGTCCGGTACATGTAGCATTGTCTTATCCAAGACCACCCGCCCATTGAGCGTGGTGCGATCCGCGCGTAGTGGGAAATTAGCGCGAAACTCGTCTTCGCCTTGGCGCGATTCGCCGTATAGCCCAACCAGATGAATAAGCTCGCCATCAAAACGCGTGGATACCGCGCGCGCCGCCTTGCACAGCATCGCCGCGCGTTCCGCAATGGCTTGGAACACCGGCGTCACATCCGTGGGCGAACGGCTGATGACCTGCAGAACTTCCGAGGTCGCGGTTTGGCGCTCCAAGGCTTCTTGGGTTTCGCGGAAGAGACGCGCGTTCTCAATCGCGATGACGGCTTGGTCGGCGAAAGTTTGCAGCAGCGCAATTTCAGGATCGCTAAAGGCGCGCGGCGGTTGCCTTACCAACACCAACGAACCCACCCCGCGACCGGAGAGCAGCATCGGCGCGAGGACCATTGAATACGACCCAATGCGTTCAGCCCACGCGCGTGCGATGGGTGGGCCGTCGAAGTCGACGTTAATCTCCGGAAAATGCAACGCGTGCCCTGCCTTAAAGGCGATACCGGAGCCGGAAGTAGAAAGATCTGTCGTGAAGAGCGTGTCCGTGTCACCAGCCGCGAGCATTAGCGGAGAGCGAAGTGCAACCAACTCCTCGCGGCCATCAGCGCCCACCAACCAGACCGCAGCATGGTCAGCGGCGACGAGCCGCCCACAATTTTCAACGATGGCGTCGAATACCGGCTGTGGATCGCCGGGGGACTCGCTGATCAACCGCAGGAGGTCGCCAACCGCAGTTTGGTAGGCACGAGTTTCCGCGAGTTCACGCTCGAGCTCGGCTTTGGTCGTGCGCGTGTTTTTTCTTTTAGCCATTCACTAGACCTGCCGTTGCTTATTCAACGTTGATGGATCGTAGGTTGGGGTGAGCGCAGCGAACCCCAACACGCGGCGTGTACTCCATGCACTCCAATGCTGGGGTTCGCTGCGCTCACCCCAGCCTACTTATTACGTACTACGTGCTTTATTCAGGCGCGAATTCGGTTGGCGCGAGTACCGCAAGTCCGGCGAAGTGTTGCCGATAGAAACCGGTGTCGCGGGTCAATAATCTGTCTGCTTGTCGCGCGGCATGTGCGCCGATTAGAAAGTCCGCCGCGATACGCGCACGAGTTCCGCCCGCGGCGCGATATCGTGCCCAGGCGCGCGCGGCTTCAAGTGCTGCTTCCTTGCTCATAGAGACATATTGCAAACCGAACGCCGCGAGATCGTCGACCACATCATCGCCGGGTGCATAAGCGGTCGCTACTTCCGCCCACACGACATCACAGGCGATCAACGCTCCCCTTTGGCATGCAAAGGCGAGTGCGGCCGCGGAGCTGTCACCGAATTCCGGATCGGCTTCCAACACATCAATTAGCACGTTGGAGTCGACCGCGGTGATCATTGCTTACCGCGCAGTTCCGACATGATGTCGTCGGTGCGCCGGCCTTTGCTGTGACGGCCCAACAGGCGTCGCGCTGGATGGTCGGTGATGACTTTTGTTGCCACGAGCCGCCCTTCCTCCGCCGTAAATTCGAGAACCGTGCCGGGGCCAATTCCCAATTTGTCGCGAAGGGCCTTCGGGATCGTGACCTGGCCTCGCTCGGCAACGATGGTAGCCATTGAACTTCCTTGAGTATTTTCCATACCAGAAAAGTATGGATGAGGATACGGAAAGCGTCTACGTACTTTTGGTGGAACGGAGACAACACAGCCGAACGGGTTAGGAGCCTACCGTTAGAGGCACACTCATCGCGCACTTTTTCGGGTAAGCAATGGGAATTCCCATTCGTCGCGTGTGCGACGTCCGACTGCCATATTTTGAGGTTCGCTGCGCGAACCCCCGCCTACGGATCCACGTACTCCCAAGGATCGACCAACGTTAATCCGCGGATCCCCGCAAAGTCTTTGCGATTACGAGTGACCAAAGAGAGATCATGAACCAATGCGATGGCTGCGATCTGCGCGTCTTCGGTGGCGATCGGGCGCCCAGCGCGTGCGCGGGCGGCGACCAAAAGTGCGTACTCGTCGGCTGCCGCAGCGTCGAACGGTAGGCAATTTCCCGCGAAATCTTCGTTAAACGTTAGCGCTATCGCGGCCGCGATTCGTTCGCGCCGCTTACCGGCAGGGAGTAGGGTCACACCCAGTAATAGCTCAGCACGTGTAATCGCGCTAGTCGCCAGCATTGCGCCTTGTTGAGCTTTGAACCAACGAATTACGCGAGGCTCAGGTTCCGGGCGCATGATCTCCGAGAGCACGTTGGTGTCGAGCAGAAGGCGCGCGGCCATTATGTCGATGCACGTGGGAGACGGGCTGAGCGCCGCTTCGGGATCGGCAGCGCGTCTACTTTCAAGGGAGCGAAGCGTTTTCGAATGCGCTCGGCAAAGTCGTTACTCGCAACCGATGGGGATACCGCCTCACGCAAAATCTCTCGCACTTCTTGCTCCATCGAACATCCATTCCGTGCCGCGCGCACGCGCAATCGCGCTTTTAGGTCTTCGTCGAGATTGCGGATCGTTAAAGTGGCCATGGGGATGACTCGGCAATTGACAGCGATGCTTTCATTGTAGTCACTGACTATATCTGCGGCAATGTGAAAAGTTACAGGTGCAAGAGTTAAATCGGATTGGCCCGAAGGTGGCCGAAGGAACTTTCGCTATTTGGAGACACAATACACAGATCAAGGATTAAGTATCGTGTCCCCGTATTTGATGGATGCTGGATCGTAGGTTGGGGTGAGCGCAGCGAACCCCAACTCGCGGCGTGTATTCTATGCGCTCTGATGCTGGGGTTCGCTGTACTCACCCCAGCCTACACTTGTGGTTTTACGCGCCGAGTTGAGTCTCGCTCTCCGCGCTTTCCGGCGACACCACTTCATACGTCGCGATGGGTTCCTGGATACCTTTAACAGCCGTGGGCGGCAACGCGCGTAACGACACTTTCGGATCCAATTTCTCGCGGACCGCATCGGTGATGAGCACCGCACAGTTGTGCACGCGGGTGAGGGTTTGCACACGCGCCGCGGTGTTTACCGTGCGCCCGACAAATGCGTACTCCATGCGATCTTCACTGCCGACTAGGCCGGCGAGTCCCGTTCCGCGATGGATGCCAATGCCTACCCGCAGCCTGGGATAGCCTTGCGATGACAGTTCATCCGCATAACCGCGCATGGCGGCGACGAGATCGAGCGCGGCCGCCACGGCGTCGTCGCACTGCCACGGGTTGGGTTCGAACGCGCCGAAGTAGGCCAACACGCCATCACCGAGATAGGTGCCGATACGTCCGCGATGCGCACTCACCGCGGCGTGTACGCGTCGGAAATAACCGTTCAATAGCTCGGCAAGTACCGCAGGCTCGCTACGCTCGGAGATCTCGGTGTAACCCACAAGATCGATAAACATAACCGTCACGATTTTGCGCTCGGCGGTGTTGCTGGTGTCACCCGACACCAGTTGTTGTACCACCGATGGCGGTGCAATACGGCCACAGGATTGTTGCACGTGTTGCACCTCGCGATAGAGGTTTTCAATCTGCGATTGTAGTGCCCGATTGCGTGCGGCTAAGTGAATCAACGCAGCGAGCGCAAGGAGCAGACCGCCCGCAAGCCAGCCGTTCACGCTGGCTCCGCCAGTGCTGCGGTCAAGCGCATGATCATGTTGCCTAGCGAGACCACCGCAAGTGCTTCGACAAAGGCCGCCGCGCCCACGCTCTTGCACAGTGCGTGCGCGCGGCGCTGAATAAACTGCGGCTCGTACCAAAGACTCTCGCGCGCGAACTCGCAGTAGAGGCGCTCAGTGTCCGATAAGCTCGCTGCATCGAGATGCGCCGCAGCGGAATTTAAAGCGGCAGCGTCTAGATGCTCCGCGCTCGCGAGCCGTTCGATTTCACGTGAACAGACATAGCAATCGATGCCTTGTGCAATGGTCGCGAACATCAGCAGTTTGGTGCGCTGAGGTAGCCCGGGCGACTGCCAGAGATCGCGCATGGTGTCCGCTAGCAGTTGCAAGATGGGGGAGCCTTCAAAGCTAGATTTCACCACTGTTGGCAAAGAGAAATTTTCGGCACTCACTGTTACGGGCTTGCCGCGTTTTAACATGCGGCGGACAAGCGGGGTGATCAGCGGGCGAAGCAACCGCACAAACCATAGGTCGGGCGCGCGTTCGAGCAACACGGGCGAGATCGCGGCAATCGTCGTCATCCGATTGTTAAAGCCCATCATGGTGGCCACGTACGCGATCTCGGCAACCTCAACTGCGGTAAATCCAGCAGATTGCAGTCGCGCCCTTTCAGCCTGGGCGTCAAGCCCATTGCCGCGATTGACCGCGCGGGCAAACCGCACGGCCGCCGCGCTCCGCGCATCAAGTCCACTCGTTGCAATTTGATTCTCCAGCGCTTGCACGCGCGCTTCGGGTAATCCCAACATGCGTAACATGGCGCGATTGATGGCGTAACAATAGCGACAGGAGTTTTCTTGACTCACCACCAGGCTCACTAAAATCGCCAGATCGAAATCAAGCGCAAGCAACATGCCGTTATTAAAGCCAAGCTTGACGGCGGCTTTCGCAAACCACGGGGAAGTCAAAAAATACTTGGACCAAGAGGGCGCATCGCCTGCCTCGAGTTTGAGGCGCCGGACCCTGGCGCGATCCTGCACCGGCTCCAATACACAGGTTTCCCACGCAACTTGCAGTAATGGATTGGCCATCAAAAGGCTCCCGGTAAATTAGGTGACGGTTTATTGATGGGCGTGCGTTAAACCGTCCTTGGTTTCTTGTTGGGGTAGTGCAAAGCCAATGACGGAGTCGCCAAGTGGAAATTTAAAAAGTGCATGCCCGCCCGCCGCAACCGCGACAAATTGCCGGCCACCGACGCGATAGGTAACGGGCGGCGCGTTAACCCCGGCGCCGGTCGCAAAACGCCAAAGACGCTCACCGGTCTTGGCATCGAGCGCGATGAAATCACCGTTAGACTCTCCGGTAAACACAACTCCGCCCGCTGTCGCCAGCGCACCGGACATGACCGGCAAATCTGTTTTCAGTTGCCAGGCAATTTTGCCATCCATGGGATTAATCGCCGAGAACGTGCCCCAGCGTTCAACCTGATCTTCAAAGCTCAAGACTATCGTGGCATTGCCGTCTTTATCCTGTTCCAAGTGATAACGCGTGGGATTGTGCGTGGCGGGCACATAGATAAAACCGGTGCCGGGATGGTAAGCCCCGGGCGGCCAGTTGGCGCCACCGGCGGCCCCCGGCGCGATCGTCACCCCCTCTGCTGTTGCGCGTTGAAACATCGGCGAACTCTGCGGCACAAAAGGATCCGAGCGGCGAATCGCTTGGCCGGTTCTGCGATCGAGCAAATACAACCAACCGGACTTGGAGGCCGCCGCGAGTGCGGGAACGGGCTTGCCATCCGCATCCGGCACATCAAGCAAAATGGGTGGCGACGCGGCGTCATATCCCCACACATCATGCGGTACCAGTTGGTGATACCAACGCAGCGCACCCGTCTCAAGTTCGAGCGCGATGATGGACGAGGTGTAGAGGTTGTCGCCCGGCCGTTTGTAATCGGCATACCCGGGAGACGCGTTACCGGTGCCGAAATAAATAAGACCTAATGATTCATCGATAGAAGGCGTTGAATAAATGGAGCCGCCGCCGGTCTTCCAGGCATCCGGGTATTTGCCGAGATTGGCGCGTTCGCTCGCGAGATCCCGCATCAGCG
Organism: uncultured Klebsiella sp.; assembly: GCA_964555355.1. Classification (GTDB taxonomy): domain Bacteria; phylum Pseudomonadota; class Gammaproteobacteria; genus CAIKBL01. The sequence goes on from CAZKRY010000003.1 coordinate 275,733, forward strand.
GATCGCCAAACGAAGTTTGATTGGCGAACTCGCCTTCCCAATGCTGATCCGCCGTCGAATACCAGCGCCATAGCAAACGACCGTCGGTGGTGCTGTACGCCGATAGAAACGCACGTAACCCATCGCGCACGCCGGCACGCCCGAGTACCGAAGCGGAATCCTGTTCAGCTTCGCCGAGCACCGCGCTATATCCGGTGCCGCTGACGCCGACGAACACCTTGTCGCCCTGAACTGCAGGCGCCATGTTGCCGGCGAAACGTGTCGCGCGATCAAAGGCGGCGCGTGAGGATGAATCAAAACGTTCAAGCGCGATTAAGTCCGCGGGATTGCCGGTCATCGGATCGACCACCGGAATGTCCCACATCACTCTACCGCTCACCGCGTCCAGCGCGATCAAGCGAGCGTCGGCGGTGATCATAAAAAGTTTGCCGGAATCGAACGCGACGCCGCGATTATGCGAGCCGCAGCAGAGCTCTGCCTCGGTGAGCTTATGCGTATAACGCCAACGTAACGCGCCGGTTGCGGCATCTAGCGCGATGACGTGATTAAACGGCGTGGTCAGGTACATCACGCCATCGACGACCAAGGGGTTGGTCGGAAAGGTGCCGAGCACACCGGTTTGGAAGATCCACGCAGGAACCAACTGCTTTACGTTGCCGGCGTTGATCTCGCCGAGCGTGCTATAGCGTTGGTTCGCAGTGCCGTTGCCGTAGGTTAGCCAATCGTCAGCCTCATCCCCGGCCGCGAGCGGCCCTATTGCAATGAGCGCCAAGGCAGCGCACGCCTTTGCCCATCGCCACTCTTTAAAGCGGAATTCGATCACGCGCGGCTCACGTGCCAATGGTTGAACCGCCATCGATAATAAAATTCTGCCCAGTGGTAAAACTGCCGGCGCGCGCCGCGAGGTAGACGGCAATGCCGGCTACTTCTTCCGGCTCGCCTATCCGGCGCAATGGATCATGCATGGTCCGGCGTTGCAGGATATCCGGGTTTTCCCATAACGCGCGGGCGAAGTCGGTGCGGATAAGGCCCGGGGAAATGGCGTTTACACGAACGTTATGAGGGCCGTTTTCAAACGCGAGATTGCGCACTAGCTGGAGATCGGCCGCTTTGGAAATACAGTACGCGCCAAGCTTGTCATGCCCTTTTAAGCCACCGATGGAACTAACGATGATGATGACGCCCTCGCGCCGGGCGATCATCTCCGGTAACACCAGCTGGGCCAACCAGTGGTTGGCCATGATGTTGACGCGGAGGATTTTTTCAAAAGCGTCGTCCGGCAACTCACGCATACTGCCGTAGACGGGATTGACGGCGGCGTTGCACACCAAGATGTCGATTTTCTTGAGTTGCGCGTGTGTTTCGCGCACCAGCGCGGTCAGTTCCTCTTTGCGGCTGATATTCGCCGCGATAGGGATCGCCCGCCCCGGTCCGCCAGACGCGTTGATGGCGTCGGCCACCGCTGCACATGCATCGGCCCTGCGGCTCGAGATGACCACCTCCGCGCCGTGGGCGGCCATGGCTTCGGCGATCGCCTTGCCAATGCCTTTGGTGGAACCGGTAATGAGGGCGGTTTTGCCGCTCAAGTCGAATAAGGTTGAGTTCATAACGTCTTAGGTATGTGGCACTAAGGTTGACAACTCTAACAGCGGCGAGCGAGTCGCGTGTGCTATTAGCTTTTGGAATATCTATCTCCGCTAGGGCTCGGGGAGTGTATTGAGGAGGTATCGCGGATGCTAGTGGAACAGGGTTCCGTTCATTCCCTGTGTTTAATGACTAGAAATCTGGCGGAGGCGAGATAAAAGTGCTGAAGGTCACCCAGCATTGTTTCCGATGAATAGTGCGTTACGTCGCTTTGAGTACATAGATGACGAATTACTTTTCTGTTCTAGCTTAAACGCACCGCAATCCAACAAGTGTCCAAATTTTTTACAGACGCCTTGGTCAGAACCGTCTCACCTAACTGCTTGATTTTCGATGGAACCGTTTCATTTGACACCGTTAGATGGGGGGATAACATGCGCCGGGTTGCAGGATTTAGTGTCAACGGAATTTACAAATAATCCTACGGAGCTCGGACCCGGAATTTATAACTTATTGATTAATAGAGAGAGTTCTTTCGTGGCACAAAACGTGCTGTGCATCGATACACGCTTGCAAACAGGAGTCTCTCCCAATCGAGATTCACATGAGCTAAGTTGAGAATAAACGCAAAACGCCCTATTCCAAGTCAGGAGTTCTAGTTGTTATGAATGCCAAGAGCTTTAAATTCACCCTTGCCTTAGCTGCATCACTGTTCCTTAGCGCAGCGCAGGCCGGCCCCATCATCAAAACGCTGTTTCAGGGTCAAGTGTCGAGTATCGTACGTGACGATAATAACGGTGACTTCGGCAACACCTTTTCGGTCGGAAACGCGGTTTCTGGATATTGGGAATTCGACGCGGCGGCAGCGGGAACTAACTTCGCCCCGTTCCTTACAGCTTATCCAGCCACTTTTAGCGTAACGATTAATGGTCAGACGTTTTCCGGGCCGGCTGACTATCGGATCTTCAACGACTCTCCTTTCAACGGCGCCAACGACGGTTTCTCCGTAATAAACGAGTCAGGAACATTTTCCTCGCCCTCGATCGGTTCACTCGTGGCAGAGACTTTCTTCTTTCAGGCCTTGGGCATGCCGACCACCACGCTGAATGACCTAAGTATCGTTAACAATCCAGGTGCGCTGTTTCCATTAGCCAATCCCGGCCTCGCGCCCAACGGGCTTCGGCTCCACAATCGAGAGCAAAGCGGGGACTACGGTCTTCTGTATTTCACGATCAATAGCATGGAAACCGTTCCTGAACCCTCAACACTTACGCTCCTGTTTGGCGCGGGAATAGGTTTCTTAAATGCAAAAAGACGTGCACGTTCGCTGCGTGGATAAAGGCCTTCCTTATCGATTCGCGGGGTGCTGAGGCACCCCGTTTCATTTTCGATGGTGATGCGCTGAAACGAACCGGCACATTGCACAAGTCGAAAGATTTAAATCTACTCACCAAATCCCTAGTTAACGCGGAGTCACGCTCGCGCTTAAGAACTTTAGAGCGTGTCTAAGGTAAGAAGACTGGCGCTCCCTGCGGGTTTCGAACCCGCGTTTTCGCCGTGAGAGGGCGACGTCCTAGGCCACTAGACGAAGGGAGCGTAGAGAGGCTGCTATTATAGGCCCGGGCGAGCGAGACGCCATCGCGCCGCCGCCCGCCGTTAACCGTTCATACTCACCAGGAGTTGCATTGGAGCCTAGCACCGCCCCCCTCGCCGAGGTCATCCCCTTAAACATCCGCCCGCGCATCTATGCGCGCGCCGAACACCCGATCTCCCGCAAGTCGATTTCCGAAAACGCCCTCAAGGTTCTCTATCGCTTAAACAAAGCGGGCTTCCGCGGCTTGCTCGTCGGCGGCAGCGTGCGCGATTTGCTGCTCGGCCGGCAGCCCAAAGATTTCGATATTGCAACCGATGCGCTGCCGGAACAGGTGCGCGAGTTATTCCGCAATTGCCGTTTAATCGGGCGGCGCTTTCGCTTGGCGCATGTGCAGTTTGGTGGTGAGATTATCGAAGTGGCGACCTTCCGCGCGGCGCATGACGGCGACGCCGACGGCGCACTGATGAACGATGACGGCAGGATCTTGCGCGATAACGTCTACGGCACCATCGACGAAGATGTCTGGCGGCGTGATTTCACGATCAACGCGCTGTATTACGACATCGCGGATTTTTCGATCGTCGACTATGTCGGCGGGGTGGAAGATGTCAAAGCCGGCAGGCTGCGTTTGATCGGTCCGCCGGAGAAACGTTATCGCGAAGATCCGGTACGCATGTTGCGCGCCATCCGCTTTGCATCCAAATTGGGCTTTGAGATCGAAGCGGCGACGCTTGCGCCGATCGCGGAGCTACGCAATCTTTTGGAAGACATCGCGCCGGCGCGGCTCTTCGATGAAATGTTAAAGCTTTTTCATGGTGGCTTTGCGCTGGCGAGCTTTCGTGCATTGCGTGCTCACGGCTTGTTTCGTGCTTTGTGTCCGCTGACCGATCGCGCGTTGGAGGGTCCGGATGGTGACTCGGTTGAGCGCCTTATCGTGGCATCGCTTGAGAACACTGATAAGCGAATTGCCGAAGAAAAGCCCGTAACGCCCGCATTTTTACTCGCGGCGTTGTTATGGCATGACGTGGAAGAGCTTGCGGCGGAAAGCCTATCGCTCGGCGTACCCAGTCACGAAGCAATCCAACTCGCCGCCGATACGGTCATCTCCAAGCAAGTGGCGCGCATCGCGATGCCGCGCCGATTTACCAATGTCACCCGTGAGATTTGGGCGTTGCAGCCGCGTCTCGCGCGGCGCGTCGCCAAACGCGCGCCACGCCTGCTTGAACATCCGCGCTTTCGCGCGGCGTACGATTTTTTACTGTTGCGTGCGCAGGCCGGGGAAAACGTCGCCGACATCGCGACATGGTGGACTGAATTTCTCGGCGCCGATCAAGACCAGCGCGAGCAACTCGTTGCCGCACCCAGCACCGACACCGCGCCAGCCCCGCGCCGCCGTCGACGTCGCGGCGGGCGCGGGCGCAGTGCTCCACGCCAGACTTGAGCCAGGATGCCGCGATCCGTCACGGCCTATATCGGGCTTGGGAGTAACCTTGAAGATCCGGTCCAGCAAGTTCAACGCGCGCTGGTCGAGTTAGCCGCAATCCCGGCGACGCGTTTATTAAGACAATCATCCCTGTATCGTTCACCGCCGCTTGGCCCACCTGACCAACCGGATTACATCAACGCCGTCGCCGAACTTTCGACCACCTTGCAACCGCTTGAGTTGCTCGACGAACTACAGCACATCGAAAACGCCCACGGTCGCGTGCGCGGGATCCGGTGGGGCGCGCGCACGCTTGATCTCGATTTGCTGCTGTATGGCGATAGGCGTATCGACGAATCACGCCTGATTCTGCCGCACCCCGGATTAGCGCTGCGCGCGTTTGTGTTGGTGCCGCTGTTGGAGATAGCGCCCGCACTGGATGTTCCCGGGGTTGGACCGGTTAAGCTATTGGCGGAACGCCTACCGCCCGAGACAGTGATCCGACGATGACGGAACGTCGGGAGTTCCCGCGTTATATCGCGATCGAAGGCCCGATCGGCGTGGGTAAAACCACCCTCGCGCGTCGCTTGGCGGCCGCGCTTGAAGCCCAGATATTGCTCGAAGGGGCGGATGAGAATCCGTTCTTGCCGCAGTACTACCGCGATCCCGCGCGCTTTGCGCTTGCCACCCAGCTTCATTTTTTATGTCAACGTACGCGCCAGCTTCAGCCCTACGTACAAACCGAACTGTTCGCGGCCCGGGTGGTGGCGGATTTTATGTTCGAAAAAGACCGACTGTTCGCCGAACTTGCGTTGAGCGCGGATGAATTCGCGCTTTATGCGGATATATTTCGCCGTTTCGCACCACAAGTGCCAACGCCGGACCTGGTCATTTACCTATGCGCGCCGGTGGCGACGCTTAAACAACGCATCGCGCGGCGCGGGATCGATTACGAGCAAACGATTACAGAAGAGTATCTAATGCGCCTGAGCGCCGCCTACGACACGCTATTTCACGGTTTCCGTGCCGCATCCGTGTTAATGGTGGACACCGCACGCTTCGACTTAGTGCAAGATCCGCAGCATTTCGCGCTGTTAATCGCGCAATTGACAAGCGATTTTCGCGGTACACGGAGTCTCAGTCAGGCGACCGATCCGCAAGTAGTCAGCGGCGTTCAGCACTCGCTTGTCTAATTACAGTTGGATTAAAATCCCGCGCCCTAACGCACTGATAATAATGCTCATGCTGACCGCGTACTCTCTCGATTCTCTGCGCCAACAGATCCAGGCCTGGCGACGTAGCGGCGCCACCATTGCGTTTGTCCCGACCATGGGTAATCTGCATGCTGGTCATATTTCGTTACTCGCGCGTGCCAAGGAGATGGCGGCGCGCACAGTCGTCAGCATCTTCGTGAATCCAATTCAATTCGGTAAGGGCGAGGACTACGCGAGTTATCCCAGCACCCTCAAAGCCGATGTCGAGAAACTTGCGGCTGCCGGGCTCGATCTCCTGTTCGCACCGAATCTGGACGAACTTTATCCCGGCGGGATTGAAGAAGATACGCGAGTCACGGTGCCCGGCCTATCGACGATTTTGTGTGGGCAATATCGACCAGGCCATTTCTCAGGCGTCGCAACTGTCGTCTCTAAGTTATTCATCAACGTGCAGCCGGACTTTGCGTTGTTCGGCGAGAAGGACTATCAGCAAGTCATGGTCATTAAACGCATGACCAAAGATCTGCTGATGCCGGTCGAAATCGTTGGAATGCCAATCGTGCGCGAACCCGATGGACTCGCGATGAGTTCGCGCAACGTTTACCTCAATGCGGAAGAGCGCGCACGCGCGCCGCGTATCTACGCATGCTTGAAAGCCGCGGCGCAAAAACTGCAAGCGCAAAAACACCGTGTGATCGCGATTGAAACCGCGGCGATGGCCGAACTTGCCGCGGACGGATTTCGCCCCGAGTACTTCAGCGTGCGCCGAGCGGAAGATTTGGAACCTGCGCGTAAAGGCGATGTGCAGTTACAGATACTCACCGCCGCGTGGCTGGGTGCCGCCCGCTTGATCGACAACGTGCGCGTCGATTTACCGGCTCCGCTCGCCTTGTTGTAGCACTACTGCGTTAAACTTGTCCCATGACTAAGCGCGTCTACATCAAAAGCTTCGGCTGCCAGATGAACGAGTATGACTCGCAGAAGATGCTCGATCTGCTGCGCGAATCTCACGGCATGACAAGCGTGGATAGTCCTGAAGACGCCGATCTGTTGTTGATGAATACTTGTTCCATTCGCGAGAAGGCAGCTGAGAAGCTTTTTTCGGAGCTTGGTCGTTGGCGCGAGCTTAAAACCCTGCGCCGGGAAATTGTCATTGGCGTTGGGGGCTGCGTGGCAAGTCAGGAAGGTGCCGCGATTTTTGAGCGCGCGCCCTATGTCGATTTGGTGTTCGGCCCGCAGACGCTCCACCGCCTACCGGCCATGTATAGCGAGAGCGTGCGTGAGCGCCATCGCGTGGTTGACATCAGTTTTCCGGAAATCGAGAAGTTTGATCGCCTGCCCGAGCCGCGCGCGGAAGGCCCAACGGCGTTCGTGTCGATCATGGAGGGCTGCAGCAAGTACTGCACATTCTGTGTAGTGCCGTATACGCGCGGCGAAGAATTTAGCCGGCCGTTTGACGATGTCATCGTTGAAATTCATGCGCTGGCGACGCAGGGCGTGAAGGAGGTGACGCTCCTAGGACAGAACGTCAATGCTTATCGTGGCCCGATGCACGATGGGCAGATCGCCGATCTCGCTGTGTTGATCCGGCATGTGGCCGCGATCGATGGTATCGAGCGCATTCGATACACCACTTCGCACCCGGTCGAGTTTACCGAGCGCCTGATCGATACCTACGCCGTCGAACCCAAGCTTGTGAGCCATGTGCATCTACCGGTGCAAAGCGGTTCAGATCGTATATTGGCCGCGATGAAACGCGGGCATACCGTGCTTGAATACTTATCCAAAATTCGCCGTTTGCGCAAAGCGCGACCTGAAGTCTCGATTTCCTCGGACTTTATCGTCGGCTTTCCTGGTGAAACCCAGGCGGACTTTGAGGCCACGCTGAAACTCGTTGAGCAAGTCGACTTCGATCACTCGTTCAGTTTCATTTATAGCGCGCGCCCCGGTACACCGGCCGCCAATTTGCCCGATGACACTTCGCTCGAAGAAAAGAAGCATCGATTGGCGGTTCTGCAGCGGCGCTTGGAAGAACTCACGCACGCTAAAAGTCAGCGCATGGTGGGAACCACTCAACGTGTGCTAGTCATTCGCCATGCGCGCAAAGATTCAGGCGAGCTCGCGGCGCGTACCGAGAACAATCGTGTAGTAAACTTCGCCGGTCCGCATGAATATATTGGGCGATTTATCGACGTGCGAATCGTGCAGGCGCTGCCTAATTCATTACGTGGCGAACTTATTACTCCCCTGCAGCAAGTCAGCTGAATTGAACGCGACCGCCAGCATCCAACTACTCCTCGAACCCGTCGACAACGAACGCCTGGCCAATCTATGCGGGCAGTTCGACGAGCACCTGCGGTTAATTGAACGAAGACTCGGCGTCGCACTCACTAGCCGCGGTAATGAATTTACCGTAACGGGAGACATCTCGGCCTGTACCAAAGCGGAGAAAATTCTCCGCGCGCTCTATCAACTCGCCGGCGAGCGCGGCGTGTTCCCGAGCGATGTGCACTTGCAATTGCAAGAGTCTTCCGCGCGCGCCTTGCTGGATAACGACGGCGACAATGACTATGCGTTACAGACACGCCGTAGTTTCGTGCGACCGCGCGGCCCGAATCAGCGGCTGTACCTCCACAATATCGAACACTACGACATCAATTTCGGCATAGGGCCTGCCGGCACTGGCAAAACCTACTTGGCCGTCGCCGCGGCTGTCGCGGCGTTGGAAAAGGATCAAGTACGGCGTCTGTGTTTGGTGCGGCCAGCGGTCGAAGCGGGCGAACGGCTCGGCTTCTTGCCGGGCGATATGGCGCAGAAAATCGATCCGTACTTACGGCCGCTGTATGACGCGCTCTATGAGATGCTCGGGTTTGAGCGCGTGGCAAAGTTGGTTGAACGCAACGTCATCGAGATTGCGCCACTCGCATTTATGCGCGGCCGCACGCTGAACGATGCCTTCGTGATTTTGGACGAAGCGCAGAATACGACAATCGAACAGATGAAGATGTTTTTGACCCGGATCGGTTTTGGGTCAAAGGCCGTGATTACCGGCGATGTCACACAAATAGACTTACCGCGCGGAAAGGAATCCGGACTCAAACACGCGCTCGAAATCGTGCGCGATGTCGAAGGTTTGAGTTTTACCTTTTTCAAAACCCAAGACGTGGTCCGCCATGCGCTAGTGGGGCGAATCTTGGATGCCTACGAAGCCTTCGAAAATCGTGAGCGTTAACGCGCCGCGCGTCTCGATACAGCGCGCTTACGCGGGGCCGATTCCATCACGCCGACAACTCGTTCGTTGGGCCACCCAGGCCCTGGCACTTCGGGGCCAAAGATCTAGCCTGACGATCCGGATCGTCGACATGGCGGAAGGATTGGCGCTCAATGCGCGCTGGCGATGTCAAAAGCATGCGACCAACGTGCTGTCGTTTCCGGCCTCCGGACTCGAAGATGTCGCGCCGGAACTCTTGGGCGATATTGTGATCTGTGCGCCGGTAGTTGAAGAAGAAGCGCGCACGCAGGGCAAACTAGCCCAGGCGCATTGGGCGCACCTTGTGGTGCATGGCACATTGCATTTACTAGGCTATGATCATGTCCATGCCAAAGACGCCATTCGAATGGAATCCTTGGAAACGGCCACGCTGGCCGCGCTCGGATTCGATGATCCTTATGCCATTTCGCGTTAATTCATGAAAGACCACGGTTCGCCAAGAGTGGCGCCGCACCCGGCCAATGGCTTCGCTGCCTGGTTGCATAAACTGACGCGCAGTTTTCGCCGACGGCCGATGGAGCGCACCGAACTCATTGAAGTCCTGCAAGATGCCGAGGGCGAGCACCTCATCGATCCGGACACCGCCGGCATGATGGAAGGGGCGCTGCTGGTTTCCGAGATCCGCGTCCGCGATATCATGGTGCCACGCTCGCAAATGGTGTTTGTCGAAGCCGATCAAACCCCGAAAGAATTCTTGCCGGTGGTTGTCGAATCCGGACACTCGCGCTTTCCGGTGGTTGATAGCAAGCACGAGAAAGTGGTCGGCATTCTGCTCGCGAAGGACTTGCTGCCGCTCGCGGCGGACCCTAAGTATCCGTTTGAAATTCGCGATGTGTTACGCCCGGCGATTTTTGTGCCGGAAAGTAAACGTTTGAATATTTTGCTGCGCGAGTTTCGGCAAAGTCGTAATCATTTGGCGATCGTGGTTGATGAATACGGCGAAATCGCCGGGCTCGTTTCGATTGAAGACGTCATCGAGCAAATCGTCGGTGAAATCGATGATGAATACGATGTCGACGACGAGGAATTCGTGCGGCAACATCGTGCCAATCGCTTTACGGTCAAAGCCGGCATCCCGATCATGCGGTTTAACGAATTTTTCGGCAGCAGCCTGCCGGATTCCGAGTACGACACGATCGGCGGATTGGTCGTGCATCATTTCGGTCGCTTACCGACGCGTGGCGAGCAAGTTGAATTCGACGGCTTTAATTTCAAAGTACTACGCGCCGACCGCCGGCGCGTGCAAGTTCTGCGGGTGCTGGTCACCGCGAATGATGTCTCGAAAAATGCCCCGACGGACGACGGTTGATTAGCGCGCTATTCGCGATCGCAGCCGGCGCCTCGCTCGCCTTCGCGTTCGCCCCTTACGGACTCTTTCCACTCGCAATCCTGGCGCCGGCCGCGCTTTTTGCATTGTTGCTCGAGATTTCGCCGCGTCGCGCCGCGTGGCTTGGGTGGTGCTTTGGGCTTGGCATGTTCGGGCACGGGGTGTGGTGGGTGCAGGTCAGCATTCACAAGTTCGGGCTTCCGCTGTACTCCTTCTCCGTCACGATGACGGTGTTGTTTGTGATGTTTCTCGCACTGTTATTTTCGGCTTCCGTTGCTTATGGCATCGCGCGGATTGGCCGCGACGCGGATCTTCATTGGCGATTGCTCGGCGTCATGCCAGCGTTATGGATGATCGGTGAGTGGTCTCGCGGTTGGTTGCTGACGGGCTTTCCATGGCTCTTGCTCGGCTACAGTCAAACTGATTCTTGGTTAGGTGCGTATGCCCCGTTGGGTGGCGCGCACGCGGTGAGTTATGCGGCTGCACTAATAGCCGGATGTTTAGTGGTTGTCGTCAAGACTCGTCGCTACCCTGCACTCTTGCTCGCGCTTGTCGTGCTCGCTGGCGCCTTCGGTTTGCGTAATGTGGCGTGGACATCCCCCGATGGTGAGTCGCGCACGGTGGCGTTGGTGCAGGCCGCAATCCCGCAGGAGATTAAATGGCGCGGTGAATATCGCGAACGCACACTTGAGTTTTATACCGAACTCACGGCGCCGCACTGGGATAAAGACATTCTCCTGTGGCCAGAAACCGCCGTACCGGCATTTCCAGATGAGATCCCCGAGACACTGCAAACACTGACCGAATTAGCAAACAAACAAGATGCGGTTTTATTGGTCGGGATACCAACCGGCGATCGCCGACAAGGCCCCTACTTCAATAGCCTGATGCTGCTCGATGGTACGGATCAGCGCTACGACAAGCATCATTTGGTGCCGTTCGGCGAATATCTCCCGTTGGATGACTTAATTCGACCGATACTCAATTTTCTATCGATCCCAATGTCGAATTTCGCGCGCGGTAAGCCTACGCAACCACCACTTACGCACGGCGATTTACGCATCGGCGTTTCGATTTGTTATGAAGACGCGTACCACCAAGAAGTCCGCCGTCCGTTACCGAGTGCGAACATCTTGGTGAACGTCAGCGACGATGCGTGGTTTGGTGACAGCATCGCACCGCATCAGCATTTGCAGATCTCGCGCATGCGCGCGCGTGAAGCAGGGCGTTATCTGCTGCGCGCAACGAACACTGGGATTTCCGCGATCATCGATGAGTTCGGCCAAGTGCAAGCGCGGTCGCCGCAGTTTGAGCCCTACACCTTGACCGGCACGGCGCAACCGCTCAGCGGCGCGACACCGTTTGTGCGTGTTGGCGATTGGCCGTTACTGGGATGGTGTGTGTTCGTGTTAGGTTTCGCCTGGCGTCGCAAGCACTAACGCCGCGTTTTACGATGGACGTGAGCTACCATCGCCGCGACATGCTCGGGCGGGATATCCGGCGTGATGCCGTGGCCTAGATTGAAGATATGCCCAGGTCCGCTCCCGAATGACGCTAAGATTCGCTCCACTTCGCGTTCGATAACCGCAATCGGCGCACGCAAAATTGCGGGATCGAGGTTGCCCTGCAAAGCCACGCGATGACCGACGCGCCGGCGCGCTTCCGCCAACTCGATACTCCAATCCAACCCCAACGCATTCGCACCAGTCGCGGCGAGTTGTTCAAGCCACAGCCCGCCGCCTTTGGTAAACAGAAGCGTCGGCACACCTGGCGTCAACTTACGCAGGATTCGCTGCATCGGTGCAAGCGAAAACTTGAGATAAGCGGGCGTCGTTAGTACGCCGCCCCAGGTATCGAACACCATGACCGCATCGACGCCCGCGGCAATCTGCGCGTTCAAATACTCCGCCACCGCGTCCGCCATCAGATTCACCAATGACTCCAACGCATCGGGTGCGCCGTATAGCCATTGCTTGGCAAGTTTAAAGTCACGGTCGCCCGCGCCCTCGATCATATAAGTCGCAAGTGTCCACGGACTGCCGGCGAAACCGATCAACGGCGTTCGCGCATTGAGTTCGCGTTTGATAAGGCGCACGGCATCCGTGACATAGCGGAGTTCGCGTTCGGGATCGGGCACGCTCAGGCGCTTGAGTTCGGCGGGTTCGACCAACGGATGTTTAAAGCGCGGACCCACGCCCTCGTCGATCGAAAGTCCTAAGCCCATGGCATCAGGAATCGTCAAAATGTCCGAAAATAAAATTGCCGCATCGAGTGGAAAACGCGCGAGCGGCTGTAATGTGACTTCGCAGGCAAGCTCCGGAGTTTTGCACAGCGCGAGGAAATCTCCGGCGCGCGCCCGCGTCGCACGGTACTCCGGCAAGTACCGCCCGGCCTGACGCATCAACCACACTGGCGTGTGCGTGCTGGGCTCGCGGCGCAATGCGCGTAAGAATGGCGATGAATTGAGATCCGGCGTCGCCTCCATACGAGCGCCAGAGACCGCGTTAAGTCAGTGGCGCGGGCAATTCGCTCGCGCCCATCAGGAACCGATCGATCCCCTGCGCCGCCGAACGGCCTTCGGCAATGGCCCAGACGATCAAGGATTGTCCACGCTGCATGTCACCAGCGGTGAAGACGCCGGAAACCGAAGTCATCCAATTCTCATCCCGTGCCACGGTGCCGCGCCCGGTCAGCTTCACGTTGAGCGCGCTCAACACCGGCTGTTCGGGACCCACAAAACCCATCGCGAGTAGCGCGAGATCGCAGGGTAATTCGCGCGTTGACCCGGGCACCTCGTCGAACACGATGCGCCCGTCGCGTTGATTCATTTGGACATCGACCAATTCAATGCCAACCACGCGTCCTTCCGCGTTCCCGACAAAGCGCTTGGTCGATACGCCATACACGCGATCACCGCCCTCTTCGTGCGCGGACGAGGTGCGATAAATCCGCGGCCATTCCGGCCACGGATTGTCACCGGCGCGCACATCAGGTGGACGCGCCATGATTTCTAATTGTGAAACGTGCTTCGCGCCGTGCCGATGCGCGGTGCCCAAACAGTCCGCGCCAGTGTCGCCGCCACCGATGATGACGACATGTTTGCCTTGCGCGTTGATACTCTCGATATCGGGGATCGTGTCACCTTCGAGGCGGCGGTTCTGTTGCGTTAGATACTCCATCGCGAAGTGCACGCCTTCGAGTTCACGGCCCGTAAGCGTCAGATCTCGCGGTGCCGTCGCGCCGCCGGCGAGCAGAATCGCATGAAAATCCGCGCGCAGTGTCTCGACATTGACGTTAACGCCGACATTCGCGTTTGCCCGAAATTCCACACCCTCGTCGCGCATTTGTTGTAAGCGTCGATCAAGCACGCGCTTTTCCATTTTGAATTCGGGTATGCCGTAACGTAGCAGACCGCCGATTCGGTCGTCGCGTTCGAACACTGTGACTTGATGGCCGGCGCGTCGCAGCTGTTGCGCGGCGGCGAGCCCGGCGGGCCCTGAGCCGATGACGGCGACTCGTTTGCCGGATTCGCGCCGCGGCCGCACGGGAACCACCCAACCTTCTTCAAAGGCGCGATCAATGATGGCAAGCTCAACGGCTTTTATCGTGACTGGATTGTCGTTAATCCCGAGCACGCACGAGCCTTCGCACGGCGCCGGGCACAGCGTGCCGGTAAACTCCGGGAAATTGTTGGTGGCGTGCAGGCGATCGATCGCTTCGCGCCAGCGATCTCGGTAGACCAGATCGTTCCAATCGGGGATCAAGTTCCCGAGCGGGCAGCCTTGATGACAAAACGGCACGCCGCAATCCATACAGCGCGCGGCTTGTTTGTTGAGCGTCTCTGGCGCCCAGGCCGACATGACCTGGCGCCAGTCGTGTAGGCGCTCGGCGACCGCGCGGTAGGGCTGCTTGTCGCGGCCGAATTCCAGAAAGCCGGTGACTTTAGCCATGCGCCGCCTCCATGATCGCCTGGTCTTCCGGCAGACCGGCTTGGCGTGCGCGCGCGATGGCCGTCAACACGGATTTGTAGTCGCGCGGCATGACTTTCAAAAATTTGCGCTTGTGCACCGACCACTGCTCCAGAATTTTGCGGGCCACCGCGCTGTCGGTGTACTTAATATGATTGTTTAGCAGGCGCACCACCGCGTCCTCATCCTCCTGGGCTTCGAGCGCCTCTAGATCAACCATGTCCGTATTGCAGAGCTGTGGGAAGCGATCGTTTGGATCGAACACATACGCGACTCCACCCGACATGCCGGCAGCGAAATTGCGCCCGGTCTTGCCGATGATGACCACACGTCCGCCCGTCATGTACTCGCAGCCATGATCGCCGACGCCTTCGACCACGGCTTCCGCGCCGCTATTGCGCACGCCAAAACGTTCGCCGGCAACGCCTCGAAAATAGGCCTCACCCGAGGTCGCACCGTATAGCGCGACATTACCGATGATGATGTTTTCTTCCGCGACAAAGGTGGCTTTGCGCGACGGGAAGACCATGATCTTGCCACCGGACAAACCCTTGCCAATGTAATCGTTGGCATCGCCTTCAAGCGACAAGGTAATCCCACGCGGAATAAACGCGCCGAAACTCTGGCCGGCCGAACCCTGAAACCGAATCTTGATGGTGTCATCCGGTAAGCCGGCGCCGCCGTGCCGCTTGGTTAACTCATAACCCAAGATGGTACCGACGGTACGGTTTACGTTACGGATAGGCACGTCTAATTCAACCGGGCGACGGTCGATTAGCGCGGGTAAGCATGCTGGCACTAAGGTTGTGCGATCGAGCGAGCGATC
Organism: uncultured Klebsiella sp.; assembly: GCA_964555355.1. Taxonomy (GTDB): domain Bacteria; phylum Pseudomonadota; class Gammaproteobacteria; genus CAIKBL01. The sequence continues at coordinate 290,940 of CAZKRY010000003.1, forward strand.
AAGCCCGTGATCCTGCGTGCGCACGCTGCGCGTGGGCACGCCTGGCACTTCAGGCTGATACAAGATCTTCGATAAATCGAGGCCTTTCGCCTTCCAATGATCGACCGCGTCGGCCACATCCAGCCGGCTGGCCTGACCGATCATTTCTTCCAGCGTGCGGAAGCCGAGTTCGGCCATGTATTCGCGGACTTCTTCGGCGATGAAGCGGAAGAAATTTTCAACGAATTCTGGTTTGCCGGAAAATTTCGCGCGCAACCGCGGATCTTGTGTCGCAATCCCCACCGGGCAGGTATTCAAATGACACACGCGCATCATGACGCAGCCCATGACCACCAGCGGCGCGGTGGCAAAACCATATTCCTCAGCACCAAGCAGCGCGCCGATGATGACATCGCGGCCGGTTTTCATTTGCCCATCGACTTGCACGACGATGCGATCACGCAATTTATTTTGCACGAGCACCTGCTGCGTTTCAGCCAAACCTAGCTCCCACGGCACACCGGCGTGTTTGAGCGACGTCACGGGTGAAGCACCGGTGCCGCCGTCATACCCTGAGATCAGCACGACATCCGAAAACGCCTTGGCGACGCCGGCCGCCACCGTGCCCACGCCAACTTCGGCAACCAGTTTGACGTGAATGCGCGCTTCGGGATTCGAGTTCTTCAAATCGTGAATAAGCTGCGCCAGGTCTTCGATTGAATAGATGTCGTGATGTGGCGGCGGTGAAATCAAACCAACGCCTGGAGTTGAATAGCGCACCTTCGCGATCCACGGATAGACCTTGTGGCCGGGCAGCTGTCCGCCCTCGCCGGGTTTGGCACCCTGCGCCATCTTGATTTGAAGGTCGTCGGCGTTAACCAAATACTCGCTGGTGACACCAAAGCGACCGGAGGCGACTTGTTTGATCGCCGAGCGCCGCAGATCACCGTTCGCATCGCGTTTAAAGCGTGCGGGATCTTCGCCGCCTTCACCGGTGTTGGAGCGACCGCCGATCCGATTGAGTGCGATGGCCAGCGTTTCGTGTGCTTCCGCGCTAATCGAACCATACGACATCGCGCCGGTGTGGAAGCGCTTCATGATGGATTCGATCGATTCCACTTCTGCCAGTGGCACCGGCGGGCGATCGTTTTTGAACTTGAACAAACCACGCAGCGTCGCCAGGTTTTCGCTTTGGCGATCGACCAATGCGGTGTATTCGCGAAAAATCTTGTACTGGCCGGCGCGGGTCGAGTGCTGCAGCTTGTACACCGTGTCCGGATTGAACAAGTGGTACTCACCATCACGCCGCCATTGATATTCGCCGCCCCAATCGAGTTCGAGTTTGCCGGGCACACGCGCTGGGAACGCGCCGTGATGGCGCAGTGTCACTTCGTGCTCGATGGTTTCCAGACCAATCCCGCCGATTCTGGAAGCGGTATAAGTGAAGTACTTGTCGATGAACGCCTTATCGAGGCCGACCGCTTCGAAAATCTGCGCGCCACGATACGACTGCACGGTCGAGATGCCCATCTTGGACATGACCTTGACCAAGCCCTTATTGACCGCCTTGATGTAGTTACGCACAGCGGTGTCATAGATTTCTTCCGTGCCCTTTCGCCCTTTGACGGCGGAAGCTTTGATCACGCCTTGTTGTAGCAAGTCGTACAGCGTTTCAAACGCGAGATAAGGATTGATGGCGTCCGCGCCATAGCCTAGGAGCGCGCAAAAATGATGCACTTCGCGCGGCTCACCGGACTCCAGCACCAAACCAACGCGCATTCGCCGGCCATTGCGTACTAAATGATGGTGCGTGCCGGCGGTGGCAAGTAACGATGGAATGGGCGCGAGCTCGGCGTTCATGCCGCGATCGGACAATATGACGAATGAATACCCGGCGTCGATCGCGTGATCGACTTCGGCAAACAAGGTCGTCAACGCCGCTTCGAGTCCTTTCGCGCCCTGTGCGATGGGATACAGCGCGGTGATGGTGGTTGCGCTGAAACCATGTGCGGTGACATGGCGTAAGCGCGCCAGATCTTGATTATTAAGCACCGGAGAATCGAGCTTGATGCGTCGGCAGCTTTGCGCCGTGGGCGCAAGCAAATTGCTCTCGGGCCCAATGGGGGTCGAGATCTGGGTCACAAGTTCTTCGCGAATACCATCGAGCGGCGGATTGGTCACCTGCGCGAATAATTGCTTGAAATAATCGAACAACAGGCGCGGGCGATCCGAGAGCACCGCCAATGCGGCATCGGTGCCCATCGACCCGATCGGCTCTTCGCCTTTTTCGGCCATGGGCTGCATGATGATGCGCAGATCTTCGTGCGTGTAGCCGTAGGCCTTTTGCCGTTGCAGCACGGTGTCGTGATCGACCGCGTACACATGCTGCGGCTCGGGCAGCGCGGACAACGCGACATGGTGCTGGCGTAGCCAATCCGCGTAGGGGTGCTCGTCGATATAACGCTGTTTGAGTTCGGCGTCGTCGATGATTCGACCCTCGACGGTGTCGACCAAAAAAATCCGTCCGGGGTGCAGTCGTTCTTTGAGCGCGATGTTTTCGGGTTCGAAATCAAGCACGCCAACTTCGGACGCCATCACGACCATGCCGTCCTTGGTAACGTAATAGCGCGATGGGCGCAGCCCGTTCCGGTCGAGCACGGCGCCGATTATCTTGCCATCGGTGAATGCGATGGAAGCCGGACCATCCCATGGTTCCATCAAACAACCGTGGTATTCATAGAATGCCTTACGCGCCGGTTCCATCTGCTGGTGCGCGCTCCAGGCTTCTGGGATCATCATCAAGATGGCGAGCGGCAGCGGCCGGCCGGCCATGTGCAGAAATTCCAGCACTTGGTCAAAGCTTGCGGAGTCCGAGCTGCCTTCGATGACGATGGGAAATAGCTTCTTTAGGTCGTCGCCGAAAACGTCGGATTCGCACAGCGCTTCGCGGGCGCGCATCCAATTGATGTTGCCCCGTAAGGTGTTGATTTCGCCGTTGTGTGCGATGTAGCGGAACGGATGCGCCAACGGCCACGACGGAAACGTATTGGTCGAAAACCGCTGATGAACGAGCGCCAGACCTGATTCGACCAGCGGATCACACAAATCCGGGAATTGCTGCTCGACTTGCGCCGCATTGAGCATGCCTTTGTAGATTAAAACGCGGTGCGACAGGCTCGGCACATAAAACAGGTTCTTCTCCGCCATGTCGGAGCGCCAAATCGCGTGCTCGACGCGTTTGCGGATGACATAAAGCTTGCGTTCGAACGCATCCGGGTCCTGGATGCTTTGACTGCACCCGACAAAAATCTGTTCGAACGCCGGCTCACAGGCTTTGGCGGTAGGACCGATTGAACTATCGTCGCTGGGCACTTTGCGCCAGCCGAGCAGAGTCTGCCCCTCTTCCTCCACCATGCGCGCGAACTTCGCTTTGCACGCCGCGGCCGCGGTAGGTTCAAGCGGCAAAAATACCAAGCCTGCCGCGTATCGGCCGGCCGGCGGCAACGTAATGCCAAGGCTCGCGCAACGCGCGCGCAAAAACGCATCCGGCGTTTGAATCAGGATGCCCGCACCGTCTCCGGTGTTGATTTCGCAGCCACAGGCGCCGCGATGCTCAAGATTTTTGAGAATGGTGAGCGCGCGTTCGATGGTGGTGTGGGATTTACGTCCCTTAATATCGACGACAAACCCTACGCCACACGCGTCGTGTTCGAAGCTTGGGTCATACAGCCCTTCGGTGGGCCGCCCTTGCTGCGGAAAATGGGTTTCCTCGGTGACCATAGTCGCTACCTGTTTCAGGACTCAAAAATCGCTTGCGGGCCGCCGCGCCGCATGGGTTATTGATTCCGGAACCGCTGCGGCGGGCAGGGGTTCCCGTGGCATCACGTGATGCCAAGGACGCAATAACTGGAATCCTTCTGTTTAGACGCTTCTGTACTAGGCGTCGCCAGCAGCGCCTGCCATCAGCCTTGGCTACCGGGACAAAAGGGTGGCGATTATAGCGTTGGCCCGCGCGGGGTGTCACTCGCGCGATTAGCCAAGCGTCGAACGCCCATTGGCGAGCCGAACGCGCATCCTATGCCACTGTTCGCGCTGCATTATTGTGCGGCGAGCTACCGCGAGGAGTGGTGACTTTAGAATGCTGGTTCGCTAGCGCATGGCATCACGTAGGCTGCCCAGTGAACGCGCCCACGGCTTCGTACCCTTTAGCGGCGCGGGGAGTTTGCCGAGCGCCGCGACCGCAGCCGCGCGCGTGGGATAGAAACCATAGACCACGAGGTACAACGGCTTGCCATTGAGCGAGCTCGTGAGGACTGCGCTCTGGGCGGAAATGCCCCGCTGCGCGCGAAACCGCTCCGCGGCGGCACGTTCACGTACGCCAAATAATTGCAGCGTATGCCCCGATGCCGGTTGTTTGAGCAGCCAATCGGCCGAGAATCCCTTGATGGTGGCGGCTGTCTCGGACGTTGCCGCCGGTTTCGGTGGCGTGGGTTTAGCGACGGGTTTAGGAGCCGGCTTAGTGGCGGGTGACGCGGTCTGCGACGCACGCGAAAGTGCTTTGGGCACTGGCGCGGAAGCCTCCTTCGTCGAAGGCGCCGGGTCTTTTGCGGAGGCTACTTTCGCAGGCGTTTCAGTGTTGGGGAGCGACGCCATCGGCGGCACCGGCGTCGGCGGTTCGACCGGCCCCACAATCGTGGGCGGGAGCGGCGCCGGAGCTTCGGCCACCACCGTTGCGGTCGGCGGTGCGGCACTTGTGACCGGATCCGGCATCGGCGTTGAGAACGGTACCGGGACCGGCGGAGGTAATGAAGCGTTCGGCGGGGGCAGCGTTTCTGTCACCTCGTCAGCGCCTGCGTCATTGACTCCGGGAGGCACGGGTGCCGGTTCCGAAGCCAAGGGAGCGGGTCCATTTACCGCATCTCCCTGCGGCACGGGATTGGCGTCCGTGTTTGGTGCTGGGGTTGTTGAAGGTGTTGGTTCGAGTTCAATTTGCTCCGTGGTTGTCACGCTAGGCGCGATCGGATTGCGGGTTGCCCACCATGCACCGCCCGCAATCGCCGCGACCGCAAGTATCCAGAAGACCCCGTTAAACGCGCGGCGCGGGAGCGCCGGCGACGCCCCTTGACGAGACCCACGCTTGCCAAGGGTTTTGGTAGTGGATGCGCCGGCCAAATGCTGACGGCCCAGTGTCACAACTTTACCGACCTGCCCATCGGCCTCCGCGGCCATTCGCGCGTAATCGTTACTGGAAAAAAACTCGCCGGCATTAAGGCCGACGGCATGCATGCGTTGCTCGATGAGCGGTTGCACCTGATTTTCGACCAGTTTTGGGATCTCGACGACATGCACCAAGCCATGTTGAGGATGCGCGCGCTGTAGGCTATCGAGAAGCGCCGAGCGATCCAGATCGGCGGCGAGCAAGACGCGCAACTCCGCAAATTGATCGTCGGCATGCGCGAGCGACACGATAAAGGCCGTTGTCTCAGGCAACAGCTGCTCGGCATCATCGATCATTAACACGACGACTTTGCCAGCACGTTCAAGCGAGGCGATGCGTAACCGTAATTGTTGCTGGGCCGCTTCGAGCGCTTCCCGATCATGCTCGATGTCCAATTCATCGAGTAGCGCTGACGTGAGCATCGGAATATTGAGGCCAGGCGCGCCCTGCACACGCACGGGCACCCAGCTTGAACGCTGTCCCGCTGAAAAGTAATCGAGCAAAGTCGATTTACCGCTATCTTGGCCGCCGTTCAACACAATAATCTGGCGGCCAAACTCGATCAGATGTTCGATGAGATCGAGCCGTTGCTGCAGCGTGGAGCCGATATACATGCCGGCAATCGAAACGTCGCGCGCAAAGGCGCGGGCGATTGCCGATTCGGTCTCCAGCCCTTCTATTTCACTCATTCTCGAGGTCCTACACAGTTATCCGCCTAATCGCGGCGGTATCAGCGCATCTTACCCATAAGCCTTGCATGTTCGGCAATGGCAAATCGATCGGTCATTCCGGCGATATAGTCGGCGACGATGCGTGCCTGTGAGGCATCGTCGTGCGGGGCCGCTCGCACCGGCACCAAGCGCGGATCGTGCATGAAAAAATCAAACAGCTCATGCACAACCTTGCGCGAATTATCCGCCATCTCCACAACCCGTGCGTGCTCATACAAACTCTTGCGCAAGATTCTCTTGAGTTCCAGATGCGCCGTTTTGACTTCCGGGCGAAAATCCAACAGCGTGACCGCGCAGTCGCGGACGTCACTCACGGTTGAAATGCGCCGGTCCGCTAAGCGCGCAAGCGTCGTCTCGATTAGATCGGACACAAAAAAATTCAACATCCGCCTGATCACCGTATACCACACCCGCTTACTATCGAGCGTCGGCCAGCGCGCCATGACCTCGGATTCGGTTGACTTGAATAACGGGAATTCGCGCAGCCCATCGATATGTAGCAATCCCGCTCTAAGGCCGTCATCGAGATCATGATGGTTATAGCCGATTTCATCTGCGACGTTGGCAATTTGCGCTTCGAGCGAAGGCTGCGAGCCATCGATAAATCGTCGCCCGACTTCGCCTAACTCACGTGCTTTGACAACGCTGCAGTGCTTGAGAATGCCCTCCCGCGTATCGAACATTAAGTTCAACCCACTAAAATCTGGATAACGCTGCTCAAGCACATCGACTACCCGTAATGACTGCAGGTTATGTTCAAAGCCGCCGAATGCCGCCATACATGAATTAAGCGCGCTCTGCCCAGCATGGCCAAATGGGGTATGGCCAAGATCGTGCGCAAGCGCGATCGCTTCGGTCAGGTCTTCGTTCAAACGTAGCGCGCGGGCGACGCTGCGCGAGATTTGTGCGATCTCGAGCGAGTGCGTGAGTCGGGTGCGGAACATGTCGCCTTCGTGATTCACGAACACCTGCGTCTTGTATTCGAGTCGGCGAAACGCCGAACAATGGACGATGCGATCGCGGTCGCGTTGAAACTCGGTGCGCCAGGCGGGTGGGTCTTCGTGAAATGCCCGCCCGACACTGTTGGCGGCCGTCACCGCATAAGGCGCGAGGATCGTCTCCTGGGGTTGCAATTTGGTTGGTCGCGTGGTCATCCGAGTAGGCGAATTCACGCCGCGGCGGACTCGCGTTCATCGAGCGTCGCGCGTAGTGCTTCGGACGTGTAGTCGCCAACAAGGGCAGCACGCCCGAGCGCGTGAAGCAGCACCAGTCGAATTTTGCCGCCTGAATTCTTTTTATCGATGCGCATGGCTTCCAATATCTCGTCGGCCGAGAGCGCCGCGGGTGGGTAGGTCGGCAGTCTGGCCGCTTGCACCAAGCGCACCGCGCGCGCGCAATCAGACGCCGAGATTAACCTGAGCCGAGCGGACATGCGCGCGGCCATGCACATACCGGCGCCTACTGCTTCGCCGTGCAACCATTGGCCGTAGCCCAACGCATGTTCAATACCATGTCCAAAGGTATGGCCGAGATTCAACAACGCGCGCTCTCCCGCTTCGCGCTCGTCGCGCCCGACAATATGTGCCTTGTTGCGGCACGACCGCTCGATAGCGTACTGAAGCGCGGCGGCATCTCGTTCTAACAACGCGTCAAGGTTAACTTCGAGCCAGCACAAAAACTCGTAATCGCCGAGCAGTCCGTATTTGATAACTTCCGCAAGACCTGCACAAAGCTCGCGCTGCGGTAACGTGGCGAGCGTATCCAAATCGATCAACACCGCGCGCGGCTGATAAAAAGCGCCAATCATGTTTTTACCCAGCGGATGATTCACCGCGGTCTTGCCGCCAACGGATGAATCGACTTGCGCGAGCAAGGTAGTGGGAAGTTGTACGAAGTCGATACCGCGCTGGTAGCACGCAGCGGCAAACCCCGCGATATCACCGACAACGCCACCGCCCAGCGCAGCGAGCGCCGCGCTCCGTTCGAACCGCGCGGCAAGTAATGCCGATTGAATCTGCTCGAAACTCTCGAGCGTTTTATATTCTTCGCCATCTCGCAGCAGCACATGACTCACCTCTGCGTTCGCAAAATGGCGTGCTACTCGTTCTAAATAAAGCGGCGCAACGATTTCGTTGCTGACTAACATGATTTGCCGATGCGGTAACGTCCGGCGCAGAAGCCCTCCATCGTGGAGCAAACCTTGACCGATTACGATCTGATATCGACGTTCGGCCAGTTCAACATCGATGTTAAGCATGTTCGATGGCATCTTTTATCTTTTTGACGATTTCACCCAACGAGAACTTGCCGGTATCGATACCGAGATGCGCGGTGGCGCGATACATCGGCTCGCGCGTGGTCACGATTTCGCGCAGCCGGATCGCGCGATCCGGGGTGTTTAGTAGCGGCCGACTTACATCTGTGCGCATTCGTGCCAGCAGTTCTTCGACGTCCGCGTGAAGGTAGGCGACAAAACCCCGTGCGTGCAAATTGGCGCGATTGTCGGCGTCCAACACGGCACCACCGCCGGTTGCCAACACAATCTCGTCGAGTTGCGTCAATTCGTTGATTAAGCGCTTTTCTCGCTGGCGAAAACCGGCTTCACCCTCAATTTCGAAAATCAGTGCAACAGAGACCCCGGTGCGCTTCTCAAGTTCATGGTCGCAATCGATAAACTTATATTTAAGCGCCTTGGCCAAACGCTTGCCGATGGTGGTCTTACCGGCGCCCATCGGGCCTATCAGAAAAATACGTGATGATGAGGGCATGAAGGCCGAGCCCGCTGCTTGAGCTTGCATAGATTGTTGCAGCAGAAACAGCGTGTGCCAAGGAAAGAGTGTCGCGAGGCGGCGCGCTCCGCGACGATTCGTGTAGATTCTATTTGACGCGGGCGCGCGCGCCCCCTAAGTCCTTATCGCTTCTTTATCGCGCCGACAGCGACAATGACTCCTTCAATATCTTCGGGGTGACAAATATCAGGAGTTCCTGCTTTTCGACATTTTGACCCGTGCGCTTAAAGAGGTTTCCTAAGTACGGCAGCTCGCCGAAGAACGGTACCGAATCTTTGTCGGTTCGATTGTTCGACTCAAAAATACCGCCGAGCACCACAGTCTCGCCGTTATCGACCAACACTTGCGTCGTGACTTCATTGGTATCGATTGACGGCACGCCGGCGAACACCTGGCCGATCGAGTCGCGATTGACGGTCAAGTCCATGATAACGCGATCATCCGGTGTGATGTGCGGCGTTACTTTGAGGCTCAGCACGGCCTTCTTGAACGAAACCGAAGTCGCGCCGCTTGAACTTGCTTCTTGGTACGGAATTTCGGTACCCGATTCGATCATCGCTTCTTTTTGATTCGCAGTGATGACCTGTGGGCTTGCGATGACCTCGCCGCGGCCTTCGACCTGCAGCGCCGATAACTCAAGCTGCAAGAGGTAGCTACCAATCTTACCGATTGACCAACGGAATGCCGCGGCGGGGCCCGCCACCGGAAGATCGACGATGTAGTTTTCCTGACCGTCCGTATGAAAGCTGGTCGTGCCCGCATACTCGACATCGCCAGGAACGCTGCCGCCGATAGCGCTTAAAAGGTCGCCTTGGCCGTTCGCGTCAAGATTGTTTGCCTTGGGATTGTTAATGTGGCTATAGCCAAAGCGCACGCCAATATCCTTACTAAAATCTTCATTGGCGACGACGATGCGCGACTCAATCAACACTTGGCGCACTGGAATATCCAGCGCTTGTACAACCTTACGAATATCCGTCAGCGCTTCCGCCGTATCTTGCACCAGCAAGGTATTCGTTCGTTCGTCGACAGTGACATTACCGCGATCAGTCAGCAGGTTATTGGACTCGGCCTTGAGGAGATCCGCCAATGCGGACGCCTTGGCATAGTTCACTTGCACAAATTCGGTCTTCAGCGGTGCGAGTTCCTGAATTTGCTTCTGTGATTCCAGTTCAAGCTTTTCGCGCGCGGCAATCTCTTCTTGTGGGGCAACCATGACGACGTTGCCGGACTGGCGCATACCCAATCCCTTGGTCTTTAGGATGAGGTCCATCGCCTGATCCCACGGCACGTTTTTCAAGCGGAGCGTGACGTTGCCGGATACGGTGTCGCTGGTAACCAGATTAAATCCCGTGAAGTCGGCGATTAGCTGTAAGACCGCACGCACTTCGATATCTTGAAAGTTGAGTGATAGCCGCTCGCCCGTGAAACCGAATTTGTCTTTCTTGAGTTGCTCCTCTTCGTCCTTGGTCAGCGGGCGCAATTCCAACGTGAAAAGGTTGTCCGACTGATACGCGAGATGTTCGTACAGGCCGACTGGTTTGATGACCATGCGCGTGCCGTTGCCACGCCGCGTAGTGTCGATTTCGCGCGCGGGGGTTGCGAAGTCGAGTACGTCGAGCTTGCGATCAAGCGCATCAGGCAACGCCGTGTCGATGAAATCGACGATCAGGTTTTCGCCTTGTTCTTCAATGTTGATGCCAACGTTGGGATCGGAGAGATCTACCATGATTTGGGCTTCGCCGCGTGGGCCACGGCGAAAGTCGATACCGCGCACTTGCGCGCCCTTGGCGTCGCCCGGCATCGTCATTGCCGCTGGCGTGGTGGGTGCGGGGGCAGTTTTAGCGCCGACCGCTTGCGTTTCGATATCGCCCTGTACACCTTCGAACGTTAGCGTGACTTCATTGCCCGCGGCGGCGATTTGGTAGGGCACAAGCTGAACTAGGTTTACGACCACTCGGGTCCGACCTTCCGCTTCCACCGCGGTCACGCTTTCGACTTTACCTACCCCGACACCGTGCACTTTTTCCTTCATGTTGATCGTGGTGCCTGGGAAGTCGAGGGCAACCCGCGCCGGGTTGTCGATCGTGAAATTAAGCGGCTCGCTTGGCACCGGGGCATCGAGCACCAACTTGATTTGCACTCTATCTCCTGGCAGCGACGTGTATTTAACGTCTTGCAAAGTGCCGGCTTGCGCACCGGCGTGAGCGCAAATCAGTAATAGGGCGGTGAACGTCAGCGCGATGTGACGACCAATACGTTTAACATGCGTCATGCGAGTTAAGCCTTTGTTGATTTCCTGGCGGTGGTCGATGAAGTGAGACGCAAACATGACTCTATTCCCCTGCTATTCCGCGTTTTCTTCTTCGTAGAGCGCCAAGTTAGCCTGACGCTCATCCCATCGTCCGTCCGCATCTTTGACGACTTCTCGAACGCTGATGCGGTCTTCTTGTATATCGAGAATTTTGCCGTAGTTACGACCGACGTAATTACCGACCTGAACCCTGTGTACCGTGCCGGTCGCATCCTGGATGATCCCCCACAGCTCAGCATCATTTTGCAAGGTCCCTACCATGCGCAGACTATCCAGCTCGAAATTCTCGAGGTCCTCGCGATTATGCGCGGCGATTTCATCTGCGTAGAGGCGCTGTCCCGCGTCGTCTTCGGGTTTGGCCGCGATTTCTTTCTCTTCTTGCGTGTCAAGCGTGCTTTGGAATGGATCTCGCAAACCCTTTTCGGCCGACTGATATAAGTAGCGTTGATACGGCCGGATTGGCGGCAAGGGCTCGATACGCCCGCCGGGACGTGCCAGCACATCGCGGACGAAATTTTCCAGATCGCCCTTATCGCGATTGACGCATCCCGAGCACCAGAGCGCGACCAGCAAAATTACGATGCCGCGATACCAATCGGCACCGACCATGACGTTTTTCTCTTGCTTGACGTTAGCCTTCATTTGCGCCCGCCCTTACCTTTACCCTTCGCCGCGTTCATCTGGCGTTCCTGTTCAGCAAGTTCTTCTTCTTCATCCATATAGCGGTATGTCTTGGCGGTCGTGTCCAAGCTCAACGTGCCGTCTTTCGCTTGGGTGATTCGCAAGTCGTGATTGGTAACAATTCGTGGCAGATCCGATACGCCACTGATGAACGCACCAAACGCGTGGTAGTTGCCGATTACCTTTATCTGGATCGGTAATTCAACGTAAAAGTCGGCGGGTTTCTCCGCGCCCGGCTTGAATAACTCGAACTCAAGGCCAGCGGCCAATCCCTGTTGCGAGATATCGACCAACAGCGCGGCCACTTCCGTTCGGTTTGGCAGGCGTTTGAGCAGGTCGCCGAAGGTCTCCTTGATATCTTCAAGTTGTTGTTTTAGCGCAGCGAGGTTGGCGGCTTTTTTCTGCTTGGTTTCGAATGTCCGTTTTAGCGCCTGCTCCTCTTCTTGGACCTTCACCAATTCGGTTTGGAGCACACTGATGTCTTTCCAGTAGCCAAGTCCCAGAATCGCCGCACAGACGATCAACACGAAGACTGCTTTGATCGGCACCGGCCACGTACCGATATTTTCAAACGTTAGGTTATTGAGGTCCGACATTTTCATGTGGCGTCGTCCTCTTCATCGGTTGGTGCTTGCGGAATGACTTGTTCGAGTCTCAAGGTGAAATTCGCGATTCGGCGATTTTGCTCATCGGTCGTTTGAATGATTTCAAGCTTCGGATTTTTCACCCACTCGGACTTCTCAATGTTACGCATGAAACTCGATACACGAGCATTGGATTCGGCAACGCCTTTAAGCTCCACCGCAGTCCCTTTCTGCGCGAGTTCTTTCAGGTATACGCCTTCCGGGAGCGAGGTAACCATTTCGTCAAACAGACGGACCACCAACGGACGGCTGGTTTGCAACGACTCGATTGCCTTCATGCGCGCGATTAGGCGGTCTTTTTCTTTTTCGAGCTCTTCAATTTCCTTGATTTGCTTGTCGAGTTTGGCAATCTCCATGGTCAGGTAGGAATTGCGTTCTTTCTGAAACTCGATCCGTTCTTGGTAGTGGAAGTGGATTCCTCCCCACACCAAGGCGGCGATTCCGGCGCAAATGCCGACAATCGTGAGGAACTCGGTGCGCCGCTGTTTTCGAAGCTCAGCGCGCCACGGAAGTAAGTTTATTCGAGCCATCAGTCAAAGCTCCGCAATGCCAATCCACAGGCAATCATCAAGGCCGGGGCGTCGTTCGCGAGCGCCTCGGCGCGCACGCGGGGCGCGGCGGTCATCGTCGCAAACGGATTCGCGATGGAGACGGGTGTATCGATTTTTGACTGCACTAAGGCATCGATTCCGGCGATTGAAGCACACCCGCCGGCGATTACCACGTGGTCAACGGTTCCGACTTGGCTTGATGAATAGAAGAACTGCAGCGCGCGGTTAATTTCTTGCGCCATCGATTCCATAAACGGCCGCAACACCTCCGGCTCATAGTTGTCCGGAAGTCCGCCTTGGCGTTTCGCCAGTCCGGCTTCTTCGTACGACAACCCATAGCGGCGCTGAATTTCATCCGTTAGCTGGCGGCCTCCGAATAACTGTTCGCGCGTATAAATTATTTTGGAATCTTCCATGACGCTAAGCGTCGAAGTCGTGGCACCGACATCCATCACCGCGACGATATGTGCATTACTGACCGGCCCGCCTTGTCCGGCGAGCAGGGCAACTGCGTTTTCTAGCGCGAAGGCTTCCACATCGACGACTTTGGCCTGCAGCCCACCGACTTCCAACGCCGCGACACGGACATCCACGTTATCGCTGCGGGATGCAGCGAGAAGCACATCGATTTTGTCCGGATCGTTCGTCGTGGGCCCGAGCACGGAAAAATCGAGACTGATTTCATCAAGCGAGTACGGAATGTATTGGTCGGCTTCGATTTGAATCCGCCCTTCTAGCTCTTCTTCGGACAAATTCGCCGGCATCGCGATCACTTTTGTGATCACCGAGGAGCCCGCGACCGCGCACGCGGCCGCACGCGTACGCGATTGGGACTTTTTGACGGCGCGACTGATTGCCTCACCGACCAGTTGAGCGTCCGTGATATTCTTCTCCATCACCGAATTCGGCGGGAGCGGCTCTACCGCATAGCTTTCGACTCGATAACGGTTGCCAGAGCGTGCCAGCTCGAGCAATTTCACGGATGTCGAGCTGATATCAACGCCCAGAACCGGGATGTTTTTTCGTCGAAACAGCACCACTAATTTCCTTTTAAATTTAACAGGTTATCGCGAATTTGTGCTTTATAACCTTAGATACTGTTGGCAACTATAGCCAAGAGATTTTCAAAACACAAATGGTTTTAGACGTAAATTTCAATGAAAAACCATTAGTTATGCCATTTTATTAATGTAATCCCTCTTACATGTTGTAATCCGAGCCAAGCTCCTCCACAAGATGTTGCGTATCGCCTTTTATTCGTTATTGCTAGCCGTTTCGCTCGTTTTGGCGGGTGTGGGCGCGATCGCGTGGTGGGCGCTGCCGCAGTTACCCGCCACTGCTCGGCTGCAAGACGTACGGTTTCAAACGCCGCTCCGGATTTTTACGCGCGATGGCAGCTTGATCGCGGAGTTCGGCGAAAAGCGGCGTACCCCGGTGAGAATCAAAGATGTTCCGGCGCTTGTTAAAAATGCGTTTATCGCCGCCGAGGACGACCGTTTTTACGCGCATCCGGGGGTTGATTGGATCGCAATTGCGCGCGCGACGTTGAGTTTGGCGCGTTCGCAAACGATTAGTCAGGGCGGCAGCACGATTACGATGCAGGTCGCACGGAATTTCTTTCTAACCCGTGAACGAACTTTTCAGCGAAAACTTAAAGAAGTAGTTCTTGCGCTCAAGATTGAACGAGAACTGAGCAAGGACGAAATACTCGAGCTTTACTTAAACAAGATCTTCCTCGGTCAGCGCGCCTACGGCGTGGCGGCCGCAGCGCAAACCTACTTTGGTACTACGCTCGATCAATTGTCGCTGGCTGAGGCCGCGTTAATCGCCGGGCTACCCAAGGCACCCTCGCGGCTGAATCCCATTACCGCTCCGCAGGCGGCACTTGACCGCCGCAGCTACGTGTTGCGCCGAATGCTTGAACTAGATTTCATCACGCAAGCCGAGCACGACGCGGCCGCGGCCGCGCCGCTTACCGCCAAGCTGCATGGGCAACCCGTCGAGACCCCAGCACCGTATATCGCCGAAATGGTGCGAGATCAGATGCTGAAACAGTATGGGGAAGTCGCCTATACCAAAGGGTTTCGCGTCTTCACCACGGTTAGCGCGGATCTACAAGCCGCGGCCGACTCGGCGTTGCGCAATGCACTCCTGACGTATGACCGGCGCCATGGATACCGCGGACCCGAGAGACGCGTTGATCTCAATGACAAGCCGGAAGCACGCTGGGTCGAGTTCCTAAATGATTACGCGCCGGTTGGCGGCCTAATGCCGGCCCTGGTGGTGGCGGTTAAGGAACGCGAAGTCCAAATTATCGATCCCTTAGGGACCCACCTTACGCTCCCGTGGCAGGGATTAAGCTGGGCGCGCGCTTACGTGAGCGCCGAACGGATTGGCGGCGCGCCAAAGCGTGCCGACGAGATTGTGCAGCCGGGCGCAATCGTGCGTATTCAATGGATGACGGAAGCAAGCGTGGAGAAAGACGGTCCGACGGAAGCGTACTGGCGTCTTGCGCAGATCCCGAAGGTCGAGGGCGCGCTGGTCTCGCTCGATTCCTCGAACGGCGCGTTGCTAGCGTTGGTCGGCGGCTTTGATTTTGGCTCAAGCAAATTCAACCGCGCGCTCCAAGCGTTGCGCCAGCCCGGCTCGAACTTTAAACCCTTTATTTATTCCGCAGCGCTCGACAAGGGGTTTACCCCGTCAAGCTACATCAACGATGCGCCCATCGTGTTCGAGACTCCGGGCTTGGAGGGAGCGTGGCGCCCAGAAAATTACTCAGGTACTTACTACGGCCCCACGCGTTTGCGTGATGCACTCGCCAATTCGCGAAACCTAGTCTCGATTCGGCTGATGCGCGAAATGGGCATCGAACCCACGCTCGCGCACATTGCAAAGTTCGGCTTCGACACCCATAAACTGCCGCACAATTTGTCGTTATCGTTGGGAACCGGTGAAGTCACGCCTTATGAGCTCGTGTCCGCCTATGCGGTATTTTCCAATGGCGGCTTTCGCGTCGAGCCACATTTTATCCAACGGATCGAGCAGGCTGACGGCAGGATTATCGTTGAGGCAACGCCGAAATATGCCTGCGTCGAATGCGAGCAGGGACTCACGGAAGTGAGCGAAGAACCCGCGGATATCGAAGCGCTGGTCGCGCAACAAGCGCCTTCTCAAGAACCCGCGCCACGCGCAATCGATGCGCAAAATGCATGGCTTATGTATTCCATGTTGAAAGACGTCATCACGAGTGGCACTGGGCGCGGAGCACTCACCCTGAAACGCACCGACCTCGCCGGCAAAACGGGTACTACCAATGATCTGAAAGATGCCTGGTTTTCCGGCTTCAACGGCAAAATTGTGACCACGACGTGGGTGGGATTCGATGATTCAACGACGCTCGGGCCGGTGGAAACTGGCGGGCGAACCGCCTTGCCCATGTGGATCGATTACATGCGCGTCGCGCTTAAAGACATCCCGCCGAGCGAACCTAGTCTGCCGGCGGGTTTGGTGACTGTACGCTTGGGTCCGAATCGGTTTGAGACCTATCGCGCGAAAGATGCGCCCGCGGTTGGCGCTCCCGCCGGATCGGCGCGCGGCGCACCGCCGCCACCGTCCACGATAGATCAACTGTTCTGATTCGCTTCGACTGCTACCATTCACCTGCAAGCAGACACTCTTATGTCTCGGCGTAATCGCCCAACCTCGCATGGCGACGCATATGATTGCGCGCGGCTCGCGGCGCGATTGTTAGTCGAGGGGACCGTGCGCGGATTTGGCGCGGCCAAACGCAAAGCGGCGGCCTTGAGTGGGATGCGGACGGAGCTACCGTCGAATCTCGCAATTCTTCATTGCGTAATCGAATACCAGCGTATTTTTGAGATGGGGGTGCTGCCGGCACGCAACGCCCGCTTAAGGCGAGCGGCTCTCGATGCGTTAGCCGCGCTAGACCGTTTTTCACCTCGCCTGCACGGCGCGGTGCTACATGGGACAACACTCGCCACGTCCGCGGTTGAACTTCATCTTTTTTGTGATGAACCGGAAGAAATAACCCGCTTTCTACTGAATCGTGGGCAGGTATATGCGCTTGCCGACGTACAACTCACCGTCGCGCCGCACCGCAAGGAACGTTTCGTTTGTTTTCACACGAGCACCCAAGCAGTCGATTTTGAATTGACGGTGTTGCCGGTTCGTGCGCTCCGTCAGCGCCTGCTGAGTCCGCTGGATGGTATGCCCTACCGTTACCTAACGCATGCCGAACTCACGGCACTGGTTGCGTCCGATCCAGGTGGGGTGCATCAAGTTGAATTCGCGGCATCTGCTTACCCGCCTCGATGAGCAGCCCGCCGCGCATCTTGCGGGTGGCGGTCATTGCTCCGCTGCGGGGTTATTTCGATTACTTGGCGCCCGATCACTTGACTCCTCCTCCGCAGATCGGCTGCCGAGTACGGGTCCCGTTCGGGCGCGGCGAACGGCTTGGTCTCATTGTCGAAATGAGCAACAGCACGGCGTGGCCTTTGACCAAATTGAAACCCGTGAGCGAAGTACTCGACGCGGCGCCGATCCTGGACCATACACAGATTGAATTAGGTCGTTGGACGGCGGACTACTACTTCGCGGCACCCGGCGAAGTTTTCGAAGCGGCACTGCCGCCGCGCGGCCGCCGCGCGGCCGTGCTCAATCCGACAACGGCACGCCAGTGGGTTTTAACAGTGAGCGGCCGCGACGCCTTGGACAGTGCACGACGGCTGGGACCGCGGCAGCGCTCGATCCTGCACGCGGCAAGAAAGTCCCTTATCTCGGCGGAGTTGCGCGCGCTCGGCATTAATCCGACGAGCGTGAAAGCGCTTATGGCGCGTGGTTGGTTAAAAGAAAGCGAGCCTGTAGCGGCGCCGCGCACAAGCGTGATTTATGGCACCGAGTTTCCGCTGCTTAATCCCGCGCAAGCGGAAGCATTTGCGCAGATTAACGCCACCGCACTTGGCTACAGCGCGAGCTTGTTGCATGGTGTGACGGGCAGCGGGAAGACTGAAATTTACTTGCATCTGGTACGCGATGTGCTCGAGGCCGCTGGGCAGGCACTTATCCTTATCCCCGAGATTGGACTCACCGAGCAATTGGTAGCGCGCTTCGTCGAACGTTTCGGCGACACCGTCGCCGTCATGCACTCGGACGTTACCGACGCACGGCGGTACCAGGTGTGGGAAGGCTGTCGTTCAAATCAAGTAGGAGTCTTGCTGGGCACCCGTTCGGCAGTGTGGGCTCCGCTACCCGCGCTGCGTTTGATTATTGTCGATGAAGAGCATGATGCCTCGTTCCGTCAGCAAGAAGGGATACGCTACTCGGCACGCGATGTCGCGGTATGGCGCGCGTTCCGCGCGAATATCCCCATCGTGCTCGGCTCCGCTACGCCTTCTTTAGAATCGATGGCGAACGGTGTCCGAGGGAAGTACCGCTATTTGAAGCTCACGACACGCGCAACCGGCGCGGCGCTGCCGTCTATATCCGTGGTGGATGTGCGTAATACTCCCCTCAACAGCGGCGTCAGCGCGCCGCTAGACCAAGCCTTACGCGCGTGTTTCGCCCGCCAGGAGCAAGCCCTGTTGTTCTTAAATAGACGGGGTTATGCGCCGGCGGTGGTGTGCCATCATTGCGGCTGGCTGGCCAGTTGTCCGCGGTGTGACGCGCGCCTGGTACTCCACCATGAACAACAACGATTACGCTGCCACCATTGCGCCAGTGAGTTTAAACACGGCGCGAAGATCCCGAATCACGCATGCGGCGCATTCGACACCTTTGCAACACTGGGGGTTGGGACAGAGCAGCTTGAGCAATACTTGCGCAATCTGTATCCGACGGCCCGGATTGTGCGTATCGATCGCGACTCAATGTCGCGTAAAGGCCAGTTTGAGTCGACTATGCGACAGGTCGCAGCACGCGAATTTGATCTCTTGATCGGCACGCAGATGATAGCGAAAGGGCACGATTTCACTCACGTGTCACTGGTGGGCATCATCGACGGTGACGGCGGTTTGTTGGCCAGCGACTTTCGCGCCACCGAGCGCTTCGCCCAGCAGGTTCTGCAGGTCGCGGGACGGGCCGGTCGCGCACAGACCAAAGGTGCGGTGATGATCCAGACGCACCATCCGTTTCATCCGATCTTTGAATTCCTGCGGGCCACCGATTACAGCGGATTCGCAAATTATGCGCTCGCCGAGCGCGCGGCGGCGGAATTGCCGCCCTATAGCGCACTCGCACTGGTTCGGGCCGAAGCGGCAAGCCGCGAAAAACCGCTGTCATTTCTAACTAGCTTAGTCAATGCCACACGGGCGAATTTGCCGCGAACGTTGACCATCGGCGGCCCAATCCCGGCGCTCATGGAACGTAAAGTCGGGAAGTACCGAGCGAATCTACTGCTGACCACGCCTGATCGCACGACACTTGCCGCCTGCCTTGACGTGTTGGTAAACCAAGCCGCGACATTGCCGGAAGCGCGCGCAGTCCGCTGGTATGTCGATGTCGATGCGTTGGACGTCGCTTAAATCCTCGTCATGAATTTTGATACCACTTGTGCTTCCGCGCTTATAATTCGCGTATCACACACCCAATCGTTAGGCGGCGCGTTGCCCGCCCAGCCGGAATCGACCCGTTGAAAGAGCAATTAAAACAGCGAATACGTCAGGCGTTGGAAGCCGCAGTGGCCGCCGACGAATTACCCGCCCTACCAACACCTTTTCCAGAAGTGGTGCTTGAGCCTCCGCGACATTCGATTCACGGGGATTTGAGCTGCAATATCGCAATGTTGTTGGCGAAACCTTGTCGACAAGCGCCGCTCGCAATCGCCGGGAAAATCGCCAGTCGCATCACCTGTGACGAAGGAATTGCTCGAGTTGAAATCGCGCCGCCGGGTTTTCTGAATTTTCGCCTATGCGCGGATACGATGCTGCGGATCGTGGAGACAATTCTAAGTGCGCCCACCACCGCAAGTGTCACCCAGAATGCCGTAACGCACTCGGTATTGCTGGAATTCGTTTCCGCCAACCCAACTGGTCCGCTCCACGTCGGACATGGCCGCGGTGCGGCTTATGGTGCCGCGCTTGCCAATTTGCTTCGTGCGGTTGGACAAAGGGTCACCACTGAGTACTACGTGAATGACGCTGGTCGCCAGATGGACATTCTGGCCTTGAGCGTCTGGTTACGTTATTTGTCGACTGCGGAATTGACGCGCGAATTTCCGGAGAATGCGTATCGTGGCGCCTACATTCACGACATCGCAAACGATCTCAGGAACATCCACGGCGGCCGCTTTGAGCGGTCATTCACCCTGGCCCTAGCCGCCGAAATTGCCGACCCCGAGGCGCGACTCGATCACCTAATCGCCCATTGCCGCTCGACGCTCGCGGACGATTACGAGTTGGTGCACCGCTTTGCGTGTGACGCGATCTTGCGCGGAATCAGCGACGACCTCGCCGCCTTTGGCGTGACTTTCGACAACTGGTACTCGGAGCAATCGCTCACCGCGCGCGGTTTGCTGTCGAGCGCGCTCGATGCGCTCGAGGCCGCCGGCTATACGTTTCGCGAGGCCGGTGCGCTCTGGTTCCGCGCGAGCGCGGTGGGTGATGAGAAAGACCGGGTACTGGTCCGCGAAAACGGCAATCCGACTTATTTCGCCTCCGATGTCGCCTATCATCGAGACAAGTTCGCGCGTGGTTTCGCGCGCGCGATCAACATTTGGGGCGCCGACCACCATGGTTATATTCCGCGGGTCAAAGCCGTGCTCCAGGTGTTGGGGCTAGCGCCCGCGAACCTGGATATCTTGCTGGTCCAATTCGCGAGCCTCTACCGAGCCGGACAAAAAGTTCAAATGTCGACACGTTCCGGCGAGTTCGTAACCTTGCGCGAACTCATCGATGAAGTTGGCAAAGACGCCGCGCGTTACTTCTACAGCAGCCGCCGCTCTGATCAACATCTCGACTTCGACTTGGATCTTGCAAAAGAACAGAGCCAAGATAATCCGGTTTACTATCTGCAATATGCGCATGCGCGAATTTGCAGTGTTTTTCGCCAACACGCGCAAGCGGGTCAGGATTTCTCGCCCGCGATCGCGTGTGCACAGCTTGCGCTATTGGTTGAACCCAAAGAAACCCAACTCACGGGCGTTCTGTCGCGCTACAGTGACGTTGTGACAAACGCGGCCGCGAGTCTTGACCCACACCTCGTTGCCAACTATTTGCGAGATCTCGCGACCGAGTACCACGCGTATTACAACACGCACAAGATCTTGGTCGACGAGTCGAATTTGCGCCTGGCGCGACTCGCGCTTTGTGCGGCTGTCCGCATCGTGCTGGCGCACGGCCTGGGACTACTCGGGGTATCAGCGCCGGAGGAGATGTAAGCATGGCGCGGGATTACAAAAAGTCTTCGGGTGACGCCCGGCCTCCGGGAAGCTGGTTGTCGTTTTTGACCGGTCTCGCGATAGGGCTGGTCGCGGCAGTTGGGGTCTACCTATGGTCGAATCCGACGCATCCGTCACGGACACCTGCGTCCCCGCCTCCGGAGCGCTCCGCAACGCGCGAGCCTGCGCCTGATGAGCAAGCGCTTGAAGGTATCGCGGCACCGACGGCCACGCCGACACCAAAATTCGATTTCTACAAGATTCTGCCCGAGATAGAAGTCAAGGTGCCGGAAGAGCATCTCACCGAGCCCACTCTTTCGGACGCGCCGGACGCGTCGCCCACAACCGCAGCCTATATTCTGCAAGTTGCCTCGTTTCAGCGATACGAAGAAGCCGACCAATCCAAGGCACAACTCGCGTTGAACGGCGTACGCGCCACTATCCAACGGGTGGTAATCAATGGTCAGGACGTGTGGTATCGCGTTCACGTGGGCCCCTACCCTACGGTGCAAGCGGCGCAAACGGTGCGCGCTCAGCTCGCGCAAGTCGGCGTCAATGCGATCATGTTGAAATTAGGCGACGCCCCCGCGTCTGAACACTAACCCTCAGCCTAACCCTCAGCGAGTAAGCGACGAAGGTTCGCACTAGCTGCCGCGTGGAACGCCGATTCACCGGCCTCGTTTGTGAAGTAACTCGTCAACCGGATTTCCTGGGACAGATAAAAGCGGATATTGTCCGCCGCGTACGGTAACCAGACGGACCACGCGATATCGGTTTGGCTAAGGAATTGTTGCTCCCGCCACAGCCTCCGTGAGTTATCCAAAAAAGTTGGATAATCCGCCGCAAGTCCGGAGAGATCGGCCGCCCTCACGAGTTTCTGTTCCGCAGTGACGAACTGAGCATCCCGCCGCGTGCATAAAATTGCTTGTTCAATCTTACGTAAAATCGATGATGGAACTCTGTCGGCAAGCGCTTCCCGGGCGAGCGCGGCGGAGTACGCTTCCTTACAAGCGTAACCAAGCTGCGCGTGATCTTCCTGATAACCGGCATCGTGAAATAGCAACGCGCAGTAAACCACGCGCGCCTCCACGCGTATTCCCTCGGCAATACATCGGGTCAGGATTTTCTCAGCTGACTCGAGGGTGGTCAGTACATGCTGGAAATTGTGGTAGGTCAGCGAATCGCTATATAAACGCGCCGCGATACCCTCCAAGTCCCGTTCGCGAATGGATTCAATCTTCACCGTCACTAGGCCGGGTCTCGGGAAGTTATTGGTCAGTTTGTCGCATTTGGAGCGGGTGATGGGAATCGAACCCACGCTCTCAGCTTGGGAAGCTGATGTTCTGCCATTGAACTACACCCGCAGCGCTTCCATTCTAGTCATTTGAGTTAAGCGGTCAAAGTTGGACCCGACATTCCCGTAGAGAATTGCCGGAAATGCGTCCGGGGTTGGCCTCCGGAAACTGTCCCCTCGCCACTGGGCATTGCTATGGCTTATAGTTCGCCCGTTATCCCTTACAGTCCACCGCCTTCGCGCACTGCCGCATGGATACGAGTTCAATCGCTGCAACAGGCGCTTTGCCAGTCGTGGTCGTCGTCGATGACAGTGCCGCCGTGCGGGTTTTTTTTGAACGCGCGGTGGCCGATCTCGCGGTGGATCTGCGCACCTTTAACTCACCGGTATCGGCCTTCGAATACCTCGATGTGCAATGCCCGGCATTGCTGTTCCTCGATATCATCATGCCTGAAAAGGACGGTTTGACCTTTTTACAAGAGCTTCGTCGACACCCGCTTCACGCCAACACACAAACGATCGTCATTAGCTCGAAGGACTACGCACAAGATCGGGTCACCGCCAAAGCGCTCGGGGTCATGGAATTCGTACCCAAACCGATGACCACGCGAGCGATTGCCGATCTGGTTTTGAAATACACCAGTGCCACGGCACGGACTGCCCAGGCCTCTCCTTGAGTACGCGGTACCTGCGGTTTTGGGGAGTCCGCGGCTCTTACGCGGCACCGCACTCAACCCACCTTGGAGTTGGCGGTAACACTTCTTGTGTCGAAATTCGCGTTGACGACCACCTGCTCATTTGCGATGGCGGTACCGGCATCATCCCACTCGGCGAACGGCTGGTTCAGGAAAGTGACATGCCGAACACCCTGGTGGTGTTTACGCACTATCACTGGGATCACATTTGCGGCTTGCCGTTTTTCCAGCCGGCGTTTTCGCCCCATTGGAAGATAAAATTCTTTGGGCCGGGCGAAACCGCCAGTGATATCGAACTCCGACTGTCCAATCAAATGAAGGCGCCGTATTTCCCGGTTGAAATCGAAACCTGGGCGGCGGCCATCGAGTATGTACAACCGATAAACGGCGAAGTGCGTCATGGCCCATTTACGATCGGCTTTCATAGCGTCCACCATCCGGGCGTGACCTACGGCTATCGCATCAAGGTTGCCGGGCAAACGATTGTTTATATGTCGGACAACGAGATCGATTTTTTGAAATCCTCGATTGCCAAGCGTGCCGATGAATTTAGTGCCGAAGAGATCAGGATGATCTCGCGCATGGAAAACGAGGAACGCGCTGCCGAGCTCGCCGCGATCCGCGGTGCCGATATCTTGATCCACGACGCGCAATACACACCGGCGGACTATTCCCGCAAGCGCGGCTGGGGGCATTCCTGCTATATCGACGCCGTGAATTTCGCGATCGATGCCGAAGTCAAAGTGTTATATCTATACCACCACGATCCAAATTACGATGACGATCGCGTGGCGGAGATCCATCGCGACTGTTTGCAGATTATTCAAGACCGCGGCTCCCCATTACGATGTATCGTCGCTCGCGAAGGCAGCACGATTAATTGGTAGCGGTTTACGTCGATGGAAATTGTCGTCAACGGCCAAAGGCGCCAAGTCGAGGAACCTATCTCGGTGGCCTCGCTGCTCGGCGAGCTCGCACTTCGCGGCCGTTTGGCGGTCGAAGTCAATGGCGATATTGTCCCACGGAGCAAGTACGCAGAAACGCCATTGAAAGCACACGACACGGTAGAAATAGTCAAAGCAATTGGCGGCGGCTGAACTTCAAACCTCCGCTGCAGTTTTAGAGCGCCTCACCCTATGCACGAAACACTGACTCACTCGGCAGCACAGTCCTCCGCGGACCCGCTCATCATCGCGGGAGTTCAATACTCTTCGCGTTTGCTAGTCGGTACCGGCAAGTACAAGGATTTCACCGAGACGCAGGCCGCGATTGCGGCGAGCGGTGCACAAATTGTGACCGTCGCGATTCGCCGCACCAACCTCGGACAGGATCGGGATGCACCGAATCTGCTCGATTACCTGCCGCCCGAGCAATACACCATTTTGCCCAATACCGCCGGGTGCTATGACGCCGAAAGCGCGGTGCGGACATGCCGTCTCGCGCGCGAACTTTTAGACGGTCATACACTCGTTAAATTGGAAGTGCTGGGCGATCAGAAAACGCTTTACCCAAATATGGTCGATACGCTGCGCGCCGCCGAGATCCTATGTGCCGACGGTTTTCAAGTCATGGTCTACACCACCGACGATCCGATCGCCGCCAAACGTCTCGAAGCGATTGGTTGCGTCGCAATCATGCCGCTGGCGGCGCCCATCGGCTCCGGCCTAGGATTACAGAATCGCTTCACGATCCGTGAAATCGTTGAAACGATCAAAGTCCCGGTGATTGTCGACGCCGGTGTTGGCACCGCTTCTGACGCCAGCATCGCAATGGAGCTTGGCTGCGATGCCGTACTCACGAATACGGCCATTGCGGAAGCTCGCGATCCGGTGCTTATGGCGTCCGCGATGCGGCACGCGGTGGTCGCGGGGCGTCAGGCCTATCGCGCCGGTCGGATGCCGCGGCGGACTCATGCCTCGGCATCGTCGCCGCTGGACGGCCGCTTTTTTACCTAAAGCATCGACTCGTTCATGAGCGAGCTACCTCCCGCGCAGCGTCGCGGCGTGCGCAGCTTTGTCCGCCGCGAAGGTCGGATGACCGCCGCCCAGGCCGATGCGTTGGCAACTCTCCTTCCGCGCTTCGAATTCGCCTCACCACTTCGCTTCGCGGAACACGCGTTCATAAACCAGGCGCCCCTGGCCTTGGAAATTGGCTGCGGCAATGGCGATTTTCTCGCGCACGCGGCGGCCTTGGCACCGGACGTGAACTTTATTGGCGCTGAAGTGCACCGCCCCGGTCTCGGGCAATTAGTGCGCCGTGCCGCCCAAGACGAGCTCGGGAACGTTCGCCTGTATACCCAAGACGTCAATCTTCTAATTGCGGAACTTCCACCCGAGACGCTGAGTAAAATATTCGTCTTCTTCCCCGATCCCTGGCCAAAGTCGCGCCATCACAAACGGCGGCTGTTAAGCGGCGCCTTTTTTACCGCGCTCAAACGCGTAGTCGCCCGTCACGGTCGTCTATTTATCGCGACCGACGTTGCCGACTACGCGGAGTCGATTGTGGCCGCGTTAGGAGAATCTGGACAATGGATCAACTTGGCGCAGCCAGCTGATTTTTCTCCGCGCTATAAGCCACGCCTCTTGACGCGCTTCGAAGCACGCGGGTTGGCCGCCGGACGACGCGCATTTGAGTTCGCGCTTGGTCCGCGCGATTAATGACATACCGAAAGGGCGCAACGCCTTGTCAAAGGTTGCGGGGACGGATTCGGATATTCCTCAGCCCTGCGCTTGATATGCCTCTAACCAAGGGATCAATTCGGCCAAGCGATTGACGCTCGCGAATCTAAGATAGCGTTTGCGTTCACCACTGCTACTTGGGAAGTGCACGCCAAACACATGGCGCACGCCCTGCCCGCGCGCGGTTTCAAGCACCGCACCATTGTCGTCCACCAACATCGCGGAGGCGAAATCGTAATCGCCTAACCGCGCGAGACGATGCCAAAATTCAGGTGCTTCCTTGGCCGCGCCAAACTCATGCGCGCTGACCACTTGCTGAAAATACGGCCGCAACCCAGTTTGCGCGAGTTTACGGTCGAGGCTGCGCGGATGTGCATTGGTCGCCAACACCACACGGTAACCGCGACACGTTAGATGGCGTAAAAATTCCTCCGTTCCCGGGCGCACTTTGATCAGCGCCGCTTGCGCAATTTCAAGCGCGTGGATCGATACGCCTAATTCGCGCTCCCAATGATCCAAGCAATACCAAGAAAGAGTGCCGCGCAGTGGTCCTATGCGTAACGCGATATCTTCTTTCGCGCGCGTTAGCGACATCCCCTGAGTCGTCGCCAAGGTTTGCGGGAGCGCGACGTTCCACACTTGGTCGTCGAAATGGAGATCGAGCAAAGTGCCGTCCATATCGAGAAAGACGGTCGAAATAGCCTGTGTCACGACGGATCCTGTTAAGGGTTATAACGCTCGGGACTGACTGCCGCAGCGTAGTTGTCTCGCAACGTCCGAATGGCGTTGTCAGCGCGCGCCAGTTGATCGGCGTTCAGATCGCCGCGTAGGCGTTTAGTGTTTTGCGCGGCGATGGGATTGCCGTTCGCCTCCGCGAGCGAGTACCAGACCAGTGCTTCAACGGGATCGGGTGTGACGCCGAGGCCACGCGCGTACACATTCCCTAAATTGAGTTGCGCCTCGGTTGACCCGAGCCGTCCCGCCTGCAGCAGCCAGAATCGGCCCTCTTCGGCATCTTGTTCGATGCCCTGACCAAATAAATACAACATGCCCAAATGAAACTGCGCGCTAGAGTTTCCAGCTTCGGCAAGCGCGCGAAAGCGGTCGATGGCGGCGTTCGCTTCGGCGGGTTGATCGGCCGCCTGTAGCTGTAAGCGGCCGAGCAGCAGCGCGGCCTGCTCGTTGGTGGCTTCGATCCGCTTAAGACGCGTTTGTGCCTCGGCGTCATCGCGATAGCCCCCCTCGCCCTGCAACAGCATGACCGCGAGGTTAAATTCCGCGGGCGCCAAACCCTGGTCTGCGGCGCGGGAAAACCAGCTCCGCGCGCGCGCCAAATCGAGCGTCACCCCGATCCCTCGGTAATACAGCAACCCCGCAAAAAACTGCGCTTCGCGATCCCCATCGTTCGCAGCCGCCTCGAGCCAACGCGCCGCTTCCGCGGGATCCTTGCTGACGCCGTAGCCACGCAGATAGATCATGCCCAAATTGTGCTTAGCGGCCGGTAAGCCCTGGTCGGCTGCGCGTTCAAACCAGGTACGGGCCCAACCGTAGTCTCGTGCCGTTCCTTTACCTTTTAGGTAAAGCACTCCTAAATTGTTTTGCGCGATGGGATTACCGAGCTCGGCCTGCGTTTTAAAGCGAGTAAACATCGGCGTGTAGTCCCGAGTGAGCGGATCGTCGGTCGCGCTCATGCCGGACGCCGAAAAGCCCGCGCCGAATATCAACGCAGCTATCGTGCCGATGACGCATACAAAATTATCTAGCCGCATAGATTTTTTAGGAAAATATCCCGTGCCAACTCGCCACTCGCCCCCTACCCTTGGCCTGGTAGCGATAGCCTTACGCAGTACTTTAGCGTAGCCCGTCTGCACCCCAGACGGGCTTTTTATTTCCGACGCCTTGCGATCATAAAAGCGTGATCACTCGCCTACCCCCGTCTTAAAGAAGCTTGTGACCCTGTGGACAGTCCCAAGGCCCGGTAATAACATCAAAGCGCCCTGACGCCAGCACCTTAGCATCCGACCAATGGACGTGGATATTCGGCTGCCCATGGCAATGCGCGGGCTGTTGTAAAACGTTTTATCGCAACTTTTGCTAAAAAATTTCTAGGAGGAAGGTCAGATGAACAAAAATAACCTGAAACCAATCGCCGCGGCACTCGGCTCGACGATCGCACTTGCACTGTCCGCACCGGTGAGCGCGGACAACCCGTTCCAGATGGTCGAATTCGGCGCCAGCGTGTCGGTTGCCGCAGAAGCGGTCGACATGAAAGGCAACAAAGTCATGATTAATGACGAAACCGGCTTCACCTATGGCGGAGACGGCCAAGGGAAAT
Organism: uncultured Klebsiella sp.; assembly: GCA_964555355.1. Lineage (GTDB taxonomy): Bacteria > Pseudomonadota > Gammaproteobacteria > CAIKBL01. Next base: position 319,241 of record CAZKRY010000003.1, read on the forward strand.
ACTCAGGTGGAAAAATTGCCACAGGCGCCAAAGATCCGGCGGTGTGCGGCACCTTTGGTGGCGCAAGCTGCTCGATGCCCCATCTGCAGAAATAACCTCGACTAAACCAAGCGCTGACCGCGTGCCAGCGCTGCGTTGCAAACCCGCCCCGTGATGCATCAATTGAAGCTCCACGGGGCAGGTCTCGGACTCAGGCGAAGTCACCTTCGCGCACTCCTTGATGGTGTTCCATCTGCAATCCATTTCATGGAACTGGCACCGGAGAATTGGCTGGGCGCCGGTGGACGCATGGCCGCCACACTGGAACAGATTGCCGCCCAAACCCATCTGGCCGCCCATGGCTTATTGCTGAATCTAGGAGGTGTCGATCCCATTGATGTCGCGTACGTCAAGAAAATCAAAGTATTTCTCGAGCGATACGCCATCAAAGTCTACGGCGATCACTTAACGTACTGCGGCGCTGACGGCTTGCTCTACGAATTGCTGCCGATGCCGTTGACCGAAGACGCGGCACGCCACTTGGCGTCTCGAATACGGCAGGTGCAAGATGTCTTGGAAACCCGTATTGCGGTCGAAAACGCTTCCTATTACTGCGCGCCGCTGCAGGAAATGGCGGAGATTGATTTCATCAATGCGGTGCTCACTGACGCCGACTGCGATTTACTGCTCGATATCAATAACGTTTACGTCAACAGTCAAAATCACGGTTACGATCCTTACGCGTTCATCGCACGGATCCCGGCCGAGCGGATCGCCTACGCGCATATCGCGGGACATCTCCGTACGCCAAGCGGCCTTATCATTGACACGCATGGTGCCAATGTAATCGACCCTGTTTGGGAGCTACTCGAATTTAGCTATAAGACCCTGGGTGTATTCCCAACCTTGCTTGAACGCGACGAAAACATTCCGACATTACCCGAAGTGCTCGCGGAAGTTGCGCAAATCACACGCTTACAGCAAGCCGCGCGAGAATCCACCGCGCGCCGTGCTTCGGCATGACGCACCAAACGCCGGAACCCGCTTTTAAACGCGCACAACGCGAGTTCGTGGCGCACTTGCGCGATCCGGCGAATCATCCTAAACCCGTGCATCTCGATGAAGAACGCGTCGCGATATATCGCTATGCCGTCTATCACAACATCGAAAAATTCATGTCTGACAACTACCCACGGGTAAAGGAGGTCATGACTGATGATGCTTGGCACGCGATGGTTCGCGACTATCTGATACGAAATTCCTCCGCGACGCCGACTTTCGCTCAATTGCCGGGTGAGTTCCTAAATTACCTTTCAACCTTGCGCGAGGACCAAAACGATCCTGCCTTTCTGCGCGAACTCGCGCATTTCGATTGGCTTGAGAACCATCTCGCCACCGATGAGCGAACGATTTCAAATGACAGACTCGCCGACGCTGGCTCGCTCGCGCACGACCGCATCGAAATCAATCCGATCCACCTAGTGGTGAGTTACCGCTTTCCGGTACAGATCATCAATGCGCAGTACATGCCGGACGAGCCACCGCCTCAATCCACGCATATCGTGGCTTTTCGAAACACGGCACATGAGTATTGCGTGATCGATTTGAATGCAGTCTCGCGACGCTTATTCGAAACCGTTCGCGACCAACCAGAACGCACCGCGACCGAGATCCTCACTGAGATGGCGCTCGAGATGAACGCGCCCAACGCGGACGCGGTGCTCAACGGTGGACTTGAGATATTGGCGCGAATGCAGGCGCGCGGCCTAATTCTCGGCACGATGCCGCGCTAAGGGTGTCGCGCCCATGATGGACTCGCGTAGGCGGGCCGTGGTTGGCGTGTCCATAAACTCAAGCTTGCCGGCGTTATCAACCAACCCTAGCGCCGCATAAGCGGGTGCGGCGTCCGGAAACTCCGCACTATCGAGATAGCGCCTCACAAGCGGCGCCCACACGGGATAGCCGGTTCTTGCATCGAGTTCCGCTAAAAAAGCTTGAGCGCTCCACCTACGGGCAGCCGGCAGGCAACAACGCGCAAAGTCGCCGAGCGCACTGGCGAGTGACACGCGGTTCGAGGAACGGCGCCGTAAGTCGACGTCCGCCAACAAGGCCATGACGGCGCCGCTCCAATACACCCGCATATAGCGCTGGCGGGATCTCATTTGCGCGGATTCATTCGCCAGCGTAGTCGCTCCATCGGTATTCGCCCGACCGCGCGCGAAGCCGGCGTGTATCTGCCGCCACGCGTCATCGCCGTTCAACACACCGCGCTGGGCACGCAAAATATTCTGATAATAAGACGCGAGACCTTCGGCGAGCCATGCGTCCGCTGGCGAAAAATACGGATGCACGAGATGGCTAAATTCGTGGTAAGGCACCCAGTCGCGTCTTAGCTGGGATTGCGGACGCGAGCCGTCGACATACAGCGCCACGGCATCGCCGGATTCGCGAAACACTTCTCCCCATGGATAAGTTTCCGTATTGCGCGGCACGCCGATCACCAGCACTTGCAACTTCGAGACCGGTACCGCACCCCAAGTTCGTTGCATGGCGATCACGAGATCGTCGATTACACGCGAATAGCGGGGCATCTCGCTGCGGCCGAGATTAAGCGCATGCGCGCGCCAGTCGCGCGGGAGGCGCGCCGCGCTCAACGCCTTGAGCCGGCCGATCGCGATGCGACCGCCACGCTCCCAAGCGCGCTTGGATAGTGATAATTGCCAGCGCCCTGCGCGGGTGCGACGTACCTCGCCCGGCGCGGAAACCGCGAATCCGCGCGGCAATTCAACCTCGAGTTCAAGGGCGGCGCGGTGTCCCGGCGGCACCGCGAGAAACCAGCTTGGGCTAAGTAATATCACGTCTCGATAACGCTGAAACTCCGCATGGAAATCACCTCCCGGGAATCGTTTTAAGTCGACTGCATAGCTAAAACATTTCCGCGCGGGAATGGCCAGCCTGAACTTGCCGCTACGTGAGGCATCGCGCCCCAGGCCGCTGAGCGCATACGCGGCTACATTCGGGTGCAACGAGACCCATTTTGGCGCGGCGGGAAAACAAGCGTCTATCATCAGCGCGACGAGTTCGCGATCGACATTGACGCGATAACGGTACACATCGTGCGCGGCCATTTGCGCATAGCCATCCGTACCCGTGACGACACTTAATATGGTAAGCAGCAAGAATCGCCAGCGATTGCGGGAATGGGTGCGCTTTCGTGCGATTCTTTGGTCGTGTAAAGTCAAAGCATGAATTCCATCGGCCGCACACCTTATGTCAACGCTGCATTTTCGAACCCTATCGGCCAAGCGACATTGCGCCGGCAGCTATCTTAAGGCGAATTCACCATGCGCAAGATAAAACGTCTCCTCGTCGCGAATCGCGGCGAAATCGCCATCCGCGTCATGCGTGCCGCGGCGGAGCTGGAAATCGAAAGCGTGGCGATTTATTCGCAAGAAGATCGCTTCGCACTGCATCGTTTTAAAGTCGATGAGGCCTATCTGGTCGGCAAGGGCAAAACGCCAGTACAAGCATATCTCGATGCCGACGATATCATTCGAATCGCACGCGAAGCCGGGGCGGATGCAATCCATCCCGGTTATGGATTTTTGTCCGAGCGTCCCGAGTTCGCCGAAGCCTGCGCGCAGGCCGGCATCATATTTATCGGGCCTGAGCCTGATGTCATGCGCAAGCTCGGCAATAAGGTTGCCGCGCGCGAACTCGCCGAATCATGCGGTGTGCCGGTGATGCCGGCGACCGGCCCTTTGCCGGATGCACCCCAAGAAATCAAACGACTAGCCGGCGCGATCGGCTATCCGCTCATGCTCAAAGCGTCATGGGGCGGCGGCGGACGCGGCATGCGGGTCATCGAAGACGAACCCTCCTTGCTGGAACTCGTCGCGGTGGGGCGGCGCGAAGCAGAGCAAGCGTTTGGCAATGGCGAGGTGTATCTCGAAAAACTCATTCGACGCGCACGCCATATCGAAGTCCAGATCATCGGCGACCGACACGGTAACTTGGTGCATCTTTTTGATCGCGACTGCACCGTGCAACGGCGCAATCAGAAGGTAGTCGAGCGCGCGCCGGCAAAGTTTTTAAACGATACCGAGCGCTCCGCGGTGTGTGCGTCAGCGGTCAAACTCTGTCGCGCGGCGCAATATACCAATGCCGGAACCGTCGAGTTCCTACAAAACGCCGATACCGGAGACATCTACTTCATCGAAGTCAACCCGCGTATTCAAGTCGAACATACCGTCACCGAAGAGATCACCGGTATCGATATCGTGAAGGCGCAAATTCGGATCGCCGACGGCGCCGCGATTGGCGATCCCATGAGTGGCGTGCCGGTGCAAGACGAGATCCGTTGCAACGGCTTCGCGATGCAGTGCCGAGTGACCACCGAAGATCCCGAAAATAATTTCATCCCGGATTACGGCACCATCACCGCCTACCGCAGCCCGGCGGGATTCGGCATTCGTTTGGACGCGGGTACCGCGTACGCCGGCGCGCAAATCACTCGATATTACGATTCGCTGCTCGTCAAGGTCACCGCGTGGGGAACCACTGCTGACGAAACCACAGCCCGCATGCTGCGCGCGCTGCGCGAGTTTCGCGTGCGCGGCGTGGTGACGAATCTGCGTTTTCTCGAGCAACTGCTGCGTCACCCGCATTTCACGACTGCCGAATACTGCACGACTTTCATCGATACGACGCCTGAGCTTTTCCAGTTCGAGCACCGCCAGGATTTCGCGACACCGCTGCTGCGCTTTATCGGTGACGTCGTGGTGAATGGAAACGTTGCCGTCAAAGGCCGGCCGCGACCGCCGAATTTGCAAGTCCCGCTAGCGCCGCCCACGCCGAAGTCCGCGCCCGCGGCTGGGACGCGTCAGTTACTTGAACAACTAGGCCCCACGGATTTCGCAAAGTGGATGCTGCGCCAACAGCGCACGCTCATTACCGATACCACTTTTCGCGACGCGCATCAGTCGTTGCTCGCCACGCGAATGCGCAGTTTCGACATGATCGAAATCGCGGAGACCTATACGGTCTCGCTGCCTGAGCTGTTTTCGATTGAATGCTGGGGTGGTGCGACTTTCGATGTCGCGATGCGCTTTCTTAATGAGTGTCCCTGGCAACGTCTGCGTGCGCTGCGCAAACGTTTACCAAACGTGCTCTTACAGATGCTACTGCGCGCGTCAAACGGGGTCGGCTATACCAATTACCCGGATAACGTCGTCGAATATTTCGTGCAGCAAGCGGCGATCGAGGGCATTGATTTATTCAGGATTTTCGATTCGCTCAATTGGGTGGAGAACATGCGGGTCGCGATCAACGCGGTGGCCTCGACCGGCAAGCTTGCGGAAGCCGCGCTGTGTTACACCGGAAACTTGAGCGATCCCAATTGCACGAAATACGACCTGCGCTATTACGTCAAACTCGCGAAGGAACTAGAACGCGCAGGCGCGCACATCATCGGCATTAAAGACATGGCGGGATTGTGCCGTCCCGCGGCGGCCCATGCGCTGGTGACCGCACTCAAGCAGGAAGTCAGCTTACCGATCCATTTTCACACGCATGATACGAGTGGTATATCCGCGGCCAGTGTGCTCGCCGCGGTGGAAGCGGGTGCCGATGCCGTCGACGCGGCGATGGACGCATTTAGCGGTTTGACCTCGCAACCCAGTCTAGGGTCGATCGTCGAAGCGCTGCGCTTCGGACCGCGTGATACGGGACTTGATCCAGCGCGCATTCGCGCGATTTCCAGTTATTGGGAACAGGTGCGGACTTGCTACACCGCGTTTGAAAGCGAAATTCGCGCCGGCACCTCGGATGTATACGTGCACGGCATGCCGGGTGGCCAATACACGAATTTGCGAGAGCAGGCGCTCGCGCTCGGGGTCTCGGCCGCGCGCTGGCCGGAAGTTGCGCGCGCGTATGCCGAGGTCAACGACATGTTTGGCGACATCATCAAAGTCACACCGACCTCGAAAGTGGTTGGCGACATGGCGCTGATGATGGTCACGAGCGGTCTCACCCGTGCCGACGTTGAATCGCCGGATACCGAAATCACCTTTCCCGAGTCGGTGGTGTCGCTGTTTCGCGGTGAACTCGGTCAGCCGTATCAGGGTTTTCCGCCATCGCTTCAACGCAAAATACTGAAAGAGGAAGCGCCGTACGTCGAGCGACCCGGCGCCGTGTTGGCCAGCGTCGACTTGTCACGGGAACGCGATACCGCGACCCGCCTCGCGCAACGCCCGATCTCCGATGCGGAGCTTGCTTCCTATCTGATGTACCCAAAAGTTTTTGCCGAGTACGCCGCGCATCAGCGGGAGTACGGCGATCTCACGGCCTTACCGACGCCGGCTTTCTTCTATGGCATGGAAGCCGGGCAGGAAATCAACGTCGTCATGGGACGCGGTAAACATCTCATTATTCGATATGTGGGTACGAGCGATCCGCATGACGATAACTACCGCACCGTTTTCTTTGAACTCAATGGGCAACCGCGCCCGATCAAGGTTGCGGATCGCACACAGGCCAAGCCGGTGCGCGAAAATCGTAAGGCGGAGCGCGATAATGCCTTACAAATGGGCGCCCCAATGCCCGGTGTCATTACTCAGATCGCGGTCAAAGCAGGCGAAAAAGTCGACCGCGGCGACAATTTGATGACCCTGGAGGCGATGAAGATGCAGACAGCCATTCGCGCCGAACAGGACGGGACCGTCAAAGAAGTAGTTGTCGCGATCGGACAGCAAGTGGATGCGAAAGACCTGCTGCTCGTATTTGCGTGACCGCGCGCGGCTAATTCGTGAGTGTGCCGATATCGCGCACGGCCCGTTCCAGTTTCAGGCTATCCAAGGCCGCAATCGGCAAATTGATAAATAGCTGAATGCGGACTTCCAAGATCCGATAGACCTCACGAAAGGCGGTTGTGATGGCTAGATCGTCGTCGGCAACGGCTGCGGGATCGGCCACCCCCCAATGCGCGGTTACCGGTTGCCCGGGCCATACCGGACAAGATTCGGCCGCCGCGCGGTCGCATACGGTGAACACAAAATCGAGGTTAGGCGCCGCGGGACCTGCGAATTCCGCCCACGATTTACTGCGCAGTCCGCGCACGGAGACTCCCAGTCGAAGCAATAGTGAAATCGCGTGCGGGTTCACCTGACCAAGTGGGTGGCTACCCGCGCTGTAGGCAGCAAATTTACCCGCGCCGTGATGATTCAAGATGGCCTCGGCCATGATGCTGCGGGCCGAATTGCCGGTACAGAGAAACAAGCAGCGATAGGGATATTGGGTCATGGGAGACTCCGCTTTCGCAAACCGACCAAGCCTAGCCCGCGTGTGTGACGACTAGATGGCAGCGTGTGGCTTAGACGGTCACGCCCGATCACCGACAAACGGATTGGTCTGGCGCTCGAAACCAAAGGTTGATGTCGGGCCATGTCCAGGCACAAAAGTCACATCTTCGCCGAGCGGCCATAAGCGTTCCCGGATCGACGCAATCAAGGTCGCGTGATCGCCACGCGGAAAATCGGTGCGCCCAATCGAGCCGCGAAACAACACATCGCCAACGAACGCAACCCGGCTTTTGGCATGAAATAACGCAATATGGCCCGGCGTATGTCCCGGACAGTGACGCACCTGTAGCGTTTCCTCGCCAAGCGTTACTTGGTCGCCGTCAAATAGCCAGCGTTGGGGAGTAAAAATACCGGCGGGGGGAAACCCATAGCGCGCGCATTGCTGCGGCAACAAATCAATCCAAAATTGATCATCCGGATGCGGCCCTTCGATCGGGACCTCAGTCCGCGCGGCGAGGCTCGCCACTGCTCCCGCATGGTCGAGATGCGCATGGGTCACCCAGATTTTGCGGAGCGTTAATTGTTCTTTGGTGAGGATCTCGAGCAGGCGCTCTTCTTCGCCGCCTGGGTCGACCAGCGCGGCGTCGCCTGTGGCTTCACACCACACCACCGAGCAATTCTGTTGGAACGGCGTAACCGGAACGATAGCGACCTGCAACGCGATTCCCCGTGGCGAATTAACCTGCCGGCAGTGTAATCAAACCGGATTGTGCAAGCGATGGTCATCTGGTGGGCTGTGCACCGATTCCGTCAGTGCTATGCTCCGAAGTCCCCGCAGAGCGCGTTAAGCCATGGACTCAGACAAGGACAGCAAAGAACCGATCATCCGCGCCGAAAAGGCGTTCGAGTTTCGGCATACGATCACGCCGGTGTGGAATCCGGGTTCGATCGTCCCTGGTACCCAATTCGACAAACTAGTCGGCCTACAACGCTGCCGCGTCAGCATCATCCGTTTGACCCCGGGCACCGAAGCCACGCCTTATCACACGCGGCATGGCGAAGAAGAATGGATCTACGTGTTGCAGGGACAAGGGATCATCGAGATCGACGGAGTCGAAAATTTGTTGGGCCCGGGCGATTTCGTCGGCTTCCCCACTCCCTCACCGCCGCGCCAATTACGCAATCCATTCAATCGCAGCCTCGTGTGCCTCATCGGCGGCGAGCGACATGAAATCGAAGTGGCGGACTTTCCGCGGTTAGGGAAGCGAATGTATCGACGGGGTGAGCACATGGAAGTCTACGATACGGCGGATGCCGAAGAGATCGCGCCGGCGGACTTCGACGAATACATGACCCAAAGCTATCGACGATCAATGAAAAAAGGAGGCTCCGATGGCGATTGAAGAAGGCAAAGCCGCACCCGCTTTCACCCTACCGGATCAAACCGGCGCCAAGCACAGCCTGGCCGACTATCGCGGCAAACATGTCATCGTGTATTTCTATCCAAAAGACGACACTCCCGGCTGCACCAAGGAAGCCTGCGGTTTTCGCGATAACTTTCTTGAATTGAAAAAGCGCGATGTGGTGGTCCTCGGCGTTTCGCCGGATGGTGGCGAGGCGCATCGAAAATTCATCGCGAAATACGCGCTGCCCTTTGTGTTGTTGTCCGACACCGATCGCAAGGTCATGGAAAAATACGGCGCCTATGGCGAGAAAATGATGTATGGCAAAAAAACCACGGGCGTCATCCGCTCAACCGTGTGGGTAGGGCCGGACGGTAAAGTCAAAAAACATTGGCGGCGTGTCCCGAAAGCAGAAACTCATCCGGCGGCGGTATTGGCCGCACTCTCCGAGAGCGGTGAGTAGCGTGCCCAGTAAAGCCGGCGGACACGACAACTTGGATGTTAGTCGCCGAATAATTCGGCGCTGGCCGTTTCAGTCTCGCCCAAGTCGCGGCCAAACTGCGTTTCGTAGCTCACGGCCCGATTGCGGCCCGCGTCCTTCGCAAAGTAAAGGGCGCGGTCAGCTTTATGTAACAAATTGATCGGTAGTTCATGCGCGTAAACGCCAACCCAGCCCACACTCACCGTCACCCGACCGGCATACGGATCGCTACCGAGTCCGAACATCGGGAAACGATAGTCTTCAACCGCGCCGCGGAAGCGCTCCAATGCACGCTCGGCACCGCTTTGATCGGTGTTATTCAAGATGACGACAAACTCTTCTCCGCCATAACGAAACAGCAGGTCATCAAAGCGGAAGGCTTGGCGCATGATGCGTGAAAATAACAGCAAAATTTCATCGCCGTATAAATGCCCGTAGGTGTCATTGATCCGTTTGAAATGATCGATATCGGCGATCGCGAGCCACGGCATCGAGCCGGCGCGCAAACGGCGCGGGTTATCCCGGAAACGTGCGAGTAAGTCTTCAAATCGATAATCAAAAGACTGCCGGTTGAGCAGTCCCGTCAGCGGATCTCGCTCAAACTTATCGAGCAGCGCAAAACAATTGGCACAGATGGTTAGCATCGCGCGTAAACGAGTCGCGGCAATCCGTAAGGTATCGTTGCCGCGTGCGACAAAGAGTCGCGCCACACCGGCCAAAATTCCCAGGCTAAACACATGCACGTCTTCGCCGGCGACCACCGAAGATTGATAGGCAATGAATTCGCTATTCGCCGAGAGGGCAAGCGCCGAGACGATGAAGGCGGGTCGCCAACCCAGCTCTTCGCCGCTCGGCACCTGGCGAATGACGAGACGATCTGGCGATATCGCGGAATTGGGTACCTCGCCCTGGCTATCGAATACTTCCAGAAATTGGCAATGGGCGCCTGGGCATAATTCCTGCGCGAGCTGCAGCGCCGTGCGGCAAAGACTGCGATAGTCGATTTGCTTGGTCAGCAAATCGGCCGCCCTGAAATCAACCGCGTGGGAGCCAGTCATGATCCGTCACTGGTGCGGTGCATGGCGTTGGGCACTAAAGCTTTAGGGGGAACGGGCGACATAACCGTCGGTGGTCGAAAAATCCAAGATGAATCGCGCCGAGCGCGGCGGGTGTCCACCGGGGAACTGATTGGTACTGCGCGTTCGGCGCGCGCTTAAGCTTTCTGTCTCGACAAGAATTTTGAGACCGTTGGTAGCCACCTAGAGTCGACCTTTATTTTTTGCCGAGTTGGAATGACATTGCGCGAGGTTTGTACGGCCAGTCCGCTCGAAATTCAGGATCCCTCACCTGACCGCGGACCACTTGGTACATTTGCGCAGATTCTCACGCGCTGTTGGCAATTTCTGACCGATAGTTCAACCCACCCGGCGCCAACCTTACCAGGACGCGTCGCGGCGTCAACCCAGGCACTGGACGAATTGGTTGACGATCACGCCGACCGGTTACTTGCCTATTTGCTGCTCGATCCGGATCTCCCGTATGCCCAGGCGCATCCGCTCTTGGTGAGTATTTTGTGCAGCATCGTATTGCGCCGGCGGGGGAGCGCTGCCGGCGCTCGCCAACGCCTGATGCAAGCCGCGCTGACTTGCAATATCGGCATGTTGTCGTTGCACGAAGCGGCTGCGAGTCAAGCGGGACCGCTGTCGCGCGCGCAGATGCAAACGGCGTACGAACACCCATTGCGAAGCGCGGCGCTTCTGCGCGAAAACGGGGTTACCGATCCCGAGTGGTTGGAAACCGTGGTTCAACACCATGAACGCTGGGACGGCTCCGGCTACCCCTACGGGCTGGGCCGGCATGAGATCAGCGACGGTGCGCGCTTAGTGGCGTTGGCCGATCTCTATGCGGCGATGGTGTTACCTCGTCAGTACCGCGATGGACTGTGCGCTCAGCGCGCATTGCGCGAGATATTTCTTCAACGCGGCGCGGCGGTCGATGCGTCGTTTGCGGCCGACTTCATCAACGAACTCGGCGTTTTCCCGCCCGGGATTTTCGTGCGGTTGGCGAACGGTGAGGTAGGCGTTGTCGTCGCGCGCGGACAACGCCGCGCCAGCGAACCCCTTGTACGCTGCTACTGCGCGGCCACTGGACACGCCTACTCGCCCACCGTTTTGCGCGATACCGCGCAGTCTAAATTTGCCATCGACGACGTGCTGCCGCGTCAAGTGCTGACGGTGGACGCTGCATCGTTCTTGTGGTGCGAGGCTTGATACCGACGGGCCGTACGGCCGCTATACTGCCGCCGAGTCGCCCACGGACGTCCATATCGCAACGTGCAAATTATTCTTCGCTATCTTCTTTTCTTGCGCGGCGTGACCATCTTGGGTCAGTTGCTCGCGCTGTGGGTCATTGACCGCGCGTTCGAATTTCCGGTGCCGTGGCTCGCGGTACTGACCACCCTCTCTGCGGTCGCGTTGTATACCTTGGTCAGTTGGCGGCGTGCGCATCACGCGCAGCTCGCCACCCGCGAATTCGTGCTGCAGTTGTTGGTCGATATCGCGGCCTTATCCGTGCTGGTTTATTTCACGGGCGGCGCGCTTAATCCGTTCATCTCGCTGTTCCTCCTGCCGATTATCTTCGCGGCGGCGGCGCTGCCTTCTAAACCGGTCGCGATCGTAGCGGCGGCCGCCATCGCCGCGTATACCGCGCTAATGTTCATCCATCACCCGATGCACCATTCGCTCGACAATGCCAAAGGCCATCAGCTTCATTTGTGGGGAATGTGGTATGGCTTTCTGCTGAGCGCAGGCTGCGTCGCGGCCTTTGTCGCGCGACTTGCGCGCGGCATGCGCGAGCAAAACGTGCTGTTGGCGGCGGCGCGGGAGTCCGCGCTGCGTAACGAACGCGTGGTCGCGCTCGGCATGTTGGCCGCCGGAACCGCGCATGAACTCGGCACGCCACTCGCGACGATGTCGATTTTGGCGGAGGAATTGAGCCGAGACCTTCGCCAGCAACCGTCACTGCTGGATTCGGTCAAACTCCTGCAAGGCGAACTACAAAGGTGCAAAGTGACCCTAGCAAGGCTGGCTGCCGATGCTGGTGAGCACCCAGCCGAGGCGGGTTTCCGCCAGGGGATTGCGAAATTCATGTCGGCATTGCTCGAGAACTTTCGTTACTTAAACCCCGACATTACGGTGCACACCTTGCTGCCCGAGACCACCGCAGATTTCTCTATCGTGCCTGACCGTACCTTGCAACAAGCGCTATTGAATTTGCTCAACAACGCCGCAGATGCGGCCGATTCGTTGGTGACGATTGCCTACCAATGGGATGCCCGGACGCTACGGCTTACGATCGAAGACGATGGCCCCGGCATCGATCACGCGGTTCGCCCGCAGCTTGGGCGCGAATTGGTGAGTACAAAAGGTGACGCCGGTATGGGCCTCGGCATTTATTTGGCGGTCGGCGTTATTCAACGATATGGCGGAGAAATAGAATTTCACCCACGGCGCGGTGGCGGCACGGAAGTCACTGTGCGCTTACCGCTTGGCCCACTGAGTGCGGACTCACGATGAACGCGAGCCCGCAAACCGTGTTGGTGGTCGATGACGATCCTGTGTTTGGCGAGGTTTTGGGGAGAGCGCTCGTGCGACGCGGCTTTCAAGTACATATCGCGCAGTCCGCCGCGATGGCGCTGACGACGATGGAAAACCAGCGCGCCGAGTTGGTTGTCCTTGACCTGAGACTGGCGGAAGAAAACGGGTTAACGCTAATCCCGCAGATCTGTGCGCTCGCGCCGGGCGTGCGGATCGTCGTCTTGACGGGTTATGCGAGCATTACGACCGCGGTCGAAGCGATCAAGCTTGGCGCGCATCATTATTTGACCAAGCCCGCCGATATCGAGGCCTTACTTAACGCATTTCAGCACCAGCCCGGGCTGCATCCGGTGCCATTGGAAGCGCAACCGACCCCGCTCGATCGCCTGGAATGGGAACACATCCAACGGGCGTTGCAGGAGGCGCAAGGAAATGTCTCGGTGGCGGCGGCGCGGCTCGGGTTGCATCGTCGGACGCTCCAGCGCAAATTGAAAAAACGTCCGACGGGGATGAATTAAACATGACCACCAACCTTGAGTGACACCTAAGATGCCGAGTTTTCCCACTACATCCGGTTATCACGACATTACCGTGCCGCTCCCCGCGGGCGACACACGTGTCACGTTGTACCTTCCCGAATTAACCGACGAAGCTTCGTTGGTAATAGCGCTGCACTACGGTGGGCAGCCCGTCGGCCACTACGGTCGGGGCTTATTGGAGCAGCTTATCGTGCCGGCTTGGGACGGTTTGAACGCGGTGTTCGTGGCGCCGGTCGCGGTCGGTGGCGACTGGCGCACGCCGCGCAATTATTCGGCGGTGACCGAGCTCGCGGCCGTCATGGAAGCGCACTATGCGACCTGCCGCCGCATTCTGGTTGGCTACAGCATGGGCGCAATCGGCTGTTGGCATTTTTTAACAAACGCGTTCAATGCGCACGCCGTTGTACCCATCGCAGGTCAAGTGCCGGACACGCTAGATGTCTTCACCACGCCGACGTACGCGCTGCACTCGCACGCGGATCAGCTGTTTCCGAGCGACGCGGTCGAAGCCAAGCTGCAACAGCTTCGCGCGGCCGATCGGCCGGTGGAGTATCAAATCTTATCTGGCGTGACACACTTCGATATCGGTGGCTATACGCAGGCGCTGCGCGGGATTCATGCGTGGTTAAAGACCGTCGACGCATGTCTCTGACGGTCTAAAATTTTCTTGCATTCAAAAATGAAAAGTGTAAATTGCGCGCCACGCAATAAGCCGGGGGCTTTGTGAGTTGTTCCAGTCATAGGACAAACGTTTTGCCGAGGAGGCACTTCCGATAGACAACCGCCGGTTTAGAAATCAACGGCGCTGTGTCTTCGGCGGCGCTGTACTCGTGGTGGGGTGAATTCCAACTTTTAACTACGAGGGTTTCTATACATGAACCAAGACGCTCCGATTTGGGGTCAACACTTAGTCTTAGATCTCGCGGGCTGCCCCCGTGATCGCCTTACCGACGCGAACCACCTTCGCGCCTGGGTCAAAGAGCTCATCGACGCCATCAAAATGAAGGCCTACGGCGAGCCACAACTCGAACATTTCGCCACACATTCCTTCGATGCCGCCGGCTACACGCTGTTGCAGCTCATCGAAACTTCAAATATTTGCGCCCATTTCGCCGAAAACCTGGGCCAGATCTATATCGACGTCTTTTCCTGCAAACGCTTCGATAACGACGTCGCCGTGCAGGTTTGCCGCAAATATTTCGCGCCTGAAACGGTCGAGATCCACGTTCTCGAGCGCGGTCGTTTTGCCCCTGCCCTCGCGCAGGCGGTATAGCCGGAGTGGGTATCCGATTTCAGGAGACCTTGTACGGTGACGAGGTATTCCAAGGGTTCAGCGCCGACGCCTTGCTGTTTGAAGGCACCACTCCCTACCAGAAAGTCCAAATTTTTGGGACTAAACGCTGGGGCAAGGTCTTGGTGCTCGACGGCATCGTGCAAACCACCGAAAAGGATGAGTTCGTCTACCACGAGATGCTGACGCACGTGCCGCTTTTCGCTTGCGCGAACCCGCGGCGAGTGATGATTGTCGGTGGCGGCGATGGCGGCATTCTGCGGGAGGTGCTCAAGCACGATATCGAACGCGTCGATATGGTGGAAATTGACCGTACGGTGGTCGATTTCTGTGTCACCCATATGCCGACACTGAATGATGCGGGGGCGATTTACCGCGATCCCCGCGCCGAACTCGTGATCGAGGACGCATTCGAGTTCGTGCGACGGGAAAAGCGTAAATACGACGCCATCCTGGTCGATTCAACCGATCCGGTGGGCGCGGGTGAAGTTTTGTTTTCGCGGGATTTCTACCAGATGTGCAAGGACTCGCTGAATCCGGGCGGCGTTCTCGCGTTACAAGACGGCGTCGTGTTTTTACAGCCGCATGAATCAAAACAGAGCATGCAGCTCCTGCGCGCGCTAGGGCTTAAGGCCTGCTGTTATGCAATCGCGGTGCCGACCTACTACGGCGGCAACATGACGTTGGGGCTGGCGAGCGACAACGAAGCGTCACTCCGTCCGGCACTTGATACGGTGCAAACACGGTTTGAGCGCGCAAATTTCAAGACGACCCATTACACGCCTGAGCTCCATTGCGCGAGCTTTGTGCTACCTCGTTGGATGCAGGAAATTACGGGAGGACTGGCATGAACGAATCTTCTCTCGACCACTTCAAGACCGATATCAGCGGCGCGCGCTATGCCGGAGATCACCTGCTGATCGAGTTTTGGGGTGCCGAGCATCTGAAGGATCCGACCTATATCTGTCACGCGCTGGAAGACGGCGCACGGGCGGCCGGTGCCACGATTCTGCACTCCCATTACCACCACTTTGGGGATGGCGAGGGTGTGAGTGGGGTGACGGTGCTGGCGGAAAGCCACATCACGATCCATACGTGGCCGGAGGTGGGCTATGCCGCCATCGATGTCTTTATGTGTGGCGACGCCGATCCTAAAACCTGCCTCGCGTTGCTCAAAGAGCGCTTCAAACCCCGCGAAGTGAGCGCGCAAAACCATCGTCGCGGCAACCTTCTGCCGGAGCGCGCACAGCGCGTCGCCTAAAGTTCAAAGAAACAGTGCCGGTGCGCAATGCACCGGCGCGCGCGATTTCACCAACGCCGACCGACGTCCTGCCGCACCCGACGTTCACGGCTTTCATCGGCGGAGCCGCAGCGTTCAACGCATAAGTCCGACTTTTCTAAACCACGCCAGTCGTTATGTTGCCCGTCATACAAATGGCGGAGATGCTCGATGTCCGGCTCTATCAATTCACACGTGGCGCCCCCTGGTTTATCCATTCAACCGGACCTGCTGGGGTCCGAGCATCTCGTCCTCGCGGCGCAGCTTTTTGAAATGACCGTCGCGCCCAGCGATCTCGTGCGTGGTCAGGTCACGCTTAACGTGTCATTGTCATCCCGTAACGTTGAAGCGGCGGAGTCCTCGCGCCCGCTGCGCGCTAAGCTTGGAATTCGTAAGCGACAAACATTAACCTTGAGCACAGGCGCCTCGCGTCCGTTGCGCGAGTCGCGCGAAAATTCCCGGTCGGCGCTTTTAAAGTGCACCATTACAATTCCGCTTATCGGCGTCGGACGACTTTCCATTCATGCCGTGCACCGCGATCCGGCACAAGCCATCAAACAAGTATTTGCGCGTGCCCAGCGCGAGTTGCAACGGCGCCGAGCCAGCGGCGGCAAATTGCGCGGCTTTACGCTCTCCGAGTCTTTCCAAACGAAACCAACGCGCGCTGCGCGTGCAACGAGCCCTGACCGACGCGTATAGCGTCGGTCCAGCCTAGGCGGTTTCTTTGCGCGGCCGGGATACCACCAGGCTCGCGACAATCGACACCGCCAAGATTAGCGCAACCCCACTCAGCATCCACACAATCGGGACCTTAAAGACATCCATCAGCAACATCTTGACCCCGACTAGCGCGACGATCACCGCCAGACCATAACCCAGTAAGTGGAAACGATCCGCCACATCGGCGAGCAAGAAATACATCGCGCGCAACCCGAGAATCGCGAAAGTATTGGCGGTAAATACGATAAAGGGATCGTTTGTCACGGCGAAGATCGCCGGAATACTGTCCACCGCGAAAACGAGGTCAGAGACTTCGACCAAGATCAAAACCAGAAACAGCGGCGTGAAGTAACTGACTCCGTCTAACCTAACCACAAACTTCTCGGCATGCAGGCCGTGGGTAATCCGCAGATGCCGCCGCAACCACTGCAATAAGGGATTGGTCGCCAGATCCGATTCTTTACCGACAAAAAAGAACATTTTGATGCCGGTGAACAAGAGGAACGCACCGAATAAATAGAAAATCCAATCGAAGCGCTGAATCAGCACGGCGCCCAGATAAATCAAGACCGCGCGCATAACAATGGCGCCGACCACCCCCCACAGCAACACCCGTTTGTGATACTCGGGCGGGATCGCGAAGTAGGTGAAAATTGTGATCCACACAAAGACGTTTTCGATCGCGAGGCCCTTTTCGATGAGATACCCGGTCGCGAACTCGAGGGTTTTAACGTTGGCGACGACCTCGCCATACTCCTGACGCAGATGCCACCATAGCCACGCACCGAACAAACCCGCGGCGGCAAACCACAGTAACGACCACCACGCAGCTTCTTTGACCGATACGCGGTGGCTACCCTGCGCCTTGAGGAGCACGAAATCGAGCACGAGCAGGACGATGACGAGTGCGGTGAACCCCGCATACAGGATAGGAGTTCCGGTGTGAGTTATTTCAGTCATGACCGTCTCGGCAGCATAAGTGCGAGAATCCACGCGGCCTTCATTCGTTACCTTCCGTCTGATCGGCTAGGGTCTCCGAGAAAATCGATTCGCGCGCGCGATCCATGATGGCGACGATCGCTGGGTGTTTGAGTTTACGGTGGGGTGTAATCGCGTAGAAACGATCTTGGACTGCTGGTACGCGCCCCACCACGACGACATGGTAGGTACTACAGATTTCCGATTCGATGGCGGTTGGGCCGACAAATAACCCGGCACCGGCTTGGCCAAAAACCTTCATCAGTGCGCTGTCGTCGAACTCACCGGTCGATACCGGCACGATGTTCTCGGCATCCAGCCAGGTGTCGAATTGATTACGAATCGCGTGCTGCTGAACCGGAAACAACATCGGCGCGCCGCTCAAGCTGTGCGGAAAATTTTTACGATAACGCTTGGCAAGTTGCGCCGTGCCGAATACCGTCACGCTACTTGCCCCAAGCAGATGATGGTATGCGCGGACATTGAGTCCCGCGGGCACCGGCTTATCGGATAGCACCAGATCGAGCCGGTGCACCGCCAGTTCGGACAACAGGGTTTCTAGCTTGCCTTCGTGACAGTGCAGGCGCAGCGGTTCTTCAAACTTCAAGATTGGTTGTATCACCCGATAGGTGACGAGTTTGGGGATTGAATCGACGACGCCGACGTTGAAGGTGAGCGGGAGCCCCGGCGACTTGCCGCGGACCACATGCGCCAGTTCCGCGCCAAGCGCGAATATTTCCTCGGCATACTGAAACACCATTTGCCCCATATCGGACAGCACCAAACGCCGCCCGGCGCGTACAAACAGCCGCTCGCCCACCGCTTCGTCGAGCAGTCGTAACTGCCCGCTGATGGTTTGCGGGGTTAGGTGTAGGGTTTCAGAAGCCTTGGCAATGCTGCCTTGGCGCGCCACGCTCCAAAAATAAAGCAGGTGGCTGTAATTCAAGTGTCGCATCTTGCTCAACCTCCAGGCGGCGTGAATCGGGGATGAGGCGCCGCTCGCAGCCCATTATGCGGAGCGGTGAAGATCAGGTTAAGTCAGATAAAGGAAACGAATAGTTCGGGATAACCGAACTTTAGAAGAGTGTGCGATTGGGCGAAGGCACCGACCGCGCGCAGGCGCGGCCGGTGCCTGTTTTGGGGTTAGCTAGGCGGCGGCGGACGTTTTTTGGGGCGCTTGTTTGCTCCAAGAACGCAATACGGGCATGACTTCTTGCGCGAACAGCCGTGCACTGCGCTCGGCGACCTCCATCGGCGCCCCCGCATAGCGGAACGCGCATAGCGCGCCGAATTTTCCGAAGTAGTTCCAACGCTCTTCATACTTGCGCAGAATTTGGTCCGGCGTGCCCCACACTTGTTGCTCGACGTAGGCTTTAGCGATGCCTTCCTTACCGGCTGCCTTCATCGCGTCGACGGCGTCACCGTAGGCTTTGTAGCCTTTCGCTTCTTTGTAATGGTCGCCCATCATTTCGTAGTGATGCAGTACGGATAGGCAATAACCGGCCACATACTTTTCGGCGTTTTCCTTGGCGCGCTTCGCATCGCTGTCGCACACAATCATGTCCGTCAACAACGGCGGCGCCGGGTCGCGCCCTTGATAGCGGCGGAAGGCGGCGGCGTAATCGTCACACTCCTTGCGTTGCTGCTCCCAGGGTTTGTAATTGAACGCCATCATCTGGGCGCCGAGGCGCGCCGCCTCTTCGCCGGACTCCGGACTCATCGCTACCTGCACCAGACTGTTCTTCCAACTCCGGGTCGGGCGCGGTCGGATTGGCGCTTTGGGCTGGTGGATGTACTTCCCGTGGTGTTCCGGGAACCAGCCGGTTTCGAGCGCTTCGAGCACCAAGGGCGCCGCTTCGTCGAAACGCTCGCGCGATTCGTCCATCGAAATCCCGAATTGCGTGAACTCGCGGCGTGATAAGCCGCGACCTAAGCCCAAAATAGCGCGCCCGTTGGACAGTAAATCGAGCAAAGCCGCTTTTTCGGCGATGCGTAGCGGCTGCAGGTTCCATGGCACGATGCAGGCACCGGTGGCGAGCTTGATCCGCTTGGTTTTGGCCGCCAAATTGGCCAGATACACGAAATTATCAGGGCAGAAAGAATAGTCTTCGAAGTGATGTTCGACCGTCCACACGTGGTCGAAGCCAAGTTCATCGGCCAGGATCCCCAGCCGGGTTTCCTGGTCATAGACTTCAGCGTCCGAGATATTGTCGTAGCCAAAGCTTTGCATGATTTGCAGAATGCCTACTTCCATCGCACAGTCCTCTTAAATACGTTTAGGTGGATGCATGCGACATGCGAGGCACGCCGCCGAGCAGTTGAGTGTAACTCGGTCAAGGCGTCGCACGCAGCGTGCGTTCTGTGGGATTTTTCCTGGATTTACGTTGCTGCGAAGCGGTATAAAGTGCAGGCCATCGATAGGTTTAAGCAGGGACCGCGTTGTGCGTCACCAACTTTCTGAGATAGGAATCGAGCCACCGCGATGAATCCCCTACACATCGGGATGTTTTTTGTCGCGCTGTTCTGCGGTGTTTCCGCCACGGTCGCCGGCGACGAAACCCCGATCGACTACGCCACGACGCTGCGTCAAAGCGTCACGCGTGACTTTCCGGGCACGAGTGGCACGCAGCTCGGCTCGCTACCGGCAAACACGCCCGTGTGGATTTACGAACGCTCTCGTCTATGGGTTAGGGTACGCGTTGCCAATGCGCCCGAGGCAGCTCTCGCTTGGGTCTCGCTGTTGGACTTAAGGTTTGGCGCAGCCGCGCCGCCACCACCACGCGCGCCGGCTAGCGGTGGCGGATTCGCGGCGTTTTCACGCTCAGTCAGCGGTTTGCTCGGCGGTTTTCGTGGGCATCAATCCAATTACGCGGCACCCACCGCCACCATTGGCATCCGCGGCCTAACCGCGGGTGAGCTCGCGCAAGCCGCGCCAAACTTTCAAGCCTACGCCGAGAGTGAGCGCTTTGTCGCGAATCCCTACGACGCGCAAGCCTATGCCTTCGCCGCGGGTTTAGTGCCGCAGCGACTGCCGTACCTCGTACCACCAGCCGTTGCCACCCCGGCCTCTCGGCCGACGCCGTTCAGATGACCAATCCAATGAAATGCGTGGCGCTTGGATTTTGTCTTCTATGGTGCTTAGCGGCTAGCGCTGTCGATCTCGGCCGCATGCTGCAGAACCTCGATGTGAACAAAGTCACCGAGATCGGTCGCAAATTAAATGAAAGCACAACCGAGATGTCACCGCCGCAGGAGATCGCGCTCGGACGCGATTTGGCGGCACGCATTCTCGGCACCGCGCCGCTGTTGAACGATCCCGAGGTCCAGACTTACGTCAATAAAGTCGGACGCTGGTTGACGCTCCACACCGAGCGACCCGACTTACCCTGGCACTTCGCGGTGGCGGCGACGGATATCATCGGCGCGTTCGCAACGCCCGGCGGTAATGTCATTATCACCGCGGGTTTGCTGCGGCTCATGCGCGATGAGAACGAACTGGCCGGCGTACTCGCTCATGAAATCTCCCACGTCGTGCACAAGCATCACGTGCAAGCCATCATGAAGCGCGCGCGGGCCGGCTTGGCGCGCGATATCGCCGCGACGTTTGCCGAGCAGTACGTGGCAAAAAATCCTTTGGTGTCGCAACTCGTGCTCGATACCGGCATGAACCTTTATGCCAGCGGCCTCGACCAACAGGATGAGTTCGATGCCGACCGGAACGGTATCGTGATCGCGGCGCGCGCCGGTTACGACCCGCTGGGCTTGGTCTACATGTTATCGACCTTGGATGCGATCGATGCGCAAGAGCCCCGCGCCACACTAATGTTTGCCACCCATCCACCGACACGCGCCAGGCTCGAGCAACTCGCGAATATTAGCGAGCAGATAACCGTTGCTGGTTCGCTCAAAGATTCCGCGCGTTTTGCGCAAATCCAAGCGAGACTCGCACGATGAGCGCGTCACTCTCCCGTTACGAATGCGAGGTAATGCCGGCCTGGCTTGATTACAACGATCATATGAACGTTGCCTATTATTCAATTGCCTTCGACGAGGGCGGCGAAGAACTCGTCAAATTGTTCGGCATGGGGCTCGACTACACCAGCACCACCCAAAATTCTTGGATGGTGCTCGAAGCACATTTGACGTATCAACGCGAGGCGCGGCGTGGTGATCGGCTGCGAATCGAATCACGCGTGTTGGATTTCAATTCAAAACTCGCGCACCTTTACCAAGAAATGTTCCGAGGCGAAGAATTGCTCGCGACTCAAGAGCAACTAGTGTTACATGTCAGCTTGGAGACGCGCCGCGCGGCGCGGTTTCCCGCTGCCATCCTCGAGCGAATCGCCGCATTGCATGCGGCGCACCGCGAAATATCGATACCCTCCTGGGTCGGCCGGCGTATCGCGATCAAACCCCGGTCAACCTAGGAGCCATACCGATGGATACTTATCGGAACAAAGTTGCAATCGTCACCGGCGCCGGTTCCGGAATCGGTGCGGCCGTGGCGCAGGCCTTAGCGAACGCGGGAGCGCTGGTCATCTGCAGCGATATCCAACGCGCGCGCGCCGATGAAACGGCGGCACGGATCACCGGCAGCGGCGGTCGGGCACTCGCCCTCGCCACGGACGTCACGGACGCCGCGCAAGTCGCGGCTCTGGTGCATGACACCGTGCGCGAGCATGGCCATCTCGATGTCATGGTCAATAATGCCGGGATCACTATCGCCGGCGAAGCGCGCGATATCGATCTCACGCACTGGCGGCGTGTGCTAGACGTCAATTTGATGGGTGTGGTCTACGGCTGCGACGCTGCCTATAAAAAAATGGTGGCGCAGGGTAATGGGTATATCGTCAATATCGCCTCACTCGCCGGCCTCATTCCGTTCCCCTCCAACGTTCCCTATGCAACAACCAAACACGCGGTCGTGGGTTTGTCGTTATCGTTGCGCGCCGAAGGCGAGGCGTTTGGCGTCAAAGTGAGCGCGGTGTGTCCGGGCTTCATTCAAACTAGAATTCTGACCGAATCCGAATTTGTTAAAACGGATCGTGAACGCGCATTACGCAGTTTACCGTTCACTCCGGTATCTCCCGAACGCGCGGCTAGTGAAATTCTCACAGGGATGGCGCGCAACCAGGCAATCATTTCCTTTCCCGGTTACGCGCGTTGGATCTGGCGCTTGCATCGGCTGTCAGCGGCCTTACTCAATCCCTTCCATCGGAAAGCCGTGGCCGATATGCGCAAGTTAAGGTTGCCGTAAGAAGCGATTGCGATGAACCTCACTTCGGAACATAGCGGCAGCGTCGACATCGTTCGTTTGGCGGGCCGCATCGATCACGAAAATGCCGAGGCGTTCAGTACGTCGCTCGCGCCGCATTTACACGCCTGCGCGAGCGCGAACGGGAAGTTGTTGATCGATCTCTCCGAACTTTCCTACATCAGCAGCGCGGGCTTGCGCGTGTTGATGGTCGCGACCAAGAAAATCAAACCAGCGGGCGGTGCGCTAGCGGTGGCGGCACCGCGCGAAATGGTCAAAGAGGTCCTCGAGATCACGCGGTTTAATCTCGTCTTTCCGGTTTATGCGAGTGTCGAGGAAGGCGTGCAAGCGCTGGCGGCGTCATAACGCATGCGCGTCCGCTTCTGGGGTACTCGCGGATCGCTTCCCGTGGCGCTCACGGCCAACGGCGTCATGCGCAAAATCGCGGCCGCACTGGTCGCCGCTGAAGGCCGCTGCTTCAAGACCGAAGATGAGGCACTCGCGTTTGCAGGCACACTGCCGTTTGAAATTGCCGGCACTTATGGCGGTCATTCGAGTTGCGTCGAACTTGAAGTGAGCAAGTCCAGCAACGCACGACACGAGTATGTGTTATGCGACTTAGGGAGCGGCGCACGCCCGTTCGGTAACTCGGTCATCGCGCGCCACGGGGCCGGCAAGCCGAATGTGTTTCACGTGTTCATGTCGCATCTGCACTGGGACCACATCATGGGCCTGCCACTGTTTACGCCGGCCTATATTCCCGGCAATGTCATCCGCATTTACGGCTGCCATGCGGAACTCGAGGCCGGCATCAAACGACAGCACGGTGCACCTTCGTTTCCGATCGAATTTGCAGACCTCGCGGCAACCTTTGAATTCATCACGCTGTCACCGGATAAAACTTATGACATCGCCGGTCTCAAAGTCCGCGCGATGCGACAACTACATGCGGGCGATAGCTATGGCTATCGTTTTACGTCACCGACCGCCAGCGTGGTGTATGCCACGGACTCCGAACACAAAGTGGAAAATCCGACGGAAATGGCACGGGTCAGTCAGTTTTTTCGCGATGCCGACTTGATTATCTTCGATGCCATGTATTCATTCGCGGAGGCCGTCTCCGTCAAAGAAGACTGGGGACATTCCAGCAACGTCATCGGCGTTGAGCTTTGTCAGATGGCCGGCGCGAAAGCGCTTGTGCTGTTTCATCACGAACCGATTTTTGACGATGCACGGATTGCTGCCGTTGAAGCCGAGACTCGGCGGTTCGAAGAAATTACGCGCGAACAGCGCGCGCCGCTTAAAGTTACGGCAGCGTACGACGGATTAGAAATCGTCTTGCCGAAACCGTGAGTACGAGCCCGCGTCCACCGCTCAGCGCTGGCTTGTTTGGTGTGCTGGCATTGGCTGGACTCGTAACGCTGCTCGCGGTTGCAGACTCGAAAATCGAGCGCTTACTGCGCACCGAATGGTTCGATGCGTACCAGCGCGTCATGCCGCGCGAACGGCAATCCGATCCCGTCGTGATTGTGCAGATAGACGAGCGCAGCCTAGCCCTCTTAGGTCAATGGCCGTGGCCGCGCACGCGCTTAGCTGGGTTGATTGAACAGATCGCGAGCGCGGCGCCGGCTGCGATCGCAATTGACGCACTGTTTCCTGAACCCGACGGTTATTCACAACATGCGCTTACTCTGACCCTGGGCCTTGATCCAGCCGAAGCCGCGCGCTTATCCCAAACGCTGCCCGATCCCGATCCGGCATTCGCGCGCGCACTCGAAAAAGCGCCGGTGATTCTCGGCATCGGTGGGATCCATGATACGCCCACCGCGGTCGCGGCCGCGGTCGCGACGCCGCTCCTGCAGAAAGGCGGGCACGCGCTGGATTTTGTGCCAAATTACACCGGCGTGCAGCGCAGCCTCGCGGTGATCGACAAAGCCGCCAAAGGCCATGGCGCGTTGAATGCCGAGGCCGAACGCGGCATCTATCGCCGGCTGCCAACGCTCATCGGCACGCACGACGGCAATCTCTATCCATCGCTTGCGATTGAGACTTTGCGCTTTCTCGGCGGCGGCGCGCCGCTACAGGCAACGTTGTCCAAACAAGGAATGCGCGCGCTTGAAGTCGCCGGCTTGCGTATTCCAACCGCGCGCAACGGCGAGTGGTGGCTACACTTTTCAAACTGGCAGGAACGCTTGCATTACTCCGCCGCGGATGTGCTGCGCGGCGCCGTAGACAGTGAAGTTTTTCGCGGCCGAGTCGTGCTGATTGGATATACCGCCCTTGGACTTGCCGATATCGTGGCCACACCACTCGGCAGAATGCCCGGCGTCGATGTGCACGCCGAAGCGTTGGATAACGCGCTTACCGGCCGCTTGCTGTCGCGCCCGCCCATTCTCGAAGCACGCGAATTGCTCGCGTTGATCATCCTTGGCGCGCTCGCGATTGTCGGCTGTGTGTATTGGCGCCCGTGGCAAGCCACGCTGCTTTTCGCATGCGCGTGTACGGTGTTGGCGGGATTTGGCGTCTTCGCTTTTTCCCATTGGGGTTGGCTGTTCGACGCGGCAAATCCCATCGCATTCGCGGCGCTGATATTCGTCGCCACGATGACCGTCGCGCTCGGCGAAGCGCAAACGCAGCGCCGCCAATTGCGCCGCGAACTCGTCATGTCGCGCGAACATCAAGCGCGCGTACAAGGCGAACTCAATGCGGCGCGGCGGATCCAATTAGGCATGTTGCCACCGGCCGAACGGTTCGCTGCCGAACCGCGCCTCGCGATTGGCTGCGCAATGACGCCCGCCAAAGCCGTCGGCGGAGATTTTTTCGATTTCTTCATGCTCGATAAGGATCGCTTATTTCTGGTCGTCGGCGATGTCTCCGGCAAGGGCCTACCGAGCGCGCTATTCATGGCGCTCGCGAAAGCCTACCTCCGTGGTGCCGCGCAACGCGCGGCCGGCCCGGGCGAAACCTTGTCGCTCGCCAATCAGTCGCTCGCGCAAGACAATCCGGAGCTCTTGTTCATCACGGTGTTTGCCGCCGAACTCAATCTGGCACACGGGTTGTTGCGCTGGAGCAATGCCGGTCACGACAGTCCCTACTGCAAAACGGAGCAGTCGCTGGTCACGCCCTTTGCCGCCACGGGACCTCCGCTGTGCGCGCTCGATGACTTTTCTTATCCATCGCAGGAATACGAACTTACGCGCGGTGCCCGCCTGTGTGCGATAACTGATGGGGTTAGCGAGGCGCGTAACGCCCGGGGTGAGTTATTCGGCAACGAGCGTATCCGCGCATGTTTAACGGCAGCCGCACCAAGTGCGGACGCGGCCAGCATCATTACCTTGTTAACGCGCGATCTTGAAGCCTTCGTCGGTGACACCGAGCAAGCGGACGACATTACGCTGTTGTGCGTGGAGTGGCGGGGTGAGCCGTGTGGCTAAATTTCCGCTCCATTCGCTAATCTCGACTATCGTTGGGGTTCGCGTTGCTCACCCCACCTAGATCAATGATTATAAATCCCCGGTTGAGTGAGCACCGCGAATCTCAACATCAACACTACCGCACACTAATTTCCGCCCGTCGATTACGCGGCTCCGGGGTTTCATCCGGCGTTGTAATCAATAACTCACGCTCGCCGCGACCGGCCACACTGATGCGCGCGGCGTCACCGCCTTCGCGTACGAGTTCAGCGCGTAAAGCCTCGGCGCGGGTCAGCGATAATTGATCGTTGTAGCTGGCGTCACCCATGCTGTCGGTGTGACCGATGATGACGATGTCCGCCACGGGTCGAGCCGCGATGTCGGCCAATATCGCGGCGGCCGCGGCACGCGAATCATCAGTTAGACGATCCGAATCGACTTCAAAATAAAGTAGGTGGGAAACTGGTCGCGGCGGCAACGCATTCATTGTTTCACCGAATCGCTGCGTGACTTCCGCGGCACCCACCATACTTGTGACGACTTGGCCGGCCGAATTCACCGTCGCCGAACCATAGGCTTCATCCAACACCGTGGAACCCGCGCCGCTATTGACCGCGAGCTTCCCAACTTTACCGTCCGCGCCGGCGAGCAAAATGATGCGATCGCGTGGTTGTGGCGGCGGAGGCGGTGGGGTCGCGCAACCGGCCAAAATGACGACGAGCAGTAACCACCCCGCGCGCCGCATTCCGTACCGACTCATGGTGCGCCTACCTCAACCAAAAATTCCGTGCCGCGCACGCCCAGAATGGTCGATGGCGTCCGCACCTTCATGGCATCAGTTTTGTGTTTGGCGATTTTGCCCGAGACCACCGCCAAGCGACCCTGCTTAAGCGCGCTTTCGAACTTGCCTTCGTGCGTGGTCGAATCGAATTGAAACTGTTCGATGGCAAGACGGCTATTCGGCCCGAGCGAGAATAATGAATTATCCTGGAACGTAATGCCCACCATGCCATCCGTGCCGGTGACGAGCTGGTCGGTGGTCAAGATGGGCATGCCGAGCGTTGCGGGCAGCGAGTTTCCGGTGCGCTCCACGGATACCGCACCTTTGAGCACCTTCACGATGCCGCAGGTCTCGGCAAACACAGCGGAGCCACTCTCGATTAGAACCGCGCAAACGAATGTGAACAGCCAGTGGTGTGAGCGAGTGCGCATAGCGGTTTCCTTTCGGCGTTATTCTCGCGCCTATAATAACCGTAACTTTCAGCTATTTGCCGCGAGCCGGATCGGTGCATTCAGAACGCATTTCCATCCTAGCTGTCGAATCCGAGCTCACTCGCCTGCGCACCGCGTGGCGTTCGCTCGCCGGTGTATGGTCAGTAGAGGAAATCTTGTTACATAAAGTTGAGCTGGTCTTGGAAGAGTTATTCTTGAATTCCGTGACGCATGGCGGGGCACCCGCGGACAAGTTTGTCGACCTTGATCTCGCGCTGAACGCGACGACACTCCATCTCACGTATCTCGACGACGGCGCACCGTATAACCCGCTCGACTATCAAGACCATGGCGTGCTCAGTGAGACGGGGGAATCGCGCCGCGTGGGCGGATTGGGTGTCATCTTGGTTCAATCCATCGCGGCGAGCGCCGCCTATGCGCGTGAGAACGATCGCAATTGCCTGCGCTTTACTTTTGCGCGGCCGCTTCCAGCGCCGTAAGTTCAGCCGCGCCAAAGCCAGCGGCGAGGCGCGCGGCTCGATTAAACGGCGGTTGCGGCAATTTGACGCCGTATTCCGCGCAGAGCGCTCGAAACGTTACGGGCGGATCGAGCGCACGTTCGCGGCATAGATATTCGAACCACCGGTTACCAATCGCGACATGCCCGACTTCGTCGCGCAGGATGATGCTCAGAATGGCAGCACCTGGCTGCTCGCCTATCGCCTCTAAGCGCACCTGCAGTCCGGGTGTTACGTCAAGTCCACGCGCTTCCAAAATACGTGGCACCAGCCCCATTCGCACAAGCGGATCGTGCCGCGATTTGAAAGCGGCTTCCCACAATCCGTGATGTGCCGGAAAATCGCCGTAGGCCGCGCCCTGCGTCCGCAGATGGTTGCACAACAATTGAAAATGCGCCGCTTCTTCGGCCGCGACACGCAGCCAATCTCGATAGTAGTCAGCCGGTAGACGCGCAAATCTCGCGATCGCATCAAGCGCTAAATTGATGGCGTTGAATTCGATATGCGCGAGCGCGTGGAACAGCGCGACCCGACCCGCCGCGGTACCGAGACGCCGCCGCGGCACCCGTGCCGGATGGACTAACTCGGGTGTCGGTGGCCGACCGGGTTCATCCGGCGGCATCAGAGAGAGTTCCGGTGCTAAGTCAATTTCGCGATTTAGGGTCGCCTGCCATAACTCGACAACCGCAACACACTTTGCCAGTGGATCGCGCAGCGCAAGCGTCTCGCACGCGACTGTTCGCATTTCGTGCAAGGCACTCATCTAGCAACGTCGG
Organism: uncultured Klebsiella sp.; assembly: GCA_964555355.1. Lineage (GTDB taxonomy): Bacteria > Pseudomonadota > Gammaproteobacteria > CAIKBL01. The sequence goes on from CAZKRY010000003.1 coordinate 347,978, forward strand.
TTATTGCGTGACCGTGGCGGCGGGCTTCAACTCGGCTAGGCGTTCGAGCTCGAGCGCGTCTTTGAGCCAAGTCGTGTCGTAGACGGAACGGTCGAATTGCATGGTTGCGCGACCAGCGGAGATCTCGGCAACCCTTGCCTCGCCTGAATTACGCACTGCGTCGAAAACCAGCGCTATCGCGTAGGCCACTAATTCCGGTTGCTCGAGATGCACCATGTGTCCACTGGCGCGCGCCAACAAATGCGCGGATGCCGGTGATTGGGCCGCAAGTTCGCTTTGGAGAGAAATCCATAACTGCTCGAGCCGATCGCCGCGTTCATCGTTTGGCCATACACGCTTGCCGCGTGACACGACAACCAAAGGGACGGGTGGCATGGCTTGCGCTTCGCGCACTTCGCGCGCGCTGTCGCGAAACCCCAAAAGCTCATAAGACATCGTGCGCCGGGGTTTCCAGTTCTTGAATTGATACAATGTCAGCAGGCGCGCCTTACTCGACAAATTCTGATGCACGGGCGGCATGTTGCCGAACTGCACCAAGCCAAAGCGACTCGACGGTGCCGTTTTAACGTTATACGGCGGCGCCTGGAAACGCTCGATCTGCTCGGGGTGAGAGGCGTCCACCAGCACCAGGCCCGCGGTCAAATAGGCATAACGGCGCGCAAACAATTGCACGTTGTAGCCGCCGAACGAATGCCCCACAAGCAAAAATGGGCCACGGTGACCACTATTCGTAAGCAGCAGGTAAAGCTCATCGACTTCTTGTGAGCTGGTGCGGGGAAAGGTGCCCATATCGCTCCAACCGTAGCCCGCGCGATCATAAGTGCAAGCTTGCGTGAACGTCGCCACTTGGCGCATCACCGGCATCCACTCGAGCGACGCGCCGCCCAATCCCGAATCGAAAATGACCGTCGGTCGGCCGCTTCCTTCGCAGTACAAGTGCATGCGGGTCCCTTGCACCTCGACGAGATCGCCGGGCGGCGTACCGAGCGGATGCGCGGTTACCCAATCGCCCAGCAATGCTGTCGTCAGCGCGAGCCAACCGGCCATTTGCCGCAGAGCACACTGCACAATCAATTCCTCGGAACAGAACGCGGCTTGCCCGCGCACATGGCATTGTGACAGATTCACGCACCGCCAAGTTCCAAGCCCGCCAACCAACGCTGGTATAAACCGCTGATGGAAGCCGACACCAGTCCTCTGCCCCGTGCAGGTGTGCCACTATGGCGGCGACTAGCCGCCATTACGTATGACTCGTTCGCGCTATTTGCGGTTTGTTTCGTCGCGGGTGCGATCGCCCTCGCTTTCCGCCATGGCACGGCGATCGCGCCACACACCTGGTGGTTTACCGGCTATTTGACGTTGGCTTGTTATGCCTACTTGGCCTATAGCTGGCGGCGCGCACAGACGTTGGGGATGCGTAGCTGGAAAATGTATTTGCAGAGCGCGCAAGGTGGACCAATAACCCATCGCCAAACGCTGGTGCGGTTTGTTGTCGCGCTGCTCGGTTGGTTACCGGCCGGCCTCGGCTATTGGTGGTCCCTGTGGGAGCCGGAGCGCCGCACCTGGCACGATCTCGCGTCCGGCACTGTGATTGTACGGGTGAGTGTTTAAGGCGTGCGCGCCAGTAGATACGCCACCGCCGAAGTCATGAGGATGGCGGGTCCGGTCGCACTCAGCAGCGGCGGAATTTCGTAGACCACACCCAAATGCCCGGCCGCTTGGTTTAACAGATGGAAACCTAAGCCAATCAAACCGCCGCTCAGCACGCCCTGGCCAACGGTAAACGAGCGACTCGCGCGCAGCACCATCGGTACCGCCAGCACAACCATCATGACGCAGGCCAACGGATAGGTTAGCTTGACCCACATGACATGTTCGTAACGATGCGCATTCTGGCCATTGTTGCGCAAAAACCGGCTGTATTTGGCTAGACTCCAGATCGAGAGACTATCCGCATTGATCGTCACCATTTGCAGCAGATCGGGTTTCAAAATGGAATCCCACGCCGCTTCAGGCAGCGTGCGTTTCTGCAGACCCGTGTCGTCGAGCACGGTCTGTGAAATGTTCTGCAGCACCCATTCCTTGCCGGCATACCGTGCAAACTCGGCGTACGTGCTCAAGCGCAACTTATTGGCATCATCGAACTCATAGATGTAAACATCACGCAGTTGATCGCCGGGTAAGATCTCGCGGATGTTGATATAGCTATTGCCATCTCGCGCCCAAAAACCATTCTCGGACTTGAAAGTGACCTGATCGTTGATGGCTAGATTGCGGTACTCGCGGGCGAACTGTTCGGCCGGAGGCGCGATAAATTCACCGATAAAAACCGCAAAGGCGAGCAGCACGGCGCCGCCTTTGACCACCGCAGCAATGACCCGCGACTTGCGCACGCCCACGCAACGGATGACGGCTATTTCGCCGTTGCGCATCATGGTGCCAAAACCGATCAGCGATCCGATCAGCGCCGCCATCGGAAACAACTCGTAGGTTAGCGATGGCACACTAAGCAACACAAATACCACCGCTTTCGCCAAGCCGTAATTGGCGCGACCGACATCTTCGAGCTGGTCGATAAAAGCAAAAATCGAAAACAACGCCACCAGCACCAGCAGCACGGTGAGCGTGGCGGAAACGATATTCCAGCCGATATACCGATCGAGAATTTTCATGAAAATGCGCGCTTTACGGTTCGTTCGCGGAGCGAATACACTCGCCAAAATAGCTTCCCGTCGTCGCCGACGCAAAGGGCGCGCGGGCGAGTCCCCGCATTTGGTGTTCAGGTGGAAGGATTTGCAATGGATATTTCGGTCAAGCTGGGCGGTGCACGTACGTTAAAGACCGCCTGCGTGGTAGCGGCGGTCTTCGCCGGGAAACGACTCAGTGCAACCGCAGTCGGTCTCGACAAAACGAGCCGTGGCGCGCTGTCCCGGCTGATCAAACGCGGCGATTTGAGTGGAAATACCGGTGAAGCGCTAATGCTACCGTTGGTCCCCGGGATCGCCGCCGAGCGCGTATTACTGGTGGGCTGCGGTAAACAAGATGGACTCACCGGACAGGAATACCAAAACGTGCTCGCCAAAGCGGCGAAGGCGGTGGTCGACGCGGGCTTGAAGACCGCGTCCTGCGCGCTGCTCGAGGTCCATGTCAAAGATCGCTCGCTGGGCTGGCGCGCACGGCAGATTGCGCTCGCGTTCTCCAGTGCGGCTTATCGTTTCGACCGGATGAAGAGCAAACCGTCGCGGAAACCCCAACTCGCCAAATTGCACGTGTTATGCGACGACACCGATGCCGCGGCGGTGGAAGCCGGCGTGCGCGTTGGGAATGGCGTCGCGGCGGGCGTCGCGCTGACCAAAGATCTCGCTAACCTGCCCGGTAATCATTGCACGCCCGCCTATTTGGCGGATGCCGCGCAAGATCTCGCCAAGCAATACCCCACCCTCAAAGTTCAGGTGTTGAACGAAGGCGACATGCAGAAACTTGGCATGGGTTCGCTCCTTTCGGTGGCGCGCGGAAGTCGGCAGCCGCCCAAATTGATTTGCCTTGAATACCGGGGCGGCGAGCGCAACGCGAAGCCTGTCGTCTTGGTTGGTAAGGGAGTCACCTTCGACTCCGGCGGAATCTCGATTAAACCCGGTGCCGGTATGGATGAAATGAAATTCGATATGACCGGCGCGGCCAGTGTGCTCGGCGTCATGAAGGCGGTCGCCACACTTGCGCTACCCCTGAACGTCGTCGGCCTCGCGCCGGCGACAGAAAACATGCCAGATGGCAACGCGACAAAACCGGGCGATGTGGTCACCAGCATGTCCGGGCAAACCATCGAGATTTTGAATACCGATGCGGAAGGCCGCCTCATTCTGTGCGATGCGCTCACTTATGCGGCGCGGTTTGAGCCGGACGTCGTCATCGATATCGCGACATTGACCGGCGCCTGCGTGGTGGCGCTTGGCAGTCACGCGAGCGGTCTGTTGAGCAATCACGACGCACTCGCCGAGGAATTATTAAACGCCGGCCAACAAAGCGGCGATCGCGCGTGGCGTTTGCCGTTGTGGGATGAGTATCAGAAGCAACTCGAGAGCCCGTTCGCCGACATGGCCAACGTTGGCGGCCGGGAAGCGGGTACTATCACCGCCGCGTGTTTTCTCGCGCGTTTCACCAAGGATTACCGTTGGGCGCATCTTGATATCGCGGGTACCGCGTGGACCGGTGGCAAGAACAAAGGCTCGACAGGTCGTCCGGTGCCGCTCTTGATGGAATATCTGCTCAGCCGTAGCGAGTCCACTCAGGCGGTATGACATCGATCGACTTCCACGTCTTGCCGGTGCAAGCGCGCCGCCAGCACGATGTGTGCGTCTGCGAACTGGTGGAGAAGCATTGGCAAGCAGGTCGCGCGATATACGTGCACTGCGCGGACGAAGAGACCGCGCGTGGTTTCGATGAACTCTTATGGACGTTTCACGATACGAGTTTCGTCCCGCACGCGCTTAGTCAGTCTCCGCAAGCCACGAGCGCGAATGTGTTGATCGGATGGACGCCGCATACGCCGCAGGCAGTGGATGTACTCGTAAATTTGGATACACAGGTGCCGGGCTTTTTTAGCCAATTCGAACGTGTCGTGGAAACGGCCGGGCACGACGACCCGTCGCGCCAGCTCGCACGCACGCGCTATCGGTTTTATAAAGATCGCGGTTACCAATTAGCGACGCACAATGGCTGAGCCTCCGGCACCCGAAACACCGGATACACTCGATCCAACGTTGCAAGCACTGGAAACGTTGATCGAACACAAGCGCGACGAACTTCGCGATGTACTAAGCGGCCGCCGACCACCACCCGGTATCGCGCCGCCCCTCTTGACGGAGCGCGTCGACGGGATTGATCCCGCGCTGTTTGGCCCGCTCCCCGGTGCGGCCACCGTTCATCAGGTCAAAATGATCGGCGGGGATCCTGTAACGACCACGCAAACGAGCATCGCCCCTAGCCCAACCGAACTTTCACCCGAACCACCCGCTGAAACGATTAAGCCGATGAAAGCCGACGCCCCCATTGCGAAAACCTACGATCCGCACGAAATAGAAAAAGCTCGCTACCAAGCATGGGAAGCCGCGGGGTATTTCAAGCCAAGTGCCGGCTCGGGGGATGGTGTCGAGCCTTATTGCATCATGCTGCCGCCACCGAACGTCACCGGCAGCTTGCACATGGGCCATGCGTTCCAAGACACCTTGATGGATACATTGATCCGGTATCACCGCATGCAGGGGCGGGAAACGCTTTGGCAATGCGGAACCGATCACGCCGGCATTGCCACGCAAATGGTGGTGGAACGGCAACTTGGTTTGAAAGGACTGACGCGCCACGATTTGGGGCGAGAGAAATTCACCGCCGCGGTATGGGAATGGAAAGCCGAATCGGGCGGCACGATTTCGCAACAGTTGCGCCGCATGGGCGCCTCCATGGATTGGAGCCGCGAACGTTTCACGATGGACGAAGGTCTGTCGCGCGCGGTGACCGAAGTGTTCGTGCGGCTTTATGACGAAGGATTGATTTATCGCGGTCAGCGTTTGGTCAATTGGGACCCGGTGCTGCATACGGCGATTTCCGATCTGGAAGTCGTATCGCAGGAAGAGCAAGGCCAAATTTGGCATTTGCGTTATCCATTGGATGACGGCGCCGGACATGTCGTGGTCGCGACCACGCGCCCAGAGACAATGTTGGGCGACGTCGCGGTCGCCGTGCACCCGGATGACGAACGTTATCGGCGTTTGATCGGCCGCTACGTGCGCTTGCCGCTGTGCGACCGGAGCATTCCGATCATCGCCGACACTTACGTCGATCCGGCGTTCGGTTCCGGCTGCGTCAAGATAACCCCGGCGCACGACTTCAACGACTATGCGGTGGGCGAGCGACACGCACTCCCGAAGATCAATATTTTTACGGCGAATGCCGCGCTAAACGATAACGCGCCGCTGGCCTATCGCGGGCTCGATCGATATGAAGCGCGCAAGCGCATCGTGGCCGATTTAGAGACACAAGGCCTCTTGGTGCGCGCCGAACCTCACAAGATGATGGTGCCGCGGGGCGATCGTTCGCAGGCCGTCATCGAACCTTATCTCACCGACCAATGGTTTGTGCGTATCGCGCCGCTGGCCAAACCCGCCATCGAATGTGTGGAAGACGGGCGACTCAAGTTCGTGCCGGAGAATTGGAGCAAAACCTATTTCGAATGGATGCGTAATATCGAAGATTGGTGTATCTCGCGCCAATTATGGTGGGGGCATCGCATTCCTGCGTGGTATGGGCCGGACGGCAAGATTTATGTCGGCCGCACCGAGCAGGAGGCGCGCGACAAAGCCGGCCTGCCGGCGGATGTCCCGTTGACGCAAGACGCCGACGTGCTCGACACCTGGTTCTCATCCGCGCTGTGGCCGTTTTCGACGCTCGGCTGGCCAGACTCAACGCCCGAGCTCAAAACTTTCTATCCCACTTCGGTGTTGGTCACGGGCTTTGACATCATCTTCTTCTGGGTCGCGCGGATGATCATGATGGGCTTGAAATTCATGGGCGATGTGCCGTTTCGTGAGGTGTACATCCACGGCTTGGTGCGCGATGCCGAAGGCAACAAGATGTCGAAGTCCAAGGGCAATATTCTTGACCCCATCGACTTGATCGACGGCATTACGCTCGACCCGCTGATCGCCAAACGCACCACCGGCCTCATGCGGCCTGAAGACGCGCCGAAGATCGAAGCCGCCACCCGCCGTCAATTCGCGGACGGTATTCCGAGTTATGGCACGGACGCGCTGCGTTTCACTTTTGCCTCGATGGCGACGCAGGGCCGCGATGTGCGTTTTGATTTAGGGCGCATCGATGGTTACCGCAATTTCTGCAACAAACTCTGGAACGCCTCCCGCTTCGTGTTGATGATGGTGGGTGAAACCAAACTCGCCGGACAACCCGCGCAAGCGAGTTACACCGCGCCGGATCGTTGGATCCGCCATCGCTTGCGCGAAGCCATTGGCGCCGTGCGCGAAGGGTTCGATACCTATCGCTTCGATCTCTCGGCACAAGCGGCCTATGAGTTCGTGTGGGATGAATTCTGCGATTGGTATATCGAATTCGCGAAGGTCGTGTTGAACGATGCGGACACGCCGGAGCAGGTCAAACAGGCGACGCGACATACCTTGGTGCAAACACTCGAAGCGGCCTTGCGCTTGCTGCACCCCTTGATGCCGTTCATCACCGAAGAAATTTGGAGCAAGGTCGCACCGTTGCTCGGCATTAACGCGCAAACCATCATGCGCGAAACGTTTCCCACGTTTGCGGAATGCGCGCCGGACCCGGCCGCCGCAGCGGCCATCGCTTGGCTCAAGACCTTTATTCTCGGCGTGCGACGGATCCGCGCCGAAAACAATATCGAACCATCGAAACGTATGCCGCTTAGAGTTTATGGCGGTGACGCGCAAGAAAGACTCTGGCTGCAAGCCAACGAAGCGCATGTGCGACAACTCGCGCGCGTGGAATCCATCACGCGTATCGAGGCGCTGGACGATCCGGATGCCACCACCGCCTTGGCCGGCGAAACCACGTTACTCGTGCCGCTGCTCGATCTCATCGATCCGGCGGTCGAACGCGAGCGCATCGGCAAAGAACTCGCCCGGCTCACGCAGGACTTACAGCGCGTGGAAGGCAAGCTCGGCAATGAATCCTTTGTGGCCAAAGCGCCGCCCGAAGTGGTTGCGAAAGAGCGCAAACGCGCCGATGACAATCGCGATCAGATTGCGCGTTTATCCGAGCAACTCGCGCGCCTCAAGGGCTAAAGCGGTCGGCGCTACGCCCTCGTTTACTTGCGTACGATCGGTGTTTCGTGATCTTCCATAATCATGAAGCGGATGGACGACTTGTCGAATAGCTTTTCTTCATCCGCGCCGATGATGGCAGCGGTGTCCGGCGCCGTGAGATAGGCCATTCCCTGATTAAAATCGGCTTCGTTATCAAACCAGATTTCCGTCAGCACGTCATACGGCGAGTCGGCATCCTTGGCGTACACATCGTTGCCGTAAGGGCGAATAAAGTGCCGTACGTAGCGCTTGAGGTTGGGCACCTTGCTATAACCCAACGGCGCATGTTTGGTCTCGTAGTAATTGATGAACTCTTCCATGCTCATCCCAGGCTTACGCTTGATGAGTACCATTACTTTGAACATCCGGATCCCCCGCCAAAATTTGAAAGTGACACTTGCCTCGCCTAATCGATGCCTTAACTAGCCGACACCTGCGGCGCCCAAGACCAGCTTAACGACGGTATATACCGTCAATACAAACAACGCCGTGCCCACCACACCCGCGACGATGAACACTTTGGCCGAGCCGCGTTTGAAATCACGTTCGCGGTTTTTATTACTCTGCACGCCAAAGCTCGCGGCGAGTACGCTCTGCGCGACTTGTAGTATGCTGAGCTTGTCACGGGTCGGGTCTTGGTCGGGCATCAGGGCGGCTCGTGGGTCTTGTATCCGCATCTTAACACCGGCAAGCGACTCCCATGTTCCAGCAATTAAGAGAAGATATTCGCAGCATCTTTGCGCGCGACCCCGCCGCCCGTAACACCTTGGAGCTTCTGATCGCCTACCCCGGCGTCCACGCGCTTATCGTACATCGAGGCAGTCACTGGCTGTGGCAGCATGGATTCAAGTTATTAGCGCGCGCGTTATCGCATCTGGGACGATGGCTTACGGGTATCGAGATTCATCCGGGCGCGACCATTGGTCGGCGCTTTTTCATTGATCATGGCATGGGCGTCGTCATTGGCGAGACCGCCGAAATTGGTGACGACGTCACGCTCTATCACGGCGTCACCTTGGGCGGCACCACCTGGAATAAAGGCAAACGCCATCCGACGCTTGGCAATGGCGTCGTGATCGGTGCCGGCGCGAAAGTCCTGGGACCGATCGTCGTGCATGCCAATGCACGCATCGGCTCTAACGCGGTGGTCGTCAAGGATGTCCCGGAAGGCGCGACCGTCGTCGGCATTCCGGGGCGTATTGCCGGCGCGCCTAAGAATGACGCGCAAGCGGCGCGCGAAGAAACCGCCCGTCGTTTGGGATTTGATGCCTATGGGCAGGTCAAAGATTCCAATGATCCATTGGTGCAAGCGGTTGATGCGCTTCTCGACCATGCGCGCGGCATGGAACAACAAATCACGTTATTAGCGGATGCGCTATGCAAACAGGGGATCGCGGTTAATTTGCCGAACGTTCCACCATGCGATGAAGTGCAGCGCAAGTTGGCCGAACACGGCGAGTGACGGACTAAGTGTTCCCCTGCGCCTGCAATCGCGGCGGCAATAGTCCCTGCAACTCACCGGGCGAGAGATTGCGCCAACGCCCAAGCTTTAGATGATCGAGCCGAATATTTTTGATGCGTTGTCGTTGTAACCCCGTGACGCGATAACCAAATGCATCGCACATCAAGCGGATTTGGCGATTGAGTCCCTGCACGAGAATAATTCGGAACAAATACTTGCTCACGCGAGTGATTTGACACGGCAGTGTGGTAGTGCGGTGAATGCGCACGCCTTTGGCCATGCCGGCAAGAAATGCCGGCGTAATCGGCTTATCCACTTCGACTAGATATTCCTTCTCGTGTTTGTTCTCGGCGCGCAGCAATTCATTGACGATGTCGCCATCGTTGGTAAGCAGAATGAGTCCTTCGGAATCTTTATCGAGACGACCGATCGGAAAGATGCGCTCGGCGTGATCGATGAAGTCGACGATATTGCCGTTAATCCGTTGATCCGTTGTGCAGGTGATGCCGATGGGCTTGTTGAACGCGATATACACCCGCGATCGAGCGTGGTGTGCCGCGGTTTGGCGGTGAATAAGCGCGCCGTCGACACGGATGTCGTCGGCCGCTTCAACCACCGCGCCTAACGCCGCTAGTTTGCCGTTGATTGTGACCCGGCCCGTCTCAATCAGCTGATCCGCTCCCCGTCGAGAACATAGACCGCTATCGCTCAGTACCTTGTTTAGCCTCATCGTTTTTTCAATCGCATTGCGCTATCCCGCCAGTATCATCCGCCAGTCGCGCGAAGCTCGCCATAAAAAAGTCGCGCTGACCGTGAGGCACCACGCGGCCCAGGAAAGGGTCAGACGCGCCGCTAAAATCGTCGTCGGATACGTTCAGCGTCTTTGAATACGATGGCACGAAAGGCGTCGGTCGCCTGCCGGTGAAACTGCACCGCCTGCGGTTCCAGATCCCGCGCCGGCCGCGGCGTCAGCGTAAAATGGCCAAACGTGTCCTCGCCGCGCACAAGAGTGGCGCTGTCCCAATCAAGTGCCACTTGCCGGGTGCTGGTTGGTACATAGTGCATTGAGAGTCCGATGCGCCGGTCCTTGGAACGATTGGGAGCCGACGCATGCGCAAGCCGCACGTTGTGTAGAGACACTTGGCCAGGCGCGAGTTCCATCGCTCTCGCATTGCCTTCATCGACGGCGACGGCAATCTCCTGCCCCCGCGAGAGCATGTTGTGTTCTTTAAATTCATCTCGATGCGGCAACATTTCCTGTCGATGGCTTCCGGGCAGTACGCGTACGCAGCCGCTTTCGACCGTCGATGGAGATAACGCCAACCACGCCGTGACGAAGTCATCCGTATCCAACCCGACATAAAGCCGATCCTGGTGCCACGACACGAACGCATCGCTCATCGGTTCTTTGATCCACCACACGGTGTTCCAGCACAGAATATTCGGCCCGATGAGATCCTCAACCGCGTCGAGAATTAACGGATGCCGAATTAAGTCATCGATCCACGGATATAAGACATGCGATTTGCTGCGTTCGGGTCCTTCAATGAAATGGCCTTGCACATGTTCGATCGCATCGAGGCGAGCGCGGCACGCCGCCGCTTCGTCGGCGGAAAGTACATTCAACGGAAAGTAATAACCCTGCTCTCGATACTGCGACAACGCGGCGGAACTGAGACATTTACTCATGTGTAGGCTCCCAAGAACAAAGTGCTCGCCGAAAGCGAGAACGCCTAGTCGGATTATTGAATCGCGTTATAGAGACTTCAATCTGGCATCTAGCGACTCTGAGTTGCGCGGACCGTAGTTGGGCGTAGTGCATTGCGCGGGCGTAGTTGGGGACACCCATCGAATTATGTTCACGCCTCTGCCGCTCGCCAAAATTAATTCTTGACTGATTTCCTCAGTATCTAGAAAATCCACACTAAATCCCTAGGGATATGCCGGAGGTTTCATGCGTCTTACTACGAAGGGCCGTTATGCGGTCACTGCGATGGTCGATTTAGCGCTCAACAGTGGCCGGGGCCGCGTCTCGCTTGCTGAGATTGCAGCGCGGCACGGGATCTCGCAGTCCTATCTGGAGCAATTATTTGCTGCACTGAGGCGACGTGGGTTGGTGGATGGCACCCGTGGACCGGGCGGCGGCTACCAACTCGGGAGATCTGGGGATGCGATATCGGTAGCGGATGTCATTGATGCAGTGGATGAATCGGTGGATGCCACCCGCTGCGGCGGTAAACGTAACTGCAACGACAACCAAGGCTGCTTAACGCACGATCTGTGGGAAGAGCTAAGCCGCCAAATCCGCCAGTACCTGAGCAGCGTCAGCTTGGAGAGCGTGGTACGCGATCATCGGCAAAGCGGCGAGGTACAGGTACTGCGACAATGGTCAGGCGGCACCAATCTAGCGCAAATGAAATCAGGCGCTGGCTAACGCCCGGACTGGATTACGGAGAATTTAGATGGCTGTGACACTCACCGAACGCGCCGCCCAGCATGTGCAGCGCTTTCTTAGCCGCAACGCCGGCAATGGATTACGCGTTGGCGTGAAGCCCACCGGCTGCTCCGGCTTCATGTATGTCGTACAACCCGTCACGGAAGTGGGAGAGCACGATCGCGTGTTCACCTCTCAGGGCGTGCAAATCGTCGTCGACGACGAAAGCCTCAAATACCTGGACGGCACGGAGGTCGATTTCGCCCGCGAAGGCTTGAACGAAGGATTCAAGTTCACCAATCCCAACGTCAAAGCCACCTGTGGTTGCGGCGAGAGTTTCAGCCTCTAACGGAGCACGTCATGGCTACCTCGCCCACCGAAGTGCACGACGTGCTTAATCGCAAGTACGACGCAGGCTTCTATACCGACATTGAACAGGACTGCGCGCCGCCGGGCTTGAATGAAGGGATCGTGCGGCTGATTTCCGCGAAAAAGAACGAACCCGAATGGATGCTCGAGTGGCGTCTGCGCGCCTTCGAGCGCTGGCAAAAAATGCCCGAGCCAAAGTGGGCGCATGTGCATTATCCACCGATCGACTATCAGGCGCTCTCGTACTACGCCGCGCCGAAGTCCAACAAAGACGCCCCAAAAAGTTTGGATGAAGTCGATCCCAAACTGCTTGAGACCTACAAAAAGCTTGGCATTCCTCTCGACGAGCAAAAAATGCTGGCCGGCGTGGTGGCCGTCGATGCAGTTTTCGACAGCGTATCCGTGCACACCACATTCAAAGACAAGCTCGCCAAAGCCGGCGTGATCTTCTGTTCGTTTTCGGAAGCAGTGCGCGAACACCCAGATTTGGTCCGCAAGTATTTAGGCTCGGTGGTTCCGCAAGCCGACAACTACTTTGCGGCGTTGAACTCCGCCGTGTTCTCCGATGGATCGTTTGTGTACATCCCGAAGAACACCCGCTGTCCGATGGAGTTGTCGACCTATTTCCGCATCAATGCGATGAACACCGGACAGTTTGAACGCACGTTGGTGGTGGCCGATGCCGGAAGTTATGTCAGCTATCTAGAAGGTTGCACCGCGCCGCAACGCGATGAAAATCAACTGCACGCGGCCGTCGTAGAACTCGTGGCGCTGGATGATGCCGAAATCAAATACTCCACCGTGCAGAACTGGTACCCAGGTGACGAAGAAGGTCGGGGCGGTATTTATAACTTCGTCACTAAACGGGGCGACTGTCGCGGACGCAATTCGAAAATCTCGTGGACACAGGTTGAAACGGGTTCGGCCATTACGTGGAAATACCCAAGCTGTGTGTTGAAGGGAGAAAACTCGGTCGGCGAGTTCTACTCGGTGGCCGTCACACATCATCGCCAACAGGCCGACACCGGCACCAAAATGATTCATCTCGGGCGCAATACGCGCAGCACCATCGTGTCCAAAGGGATTTCGGCCGGGCATGGCCAAAATGCCTATCGCGGATTGGTACGAATCGCAAAAAGCGCCGAGAACGCGCGCAATTACACGCAGTGCGATTCGCTCCTGCTTGGCAGCAAGTGCGGTGCGCATACCTTTCCGTATGTGGAAGTGCGCAACCCAAGCGCCAAGGTCGAGCATGAAGCATCGGCTTCCAAGATCAGCGAAGACCAATTGTTTTATTTGCGCAGCCGCGGCATAGGTGGCGAAGACGCCGTCAACCTCATCGTGAACGGATTTTGTAAAGAAGTTTTTAAAGAACTGCCGATGGAGTTCGCGGTGGAAGCCCAACGCCTGTTGAACGTAACCCTTGAAGGTGCGGTCGGATAACTCATGCTAAAAATCGAAAACTTACACGCCGAGGTAGACGGCAAACCCATCCTGCGCGGCTTGAATCTCTCGCTTGGCCGCGGCGAAGTGCATGCCATCATGGGTCCGAACGGATCCGGCAAAAGCACGCTTTCTTATCTGATTGCCGGACGTCCCGGGTATACGGTGACCGCGGGCTCGATTACGTACGACGGACGCGATCTGCTCGCGCTGGCGCCGGAGGAGCGCGCGGCCGAAGGCGTGTTCTTGGCGTTTCAATATCCGGTCGAAATCCCTGGTGTCAACAACGTCTATATGTTGAAAGCCGCGGTGAACGGCATCCGCAAATACCACGGCCAAGCGGAAATGGGCGCGGCGGAGTTTCTGAGCCTCGTCAAAACCAAAACCAAAGAAATCGGTTTGCCGGACAACCTACTCAATCGGCCGGTCAATCAAGGCTTCTCGGGCGGTGAGAAAAAACGCAACGAGATTTTCCAAATGAGCGTACTTCAACCCCGACTCGCGGTGTTGGATGAGACTGACTCCGGGCTCGATATCGATGCGCTCAAAATAGTCGCCGATGGCGTGAACCGGTTACGCAGCCCCGAACGCTCTTTTCTCGTCATTACGCACTACCAACGATTACTCGATTACATCGTGCCGGATTACGTGCACGTATTGGCACGCGGGCAAATCGTGAAATCTGGCACCCGCGAACTCGCGCTTGAATTGGAGGCGCGCGGCTACGATTGGCTGACTGGAGCGGCGGCCTAATGGGTTTGCTCGACTCCACCGCGCGTAATGTCCGTGCCGTCCCTGGTGCGCCGGCGCTCGCGGCATTGCGCGAACGTGTACTAAACGGACTCGCCGCGCGCGGCTTGCCGCAAATGCGCGACGAGGATTGGAAGTACACGGACTTAACCGTACTCGATTCGCTTGACTACCACGCAACGCAAGATGCGAAAGCGCCGGCAACCTTACCGCTTTCAACCCTCGCGGCGCATCGCTTGGTGTTTATCGATGGCCGGTTCTCGGCGACACAGTCGAGCAAGCTTGACGAAATCTCGGGCGTCCGCGTGGAATTGCTCGCCGATCTCGCGCGCGAAGATCCCACTGCGCTAGCGACACGCCTCGGGGTGCAGGCCGATTCAACCAAGCTGTTTACCGCGCTCAATGCGGCAACCGCAAACGACGGTATTTATCTATCGCTTGCGCGGGACACTGCGCTTGAATTGCCGCTGTTGCTTATCTTCGTGACGACCCCAACCTCACTCCCGCGTTATCACGCGCCGCTGGTACATTGCATGATTGGACGGCATAGCCGGGCTACGCTCATCGAAGTACACACGGGTGGCGGCGAAACGGCGTATGTCAATAATGCATTTACGCAGATAACGACCGAAGCCGGTGCCGACGTGATCCATTATCGGGTCGTCGATGAGGCCACGGCTGGCACGCACATCGGTCGTGTCGCGCTTGAAATTGGCCCGGATAGTCATATCCAAAACTTCTCGCTCGCACTGAATGGCAAACTCGTACGGGTCGATGTCGACTGCGTGCTGAGTGCGCCGGGCGGCGAGGTCACGCTAAACGGCGTCTTTATGGCCGGCCAAGACCAGCATATCGATCACCATACCCGCGTCGATCACCGCGCCAGCCACACGCGCAGTCTAGAAGTCTACAAGGGGATCGCGAGCGGCAACGGTCGCGGCGTGTTTAACGGCAAAGTCATCGTGCATGCCGGAACCGAAAAAGTGGTCGCCGAGCAGTCGAGCAATAATCTGCTGCTCTCGCATGACGCCGAGATCGACACCAAACCCGAACTTGAACTCTATACCGATGATTTACGTTGCGCGCATGGGGCAACGGTCGGACAACTCGACGAACATGCGTTGTTTTACTTGCGCGCGCGCGGCGTCCCGGAACTGCAGGCACGCGCACTGCTCACCTATGGCTTCGTGCAAGCGCTGGTGGAAACGATCGAAGTGCCCGAGTTGCGCGCGCTGGTCGCCCAGCGGTTCGCGGTGGAACATCCGGATTTAGCGGCACTTTTGCACGAAAATACACAGGAAAATTTGGCATGAACGCGCCCGCCGCTCAGATCAATTCGTCGTTTGAAGTCACGCGTGTGCGTCAAGACTTTCCTATTCTGCACACGCAGATCAACCGCCGCCCGCTGGTGTATTTAGACAATGCCGCGACCACGCAAAAGCCCACGGTCGTGCTCGATGCGCTCCGCGATTATTACAGTTGCGACAACGCGAATATTCACCGCGGCGTGCATACGCTGAGTCAGCGCGCGACGGCTGCGTTCGAAGGCGCGCGCGAAAAAGTCCAAACGTTCTTGCACGCGCGCGAGTCGGCGGAAATCATTTTCACCCGCGGCACCACGGAAGCCATTAATCTAGTGGCACAGAGTTATGCGCGCACGTTTCTAACGCGTGGTGATGAGATCCTGATCGGCGAAGCCGAACATCATGCCAATATCGTGCCGTGGCAGATCCTGCAAAGCCAAATCGGCACCGTGCTCAAGGTCGTGCCGGTCAACGAGCATGGCGAACTTGAGCCCGTCGCCATTCGCGCCGCATTATCGCCACGCACGCGACTATGTGCCTTTGGCCACGTGTCGAATGCGCTCGGCAGCGTCAACCCGGTGCGCGAGATTATCGCGGCCGCGCGCAGCGTTGGTGCAAAAGTACTACTCGACGGCGCGCAGGCTGTTGCGCATGGCGGCGTCGACGTCCAAGCATTGGATTGCGACTTTTACGCGTTTTCAGGTCACAAATTGTTTGGCCCGACCGGGATCGGCGTTCTCTATGGCAAGCGCGAACTCCTAGATGCCATGCCGCCCTATCAAGGCGGCGGCGATATGATCAAAACCGTGAGCTTCGCGCACACCGAGTATGCCGATCTGCCGCACAAATTCGAAGCCGGCACCCCGCATATTGCCGGGGTCATCGGGCTTGGCGCCGCGCTTGATTATTTGAACGCTTTGGATTTCGCCGGCGCGGTGGCGCACGAGCATGATTTATTGGCCTACGCGACCGCCCGCGCACAAGAAGTTCCCGGCATGAGACTCATCGGCACCGCGCGCGAGAAGGCTGCCGTATTGTCATTCGTCATCAAGGATATGCATCCGCAGGATTTGGGGGTCCTGCTCGATAGCCAAGGCGTTGCCATTCGCACCGGCCATCATTGCGCGATGCCGATCATGCAGCGCTTTGGCGTGCCGGGTACCGCGCGCGCGTCGTTCGCGTTCTATAACACGCGTGACGAGATAGACGTCTTTTTTGAAGCCCTTAATCGCGCCCGGCAGATGCTGGCCTAAACTCCGCAGTTAATTTTCCGGGATCTGACATGACCGCACCCCAAGATTTTACGAGTCCCATCACCCTGTCGCGCGACTGTCCGGCCGTGCTAATCCCACAGGGGTCGCCGATCACGCTCGAAGCCGGCAGCGTGGTATTCGTAACACAAGCGCTCGGCGGTTCGGTCACGGTGAATGCCAACGGTAACCTCGCGCGGATCTCGGCGACGCACTTGGACGCGCTAGGCCTCGACGCGTCCGAATCGGCGCATCCCCGCGCGCAAAGTGGTGACGGAACGGTTGACGAGGGACTTATCTGGGATCAACTGAGGACTTGTTACGACCCGGAAATTCCGATCAACATCGTTGAGCTCGGGCTGATTTACCGCTGTGAAGTCGTGCGCCAAGCGGACGGCGGCAATGTGGTTGAGATTGATATGACACTGACCGCGCCCGGCTGTGGCATGGGTCCAATTTTGGTCGACGATGTCGCCGGCAAGGTACGCGATGTGCCGAACGTGGCGGATGTCAAAGTCGAGCTTACGTTCGATCCCCCTTGGAATGCCGAGATGATGTCGGAAGAAGCCCGTCTACAAACCGGCATGTATTAAGCCGAGCTTCAGCCTCCCGCGCGGCGTCGTCCGCGCTTTGCACGCCCCCACGATGCGCCGTGCTTTTGTGCACAGCAACCAATATAATGGCGCCCATTTTCAATATCTTATGTCACTTTCAGGAGTTCTCTTCCGATGTCTGTTGAGCGTACCTTATCGATCGTCAAACCCAGTGCCGTCAAAGACAATCACATTGGTGGCGTGCTCGCCAAACTTGAAGCTGCGGGACTGCGCATCGTCGCGGCCAAGATGGTCAAACTCACGCCCGAGCAAGCCGGTAATTTCTACGATGTGCATCGCGCGCGCCCGTTTTTTCAGGAATTAGTCGATTTCATGACCTCCGGTCCGATCCTCGTGCAGGTTCTCGAAGGCGCTAACGCCATCGCAAAAAATCGCGAGGTCATGGGTGCGACCGATCCGGCGAAAGCGGCACCGGGGACCATTCGCGCGGAATTCGGCAAAAACATTTCGGAAAATGCCGTACACGGCTCGGACGGCTCGGACACGGCGCAAGCCGAGATCGCGTTCTTTTTTGCCGGCAGCGAGATCTGCGCCCGCTGACATCATGAGCGAGTCGCGCGTTAATTTGCTTGATCTCGACGTCGATGGGCTCACTGGCTTTTTCGCGGAAGCCGGTGAGCGCCCGTATCGCGCGACGCAACTCGTCAAATGGATGCATCAGCAAGGCGTGCTTGATGTTGACGTCATGTCGAATCTAAGCCGCGCGTTACGCGAGCGCTTGCGCGAAACGAGCGAAATGCGGCTACCGGAAATCGTCAACCTGCATGAATCGACCGACGGTACGTTGAAGTGGCTACTGCGCGTCGAAGGCGGTAACTGTATCGAGACGGTGTTCATTCCGGAAGCCGAACGTGGCACGTTATGCGTGTCGTCTCAAGTGGGCTGCGCACTGAATTGCAGCTTCTGTGCTACCGCGAAACAAGGTTTCAGCCGTAACTTGTCGACGGCCGAGATCATCGGCCAAGTTTGGCTAGCCGCGCGGCATCTGGGTCAGCATCCCAAGAATCAACGCCGCCAATTGACCAACGTGGTGTTGATGGGCATGGGCGAGCCGTTGCTCAACTTCGACAATGTTGTGCCAGCGCTGCGTCTAATGCTGGACGACAATGCCTATAACTTCGGGCGACGTCGCGTGACGCTGAGCACCGCTGGCTTGGTGCCCGCCATTGATCGTCTGCGCGCGGCCTGCCCGGTGAGTCTTGCGGTGTCACTGCATGCGCCCAACGACGCCTTGCGCGACGAACTGGTTCCGCTGAACAAAACCTATCCGCTGAAGGAATTGCTCGCCGCATGCCGGCGCTATCTCGCCGACAGCCCGCACGATCAAATCACGTTTGAATATGTCATGCTGGCCGGTGTGAACGATCATCCGTCGCTTGCGCGCGATCTCGCGCGATTACTCAAAGGCATCCCGTCCAAACTGAATTTAATCCCGTTCAATCCCATCGACGGCGCGGATTATCACTGTTCCGCACCGGCGCAGATCAGTGAATTCAGGTCAATTTTGCAACAGGCAGGATATGTCACTACCACCCGCAAAACGCGCGGCGACGACATCGACGCGGCTTGCGGACAGCTGGTTGGACGAGTCATGGCCAAAGCAGCGCGTCATCGCAAACCGGCGCTGCAAGCCACCCCCGCGGCAATCGAAGGAGTCTCTGCCACATGATGCGAATTTGGATATTGCCGTTGCTCTGCGCTGTGTTGGCCGGATGCCAATCCACCGGCTCCGATAACCGCAAATCTCCGTCACCAGAGGATCGGGCCAAGCTCGCCGACATCAATACGCAGCTTGCGATTCAATATATTCGCGATGGCGATAACGCACTAGCACTGCAGAAGCTCGAAAAAGCCGTCGAGGCCAATCCGAAATCCGTTTCCGCGCACACCACGCTTGGCTTGCTCCATGCGCGCCTTGGACAAAATGAGCAAGCCGAAGAGCACTATCGAACCGCGCTGGCGATAGACCCTACCGACCCACCGACGCTAAACAACTACGGTCAGTTCTTGTGCCAACAAAAGCGTTATGCCGACGGGCAAGCGAAATTCGCCGATGCGCTCAAGAATCCACTGAATCGCGCGCCGGAAACGGCGCACACCAACGCAGGCACCTGCGCGATGCAGGCGCAAGACCCGGCAGCCGCCGAACAACATTTCCGCGCGGCGCTGCAGATCGCCCCACAATTCGCGCCGGCGTTATTGCCGATGGCGCAGTTGAGTTTTGACCAGGCGAACTACTTATCCGCACGCGGCTACTTTCAGCGATTTCTGGCCGTGGCGCCACAAACGGCACGTACGCTCTGGCTCGGGATCCGAATTGAACGCGCGTTGGACGATCAAGACACGGTGGCGAGTTACGCCATTCAACTCAAGAATAAGTACCCTGACTCCGAAGAATACGCGATGTATCAGCAAGGAAAGTTTGATTGATGTCCGCGCGGCAGGAGCATGTGGTCAGTGCGGCGCGCGTGGCGTTAGGCGTCGGTGCGTTGCTAAAGCAAGCGCGCGAAGCGGCCAAACTTAGCTGTGAAGAAGTAGCCGCGCGCACGCGCCTGGAGCTCAAAGTGGTTGAAGCGCTTGAGCGCGAAGATTACACATCGCTCGCGGCGGCGGCCTTCGTCAAGGGTTATATCCGGAGTATCTCGAAAGTTCTCGACATCGATCCCGCGCCGGTAGTTGCGCAGTTCGAACAACAGGAGAAGTTGGACGATCCCGCGCTCGCGGATTTCTCGACCCGCAGCCCAACCCAAATTACCAGTTCAAGTAAACCCATCCTCATCGTGAGCGTGGCGCTGGCGGTCGGCGTGCTTATCATGGTGGCCCTATGGTGGCAACGGAATTACCGCGAGGGGGAGCAATCCGCTGATTCGCTCGCGAAGCTCGCCGCCGAAGCGGCGCTCGATATCCAAGCGGATCCTGGTGTACCACTGCCGTACGCCTACACCATCGTCGATCATTCGGCGCAGCCGCTAGCCCCCGTCAACAGCTGGCGACGCCAAACCGATGGTTCCAAACCCCCCGCGATCGAAGAGCCGATGCCGGTCGCGTTGGCGTCGGAGAATTCGGAGCGCGCGCCACCGCCCCCCGACACGCCGCGCGAGGCGACAACCCCAACGGCCGCGCCGACCACGGGCGAATTGATTTTGGAAGGCAAGGGCGAGTCGTGGATTGAGGTGTCGGATTTCGCCGGAAAACGGCTTTACTTCGGCATGCTTAAGCCCGGGCAACGGGTGGCCGTCACCGGAACGGCACCCTATGACTTGGTCATCGGCAATGCGCAGGCGGTACGTGCTGACTTTCGGGGTCAAGCCGTCGACGTGCGCGCACGCGCGGTGAATGGCGTCGCCAGATTTTCGCTCGGCGATCTCCAGTAACTTGAACTTTCGCAGCGTGCGCTTGGTCACTCTCCAAAGCTTTGTGTCGTGTCCCTCATTCAATCTGCAACCGCATTGATCCATCGACCATCGATATGACTGAGCTTCGCGCGATTCGCGGCATGAACGACATCGTCCCGCCTGAGGGTGAACGGTGGCGCGCGTTTGAAACGCGCGTGATCGACGTTATCCGACGCTATGGCTATCGGGAAATTCGTTTGCCGCTGGTGGAATTTACGCAGGTGTTTGGACGTTCGATC
This sequence comes from uncultured Klebsiella sp., assembly GCA_964555355.1. Taxonomy (GTDB): domain Bacteria; phylum Pseudomonadota; class Gammaproteobacteria; genus CAIKBL01. Next base: position 369,079 of record CAZKRY010000003.1, read on the forward strand.
GGCGACACCACCGATATCGTGCAAAAGGAGATGTACACCTTTACGGACCGCAGCGGTGACAGCTTAACGCTGCGACCGGAAGGTACCGCCGGCTGTGTGCGTGCCGCGCTCGAGAACAACTTGCTGAACACGGGTGGCGCGCAGCGCTTGTTCTATTTAGGCCCAATGTTTCGTCACGAGCGGCCGCAGAAAGGCCGTTATCGGCAATTTCACCAGATCGGCGTCGAAACCTTCGGCATGGCGGGGCCGGATATCGACGCCGAGCTCATCATGATGACTGCGCGTCTGTGGCGGACGCTTGGGCTGCAAAATCTGCGGCTTGAGATCAACACCCTAGGCACCCCGCTCGAACGCGAGCATTACCGGACCCATCTCGTTGAGTACTTCACTGCCTTTGAGGCGCAGTTGGATGATGAATCGCGCGTGCGCCTCGCCCGTAATCCGATGCGAATCTTGGACTCGAAGAATCCCGCGTTAAAAGAAATTAACGCGAACGCGCCGCGCTTGATGGATTTTCTACAGGAAGAATCGCGCGCGCATTTCGCCGCGGTGTGCGATGTACTCAGCCGCGCGAACATCGCGTTTAACGTGAATACTCAACTCGTGCGCGGGCTCGATTATTATTCGAAGACGGTCTTTGAGTGGGTGACTGACGCGCTCGGTGCGCAAGGCACGGTTTGCGCCGGCGGACGCTATGACGGCTTGGTGGAGCAGATGGGTGGCAAGCCGACGCCCGCGATTGGTTTCGCGCTCGGGATCGAACGGTTACTTGAACTGTGCGGTGTCGAGTCTGACGCCGCCGACGCTGATGTGTACGTCATCGGCGCGGGCGCCGACGCGCGGCTCGCGGCATTATTGCTGGCCGACGCGGTGCGCGATACGCATCCCACCTACAGAGTGCTCAGCCACTGCGGCGGGGAAAGTATCAAGTCGCAAATGAAGCGCGCCGATCGCAGCGGCGCTCGCATCGCGCTCATTCTTGGCGCCGATGAACTCGCCAACGACACCGTCACGCTTAAACCGCTACGCGGTCAAGGCGATCAACAAACTCTCGCCCGGCGTGACTTGGTGCGCGCGCTCGCGGCGTATTTCGCATAGACGCCAATCATTAGGAGATTCCGATGGCCGACAATTATGTTTCCGAGCAAGAACAGCTCGAAACGATCCGTAAATGGTGGGATGAGAATGGCAAAGCGATTCTGATTGGGCTCGCGCTCGGACTCTCCGCGCTATTCGGCTATCGCTACTGGAACCAAGTGGAGGACACAAACGCAGAAACTGCCTCGGTCAACTACCAGCACTTTCTACAGATGGTGGCGGCAGGTCCTAGCGACGAAGCGCGCTCCACCGGTCAAGCCATTCTCGAAGGTTATCCGAAAAGCGCGTACGCTCGACTAACCGCATTATTACTCGCCCGGCTCGCGGTCGACGATAAGAAATTCGACGAGGCCAAGAAACATCTGAATTGGGTTATCACGCACGGCAAGGGTACCGAACTCGCAGCGGTCGCCCATGGCAGGCTCGCGCAGCTATTACTCGCCGAAGGGAAAACGGCCGAGGCAGCGGCGATGCTCGATAAGATCCCGGCGCTAACGCGTGACAAATTGTTCATCGAGCTACGCGCCGATGTTTTGGCCGCGCAGGGCAACAAGGATGCCGCATACAAACTCTACACCGCTGCCATCGATAGCCTGACGAAACTCGGTGCCAATGCCGACTATCTCGAAATGAAGCGCGATGCACTCGGCGTCACGGCAACCGCGGCGGCGGCGAAATAGCCCATGCGGAATTTCTTTTTTCCGCTCTGCGTTATCGCACTCCTGCTCGGCGGGTGTACCGAAACCCTGCGTTCGATTCGCGATACCACCACCGGTTGGGTCAGTGATAAAGGCAAAAAGGACGAGGCAACCAAGCCCACTGAGCTCAATGACGAATTCACACCCACCATCGAAGTTCAAGAACTGTGGTCCGAGAACGCCGGCAAAGGAACCGAGGAACTGTATTTGAAGCTGGTGCCGGCGACGGCGGGTGAATTCGTTTTCACCGCCGACCGTGACGGACGCATGATGGCGCTGAACGCCACGAGCGGCGAGAAGGCCTGGTCCGAACAAGACGAAGGTCGACTCATATCCGGGGGACCCGGAGTTGGCGACGGCAAGGTATACGTCGGGACGTCGGAGGCCGAGATCGTCGCGCGCGATGCCGAATCCGGCAAGAAGCTCTGGGTCGCCGAAGTCTCAAGTGAAGTGCTGGCACCGCCGCGGGCGGTGGGAGGTGTCGTTATTGTGCGCACCGGCGATGGCAATGTTTATGCGTTGAATAGCGAAACCGGCGAACGAAAGTGGGTCTACGATCGCACGATTCCAACGCTTACGTTGCGTGGCACCGCACCACCCGCGGTCGTCAACGATTTAGTCATCGCGGGCTTCGATACCGGTCGGGTGGTCGCGCTCGATTTGGAAACCGGCAAACAAGTCTGGGAAACCCAATTGGCGCAACCCACCGGACGTTCCGATTTGGAACGGCTGGTCGACATCGACGGCGAACCTATCGTCAAGGACGACACCGTTTATATCGGCAGTTTCCAAGGCCGCGTGGCCGCAATCTCGCTGGATGACGGCACCCTCGAATGGTCACGCGATATGTCGACTTATGACAACGTCGCGGTGGATGACCAACGCATCTATATCACCGACGAACGCGGTGTGGTTTGGGCACTTGATCGCTTCGATGGCAGCGCCAAATGGCGCACGCGCGATTTTAAGTTTCGCAAACTCACCGGCCCAACGGTCTTTGGTCGCTACGTCGTGGTGGGCGATTTTGAAGGCTATTTGCACTGGATGGACGCGGAAACCGGCGCCGTGGTCGCGCGCGAACGCGTGGATAAGGAACGGATATTAACGCCACCGATCGACATTGGCGGCGCATTGCTCGCTTATAGCTCATCCGGCAAGTTGGCCGCGTACCGCGCGGAATGACCGTAGCCAGTCCGTTGCAACGCCGGCCATGCACCTAGACCTTGAACGCGATGCGCGTCCGGCGCTGGCGCTGCTCGGCCGTCCGAATGTCGGCAAGTCCACACTTTTTAATCGGCTGACGCGTTCACGGGATGCCTTGGTCGCGGATATCCCAGGTGTCACGCGCGACGTCAAAATCGGTCTCGGCCGCGTAGGCAACGCGGCTTACTTGGTGGTTGATACGGGTGGCTTGGAAGACACCGACGATCCGCTCGGCCAGCAAGTGTCGCAGTTCGCGCGGCAAGCACTCGAAGAAAGCGCTGCCGGACTTTTTTTGGTCGACGGCCGCGAAGGGTTGACCGCGGCCGACCGCACGTTGGTGCAACAGCTACGCAAGAGCAACAAACCGTTATTCCTTGCGGTGAATAAGGTCGATCATCTAGATCCGATGCCGCTGCTCGCCGAATGCGCGGAATTGGGATTGAGCCCGCTGTTCCCGATTTCGGCCGCGCATGGCACTGGCGTCGCGTCGATGATTGACGCCATTACCGCCGACTGGGTCGGTCGCGATGAAAACGCGGTCGCCGACGATCGTTCGGTGCGAGTGGCGGTGTGCGGACGACCGAATGTCGGCAAGTCGACGCTGGTCAATCGTATGCTGGGCGCCGAGCGCATGATTACCGCCGATTTGCCGGGGACCACCCACGACAGTGTCGCGGTGCCGATGGAGCGCGACGGCCAGTTTTACACGTTGATCGATACCGCGGGACTTAGGCGCAAAAGCCGCGTGGATGAGGGGATCGAAAAATTTAGCGCCATTAAAGCGATGCAGGCGATCGATCTAGCGCATGTAGCGATCGTGGTGCTCGATGCGCGAGACGGTTTAAGCGAACAAGATTTAACGGTGCTCGGTAGCGTCATCGAATGCGGCCGTTCGCTCGTCGTGGTCGTCAACAAATGGGATCGTTTAAGTGCCGAAATTCGCGATGAAATGCGCCGGCAGCTTGATCGGCGACTAGAGTTTGTCGACTTTGCCGAGACGCGTTACATCTCGGCGCTACACGGTACCGGAGTCGGTGATCTTTTTAATTCGATCGATGCGGCGTGGGCATCCGCGCGCATCGATGTCCCGACCAAGCAATTAACCGAACTCCTCGAGCGCGCATTGGAGCAACATAGCCCACCGCTCGTACGCGGTCGCCGCATCAAAATGCGCTATGCGCACTTCGGCGGCAAAAACCCACCCACTATCGTGATCCACGGCACGCAAACGGACGAAGTGCCGGATAGCTACCGGCGTTATCTCGCTAATTTTTTTCGCAAGGCGCTCAAGCTCATCGGTACACCGGTGCGCATCGAGTTCAAGTACGGAGAAAACCCCTTCGAAGGCCGGCGCAATCCACTGACCCGCCGGCAGGTCCAAAAAAGACGGCGCCTGATGCGGCACGTCACTAAACGTTAAACCAGTCGGTCACTGAATGTTGCGCGGCGATCGCCCAGGTAAAACCATGGGCCTGCGCGACGTTGTCAAGTTTCTCCGCGACGATTTCCGGGCGATTGGTCCGTTCGCTCAAATGCGCCGCGACGACATGTTTTAACGACGGTTCGGCTGATGACCCGAAGATGGCCTGCAGTACGCTCAATGCCTGCCCATTGCTGAAGTGCCCGTAGTTGCTAGCGATGCGCTTTTTAAGCGTCGCGGGATAACTCGCGACGGCGAGTAACTCGGGTTCGTGATTAAATTCGAGCACCACGGTTGAACACTCGCGGTAACTCGCAATGACATGCGCGGTGGGATGGCCGAGATCGGTCAACACGCCAAGTCGCGAGGCCTCATTTGATAACACGAACTGACATGGCTCACGCGCGTCATGCGGCACCGGGACGGGAGTTACTTCAAGCGTGCCGAGTTGGAAGGATTCGTGCGCGGAAATCGTCCGCCAATGCGTAAACTTGCCGCCGGTACATTTCGCGCCAATGCGTGTCCCATGCGTGGCGTAGACGGGAATATCGAAACGGCGAGAAAGCGCATCGACGCCGCTCACATGATCATCGTGCTCATGCGTGACCAGGATCCCGCTTAACGCGCGGAGCTCGAAATTAAGTGTTGCCGCACGTTCTTCAAGCGCGCGTACCGAATAACCGCAGTCGATCAGTAGGTGGGTGTCTCCCGCACTGACGAGCGTCGCGTTGCCGGCGCTACCGCTGCCCAGTAACGCGCACTTCAAGGACGTTGCCAATCGATGGAGTGATTTAGCTGTCGAGTCGGTTCAATTCGCGGTTCAAGCGCGTCAGGATCCGTTTTGACACGCTGCCCGTTTCCCAACGCCCTTCTTTATCGAGCACCACCACCTCGGTTTTTTCACCGACACCCGTCAAGTTCAATTGCAGTTCGTGTTCATCATCGTCGCCCCAAAACTTGAGTTTCGACAGAACACCACGTTCGGTCACATCACCCTCTTGCGCCGGCACTCGGATGTAGTAAATGCCGCGGTCTTTGTCGGATTGGTCGACATCGTACCCGGCGCGTTCCAACGCAACGCCGGTGCTACGCCAAGCGGCCGCGAATTCCTCTTTGACCGCCAAATAAACCTTGCCGCCACCGGCGCTGATGATTTCGGCGCGGCCACCGGATACGTCCGCGGTTTCCTCGCTGGCGTCGTCAGAGCCAGCATTGCTCGGCGTCGCGCTTGCTGCCGAGACCGTTGACGATTCGCCCGGCGCGGTGCCGGAAAGGGCTTCCTGCACGCGACTAACCAAAATTTTCTCGCGCTCGGCGTCGCGCGCCTTCGGCTGCCACACCATCTCGCCATCTTTTTGCACAAGTTCTTCCGCGCGGTTTGAGATGTACAGCACCGTGGTGCCAGCTTCTTCGCCCGGTTCGGCGAAAATCTTGAACTTTTCGCGATGCAACTCTTCTTCGTTCTCCACCCAGGTGGTTTCGATAATGCCGAGTTCTTCGTCGTTGAGTTCCAATTGATAGCCGAGTTCGCCCATTAAGGCGACGAGCTGAGGCCAAATTTGTGTGGTCGCGCCTTGCACCGCGAGCACGTGTTCGTTGTCGAGCACGCGTACCGCGTCGTTCGCGGTACGTTCTAATTCTTCTTCGCGTTTACGCTCGGCGACACGTTCTTGGTAGGTCGAATAAGTCGCCACATCGCCGCCTTCCGGGATCGCCATCCGATCTTTGATCGCATCGGTGGTGAGATCAGGCGGCACCTCTAGATCTGGCAGAGTTTTACTTTTGCGGTAGGCCACCCGGTTGTCGGGGACCACTTCGTCCAATTTCGGAACGAGCTTGCTGCAACCGGCGAGCGCCAATACGGCGCTCAGAACGAGAATCAAAGCTTTCGCCATTGTGAAAAAACCTCGGTGGGGGAGTAACCCAATCCTGAACAGTATTACTCCGGCATTTAATCGAATCTGAACTAACTTATACGGTGAGCCCGGCTTGCAACATCGCCGCTCGTACGGTTTGCTGGCCGGTTGCAGTTAACCAGGTCAGTGGCAACCGGATCCCGGCTTGCGCGAGTCCCAACCGGTGCACCGCCCATTTCGCGGGGATTGGGTTCGACTCGCAAAACAAATCGCGATGTAAGGCGGCAAGCTTATCGTCGATCGCCGCCGCCGCCGTCCCCTCCCCACGCAGTGCCGCCGCGCACATCTCGCGCATCGCGCGAGGCGCCACATTCGCGGTCACCGAGATGACTCCGTTGCCACCCGCCAACATGAACTCGCGCGCCGTGGCATCGTCGCCACTTAACAAGACAAACTCCGCGCCACACAGTTCACGTAACTGGCGCACGCGCGCCACTTCACCGGTCGCTTCCTTGATCCCGACGATATTCGGCACCCTGGCTAAGCGGCCAACCGTCTCCACCTTCATGTCGCAGGCGGTACGACCCGGCACGTTGTACAAAATCTGCGGAATGGCCACTGCTTCCGCCACCGCTTTGAAATGCAGGTACAAGCCCTCTTGCGTGGGTTTGTTGTAGTACGGCGTGACCAGTAAGCAGGCGTCCGCGCCGGCGGCCTTGGCCGCGCGCGTTAACGCGATCGCCTCGGTGGTGGAATTGGCGCCGGTGCCAGCAATGACCGGCACGCGGCCGCGTACGAGTTGCACGGTGCGTCGAATGACTTCGCAGTGCTCTTCTTCGTTTAACGTGGCGGATTCGCCGGTGGTGCCCACCGCGACGATGGCATCGGTGCCTTGCGCGATATGAAATTCGAGCAGGCGAGCAAAGCTGTCCCAGTCGATCGCCGCGTCCGGCGTGACACCCGCCTGCATGGGCGTCACGATCGCGACCATACTGCCGCTCAGCCTAACCATGTCGGAGCCCTGGAAAAATGGTCGTGCATAGTAGCTTCCCCCCTGCCCCAACTCAATATCGCGAGTCGCCCGCGGACGGCTCCAGCCGGGGCGGTCCCCGCGCCCAATTTGAACGTCAGTTGAATGCGTTGTGCTTGCCCTTGGCGCGCCTTAAAAGGCACAATTCACCGCCTCCATGAAGACCTCGCACAAGTCCCCCCCTGAGATCATGCAAAACTCCATCGCGATTTCGCTGATGGGCGCGAATCGTGTTGGACTCATTGAAAATTTCACGAAAGCGGTACGGGATTGTGGGTGCAGTATTGGTGATAGCCGCATGACGGTGTTGGGTGATCGCTTCTCCATGCTGATGTTGTTGACCGGTACTTGGGACTCGATCGCGAAGATCGAAAGCATGCTGCCGCGACTCGAGAATCAGTTACAGGTCAAGGCGTTGTCGCAGCGCGCCGAACCCCGTAAGCGCCATACCAACATGATGCCGTACGCGATCGAGGTGGTGGCGGTTGATCGCCAAGGCATCGTGCACGAAATCACGCAGTTCTTTACCCAACGCGAAATTGGGGTCGAGGACATGTACTCGGGCACTTATAACGCGGCACACACCGGCACCCCGATGTTTTCGTTGCATATGACTATCAGCGTGCCAACGGATGTTTCCATCGCCGGCCTGCGCGGAGAGTTCATGGACTTCTGTGATCACTTGAATCTCGATGCCATTATGGAACCCGTCAAGTAACGCAGGAATGAAAGGATCTCATTCCGGCAAACGGCTGTTCATCCTCGACACCAACGTTCTGCTACACGATCCAACCGCCGTGTTCCGCTTCAAGGAACACGATATCTATCTGCCGATGATGGTGCTCGAAGAACTCGATGCCGCCAAAAAGGGCATCTCGGAAGTTGCCCGCAATGCGCGTCAGGTCAGCCGCTTTCTCGATGAATTGATCGACGCCGCCGATCGCCACGCGATCGAAGCCGGCCTGCCCTTACCGAGTCCGGGCGCGGGCACCGGCGAGCCGCTGCCACCGAGCGGCCGCCTATTTCTACAGACGAGCCCATTGCCCACTACGGTCATGCTCGATCTGCCCGGCAAAACGCCGGATAACAGCATTTTGAACACCACGCTCGCGCTGCGCGACAAGCACCGCGAGCTCGACGTTACGTTGGTCTCCAAGGACATCAACCTACGCATCAAGGCGCGGGTGCTCGGCATTTCCGCCGAGGACTATTACAACGACATGGTCCTCGATGACATCAACCTGCTCTACACCGGTACACGCGAGTTACCGGCGGATTTTTGGGAACAGCAGGGCGACGATCTGAAATGCACCCAGCAAGACGGCGTTACGCGTTATTCGTTGGCGGCGTCAAAATTCACGCACTTCTACCCGAATGAATTTTTGTATAGCGGTGGAGACGATGGCTTGGAGCTTATCGCCAAGCGGATCGAGGATGACCGGGTCATTCTCGAGCGCGCGCGCGACTACCGTCATCAACGCCATGCCGTCTGGGGTTTAAACGCGCGCAATCGCGAACAGAGTTTCGCGCTCAATTTGTTGATGGACCCGGAGATCGATTTCGTCACGCTACTCGGCGCCGCCGGCACCGGTAAAACCTTGCTCGCGCTGGCGGCTGGGTTGGCGCAGTCCTTAGATACGAAGCGATATCGCGAAGTCATCGTGACCCGCGAAACCGTGCCGCTGGGGGAAGACATCGGCTTCCTGCCTGGCACGGAAGAAGAAAAAATGAACCCCTGGATGGGCGCGCTGATGGATAACTTAGAGGTCCTCGCCGAAACGCAGGAAGGCGGCGAATGGGGGCGGGCCGCGACTGCTGATCTCTTGCAAAACAAGGTCAAAATCCGTTCGATGAATTTCATGCGCGGACGCACCTTTTTTAACCGCTATTTGATCATCGACGAGGCGCAAAACCTCACCGCCAAACAAATGCGCACCCTCATCACCCGCGCAGGCGTCGGCACCAAAATCGTCTGTTGCGGCAATATCGCGCAAATCGATACGCCTTATTTGAGCGAGACCACCTCCGGACTCACTTATATCGTCGACCGCTTCAAAGGCTGGCAACACAGCGGGCACGTCACGTTGCGGCGCGGCGAGCGCTCGCGGCTTGCGGATTACGCGGTCGAACATCTTTAGCCGCTAAAGCGCGGTGACGCGCGCGGCCGAATTTTGTTACCGTGCGAACGGCCGGCATAACGATGCAGTCTAAAAAGACGCGACCATGCCCATTACGCGCACCAAACCTGTCTTACGTTTTTCCCCCGCAGGCCCTGCGCTGGCGGCAGTCGGCCGCGCGTTAGGGACGTTTACGCAACGCGTAGAAGCGCTCGGGCGCACGGTCACCAACACCGGCGATGTGGAGGCCGTACATGCTTTTCGGGTCGCGCTGAGGACGCTGCGCAGCCTGTTACGTGTAACGCGCATAATCAACGAGCGCCGTGCCAGGCGCCGTTTTAATTCCGAGTTCGCCTGGCTGATGCAGCGCTCGAATGCCGTGCGTGATCTCGATGTGTTGTTAGCGGCATGGCCGAGTTACGTTGCGCAGACCGGCGACGCGGTCCCACCGGCGGCACAGAGGGCGCTTTTTGATGCGATAAAAGCGGCCAGGCAATATGCGTTTGCGGATTTACGCGCCGCGCTGCAGAGTTTGCGCTACAGGCTACTGCTCAAAGATTGGAAACAACATCTCACGGCACAACACGAGGAAGCACCGCCGGTGCTTGTGGGGCGCGCGCTCGGGGACTACGTCATATCGCTCACTGAAGATCTAGTCAAAACGCTGCAACGTTACCGCAGCCGCGAGTTACGCGGCCCAACCCGCTTGCACGAGTTTCGCAAAGACGGCAAACGCCTGCGGTATTTTCTCGAGGCCTTTGCGAGCGTGTATGACGCGGATGAACTCGCCGCGACGCTCGCGATACTCAAGCGTATGCAATCAGAACTTGGCGCCCGCTGGGACTTGGAGGTCCACGGCCAATTGCTGGTTGAATTGGCGCGGCGGGCACATTGGAGTAAGGAACAACGTTCGATACTCGGGAAAGCATTGCACGCCGCCGCCACACGTAACGAATCCGAACTCTACGCGCTCATCGACAAGACTCAGCGTACACTGCGAGCTCCTGCAATCCGCCACATCGGCAGGGGACGGCGCGCGTGAAAGTCATCGCAACTTACAACATCAAAGGCGGCGTCGGTAAGACGGCAGCCGCGGTCAATCTTGGGTATCTCGCGAGCAACGAGGGCTTGCGGACTTTGGTGTGGGATCTCGATCCACAGGGCGCGGCGACTTTTTACCTGCGGGGCGAAAACGCGATCAGCCGCGACTTAGACGACTTACTCGATAAGAAACGCGGGCTACGCAGTGCCGTGACCCCGACCGATTATCCCAGGCTTGATCTGCTGCCTTCATCACTCGCATACCGCAATTTGGATATCGCACTCTCTGAACTCAAAAATCCGCACAAGCGGATTGCAAAATTGCTTGGCGCATTGGCGGAAGATTACGATTTGGCATTGCTCGACTGCGCACCCAGTCTGTCGAACGCGTCCGAGAGTATTTTCGAAAGTGCCGACTGGTTGCTGGTGCCAATCATTCCAACTCCGCTTTCGATCCGCGCGTATGAACAGCTCCAACATCACCCGCTGCTCGCCGGTGCGGGCGCCGGTAAACTCCTGCCGTTTTTTTCAATGGTCGACCGTCGTCGGCAATTACATTGTGATCTCGTGACGCAGTTTGCGGGCATGCATCCTGAGGTTTTACGCAGTTTCGTGCCCTATTCCTCTCAAGTGGAAAAAATGGGCGTGACGCGCGCGCCACTCGGCGTTTTTGCACCAACCAGTCCTGGCGCACGCGCCTTTGCCGCCCTGTGGGAAACAGTGCGCGCGCGGGTTGGACTGCCCGCGGCATCTACCCATGCTTGAAACTCAGTGCATGCCGTCGGCGGCTACCCTCGCCGCGCAGATCAAAACGCTGGCGCATGGTTTGGGCTTTAACGCAGTGGGGATCGCAAATACCGAGCTTGCTCGCGATGAAGCCCTGCTTGAGAGATGGCTGCACAAGGGATTTCACGGCGAGATGGGTTATCTCGAGCGACACGGAAGCAAGCGCAGCCGCCCGGCGGAATTGGTACCGGGCACAATCAGTGTGATCTGCGTATTGCTGAATTACCTGCCGAAAGCGGCGGATATGCAGGAGAATTTGACTAATTCATCCAAAGCCTATATCGCGCGTTACGCGCTCGGCCGCGACTACCACAAAGTCATGCGCGGACGTTTGCGCCGGTTAGCGCAACAAGTCACGGAAATCATCGGCCCATTCGGGCATCGCGTCTTCTGCGATAGCGCGCCGGTGCTCGAGAAAGCACTGGCGCGCAACGCCGGGCTCGGCTGGCTCGGTAAACACACCAACCTTATCGACCGCCAACAGGGCTCGTGGTTTTTCTTGGGCGAGATTTACACTGACTTACCGCTGCCTCCTGATTCGCCGCATACAGCGGATTATTGCGGTAGTTGCACACGTTGTATTGAAGTCTGCCCGACGCAAGCGATTGTCGCGCCCTATGTGCTTGATGCCCGGCGTTGTATCGCCTATCTCACCATCGAACTCAAAGGCACGATCCCGGAACCGTTACGCCCGCTCATCGGTAATCGCATTTTTGGCTGCGACGATTGCCAGCTGTTCTGTCCGTGGAACCGGCACGCCGCGCACAGCGCCGAACCGGATTTTGCGGTTCGTCATCGCCTTGATGAGAAAGATCTGTTGGTGCTGTGGAACTGGTCTGAAACCGAATTTCTGCACGCCACCGAAGGTTCGGCATTGCGACGGATTGGGTTTGCCCAATGGCGCCGCAACCTTGCGGTGGCCTTGGGCAATGCGCCACCGTCGCCAACGGTGGTCGAGGCGTTGCGCGCTGCACGATCCGATTCCCCGCCCATGATTGCGGAACACATTGATTGGGCGCTCGCGCGGCACGCGGCCTGAACCGCCAGCAGCTTCAAATCAAGCTCAATGGGTGCCGCTATTTACGCTACACTGCGGAGAACCTCGTAGACCCAGCGACCCAGGTCACAGCATCGATGAGTGCGGTTGATAGCGGCTATTTCGATCTCAACGAGCAAACCTACGATTGGTGCGTGCGCGTATTCGATCGCGCCAAAAGCCTGCTCGGCGTGCACATCATGATGCATCACAGCGGTCATCAATTGCGCGATGGCGATGTCTTTCTCTTCAACCATTTCGCGCGCGCCGAAACCTTCATCCCACAGTACTGCATTTACAAGGAAACCGGCGCTGTTTGCCGCTCAATCGCAGCCGGTGAATTTTTCCGGGGCAGTGATCGCTTCGCCAACTTACTGCGCGATGTCGGCGCCGTGCCAAACGATCACCCGGATCTACTGCAACTACTCGCAATCGATATTTTGAAGGGTCGAAAAATCATCATCTTTCCCGAAGGCGGCATGGTGAAAGACCGCCAAGTGGTCGATGAGCAAGGTGAGTACAGCGTGTATTCGCGTTCGGCCGGCAGCCGACGCAAACATCACTCTGGTGCCGCGCGCCTGGCGGTGGGCTTGCAGATTTTTAAACAAGCCATCAAGCACCGCGTGCAACGCGGCAAACGCAGCGAGCTCATGCGCTGGGCCGAGCAACTTGGATTACCGTCCGCTGATATTCTAATCGAGCGTGCAATCAAGCCTGTCTCATTGGTGCCGGCTAATATCACGTTCTATCCGTTACGCGTGGAAGACAATTTTCTGCGGCGCGGCGCCGATCTGGTGCTCGGTTCGTTGAGCCCACGCGCCGTCGAAGAATTAATCATCGAAGGAAATCTTTTCTTCAAAGCCACCGACATGGATATCCGCTGCGGTGAACCCATCCGCCCGGCGGATCACTGGGAATGGTGGGAGCGCGTTATTGCGGGTTACATGGCGCGCGGCATGCCAGATCTGAATGCGATTTTTGAGCATGAATATTTGCAAGAGAATCCTATTCGCAAGATTGCGGCGAAGGGCTTGCACACCAGCATCGAAAGCCTGCGCGATCGCTACATGCGGGATATCTATCGTGAAGTGACCGTGAACTTGAGTCACCTGGCGGCGGCGGCCATTCAACAGAAACGTACCCAAGGCGTTCGCGAATTCGACATCAACGAACTGGCCCGTACGCTTTATATCGCCATCAAGCATTTGCAACCACACGCTCACGTGCATTTACACCGCAGCTTGATCAATCCGAATAGTTATCGTCAGTTACTGGATGGCGGTTCGAATGATCTCACCGAGTTTCTATCGACCTTGGAGACCGCGGAACTGCTCAAAATCGACGGCGGCACCGCCTATTGCCTGAATAAACTCTCCGTCGACCAGACCTTTGACCATATTCGCTTAGACAATCCGCTCGAAGTTTACGTCAACGAAGTCGAGCCAATCCCAGAGGTGGCGGCGGCGGTAGCGGCGGCGATAAGCGCCGATAGCACCTCCAACGCGCGCACCATTGCGGAGTTCGCTTTCGCGGATGAATTGAAAGCGTTGGACTGGGATCGACGCATTTTTAGCAAAGAAAAGCACCGCGAGATCAATGCACGCGAAACTGCGACCGAGACTCCAGAACCCTATCTTTTGATTCCGCCCGAGGCGCGCAAGACAGGCGTGTTGTTGGTGCACGGATTCTTGGCGACGCCGGCCGAAACCAAGCCATTCGGCAATAAGCTCGCGGCGCTAGGCTATCCGGTGCTCGGCGCGCGACTCAAAGGGCACGGCACTTCACCCTGGGATCTACGCGAGCGCGCGTGGACCGATTGGCAGGCCTCGGTCAAACGCGGCTACGAGATCTTGAGCGCTTACTGCGAACAAATATGCATCGTGGGATTTTCCACCGGCGGCGCGCTGACGTTGACCTTCGCGGCCGAACGGCCGGATAAACTGGCCGGGATCGGCGTAATCGCAACGCCGATTAAGTTCCGCAATCGCAATATGCGATTCGTCCCGCTGTTGCACGGTGCAAATCAGATAGTCGAATGGGTTTCCAAATACGAAGGTGTGCTGCCATTTCGCCCCACTGACACCGAGCACCCCAACATCAATTATCGCCACATGCCGATCCGTGGACTGTACGAACTGACCCGCATGGTCACGCATGTGCGTAAATGTTTACCGTTGATAACGGCCCCGGCACTGGTCGTGCAGGGTGACGAAGATCATGTGGTGGTGCCGGAGAGCGCGCGGATCGTCTACGACCAGCTCGGTTCAAGTGACAAGGATTTGGTATTCGTGCCGTCAAAACGGCACGGGATTTTGTACGAAAATGTCGGCGAAACCCAGCCGCGGATCGAAGCGTTCATCGCGCGCTTGGCGAATAAACGCTGACGCATTACAGGCGCTATAAAATTACGAACGCGCGGAGCGCGGCAGACGCATGCGTTTCAAAGTTTCCGCACAAAAGAGCGCGCCGCCAAACAGCGCCATGAACCAAAATACGATCGACACGAAGCGCCATTCTGGAAGCAGCAAGCTGCCGGCTAAATGGCCCAGATAGCCGACGATGAGTGCGACCATGCCATAGAGGCGTCGGTGCGATTGATACGAAGCTAAGGCCATACGCGCCATCGGTGGTCATCGTGATAATGGCGTGCAGCCTAACAAGAAGCGCGCGGAAGTCACGCGCTTGTGACATTCTTTTTCGACGCTGAAAAACGCGCGCGATGGGCTTGGTAACAGTTCACACAATTGATGCAGGAGACCCCGTGGACGAGGCATTCTGGCTTGCAAAATGGCGTAACCAAGAGATCGGATTTCATCAATCCGAGATCCATCCGATGCTGCTCGCCCATTGGCCCGCGGAGGAAGTCCCCGCCGGTGCGCGCGTGTTGGTGCCGCTATGCGGGAAGTCGCTCGACATGCGCTGGCTTGCCGCACAAGGATTGGATGTCGTCGGTTTCGAATTGAGCGAGCGCGCCGTGCGCGATTTTTTTGCCGAACAAGAATTAACGCCGACGCAGGCCACGCGGGCGGGGTTTCAAATCTTTCAGGCTGCCAAGTACACGCTTTATTGCGGCGACTTTATGCAGGCGGATACTGCGCTGTGTCCGCCGTGCACGGCTTATTTCGATCGCGCGGCGTTAATCGCGCTCGCACCGTCACAACGCGCGACTTATCTCCAAGCGGTGCAGCGTTTACTCACGCCGCAAGCACGCGGGTTACTGATCACCGTGGAATACCAGGAAGGATTGGTGTCACCGCCGCCCTTTAGCGTCTTGGCGGAAGAAGTCCATGCGCGTTATGACGAATGGAGTGAGGTGCGGCTCATCGAACGACGCGCCTCGGACGTTAAGGGTCGCGCGGCGGACGAGTGCGCCTACGCCTTGGCATTACGCGTCAGCTGAGCCAGCCAACCGCGCAGTCGTTTGGCGACTTCTTGTTCCGCGCCAGTAAAATGATCGTCCGCCGCATCGATGATGAGCTTGCGATAACCGGCGGTTAGCGCCTGCGGCAGGTTAGTGCGCTCGCGGAGCGCCGTTTGTGCACTGGCGCTCGCATTTGCCGTGACATCGGCGCATGGAATTTTTACCGCAGAGAGATTCGCGCGCCAAGTCCCCAGGCCGATTAGCGCCGCAATTTCGCTCGGTAACTTATCGTTGAAACACGCCATGCCAGCATCAAATGCCGTACCGACCGCGCCGAGCACCACTTGGCGCGCGCCACGTTCTTTGGCCGCATCAATCGCCGCGGTCAATCGCGCACACAGCGCCTTGCCATAGTGCTCGCCCGGCGTCGGCGATTGGATCGCGAGCCCAAGCCATCCACCGTCGGCCATGCCTTGGACAAGCGCCCTCGCCAACGGCTCGCGCAATTGATCATCCGCGCCAAGCGCAAACAGCACGGCGAGCGACGGTTGGGTATTGGCGGGTGGTGTTAACAGCGCGACAAACACGTCATCGCCGGCTTTGAGCGCCTTGAGTTCGCCGCGCAGTTCGGTGCGCCGAAGTGCGAGGGCAGCGGCAAGTTCTGGCGGATTGGACGCCAACGCCGCCACGAGTTGGTCTTCATCGGCAGCGGCACCCGTCGCTGCCGCGGGTTCCGCCACCCGTGCAATGCCAATGGGTAAGGCAATCGCGAGCGTCGCAAGGATATGCATAATTTGCCTTTTCATGCTTGGAAATAGCGGCCATGCGACGGCTTGATTGAGGCAATTTCTGGGCAAACCCCTCGCCTATCTAGTACATTGCGCCCGGTCTTTCTTTGATGCGCGCGCCATG